>CAZAUN010000003.1:0-363221 GCA_964488465.1 uncultured Ohtaekwangia sp. | reverse complement strand
CTCGAACCCGCGACCCCCAGAATCACAATCTGGTGCTCTAACCAACTGAGCTACATTCACCATCAGTCTTTCGATCATTTTCGAAAGGGAGTGCAAATTTAGCCGACCCCTTTGAAAATACAAACATGAATTTAACACGCGCTTGTGCTTACCCATCATCCTGCATTTCCCCATCGAGATACTGCACGGTATTCCGTCCGTGAATTTTTATTTCATACCATGGATTAACCTTCCTTTTTATATAAGTTTAACTAATGATTAGCTGGAGGCATCTCAATAATCTACCCTTGGAAAAGAAAATCAGCATGGTGTATGAGCATGCTGCCTTTGTGATGGCCATTCGGTATTACAATTACAAAATAAATCTCTACCTCCTGGGTCATGATTATATCGAGGTTTTCGTTAACCATAAATACGCTTCAATCGATCGTATTACACTGCTGGATCCACATCACAGCAGAATGAAATTTTACTCAGATCAGATTAAGATTGCCCTTCCGGTAAAATAAAAAACCCTGATCTGTGAAGACCAGGGTTCCCTACTAAACTCTTTTAAATTAAATATTAAGCAGTTGCTGTTGTGGAAGATTCCTCCAACTTTACAGATGCTTTCAGCGATACTGTTTTACGCGCTTTGTAACCACAATAACTACAAACGTAGTGCTTCATTAGTTCACCCTCTTCCGTTGCCGTTGGTTGTCTGATAATCTCTTCCCGATTTACCTTGAACGTTTGATAATTACACTCCGGACACTGAATGGCATGCAGGTGACCCGCATACTTCTCAATTTGCTTGTACCCGGTCTCTTCGTCCAGCCAAACATCGTAGTCAACTGAATACACATTCTCTTCTGCAATCATCCCTTCGTCCAAATGGGCATCTTCTTCTTCCTCACTCAGCAACTTCATAGGCTTGCCCGACTTCGGAGAAATCCGGGGTTTGTACCGCAATACCTTGAGGCGTCTTTCTATGAAGAAAGGATAGTAGAATTTTAACAGATTCTGCAGAACCATGGCTACTAAAATACCCAGCATGGTGGTGGTAAAAACGCGCACAAATACCCATAATGTCGTCAGTTCAACCACATTGGCGTTTCCAAAAAAGCAACCTCCAACCACCAAAATAATGGTGGCTATCCAAAGCACCCTTATTTCGTGCCGGTTAATAAAATCGTACTTGTTTTTGCTTCCTCCAGTTGAATTCAATTTCACGATATAACCAAGGACAACCAGAATACCGATCGCCCAGCATGCTAATGCCAGGTTTAGCGCCAGGCTATTCCATGCGTCATATTTGTGAGGGTCTATTTCTTCCATGTGCTTATAATTTTATTGGGTTTAATCAGCTGTTCGGAGAATAGGTAAACAATGTCTTTAAAAAAATCCTTAGCTTCCAAATATAGGCAATAAACCACAATTTAGTAGGGATTCAGAAAATTTTCAAGGGGCTGCAAACCTTAAATAACTTAAAAAACCCGCATCCCCTGTGGTAGTCAGGACTTAATACGGACATGCCAGAACAGCTGTCTATAGAATCGGATCTCTATTGGTTATTGAACTGCCTTGAGTGATGGGGAAGGTTCCAACATCAGTTCAATCGTGTGCGCGATCCCTTCAGGATCAAAGCCACACTCACGGTGAAGTTCAAGTTGCTCCCCATGTTCAATTATTTCATCGGGAATGCCCAAGCGCACAACCTTGGCATGATACCCGTGGTCAACCATAAACTCAAGCACCGCACTGCCAACACCGCCTTGCAAACACCCATCCTCAACGGTAAGCACCTTTTTAAAAGTAGAGAAAACATCATGCAGCAACTCAGCATCCAACGGCTTGGCAAAGCGTAAGTCATAATGTGCAGGATGAATTCCCTTTTTAGCCAAGGCCGCACAGGCCTCAACTGCATAGTTGCCAATATGCCCCAGCGTGAGAATAGCGACTTGTTCACCCGAACGGATCATTCGGCCTTTGCCAATCTCAATTTTCTCAAACGGAGTGCGCCAATTGGGCATAACACCTTGTCCGCGTGGGTACCGGATAGTAAAGGCTTTCTCTGTGCGGGGTAGTTGTGCCGTGTACATCAAATTTCTAAGCTCCTGCTCATTCATTGGTGCGGCCACAATCATGTTTGGAATGCACCGGAAATAAGCAATGTCATAGGCGCCATGGTGGGTAGGTCCATCTGCCCCTGCAAAGCCGGCCCGGTCAAGACAGAAGTTCACAGGTAAATTCTGAATGCACACATCGTGGATTACCTGGTCATAGGCCCGCTGCATGAATGAACTGTAAATGTTGCAGAAAGGCACGAGTCCCTGGGTGGCCAGTCCGGCCGAGAAAGTTACCGCATGTTGTTCTGCTATCCCCACATCCAGGGCCCGATGCGGCATCTCCTTCATCATAATGTTTAAGGAAGAACCTGACGGCATGGCGGGTGTAATCCCAATAATCTTTTCATTTTTCCTGGCCAGTTCTACCAACGTGTGTCCAAACACATCCTGGTATTTCGGAGGTTGGGGAACATCATAGACTTTCTTATGGATTTCACCTGAAATTTTGTCAAAGGTACCCGGGGCGTGCCAGGTGGTGGCATTGCCCTTTTCCGATGGGCCATAGCCCTTTCCTTTCACCGTAACACAGTGTAGAATCTTGGGGCCTTTGATCTCCTTCAGGTCATTTAATACAGCCACCAGGTGATCTACATCATGACCATCAACCGGGCCAAAATAACGCAGGTTAAGCGATTCAAAAAGATTGCTCTGACTCAAGAGGGTTGACTTAATACCCGTTTCTAATTTGGAGACAATCTCCTGGGCGTTTTTGCCAAAATGCGAAAGCTTGCCTAACAAATTCCAGACGTCATCCTTAAGCCGGTT
Source organism: uncultured Ohtaekwangia sp. (assembly GCA_964488465.1). Classification (GTDB taxonomy): domain Bacteria; phylum Bacteroidota; class Bacteroidia; order Cytophagales; family Cyclobacteriaceae; genus ELB16-189. The sequence continues at coordinate 360,348 of CAZAUN010000003.1, read as the reverse complement.
ATAGGTTTTGGAAGTAGTGATATCGGTGAGGTAATCCTTCAATGCGCCCACATTCGGATCAATGGACATACAGTTATCATTGAGGATGATCAGAATATTCGTATCAGAAACTCCTGCGTGATTCAACCCTTCAAAGGCAATGCCTCCGGTTAAGGCACCATCGCCAATCACCGCTATATGCTGCTTGTCTGTAAGACCTAAATATTTAGAGGCGGATGCCATTCCCAAGGCCGCAGAAACCGAAGTGGAAGAATGGCCTACTCCAAATGTGTCGTAATCACTTTCGTTTCGCTTCGGAAAGCCCGAGATTCCCTTATAGACCCGATTGGTGTGAAATACATCCCTGCGCCCCGTTAAAATCTTATGCCCATAGGCCTGATGACCCACATCCCACACCAGTTGATCATAGGGCGTATTAAACACATAGTGTAATGCTACTGTAAGTTCCACCACCCCCAAACTGGCCCCAAAATGACCCCCATAAACAGAAACATTGTCTATGATAAAATGCCGCAATTCATCACACAGCTGAACCAATTGAACCTGATCCAGCTTTTTAAGATCAGCAGGACTATTGATTTGAGCCAATAACTTTCCGGGGGTAATGAGCATCTTTTCTGTTTTTAAGGGGATAATCCTTAAACAAAGCTAAAAGGTAACTGTTCAGGCCGTTTTCTAAAAAGCAAAGGTAAGAATAATCGCGGGTGGAACATTTTGTGTTTAGTTTGAGGATAATTTCTAGCCGAAATCCTGCGAATCCTGAGTATTTTTGACCTCCCAATTAAGGTATGGAGCAGGAACAATTTGAGATTCGATTACCCCTATTTGAGGGTCCTTTTGACCTTCTTTTATTCTTTATAGAACGCGATGAATTGGATATCAATGATATTCCGATCTCCAAAATCACCGGTGACTTCCTAGAGTACATCCGCAGGTTGGAAACCCTGAATGTGGAGGTAGCCAGCGAATTCATTCTGGTAGCTGCTACGCTGATGCGGATCAAGTCCAAAATGCTGCTTCCACGGCCACAATTGGATGAGCAAGGGAATGAGATTGATCCGCGTGAGGAGTTGGTGAAACACTTACTCGAGTACAAAAAGTACAAATCTGTGGTGGATCAGTTCCATAAAATGGAAGAGACGGAGCTGCAGAAAGAAAAGCGGGGCAACCTGATGAAGGAATTGAGGGCCCTTGCCGAAAGTACCAATGTGGAAGCGGAACTGCAGGATGTGGATCTCTTTAAACTATTGATGGTTTTTGAAAAAGTGCTGAAACGGGCCGAAGAAGAGAAAAACAAGCCCGTTCATCAGGTCATCCAGTATCCCTTTACCATTGAAGGCCAGAAAGAGTTTATTCTGAGTGAGGTGACCGTAAAACCGCGGGTGGCCTTTACCGAATTGTTTGAAAAAGCACCTACGCGCATTGCGCTAATCTTTAACTTTTTGGCGATCCTTGAAATGCTGGCCAATGGTATGCTAAGCATTCAGGTTGGCGAGGGGTACAATAACTTTTGGGTAATGCGGCCTGAGCTCAACCCGGCTACGGTTGGCCTGAATTAGGCAATTATTTTATGGGGTGGGTCTCCACTTGAATGATCGCTCGTCAATAGCACGCATGGTGCATAAGATTCCTTCCAGGTGGTCGTATTCATGCTGAAGTAGTTCGGAAAGGTCACCCTTTACTGTCCATTCCTGCGTTTGCCAGTCCATATCCTGATAGGAAATGGTTAGCTCCTTGTGTCGCATCACTTTCACCAACAAGTTTGGAAAGCACATGCAATCGTCCCACACGTCAAACAATTCCTCGCTCAAGTAGGTGAACCGAGGGTTAATAAAAACAAGGGGTTTGTCGATATTCATATAGATCACCCGCTTCATAATGCCCAGCTGGGGAGCCGCAATGGCGCGACCGAAGTGATATTTTGCCCGGATTTCTTCCATGACATTATGCAAGTCAGCAATCCAGGAAGTTACTAAAGGAAGTTCGGTTTGAACTACCGGCTCCGAAACCTGATAAAGCTTAGGGTTTCCTAACAACAAAAGATCCTCTAACTTTTTCATCGGATCACAGGCGAGAAATTAGATTTTTTACGGCTGGGGATTATCCACCAGGCCACCGGTAAGGCGTACCAGATCCACCTGACTGGAGATACGGGCAAAAATAGCCAGGTAGGTTTCGAGTGCCGCCTGCTGATAGTTATCCTGCACGATACGAAGATCGATGGCACTTAGTGCTCCGTTTTTATAGCGCTCATCGGCTAAGGTTAGATTGAGTTCAGCAGCCTGTAAGCGCACTTGTGCAATTTGTACCAACTGCTGCCGAAGGTTATACAAATCAAAGCTGGCCAATAAGTCATTCTCTAAGGAGAGTTTAAGTTGATCGGTTGAGAGCTGAGCCATCGTTTCCTGAATCCTTGCATTTTCCACCGCTCTACGAATTTGGCCTCCGTTGAATATTGTAAACCGCAAACCAAAATTTGCATAAGCTCCGTAACTGTTACCCGTCTGTGTCAGGCGGGTTAACGCTGTTTCATTTACATTATTATAAACCGGGAAGCCGAGGTCGCCATTGACATACCCTACTGTGGTTTGTATCACATTTCCAGTAGGCGCCCGGAAATTTGCATTGAGTCGATCCAAGCTCCCGGTGGCGCCAACATTTAACGAGATGGTGGGTGAATAATTAGACTCCGCCAGCCTGGTTGTATTTCGAAATAGCTCCTGACTGATGTATTGATTTTTTAAGTTCGTGTTTGAGCTGATCATCTTGTCGCGCAAATCCTCATAGCGAAAACTCTCACTTTCAAAAGGAATCGGGTCGGTGAGCCGATAGGTTTTATTGATATTTTCGCTCATGAGAAGATTCAGATTCCGGATTGAATTTTTCAGGAATATTTCCTGTTGCAATACGCTGGCGGAGTCGGTGAGGTAGTTATTTTGTTCCTGTAGCACATCAAACGTTATGGCGCCCCCGAGCTCTTTTCTCAGCTTGATATAATCATATCGTTCCTTCGAAAACTCTTTGTTCTTGACCAACACGTTTAATTGTTCCTGCTGCAACAGCACCTGGTAATACCCGAGTATAATGGCCTGAATAATGTTTTCCATAACAAAGCGCGCATTGCCCCCGCTTAATTCTTCCAGTTTTTCTAAGCGAGCTTTACTTAGTCGAACAAAAAATCCATCAAATAATGTGAATTGAGCATCTAACTGACCGTTAATGTTATCCGAAACGTTTTTACCGGCTACTGCAAAAGGATTCGCGGGCTTACGCTGCACAACGCTATTGGGCTGCCCCCCGGTGAGGTTGATCGTTGGAAACAACCCTGCCTGACCCCAGTTATTGTTGTTCCTGGCAATATCAACATTCAACTTTTCGATTCGTACATCGAAGTTATTCTGTAGCCCAATCTGAATAGCACGCGCCAGACTCAAGGTGTCTTGTGCCTGGGTTGTAAAACTGCCAGCAATAAAAATGATTAGGACGAGATACCGATTCATACAAAAACGAAATTGGGCTTAATGGGTGGATACATTGGCTTCTTTGCTGCTCACATAAGAATAGATAGCCGGAATAACATAAAGCGTTAGGACCGTGGCGAACGCCATCCCACCAATAACCGCAATCCCCATGGATACCCGGCTTTCGGAGCCCGCTCCCAATGCCAACGCAATGGGAAGAATTCCCAGAATGGTAGATAGGCTGGTCATGATGATCGGTCGGAAACGAGACTCGGCCGCCTCGGTAACAGCTTCCAGCAATTTCTTTCCCTGCTCCTTCCGTTGATTGGCAAACTCTACAATCAAGATTCCATTCTTCGTAACCAACCCAATCAACATGATAATTCCGATCTGACTAAATATGTTGAGAGTTTGACCAAAGTACCACAAAGAAATTAATGCCCCGGCCAATGCTAAAGGCACCGTAAACATAATGATGAGTGGATCTTTAAAACTTTCAAACTGGCCTGCCAGGATCAAATAGATAATGGCCAAGGCGATCAGGAAGGCAACATAGATGCTGGAGGAGCTCTCCGAAAATTCGCGCGAAGCACCATCCAGACTGGTGGTATAGCTTTCATTCAATACTTCATCCGCAATTCGCTCCATCTCCTCAATTCCCTCGCCCAAGGCAACTCCATTCGCAAGTTGAGCACTTACTTTTGCAGAAGAATATCGATTGAATCGGTATAGTTGAGGCGGGCTACTTAACTCTTCAAACGTAACAAGGTTATCCATTTGGATCAACTCACCTCGTCTGTTCTTCACATACAGGGTTTTTAAATCAAGGGGTTCATTCCGGTCAGCACGTTCTACCTGCCCGATAATCTGATATTGCTTTCCATCCATAATAAAGTTTCCAAACCGGGAACCGCTGAGTCCTAATTGCAACGTTTGTGCGATGTCTAATACATTAACCCCCAGGTTGCGGGCCTTGTCACGGTCAATGGTAATGTTGATTTCAGGCTTATTGAATTTTAAATCTAAATCTACGAAGGCAAACTTAGGGCTTGCATTGGCCTTCTCCATAAAAGCGGGCAGTACCTCTTTAAGCTTTTCCATCTCACCAGCCTGGATTACAAACTGGAGGGGGAACCCGCCCCTTCGATCGCCAATGGTTTGAGCCTGGTTAATGAAGGTTCTTACTCCGGAATATTTACGCGCTTTTTTAGTTACATCATCAACAATTTGCTGTTGAGTTCTTTCCCGATCGTTGGGGTCCTTAAGAATCACCCGTACGAATCCGGAATTAACCCCGCTGCCACCAAATCCAGGAGCAGTAACACTTACCATGCCGGCTACTTCCGGTACTTCTTCGGCTACAAAACCAGTCAATTCCTGCACATACTTATCCATGTACTCAAACGTGGCTCCTTCCTGGGCCTGGGCCTGCAAGCGGAACTCACTGCGATCTTCCATCGGGGCCAACTCAGAAGGCATTGTTATTCCTAAAAAGTAAATCAACCCACCGGAAGCAGCGATAATGACAAAAGCCAGCCATCTGCGCTGCATGAACCCCGCCAAAGAGGCACTGTAAAATTCGGTAAGGCGATTAAAGAACGGCTCTGTAACCCGGTATAACCAAGGTTGAATTTCCCTGCGCTTCAGGATTTTAGCGCTCATCATGGGAGTAAGGGTTAACGATACAAAGGCTGAGATGGCCACAGAACTGGCTACCACCAATCCAAATTCACGGAACAACCGTCCTGTTAATCCCTGAAGGAAAATAACCGGTAAAAACACAGCTACTACGGAAATGGTAGTTGAAATAACGGCAAAGTAAATTTCGGTGGATCCTTTTTTGGCAGCCTCTACAGGGTCTTCGCCTTCTTCCACCTTTACGTAAATATTTTCCAACACAACGATGGCATCGTCTACAACAAGTCCAATCGCCAACACGATACCCAACAGGGTAAGTACATTGATTGTAAAGCCGAGAAGATACATGATAAAAAACGCCCCAATCAAAGAGATTGGAATCGTGGCGATTGGAATAACCGTAGTACGCCAATCACGCAGAAATAAAAAGATAATCGCCAATACCAGACAGAAAGCAATGATGATGGTTTCCTCAACTTCTGCTATGGAAGCCCGAATGTAATCGGTTGAGTCGAAACTCATTTTATAGGTTACATCAGGAGGAAGGTCACGCTCAATCTGCGCTAATTTCTGGTAGAGTCGCTCCGAAATCTCAATGTTATTTGCTCCGGGTTGAGCAACAATGGCGATCGCGCAACCGGGCACACCATCCCTTCTTAAAATAGTTCGATCGTTCTCTGGACCTAATTTTGCATACCCTACATCACTGAAACGAACAATATTATCTCCATCTTCTTTAATGATCAGATTATTGAAATCCTCTTCAGTACTTAAACGACCCATGGTACGCACCGTAAGTTCTGTGTTGGATCCTTCCACCCGGCCTGACGGAAGCTCTACATTTTCCCGATTCACTGCCTGCAACACATCGGAAGGTGCAAGCTTAAGTGAAGCCAACTTAATCGGATCCATCCACAAGCGCATGGAGTACCTGCGTTGTCCCCAAATGCCCACAGAACTTACACCCGGAATTGTCTGGATCCGCTCTTTAAAATACAATTCAGCAATGCGTGAAACTTCCAGCAAGTCACGCTTATCACTTCCGATGGTCAGGAAGATAATAGGGCTGGAGTCCGCATCCGCTTTTTCCACCCGAGGCGGGTCTACATCCGGTGGCAACCGGTTCAGTGCACCCGATACTTTGTCGCGTACATCATTGGCCGCGGTTTCCAGATCAACGCCTAATTCAAATTCAACAGTAATATTACTCCGGCCTTCGCGGCTTACGGAGGTTATGGTTCGAACGCCTGGCACCCCGTTTACTGCTTCTTCCAGGGGTTCGGTGATTTGTGATTCAATTACGTCTGAATTGGCCCCCACATACGTAGTTGATACAGTAACTACGGGTGGATCCACGCTCGGAAACTCGCGCACACCCAAAAAAGAAAAGCCAATAACGCCAAAAAGAATAATCACTAATGACATTACAATGGCTAATACCGGTCGGTTAATGCTGGTTATGGATAAGCTTGCCATATGAATTATTTAAATGGTCAAAATCATTTAATTCAATTTTGCGATTTGAACATCCAACCCTTGACGAAGTTGCAAGATCCCTGTGGTTAATAAGGTATCGTTGGCCTTTAACCCAGAAATAACTTCCAGTGAGTTTGCGGTGCGGATACCGGTCTCAATAAATACTTCCTTAGCCTTACCATTCTCAAGTATATAAACCTTCTTCCCGGCTTGCTCAGGGATGACGGCTTCGGTAGGAACCAGAATGGCATTGGGGATGGATTCCAAAATCAATTCCACTTTTACAAACTGCCCCGGCAAGAGGTTCCCCGCTTTGTTGTCGGCCAAGGCCCTGATCTTAAGCGTGCGGGTATCCGGATCGATTCGGGGCTCAATGGCATATACTTCACCCTCATAAAGTTGCAGGTCGCTTTCAATCGTAAACCGGATTTTTTTTCCCGGGGTGACTTGCGTGCTGTATCTGCCCGGAATAGCAAACTCAATTTTAGCAGGAGAGATATTATACAGCGTAGCGATTACAGTGCTGGGAGAGATATAAGCTCCCTCACTTACAAAACGCAAACCGATTATCCCCTCAAACGGTGCACGAATTCGGGTTTTGGACAATTGAGCCTCCAGTAAGCGGATGTCCGCTACCGTTGTATTCAATCGATTTAATGCATTGTCATACTCCTCCTGGCTAATCGCATCTTTCTCCAACAATTTGCGTTGACGGAATTCGTTGTCCTCATTGAGCTTTTGATTGTACTTCTGCTTTTCGAGTTGAGCTACAATTTCATCATCATCCGTCTGAATCAAAAGGTCTCCTTTGCGCACCTGCTTACCTTCACGAAAGAGAATAGCAGTAATCTTTCCGGAGACTTCGCTCTTTATTTCCAGGGATTCATTTGGCAGTACCGATCCCGTTACATTCAATTTATTATCGAGGAGAGTCGGAACAATCACAAGGGCATCCACCGAGAGTTTACCGCCTTGCCCGGCTCCTCCACTCTGTCCAGGCAAAGTGGCAGATTGATTATCCTTAAATAGATTGAGTTTTGGTAAGGCAATTAAAAATATGACCACCACAACAACGGCAATGGTAATAAGTCTCTTTTTCATGGGAAGTTTAGCAGTGTAAGGATGAAATGATGAAAACGTGTTTTTAGTTCATTGAGTTAAGCCGCTCATGTAATTTCAAAACCTGAGGGATAACCAACTCCACTTCATCATTTCGGATAACAAAGTCAGCTTTGCTCTCTTTCACTAATTCCGGCATCTGGTTATTCATGATCTTCTCAATGTCAGTTTTTGAACGATGACGATCCCGCGCCAGAACCCGTTTCATTCGAACCTCTACCGGGGCAGTCACAACGATAATCTTGTCTAAGGAGCGGAACGATCCGGACTCGAAAAGTAGGGCCGCCTCCTTTAACACATATTTAACATTTCCCTGCTCGGCAACCCATCGCTTGTAATCCTCACCCACCCGGGGATGAACCAGTTCGTTCAATCTTTTGAGTTTCTCCTCGTCATTAAAAACCGTAGCACTCAAATATTCACGATTCAGCACACCCCGCGCATCGTAAGACAATGTTCCGAATTCTTTTTGGATCTGCCCGATCAATATTCCGTCAGTGGTCATTAACTTTTTCGCTCGGCTATCGGCATCGTATGCGGGCACACCCAATACATGAAAGATTTTACAGACCAGACTTTTACCAGTACCTATCCCGCCCGTAATCCCAATTTGAAGTGGTGCCTGCATATGCCTACTGATTCAATTCAATTTAGGATTAGACAACGCCAGAATCATGCTTATTCCTGTTCAAGAGAACATGAATCAAAATTTAATGGCAATCGAATCTACACTCAGCAACTGAGCGTATTCCGGTAATCCCACGATTTCGGGAAGCATGAACGTTCCGCTTGCTTTGCCTTTACTCTCAACCCGTGCCTGAATTTCGCCTGCCCGCGACTCAAAATCCGGGCGTAGATTTCTGGGAATCTGACAAACGATGGTCACGCTGTCGAGTCCACTTAAGCGCGCCCGGGATTGAATGTTAGCAACCTGGATGACAACCTTTCGCTCCACAACTTCAACGGGCCCAACTTCAAACATGACCGTAACTACAGGTGGATTGCGTTTCAGTGACTCCCCATTGGGTATCGTTACTTCCAATTCTTCGCGATAGGAATTATCCAGAATTGACTTCGAAACCGGAATAAAAAGTGAATCCGGCAGTTGATGAAGCAGTTTCCGTGGGCCTTCTATTTCGACTGAATCGGGCAGTATGACAACTGCACTGATTCTGCCATACCCTTCAATGAAGGTAACCATACTTAAATCTGGATAAAGCTTGTATTGGTGTGTGTCCCGTTCATCCAGTTGAAGATACAGAGTATCGGTAACAACATGATTGATTTGCAAACTTCCCAATTGATTGGAGAGCAACACAGGCAAGGTGCTTCCAACAATCTTCTTTACCTCGGTCGGTCTTTCCAGTGGTATAACTACCTCGGATTGACGCAATCCCATGCTCTTTCTAAATAGTTCCCAACCATTGCCCTTTACATTGAGCTTAACGTGATGGGGCAGCGTGCCAATCGGTGCAAACTGTTCCTGATTGTACTCAAAGCGGAGCAGAAAGTTAATGTTCGTTGAGTAGGTTTTATTGAATGCATTGAAGAGCCAAAAAACTGTAGCTGCAAAAAAGCATAACATTACCGCTCTCCAGTTGGTCCGGTTGAATTGAAAAAGATTAATGAAAACTTTAAACAAATTCATAAACTAACCGGAATTTTAGGATTGCCTTTCAGCAACCTCGTTGGTAATGCCCTACGCGGTGGTTGTCTTTTTACCGGCTACTGCTTTCGTGGATTCCATCGAAACAGAAGACTTTGAGAACTTAATCCGGCCTCCACGTTCAACTTCAATGATAAACGTGTCATCTTCAATTTCGGCAATGCGTCCATGCATGCCCCCAATGGTCACTATGTAATCCCCTTTCTTTATTTCCTCCACAAACTTCTTTTGATCTTTCGCCTTCTTTTGTTGTGGGCGGATCATAAAAAAGTAGAAAACCAGAATGATGGCACCCATGAAAATCAGCTGCATGGTCATTCCACTACCCGGTTGTGCTTGCAATAAGATTGAATACATCATATCATGTAAAATTTTGGGGCGCTAAGTTACCCGAATAAAAGAAACATCCCAAACCACCGGGTTTGGGATGCTTTAATGAAATAGTTAGGAGTTGTTTACTTCACCGGACCGTTGGCACCATCTGCCTTGGGTGTAACCATGGCTTTGAAGCGAAGCGTTGTTACTTTCGGCCAGGTGTTGGCTGTAACGGTAATCGTTTTATTGTTGATTCCGGGTTTTCCACTGCTGTCAAACTCAGCTGTGATCTGGCCGGTTTCCCCAACGGGAATTGGTTCTTGCGACCAGGTGGGTACCGTACATCCACAAGACGGCTGGGCGCTTTGAATGATCAATGGTGCCTCGCCTGTATTCTTCACTTTGTAAACATAAGTCACTTTTTGACCCTCCGTAATTGTTCCAAAATCGTGTTCAACTTTTTCAAATTGTGCTACCGGAAGGGGGCCTTCAGGTTTTTCCTCCGAAACGGGAGTAGCACTGGGTGTGGTTGAAGGCGTGGCGTTCTTATTGCCTTCGATTTGAGCCAGCCGGCTTTCTAACTCGGCAATTCGCTTTTCAGCAGCCCGGTCGTTGCAACTCACCAACACAGCCACCAACGCCACTGCTGTCAACAATCTGAATGTGATTTTCATATAGGTTTCTTTTAGATTTAGTTCCTTAATTATCGTTCAAAACTAGAGGTGACCAATGAGAATTACCACCTTGTTTGCCGGATTAACAATTCGTTAACTGTTCTTGTTCCCTCGAATTTGCTCCAGTAACTCATCCACATCGTCCAATAAACGCTGCGCCTTATCCTGTGCTTCAGAAACTACTTTTTGCCCCTGTGATTTGGCTTCGGTGGTTAATGGGGTCTCCTTACCGGCTACCAAATCGGCCAGAAAATCTTCCAAAATCTTTTTGTACTTATCCAGTTGAAAGGAAAGTTTTTCCCGGGTATTTGAACCCTTATCCGGAGCATACAAGATCCCCAGCACCGCACCAACGGCTGCCCCGGCCAGAAAGGCCATCAGCGTATTACTTCCTTTTTTGCCCATAGCTAAGCGAGTTAGGAGGTCAAAGATAGTACATCAGTCCTTTTTTGAAAAGCCTATTTGTTATCGATCAACCCGCGACCGCTTTTCTTGATCGCTCCTGAGTCCTTCATCGACTTGGCCATAACATCCAAAATCCCATTTACAAACTGGCGACTTTTTGGGGTGCTGTACTCTTTGGTTAACTCAATGTATTCATTGATCGTAACCTTTACCGGGATGTTTGGAAAATGAATCATCTCGGCCAATGCCATTTCCAAAATCACTCGATCCGTCAGAGGCAATCGATCAACCTCCCAGTTCTTGGTGTTTTGAGCAATCAGTTGCTTGTATTGTACCTCCAGATCCACCGTGTTTTTGAACAGCTTATTGATGAAAAGCTTGTCATCTTCCCAATCGAGCGAGAGTTTTTGCAACGTAATCTGATCGGCATCAAACGATTTAATTGTTTTGTCCACAAGGCTTCGGATGATGTCGCGGTCTTCCGCCCACCGGATGTCCTCTGCTTCGAAGAAATCATTTATCGGGCCGGCACCCAGAATCAACTTGCGCACCACATGCTTAATAAGATCTCGTTGATGTACTTCATCCGGCTTTTTGGTGGCGATAAACTCCTGATAGTGGGTGTCTTCCTTGATTACTTCGCGAAACCAGGCGCGTACGGTATCTCGATGATGCACCCAAAATCCGGATTTAAAAAGTTGAGTAGTAAGCTCCTTGTTGTCGCGCAGGGCTTTTATCCAGGGGTGGTTAACAAAATGACCATGATTAACTTTTTTTTCTGCGGCAGCGAGTTCCGCAAATTCAAGCAGCAACCCCAATACATTGTGGTAAAGCCCCGTTAGCTTTTCAATCTCTACGACCAGGTTCTTGGAAAGAAAATTCTGATCTTTGGTAACCTGCTTCTCAAACAGGTCCAGAGCCTCATCAACGGCCTTTTCAATTCTGGGATCGGGGCTTTCGGTTACTTCCTTACCCTTAAATCTGCGTTCAAAAAGTTGAAGGGCAATCTTCTTCTGCTTGCGGAGCAATTCCTTGTCCTGAGGCTCCATCGAATTCAAGTCCGGCTGAAATTTCTCATCGATTAAATCCAATGCCAAAAGATGATTGGCTTCCCGGCACTGGCCAAAGGCGAAAAGGCTTTGCATGATCTTGATGCGGAGCGTGCGTCTGTTAAGCATGAATGAAGAACGTTTTTTGTGGCCCCAAAAGTACGCAAGCCACTTAAAAGAAGAAAGCCCGAAATCAGCTCCGGGCTTTCATAGGACTAGGATGTATACTAATTCCTGCTTCTGAGGTTTCCGATTTCTCGGATTCGCTTTTCAGAAAGTCTGATCGCAGCTTCCTGGCTGCTGATTTTTTCCTGATCGGCTAACGTTAGAATTGACAGACACGTGTCATAAATCTTTTCCGCCTGCTGGTAAGCGCGCTGGCGATTGTAATTGCCAAGGTATTCGTTATACACATTGATCAGTCCTCCGGCATTAATTAAAAAGTCAGGAGCAAAGGCAATGCCCCGATCAGCCAACATGTATCCATGCTTCACCTCGTCTTTCAACTGGTTGTTGGCCGCTCCGGCAATCATTGCACATTTCAGTAGTGGAATGGTTTCATCATTTACCGTTGCTCCCAACGCACACGGGGCATAGATATCCATGTCGAGTGAATAAATTTCATCCTGCGGAACCGGGATGGCTCCCGTCTTATTCGCTAACGCGTCAACCTTCGCCTGCGAAATATCGGTGATGAAGACGCGGGCATTCTCCTTTACCAAATGCTCTACCAAGTGCATTCCAACCTGACCTACCCCCTGCACTCCGATGCGCTTTCCGGCAAGGTCATCTTTGCCAAACACTTTTTTAGCGGTAGCTTTCATTCCCAAATAAACCCCATAGGCAGTAACCGGAGAGGGATCTCCACCCCCACCCATGGATTCCGGTAAACCAGTCACATACGGTGTCTCCATCGCAATGTATTCCATATCGCTGGTCTTCATGTTAACATCTTCAGCGGTATAGTATTTGCCACCTAAACTGTTCACAAATTTTCCGAATCTGCGCATGAAGGCCTCGGCTTTTAACCGGTTAGCATCGCCTATGATCACCGCTTTACCTCCACCCAGATTTAATCCGCTGATCGCAGCCTTAAACGTCATGCCGCGCGATAAGCGCAACACATCGGTCAACGCCTCCTGTTCCGTGGCATAATTCCACATACGAGTACCGCCCAATGCTGGACCCAAGGTAGTATTGTGGATGGCAATGATGGCCTTGAGTCCGGTTGCTTCATCATGACAAAATACAACTTGCTCATGACCCCACTGCGTAACGGCTCCAAACACACCGGTGCTGGATTTTTCTAATTCTTTAATCTGCATGGACATTTGTTTTAGTGGATTAACTACTTTTACCAACCTTGATTAAAGCCACAAGGACTCAACCATTCGCGGCACAAAATTATTTTAAAAACCCTTATTTTTCAACGATTCAATCGATTGCGATAACTAAAACAATAATCTTCCGTTTTATGAGGACCGGCCTAATTTTCTTCTCTTGAATTCTGCGCTGGCCAAACTAACTATGCTCGATGAAGGAACTTAAGTATCTCAATAAATACCTGCTTAAATACAAATGGCACCTGATCCTGGGGTTGGTGTTCGTGATCATCTCCAACATTTTTCAGATCATTCCGGCCCAAATGGTACGGCACTCGATAGACCTGGTAGTGGATAATATCCGGGTTTATCGTTCTTTTAATGAAAGTACTTCGCAGGAGAATTTTTTTGGAATTTTTGCCCGGGGAATTCTCTTGTATGCGGTACTGATTCTTGTGATGGCCTTGCTTCGCGGGGTCTTTCTGTATTTCGTACGGCAAACGTTAATAGTTATGAGCAGGCTTGTGGAGTACGACTTAAAGAATGAAATCTTTGAGCACTACCAGAGTCTGCCGCTGAGCTTTTACCGGAGAAACAGTACGGGCGATTTGATGAATCGCATCAGCGAAGATGTAGGCCGCGTACGAATGTACCTGGGTCCTTCCATCATGTACGGCCTGCAGTTGATTACACTCTTCATGATGCTTATCCCCATCATGTTTGCAATTAGTGCCAAGCTGACCTGGTATGCATTAATTCCGCTGCCGTTGCTTTCCATTAGTATTTTCTATGTAAACAATATTATTGAGCATCGTTCCGAACAAATTCAGAAAAGTCAATCGCGGCTGAGCACATTTGTACAAGAAGCCTTTTCGGGAATCCGTGTTTTAAAATCCTTTACCCGGGAGCATGAATCGGTGCTTAATTTCACCAAAGAAACCGATGAATATAAACGACAGTCGCTGAAGCTTACGCGGGTGCAGGCCTTGTTTTTTCCGCTGATCATGGGATTGATCGGACTGAGCACCGTGCTTACGGTATATGCCGGAAGCGTGGAAGTAATTAACGGAGCCCTCACCTTTGGTAACATTGCCGAGTTTATCATCTATGTAAACTTATTGACCTGGCCAGTAACCTCACTGGGTTGGACCAGCAGCCTGGTACAACGGGCAGAAGCTTCGCAAAAGCGAATCAATGAATTTTTGAAGACCCGCACCGATATTCAGTCAGAAAAAAATCTGGAACGCGAACTGCAGGGAAAGGTTGAGTTTGATCGGGTGTCATTTACCTACCCGGATACCGGCATTCGTGCTTTGCGGAATGTGTCTTTCAAAATTTTACCGGGAGAATCGCTGGCCATCATCGGAACTACCGGGTCCGGAAAAAGTACGGTCTCCAATTTGATTAGCCGTTTGTACGATGTTACCGAAGGAGAAATCCGGATTGACGATATCCCGATTCGTCATTACAATTTGTTGAGTCTGCGCAGTCAAACCGGGGTTGTACCGCAAGATGTTTTTTTGTTCAGTGATACGATTTACAACAACATTGCGTTTGGTTTAACTCATCCGGAAGAAAATAAAATCATGCAGGCAGCTAAAGATGCCGATGTATACAACAACATCATCGCGTTTCCGCAAGGATTTAATACTCGGGTGGGTGAGCGCGGCATCACACTTTCAGGAGGACAAAAGCAACGGGTTTCCATTGCCCGGGCAGTAGTTCGTGAACCAAAGATTCTGATTTTGGATGACGCCCTTTCTGCCGTAGACACCAAAACAGAAAACACCATTCTCAACAGCATGAAAAAAATCATGCAAGGCCGAACCAGCATCATCATTTCGCACCGGGTATCCTCTGCCAAACTGGCCAACAAGATTATTGTCCTGCACGATGGGCAGATTATTGAAGAAGGAACACACGAGATGTTGCTAGCCAATAATGGGGCGTACCGCGAACTGTTCGAAAAACAGATGCAGCTGGATGAGGTTGAGGACTGATCTTAAAAACTTATTCGTACCCCCAGACATCCAAATCCGCGAGGCGTTAGCGGTCGGTCAGCGATCTCCAACAGGAGACTTCCTTCACCAAACAGTGCAAGGGGCGCATCCTGAAAGGTGTACTCCAATCCTACTATTCCCTCCGGGCCGAAATCAAGATCATTCTTGATGTCCGTACCCTGGATAAAAGGCGCATCCCGTTCCTGAAAGCGATACTGCACCTTGGCCGATTTCAGCATTCCGCCCACACCCCAGTACCAATCCACTTTTCCAACCAGATTCTCTATCTGCACTGGATAGTGCAACAGGTACCGCGCTTGCAAATAAAGGGTGCTTTGAACCGTATGATTCTGATACCGGTATTCATCGTATTCCGGGTACTCATTAAAGGAATTGATATAGTAGCTGTTGTGCCAATGGGCCGGTGCCGAACCCACCATGATTTCAAAGGCACGGTCGCGGTTCACAAATTTCTTGTAGGTAACGCTCATGGGATCTCCCAACCGAACGCCCACCGATTGTTTCTGAGAAAATGCCGAAAATGAAACCAATACAAAAAGTAGTATCCAGGAGTAGTTCATAACACGCTTCAATTCTTGCTCAAAAACGGAACAAGGCTGCAAATGTTATGGGCTAAAGAAAGTGTTAAAAGAATTTTGCGTTAAAATACATACCGCAATCCAACGCCTCCCTGAAATCGCTGATAGCCAGGATCTAATAATACATCGGTAAACCATTCTATTTCGATGAATGCCGAAAGGGGGAGGGAAAAATAGGAATATTCAAAGCCCAGAATTCCTGTCGGGCCGTAGGTAAATCGACTCTCATCAAATTTTCCAAACTTGCTTTCAAAGGCACCATCTTCGTACAAGTAATCATAGGTGAGGGAAGTACTGCGCCATTGCCAGCCTAATCCTGCATAGAGTTGCAGTCCCTTTGAAATCTTTTCCGCGTTCCACTGGTAAAGAAATTTCGCTTCTAAAAACCAATCGGTGGTAGCCTTGTGTGCCAGGTACTGAATGGATTCAGCACCTTCGAGCGTATCCGGTAAGTAAGTCTGAAATGCGTTGCGATAATATTCATTGTATAGCCCGCTGGCTGCTTTGCCGCCATCCACTGCGAACGACCAATGTTTGTTCGGGTAGAACTTGTACGTCATGGCAAAGGGATCTCCTAATTTTATTCCAATGCCTTGATAGGGATATTGACTCGTCTCAAAAATGGGGCACATGATGCGTGCTTTGCTGCGGGTTACGTTGGGCTGCCGGAACTTGCTGCTTTTAGGGCTCTTTCGCACCTGTCCATGCGTTATCGAAGTGCTTCCGAGAAACGCCAACAGAAAAAATAAAGCCAATTCCTTGAGACGCATTAGAGCAAATATAACTCTTTTGCGGACACTTGGAGGTGAGCCGACATTTTACGGGGGTGAACGTTACACCACCTCTTTATATTGCATTTTATGAAGTTGGGCATACAGGCCTTCCTGTGCCAGCAGCAATTCATGCGTGCCTGTTTCCTTGATCTCTCCCTTCTCCAAAACGAGAATTTTACTGGCTTTTTGAATGGTGGAAAGTCTATGGGCGATGACAATGGACGTTCGGCCGGTCATCATCTTTGAAATTGCCTCTTGAATCATTTCCTCCGTCTCACTATCCACGGATGAAGTAGCTTCATCCAGCACTAGAATTCTTGGGTCGTACACCATCGCCCGAATAAACGATAATAATTGTCGCTGACCTACGGAGAGTGTTGAACCCCGCTCCATCACATTGTAATCCAGGCCACCGGGTAGCCGGTCAATAAATTTGCGTGCCCCAACCAAATCGGCAGCATGCAAGATCATTTCATCAGTTACCTCTGGATTGCCGAGTGTAATGTTATATCGGATGGTATCCGAGAACAGGAACACATCTTGCAACACTACACCAATATTCTTACGCAATGCAGCCAGGTCATACTCTTTTATATCCACCCCGTCTACGCGAATGGTGCCGCGATTGATTTCATAAAATCGATTCAGCAAATTGATGATGGACGACTTGCCTGCCCCCGTGGCACCTACCAACGCGATGGTCTCACCTTCCTTAATTTCGAGGTTGATGTTTTTAAGAACATAATCCACATCGTTATACGCAAACCAAACATGATCAAACTGAACCTCCCCTTTTACCGCATTGGGTTTGTAACTGCCGTTGCTTACTACATCCGTTTGATCATCCAACAGGTTAATGATTCGCGAAGAACTCACGATCCCCATTTGCAAGGTATTGTACCGGTCAGCAATCATCCGGATGGGACGGAAGAACATTTGAATATACATGATAAAAGCCGTCAGCGTCCCGATCGTAATACCGGTTTGCTCCTGATTAATGACCCCTTTGGCCCCATACCAAACCAACAGTCCAATCCCCATGGCAGCTATAATTTCTGCTACCGGAAAATAAACCGAGTAATATAAAACTGACCGAAGGTTGGCATCGCGGTGCTCTTTATTGATCTCCTGAAATTTTTCAAACTCCCGCTTTTCACTGCCAAACATTTGCACGATGCTCATTCCAGTTAAGTGCTCTTGAACAAATGAATTCAGGTTGGCAACGGCATTGCGTACATCATTAAATGCCACTTTAATTTTCTCTTTGAAAATGTAGGTGGAGAGCAACATCAACGGAATGGTGGATAAACTTACCAGGGCTAACCGCCAATCGGTAATAAACATAAAAATCAGAATGAAAACGATCTGCAATAAATCACCAGCCATGGCGGCTAACCCCTCACTAAATACATCGGCCAGGGTTTCGACATCGGAAATCGTACGGGTTACCAACCGGCCGATAGGAGTTTTATCAAAAAACTTTAACCGCAGCTTTACGATGTGCTCATACAATTGTATTCGAATATCTCGAATCACATATTGACCGATTCGTCCTGAGATGTAGGTATGAACGTATTGCACGCCAGATTGAATGGCCAACAAGGCCAGAATCAGAATCATGATATAAACCATGTCCCAATACTTTCCATATGCTACGTGCGCATCCAGGGTGTACTGAATGAGCATCGGCCGCAAGGGTGTAAGCAATCCCAACAACACCGTAAGCAGCACCAAAAAATAAAACCGACCTTTATAGGGCCGAATGAATTTCATAATCCGCCCCAGCACTTTCCAGTCAATAATATTGCCGCTGCTTACTTTCTCTTTTTCCATGAACCGGGGCGTGAATTAAGCGACACGTTATAAGAAGATTGATTTTGGATACTTGACATGAACCAGGTATAAGGCATCGGCCGGAACGTTCATGCCGGCCTGTTTACGATCTTTACTTTTCAATACGTCTTGAAATTGTTTCAGATTGATCTTTTTTGAACCCACATTTAAAAGCGTACCGACAATCGATCGTACCATGCCCCGCAAAAACCGGTTGGCGGTAATCGTAAAAACGAGCATGTCGCCTCTTTGATTCCATTTTGCCGATTTAATGTTGCAAATAAAATGATTTACATCGGTGTTTACCTTGCTGAAGCACTGAAAGTCATGCTCCCCCAGCAATAACGCGGTTGCCCGCTCCATGGTTGCCATATCCAACTCGCGAAAGAAATAATAAGCCCGGCCCACTAAAATAGGGTCCTTCTTTCGGGTAATGTGGTATTCATAGGTTCTATCGAGGGCATCGTACCGGGCGCTCGCGTCCGGTTTAACCGGCCGAATCGAACGAATGGCAATGAAGCGCGGTAAAATAGAATTCAGCTTGGGAATCCACTCCGCTTCATTCAAGTGGGTATCTGAATCAGCATGGAAAAACTGCTGCACACAATGAACCCCCGTATCGGTGCGACCACTTCCAGTAATATTGATTTTCTTTCTGAACACCTTGGTTAGGCAATCTTCTACCACCTGCTGCACGCTGACAGCATTGGGCTGGTTTTGCCAACCGTGGTATGGAGTACCATTGTAGGTTATTTCGAAAAAGTATCTCGTCATAATTGTCAATTGACAATTAACAATTTGGATTCTCGTAAATAACCGCAGCTCCTTGCCCAACTCCTATACACATGGTTGCCAACCCATACTTTACGTTGCGTTTCTTCATTTCATGAATCAGCGTGGCGCTGATGCGAACTCCGCTGCAACCAAGAGGATGACCGATCGCAATTGCCCCACCATTAACATTAACAACCTCCGGATTAAAATCGAGATCCCGTATACAGGCGATCGACTGAGCTGCAAAAGCTTCATTCAATTCAACCAAGCCAATGTCGGATATTTTTATACCGGCACGTTGTACGGCCTTCTTTACAGCCGGCACGGGACCAACACCCATATAGGCAGGATCCACACCGGCCACAGCCATTGCCACAATCCGTGCCAGAGGCTTTTGATTCAGGCTTTTCAACAACTCTTCATTTATTATCAGGGCTGCTGCTGCACCATCGTTAATGCCTGATGAATTTCCGGCCGTAACCGTGCCCTTCTCTTTAAAGGCAGGTCTTAACAAAGCCAACTTCTCCATCGAGGTTTCGCGTGGATATTCATCCTCGGTAAACTCAATTGACTCCTTACCTTTACTTATGGGTACGGAAATCAACTCCTCTTGAAAGCGTTTTAACGTTCGGGCCACAAAATATTTTTGTTGAGAGCCAAGTCCGAAACGATCTTGCTCCTCACGTGTTATCTTCCACTTCTCTGCAACATTCTCGGCCGTTTCGCCCATGGAATAAGGGTGATACAATTTCGAAAGTTTGGAATTAATAAATCGCCAACCGATGGTTGTATCGTACACCTCTGCTTTGCGTGAAAAAGGTTCCTCTGCCTTGGCCATGACAAACGGAGCCCGGCTCATGCTTTCCACGCCTCCGGCAATGTAACACGCACCATCACCATGTACGATTCCCCGCGTTGCATCCATGATGGCTTGCAACCCCGAGGCGCACAGTCGGTTAACGGTAACACCCCCCACCTCTTTCGGTAAGCCCGCCAACAACAAGGCCATGCGCGCCACATTCCGGTTATCTTCACCCGCCTGGTTAGCCGCACCAAAAACAACATCCTCAATCAGGGTTGCGTCCACGGCTGGATTGCGCTCCATCAATTTTTTGATGACCAAGGCCGCCAGATCATCAGGCCGTACGGAGGCAAGGGTACCCCCGAATTTCCCCACCGGTGTCCGTAGGATGTCCAGAATGTATGCGGATTTTGTCATAAAATTTAATGTGGCCCTACCTCTGATTTAGTAGTTTTGCGGGCAAGTTAACGCAACCTATCTATGTGGCAAAGGATACAAACTGTGTTTCTGATTTTCGTGGTGATTAGCATGGTGTTGAGCCTCTTTTTACCCATCTGGAAGTTTGCAGATGGTGTTAAGGAATATCAACTATACCCGTTGCATTTTACTACCATCGATAACGGTCAACGGATCACCGCGTATTTTCCATACTCCATTACGGCCATTTTAATGGTGGCCGCGGCTACACTCGCGGTCATGGAAATCCGGAAGTATGACAACCGCATGACACAAATTAAACTGGGCACCTTAAATTCCCTCATTCTTGCGGGAGTAATGATTTGTGTGGTTCTCTTCTACAACAACGCAACGAAAGAATTCGGGTACGGACGATATGGGTTAAGTCTATGGATTCCCTTTATCGGGGTGGCCTGCAACTGGCTGGCCATCCGGTTTATACGCAGAGATGAAAAACTGGTGCGTGACTCAGACCGGATCCGATAACTTTTTCTTTGACTTATTGTTATAAAGCAAATCAACGCTACTCAATATGGCTCTTACTAAACTTGGTCCAACCGATGCGAATACGGTAGGCAATCTTCCGGCTGTCGGGTCAATGGCTCCTGATTTTATATTAACAGCCAACTCGATGAAGGATGTTCACCTGCGCGATTTTGCTGGCAAAAACATTGTGCTTAATATATTCCCCAGTGTGGATACGGGCGTGTGTGCTACCTCGGTACGTGAATTTAACAAGCGAGTTGCCTCGATCGATAACACCGTTGTACTCTGCATCTCGAAAGATCTGCCCTTTGCCCAAAAACGATTTTGCGGAGCCGAAGGAATTGATCGGGCCATTACCCTATCTGATTTTCGCAATCGTGGATTCGGTAGTGCGTATGGCGTGGAGTTAGTGGACAGCGGCTTTGCCGGTCTATTTGCCCGAGCTGTGGTTGTGATTGATCCGAAAGGAAAAGTAAAATATACTGAGCTGGTTCCCACCATCGGTCAGGAACCAAACTATGAGGATGCCTTGAAAGCAATCTAGCCTTCTACATTTTTTACCCTGCCAATCAGGGGCAATAATTGAAAATAAAAACCCTTCGAACCGAAGGGTTTTTCATTTCCTTACTTTTTCAATTACCTTTTGAAATCTAATTCCAAACCCATGAGAAAGTTCACCCTGCTTTTCGCATGTATCATTCTTTCCGTAGGACTTTTTGCTCAACCTCCAACTCGTTACTATATAACAGCCGATCGGGTGTTTGATGGCGAAACCATGCACGAAGGCTGGGCGGTGGTGGTGGAAGGCAACAAGATTATTGCCGCTGGCCCTAAAAACCAGGTGCGAGAACCAGCTGGGTCAACCAAGTTAAATTTCTCCAATTCCACACTTACACCCGGATTAATTGAAGGCCATTCCCATTTACTCTTATATCCCTACAACATTACGGATTGGGATACGCAGGTATTAAAAGAAACAGACGCGTATCGAACGGCCCGTGCCACAGTGCATGCCCGCAATACCTTGATGGCGGGATTTACAACAGCCCGCGATTTGGGCACAGAAGGGGCTGGCTATTCCGATGTAGCGCTGAAACGCGCAATTGATGAAGGCATCATTCCTGGCCCCCGGCTGTTGGTAGCAGGCAGGGCCATTGTTTCCACAGGCTCTTACGGACCGAAAGGGTATGACCACGACCAACAAATCATGCTTGGAGCGGAAGCGGCTGATGGCGATGATTTAATACGTGTTGTGCGCGATCAGATTGGCAAAGGCGCTGATTTTATTAAGATTTATGCGGACTACCGATGGGGCCTGCAAGGCGAAGATCAACCATCCTTCACACTGGATGAACTAAAACTAATCAATGAAGTTACACGCAGCAGCGGGCGTGTGATGGTGTGCCATGCCAAATCGAAAGAAGCAATCAAGCGGGCTGTGTTGGCGGGTGCCGAAACAATTGAGCATGGCGATTTCATTGATTTGGAAATTGGTAAATTGATGAAAGCTCACAATGTGACCTACATTCCTACGCTGGCTGCCGTTGATGTAATCTCACAATACCGGGGGTGGAAAAAAGGAGTCTCACCAGAACCTGCCAACGTGACCAACAAAAAGAAAAGTTTTAAAGAAGCGTTGGCTTCCGGGGTTACCATTGGAATGGGGGGCGATGTGGGCGTGTTTCCCCATGGAAGCAATGCGTTGGAAATGGAGTTGATGGTGGAATATGGGATGAATCCCTTTGAAGTATTGAAAGCCGCGACCAGTGTAAATGCACGGGCATTTCA
The DNA here is from genome assembly GCA_964488465.1 of uncultured Ohtaekwangia sp. Taxonomy (GTDB): domain Bacteria; phylum Bacteroidota; class Bacteroidia; order Cytophagales; family Cyclobacteriaceae; genus ELB16-189. Next base: position 337,712 of record CAZAUN010000003.1, on the reverse strand, counting down.
TTTAGAGAACCAGGTAGGCCTCATCAAAGAGGGCTTGAAGGCCGATCTGGTTGTGGTTAGCGGTGACCCTTCTAAAAATATTTCAGATGTGCGGAATGTAAAATTTGTGATGAAGGATGGTGTGGTCTATCGGAATGAGCAATAGAAACCGTATCTTCAGGTAGTCTTTGTGATTAATCTAAATAGCAAACTGATGAACCGTAAACAAGCATTAAAAACGCTTGCAGCTTCTGCTGCCAGTGCCGTTGCAATACCCCAAATAGCAAAAGGTATGGATGTTCTTTCAGGCGAATTGAAAAATAACATCAATCACTCGGTGTGCCAATGGTGTTACGGCTCTATTCCACTCGAAGAATTTGCCAGGGCAGCCAAAGAGATCGGCTTAAAATCGATCGAATTACTGGGGCCAGATCAATGGGCAGTGGTTCAAAAGCACGGGCTTACCTGCGCGATGGCGTATGTTACCGACCTGGGGTTGAATAAAGGCTTTAACGATCCTGCCTTGCACGAAAAATTTCTGAAAGACTACTCCACCAACATTCCCAAAGCAGCCGATGCCGGATTAAAGAGCGTGATTTGTTTTAGCGGCAATGCCAACGGGTTGAGTTACGAGCAAGGCCTTGAAAATTGTGCCATCGGGTTAGCTCCGGTTTTAAAAGTTGCTGAAAAGTATAATGTTTTGGTTCAGATGGAACTACTCAATAGCAAGGTAGACCATAAAGACTACCAATGCGACCATACTGAGTGGGGTGTTAAGCTTTGTGAAAAATTAGGGTCTCCCAATTTTAAACTCCTGTATGATATCTATCACATGCAGATCATGGAGGGCGATGTAATTGCCACCATCCGAAAACATCAAAAATACATCGGCCATTATCATACGGGTGGGGTGCCCGGCAGAAATGAAATTGACGAAACGCAAGAGCTTTACTACCCAGCCATTATGAAAGCGATCGTAGAAACTGGGTTTAAAGGGTTTGTTGCGCAGGAGTTTATCCCGAAACGGCCGGATAAACTGGCCTCACTTAAGCAAGGTGTAGGAATTTGTGACGTCTAATAATTTCTCCTTCAATTAATGAAGAACAGGTAAAATAAAGATTCTTACCGTTCGTCTTTTCACTCGGCAGAGTTTATTCCTATGAACAAGATAAAAGTGATTATCACTGGCGCAACCGGAATGGTGGGCGAAGGTGTTTTACTGGATTGTCTCCAAAACGAGGCTGTTGCGGAAGTATTGATGCTCAACCGCAGACCCTTTGGAGTTATGCACCCAAAGTTGAAAGAACTTATCGTTCCCAATTTTCTGGAAATCGAAAGGTATAAGGACTCATTAATCGGCTACGATGCTTGTTTCTTTTGTGCCGGAATAAGTTCCGTAGGAATGATCGAAGCAGATTATACCCGCATTACCTATGAAACTACGATTACTGTTGCCACTCTTCTGGCTCGCTTGAATGAGAACATGGTGTTCAATTATGTATCTGGAGCGCTGACGGATGCGAAAGGCAAGCAGATGTGGCAACGCGTGAAAGGTCGCACTGAAAATGAATTAATGCGGCTTCCTTTCCGGGGCCAATATAATTTCAGACCAGGATTGATGACACCTGTGGCTGGCCAAAAAAATGTGCGGTGGTTTTTTAAACCCTTTATCTGGATTTTCCCGATTGTATCCCCATCCCAAACACTATCTCTACACGAAGTTGGTCACGCTATGGTGCACGCGGTTACCCGAGGTTATCATCAGCAAGTGTTAGAGATCAGCGATATCCGCCAGTTAGCGAAATAACTCCGGATTTATTTATCGCGATAAACGAACCCGGGCATCATCTGCCCGAATGTTGAATCGTGCTGTACCCTGCGCTGTTGTTAATCTTGTACGGCTTTCCGATTGCTCAACAATTTCAAAACCACCTTCGGTACTTACGCGGGCATCATCATGACGGATATCAAACCGACCGCCTCCCGCAAGGATTTTCAAAGCAATCAAACCATCCTGGGCATCAATGGTATAATCACCATTTTCAGCCAATTCAGTTTCTACAATAAAATCTCCATCGTCTAGTTGTGCCCGGATCACTGAAAAATTTGCATTTTTTACTTCAACATCGGCATCATCGGCATCCACTTCCAATAAGCCCTGGCCATGATCCATGCGCAAATCGCCATCATCCAACTTCACTATGAAACTATTTCCCATACAACCGGTAAGTTCAATGTCAGCATCATCGAGATCAAGTTCGATCGAACCGTGAACCGATTTAATGAAATAGTCCCCATCATCCCCATCAATTCTCAGACTCATGCCTTCGGGTATCTCCAGATTGATGGTATATTTCTCATTGTAATAGCCAATGATGCCCACCGTTGATCTGCGGGTTTGCTCACGGATGGTAAGATTCCCTTCCCGCTCAGAAACATCGACCTGAAATTCTTCCTCCCCAAAAACCAATCCCTTGGAATTTACCTCACGATCAATTTTTACATGAGCCGTGGTGCGCGCAGAGCCCACAATAAAAACCTTTGCATCGGAGGCCTCGAGCTCAAGAATACCGGTTGGGCTTATCTTGTACTCCTTATCAAGGTGATAATCGCCAATTTTAGTGGACTGGGCGGATGCAGTCAATCCGGTGAAAAGAACAACAACAGATAAAATTGATTTCATGCGAATCGGGGTTTGCCTGGTAAGACGCACATTGAACACAAAAGGTTGCAGTACGCCCGCAGGCACTTAACAAGCTTGCATCTGGTTTTCGGGCCGCTTGTGCTTCCAGCGCTTATGACTCCAGAGCCAATACTCAGGCTTCGCAATAATATCCAATTCCAGCAAGTGGTTGATTCGACTGGTAATTTCCCCGTATCCGGTTTCTTGCGGCTCTTCGATTGCTTCGATAAACTCGTACGTATAATACCCGCGCTTTACTTTGTTTATTCGCAAATACAAAACAGGAAAATTAAATTCCTTGGCGTACTTCTCCGCACCGAAAATCATGGCAGTATCCTGATTCAGAAATTTACCCCAATAACAATTGTGGGATTTGCTGGGCCATTGATCGATCCCAAAAATTATGGCCCGCAGTCCTTCGCCCGATTCAAACTCTTGCTTGGCAACTTTGGTGGATACCATTCTCAATCCATACTTACCGCGGGAAGCGCGCATTTTGGCATCAAAGAATTCATTTTTAAGGGTTCGGTAAAGTGCTACCGCCTTATGCTTTATTTCTGAGTCAATCGCTACTGCGAAGAGTTCCCAATTATTATAATGACCTCCGGCTATGATTACGCTTTGCCCTTTGTCATGAAAACGATCGCAGAATTCCGGGTTCAGCAATTTCATCCGCTGCTTCACTTCCTGTTCGGAAATGGTGAAGACTTTGATGCTCTCCACGACTAAATCACAGAAATGATGGTAGAAGCTTTGTGCAATTTTTCTGTGCTCAGCCTCTGATTTTCCCGGAAAAGAATTGACAATATTCTGTAGTACTACTTTTTTCCGATACCCAACAACTTTGAATACCAACACATACAATCCATCCGAGAATAAATACAACATCGGATAGGGCAAGTAAGAGATGGGAAGAAGGAGTACATAAAAGAAAAGAATGTTAAGAATTCGCATGTGTCTAAGTTCTTACATCAATTCCCGTGTTGACTTGTTACATCAGTAGGCACAGCTTGATCTACGGGTCGCTTGTTTTTCCAGCGTTTATGACTCCAAAGCCAATAGTGCGGTGTCTTTTTAATGTCTTGTTCAAGCAGATCGTTAATCCGTTGAGTGATGTATCCATATTCTGATTGAGGAGCTTCGATAACCTCCGTAAACTCATATTGATAATGCCCGCGTTTCAATTTATTAATCCGCCCATAAATGACTGGAAAGTTGTAGGCTTTGCTATATTTTTCCACTCCAAAATTCATGGCGGTATCCTGATTCAGGAAGGTGCCCCAATAACATTTTTTGGGGTTCACTGGCGATTGATCGAAAGCAAATATTATGGCCCGTAATCCTTCGCCTTTTTCAAACTCTTCCCAGGTTTGCCGGGTGGGAATCATTTTTAACCCATACTTACTCCGTGATTCCCTCATTTTTTCATCAAAGAATTTATTGGAGAAAGGCCGATATAACGCAATCGGTTGGTGCTTTATGGATTTGGCAACACGAACAGCCGCCAGTTCCCAGTTATTAATGTGACCCAATGCCATAATAACACTACGACCTTGTTCATAATAACGATCGATGAATTGCGGGTTAACGAAATTAAAACGCTGTTTCAGCTCCTTCTCAGATATGGTAAACACTTTAATGTTCTCAACCATCAGGTCACACAAATGATGGTAGAAATCGCTCATAATCTTTTGATGCTCCCCCACAGACATCTGTGGAAAGGAGTTGCGTATGTTTTGCATGACTACCTTCTTTCGATAGCCAACAACCCGATACAGGATGAGATAAATTCCATCAGAAATAATATACAAAACCCGAAAAGGAAGCCGAGAAATAGGAATTAATAATCCATAGAAAAATATAAGGTTCAGCAGCTTCATGACTGGGTTACAAAGATGCGATTAGTTCTGTATACAATTCAGTTAGTTTCCCTTCGGATTTACCTGCGATAGCAATGATGTCCTTGATTACGACCGGCTTCAGGTTGTCAGGATCACAGTCATCGGTAAGTACAGAAATAGCGCAACATGGCAGCCCCATGTGGTTAGCCACCAATACTTCCGGTATAGTGCTCATTCCCACAGCATCGGCCCCAATCCGATCCAGAAACCGGTACTCGGCCCGCGTCTCGAGGTTGGGCCCCATGACGGCAACATACACGCCTTTGTTGAGCTTAATCTTTTTTGCCTTCGCTATTCTGATTAAACGATCATTCAGCTTTTTTGAGTATGGCTGACTCATATCCGGAAAACGGGGACCAAATACTTCGAAGTTGGGTCCTCTCAATGGATTATCGGGCAACAAATTGATGTGATCATCCAACAACATCAATTGACCTTTGCTCCACTTCCCGTTCAGATTGCCGGCCGCATTGGAGATCAATAAATAGTGAATGCCCAGCAATTTCATTACCCGTACCGGCAAGGTTATCTGCTGCATGGAGTAGCCTTCATAATAATGAAAGCGCCCTTGCATGGCCAGAATCTTTTTACCCTTCACATCCCCGTAAATTAACTTGCCTTTATGAAATTCAACCGTAGAAATCGGGAAATGGGGAATTGAATTATAATTAATGACGATTTGGTTCTTGATTTTCTCGACAAACTTGTTGCCCAATCCTGTGCCCAGGATCACTCCCACTTCTGGTTTGATGATTCCATGCTTCTTCAGGTAATCGGTGGCCTCTTTAATATGTTCAATCATGGTACAGAAAAGTCACATTAAGTTAAATGTGATGCGTTTTAAGTAAGCAGTTTTAGATATATACGTCTTGCTTTGGAGTTTTGGCCACTTCCACAAAAAACTGGGCAACTTTTTGGGTAACTGCGTTGAAGTATTTTTCTCCCTTTTCGGAAGTAGCCTGACGCGGATCGCCCACGCCTGTATCATTGGTTACTTGTGTCCACTTGCGTTCAGCCCAGGCCCAACCCTCTTGCATAGCTTTGAATCTAAATTTCTTTGCCTTTCCATCACCTGCTTCACTAAGCGGCCGCACCAAGGTTGGTCGCAAATACATAATCACACTGGTTTCCATTTCTCCTGCATGATCATCTTTGTTTACAAAGAACTCTTTTTGATCTACGCTCTTATACCAATCGCAGGAACATAAAAACATGGCTGGAAATTTCAAGCCCAATTCCCGAATCATAGTTTTAAAGTCGTTGCCACCATGACTGTTCAAGATAATCAACTTGTAAATCCCCTGCCGGTGCAGTACTTCTACTATATCCCGCAGCACTGCGAACTGGGTAGACGGATTCATGTTCATATCCAACAACACATCAAACTGCCCGGTGTTTACACCAAAAGGAATAGCCGGAAGCACAATTACTTTCGCTCCCTGCTCCCAGGCCAGCCGCCCGCCTTCCGCAGCAATCTCTTCGGCCTCAATGATGTCGGTTCCGTACGGTAAATGATAGTTATGGGCTTCGCACGCTCCCCACGGAAGGACTGCCACTTCAAACGAAGAGTCCTTGATGGTCTTCCAATTGTTTTCTGCAAGAATGTAAGGACGCATATTACTTTATTAAGATGGTAATGCGATCTGATACGATTTCCCCTTTTTCACGGTGAGCCGATTTTGTCGCAACCAGGGATTATGTCTCTTCAGAATTTTATAATTGCTGCCTTGCTCCTTGGCAAAAGTTACAAGGTCAGGAATTGTTTCACTCACCTCAATGTGGCGCAAAGGTTCCGGATGATACAGATGTTCTGCTTTCAGTTTAAACCCGTACTTATCCGGGTGTTCAAAAATTTCTTTTATCGCCAGAATGCGAAACACATACCGGGCCGTTTCATCATTTAAGTGGGCATCGTAATAATTATCCACCTGCTGATCTTCCAGGTCGCTGCGGATGCCGGCAACGCCCCGGTTATAGGAAGCTGCCACCAACGTCCAGTTGCCGAATTTTTCATATGCCTTTCTGATATACTTGCAGGCTGCCTCAGTCGACTTAATAGGATCGTACCGTTGATCTACTTCCCGAGTGATCTCCAGGCCTAACTCCTTTCCTGAAGCTTCGCGTATTTGCCAATACCCCACCGCTTCTTTTGGTGAAACTCCATTCACCAACCCACTTTCTATTAAGGGTAAGTATTTGAAGTCTTCGGGAATATCATGGGCCTTCAGGATTTCCGTAATCCGCGGAAGCCAACGGTTCGCGCGCTTCAATAAAAATAACGTACTGCTTTGCAGGTAGATGTTAACCTGCAACTCACGATCCAATCGCTCCATAACATCCGGTACCTGCAAGGGGGCGGGTTCGCCCGCAAAAGAAATCTGCTCGGGCAAGTCGTAAGAAATTGCGACAAAAGGTTGTGCGGATTCCTGGATGGGGATGGGCTCCAAAGCAGGCTCCGATTCTTTCGCGCTGGTTCGGGCCGATTGGTCAAATAATACGTAAACAAGCAACAGGCCAATGGAAACCGGTGCCAGTAAATTTAAAAACCGCTGCATTTTTAAAAGTTTGGCGACAACAGATACCGGGCGTAAAACTCGTCAATTACTTTAACGGCATCCTGTGGCGTGTCTACCAGATTAAAAAGTTCCAGATCTTCTTCGCTGATCATTCCCTCCGGAACCAACACCTTTTTTACCCACTCTACCCAGCCGGCCCAAAACTTTTTGCCAACCAACACAATTGGGAAACGACCAATTTTTTTTGTTTGAATTAGGGTTAGCGCTTCTGTTAATTCATCCAGCGTACCGAACCCGCCCGGCATAATGATAAACCCTTGCGAATACTTGACGAACATCACTTTCCTTACAAAGAAGTAATCAAAGGTGATCAACTTATCAGAATCAATAAAGGGGTTGCCCTTTTGCTCAAACGGAAGAAAAATGTTCAGTCCTACCGATTTACCACCCGCCCGTTTCGCACCTTTATTACCGGCCTCCATAATACCCGGGCCACCCCCGGTTACCACACCATAGCCATGGTTTACCAATTCGGCTGCGATGTCTTCTGCAATTTTATAATATGGGTGGGTGGGCTTTACACGGGCCGATCCAAAAATAGTGACACAAGGACCAATTTTTGCAAGCTTTTCAAAACCCTCCACAAACTCACTCATCACTTTAAAAATCATCCACGAGTCGGAGCTTTTGATTTCGGCCCAGTCTTTATCTTTAAACGCTTTGCGAATGCGATGTTCGTCTTCCAACACCTGATCAATCTCTTCGGTTGACTTTTTCTTTTTAACCTTAGATGCCATACCTTTCTTCTTCAAAATTTTTTTCAAGTTACTAAATGAATTCTAATTCCATGATGAGTCGGGCATCGACCCTGGTAGCGTTGCTGACAACCCTGTTGTTCGGCTTGACTTCCTGTGGTGTTCCGGACGAAAAAGGTGCCTTTGACAATGACAGCACGTGGGCCATGCTGCCCTTTAACAAACTAAACGAGGTGAACCCCATCTTACAAGCGAGTGATGGAGTTTTTAAATGCCCGATATTAAAGCAGGAAGTAAAATGGGAGGAAAAAGATGTGTTCAACCCAGCCGCCATTGTCCGCAATGGGGCCATCTATCTTTTCTATCGGGCCGAAGATACCATTGGGAAGCATGCCGGCACATCGCGGATTGGTTTGGCCATTGGTGCCGATGGCATTCACTTTACACGCATGCGCGAACCCGTGCTTTACCCGGCTGAAGATTTTATGAAAGTATACGAGTGGGAAGGTGGAATTGAAGATCCGCGAATCGTAGAAAGTGAGATGGGAACTTACTTTATGACCTATACGGCATACGATGGTAAGACCGCCCGCTTATGCGTTGCCTCTTCCACAGACTTGCTGAACTGGACAAAACATGGCCTGGTACTCAAAAATCAATTTGCCGATCAGTGGAGCAAATCGGGCGCCATAATTGCGCGACAACACGGCAATAAAGTGATCGCAGAGAAAATCAATGGTAAATACTGGATGTACTTTGGTGATACGGACTTATTTATCGCCTCTTCTGATAATCTGATTGATTGGGAGCCGACCTTGGATGAGAATGGAAAATTGAAATCCGTGTTAACCCCGCGACCGGGCATGTTTGACAGTCGCCTGGTGGAGAGCGGTCCTTATGCCCTCCTCACTGAACATGGCATTATCCTATTATACAACGGAATGAATCTGGATACGGATGGAGATCCGGCTTTACCCGCGGGAGCCTACTGTTCAGGGCAAGCCTTGTTTGATTCGAATGATCCAACCCAGTTAATCGACCGGATGAATAATTATTTTCTCAGGCCGGACCAACCCTATGAAATCGAAGGACAAGTGAACCAGGTTTGTTTTATTGAAGGCCTGGTACCTTTTAATGGCCAATGGTTTCTATACTATGGAACTGCCGATTCAAAGATTGGTGTGGCAGTAATGAGCAACGTGCCCGATGCGCTTTAGGTCTGTTCGGTTTTGGATAATAATGCCTTCAACGCTTCTTCCAGATTCGGATAGTTGAATTCAACTCCGGCTAGTTTAATTTTATCCGCTGAAATTTTGCTGCCGTTGAGCACCATTACCGCCATTTCTCCTATCAGCAACTTCAATACAAACGCAGGGATGTTCGGCAACCACAGCGGTCGTTTGATAATTTTTGCAATCATGCGCGTCAATTCCTGATTGGTTACCCAGTGGCCGGAGACTGCATTGTATGCGACTTTCATGGCATCATTCTCCACAGCTTTGATGAACATGTTGCATAAATCATCCAGGTGAATCCACGAAAGGTACTGTTGCCCTGTTCCTAACGGTGCCCCAACGCCCCAACGTATGGGCTTGGCCATCTCTACCAGCGCCCCACCCTTCGCACTCAGGACAATTCCAATACGAAGCTTCACCACACGGATATTGAGCAATGTGATTTTATCTACTTCGCGCTCCCATTGTTGGGTAACCTGCGCCAGAAAATCAGCGCCAGGACTGGCCTCTTCATTCAAAACTTCGTCTCCCATCCCAAATCCATAATAGCCAATCGCTGATGCTGAAATTACCGCTTTGACCGAATGACGTGATGTTGCCAAATAGTGGCACAATAATGCTGAGGACTTGATACGGCTTTCCAGAATTTCCTGCTTGCGGGCGTTGGTCCATCGCTTATCGGCCACCCCTGCGCCCGCCAAATGAATGATGACATCCGCTTCAGCCAGTGCTTGAGGGTCCACCGTTCCCTTTTCTATATCCCATGAATAGGAAGGCACTTTGCCCAAGCGCTTGGAACGTCCGAGGTGTGAAACCTGGTAGCCTTTTTGCAAGAGCAGGTCCGTTAGACGCGTGCCCACCAGGCCTGTAGCCCCGGTGATTAATACTTTTTTGGTCATTATTAGTAGCTTTGAAACATCATAACATCATGAACATGAATAAGTTTTTTCTTTTGATGCTCCTGGGGTTGACTGGTGGCCCGGCCTTTAGTCAAACCGTTACTGTAAATAAACAAAATGAAAAAGTAAAGAGTGAAACTATTGAAGTATTTGCTACCGAACTGGAGGGCAAAAAAGCAGATATCCAAAATGCCTGGGTTCGTTTTTTAAAGGATATGGGAAAGTTGAAGCAGATTGGCAATCCAATGTCGGTTAGTGAACCGGTCATCAATGGAACCGTCTTTAACAAAGGCGTGGTGTATGCCGACAGCAAAGGAGATGAAAAGAAGACTACCGTTTGGGCGGGAATCAATCCCACCGAATGGGATGAAAAAGATCAAACCTATGCCAAACGCGAATTGCAAAAGATGGTGTACCAGTTTGGCATTACTTTTTACCGCGATCAGGTTCAGAAAGAAATTGATGAGACACAGCAAGCGCTGGATGCCGTTGAAAAACAGCAACAACGCATGGTAAATCAAAATAAGGATTTAACGCTCAAGCTCAGCAACAACGAACAGGAAAGGATTCAACTGGAAAAAACCCTGGAGAACAATAAACTCGAAAATGCTGCGCTGCTCATTCGGATTGATAACAATAAAAAAGCTCAGGACTCCCTGGTGAATGTCAACAATCAAATCAAAAAAGTAATGGAGACACAAAAGGAGAAGATGCGAAAGATCAATTAGCTACTTTGTTCTCCATTGCCGCGTTTGTTTATCAAAGAAGGTATATTCATCCGGAAACTCAATGTACTCCACACCGTTGGAGTATTTCGTTTCAAAGGATTTCAGCGATTCGCCTCGAACCAACTTATCAAAGAGTATCATTTCGCGTTTGGCCAGTGTATCTGGTACCATCTTCCAGGTACGGAATACCTCCTCGTAATCCGTAATCTTATTTCCGTTCAAAATTAACTTTCCTCCGGTAGCCACACGCTTGTCGACCAGGCTGGGAGCCCTGCGGCTTACGAGGAAGTAGTGAGTAGTTCCATCCTTGTAGTAGGCGTCAAATTTGTGAAGGCGGGCCTGCTCCTGGTAAAATGAATCATAAGCCGCATAGAAACGCTCGTCAAAGGTTAATCCTTCTGGAGCGCGGCCGAGATAGCGGATTATTTTCCCCATCATTTCATCCTGCTGTTGCGGAGTGAGGTGTGCGCTAACCTCATAATTATTTTTCGAACTGCAGGCGCCAGCAATAAGCAGTGCTAGAATTACGCCAGCTGATATTTGCTTCATGTTGTAAAAATAGGAAGACTCGTCTTTCGACAGGTCTTCCGTCCTAAAATTAAAACCCCAAATAATTTCTTAATAGGCCGCGTTCAAAGGTTGGAACTCCGCCCAGCCATCTGTCCAGTCGGTGGCACCAAAGGCACCGCGGAATGTACCGGTGGTATTAAAGAAACTGTTTCCTGTAAACTTGCCATCGCTGTAGCTGGCACCAGAATTAAGGTTATTAGCTCCTGCAACACCAGCAACCAAGGCAAAGTTAGGATTCGATGGATAGCTTGAAGAAGTCTGAGCTCCCCAGAACAAGGATCCTGTAACCCCCAGATCAGTATACGTGGTTGCAGCGGTCACGTTATTAAATGTAGTGTTGCCATTATCCGTCCAGTAAGTCGCAATGGCAGTTGCATCGCCACCGGATAACCCAGTTGCAAACAACGCATCCGAAGCAGTAGTTGTACTGCCTGTACCCGCTGTAGAAGGGATACCCAATACGTTATTGGAATGTTTGCCTGCACCATTTGTCAAGTTGGTAAGTGTCCCTGCATCATCAATCCGAAGCCCGACACGGTACCCTGCAAAGAAGGAATTAAAGATGGAAATGGCTGATCTCCTGCGAATATGAAGTGCATTCTGGTAGTTTCCAGAAATGCTGCGGCTTTGAATTTCGCGCGGGCCTAATACAGTAATGTTAGAGAAAATGCCGCGGGTGCAACCCGATGAGTTGGTATCATCGCATAGACCTACAATAGCATTTCCATTGGCCTGGTTATCGCTTTCGAAAGCATTTGAACCAGATTGATCAGCAAAGAAAGGATTGCGAACCACCAGCCCAAACTGGACATTACCCCCCCAGCCGAAATCTGTATCAAAGTCATCATCCCAGGTCGATAAGGAAACCAAATACTTACCATTCACGGTGCCACCAAACCACTCAAAGCCATCATCGCCACCGAAGGAAACTTGTACGTACTCAACGGTGGTTCCATTGCCAACACCACCCATGGTAAGGCTATTGGTTTCATTGTTCGGTGTCAACTCAATACCCGCATATTCAATACGCACATATTTCAACGAACCCGAATTTTCATTGGCGTTGGTAGCAGGCGTCCCGCCATCGGCTGCAACCGTACCAAAATTTTGCGTGGGTGTAATACCCTCAATAGCCGGTTTGGCTGTTTGATTTACAAATGCATTCCCTAACATCACGATTCCACCCCAATCACCACGATCTCTTTCGCCAACTGCCTGAGCAGAGGTAAACACAATCGGATTACTGGCCGTTCCTTCAGCGATCAGCTTTCCACCGGGCTGTACTATCAAAGTAGCCTTCGTTGCCTTGTCGCCTTTGATAATTGTTCCGGCAGGCACCGTTACCGTAACTCCACTGGGAATGAAAACCTGTCCTTTCAGCAAGTAAGGCTTGCTAGCGTCCAGAGTTTGGGTTGCAAGCGTTCCCTGTAAGCTAACTACCGGGTCACCCACAGTAATTACAAAGTTTGAAATAGCCGATGGGAAATTCTTGGCATCGATTACCTGAAAGGAAACAACGATTTTTGCACCAATCACGGCATTTTCGGGAATGGTATATTCAAAAGGAATCGGAGCATTCAGGTCAGTGGTTGTAAGATCCTGGGTATCAAATTCCGTTCCGTCAGCATATATAACTAGATCTACGGCCCCGTTAGGAGCTGTTATGGTTAGGTTGGCAGTAACAACGCCACCCGGAATATTCTGAGCTGCAGTAGGATCTACGGCCACTGTGGGGGCAGCCCCTATTTCATCATCATCCTCACAGCTTTGGAACACCAAAAGCGATGCTATTGCGAGGAAAAACGCAAATAGTTTAAGTGTTTTCTTCATGGTTTAAATTTTTAGTTTCGGGACCAAAATTAGGTCAGACATTCCCCGTATCAATTAGGGGTGGTTTAACAATTCATTACCTCAGTGTTAAGGTCTTCATGTTATGTTAACAAATCAAAAAACCCGTTTGGCAACGGGTTCTTTAATCACAAAGTCAGCAATTTTAATTCGCTGGCTGAAATTTCCAGGACAATCCTACTGAAAACTGGGTGCCCACGGTGTAACGCTGGATCAATGCTTCCTGATTCACTTTAATTATATTATCGTTGTTATTGTCCTGATACAACCGGTAGGCTGCGTTCAATAAGTTTTGAATGTTGAGTTTGGTTTCAAAACGCTTATTCCAGGTTTTTGCAATTTGGAAATCGACTGAGTGACGGGGTAGTTCCCACCAGGATGGAAATATCTTATCCCCTACTGAGAAAATTCTTGGGCCAAATACATTGTATGCTGTGTTTACTGAAAAGCCGGTTTCTTCATCAAAGTAATAGAGTCCAAGATTGATGATATAAGGGGACTGTCCTTGCAGGGGTCGGTTTTGAATTTGGTTAGTAGCGCTTGTTCCGATATCCACATTACTATCAATGTAGGCGGCATTTACATTCACAGAAGTATTTCTCAGCAATCTGGAAACGCCCAGGCTCGCCAATGACTTTCTGAACTCCAATTCAATACCCCACGAGGTGGCTCCTACGGCATTGTCATAATACAATTGTGGATTCTCCGTAGTAATTTCAAGATAGGTCTCAATCGGATCTGTAAATCGCTTGTAGAATCCACCTACACTCAATAGCTCTCCGGGGTTCGGATACATTTCCCAACGCAAGTCGATGTTATCGATAAAGGCTGTCTTCAAGTCAGGATTACCAATCAAGGCAGCTTCATACTCAAATTGATAATAAAGGAAGGGAGCTAATTCCCGGAACTCTGGCCGGTTGACTGTACGGCCATAGGCAGCCCGGATCAACGAGCGATCGGTAAGATTATAGGCAGCATTAACAGAAGGAAGGGCAGCGAAAATTGGATTCTCGATGTTGATCAGTCCTGTATTGGTACGAGCATCAATCGTTTGTATGTTATATTCACCCCGGAAGCCGGCTGTCAAGTCTACTTTCCCAAAGGGTACTGAACCGCTGATGTACCCTGCCGTCAATAGGTTGGTTCCTTCGTATGAATCCTGTGGTTGCGTTCCTTCCTCGATAACAAATCCATCACTGCGTTTAATGTTTTCAGGAGCAAAGATCTGATCCAACGGAAGACGGATCAGCTCTTGTCCAATCACCTGATCGAAATCGGCTGTGTTAGGATATTGATAGTTGATATAGCGGGCATTGAACTCGCGGGTTTTATATTCTGCATAATACCCGGCTTTGATCGTGGGCGCCTTTTCATTTTCAGATTTAAACTTCTGCTCAAAGTTTAACCCGTTGGAATATCCGATGTCTTGTAAATCAGACCAGAAACGACCGGTTTCAAATACGTTACCAGCCGCAGGCAATTGCATGGTATAAGGTTCTTCGGTGCCAGCAAACGTTTTATCGCGGTAGGTTCTGAACCTGCGATAGTCCGGTTCATTGCGGTTGATATAATTTAATCCAACTACCCAGTTCAGATTTGACATGGCTCCCAGTTCATGTTTGCCTTCCAACTGACCAGAGTAAATAGAACGGCTTAGATAGTGGTAAGCATAGTTGGTACGATCAAAATTAGGATTTTGAATTTTGTCATCACCAATACGCAGGGTGGTTTCATGCTCCCCTAGTTGAACAAATAAGTTTTTAAATTCAAAATGATTGCGATCATTAAGGTCGATTAACCAATTGTGCATTAAATTAATCCGTACATCGTTGCTATAGAAATTATCGTTGTACTCAAAACGCTTCGTTGCAGAGACATCATCAAATTCATTGTACCGTAAAAATTCTGATTCGTAATGGGTATAGGAGTTGGAATATGCTACCGAAGTGAGGTTGTTGAACTTCACCCGGCCGATGTTAAAATTCCTGGCCAGGGCAAAATTGAATCCCATATCTACCGGAGCCTGCCGGGCTTCATAATCAAAATTATTGGTTAACGATTTGCCAGCACGCTCACGCAAACTGGAGTTCTTCGCGGATGAAATCAGTTGAGGGGTAGTCGGGAAGTTTTCAGGGATGGCGCGGAACCCATTATCGAATCCTAAAAAATCAGTGTCGCTGCCTTGTGAAGACAGATGATCCTGAAATGTAGTATTCGTACGATACCCGAAGCCAAGGCCAAAGCTGGTAAAGGGTTCGTAGGTGGGTTGTTTGGTAACCAGTTGAATTACACCCCCTGCAAAGTCACCGGGTAACTCTGCCGCACCGGATTTATAGATCAACATTTGATCAATGGCCCCAGCGGGTACCATATCAAATGAAAACGACCTTCTGTCGATTTCTGTGCTGGGAGCAATCGATCCATTGATCATCACCTGGTTGTACCGCTCAGGTACGCCCCGAACAATCACAAACCGATTATCCACAATCGTAACACCCGGAACACGCTGGGCAATCTGGGCAACATCACGATCTGGTAACTTGCTGATTTGCTGTGAGGAGATTCCACTGACAACCAACTTGCTTTCACGAATTGACTTTAGCAGATTAAAATCCGTTGCTATTTCCTTGCGGGCAATAACAATGACTTCTTCCAATTCAGCAACGTCCTCAGCCAATGGAATCTCCAAGGTTGTTTTCTTTCCCCCTTCCACAACCACATCGTTAACAATGTTTGTTTTGTAGGTAACTGACGAAATAACCAGCATATAGGTACCGGGTTTTACATTCGGAATCAAAAATAGGCCGTCCAGGTCCGTGGCAGCGCCTACGGTAGTGCCTTCAATCACCACATTGGCGCCAATGATTGCCTCCTGTGTTTTTACATCGATTACCTTCCCAGTGATGGAGCCGTTCTGGGCCCAGGCGAAGGTTGCCAGGCAGATAAAGAAAAGGAGAACATAGTATTTACGGATCATGCTGGATTATTTCCCGCAAAGGTCACTCCGCTATATTATCCGTTTGGGTCGGGTATGTTACGGAATTGTTAAAGCCCAAAGGAAAGAGCTGCCTGAGCCCACTCAGAATCTTTGTTTAGGTCATCGTAATATTTCGATAAATCAAATGAAAATGAGGCCCTTATCCAGATAATCCAAATAACATTGGGATAAAAGTGAGTTAAAGAAAGTAAGATTTGCTTAACATTCATATGGTTAGTCAATGCCATCGTAATATTACGATAAATAGCTACTTTTGAGCATGGAAAATCAGGTATACCCGGAACTGACTCAGCGCATCGAGCGATTTAAGAACGACTTTCACAACATCCCAAATGAACGCAAAGGCGTGCTCCATGAGATCTCAACATACATTACAGAGAAACTCCAAAAAAATGAACCTGCTCGGTTGAATTTTATCTGTACACACAACTCGCGCAGGAGCCATATTTCGCAATTGTGGGCCCAGGCGTGTGCTGCCTATTATCAAATTAATTCGGTTCATTGCTATTCCGGAGGCACCGAAGCCACGGCCTTTAATCCGCGCGCGGTAAACGCCATGCGCGAAGCCGGATTCAAAATCAAACCCACCGACCAGTCGGACAACCCCCGGTATGAAGTCAGGTTTTCGAACTCCCATCCGGCCCTTATCGCATTCTCAAAAGTCTATAGCGATCCCTTTAATCCTGCTTCCCATTTTGCAGCTATTATGACTTGTTCGCACGCTGATGAAAACTGTCCGCTCGTGATCGGTGCCGAAAAGAGAATTTCTCTTCCTTTCAACGATCCAAAAGATTTCGATGGTACCCCCATGGAAGCTGAGAAATACCGGGAACGTGTTCTGGAGATTGGGATGGAAATCAGTTATGCTTTTTCGATGGTTGTTCAACAGATTAGAAAATGAGTACTCAAAAGAGACTTGGATTTTTAGATCGTTACCTCACGCTTTGGATTTTTCTGGCGATGATTTTAGGCGTTGGCATTGGAAATTTTCTTCCGGTTGAGGAATTGATGCAGCCTTTTCAATATGGAACTACCAACCTATTAATTGCCACCGGACTCATCATTATGATGTTTCCGCCCCTGGCGAAAGTGCGATATGAACATCTTGGTAAAGTATTTACGAATCTAAAAGTCATCAGCTTGTCGTTGCTATTGAATTGGATCGTTGGTCCGATCCTAATGTTTGGATTGGCAATTATTTTTCTGCGTGACCAGCCCGATTATATGATTGGGCTTATTCTCATTGGAATCGCGCGCTGCATCGCCATGGTGCTGGTTTGGAACGATCTGGCAAAGGGCGATAAAGAATATGCGGCCGGTTTAGTCGCGTTAAATAGTATTTTCCAGGTTTTGTTTTACAGTCTGTTTGCGTGGCTATTCATTACCGTATTACCACCCTACTTTGAAGTCGAAGGATCGGTGGTGGATGTAAGCATGGGTGATGTTGCCGAGAGTGTCTTTCTTTATTTGGGCGTTCCTTTCATCGCAGGATTTTTCACCCGCTACTTTTTCAAAAAAACCAAAGGCGAAGAATGGTATATTAAAAATGTGATTCCCAAAATAAGTCCGCTTACATTGATTGCGTTGCTCTTCACCATTGTGATCATGTTCAGCTTTAAAGGAAAGATGATTGTGGATATTCCATTGGACATCGTTCGCATTGCCATTCCCCTGGTCATTTATTTCCTCATCATGTTTGTGCTCAGCTTTATCCTATCAAAAAAACTGGGAGCCAACTATGAAGAAAATGCTTCAGTATCGTTTACGGCAACCGGAAACAATTTTGAATTAGCGATAGCTGTAGCCGTTGGAGTCTTTGGTATTAATTCAGGGCAGGCATTCGCAGGTGTAATCGGGCCCCTGATTGAAGTACCCGCGTTGATTTTGCTGGTGAATCTTGCCTTCTGGTTTCAGAAGAGATTATACCCTAAACAAGCTTTTCTTTGATTGGTCTTACTTTGTAATTGGCACTTTGGTAAGCAACGCCTTGATAATGTCTTTGGTGCGCACATTATCAGCCTCTGCCTCGTAGTTAAGAATAATGCGGTGGTTCATTACATCCAACGCCACTTCTTTAATGTCTTCGGGTAACACATAATCGCGATTATCCATAAAAGCAACTGCTTTAGCAGCCAGGTTCATGTTAATACTCGCCCGGGGCGATGCGCCAAACTGGATGTATTGTGCTTCGTGATCAAGTTTATACTCTCTCGGTTTACGGGTGGCGGTTACCAACTCAATAATGTATCGCTCCAGCGACTCTGATATTTTTACTTTGTTTACCTCTTCGCGGATCGCAAAAATATCTTCCTTCGTAAGCACCGGGTTAACTTCAAAGCTAAACTGCATGTTGGAAATCCTGCGCATGATTTCAAGCTCATGATCCTTCGTGGGATAATCGACAAACACCTTCATCATAAAACGGTCAATCTGGGCTTCCGGCAGCGGATAGGTACCTTCATTCTCCACGGGGTTTTGGGTGGCCATTACCAAAAATGGTTTGTCCAGTTTAAACGTAGTTTCCCCGATGGTCACCTGCTTCTCCTGCATGGCTTCCAACAATGCGGATTGCACTTTTGCAGGGGAGCGGTTAATCTCATCCGCCAAAACAATGTTGGCAAAAATGGGACCCTTCTTCACTTCAAACTTTCCCTCTTTCTGATTGTAGATCATCGTACCCACCAGATCGGCCGGTAACAAATCGGGAGTAAACTGAATCCGTGCGAAATCGAGGTGTAAAACCCGGGCTACCGTACTAATAGTTAACGTCTTTGCCAGGCCAGGCACGCCCTCCAGTAAAATATGACCATTGGTAAATAGTCCCACCAACAGGCGGTTTACCATGTACTCCTGCCCCACCACTACTTTGGCCACTTCGGTATAAACCTGCTTTACCTTTAGTTGATGTTCTTTCTGAATCTCCGTTGCTTCTGCAAATGCCATAGTCTATCTGTCCTTTTAAAATCAAAACGCAATATTAACCAATTGGTAGTAAAGTTTTTTGTGGAATCCGGTCACCCCTTTACCTGCGGCTTTAGGGTTGTTTTAGAGGTGCTACTTCTTGAACGTAAGCTTAAAATAAATTAACATCAGGCTTAGAAGGCCAATGATGCTATTGGCAATAATCACCGGCCAAAGCACTAAAGCAACTGCATAAATCAACCAAACTACGGTACTCGTCAAAACAATGAACAACATGGTGAGGCTGAGGTCGCCCGCACTTTTTGTCTGCCAGGTTTTATAAACCTGCGGGATGAACGTTATGCTGGTTAAAAAACTACCGAAATAGCCGATCAGGTCGATGTAATTCATGGTATAATGGTAAAGCCAACGAAAGTACAAGAAGGAAAGTTATTACTCAAGTAGACACTGTTGAGGCCTTGGTGTCGGATTCAGCAACCTCTAATTGAACAGCAATAACTCCACACCCCGGGGGTTTGTCAAATAGGAATTTACAATATTTTGCACCACCCGATTGTCCTTCGAAGGTTTAATGAAATTACGGGCTGATTCCAGATTGGAGATAGACTCCGTCTCATCAAAGAAACCAAACCCCAGGTAATTTCCATTTTCAACAAGCACCACCGATTTTTCTTCAGGTCTTCTACCTTTTCCAACCAGAGCAACCGTTTGACCAGCTTCAAAGAATGAGTCAATCGCCTTTTGGGCCCGCTTGTTATACTTCTTTACTTTCTCAACCCCCTGGCAAGCTCCCTTGCAAGTACCCGATTGATGACTGAAGCATAGCCCTTTCGCAATTTGCAACCCGCTTAACTTGGGGCACAAGTCATGGGCTTTGACTTTCTCCCACATGAAGTTCCAGGCATCCCCTTTGGAGGTAAACGTTATCAAGGGTCGTGCTCCTTTGGTAACAACATTGATCCCAAACCGCAGGTACCCGTTGCGGTCTTCATAATCATATACCCCCCATTCTTCAACTTTATACTTTTGTGCCAGATTGTACTTGGGCCACAGCCTTCGTATTTCCTGCGACTCCAGAATTAAAGCGATCAGCTCATTTCCCGTAAGTTCATAGCTTATGTGATGTATTTCGTTGCGGATGTTGGAGCGATTCCATTCACGCGCTTCGCCTGTGAAGTGACCCGCAATCCGCTTTTTGATGTTGATGGCTTTACCAACATAAATCACGGTTCCGCGGGCATCATGAAAATAATATACCCCAGCCCGCGCAGGCAGTTTGTCAAATTCTTCTTTTGGCAGATTAGGCGGCAGTATGGTTTCACCCGAATTTCTACGCAAGGCTTTTGCTATTACTCCAGTCTGATCGCGCTTCATCAGCACGTCAAAAATCTTCGCGGTGGCCAAGGCATCGCCACCGGCCCGGTGCCGGTCGGGAATTTTTATTCCCAGGCTCTCGGCCAGTCGGCCCAAGCTGTAAGAATGAAGACCCGGAATAATTTTACGACTTAACCGTACCGTACATAATTTTTTGGTACTCCAGGAAATGCCCACTTCCTCGAATTCCTTTTTCAAAAAACTATAATCAAAGTGGGCATTGTGGGCTACAAAAACGCGATCCTTCAACCAATCATGAATTTCATTCGCGAGGTCTTCAAAGGCAGGGGCTTCTTGCACCATTTGAGACGTAATGCCTGTTAATCCGGTGATGAAGCTTGGAATTTTACGGCCCGGGTTAACCAACGTATGAAATTGATCCGTGATTTGAAGGCCATCGTAATGATAAATGGCGATTTCCGTTACGCGATGGTTTTCTGCATAGCCGCCCGTGGTCTCAATATCAACAATGGCATACATGTGGATGACGAAGGTAGGCTTTGCAATGGTGAGTTAAAAGTGCAAATTTGAAATTATGAACGGACTGGTTCGCTTTTTATTGAATGGGCTAGCAGTGCTTCTCACCGGCTACTTACTGCAATCCGGTGTGCATATTGAACATTATGGATATGCCCTTTTGGTGGTGATTGTGCTGGCCATTGTGAATGCGATTATAAAACCTATCCTCATCATTTTTACCATTCCTATTACCGTGGTTACCCTGGGCTTGTTTTTACTGGTTATCAATGCCGGTATGATTCTATTGGTAGATTATTTCGTGCCAGGTTTTGAAGTGGATGGGTTCTGGTGGGCGCTGGGCTTCAGCCTCATCCTCTCTATATTCAACAGCATGATCACCGATTTTACCAAGGAGAAGAAGAATTAACCACACCCCTCCTTCCGGATTTATAGGATTTACTTATTCACAAATACCGTCTGGGTGGGGTAGGCAAATTCAATCCCCTCTTCGGCAAAGGCTTTGAAAATCTTCAGGTTGATCTCCTGCTGCACATTCATGTACGGCAGATAGTCAGAAGATTCAATAAAATATACCACTTCGTAATCGAGACTATAAGGACCGAATTTTGCGAAGTGTGCCCGATCAAACGTTGCCAACGCTTGTTCCTTAATAATCTGCTCAATCATGCCTGGAATTTTTTCCAAAAGTTCTGCTTTCGTATTATAAACTACTCCAATAGAGAACACAACCCGCCTCCGATCCATTCGCTTATAATTATGAATACGCGATTTTGTAAGATCACTATTCGAAAATGCTAGTTGCTCCCCACCGATGCTGACCAAACGGGTAGTTTTAATTCCAATGTGTTCCACCGTACCCTTCTTATCATCTACGATAATGAAATCGCCAACTTCAAAAGGACGGTCAAAGAAAATCACAAAATAATTGAATAGATCGCCCAGAATATTTTGGGCAGCCAAGGCAATGGCGATACCACCAATCCCCAATCCGGCAATGATGGTAGTAACATTGTAACCCAGATTATCAAACAAAAACAATAAGCCCACCGCCCAGATGATCACATTCACGATCAACATGATGCCATTAAGTTGTTTGAGTTTCTCCTGGCCACCTTCCTGCTGTCCGATAAATGACTCCAGCGTAAGGCGGATGAAAGAAGAGATCATCCTGATTACATAGAGGGTGACTACCACAATCATGGCATTGTCGAGATACCCATCCACCTTCTCGGAAAAAGTGAGGTAGCTCAAGCCAAAATAGATTGCTACAAAAATCAGTATGGGCAACCCAAACTTCTCGATCCCGGCAATGAGGTAGTCATCCAGTTTGGTCTCTGTCTTTTGCGTCAATTTCTTGATCTGATAAAGCAACCGACTTCTGAATAGCCTCACCAAAAAAATACTGCCGATTATAATGGTCAGTGCAATGATGTAATGCAGTACAGTATTCCCGTACCACTCCTTTGCTAAGATCTCTTCCATATCCGTCTCATTTGAAGTCGCAAATTAAACCTCTCTGGCAGAATTTCCGACATTTCAACCACCCATGAAAAAATAGTTAACCCCTTAAAACAATTTTCGACTTCCTAATGCCACCTTTTCCTAATTTTCAAATTCAATTATAAACTCATGAAAAAGATTATCCTGCTGCTCCTGATCAGTCACACCCTGATTGGTCAATCACTCGCTCCACTCACAATCGAAAAAATAATGCGCGACCCCAAATGGATTGGCGTTGCACCCTCCGACCTGAATTGGTCCGATGATGGTAAGCAGCTTTTCTTTAATTGGAATCCTGAAAATAATCCGGGCGATTCACTTTACGTTATTTCTTTAGCCAATCGCACCCCTCAAAAGGTTCAACCGGCAACACGAAGAGCGTTGGCCGCCTTCTCAGGATCGTATAATAAATCCTTCACAAAAAAAGTTTTTGAACGAGGTGGGGATCTCTTCCTGTTGGATATTCCTACCGGAAAAATCAGTCAGATTACCAATACGGTAGATCGTGAATCCAACGCGAGCTTTGCCGACAACGACCGAACTATTGTTTTCACAGCCAACATCAATCTATTCAAGTGGGACATGACGACTGGTATGGTTGCCCAGTTGACCGACTTTAAACGCGGCACGAAACGGCCGGATGCCAAGAGTAATGACCAGGAAAAGTGGCTGAAAACTGATCAGTTGGCATACTTTGAAGTACTTAAAGAACGCAGTGATACCCGCAAGGCCACCGAGAAAAACCGAAAAGGAGATTTGCCCAAGCGGCCGAAAGAGGTTTACCTGGATGACAAAAACATTAACAACCTGCAACTGAGCCCGGATGGTAACTACATCACCTACCAATTAGTTAAGAACGGAAACGCTAAAAGCACCATCGTACCCAATTATGTTACCGAGTCGGGTTTTACGGAAGATATTCCGGCCAGAACTAAAGTGGGTGGTGCCCAAAATACAACTGAGCTTTTTATTTATGATTTGAAGCAGGACACGATTATGGCTGTAAAGACCGATGATCTTCCCGGCATCTTCGATACGCCAGAATACAAAAAAGATTATCCGGTCAAATCAACAAAAGATACCAAAGAGAAAAAACCTGAGTCACGGGCGGTGACGTATTCCGGATTGATTTGGTCGGGCGATGGTAAAAAAAATGTGATGGTGCTGCGCGCGCAAGACAACAAGGACCGGTGGATTGTATCCCTCGATGTTGCGACCCTAAAGTTCAACCTGATTGACCGGCAACATGACGAAGCCTGGATTGGCGGACCCGGTACCGGTGGATTTTTTGGGGGGGCTAACATTGGCTGGCTAGCTGACCATAAATCGGTATGGTTTCAATCGGAAGAGAGCGGATATTCTCATTTATATGTAGCCGACATCACCACCGGTAAAAAACAAGCGCTTACCTCCGGCAAGTATGAGGTTCAGTCGGTTACGCTTTCACACGATAAAAAGTTTTTCTACATAACAACCAATGAGGTGCATCCGGGTGAAAAGCACTTTTATAAACTTCCGGTGACGGGAGGTAAACCTGAGAAGTTAACAACACTAACAGGGGGGCACGAGGTGTCTCTATCACCCGATGAGAAATGGCTTGCCTATCGTTACTCGTACAGCAACAAGCCCTGGGAGCTTTACATACAGGAGAACAAAGCCGGAGCCAAACCGCAACAAATTACCGCCTCTTTGTCTTCAGAATTTAAATCCTACAATTGGCGCGATCCGGAAGTCACAACGTTCAAAGCGCGCGATGGCGCAGATGTTTACGCGCGCATTTATCGGCCTGAAACGCCCAATGGAGCAGCCGTGATTTTTGTTCATGGCGCGGGGTATCTTCAAAATGCCCATAAATGGTGGAGCAGTTATTTCCGCGAATACATGTTTCATAACCTGTTGGCTGATCAAGGGTATACGGTGTTAGACATGGATTATCGCGCCAGCGCAGGGTATGGCCGCGATTGGCGCACCGGCATCTATCGTTTCATGGGTGGAAAAGATTTGACCGACAACGTAGATGGCGCAAAGTGGCTGACTGAAAAATATAACATCGATCCGAAGCGGATCGGAATTTATGGTGGCTCGTACGGTGGTTTTATCACCTTGATGGGAATGTTTACGACACCCGATGTATTTGCTGCCGGTGCCGCCCTGAGACCTGTAACCGATTGGGCCCAATACAACCATCCGTATACAGCCAACATCCTGAATGTTCCCTATGCCGATAGTGTGGCGTATGCGAAAAGTTCACCCCTTTACCATGCCGAAGGATTGAAAGGCCACCTGTTAATCTGCCACGGTATGGTGGATGTAAATGTTCATTTTCAGGATGCCGTAAAGCTAACGCAGCGCCTGATTGAATTGGGAAAAGACAATTGGGAATTGGCTGTGTACCCGATGGAAGACCACGGCTTTGTTGAACCCAGCAGTTGGACCGATGAGTATAAACGGATTCTTAAGCTGTTTGAAACACATTTAAAGTAGTATGTGGATTTTCATACTGAAATCCTGCTATCTTCGTTCTCGTCTTATGAAAACAACAGCCGGCATTCTGATTCTGTGGTTGAGCTTAAATCTGGCACACGCGCAAGTGATTGGTACTATGTTTCCCGCCATGGAAGCGGAAACTGTCGAAGACAAAAAAGTGACGCTTCCCGGAGACACCAAAGGCAAATACACGTTGCTCGGCTTAGCCTATTCAAAAAAATCAGAGGATGAGTTGAATACCTGGTTCAGTCCGGTGTTCAACAAATTCGTTCGCAAAACAACCGGTTTAATGGCAGGTATGGGGTATGATGTAAATGTGTTCTTTGTGCCCATGTTTACGGGGGTGAATGCTGCCGCTACGGGAACTGCAAAAAAGAAAGCCCTCAAAAATATAGACCCGCAACTGCTGCCGTATATTTTATTCTATAAAGGTGAACTCAAGCCCTATAAGGAAGCGCTCGATTTTGAAAAGAAAGACATCCCCTACTTTTTTGTATTAGACCCGGAAGGCAAAATTGTATATGCTACCTCAGGCCGATTTACAGAAGACAAACTGGATGAAGTGGAAGACTCCATTGAAGATTGAGTCACTTCTTTAATCTCCACATTTTGCTGGTCATGAACTTGGGTTGTTCATCTACGATCAATCCATTACCTTCAATAAAAGAATTTCTATGGCCTCAAAAGATACCACATTTGTTACACTCTTCCGGACGCAGATTTTGCCAAAAGTTGAAATTATCAGCCTGTTGGTGATCCTCACCGGGTTGGTACTTTATCGAATGGAGGTAGCCGAACATCAAGACGTTCTGCTGGTAGGCTTTAGCACACTTGCAGGCTGTTATTTTCTTTCCGGTTTTATGATGATCCCACTTCCTGCGAAAAGGAAAACCAATACATTCGCGTTCACTTTAAATAAGTTAATTTTCATTGCTGCGGCTGTAACACTGATTGGACTCCTATTTATATTGCTCTCACTGGAAGGAGGCAAGGAAATGCTCCTGGTCGGTTGTGGCGGTCTGGCCATAAGTCTGGTTTCCGCATCCGTGCTCATTGCGGTGCAGAGCGACAACCTGATTATATTAAAGAGCGCATTCATACGGGGTTTTTTGCTATTGTTTTTGGGTATCTACTTTATCAAAGATTTATCCATCCTTTAATCGCACCGAATGGAAATACTCATGCTACTCGCCATTGCGTTAGCACCCGGGGTGGCCATTGGGGTTTACATCTATTTAAAAGATCACCATGAGCGTGAGCCCCTCGGACTTCTGCTCCGAAGTTTCCTCTTTGGTGTATTGAGTATTCTCGTAACCCTGATCATCAGCCTGGTCATCGAGCAATTTATTACCATTGATGAAGCCAGCCTGAGTGAACAAGCCGTGCATGCCTTTCTGATTGTGGCGTTGGTGGAAGAATTCAGCAAATTCATCTTTGTTCGTGGTATTCTGTACAACAATAAACATTTCAATGAACCATTCGATGGCATCGTTTATTCGGTAATGGTCGGGATGGGATTCGCCACCTTTGAAAATATTTTATACGCCATAAATGGTGGATTTGGAACAGCGATCATGCGCATGTTTACAGCGGTGCCGGCTCACGCTGCCTTTGCCGTATTGATGGGATTTTATCTGGGCAAGGCAAAATTTGAACACAAGAAATCCTACTATGCCCTTCATGCCCTGGCAGTCGCAACCCTATTTCACGGGGCCTATGATTACTGCTTGTTTATTTCCTGGGTACCCGGCCTTGTTTTTGGTGCGCTTGTTTCATTGATCCTTGGAATCTGGCTATCTAAAAAAGCCATTCGGATCCATCAAATGGCGTCCCCCTTTAATTTGAAAAACACCCCTGAACCAATAGTTGACTCCCCTCCAACCCCTGAAAATAACACTTCATCCTTACCCTGAATCTATGTATCACTTGGTTTATGTAAGCTATGCAACCCGGTCATTATCCGATCAGGATTTACTGAAGATTCTACAAGGCAGCCGTGAAAATAATAAAGCCTTAGGGATTACCGGAATGTTGATTTATCTGCACGAACGTTTTATTCAGGCTTTGGAGGGGAATGAGCAAAAGGTGCAAACACTCTTTGAAAAAATTAAGGTGGACCCGATGCATAAAAAAGTTACGTTAATTCTGGAAGGCACTTCCAGACACCGGCTGTTCAAAAACTGGTCGATGGGATTTAAGAATTTTTCTAATACAGATTTTACTCAACTGAGCGGATTCACTGATATTGAAACATTCTTTGCCAAGCCCATTGCTTTTACCGAAGGCCATGCGGTGATGACTTTCTTACAATTGTTTTACAAGAAAAACTTTGTTGATCATCCTGAAGTAACTACTTTTTAGAATGCTACGAGAAGCTTTGACTAAAAATTATGAACACGCAGAATTTCGTATGCGTGGCAAAGAACCTGGCCGCCTTGAAAACTTCAGCGATGCAATTTTTGCCCTCGCCATTACCTTGTTGCTGATTTCAACTTCTCCGCCTACCAGTTTTGAACAGGTAAGGCGTTTTGCTTATGAGCTATTTCCTTTCCTGGTGTGCATCACCCTGATCATGCTGATCTGGCACGAGCACTTTCAGTTTTTTCTACGCTACGGTTTAAGAAATAGCCGAATGCTTGTATTAAACACACTCTTTCTTGCGATTGTGTTGTTTTACGTCTATCCTCTAAAATTCCTAACCAAAATCATAATTCTATTCCCCATTGGCCTACTCGTCAATGATCAGACTTTGCTTAGCGATTTAAGTGGAATGATCCGGGCGCAGGATATGGGTCAACTGATGATTATTTATGGCCTTGGAGCAACGTTTGTTTTTACAGTCTTGATGCAAATGTATCGGTACGCATTAAGTAAGGCGGATGAGTTGGGATTAAATGAGCTCGAACGCTTCGATACAAAAGTCAGCATCCGCACCAACCTGTTAATGGCATCTGTTCCCATGGTATCGGTTATTTTGTCAATCATTTTTATCAATAGCTGGTTAGCCGGACCAGTTTCAGGATTTGTCTATTTCCTCTACACCCCCATTATGTTTATGCATGGTAAACGGGCAGACCGGCAGCGTAGGGAACTAATTGCTTCAATCCAGCCCTCCCCATCTGTTTGATTTATTCCTCAGCTCCACCAAACCCGCCCGATGAGATCAATCCGCCAAAGAACACGGCATTAAACAACAGTTTGTTCGTACCATACCAATACCCCCGAAACGCAGGATCATCAATAAATAAAATGGCCCGACCCTGACCCACTGTACTTACTTGAAGAGAAACAGAATTCCTGATTCGCTCAAGGTTGGTGGGATGAATGTACCCACTCAATAAGGGGTTGCTCGTATACTTAATTACGGTATTGAATGGGCTTTTGCTGGATTCAATAAAAACGGTTGTGTTCCGATATACCGCCAAGTCGCGCTTAGTATAGCCAAACCCTAATGGATGCGTAATGTCCAGATTGGCTTGATATATAGATCCCCCAATAGCCCGGGAGCCTTGATAATCGCCAGCGGTTACATAGTCCAGTCGCTTCACTTCCTTCTTTTCTTCTTCCTTTCGAAGCTGCTCTTCAATCAACTTGTTGTTAATGGCCCAGGAGACGGCATTTTTCATCAGCAGCAACGTGCCGCCCTGCTGCATCCACGTTTTAATTTTAGTAACGCCACTTTCGCCCAATACACTATAGTTTCCTGAAACCAATATGAGTGTGTTATAGTCGCTGATGCGGAGTTGACTAAACTGAGTGGTGTTTACTTTGGTAATCGGCATTTTCAGTTTGGAATCGAGCAGAAACCAAACCGCTCCCGCATCGGTTGCCGCAACCCCATCACCCACCAACATAGCTACTCTTGGCGTTGGCACGGTGCGAACATTATTGCTCCCCAAATCAATTCCCTCCAGGCTAAATCCTGTGTTTACTGCAAGAATATCCAAACCTGTTGAAGTAGAAGCTTCATTCATCACAGCATTTAATTCATCCGGTGATAGAGTTTGGTCTGCTACAGAAATAACCAGGGTTCCATAGCCAAACTTCCGATTGGCCCCCTGGATGGAAGCTGAAAAGGGTTTGAACGCAGTTTTTACAAAAACATTCTTCGAGAGCAGGAAATGCAAAGCCCTTGCAGCCTGATACTCATTCCAGTCAATCAGGTAGGCGTAGGTGGCCTTCTCAAGTGGTGCCGGGCTGGGCACCAGGCTTTCTGGAGTTACCCGACTACCCGTTGAGACTTTTACAGTTGCATTCAATGCATCGTGTGGTAATCCGTAAGCAAGTGCCATCGTCCAGGTTGAGGCATCATAAAAAACACTATCGTGAAAGGAAGTTACCTTTTCAAATAAACTGCGCACCATTCGGTATTGGATTTGATCCGTAGGAACCACAAAAGCTTTCCCTTTCTCATATCGGGTTGTGCCTACCGATACATCCGCATTGAGTTGATAGGTTTCAATACGGTGCTTCAATAACAAATCAGCAAATGCCCGCGTACGACTTTGATCTTTGCTGTCACCAAACACATAGGATTTGATTGGGGACTTGCGGCCTTCCTCCTGTGCCGACTTAAAATAATCCTGCTGATGTTTCAACAGCAACTCCCGGTTATCAACACTTGCTTTTACAGTGGCGATGCTTGTGCGAACATGATTCCGGATGGTGAAGGCAAAGGTTACCTCCTTCGTTGAACTCTTTTGCACATGCCCCCGGGAACTGGCTTGCTCAAATACCAATCCCAAACCACCGTGAATATCCGGATAGGTAGAACCATATCCTGGGTAAGAGTTATCAAAATTTTCTTTCGAAAAATAAAGCGAGCCAATGTCATCCAGTGCCTTGGCAAAATATTTTGCGAACAACGGATTCAGTACATCGTAGTTGGCGCGGGGTACTACAGGATTCTCAGAACCATAGGGCTTGGTAGGTTCAAAAAAATTGGTGGCGTTCGTTCCCATTTCATGATAATCGGTACACACATTGGGCAACCACTGATGAAAGAATTCAACGCGATTACGGCTTTCCACATGGGCTAAGGGCAACCAGTCGCGGTTTAAGTCAAACCAATAGTGATTGAACCGGCCACCGGGCCAAACTTCGTTGTGCTCACGATCCATGGGATCCGATACGGGTGGGAATCCTTTATGCATATTGGCCCAGTTGCTATGGCGATCGCGACCATCGGGATTGTAGTTGGGGTCGATGTGAATTACAGCTTCCCGTAAAGTACGTTCAGCTTCGGGGCCTTGCGATGCCACCAGGTAGTAAGCCGTTAGCATGGCTGCTTCACTGCTACTGGGCTCGTTGCCATGCACATTATAGCCGTGTGTGATAATGACAGGCATGGTTTTCAGGTTCACCGATTGTTTCGGATCTGCTAGCTTAAGATGCTCTTTACGGATTTCTTCAATTCGGGAATAATTCTCCGGGCTGGTAATGGTTAACACAACCTGAGGCCGGTGTTCGTTGGTATATCCGATAATCTGAAAATGAGCGTTGGGTGAAACACGGGCCAGCTCCTGAAAATACGAGACGATACGATCATGTCGTGTATGCCATTCCCCAATAGGGTACCCTAAAAATTGTTCGGGTGAAGGAATAGTTGGATCGAAGCTAACCCCCGATGGAAGAAAATAACTGTTTTGCGCTAAGAGGGTGTTGGAAATTGCAAAGGCCAATACGAAGAGCAGACTTTTCATAGGTTCAACTTTTAACCCTGAAAAATTACTCAATCAGAAAATTGAGATTGGAAATTTGTGATGAAAGGTTAACGATTGCTAAAAACCATCGTCCTCTTCCTTCTTCTTTTCTTTCTTCTTGGTTTCGGCATTGCCGGAAGAAAGATCATACGGTGCCTCCAGTCCGTAATAAATCTGCCGGAATCGATTGATCCAGGCAAGGGTTTCGTCATCCGTACCGGGAATGAAGACGAGCTCTCCAAGTTTCGCCTTACTGGCATTGGTTTTCTTGGTAACAACATCATTGATGGCCGGTATCGAAGAATGCACCATTAACCGGTTATCCTCCATGCCAAAATAAAACCAGGCTTCGGGTGAAGCTTTGATGAAGAGATGGAATACCGGTGCCCCATCTTCATTTTTCCGAATCTCCATAAATCCCTCAAAGGCGCCATTAATATCAGTGCGCCCTATATGACTAATGCCCAGCAATCCCTCGCTGTAAAAAGATTTATTTTCCTGCGACCATTTTAAATCCGCATTGGAAATGACGATCGGCTTTTGTAACCCTTGCACCGTGGCCAGCGAAACATAACTTTGTAGTGACCTTTGCTCATAATCTTTTACCACTCGCTCTCCCACGATGTCGGCAATTTTATACAACAAGTCGGTTGGGTCGCCCAGCCCTTCCTCCTTCACACCCTCATTCTGAATAACATCAAAAATAGTGGTGGCCATGAGTTGAAATACCGTAGGCGGCAAATTCATATCCGCCATCACAAATGAGTTCATCTTAATCTCATCTGTTTCCAGATTACCCGAGCCCAACGCGGATGCCGTGAGGTTAAAGTCTTTGCTCCCTTTAAAAAAACTTACCGGGCCTTCAAATCGTACTTCTTGCTTGTCTTCATTGTACGCAAAAACTTTTCCTGATAGCTTTTCGCCAGCCGACTTCGCCCGGTCTTCAATCCGGAACTCCTTCGTTGCCTCTTCATAAAAGAGTGAACCGGACGGTAAAAAGAAATCCTCATCACTAGGATCTTTCTTATCAAACACAAAGGTGATATAAAGACTATTGTCCTCGGCAAAGTGAAGGCCGGCATCCGGTTTTCTGCCTTCCTCTGTAACGGCATTGGTAAAGTCCAGGTAAATTTCCTTCTCATCTCCACTCTGGGTGTATAGCAACCAGGTGTTGTAGTCCTTGATTTTCTTTAGATCCATCTTCACAAACCCCTTCAATTGCAAGGCGGGTTTGGTCGCATACATGGTCATGTCTCCCTTATAAAAAATTCGAGGAGCAACCCGGATATTGGCAAGATCCGATACCGTTCCGTTGCCTACGGTTTGCAGGGAGGGGCCCGTCCCGCGTTGTCTTTTGTTTCGGGTCTCTTCCGTGATCGGTTCCAGGTGGAAGTCCGTCATTTTAATAGCAAACGTATCACTAACC
This sequence comes from uncultured Ohtaekwangia sp., assembly GCA_964488465.1. GTDB lineage: Bacteria > Bacteroidota > Bacteroidia > Cytophagales > Cyclobacteriaceae > ELB16-189. The sequence goes on along the minus strand of CAZAUN010000003.1, from coordinate 305,709 downwards.
GCATTAATGTACTGGTAGGTGGCATAGCCTGTAAATTCCTTTCGTGAAATAATGTCCACCACGCCATCAGTCAGGATGTGATACCCATTCAGGGTATCCAAAACAATGGTGGTGTTTTTAAGTTGACCGATTTTTGCATTCTCCAATATCAATACCTCATTGTTTTCCGGAGTGATCTTGGCATCGGCAACAATGATGTACGGAATGCCGCTAACCTTCAACTGCTGGGTCTTGATGTCATATTCCGCCTTCTCGGCATTAAAACTTAGCGAATCCAACTCTTTACGGGTTGTATAGAAATAGGAATCTTCCAATGGATCATCCGGGGATTTGCTCATTACGATCTTTTGGGTATTCAAATCCCACCGTGCCTCCGGAATGGATGTTTTGAACTGTGCATAAGGAAAATCAATTGCCGCTTCGCCTTCCACTTCAGGACTGATGGTGGCCACATTTTTATCCAGATTGAAATTCAACTTAACATCGCTGCCGGCCAATGCCGGTTTATCCGGATTTCCGGTCTTCACTTCAAAGCGCGCATGCCGGGCTCCAAACTCTTTAGCAGAAAAATTTAACTCTTTGGATCTTACTTCAGAACCCCGGGTGCTAAGTCGGCCGTCACCTGCCACTCCTGTTTTCGATACAATCAATTTGCCATCCAGGGTTGCCGTAGTCTGGTATAAACTGAATGGCTCCTTTAGATTTTTAATATTCATCTTGTCCTGCTTGGGCAGCCAGTTCAACTGATAATCGCTAAGTTTTACTTGTGGGAAATAAACGGCTCCAAATTGCTTCTCTTTTATTTCCCCGGTAGCACCACGACCCACTACCGAATCTGGATAGAACACAAAATCTTTAGATTCCACGGTGGCAGCCAGGTAGTCGATTCTCCCAACCGCTCGGATCCCCGCGTTATCAAGCGACATTCCTCCATAGAGTTTCCCATCGCCCTGATACAAGGGATACCCGTTGGTTGGCACTGCGTGGGTAAAACCTAACGATTTATCAGGCATGGTATGTAATTTTTCCTTGAACGAGGGAAACATCCCGCTCGAAACGAAAGTCCCGTCAAAATTGATGGACCCGGGATCCGCGTCATTCAAGCTATCCAACTTAAAAGGAGGCACCACAAAAAATACGGAGCGATCATAGGCTCCATTCAATACCTCGCTCCGGTCAAAATAAATTACGCCTCCGGCTGTGGCATCAAGACGTGGGTAGTTTGGATATTTAATTTTGCCAGACTTATTATCAGGCCTATTGATGAACAACGTTCCTGATGTCTTACTGGCCGAGGCCTGTAATCCACCAGCCGCCTGCGCGGTAGAGTCAGCCCCCACCATGGCATTGTTCACTCGTCTACGGGTTCCATTCTTTTCCGTTACATAAAATCGGATAGAATCGATGTGATTCATGTTAATGAAAAAACTATCGTACTTCAGGGTGAAGTCGCGACCCGTGATTTCAAAATTACCGGCATTAATAGTTCCGTTAAACTTAATATCCCTGTTTTGCAGGAAGGTGATTCGACTACTGTCCGGTTTGATCACTACATTGAGCGAATCGCTTACGTTGAATTCTTCTACACCATAGACATTCATGCGGCCTTCCGAAAAACTTAAAAAGGCATTGGCAATGGTGTCAGTCAAAGAATGGATCTTCATGTTATCGTAATCCGAATTTCCTTTGGCCGCCTCCAAAAAATTCAACGACTTTTCTTTAACATGAATACGACCCGAGCGGGCATCGTAGTCAATCATCCCTTTTTGAGAAAGGAAGTCAGCCGCCATGCGCATTTGCTCCAGGCTACGCTGCCCATCCACGACTAAATCAAACACATAAAAATCGTTGCTGCCAATTTCATTGGCATAATTCACTACCAAGGCAAGGGGATGAAAATTGAACCCCTGTCCCCGCAGTTCCCGATATCCTTCCGGATCATAAAAATCATTTGACTCAATTACCATAGGAGAAACATTTCCGCTGCCATGCACCGAAAGTTTCATACTATCCGATTTTAAATCCCAGTCAATGCGATCAGCGGTAAACTCAATATCGAAGTAAGAGGAAGAGAAAGGTGCCTTTCGCAGCTGGCTTTTCTCCTTGTTGAGAATCATTTTCTGATTTCGGTAATCGTACCGCATTTCCATGGCCGGATGTACAATGGAATCATTTTGCTGATAAATGGAGATGCGGGCCCGAGAAGAAACGATTACAGAATCTTTAAAACCGAATGACTCAGCTATCGCTTTAAACCGCTTATCAGTTTCACCATTAATCTCAATCATTGCCTGACTGCCGTTAGCAGAGTTGCTGTTTAACATGCGGCCTTGAAGACCCAGGCCACCCGTATATTTCAATCGCTCATCACCAAGGCCCAATAGATTAATGTTGGTCTCATACGATCGGAACCGTGGATAAATGGCCGCTTCCGGGGTTTTATGATTAATGCTTCGGAATTCGAAAATGCCCGGCACCAAACCCGACACCCGTCCGATATAGCGAAGCTTGCCTTGCTCCGCCTTGATATAAGGCTGTGTGGTTTTAAAATTGTATTTGTTGAAATCATAATACACGGAATCCGCAGATAACCCTGTGTTCGACCAATCAAAGCGGCCACCCTCACCGACAAAAAGTTTATCACGCAAAGAAAAAGTCCCCTTTGTGTTTTTCAGAAATACTGAATCATAAGGAGTTTTAAAATGCAACGTTGCCTTGTCAAATTTTAGTACAGGTCCAAATAGTTCCGGTTGGAAAATCGGTTGTTGCCACATCGGTGCATTATACATGGATGTATCTATGGGCTGCTCCTCATAGGAAACCTGAACCGTGTCGGGAATAACTACCGGTTCCAGGTAGTCAAACTGGTATGAATCATCCAATACCTGAAGCTGAAAAGCCGGTACAAACTGAAGGGAGTGGTGCTCAAAAAAATCACGGCTTTGCTGAAGAAAAAAATTGGCTTGGGTAGTATTTTCCTTCTCAATAACCTTCCCAGCCACCGATAAATAACTGGTTATCCGGGAAGGATCTGCATTTTCGATGGTAACGGCCACGGCAATGGCCCCATAATAATTCACCAGATGCGGCCGCACTTTATAGCCCTTTTTCTTCATCAACCGCGCCTGATTGCGAATGGCCAGTTGCTGATCCGGACCGAGCGAACTCCACGCGGTATTAAATGCCACGGCAACGGCCATTGCTTCATTGGCTTTGGTGTTTTCCAACACCAGCCGCACGCTATCCTGAAAGCTGAATGCCTGCTGCGGGTTGCTCGGTTGAGCCAAGACCCCGGTCCATGCACAAAGAATGGCGATTATGTAGGTAAAAATCAGCTTCACAGGGTCAAAAACCTTGAAATTCGGAAATAAATGGTGAATGTGCTAATGACTCCGTACCCGGTAGTCAACGGCTGAATTCCAGTACTCGCCAACACATCACTTAGGATAACTTATCCGGCCCTTCAATTATTGCTTTGCCAATAGCAAACAAGCCCAGGTCTCCCTATGCTGGTGTGAAACTTCTTCTAACCCATAGGGAGTAGCGTGCGAAATCAAAGCCGGAATATCGCTCACATAAAATCCACTCAGCAGGAGTTTACCACCAGGTTTTACATACGATGCATACTCCTTCATCTCCGCCAGCAAAATGTTTTTGTTGATGTTGGCCAGGATAATATCAAAGGTGCCTGATAGGTGTACCTCCTTGATCGGGCCTAACTGAATGTGAATATTGGTGCAGTTGTTGTTCACTGCATTTTCGTTGCCATTTTCCACACTCCACTCGTCTATGTCAAACGCTTCGACTTCGGTGGCGCCCAGTTTGCTGGCCATAATGGAAAGGATGGCCGTACCACAGCCGGCATCCATCACCCGTTTACCACGATGATCAATTTTCATCTGTGCGCTCAACATCAAATGCGTAGTTTGATGATGCCCCGTACCAAAACTCATTTTAGGAGTAATGATGATTTCATAGGGATAGTTCCTATCCATCTTATGAAACGCTGCCCGCACCAGGCATTTATCGTCAACAATGATTGGCTCCACATTTTTCTCCCACTCCTCATTCCAGTTTTTCTTTTCAATGCGATCACGAAAAAAAAGTAAGGGATTAACGTGCTGATACTTCTCCTTCACCTGATCGAGATGCTGTTGATCAAAATGCTCTCCTTCAACAAATGCTTCAAATCCCTTCTCTGTCTCCATAAAGGTGTCAAAGCCGGCTTCGGCAATTTCAGCCATGAGAATTTCTGCAAACTCAGGATCGCAGATAACCTGCAGGCGGGTGGTATACTGGATTGATCGATTACCCAATTATTAAAATATCAAAATGAACGATGCCTTTGATCAAATGCCTCATCCTATCGATTTGATGATTTCCACGAACTCCCGGCTTTTCAACGAAGCTCCGCCCACCAGGCCTCCATCCACATCGGGGTTGGCAAACAACTCTTTTGCATTAGCTGCGTTAACGCTTCCACCATAGAGAATGGTGATTTCATTGGCTATGGTCTGCCCATATTTAGCTGACAGATGTTTGCGGATAACGGCATGCATTTCTTGCGCTTGTTGTGCGGTGGCCGTTTTTCCTGTTCCGATCGCCCAAACAGGCTCATAGGCAATCACCACCTTTTGCAAGGCTTCGGCATTCAGGTGAAAAAGGCTCTCTTCTACCTGCTGCTTGACAAGTGCTTCATGGGTTCCCTTCTCGCGGATTTCCAGCGGTTCCCCGCAACAAAAGATCGGAATCAATCCATGGCCCAACGCTTTGTCAACTTTTTTGGCTAGCAATGTTCCCGCTTCACCAAAGTATTGTCTTCGCTCGCTGTGGCCAATAATCACATAGGGGATGTCCATCGATTTCAACATGGCAGCAGAGGTTTCACCTGTATAGGCGCCCCAATCGTGCTCACTGCAGTTTTGTGCACCCACCGAAATGCGGGCCTGGTCGCCTACCTGTTGCTTAACTGGATGCAAATATGGAAACGGAGTACATAAAACCACTTTCACATTTCCTTTCACCTCATCGGTGATCATCCCGATCAATTCGGATGTTAGTGTTTTGGCCTCCTCCAGGGTTTTGTTCATTTTCCAGTTACCGGCCACAATTTTTGAACGCATAGGTATTATGAGTTTAATTATTTGAAATCGAAAGTAAAGGTATCGGCAGGTTTTTCGCGCAACAGTCGCATGCTTTTTACAGGGCCCTTATAGGTTACATGAACAATGTTTGACTGGTCGTCATACAAATCCATAATAACCTCGTTCTTCACTTCTATGGTTTTAAATCGTTTTACGTTCTCGATTTCGAAGTAACAAATAACGGCAGGGTCCTCGCGCTCAAAACCCAAAAAATTCACCCTTTGGGTTTTACCATCCAGTTTCACTGTAAACCTCTTTAATACATACTCACCGATGAGTTGTTCGGAGGTAATACCCGCACCAGGCTCCAGAATATCCAGGTCTTGTTGGTTACGCTGGTTTCGAATGCTGGACTCCAGGTCGTCCAGAAAAATCCGGGAAGTAATTTGCAGCGCCTTGTCCTTTTCACTGTAGTTAATTTCCGATACCGACAAATGAATGGGATGAAAGAACAGCCAGAAGGAATAAACCAAAGAAATCATACAAAATGCGGTACGAAAATCGTGCCGCCAAAAGTAGTTCTAATTGTCCTAAATCAAAATTAGGGTTATACTTGTGGCCTTTAAAAAAACGGTATCCCGTGAGTGAGTTTGGGTTGTATTTCGGATTAGGGAAAGACCACATCCTTGACTACATCGATGGGTACGACCACATCTTGTTTGTACTGGCCCTGTGTGCCGTGTACCTGATTCGCGACTGGAAAAAAGTGTTGATTCTGGTAACCGCGTTTACCGTGGGTCATTCCATTACCCTGGCACTTGCCACGCTCAATATCGTGAACGTTGATTCAGGAATTATTGAATTTCTGATTCCGCTCACCATCTTCATTACCTCCGCCTCGAATCTATTTCGCAACGAGGGTACGGAAAGCAGATTACCCATACAACTCAATTACCTTTTCGCGCTGTTTTTTGGGTTGATTCATGGTCTTGGGTTTTCAAATTACTTGCGTGCACTTCTTGGCAGAAACGAAAATATTCTCGCCCCGCTCTTTGCATTTAATGTGGGGTTGGAAATAGGGCAAATCATTGTCGTAGTCATATTTCTGGGGGTTAGCTTTTTGGCCGTTGATTTGTTTAAAGTCAGCCGCAGGGATTTGCGATTGGTACTTTCCTCAGCTATTGGCGGAATTGCGCTGGTACTTATGAAGGATCGGATTTTTTGGTAATACAATAATGAATTAAACTAGATCGTATATGAAACAGGTTTTGATTGTTGGTTTTATGTTGCTTGGCCTTACCGCTCTGGCACAGCAAGCTCCTCAGTGGAAGGGCAAGTTTGAGCAGTTGGATCAAATGCTCCCTTCGCCTAATGAATATCGCTCCGGTTCCGGTGCCCCCGGCCCGAAATACTGGCAGCAACAAGCCGACTATGTAATTAATGCGGAACTGAATGACGAAAATCAAAGCATCACCGGTGCCGAGACGATCACCTACCACAACAATTCACCCGATGCCCTTTCCTATCTGTGGTTACAACTGGATCAGAACATTAATGCGAAAGGAAATAACACGGTAAAGACTACCAACAATTCCGTACGCGATTCCATTGACGCAGCTACCATGGCTAACATGGCCTCCGTGCACGACTTTGATGGGGGCTTCAAAATCAAATCGGTAAAAGACGCCTCTGGCAAAGCATTGCCGTACACCATCAACCAGACCATGATGCGCATCGATTTGCCTAAAACCCTTAGCCCGGGTCAAAAAATGTCGCTCGCCATTGAGTGGTCGTTCAATATCAATGATCGCGTGAAACGGATGACTCCCAATGATGGTCGAAGTGGTATGGAATTTTTTCCTGACGATGGAAACTACCTCTACATCATTGCCCAGTGGTTCCCCCGCATGTGCGTGTACGATGATGTGGTAGGCTGGCAGAACAAACAATTTTTAGGACAGGGCGAATTCACGTTGAACTTTGGCAACTACCAGGTAAATCTGACCGTGCCGGCAGACCACGTAGTGGCGGGTACGGGGATGGTTCAAAACCTGAAAGAAGTGTTGACGGCTGACCAATATGCCCGGTTTGAAAAGGCTAAAAACACCTTCGACAAGCCTGTGATCATTTGCACGCAGGAGGAAGCCATCCAACGTGAAAAGACCAAATCAAAAGAAAAGAAAACCTGGCGCTTTACAGCAGAGAATGTGCGCGACTTTGCGTTTGCCACCTCGCGAAAATTTATTTGGGATGCAATGGCCGTAAAAGTGGGTGATAAAACACCGCTCGCGATGTCGTATTATCCAAAAGAAGGGAATCCCTTATGGGAAAAAGAATCTACGGTGGCAGTAAAAAACACCTTGGTCACCTATTCCAAATATTCCATCAACTATCCTTATCCGCAGGCTACCTCTGTACATGCTGCTTCCCTGGGTATGGAGTATCCCATGATCTGTTTCAACTTTGGCAGGCCGGCTAAAGACGGTACCTATCCGGATCGTACCAAATGGGGAATGATTGGCGTAATCATTCATGAAGTAGGTCATAACTTTTACCCGATGATCATCAATAATGATGAGCGTCAATGGACCTGGATGGATGAGGGACTGAACACTTTTGTTCAATACAGAACAGAAGTTGAGAATTATCCAGATATGCCGAAACGCAGAGGGCCGGCCGATCAAATCGTTCCCTACATGAAAGGCAATCCGGAAATACAACGCCCTCTGATGGTGAACTCCGAATCGGTGGTGCGATCAAATTTTGGCAATGAGCAATATGCCAAGACAGCAACTGCGTTGAACATTCTACGTGAAACCGTAATGGGGCCCGAGCTCTTCGATAAAGCTTTTAAAGAATATGCCGAGCGGTGGGCATTCAAGCATCCCAAACCGGCCGATTTCTTTCGCACCATGGAAGATGCTTCAGCCGTTGACCTGGATTGGTTTTGGCGGGGGTGGTTTTACACGACCGATAACTGCGATATGTCGTTGGATGATGTGAAGTGGTATAAAGTGAAAAAAGATCAGGCCACCGTGGAAAACAAAGGCAAGACCGTTGCCAAAGGAGACCTCGCAACGAAAGGCAATGGCAACAAGCCATCGGATTTCAGCCAGGGGCCTCAATACTTCAGTGTTATCCCTACTGACAATCGTTTCTATGGAGAGTTTGCCAATCGCCTGGATGACAAAGCAGTGATCTCAAAAATGGAAAACAAGAATTTCTATGAGATTACCCTTTCCAATAACGGTGGCCTGGTAATGCCCGTCATTATTGAGTGGACGTATAAAGATGGAAGCAAAGAAATTGAACGCCTGCCCGCTGAAATCTGGCGCATTAATGAAACCAAGGTGACGAAAGTGTTTGCCAAAGACAAAGAAGTTGTGAATGTGGTGATTGACCCCTTAAAGGAAACTTCGGATATCAGTGCGGACAATAATGTGTTCCCCAAAGTGGCGCAACCTGATAAATTTGATGAATTGAAGAAAAAGGGCAAATAAAGCCTCCCCTCGCGCAGGGGATGTTTAACTTTATAATCGACCAGCGGGTAAACATTCCGCTGGTCTTTTTATTTTTGTAGTTCACTTTTTCGATTCTACCTTATTTTGATATGAAACAACTCTCTTTTTCACTTTGCTTTCTACTGGTTGGATTCGCAACTCTTGCTCAACCATCCTGGCAAGGCAAGTTTGAACAACTCGATCAACAACTTCCAACACCCAACAGTTACCGTTCTGCATCGGGTGCACCCGGTGTGAATTACTGGCAACAACGGGCAGATTATGATATTGATGTTGAGTTGAACGAAGAAACACAATTGGTCACCGGTAAGGAGACCATTACTTACTTCAATAATGCTCCGGAAGTACTCCGGTTTGTTTGGTTACAACTGGACCAAAACAATCTTTCCAACGGAAACATGACGGACAAAACCGAAGTCAACCGGGTCCGCGATTCTATTCCAACAAAATTCTTTCCGCTGGCCAGCGATACGTATGGCTATGAGGGTGGATTCAAAATTAAATCGGTTAAAGATGCAGCCACTGGCAAGGACTTGCCCTACACCATCAATTTTACGATGATGCGCGTAGACTTGCCTGCCCCCTTAAAAACCGGAGAAAGGTATGCTTTTAAAGTGGAGTGGAGTTATATCGAAAAAGACCGGATGCGTTTTTCTGAGCGGGGTGGGTATGAATTTTTTCCGGAGGACGGAAATGCGCTTTACACCATTGCCCAATGGTTTCCACGCATGTGTGTGTTTGATGATTACGAAGGTTGGCAAAACAAACAGTTTATTGGCCAAGGAGAGTTTGCCCTGGTGTTTGGTAACTACCGGGTTCGCATTACGGTACCTGCCGATCACATAGTAGGTGCCAGCGGGTGGCTACAGAATCCGAAAGATGTTTTAACCAAAGAGCAGATTGCGCGCTTTGAAAAGGCGAAAACAACCTTCGATGCCCCTGTATTTATTGTAACCGAAGAAGAAGCCCGTAAAAAAGAAAAGGAGCGTTCGAAGAAAAAAAGCACCTGGGACTTCTATGCAGAAAACGTGCGCGACTTTGCCTTTGCCACTTCCCGCAAATTTATTTGGGATGCGATGGCTGTAAAGGTGGGTGATAAAACTCCGCTGGCGCAATCCCTGTATCCAAAAGAAGGAAACCCGTTGTGGGCGAAAGAATCTACCAAAGCCATCAAGAATACGTTAGAAGTTTATTCCGCCCGCACGTTTGATTATCCATACCCCACTGCGTATTCAGTTCATACGGCTAATCAGGGAATGGAATATCCCATGATTTGTTTCAATGGCGGCCGGCCGAAAAGCGATGGCACCTGGTCGCAACGTACCTACGAAGGCATGGTTGGTGTGATTATTCATGAAGTGGGACACAACTTCTTTCCGATGATCGTGAACTCCGATGAACGCCAATGGAGCTGGATGGACGAGGGGTTGAATTCCTTTCTCGAACGCGAAGTGAAACGCGAACGTTATCCGGATGTGAATATTAATTGGGGTTCGCCAAAAGGACTGTCAAGTTATATGCGGGGCGATAAAAACATGATGCGACCCATTATGTGGCAATCCGATAATATTCCGGGTAATGATTTTGGCCCGAATGCTTATGGAAAGCCAGCTGCAGCATTAACCCTGTTGCGCGAAACCGTGATGGGCCCGGAATTATTTGACAAAGCCTTTAAAGAGTATGCCCAACGTTGGATGTTCAAGCACCCCAAACCGGCCGATTTTTTCCGTACCATGGAAGATGCCTCGGCTGTAGATCTGGATTGGTTCTGGAGGGGCTGGTTTTATACCGTAGATAATGTTGATGTGGAACTGGATGAAGTAAAATGGTATCGGTTGAAAGCGGAAACGAAAGAACTGGAGAATAAAGGGGTGAAAGCAAAAACCGGAGACCTGGCTTCGGGCGGCAATTCAAAAGGGAAGGCTACAGACTTCAGCAATGGAGCCCAGGAATTTACCATGATCAATACTCCGGATACTTACTACGGTGATTTCCGCAACCGGATCAACGATGGAGACGTTCGCAAACAATTGGCCGATAAGAACATCTACGAAGTCACGCTCAAGAATAAAGGTGGGTTGGTAACACCCATTGTTATCGAGTGGACGTACAAAGACGGCAGCAAAGAAATTGAACGAATTCCTGCTGAAATCTGGCGCTTAAATGAAAACGAAGTGAAAAAGGTTTTCATGAAAGAAAAGGAAGTTACCAATGTGGTTATTGATCCCGCGGGGGAAACAGGAGAAGTAAATCCTGCCGACAATGTCTTTCCTAAGAAAGTTGCCGAATCAAAGTTTGATCAGCTGAAGAAGAATTGATTTAAGGATGCCGGTAATTTTTCTGGCATCCTGCTTTCATTATTGACTGGTCATCAACGATAGCATCTTCACCAAATCTACATTTCCTCCAGACAGGATTATCCCAACGCGCTTGCCTTTAAACCGCTCCTTTTCTTTAATTAACGCGGCCAGGGGTACCGCACAGGATGGTTCAATGATGATCTTTACGCGTTCCCAAACCAATTTCATAGCTGCAATGATTTGTTCATCGCTTACGGTGATTACCTCACTCACCAATGCCTGAATAATCGGAAACGTCTTATCTCCCAGAGTGGTTAGCAAGCCATCGGCAATGGTCTGCGACTGTGCTTGCTCAATTTTGCCACTCTTCAACGACCGGTAAGCATCATCTGATCCTGCGGGCTCTGCGGCAATCACTTTTGTATTCGGTGAAAAATAGTTTGCGGCCAGCGCGGTGCCACTCAACAGTCCGCCACCCCCTACTGGTGCCATAATCACATCCAGGTCTTTTACATCAGCAAACAGCTCTTTGGCTGCGGTTGCCTGGCCGGCTATTACTTCGTAATTATTAAAAGGATGGATTTCTGTGGCTCCGGTTTTTAAGATCACCTCTGCCAAAGTAGACTCCCGCGCTTGCAGGGTAGGCTCACACTCAAAAATTTCACCACCATACCCGCGAACCCCGCGTTTTTTAATCTCCGGGGCAGTTCGCGGCATAACGATGTACGATTTAACTCCCAGAATTTTTGCTGCGCGCGCCAAGGCCTGTGCATGGTTACCCGAAGAGTGGGTTGCAATTCCCCTGGCCCGTTGCTCCGGTGAGAGTGACAAGGCCGCATTCATTGCCCCGCGCGCTTTAAAGGCCCCCACTTTTTGAAAATTTTCACACTTCAGAAAAACGTGACACCCCGTAGCTTCATTGATACTTTGGCTGGTTAATACCGGAGTACGGTGGATGTACGGCTTGATTCGCTCGTGCGCTTGCTCAATGGTTTGCCTGTCTATTGTCATTCTTTCTCAAACTCAATGATGCATTCTGATTTGTACTCGCTCTGAAATCCGGCTTCATTGGTAAACATATCTTTAAAAAACAGGCGGGCACGCTTGCCCAACCGCACGCACGTATACTTGTTTTCAATGTCTTCGGGGGTGTTCATCGGTTGAAGTGACGGATACCACAACGTATGCTCCGGAATATCCAACACTTGCTGGGGTTTGGTCCACTGTTGCGCGTTGTCGCCTGTTGACAAAACTTCATTGAAATTGAATGAAATATAAATCGCACTTCCCTTCCAGGAAGAACTCTCCACACGCCCCATCATCATCACCCAGCAATTCAAATACGTATTCCAACTCACGGAAGGTCCCCAGTGAAACATCTTGTCCGGGGCCGATGCCGGGCCGCCCCCTTCCTCCATCGGTATTTGCAATGACTTAACAGGAGAGCCCACCCCATCCGGCAGTACAGTAAATGCTTTTCCGTCCCACCTTCTTCCTTTACCTACAGGATTATCCAGATCGGATAATTTAATGCGTGCCACACTTATGCACTGACCACTCCATTCTTTTGCAGGATCGTAAGTGGCCGAATCGTAAGTACCCGGGTAACCATACTCCCCATAAAATAAATACAGGTAATCCCCACTCGCAATGGCCGAAGGATCGCCCACACCACCCGCAAACGTATTGGAGGTGTTGTGAGGTTTTAGAATCATGCGTGGTTGAAGGTCTTCAATAAAAATTCCACGGTTATCCCAGTTATAGCCTCCATCGGTTGATTTCATTATTCCAATCCGGCACACGGCAGCCGGTGAAGTCACCCCGGTTAACCCTTGCGGCCAGTACTTGTCAATGTATCCTTCTCCGGTCTTTTCATTGTATGGATAGTTCCAAGGATAATTTTCGTTATGATACACCGCATACAAAGTTTTACCGGATGGATCTTTTACATCCTGATAAACGGTCTCAAACCATACGGCCCCATGCAATCCTTCTTCTGTTGGCTTTACATTTTTCGGCATGTTGGGTATTACAAGATCTTCAAACTTATTGGCGAAGGCTTCATCAGCATTGGTGCCGTTACCAAACCGGAGATTGTCGGAATAGCCCCACAAGGTATCTTCACCATACTTTCCGGGAAAAATCCGGAAGGTATCGCCCACCCAAACCTCCGCCATATTGCAGTCCACAAAAGAATTAAACAGGAACTTGTCGGTAGGGGTCAACGTAAACGTAGGAACTTTGCGTTCCTGGTTACTTGAACAAGCAGCAGCAAAAACCATTGCCACTACGATCAGAAATAAATAGGAGGTCTTATTGCTCATTGACGAAAAGGAGTTAGAGATTTCAAGTTAAGAAACTTAGTGGTTCACCCAGGTTACTTTTTCATGAAGGGGGCGTCTCCGGCCATCGGGGGTAATACCTTTTGGCATGCCAATATGTAAAAATCCACAAAGTTTGTCTTCCGATTCCAGTCCGAAAAATGATTTTGCTTCTTCAAAATTGGTGATCCCGCCCGTACTCAGGTAACAACCTATTCCATAAGCAGTAGCGGTCAGGTACATATTCTGAACCGCACAAAAAACAGCTCCCAATTCTTCCCACTCGGGTAATCGCTTACCCGCATCGCGCTTCATACCAAGCGCAATAATGTGCGATGATTCCATGGGCTTGGTTTGAAGGGCCCGGTACCGATCTTCTTTAAAAGAACCATTCCTTTCGGTGACCTCCTTGTAACATGTACTTTGAAAAGCCGCCAATGTCTTCAAACCATCTCCTGAAAACACTACAAACCGCCAGGGCTCGGTCTGTTTGTGGGTAGGTGCCCAATTGGCATTCTCCAGCATTTGTTCAATGATAAAATTGGGTACTGTTGCCCCTGTATAATCCTTTGGATAGATGGATCTGCGCAACCGAATGAGCTGATTTATTTCTTCGACATTAAAATTCATTTGTATTGATTTTTGGCTAATTTAACTTTTGAATCCCAAAACACCCCCATGCGTAAATTCTTTGTTGCAGCGCTCTTGTTGAGTTCGTGCGCACCTCAAATCTATGTACCCAATACTCGAAACACTCCGCTCTTTCGGGAACAAGGGGAATTTCAGGGAACCGTTACCATCACAACCGGCATCGAAGGCCAACTGGCGTTTGCATTAAGCGACCATGTGGGTGTTATGGCCAATGGTTCATTTTTAACGGACGATATCCCTGAACAGGATTATACCCGCAAACATCAATATTTTGAGGGCGGACTTGGGTACTTTAATGCTACCCGAAAATATAGGACCGAACTTTATGCAGGCTATGGGATTGGAGAAGGCACCAGCTTTGCCCAATATTATTTCTTTACGCCCACATTCGGTCAAAAAGATCTGGTTGCCACTGGAAAATTCAATCGAATTTTTGTTCAGCCAACACTAGGCACCAACAATCGTGGCTTCAATATGGCTTTCACAGCTCGACTTTCCTTCGTGGATTTCACTGAGTTCTCCTCGAATGATAACAACCCAGCCTTGAATGTTGTAACTATACAACCAGATGAGGGTCCGCAATTTTTCATTGAACCAGCGGTAACTGGCAAAGTACCCCTTGTCGGAAATTTACAGGGTATCTTTCAACTTGGTTTGAATGTGGCTATCCCCAACGATGCTTACTTTGATCACGTACCCATTCAATTTGCCATTGGCATTCAACTAAACACCGGCAGTTTGCGTACCCGTGTCTATTAAACCCAAACTTGGCCAGTTCGATCTCACCATGATTGTGGTGAGCCTGGTCATTGGCATGGGGATCTTCCGAACTCCTGTGGAGGTTGCCAACAAAGCACAACTGCCTGAGATTTTTTTTGTGGCCTGGATGGGAGGTGCATTGATCAGTTTTTTTGGAGCCTTAACCTTTGCTGAGATCGGCTCGCGTTACCCCGTAGCCGGTGGGTTTTATCGCATCTTCTCCCATTGCTATCACCCTGCCTTTGCATTCATGGTGAACTGGATGACCGTGATCTCCAATGCGGCCTCCACAGCCAGCGTGGCCATTATTGGTGCGGAATACATACAACCCATTCTATTTCCGGAGATGGATTCGTCTGTTGCGATCCGCATCATCACGCTTACAGCCATGGTTATTTTGTATGGAATTAATATGGCTGGAATTAAAATGAGTGCCCGCATGCTCAATGTGTTGATGATCATCAAAATCAGCCTGATTGTATTGCTGATTGCTGCCATCTTTGTTGCCCCCACACCTGCCATGGTGAACGCACCATCAACATCCTTATCTACTACCGATTGGCTCAAGGCTTTTTGGCTGTGCTTTGTGCCGGTCTTTTTTACCTATGGCGGCTATCAACAAACGATGAATTTTGGCAGCGATATTCCCAATGCAGTGCGCACCCTGCCACGGGCAATCTTCTATGGGATTGCCATTATTCTCTCCCTTTACCTGCTGGTGAATTTCTCCTACTTCAGGGTATTGGGATTTGAAGGATTGAAGAATTCCACAACGCTGGCTGCAGATGTTGCCCGCGTGCTACTGGGCGATTATGCTTTTAAAGTCGTGGCGGTGATTATGTTTCTTTCTGTCATGGCGTATGTAAATGCCTCCATCTTATCCAACCCGAGGGTGTATTATGCGATGGCTGAAGACAAGGTGTTGCCGCCCCTCTTTAAAAAAGTAAATCCCAGAACCCAGGTACAAGAGTTTGCAGTTTCCGTATTTGTTGTTTTCATTGTGCTAACCTTGTTCTTTTCTTCTTCCTTTACTCAAGTATTGGGGTATGTGATGTTCTTTGATAGCATTAGTCTGATCACAGCCTCCGCTGCTATTTTTATACTCCGCCACCGTGCTAAAAAGCAAGGAGATCCGGCCGGAATCTATAAAATGTATGGTTACCCCTGGATGCCTGCACTTTTCATTATTGTTTATTCACTTGTGAACATCAGCGTGTTGGTATCCAACCCACAGGCCTCACTCATTGGCTTCCTTCTATTTCTTTCCGGATACCCGCTCTATCGAATTCTTGTAAAACTTATTAATTAATCATGGACTTATCCTACATATTAAACGAACTGGGCGAACAACGTGAGCAGTACTTCAATGCGGTTGCTCCGCCCATCATTCAAACCAGCAACTTTACGTTTAAAAATGTTGCCGAATTTCGCAAGGCATTAGCCGATGAGTATGAAGCCATCCTTTATTCGCGTGGCAACAATCCAACGGTAGATATTTTGAGAAAAAAACTGGCCGCACTGGACGGAGCCGAGGACGCCCTGGTTTTCGGGAGCGGAATTGCTGCTATTGCTGTTCCGATCCTTGCCTTACTAAAACAGGGTGACCATATCGTAAGCGTAGCCCGCCCCTACAGTTGGACAGTTAAACTGTTTGAGCGACTGCTACCAAAATTTGGTATAACCACTACGTTTGTGGATGGAACCCGGACAGAGAATTTCGCCACCGCCTTACAATCAAAAACACGCCTTATTTACCTGGAGTCGCCCAATACATTTACCTACGAACTTCAGGATTTGCTTGCAGTTGCCACCCTGGCAAAAAGCAAGCACATCCTGACCATGATTGACAATAGCTACTGCAGCCCCCTTAACCAACAACCCTATAAAATGGGAATCGATTTGGTGGCGCAATCTGCTACTAAGTTTATTGGCGGACATAGCGATGTAGTGGCAGGTGTTGTTACCGGATCAAAAGCCCTCATTAAAAAGATTTTTGATGCCGAATTCCTGAACATCGGTGGCAACATCTCGCCCATGAATGCCTGGTTGCTGATTCGGGGATTGCGCACATTGCCCCTGCGATTGCAACGGGTTTGTGACAGTACAAAGGTGATCGTTGATTTTCTGGCCAACCATCCACGCGTAGAACGGGTACTCTTCCCATTTCATCCCAGTTTCCCCCAGTATGACCTTGCAAAGAAACAAATGCTGGATGCCGGGGGGCTATTTAGTATTGTATTAAAAGCGAAGTCGCTGGAAGAAGTAGAGAGGTTTTGTAATTCCTTAAGACATTTCTTTCTCGCTGTTTCCTGGGGTGGGCACGAATCATTGGTGATCCCCGCCCTTGTTGGCTTCCCAGCAACTGATTTCGATGTCACTAATCCGAATCATCGCCTGATCCGGCTCTATATTGGATTGGAAGATCCGAACTACCTGATTGCTGACTTGAAACAAGCCCTGGAAAAATAAAAAGGCCTGGTTCCTCAACCAGGCCTTAACCTAAACCTACCCCTCTATCAACAATATCCTGCTAAAACATTAGAATCGTATTAGAAGCTTCGACTTTATCCAAAGCTTACAATTAAACACAGACATTACAGTATATGTTTATTAGAAACCGAAGAAAGGGAAATTAGTTACAGGAGTGGATACCACTCGTAGAAACAAGGGTTAGCTTTTCTTATCAATCAACTCACCAATGATTCGCAGTCCATCCAACGTGAGATGCGGTTCTATGGAATTAAAAAAACTAGCCAAGGGAGTAATGACCGAGGCCAACCCACCGGTCGAGATCACCAGACAATCGGAATTCAGTTCACTTCTGATTTTGGAAACCATGTTTGTTACCAACCCTTCGTATCCATACAGAATTCCTGATTGGATGGCGGTAATGGTATTCTTACCCAATGCGGAGGATGGTATTTCCAGGGGTACATCAAATAATTTGGCTGTATTTTGCGACAGCGACCGAATGGCGGTCTTTAACCCCGGGGCAATGGATACTCCCAGGATGGCACCTTCACCAGACACGGTAGTGAAGGTTAAAGCCGTGCCAAAGTCTACAACAATACAATTGCGCTGGTATTTAAAATAAGCCGCAGCGGCATTGGCCACCAGGTCCGATCCAATCTCAAAGGGATTCAGGATTTCCATCGGAATCAACTCATACACTTTTGGCCCCATCACCACCGGCTCTTTATCAAAAAGTGTACGCGATACGCTCTTGATTTTTTCCGTCATGGCAGGCACCACACTGCTCAACACGATGGTGCGCACCTGGTCTACGCCATTGCCAGTCTCCAAAAAGTAATCCCGGATTTTTACCCCGTAATAAAGTTCCGGCAAATCAGGGCGGGAGGCAATGCGCCACACGTGCTTCCATTCATGGTCCTTCCACAAGCCAGCCGTAATGTCGCTGTTGCCGATATCGAACGCTAAAAGCATTACGCAAAATGCAAATATTCCCGATAACGATAAAAACAAAGACCCGATCAAAAATAGATCGGGTCTCCAGACTCAAAACAGAATTGTCTGTTAGTCTTTCCGTACAATGCTGGAGCCGGATGAATCAATGATTAATTCAGGTTCGCCACGGTACAATACGGTGCTGGCACCACTCACGTTCACATTTAATTCATCGGCTACCGTTACCTTACTGTTGCTCGCTCCAGACACCACCAACTTGGCCCGCGCAGATGGATATTCAAAAGCGGAAAGTAGCGAGGCACCTGAAATAGTCCCATCCAACACCTCTCCGGTTCCTTTCAATCCCAATTGTGAGGCTCCCGTTAAGTTCATGTGAATCTCTTTTGCATCCTGGTTCAACTGGACAAAAGATGCTCCCGATAAGGAAATGTCAAACCGATCGACTGGATCAAATCCCAGAATAGTTGCCTGCGTTGCGCCTGAAAAATCGGCACTGTATAAGGCGGGCATGGTAATGGTTAAAAACGTTTCATACTGCCTGCGCTCGTGCTGTCGAAACTCGGCTACCAGCGTATTTCCATTTTTATAAATCATCAAGTCGTCCAGATTTCTACGGTCACCCTCTGCCTCAATTGAAAAACCTTCTGCAAATTGAATCGTAACAATCAGCGCGTCACCGGCCTCAATACGGTCAAAATCCAATACCGAATAATTACGCTTGTCCTGTTGCCGGGGGCCCGGATCTTCATCGAAACAAGAACTCATGCCAAGCAGAACCAATAAGCCCAATACATTAATCGCTTTCATAACTTTGATTTTTGATCTAAGACAACCCGGATTTAAGACACCCCTAGTCGGCTCAAATTATTTCTTAAAATTCCACCCGGTAACTTAAAATGGGCAACAATGACAGCATGTACCACTTTTGAATTTCCCCGCTACGAGGCTCGTAATACTGCCCGCCCAGGTTTTGATGGTTGGTTACATTTTGAATATCCAATGCAAGCGTATGGGTTGCCTGTGGTCGATTTCGCTTCAGACTCACCCGCAAATCAGCCCGGAAATAATCGGGCAGTTGCTCCGTAAATGCTAGGTTCTCGAAGTACCGGGTTTCACTCAATTCTTTCGACTTTTCAATATCGATGGGTGTGGTCCTGAATCCACCGGTATAAATCGTCCTGAGGTTTACTCCAAACACGCGGTTCTTATTCCAGTTGAACTCCTTTCCGGCAGTAAAGCTTAGCGCATGATTCCCATTGAACCGGGTGTTTCGCCAAATACCCTCCAGGGATTTATACTTTGACGAATACAACGAACCAGACAATAAGAAATACAGGTTGTTGTGTAAAAATTGCTCCAGCGTCAATTCGAGGCCATAATTACGACCTAGTCCCTCATTAATCATAGCCACATTCACATAGCCTTCCTCCACCACCAACGAGGACACCGGACTGGTTGGATCATTCTCTACCGCGATGTTAAACAAGTGCTGATAGTAGGCTTCGGTTTTCAACCGAAGGTGGCGTGTTAATGATTGATCATAGCCCACAACCACATGGTGAGCCTTATTGAATCCTAGGTTATTGTTAGGATAAATAAACGATCCATCCGGTTGCTCCAGTTGCGTTTCGTAAACTCCAATGGTTTGCATTTGACTATGCAAGCCGTAGCCCAGGCTGATTGAACTAGTCTTGGTCAAATTATACTGCAATGATGCACGCGGTTCGATTGAATACGTTTTATTATCGGTCAAATAAAGAAAATGGATTCCGGTGTTGAATGTCAATTCTTCCGTTGCCCGGTAATTCCATTGGGTAAACAGTTGAAGCGTGGACGCATGGGCCAATGAGTTTAATGGCTCTTCCTCCAGGTTCGTTTCATGATTTAATTGTCGCTTTTTAAGGTTGAATGAATAGCGGTTAAGGTACATGCCTGAGCGAATGCTGCTTTGACTGTTCATTTTATGATTGAGCACCGAGCTAAGGGTGATTTTGCGATTAATGTAGTTGCTCTTGAAATTAAATTGAGGGCTGTACGAATTATCCAACCGTTCTTCCTGGTACCCATGATCATTGCCGGAGAACACAACAGAGGATTGGAGGTAAGATTTTGCACTGAGAGTTAGTGCATGCTTCACGCCCGCAGCTCCGGTGTTTGAAAAGTAGTTGGCATTATATCGTTGATACTCATTTTCCCAGTTTGCAGAGTCCTTCTCAGCAAATTGGTTTTGATCACTCAATCCTCCAAAGCCAAAGAGCGAAAAATTGCCCAGCTTATTGGTGGGGAGAAAAATGTGATACGACAAGTCCTGAAAATTAGTAACTGCATCGCCCACGTTTACACCTAGTTTGGAAAGGATGCTGAGCGTTGAGTATCGGTAATTGATTAAATAAGAGCCGCGATAATTCTCAGAGAAAGGTCCTTCTGCAGCAAGATCCGTTCCTAAAAATCCTGCTTGCACGGTATACTCTCGCTTCTCATTGTTCCCTTTGCGAAGATTTAAATCAAACACCCCGGCCAAGGCATTGCCATATTCTGCCGGGAAAGCACCGGTTGAAAAGTCAGAATTGCTCAGCAACTGAGAACTGAGAATTGAAATCCCGCCACCTGATGATCCCACATCTGCAAAATGATTGGGGTTAGGAATGTCAACACCTTCCATGCGCCAGAGCAACCCGGTGGGTGAATTTCCCCGAATGGAAATGGAGTTGTTACCATCATCGGCAGATACGACTCCCGCAAAGGAGATTGCCGCGCGGGCTGGGTCGTTCACGGCTGCTGCAAATTTTCGGGTTTCCTCTACCGAAAAAGTGCGTGTGCTTACGGTAGCCATTTCATTGAGCGGCTTATTCTTTTCAACGTCTGGCCTAATAATAATTTCCGCAAGCTCTGTGATCTCCTCTTCAACCGGGATGGTTAATACCACCTCTTTACCGGAATTGACTACGATGTTGGGAATGGTAATATCCTTATACCCAATGAATGAAATTCGAATTGAATGAGTGCCTACCGGAATTTGAGAAAGTTTGAAATTTCCATCCACATCGGTGGTGGTACCCAATAAAGGATTCGAGTTTATCAGTACCACGGAAGCTCCCGGAAGTGATGATTGGGTGATTTTGTCTACCACCGTTCCACGAATAGTTTGAGTAAGCACTTGCGCCTGCGCAATCAGGCTGAAAAGAAAGAAATTGCAGGCAAGTAAAAATTTTTGGGGTGTCATAGTTGTTGATTTTCGGTGGTATGACAACCCGAAAGATTTGAACCCCTATGTCTGAAATGATTTTTTCTACAAGAATCGCAAAGCAACTTTGCCCCCCAACCACATCTTTAAATTGATATCATTGCTGAGGTTTTCATCAACAAAAATCTTCGGTTTGTAGTCCGTAAAAATTTCAGGGTAATCGGTATAAGTTGTCCGGGTGAGATAGCCGTTCAAGGTGGCCCCTAGTGCAATCGAGAATTTAGGAGCGATCTGAAAATCAAATCCCACATAAAATTTATTCAATAAACTTAACGCATTGGTAAAGCTACCTTTGTTGATATGTTGTGAGGATAGATCAAGATCCAAATACAACCAGCGGGCTAGTTTTGGCGAGGTACCCAACCCATATCCGAAGGTCCAAACCGAAGTGTCGCTGGGTGCGATGGATTGCTCTGGCTTAAATCCAGCCATCAGCATTGTATGAAATTTTCGAACTCCGGTTCGGAACGCCAGGTTGCCATAAAAAACTTCATCTGCCGATAATTCAATTTTATGATATCCACTTTTAACAATGCTCAACAATCCAATGGGCGCCCCACCAAGACTATCTGCATAGTTGATTAGCCCGATTTGGGTTCCTTGAACCGAACCTCCATAATTAAATAAAAGTGAAGCCTGCGATCCTGAAATGTGCTGCGTGGCAACGTTGGTGAGACCCGCAAACTGCGAGCCGGTATAATTTTCAATTTGCATATTGCCAAAGCCTGCAACCTGCACCCCCCGAGATTGCCGTTGGGTAAAATTGGTAAACCCTGCTACCTGAACGCCATTCATAGATCCTAAATTGGTGTTGGCAAAGCCCGCTATTTGAACACCTTGCATGTCATCTAAGTTGGTATTCGCAAATCCGGTAAGTTGAACTGCTTCCGTAGCCCCTCCGTTTAAATTAAAAAAACCGGAAGCCTGAATTCCATACACATCGCCCCCCACCAGGTTTCCAAAGCCAGCAATCTGCAGCCATTTCACATTCCCCCGGTCGACATTAAAAAAGAACCCCAACTCAATCTGGCGGGTTCCCAATGAATAGCCACCCAAAAAGTTAATCGAATAATCGTTAATTATGTTTCCACTGAGGCGGCCGTTGGTTCCCAGGAAGGGAAGAAACGATACCTGTACGAGCTCATAAAGTGTATCTCGGATATTTTGAACGTTTGGTTCAGACTCATAGGGTAAGACCAATTCCTCCGAAAAGGTTTCCACAATCGAATCTTGCGGCTCCGTGGGAACGACAATCTGTACTGTGTCCCGTTTAACAGGATGGATTGCAATCGTAAGGTATTGGTTGACCGGGGCCGTAATGCTAATCAGCGTATCCAAATATCCTCTCTTGCTCACCGATACTGCGAGGGAGTCGGTCTTCTTTTCAAGTTTAAGGTTAAAGTACCCATACTCATCGGTAACCGCTGACGCCAGCGAATTTTTTTCATACACACTGGCCTGCGTAATTTTTGCGCCTGTTTCGTGATCTTGAACATATCCATTAATCACAATCATCAGGGTG
Organism: uncultured Ohtaekwangia sp.; assembly: GCA_964488465.1. Taxonomy (GTDB): domain Bacteria; phylum Bacteroidota; class Bacteroidia; order Cytophagales; family Cyclobacteriaceae; genus ELB16-189. Next base: position 282,881 of record CAZAUN010000003.1, on the reverse strand, counting down.
TTGTTCCGGGACGTTACGGGTGGTGCTTTCGCCAAAATCAGATAATTGCTTTTGACTTTGTAGATCATTGTCCCCTGAAAGATTTCATTGAGTACATTTCGAACGGTTTGGTTACTGATTTCAAAACTTATCTCTTGCGTTGGATCAATCAGGTTACTGTTGTAGGAAAAAGAAAATCCACCGGCCTGCCCTATCCGATTCAAAACAGCGGGAATACTTTCATTTGAAACTGAAATGGAGACAATTCGTTCCAGAATGGGAGCCTCTGGTTTTTGAGCCAGTGCAACCGTTGCCAACAGGACGAAACTGATCGCTAAGCAATTCCTCATCCCTGATTACTGATTACAGCCCTCTCCATCAAGGATAATTTCATCGTCCTTCTTTGTAAGTGTCAGACCCATTGTTTCGGCAATGACTTCAGCAATGATCGTTGCATTGTCCTCCTTAAAATTTGCGGTGAGCCGGCAGTGGTAAAGCTTTTCATTCCCCAGTTTGATCTTTGAATTGTAAACATCGTTAAGGAGGGTCACTACCGACTGTAAATCGGTATTATTGAAACTGAAAATTTTGGTTTTGTAGGAAAGGGCATTGGTATCTGGTTTTTCAATCCGATAAAACTGTCTGGTTCGCTTACTGTAAATAGCCTTATCTCCCGCTTGTAAGGTCAGGCCTGGGTCTTCTAGCGTATAGAATTGAACCTCGCCCTGGGTGACAATGATCTCAATGGTGTCTTGATCAGGATAGGCTTTAAGATTAAACTCCGTACCGATGTCACGTACCAACACCTCATCGGCCTCAATTACAAAGGGTTTTTCTTCCTCATGCTTCACCGTAAAATAGGCCTCGCCCTTCAACACCACCTTGCGGGTTTTGGCACGCGGGTTGAATTCGTATTTCAATTCGCTTTTTTTGTTGAGGTAGGCCGTGCTGCCATCGGGTAATGTATCCTGAAGAGTAACCTGATCGGAGACAACGGCCAGGGTTTGCACAGGCGGTGCAGTAACCTGGTAAATCCAATAACTAATTCCAATCAGGATCACGACACTGGCTGCAATTCGTAATATCTGATTATACGCAGCAGGTCTGTTATTCCTGAGCGGGATTACCTTGCCCGATCCCATCTTTTGCCGGACTTTGCTCCAGGCAGCCTCGGTATCAAACTCAATATCGGCCGGGGTGTTTGCTGCCCGCTCGAAAATCAACTTTACCTGTTCATAATACTTTCTATTGGCGTCACTCTGACGTGTCCATTGCATGACCGTATCTTCCTCTTGCATTGATCCTTCTCCGGCCAACACCTTCCCAATTAAATCATCCATATCGTTCCATACGGGCTCCATCACACGATCCAGTCTTTCATAAAAATCAAAAACAACGGCAAGTAGTCTTTCAATTGTTCACGCATGAGCTTCAGGGCCTTCCCCATATGATTCTCGACTGTCTTTACAGAGATTTGTAACTGGTCAGCGATCTCCTGATATTTCAATTCTTCAAATCGGCTTAGCTGAAATACCAGCCGGCATTGCTCCGGCAGTACTTTCATGGCTTGCATGATTTTAGTTTCCAGTTCGGCTGCCTGAATTTTATGTGCCACTGACTCGTAGGCAACTTCTTTCACGTACAACTCGTGGGCGGCATGTTGCTGCTTCACCCGCTCATGCTTGATTACATTGAGGCAGCTATTGCGAACCATGCGGTAGAGGTAAGACTTTAGGGAGGTTTCGATGGAAAGCGCCTGGCGCTTCTCCCAGACCGTAATCAACGAGGCTTGCACTACCTCTTCTGCCTCTTCTTTATCTTGTAAAAAGGAATAGGCATAACGACACAACGGTTGGTAATAGGTTTTAAAAATCATCTCAAATGCGCTAGCGTCTCCCTCACAGAGCTTGTCTAAAACCTGCTTTTCCAATAAATCCACCGCTTTTTTGAGAAGTTACGATGCAATTTACGGGATTCAGGCGTTGAGGTTATGACAACCCGGAGAAGATTTACCCCTATTTGCCAGGTTAACAAAAAAGCCATCCTTGGATGGCTTTTCTTTTTAGGCATGCCTGCCTACTATTTTCTCCGTTCAAACCGATACACATCGGGCATTTCGGAATCATCGTGCATAGAGACATTCAGATCTTTAATCAGCCCATTTCGAATATCATAAACCCAGCCATGAATATAAGGCCGTCCGCGCTTTTGCCAGGCGTTTTGGATGATGGACGTTTTCCCCAGGTCATAAACCTGTTCGATAACATTCAGCTCAATGAATCGGTCTTCGCGTTGCTTTGTATCCTCAATTTTCTCCAACTCATCCTGATGCATTCGATAAACATCTTTGATGTGTCTGATCCAGTTGTCTATCAACCCGATTTGTTGATGGCCCATCGCTGCCCGAACACCTCCACACCCATAATGACCGCAAACAATCACGTGATTTACTTCTAATACATTAACCGAATAATCAAGAACACTTAGCATATTCATGTCACTATGTACAACCATGTTGGCAATGTTTCGGTGTACAAATACCTCACCGGGTACAGTTCCAGTAATTTCATTGGCAGGTACACGGCTATCCGAGCATCCAATCCAAAGAAAATCGGGTTTTTGCACGTTGGCGAGTTTATTGAAGAAGTCTTTATCTTCCTGAAGTTTCTGTTGAACCCAGGCACGATTTTGAAGGAGTAGCTGTTGGTAGGTTTTCATTGTCTTGGCTATTGCTTTTGTTCACTTATTGGAAAATCTTTTGGGGAATGGTAATCCCGTTTATATCAATTGAAATATTTTTGATTTTGGCGTTTTCCATAAAATCACTGATGGTCTCAATGATGTCCGCATCGATAAAGGCGGCTTTCGTCCCATCAAAAACGACTTGTGTATCTCCTGGAATTTTCCCCAACTCATGCCGCAAAGAGGCCTTGTGCAAGAAGGAAACATCTTTGATGAATTTAATTAGGTATTGATCTGAATCCGAAACCACAATAATTGCTTTCTGAAAATTCGTTTTGAGGATAAAGAACATGGCTACCAGAATTCCAAGAAAAACACCCTGCAACAGATTGGTGAACACAACAGCCAATACGGTGGCCACGAAAGGCAGAAACTGAGCCATCCCCTTTCGATACATTTCTACAAAACTGGAAGGCTTGGTTAGTTTATAGCCCGTAACCAAGAGAATACCCGCCAGGCAGGATAGGGGTATTAATTGTAAAATTCCTGGGATCAATAGCACCGACAATAATAAAATTCCACCATGTGAAATCGTGGAAGCTTTACTGCGTGCACCCGAGTTAACGTTGGCCGAACTTCTGACAATGACCGATGTTACTGGAAGTCCGCCCAAAAGACCAGACACCATGTTGCCCACACCCTGGGCGCGAAGTTCCCGGTTAAGCGGAGTAATTCTTCTTGCAGGATCCATCTTATCACACGCTTCGATGCTGAGCAATGTTTCAAGGCTGGCTACAATAGCCAGGGTAATGGCGGTCGTATAGATCCGGGGATCTTGCCAGTAGGAGAAATCGGGCAATGTTAAGAATGCTGCAAGCCCGGCTGAATCCGACAGCGATGGCAGTGTGACCAAATGTTTCTCATCTATGATTAAATCGGGAAAGGTGACCTTATACAATGCGTTAAGCAAAATACCCACGATCACTACTATTAATGGAGCCGGTACGACTCTAAAGAATTTATACCGCATCAGTCGATTGGAATTCCAGAAAATCAACAACAGAACGGACACGACACTGATGATAACCGCTCCCGCGCTTAGAAAATTAAATGACTCTAAAATTTCTGAAAATGTGTTTTGTCCATCCAACTGAAAGAAGCTTTCGTCCCCTTCATAGTCGGCATCATATCCTACCGCATGGGGAATTTGTTTAAGGATCAAAATTAAGCCAATACCTGCCAGCATGCCCCGGATGACTGCTGCCGGAAAAAAATGTCCAATCGTTCCAGCGCGAACTAACCCCAATACGATTTGAAGGGCCCCAGCCAGTACCACACTCAGCAGAAAGGCGGGATAACTTCCAAGATCAAGAATGGCCGCAAAAACAATGGTAGTAAGCCCGGCCGCAGGACCGCTAACGCTCAGTTGTGAACCACTTAAAGAACCAACAACAATACCGCCAACAATACCCGCCAATAATCCCGAAAAAAGAGGAGCCCCTGATGCGAGGGCAATGCCCAGGCACAAGGGCAGCGCTACAAGGAAGACCACCACCGATGACGGAAAGTCCGAAGACCAGAAACTTCTTAAATTCATAAAGGCGAAAAAAGTGAAAATCAAAAACTGACCGAGGGTTCCAGAACGGAAACAAGAATTCAGTTTAGGCTTGTGGAGGGGGGGAAATGATTTCCAAAAAATGGAAACTGGTGAGGAAGTGATCACCCAAGATTAAATTACGCTCTTTATCCATATTGGAGTTTACCTGATATAATGAGAATAACTTTGAGGTGTCATCATCCTCTTCCGCGGTATCTTCTTCTGCCGGTGAGGGGACGGTTTGATCATCACCCCGCTCTGTGTCCGTGCAAATCTCTTTACCAGACTCCTTTTTAATGGAGGTTGTTATTGTGTTCGCTGAGGCGAGCAGCAATAAACAGAAGATAGCGAGGTGTGAAAATGCGATTTTTGCCATGACGGAGGGCAAATATAGCAAATAGTTAGGTTGAGCTGCGGGGTATTATCGTTTAAGAATTAATTAACAACTGTCTGTCCGGCTACTCCACCTCCACGATAATTTCAATCTCCACGGTGATGTTGTTCGGAAGCGAATTCATTCCAACGGCTGACCGTGCATGCTTTCCTTTCTCGCCAAAGACTGCCACCATCAAATCTGAAAACCCATTGATGACCTTGGGTTGGTCGGTAAAAGTGTCTGTACAATTTACCATGCCCAACACTTTTACAATACGCTTTACTTTATTCAGATCACCGAGCTCCCCCTTTAGTGTTGACAGGATCGATATCCCCGTTTGCTTAGCAGCTTGATAGCCTTGATCGGTTGTCAAATCAACTCCTACCTTACCTGTGATGTTCGACCCATCGGCCCGGGTAGGTCCATGACCGGCCAGATAGAGCAAATTCCCGGTTCGAACAGCCTTTACATAATTGGCCATGGGTTTGGTCGGTTCATATAATTCTATTCCCAATTCCTTTAGCTTTTTATCATAATCTGTTTTTTGTTGAGCCAGAACAAATGAAAAACAAAAGGCCAGTATCAGGGATAAAAAAATGCTTTTCATAAGGGTCGGTTAAATTTTAGTAACAGGAAGGTAGATAAATTTCTGAAACTGGTAACTTCCCATCAAATAGAAATCGCTATGGCCGATCTATTCCGTTGCCCCTGGTGCTTAAAATTTGAGCAATACATTAACTACCACGATGAAGAATGGGGTGTACCCGTACATGATGACCGGGTCCATTTCGAATTCCTGATTCTGGAGGGCGCCCAGGCGGGATTGAGTTGGGCTACCGTATTAAAGAAGCGCGCGGGCTACCGGAAAAATTTTGCTGACTTCGATCCGGTTAAAGTAGCCCGTTTTACAGAGAAGAAAGTACACAAGATTTTACAGGACCCTGGCATTATCCGGAATAAGTTAAAGGTGCTTGCAACCGTAAACAATGCCAAACTCTTTCTGGAGGTACAGAAAGAATTTGGCAGTTTTGATAAGTACATCTGGGGATTTGTTAATCATAAACCGATTGTCAACCGGTGGAAAACATTAAAACAACTGCCCGCCACCACGAAAGAGTCGGATGCCCTGAGCAAAGATTTAAGTAAACGGGGTTTTAAATTCGTAGGATCCACAGTGATCTATGCACACATGCAGGCCTGTGGGTTGGTGAACGATCACCTTGTGGATTGTTTTCGCTATGGCCAGGTTTAAAAAAAATACTTGCCAAATGCATACAATCCCAACACCAGCAAGGTGACACCGGGAATTAACTTCACAACCCGGTTATCCTTGACATAGGAAGACAGCTTTTGTGCAAGAAAAGTAAAGAGCACGAGTAATATCATTACGCCCACCGAAGTGCCGAATACATAACTGTGAACGAACCACGAGGTAGACAAGTCAATCCATCCCTGCGATTTTAAGAAGGCTGTGTATGCAACCCAGAATGGTATAGCCATGGGATTGAGGATGCTCAAAATCAACCCTCTTCGAAAGCCACTTTCGTTGAAGCGCACGGAGAACTCACTCGGCTTGCGAGCCGACCAGATCGAAAAGCCTCCGATGGCGGTCATTACCACTGCCGTAATCAACTGAAAATTGTCGACTACAATCGGTGAGGAGGTGATCCAATCTTCAAAAACCACTGCGATCCACGCATAGGGGTATTCAATAATGGCTACGGCCAAAGAAAATCGAAGGGCAGTTTTGATCTTATGCTCCATCCCCAATTGGAGCACCGCCAAATTCAGGGTTCCTGGAGGAATCGATCCGAGAAAACTAAAGACAACCCCAATAATAAATACTTGAATAAGCATTACCGCCTAATTAATATTTAATCCTCCTGAAGTCATAATAAATTCTCTTGCCTTCCACGAAAGGAAGATAGGGCACTCCACGTTGATGATTCTCCCGGCTGACGCGATACAGATTTTGCCAATGAACTATCAGTACCTTAATTGCATTCCATAAAGAAGATCCAGGATGATAGATATGGGCCGGTTCGGCACCACAACCATTCAATTCCATGATCATCACATTTCCATTTTCAAGATCCCGCACCGAAGCACAACGCAAATCAAAGCGACCAAAATAAAAACCTTCAATTCGCTTGCTGATCCGGTCAAAGGAAGCGGATAACGTGTCTGTGATCAGGTGGTTACAATTAAGAAATGTGGTTCCCAGGCAATGATTGCCTACCGAAACGAGTTCCAGTTTCTGTCCTGGCGGCATGACCTCATGCAGTTGGGTACGATATACTTCTTTCAGGCTTTGCCATTGAATTTTTGCGCGATCCTTCTCTAAGATTAATTCCTGGAGGGTTTTTCTACCGTCTCCGGTAACAGAAAGAAATTCCTTGCCGGTTATTGAATTAACAAATCCATTGCGTGTCGAAGGAAACCGAACATAGAAAACTCCAAATTCAAGAGGCAAATCGACCAACTCCTGCACAATAAAATCAATCTTGATCTCCGCCAGGTACTGCGCTGCTTCTTGTTCATTTCTTATCCTACGAACCATCCAACCCCGTTCGCCCATATCCGGTTTAAAAATTACCGGGAAAGTTAGGTTGCTCTGATGCATTGCGCTTGTGACCTCTGTTACCGTAGCCGGTATTTTAATCAGAATAGTTTTGGGTTTAACCTCTTCAGGCACCATTCGTAAAACTTCAAATTTACTTTCCCCCATCATGCCCCCTGTGAGGATGGAGGGATTGGAGGCCGAAAAATAGAAAAGTGCCCGTTCCTTTAGTGCGTAGTAAATCCACATAAAAATCAAAGGCACCTGAATAATCCCAAACGGCCAGTACTCCCAGCTTCTCAGTTTGATAAAAAAATTACTTCGTAAAAGTCTCTGCACAAAAGAATAGAAAGTGCAAAAGTAAGGAAAGTGAATCAGCGTGCTGCCACAGCCGACTCTTTGTATCGCAGGGTGGAAACGGCAATACCGAAATCAGGAGATAATTTTACATAGGAGGCAACTTCACGAATACCGATTTTCATAATGGCCATGTGGTGCACGGCATGTTCAACGTTGTAGGTTAATTCGCGCAGATAATTGGTATCAATACTTACACATTCTTCACTGTCCGGTTGATACCCTACTTCCAGCTTCAATGATTTATCTGCTTGGTTGCAACCAACAAATTCCTGAATCTGGCGGATGGTGTGAAGGGCAATGTGCTTATCATTCTCCATGGCCTTGTTGTGGATGCGTTTATCGTAGTTAACTACCCCCAATTCATACCCCTGTTCCAGGCAGATAAAAAATTCAAGGGTATGGCGCAGATGCTGACCCACGGTGGATTGGCTTAAGGCAGCTGAAGGCTTTCTAAAATCCTCTTCACTGATTTGTGAAACCACATCCGAGAGTTGGGCCAGAATGGTTTTACCGGCAGTAAACAATTGAGTCATATGCTAATCAAAATGTAAGCCGCGGTAAAGATAAGGTAATTCTCGTTTCGTTATTGCCGGAAGGCATGATTACCTGTTATTGGACAATTTTCTTCCAGTTTTGGTCGGCCTTGGCTTTTAATGGTTGTTCGTTTTCGTTCCAGTCCTCCAGGGTATTATTTCCCCAAAAGTTGTAGAACAGGTAGAGTTTCCCATTGACAATCTTATAAGTCTCCGGATCCACCTTCACTTTTTCTCCGCTTGCACCCATGGCATAGGCACACCACCCACCGTAAGCAGGTTCATATTTTTGTGGGGCCGCCTTAAATTTACTCACGTTAGTTGCGGTAGCAAACAAATAGGTAATGCCTTCATACGTTACCTTCAAATTCTCTTTTCCTTCAGTTGGCTTTCCCTCAAAGTAACTTACCGGATCATACCCCCCAATGGCAATTTGCTTTTGAAGGTTGAAGTGACGGGTGCGAATACTGACTTCCTGGGCCTGAACCGCTCCGCTAACTAAAATGAAAGTAAAAATCAAAAGCTTCATGTCCTTTCAACGTAAAACCCTTAAAATTCGGTTCTGCGATTGACCCAATTTGTCGCCCAAACTGCAAATAAGACTCATTCTGATATCAGCTCTCTAACATACTCCCACACTAATTCTGGTTCATACCCCTTGCCAATGGCAAATCGGGCTACTTTGTCGCGTTTTTTGAAAGGATTTTCTTCCTTTACTTCCTTCGCCTTTTTCTTCATTAACGCCCTTAGTGTTCGGGTGTAATCGGCTGCGTCAATTTCCTTTAGTCCACGCTGAATGCAATTCTTGGTAAGCCCGTGAAATTCCAATTCATTCTTGATTTTTAACCGCCCCCACTTCTTCATTCGAAAGCGGCCACCGGCAAACGCCTTGGCAAATCGCTCCTCATTGAGAAACCCCTCGCTGATAAGGTGTGAGAGCAATTCGTCTACCTGGCTTGGGAATAAGCCATACTCATATAATTTGTTCTTTACCTCTTTGTGCGATCGCTCCTGATAGGCGCAGTAACGCTGAATTTTCGAGTGCGCTTCCGCTGGAGTCAGTCGCTTACGGAATTCGGGTTCTGCATCAAAGGAAGTTCGGTACACCGGCATATCTCAAATATCGGAAACCGGTCCGCTCCGGGAAAGCGGTGGACTATGGGATTAGTCCTTTGGTCTTTAAAATACTACCGACAAATTTTCGCTCGTTCTCTGTATTGAAAATCTTGAAGGGCAGGTGGATAAGTTGAGCCTTGTTCACAAACAGCAGGTAATGATCCTTCCCAACCTTGGCGCGTTTGATTTGGTCCCACTTCATGGGCATCCCCTCGCGGGCATTCAGTTTCATGACAATCTGCTGACTGGTGATTTCATAACTGAAGCGCTCAAACAACATTTTACCCTGCTCTAATTGAGTAACTCCGTAAAACTGGATCCACCAGAAAAGGAGGTAAAGACCGGCCCCGGTTAAGGCTCCAATAAACCACCATACACTAGGAATCCACAGATACCCAAGGCAAATGGCAACGACAATCAGGCCTACCCACCATTGCTGTTGTAAAATAGCCTTGAGGGCCATCTTGATATAGTCTTTCTTTTCAAGGCGATAGTTGCGGGTCTTCACAATCATAAACTACTTCTCCGTTAAAGGGAGGGCAAAATTAAGTGGAATTGTGGGATTTTCTAACGCTCAAATTCTGCCAACCTGTCACCTTGCTTGGGTTGGAACATGGTTTGAGTCAGGGGGTAACACCTAACTATTTCTACATAACGCTGACAATTATGACTACAACGGCAGAAAAAGGTTCCATCTCCATCCATACCGAGAACATTTTCCCCATCATCAAGAAGTTTTTGTATTCCGATCATGAAATCTTTTTGCGCGAGCTGGTAAGCAACGCAGTGGATGCCACCCAAAAACTTAAAAAACTGGCTTCTCTGGGCGAGTTTACCGGTGAACTGGGCGATCTGAAAATTGAGGTGAGCTTCGATAAAAAAGAAAAGACGATTACCGTCAGCGATAAGGGGCTTGGGATGACCGGTGAGGAGATCAAAAAATACATCAATCAGATTGCCTTTTCCGGAGCCACCGAGTTTGTCGAGAAATTCAAAGACAAAGCCGATGCAAAAGACATCATCGGAAAATTCGGTCTTGGCTTCTATTCGGCATTCATGGTGGCTGACAAAGTAGAGGTGATTTCAAAATCCTACAAAGATGCCGATGCAGCCAAATGGGAGTGTGATGGATCAACTGAATTCGAGCTTTCTCCTGCCGAAAAAAGCGTTCGCGGTACCGATGTAATTCTTCATATCAATGCCGATTCAGAAGAGTTTCTGGACGAGTGGCGCTTGAAGGGTATCCTGGAAAAGTACTGCAAGTTCCTGCCTGTTGAAATCAAGTTTGGCACCAAAGAAGAAAGTGTTGAAGACGGAGTAGATAAAGACAACAAGCCGAAATACAAGACCGTTACTTCCGATCGCATCATTAACAATACGGCTCCCATCTGGACCAAGGCCCCGCTGGAGTTGAAAGATGAAGACTACCTGAAATTTTATAAAGAATTATACCCCTTCAGCGAAGATCCACTCTTCTGGATACACCTCAACGTGGATTACCCCTTTAACCTGACGGGCGTTTTATACTTCCCGAAAATCAAGAACGACTTTGAAATTCAGCGCAATAAAATTCAGCTGTACTCACGCCAGGTTTTCATTACCGATGAGGTGAAAGATGTAGTGCCTGACTTTCTCATGCTCTTGCATGGGGTTTTGGATTCTCCTGATATTCCACTGAACGTTTCGCGCAGCTATTTGCAAAGTGATGCAAACGTAAAGAAGATCAGTGCCCACATTACTAAAAAGGTAGCCGATAAATTGGTGGATATGTTTATTAAAGACCGCACCGAGTTCGAAAAAAAGTGGGATGACATCAACGTATTTGTAAAATACGGGATCATCAGCGATGAGAAGTTCTATGAAAAGGCCAAAGAATTTGCTTTGTTAAAAAATACCGATGGCAAGTACTTTACTTTCAAGGAGTATGAAGATAAGGTGAAGGCAAACCAAACAGATAAAGACAAAAACACGGTATACTTATACACGACCGATGTAGCCAAACAACATGCCTTTATAGAAATTGCCAACAACCGGGCGTACGATGTGCTGGTACTCGATGGCATTCTGGACAGTCACTTCATTAATCACCTGGAACAGAAGTTAGAGAAAACCCAACTGAAGCGGGTGGACAGTGAAACCATTGATAAGCTGATTGCCAAAGATGAAAAAGTCGCCAGCGTATTGAGCAAGGAAGAGGAAGAATCGATCAAGAAAATTTTTGAGACTGCGATTAATAATAAGAGCATGACCCTGGCGGTCGAATCGCTAGCCCCTGAAGACATGCCTGTAACGATCACAATGAGTGAATGGATGCGCAGAATGAAAGACATGAGTAAAACCGGAGGTGGCGGCATGTATGGCTTTATGGGTTCCATGCCCGACAGCTACAATGTGGCCATCAATGGCAATCATGCCCTGGTACAAAAGATCCTGAAGGCAGAAACCGAAGAACAGAAGACGAAACTAGCTAAGCAAGTGTATGACCTGGCCCTGCTTTCGCAAAACATGCTGACGGGTGCCGACCTTACCAGCTTTATTAAGAGAAGCGTTGAACTGGTAGGGTAATCCGATTCCTTGCCATGAGAGATTAAGTTGAAGTAATATTTTTTATATAACTTCGTTTTATCAAGGTCAGATGAAGCGAAGTTTTTTCTTTTTTGTGATCCTGCTAGCCGGAACGGCCCGGGCACAGCAAACACCCACCGTGCAGGAAGGGCAGTTTACATTTGATACCGATAAACCGTTCACCCTGCTTGAACTTGACCAGAACGATGAGCCCATCGTAACCAAAAAGAAAAAGCCCAAACGGAAAGTTTACTACGGCATTAAAACCAAAAAAGCCTTTACCCGAAAAGGATATGGCGATAAAATGACCGTAGAATTATTTTATGTGTTGAAGCGGCCCGATAAACCCGCTGGCTTTGCCCGCGATGTATATTGGTATGATTTTACCCGCAAGGAATTGCGCAAAACCAGTATCGGAGCGTTTGATGTGAAGAAGGGGGTGTTGGCACACGGTCCGTATAAAAAAATGGTAGGGGAAGACGTAATTGAGGAAGGGATATACTACAAAGGTACCCGGCATGGGCGGTGGATGCGGTACGATCGCCAAAACCTGGTGGAAGACAAGGAGAAGTATTATAAAGGCTGGCCAAAGGAATCGTTGGTAACGTACTACGATCCAAACGAGCGGAAAAAGATAAAAGAAATCACCCCGATTGAGTACGGTGAGAAAGAAGGCTATTACTATTACTTTCATGAAAATGGTCAGATTGCTGTGCAGGGTGAATACCACTGGGGAGATCGAGTTAATGATTGGATAGAAAATTATCCAAACGGAAAGCGTAAACGCATCATCTCCTATCCGAAAGAGCCCTTCGAAAAAGAAATTCGGCCGTATGTGCGTAAAGAGTGGGACGAGAAGGGCAAAGAGATCTATTCAAAATAAATCGCGGATCATTCCACGTTTTTGATCCGTTCAGTAAAAGGCATCTTCAAAGTGGCGGATTTCCGGCTTTCCATTCCGCAAACTTATTGCTACTACATCGTATCGCACATTGCCTTCGAAGTTATGTTCAAACGTATACTGTTCAGCCCCAAACACAATGTTTTTTGCTTTCCGGTAATCGACAAATTCTTCCGGGTACCCAAATGCATCGGAGGAACGCATTTTCACCTCCACAAACACCAGCCAGTTTTCCTTTCGAACAATCAGATCAATTTCTGAGCGCTGATAACGATAATTCCGCTCTACAATCTCGTATCCCTGCTGTTTCAAAAAGTCGGCAGCCAGGTTCTCCGCCTCCATACCCTTTTGGATTTTATCGCTCATGAATATGTTCTACCTTTGACTTGAATTTAGGAAAATGAAAAAACTAATTGAGGGCTTTACGTTACAATTGGCAAGTGCCCTGAAAATTGGTCAATCGGTTGACCTGGTAAGACCCGGCAGCGACATCCGCAACATTCTGATTACGGGCATGGGCGGATCAGGCATTGGCGCCAACCTGGTGGAGTCGATTACTTTTGGAAGAGTACCCATACCGATTACCGTCTGCAAGGGATATAACATTCCGCAATTTGTTAGTCCACACACCCTGTTCATTGCCTGTTCTTACAGTGGCGATACCGAAGAAACGCTGGCCGCCATTCACAAAGCCATGCTTAAGCGGGCCCATATTATTTGCATTACTTCAGGAGGAAAAATGCTGGAGCTGGCCAAAGAATATAATTTGTTCTGGATTCAGATTCCAGGCGGGTCAAAAAGCCCGCGTGGAAATATCGGATACATGATGGTTTCCTTGTTCTATGCCCTTTACCATACTAACTTAATCGGGGCAGCCTTTATTAAAGAAACCGAGAATGCCATTGAATACCTTGACCGGGGCGAAAAAGCCATTCAGTCTGAAGCCGAATTAATCGCCAAGAAGCTAAAAGGTAAATTGCCCATCATCTATTGCGATGAGCGCCTGAAAGCCATGGCCATTCGTTTTCAGAATCAGATCAACGAAAACGCCAAGCAGCTGGCACATGTTAACACCTTTCCTGAAATGAACCATAATGAAATTGTCGGATGGCAATTTCCTGAAACCGTGCTGCCACATGCCCAGGTAATTTATCTCTATTCGGATCATGATCATGAGCGGGTGGAAAAGCGCATGGAAATCTGCAGGCCTGTATTTGAAAAACGCTCCCATCCCATTATTGACATCGTTGCAGAAGGAGCTTCGTTGTTGGAACAATACTACTATCTGATACACCTAACGGATTGGATCTCTTTTTACCTTGCTAAAGAAAATGGAGTAGAGGCCGGGCCCGTGGAAGCAGTCGAGTTTTTGAAAGAAGAACTGGGAAAGATTAAATAATCCCCGCACTACCGTGCGGGCGAATCCTTTTAATGCACCGATTTGAACGATAAGCCAAACAAAAAAACCAAATTTCTCGACCTTGGCCTGATTGACTACAAACAAGCCTGGGATTATCAAACGAATTTGTTTCAGGCGATTCTTGATGTGAAGGCAACCAATCGCAACCAATCAGACAATCAACTACCCACCAGCAACTATCTGCTCTTTTGCGAACACCCGAATGTGTACACCTTAGGCAAGAGTGGTGATGAGCGTAATCTGTTGATCAGAAAGGAGGATCTTCCCTCGATTGACGCCACCTATTACCACATTAACCGCGGTGGAGACATTACCTACCATGGGCCAGGCCAGCTGGTTGTTTACCCGGTACTCGATCTCGAAAATTTTTTTACCGACATCCATCAGTACATGCGCATGCTGGAAGAAACCGTTATCCAGACGTTGGCGGAATTTGATATCGCTGCGGGCCGCATGGCGGGAATGACCGGAGTTTGGCTGGATGCCGGCCTGGTCAGCGCCCGCAAGATTTGTGCGTTGGGTGTTAAAACCAGCCGGTGGGTAACCCTGCATGGATTGGCATTCAATGTAAATACTAACCTGGATTATTTTAAGTACATCGTGCCTTGCGGCATTGCCGATAAAGCGGTCACTTCCATGGAGTGCGAGTTGGGCGAAGCTCAGGATATGAACACGATAAAATCTATACTCAAGGATAAATTGAGTGCCCAATTTGGAATGGAAATAATAAATTAGTTGTTGAAAGGATTGATGAAGAAAGACATTGAAATTCCGGAAGTAAAAAATGTAACGATAGCCGTAGTTCGTGAAAAGAATCTCCTGAATCAGGAGGAGTGGAGAGTTCACCTGATTAATAACAACCCTTTTCCCATTGAAAATACTCTGGTTGCAAGCAAGGGGTACGGTGAGAAGGAAGGTGAACAACAACGAACCTCCACGCTAAGACATTACCTGGAAACTGTTCCAGCCAACAGTTCGGTTTTGGTGGAGCCCATCGACCCAACCCTTTTCCATTTGAACAATGAATATTGGGTTAGCTACTATGTTGGTGCTCAAATCTACGACCGGAGATTTGTTTTTGTTCCCGATACCATCTGCGAAGCCAATCTGACTTTCATTAAGGAGTTGGAAAAGGAAGGTGTACTTCACTCTTAATTTTTGCCTTCGCCTTTCTAATCCTTACATTTATAAGAAGGTTACTCGCAAATCATGCACCCCGATTTAAAAGATGTTCTTTTTCTCGATATTGAAACTGTACGGTGTGTCGATCACTTTTCAAATCTGAGTGAACGATTAAAAACCCAATGGGCCCGTAAGGCGGGCTTCTTAAAGCGCGAAGAAGGACAAACCGATGAAGATCTGTTTCAGGACCGGGCCGGCATCTATGCTGAATTCGGCAAAATCATTGTCATCGCAATTGGCAAATACACAGAAGAGGAGGGCGCTATGGGTCTCCGAACCCGGTACTTTGCTGACCATGACGAAGCCCGGTTGTTAACAGATTTTCGGGCTGCGCTTGAACGAATGGGCCCATCCGTGCGGTTGTGTGCACACAATGGCAAAGAATTCGATTTCCCTTTCCTGTGTCGAAGATCGCTGGTGAATGGAATTGCGGTTCCGTCCGTCCTGAATGTTGCTGGAAAAAAGCCCTGGGAGGTGAACCATCTTGATACGATGGAAATGTGGAAGTTTGGCGACTACAAGCATTACACATCCCTTGATTTGCTGGCAGCCCTCTTTAATATTCCCACCAGCAAGAGTATTATGGATGGATCCATGGTTAGCCAAGTATATCACCAGGAAGGCGATTTGAAAAAAATTGCAGAATACTGTGTTGGCGATGTGGTGGCCATTGCCCAGTTGTACTTACGATTTAAAGGGCTGCCATTAATAGAACAATCCCGCATCGCAACCTCTTAAATCATCCTGAGCTTCCCAGAGACATAGAAGCGAAGAAACAGAAACCAAATTCAGAGTAACTATTTTAAAATTTTTAAAACGGAATCAGGCGCGTTGTTATTCGTATTACCTGTAGAATTCAACGAGCCGTCTGACCACCCTTATGAGTAAAAAGAAATTCAAGAAAGAAAAAGAAAAGCGCGATAAGAAGGAACGCGGTGGAATGTACTCCTCCCTCCTCTTATTGCTTGAAGAAATGGCTGGTAAAGCCTACAGCCCGCAACAGCTTGTAAAAAAACTGGGGCTTAAGAAAAAATCACTGATCGAAGATCTCTATAAAATTCTGGAGGCGCTGGAAGAAGAAGGGAAAGTTGAACAACTCAGCTCGGGTCACTATAAAAGTACCCGCGCAGCAAGAAGCGTAACCGGTGTTGTGGATCATGTCAACCCGCGATTTGCTTATGTCAACACCGGGGAAGAAGGGAAGAAAGACATTTATATCCGTTCATCCGATCTTGCCACTGCCATTCATGGCGATACGGTTGAAGTGGAAGTTTCCGGACGCAAAACCGGAGAAAATCCGGAAGGGCGCGTGGTGTCGATCGTCAAGCGGGGCCGTATCCGGTTTGTGGGTCGCATTGAGCTATCGCGGAATTATGGTTTTGTTGTTCCCGACTTTAAAAAAATCTACCAGGATTTTTTCATTTATCCTGAAAACCTGAATGGAGCCACGGCCAATGACAAAGTGTTGTTTGAAGTGGTGAAATGGGCCGACCGCGACAAGAGTCCGGAGGCTAAAGTAATTGAGATTCTGGGTAAGACGGGAGAAAATGAAGCGGAGATTCACTCCATCATGGCTGAATTTGAGTTGCCGTTCCGGTTTCCCGAAAATGTGCTGCGGGAATCTGAAAAAATCAGTGAAGGGATTACAGCCGATGAAATTAAAAAGCGCTGGGATTTTCGGGACGTCCTCACCTTCACGATTGATCCGGAAGACGCCAAGGATTTTGATGATGCCATCTCGTTTAAAAGACTGGACAATGGCCGATATGAAATTGGCGTTCACATTGCCGATGTAACACACTATGTTCAACCTGGTACCGCGCTGGAAGAAGATGCCTTTGACCGCGCCACATCGGTCTATTTGGTAGACCGCACCGTACCCATGTTGCCCGAACGACTTTCCAATGCGCTTTGTTCGCTGCGCCCGAAGGAAGACAAGCTTACGTTCGCGGCTGTGTTTGAAATGGATGAAAAAGCCAAAGTGCACAAAGAATGGTTTGGTCGCACCATTATCCATTCCGATCATCGCTTTACCTACGAACAAGCCCAGGAAGTTATTGAGAGCGGCACCGGAACCTTTGCCGAAGAGCTGAAAATTTTAAATGAGCTGCACCACATTTTACGCAAAGAGCGTTTCAAGAAAGGGGCGGTGAATTTCGAAACCACCGAAGTGAAGTTCAAGTTGGATGAAAGGGGAAAGCCGCTGGCGGTGGTTCCAAAAATTCGTAAAGATGCCCATAAACTGATTGAGGAGTTTATGTTGCTCGCCAACCGGGCGGTAGCCACGTTCATTTTCAGAATGAAGAAAGGGGAAGACAAAAACACCTTTGTGTATCGTACGCATGACTTACCCAACGAGGAGAAAGTTGCTGATTTTGCCAGGTTTGCCAAGCAATTTGGTCATCAATTACAGGTGGAGTCCAATTCCATTTCACGATCGCTCAACAAACTGATGGATGAAATCGAAGGCAAGCCGGAACAAAATGTGTTGCAGTCACTGGCCGTTCGGGCCATGGCCAAAGCCAAATACACAACCGATGCCCGCGGTCATTTTGGATTGGCTTTCGAACATTACACTCACTTTACCTCCCCCATCCGAAGATATCCGGATATGATGGTTCACCGGTTGCTGCAACATTATCTGGATGGTGGAAAATCGGTGAATAAAAAACAATATGAGGATAAATGTGTTCATTCCTCAGAGCGCGAGAAACGGGCAGCCGATGCGGAACGGGCCTCCATCAAATACAAGCAGGTAGAATTTATGAGCCTGGCGGAAAAGAAGGAATACGATGGCATCATTACCGGAGTGACAGACTTTGGCGTTTTTGTGGAGATGGTGGAAACCAAATGCGAAGGCATGGTGCGCATGGCCGATATGAAAGATGATTTTTATGAGTTTGATGAAAAGAATTACCGGGTTATTGGCAGGCGTAGAAAAAAAATCTACCGATTAGGCGATGAGGTGAAAGTCAAAATTAAGAAAACCGACATCGACCGCAGATTAATTGATTTGACTTTTGAATAATGGTATCGGAATACTTGAAACTTGTTGAGGCTGAAATCAAGTGCCAGCCTTTTGGCTCACAGCCAAAATCACTTTACGAGCCCATCCGGTATATCATGGCCCTGGGCGGCAAACGGCTCCGGCCCTTGCTTACCTTGCTTGCCTACTCCTTATACAAACCGGATGTCGGTAAGATTGTAAAATATGCAGCGGCCATTGAAGCCTTCCATAACTTTACGTTGTTACATGATGATATCATGGACAAGGCCCCGTTGCGCAGAGGCAAAGCCACCGTTCACGAGAAATGGAATGTCAATACCGCCATTCTTTCCGGAGACGTCATGCTGGTGAAAGTCTATGACCTGTTCCTGGATTTGGATCGCGACTTGTTACCTGAAGCACTTGCCCTCTTCAACCGGTGCGCAGCTGAAGTGTGCGAAGGACAACAGTGGGATATGGAGTTCGAATCGAAAAAAAATGTTACGGAAGCTCAGTACCTTGAAATGATTCGATTAAAGACCGCTGTTTTGCTGGGGTTTAGTCTTGAACTTGGTGCGCTATTAGCAAAAGCTCCGCAACGTGAACGTATCGCTTTGCGTGAATTTGGAGCCCACATCGGCATTGGATTTCAACTGAAAGATGATCTGTTGGATGTGTATGCCGACAAGAAAAAGTTTGGCAAACAGGTGGGTGGCGATATCATTGCCAACAAGAAGACCTACCTGCTGATCAAAGCCAAAGAAAAAGCCCGCGGCAAAGACAAACGAGAACTAGCACACTGGTTAGAAGCCAAAAAATTCAATTCACAGAAGAAAGTTAGTGGCGTAACAGCGATTTACGATCGGTTAGGAATTGCAGGATTAACAGAGAAAAAGATTGCCGAGTATTTCGATAAAGGGTTTCAAAAACTGGAATCACTACCGGACACGCCTCACAAACAAAATCTGATTCAGTTTACTCAAGACCTGATCAGCAGGCAATCTTAATTTCTTTTATAGAAAATCAAATTCGCCCGTCCATGCCTGTTGGATTCACTCAGCGTATAAAATCCGGATCCTTCGCGATCCCAGGCAATTGCTTCGCCCTGCGATTCCGGGCGATAGATCAATTCCACCGGCTCCGTTTTTAGCAAGTCCGGAATCGCTTCCGATCCGGTACGCTTCCAATAATAAATCTTGTCATAGGTCTTCAACAGCACTTCACTACCATCCGGTGAAACATTGGCAGCAACGGTATTAAAATAAGGAAGCTTTGCCTTCACCGGTGCGGTGATTGTATCCCCGGATGCCCATGTTGCATCAATCTGGTACACCCGAACAGAATCTTCCCGCTTGGAAACCACAAACAAGCCGGCTGTGGCCGGATCCATGAATAGCGCTTCGGTATCCCGAACGCCATCGGAAAGTTGTAGAAACAATGTATCAAACCTGGTAATCGCTGCCTTATCGGATGCCAGCACCGGCTCTTCAAAACGATAGATCACCTTAAAAGCATACCGAGCTTCGTTATCTCCAATATCTCCTACATAGAGATAGTTTTTACCCGGTTCAGGACCCGGCCCGAGTGTAATATCTTCCCAGTCGCGATTACGCGTATTCGCTAAGGTGGCTTTCATTACAACTTCCGCTTGAGTATTGATCAAATAGACGTGAGCTCCGTCACCACTGTCATTATGCGTCCAAAAATATCCGGGATTATTGGCGCTCGCTACCAGTCCGGAGGCTTCTTCCAGTTTCTTGTCAATAGTGCCCAGAGGAATCCCGGACGAAAACAATCCCGACTCGGATTGCTTCCCACCACATCCCATGATTAGTCCAAGGCCGATTAGCCACAATCTCATGTTAATAATTCATCGTTCTATCGGCATGCCGGCTTCCTTCCAGGCCTTTATTCCTCCATCCAATTCATAAATGGATTTATAGCCTTTCTCTTTCAGGATCGTGACCGCCTTTGCACTTCGAATGCCGGAACCGCAGTAAATAAAAATTGGTTTATTTTCAAGATTCTCCAGCTTGTCGGCAAAATCCGCATCATATACAATGTTGATGGCACCGGCCAACGTTCCGGCATTTACTTCTTCTACCGTACGCACGTCCAACAAGATTGCATCTTCAGTCGCTTTGTATTTTGAATCAAATGCCTGCGGTGACAACAGATAGTCCGACTTCTCTTCACTACAGGCCGCCATAGCGAAAAGTAAAATCCACTTCCTCATAGAATTTGTTTGGTTAACCCCGAAAGGTACAATTTTTATGGTCTTCCGATGGATCGGAAAATGTTCGATTCTTCCTAATGGTACCCCAAAAACACACCTCAAACCATTACTTTTGAACATGAATGCCGTACAAGAATTTATCGCGTCCCAACGTCTCCTTCAAAAGGAAATTATGTCGGTGCTGAGAACCTGGTTCCTGGATCTGGGTACGCACACAAAAGAGAAGGTAAGCTATAAAGTACCGTACTTTTATTTCCATGGTCCCTTAGGGTATCTGAAACCTACTGTTGACGGGGTTGACCTGGGGCTGATCCAGGGCAAGAGCATTCATCGTACACACCCACAGGTAGTCATTAAAGGAAGTAAAGGACATGGATTTATCCGGTTACATAGCCTGGCAGAGTTGGAAGAACAGGAAGAAGAGCTTCGCAAGATCTTGAATGATGCTGCCATCTTGAATCAATACCTTTACAATCAAAAAACGAAAAAGAAGTGATTCAGGAAGAAGAGCTCATGGACGATGCAGAGGACGGCTTATTTGAGCATCACCGCATTGTGGCCGATGCCAAACAAAGTCTTCTCCGGATTGATAAATTTCTGATGGATCGCTTGCCCAATGTTACCCGAACTAAAATTCAGGATGGCATTCGCGATGGATTTATAAAAGT
Organism: uncultured Ohtaekwangia sp.; assembly: GCA_964488465.1. GTDB lineage: Bacteria > Bacteroidota > Bacteroidia > Cytophagales > Cyclobacteriaceae > ELB16-189. The sequence continues at coordinate 261,720 of CAZAUN010000003.1, read as the reverse complement.
GAATGAAAAATTAATCAAGCCCAACTACAAGATCCATCCACACGACATCATCACGGTTTCGCTGCCCGAACCACCCCGTGATACGGATGTGGTTCCTGAAAATATTCCGCTGAACATTGTGTTTGAGGATGATCACTTGATGATTGTCAATAAACCGTCCGGGATGGTGGTGCACCCAGCCTATCAAAACTGGAGTGGAACACTCGTGAATGCCCTCGCTTATCATTTTCAGAATTTACCCCAAATGGCTGGAAACGATGGCCGGCCGGGGTTGGTGCATCGCATTGACAAAGATACTTCCGGGCTGCTGGTAATTGCCAAGACCGAGATTGCCATGAACTCGCTGGCCAAACAATTTTTTGATCACAGCATCCACCGGACTTATCAAGCCCTTGTATGGGGGGTTCCGGATCCACCGGTGGGAACCATTAACGTACACGTAGGCCGAAGTTTGAAAGACAGGCGTGTAACGGTGGCCTTTCCGGAAGGAGAATTCGGTCGTCATGCCATTACACACTATAAGCTGCTTCAGGATTTACGCTATGTTTCACTCGTTGAATGTAGGCTGGAAACCGGACGCACGCATCAAATCCGGGCACATATGAAATACATCGGGCATCCTATTTTTAATGATGCAACGTATGGCGGTAATGAAGTTGTTAAAGGCACAGTGTTTTCTAAATACAAACAATTCATTGACAACTGCTTCAAAATCATTCCACGCCAGGCGCTACATGCCAAAACCCTGGGCTTCCTTCATCCGGTAACCCAACAACCCATGCAATTTGATTCCGAATTGCCAACCGATTTTAAAGAAGTAATTGAGAAGTGGGAAAACTACGTGAAGTATAATTGATGAAAGTAGAACACCTCGCTATTTGGGTTACCAACCTGGAGCAAATGAAAAAGTTTTACCAAACCTATTTTCAGGCAACGGCCGGAGAAAAATACCACAATTCAAAAAAGCAGTTTGAGTCCTACTTCCTAAGCTTTGCAAGTGGTGCCCGACTTGAATTGATGCGAAGAGAGGATATCTCTCCGCGAAAAAATGACATACACTCAGAATCAATAGGCCTTGCCCACGTTGCTTTTTCGGTTGGCTCCAAGGAGAAAGTGAATTCTCTGACCGAACAACTTCGAAAGGACGGATATGTGGTTTTCGATGGTCCCCGAACCACCGGGGATGGCTACTATGAAAGCGTAGTGTTGGATCCGGAAGGAAATCGGATTGAAATAACAATCTGAGGTTCAGACGAGCTTCACATGCTGTTAACCTTGCGGTAATTTAAAATTTTTAGGGGGAAGAATATTCTTTCAGGTGTGTGCAGACACCTGTTTTGCCGCAGGGCGCGGACGTTTAAACCGCTATCCGCAGTTTCTGCTTGCCGTTTTCCTGGCGCAATGCCTGTCGGATCTCTTTCATGGCTTCCTTCTTAAACGCCTTGTAATCCGGGGTTCGTTCAGGCTGATTGAGAATGCCCTTGATGTAAACGAGCACCTCTTCCATTTGCACCTTGTCCATGGCATCCAGACTCTGGAGAATTGCCAGTTTTGGTGATTGTAACATACAATTAGTGGTTGTTGTCAGTACAAATAACGGAAATTAATGCCTTGAGGTTCAACCGATAATCACTCATTTAACGGAAACGTAATATTCCACCTGAAATCGTACAAAATGGATCAGCCTAAATCCTTGATGGCATCCACAAAAGTGTCCAATTCCTGGGTGGTTGTGTAAAGGTTAGGAGTGATCCGGCAGCCCTGAACCCCTGCTCCATCGATGGCCACCGTGTAGATTTTGTACTTATTTAATAATGTTTCCGCCAACACCTGGGGTTTCATTCCTTTGATACCCACATTTCCGATACCGGCATGGCGTTTCGGATCCTGAGGTGTATTGACAACGACATGGGGTAGTGTACGGACCCGGCTGGTCCAGTACTGTTGCAGATAGCGGAGCCGCTCTTCTTTCCGGTCGCGCCCGATTTTCAAATAGAAATCAATGGAATTGGAAATGGTAAGATCCGTATGAACGGGATGTGTTCCGATCTGATTCAACCGGTAAATATCGTTTTGATCCGTTACGCCAGAAGCTAACAAGGGCCAAACCCGGGATGCGTTCCCTTTCTTTACATACAATATTCCTGCACCCAATGGCACGCTTAACCATTTGTGAAGACTGGCCCCATAGTAATCGCAATTCAAATCGGAAATGGAGAAGTTAAGATGCGCAAAAGCATGTGCCCCATCCACCAATACCTCTACCCCTTTGGCATGTGCCATGTCACAGATTTTGCGCACTGGTAAAATCTGACCCGTGATGTTGATCATATGACAAACCATCAGCAACCGCGTTTTTTCGGTAATGGCAGCCGCATAAAGATTTACGATTTCTTCATCGGAAGCCGGATGATTGGGGACAGAAATAATCTTGTTAACGATTCCATGCTTCTTCTCCATCAACTTAAACATGTTGAGCATCGAACCATAATCCTGCTCGGCCATCACCGCCTCATCGCCTGCTTTCCACGGCACACCACCAATCACCAGATCCAATGATTCAGTGGTATTGCGTGTAATAATCAATTCTTCCGGTGTACATCCGGCCAACTCCGACAGTTTGGCGGCCATCTTGCGCTTATTCTCCCATTGAACTGTGCGCATATAGTATGAACCCTGATAATTAACTTCGCGGATGTGAGCGATGTAATGCTCGAGAATCTCCTGGGGCAAGAAACAATAATATCCATTCTCCAGATTGATGTAATCCGGCTTTAACCGATAACCACCCCGTACGGTATCCCAATAATCTTCGTTATGTGCCAAATCCATGGGTGATAGGTGCGCGGTTTCATGCGCTACCTGATCAAGACTTCGCCACAGGGGGAGGCCGCTGAAAGAAAGCATGCCCAGGTTTTTTAGAAAAGCTCGTTTGTCCATGTGCTGATCGTTACTTGAATCAAATCTACTCAAGAATTTGAAAATGCCGGAAACTATAAAGTGATGCTACCCTTTGAAGTTTTCTACAATGGTTTAATTTTTGATACCTTTAAAATTCTTCAACCGCTGTGGCCAAGGACCTTCCGTCATATGAAAAACTTTTCCGGGAGTTATTCAAGCCCTTATGCAGTTTTGCGATGAAGTACGTGGGCGATCTGGATGAAGCGAAGAACCTGGTGCACGAAGTATTTATTACGGTATGGGAAAAGTATGATACCCTTCCCAACGATACCAATTACCGAAGTTACCTCTTTACCTCCGTACGCAACCGAAGCTTGAATTACCTACGCGATCATAAAAAACACCTGACGTTGGAAAAAGTACCTGACCAGTCGCTTGCCACCGAGACGTCTTTGATGGAGACTGCCGAACTTGAGAAGGAAATTGAACTGGCCATTAATTTGTTGCCGGAAAAGTGCCGCCAGGTGTTTGAACTCAATCGGCTGGAAGGGTTAAAATATGCTGAAATAGCAGAGAAAATGGGCATTTCTGTAAAAACCGTAGAAGCCCAAATGTCAAAAGCATTGCGTGTTTTGCGCGAGCATTTACGGGAGTTTTTAACCTTGATTTTTTTTATGTTTAATGGATAAGGGTAGGATGAGTCAATGGTGTTATAGAATCAGCTAATGGTGTGTGAATAGTAACCAAAACGATATTGACGAATTAATTGCCAGGTCGCTGGCCGGTGAATCCACCGCGGAGGATGAGGAACGGCTTTCTACCTGGATTGCACAATCAGATGATAACCGTGAGCGTTTTCAAAAGATGAAGCGCGTGCTAACGCTTAGCGATGCCTATTATAAAACCAAACAACAGGAACCCAATCTCGATCTCGATCAGGAATGGAATCATTTTCTCAAGCAAATAGACTCCAGCAAAGAACGTAACCTCAGGCCGGCAGCCAAATCGTATTCTCTCTGGATGCGGGTTGCTGCAGCCGTATTGTTGGTGGTCGCTGCCGGGTCCATTTTCAATCTTTTCTTCTCGGATAAAACTACGGTAATCGAAACAGCGGATGCCACACAATTGATTACGTTACCCGATGGCAGCCAGGTAACCTTGAATGAAAATTCACAACTATCGTATGCTGATGACTTTGGAAAAAATACCCGGACTGTGACGTTAAAAGGGGAAGCCTTTTTTGATGTTGCGCGAGATCCACAAAAGCCGTTTATCATCTCGGCCAACGAAGCCACCGTTGAAGTACTGGGAACTTCTTTTAACGTACAGGCTTATGATACCGAAAAAAAAATAGAAGTAGTGGTGGCCACCGGTACCGTCAAACTTTCAGTCCCCGACATGAGGCAAGCCGTAACGCTGCAAGCCGGAGACCGCGGGGTTTATAGTCGGGCGAAAAAAGAATTAACGAATGCCGCTAACGCAGACATCAACTTCCTTGCCTGGAAGACCCGGAAGATCATTTTTATAGAAACTGATTTACGCACTGTGATTGAAACGCTCAATCATGCCTATGGCGCTAACATCATCCTAGAAGCCAAGGTGCCCGACACGTGCCTGGTAACCGTAACCTTTGATCAACAAAGCCTGGATGCTGTACTGAACGTTTTAAAAACGACTCTCAATCTAACATACCGGATTGAAAGCGGAAAGATCGTAATCACCCATGCAGGTTGCTGATCGATTTTATCCCCTTTACACGGGTGCCCGATGAAAAAACTCGTGCTTGCCATTTTCACAGGACTGGCACTTTTAAGTATTCCGTGTCAGGCACAACTTTTACCCGGGAAGAGAATCACCATTCAAGCGCAAGATCAAACGTTAACTAACATTCTATCAGAAATTGAACAAAAGAGTGGAGTCCGCTTTTCTTATAATCCCCGTAAAATCCAATCCGATCGCAAAATCACATTCATCGTTACGAATGAGTTATTCCAGGATGTTTTGGATGCATTGAGTGAGCAAGTCGGTTTACAGTATGCCTTGATCGAAAATCAGATTATTCTGTCTCCCCAAAAAAAATCAGAATCAGAAGCCGCGCCATTAACCTACAGTGGATATGTCAAAGACCAGGTCAATGGCGAAGCGTTAATTGGTGCAACCCTTTATCTTAAGCAACTGCAAACCGGAACCGTCACAAATTCGTATGGGTTTTTCTCCATTTCTCTCCCGAAAGGGAATTACGAAATCAGTATCTCTTATATTGGTTTTCAATCGATTCACAAAACGGTTGATCTTTCGGTTTCCTTGCGCGAAGATCTCGTTCTGAAAGAAGATTTGCCAATACTCGAAGAAATTCTGGTCACGGACCAGGCGGAAGAATCAATTGCAGAAACGCAGGTGAGCAAAATTAATCTCCGGCCAAAGTCCATAGAGGAGCGACCCGCGCTTTTTGGAGAGAACGATGTAATCAAATCGTTGGAGTCCGTTCCTGGAATCAAATTCCACTCAGACGGTTCCACTTTTTATTACGTACGCGGAGGTAATCGCGATCAGAACCTGGTACTCATTGACGATTCCCCCATCTACAACCCAAGTCATCTTTTAGGATTATTCTCCACCATTATTCCCGATGCAGCAACGGATATAACACTCTACAAAGGCAACATGCCCGCTTCCTTTGGTGGCCGCCTCTCTTCGGTGCTGGATGTGCATACCCGTAAGGGAAACGATCAGTTTACGCAGGTCTGGGGCAATGTCGGGTTGATTTCAACCAAGCTGGGTATAGAAGGTCCTTTGAAAAAAGAAAGCAGTTCATTTTTACTCTCCGGCAGGTTCTCGCGCTTGAAGTGGCTTTTTCAAATGGTGGATGATCGAATAAATCAGTTTGGATTCCACGACCTCACCGGAAAAGTGAATTTTAAACTCAACGCGAAGAATCATGCTTACTTTTCCTTTTACACTGGCAGCGATAACTATTTTGCCGGCAATAATGGAATCAAGTGGACGAATACTGCTGGCACTATTCGATGGACCAATCTTTACTCCGAGCGTTTGTTTATTAACACCACCTTTTCAGCCAGTGGGTATGACTATTTTCTGTATACGAATGTTGCATCCAATCAACGCTGGAATTCACATATCTCCAACGTCAATTTAAAATCAGATTTTAGTTACTTCATCAAACCCGAAAATGAAGTTTCGTTTGGTCTGGGCGTGAATGGCTATACATTTAATCCGGGTAATGTTACCACCAACAACGTTCAAAATTCAAATGTATCGGCACGCCACTCGTTGGAGTTTTTGTTGTATGGCAATCAAGATTTGAAATTAAATTCCCGGTGGGGCCTGAACTATGGTTTGCGGTTTACGTCCTGGACCAACTATGGAGAAGCTTTTGAATTCAGGTTTGATGAAAATCATAATCCGGTGGATACCCTGATCTACCCGGGTGGTGAATCGTATATTAATTTTATCAATGCCGAACCCCGACTCACGATTCAATATCTGATCAACAATGAATCCAGCATCAAAGCGGGGTATGCGCGCAACGTGCAAAACGTACATCTCATCTCAAATTCCATAAGCCCGTTTACCTCCCTGGAAGTTTGGTTACCCAGTAGTTTCAACGTTCAGCCGCAACGTTCCAATCAGGTTACGCTGGGATATTATCACTTGCTCAGTACGCGAGGCATTTCCTTAAGCGGAGAAGTCTTTGGAAAAATTATGCAGAATCAAATCGATTTCGAGACCCATGCCGAAACCTTACTTAATCCGTTCTTTGAAAGCGAACTACGCTTCGGTCAAGCGAGGTCTTATGGCTTTGAATTGATGGTAAAAAAAGATTTAGGTCGTGTGCGCGGACTGGCGGGGTATACTTTCTCCCGGGTTACCCGCACTTTTCCTGATCTGAATCAAGGTCGGAGCTACAACGCGCTTTTTGATCGGCCGCATCAGCTGAATATTACCCTGTCCTATGATCTTAACCCGCGATGGACCTTTAGCGCGAACTGGAATTTTCTTTCAGGTGCGCCCTTCTCATCTCCGGTCAGCTTTTATCAGTTCAATGGGTTGGAAGTACCCGTGTATGGGCAAAAGAATAATGATCGCTTGCCGAGTTATCACCGGTTGGACGTTACCGCCAATCTGAAATTGAACAAAAATCCTGAGAACAAATTCAAGCATGATCTTACGTTTTCGATCTTCAATCTATACGGTCGCAAAAATCCACTCTTCGTAAACTTCAATAAAGAGGAGATTTCCTATCGGGATTTTAAAGTGCCTGCAAACTTGCTGGAAAGCCAATACGCAATCTCACAATTCTATTTGTTACAGGTAACTCCTTGCATTTCTTACAACTTCCGCTGGCGATGATACTCCGGATAGCCATATTGCTGTTGGTGATTTTCATGCTGGGGTGTGAAGAACGTTACCTGACAGAATTGCAATCAGAAGAAACCGGGTTGCTGGCCGTAGAGGGTGTGCTCACGAACGAAAATATCAGTCATAAAATTAATCTTTCCTTCCCCTACAGAACCGTGAATGGCAATGTTACTCCCGCCACGGGGGCGGTAGTGCAGGTGCAGGAGGGCACTGGAACCATTTATACCTTTTCAGAAGACCCCACGACCCCGGGCGCTTATTACAGCCCCCCATTCCGGGCTGTGTTTGGAGTACCCTATACGTTGCAGATCGGCCTAAATGGCCGGCAATATCGGGCTCAGGATAGCTCCGTGCCTGTCGGGCCAATGGGGCCTCTTCAGGTTCAACCCATCGATGAACAATTTGAACTTGTTTTGAATGAAACCGGAGATGATCCTTATTATATAGATCATCAGCTTTCCTGGAAAAATACAAGTGCGTGTTTGCCTGCTGCCACATGTGAAGGGAGAATTGTTTTTTACGATCTGAAAAGTATAGACGTGAATGAAATTAATAAACCGGGTAAAAAGCAGTTTCTTTTTCCGGCCGGTACTACCATCATCCGTAAGAAACATTCCATCAGCGCACTTTACCGGGCTTACTTGCGGTCGGTACTTTCGGAAACGGAATGGCGGGGAAGCGTATTTGATGTAGATCGCGCCAATCCCACCTCTAATTTAAGTTCCGGGGCAACCGGCTTTTTTGCCATTACCACCGTAGTTTCAGACACCACGGTCGTCCAATAGCTTGATTTAAACTCCTTTGAGAAAATTTTTTTCGAGCATAAGGGTAAGGCTTCGAGGCTGTGTTTTAGTGTATGAAAGGGGAGAAATCCCTAAAACTAAACTGAAACAAAAACGAATAACCATGAAAACAACAAAAGCGATTATCAGCCTGTTGGCACTCAGCATGATGACCTCGATGCTATTCACCTCGTGTGAAAACAACGAGTCGATTGCTCCGCAACCCGATCTATTGCCCACCAAATTCAGTGTGGACATTCCCTCTTCTCTCAGCAATCAAAACAGTGTTTCGAATGGAAGGATTGCCGGTAGAATTAAGGAAGATACCTTACAAGGCAATGACATTTACATGCACCTGAATACTTTCATTGCCGTAGGAGATGGCGCTGCTCATTTGGTGGAAGAATTTATTGAGGGTATCCGGAAGCATAAAATCGATCGCATTCAGTCCTTGACTTATAGGAGCGATGATGACAACCGGACCAAAAATTTGGTTGTGCTCTCCGATGTAACCTTCGAAGGCCAATCCTGGGATTATCAACTGACCATTAGCGATGCTGAATCTCAAAATGAAGCGGATGGTGGCAAAGCACTTCAGATATTCTGGAACAAGAGTGCGATGATTAAGGGTATAGCCATCATCAAACCGTATAACTGCGACCGGTTGGAAAATGCAAACGCCAAAGATGCCATTTTCCGGATTGATTACACCGAGGGTGGGGCATTGGGTTATGATGCCCAAATGGAAGTGAGTATTGCCGGTTTACCCCTTGAGAATCCATTAGAAAATCCCTACTCCATCAGCACATTGCGAATGTTTGCTGGTAAGAAAGGTGACGTTGTTGACGTGTTCGGAAACACCAACCATCCAAATGCCATCTTATTCTCAGGCACTGCTGGATTCAACTGGGCATTCGTGGCCTCCGGCAATGATGTAAAGAACATTGGTGTTGCTGAGGTGGGGTTACCGCCCAGTGGCCTGGATGAAAATGATCGTGAGGTTTTACTGAAAGAGTACGCCATCAAAAATGTTTTCACCAACGAGATCACTTCTGTTTGGCCAGGCATTGATCAGAATTTGCTAACCGCTTACCTGACTAACACTTCCGCTCCAGGGTACTTTGACAACAAAAAAGGTTTTCTTGCCGGAGGCGTATCCCCTGGTGCCGATTGGGATGTGTTGACGAGCCGACTTGAGGGCCTCACCCCCTACAATCCTAAAAGTACCAGCGAGTTGACCCTGTCATTCAAGTAAAATAAAAGACTCTGCAATTTCATAAGACCTCTGGCTTTCGCCAGAGGTTTTTGTTTCTTTGCATCGTAAAAATAGGATTATGAAAGTGTTTGTATTGTTTTTCCTGTTGTTCATCAGCACCTGCCTCGTGGCACAGTCAAAAAAAGAATTGATAGCCGAAGCCACCCGGCTGGAAGCGGAGAATGCAGCACTTAAAAATGAATTGACAGAATTAAAAAAACCAAAAGAAGTTGATCTCAACAATCCACACCAAAAAGCCAGTTACGGTCTTGGTATGCTGGTGGCTTCCAATCTGAAAAACCAGGGGGGCGATTCGCTTGATCTGGAGTCCATCCTCATCGGTATTCAGGATGTATTCTTAAATCGTGAATTAAAATGTGACGAGCAAGAAGCTTCCATGACCGTGCAAGTGTACATGCAGCAAGCCATGGAACAAAAAGCCGCTAAAATGAAAGCCGAGGGTATTTCCTTTTTGGCGGAAAATAGATTAAAGGAAGGCGTTAAGGAGACAGCTTCCGGGCTTCAATACAAAGTGATTACTACTGGCCGGGGGAAAGCTCCGACTGCCAATGACCAGGTAACGGTGCATTATACAGGAAAGCTTATCGATGGAACCCAGTTTGACAGTTCGGTAGAACGTGGTGAACCTGCTACGTTTGGTGTGAGCGAAGTTATTCGAGGGTGGACGGAAGCGATACAATTGATGCATGAAGGCGATAAATGGATGCTGTATATTCCTTCCGAATTGGGCTATGGTGAGCGTGGTGCGGGTGGTGGCCAAATCCCACCGCATGCCGTGCTGATCTTTGAAGTGGAGTTGATTAAAGTCAACTAAGACTGCCTCTATATTTGAACAACTGCTTTTCCAACAACCAATCGATTCTGTAAATCTTTTAAAGCTTGGGCCGCTTGCTTTAAAGGATATATTTTATGGATGTGTTGTTTAATCTTGTCCTGCTCAATCCATTCTACAAGTTGATTTAGGTTCTTGGCATTTATTGCGGGCTCTCGTTCCGAAAAGCTGCCCCAGAAAACGCCAACAATAGCAGCTCCTTTCAAAAGTGGTAGGTTGGCAGGAAAAGAGGGAATCACCCCGGAAGCAAATCCAACCACCAGATAACGACCTCGCCAAGCCAGGGACCGAAGGGCTGGCTCCGCAAGGGAACCTCCCACCGGATCGAAAACAATATCGACCCCTTTGTCATTGGTAATCTCTTTTAAAACGGTGCGAATGTCCGAGGTTGAATAATTAATAACATAATCAGCCCCCTTCGCTTTACATATCGCGAGTTTGCTGTCCGAAGATGCTGCCGCAATCACAGTGGCTCCCATAAGCTTCCCCAATTCTACGGCAGCCAACCCAACACCGCCAGCAGCCCCAAGTACCAACAAGGTTTCTCCGGCCTTCAGGGTTGCACGATCTTTCAATGCATGATATGAAGTTCCATAGGTATATAGGGTACTGGCAGCTTCAACAAAATCAAGTGACTGGGAAATCGGAAATACACGCGATGACCTAACGGCCACCCTTTCAGCAAAGCCACCCCAACCACACAACGCCACTACCCGATCCCCCGGATGGAGCTGTTTCACCTCCCTACCAACGGCTGTCACAATCCCCGATACCTCACCACCCGGAGAGAAAGGCAGAGGCGGTTTAAACTGATATTTATTTTGAATGATCAGCAGATCCGGAAAGTTTACCCCACATGCTTTGACCTGAATGATAACTTCATCAGGCCCTGGAGTAGGTTCTGGCACATCGATAAAAACCAGTGATTCGGGGGGGCCGTAAGTCTGACAACAAATCGCGTGCATGGGTACAGAAATGGACAGGTGCTATTTTTTGAAAAATTTTTTGAGGATGCCTGACGATTTAGATTGCGTTGAAATCTTGTCAAGCGCACTGCGCAGGTGAATGAGGAATCCATCATTCTTAAGAATGTAAGATTTCACTTTGAGCTTCTGTGTCTTTGCGCGCAACTCGGCATTATCCGTTGCAGTAATGTAGATCACCGGAATGGAGGAATTCAGTTTGCGGATTTCCTGCAGATAATCGAGGCCGGTTTTAACTGGATCATTTAAAAAGGAGTGATCCAGAATCACCACATCAGGTTTGATCGTGGCCATGGATTTAAGAGCATCCTGTCCAGACTGAAATATCTGAGTCTCATAGTTATCCATCTGCTTAAAATGACCCTTCATGAATTGGAGGTAGACGGGGTCGTCATCGATAATGAATACGAGCTTTTTCATTGGATCAAGATAGTCATAAAATCACCAGACATTTTGCTCTGGTAGAAGGAGAAAAGCAACGATGTAATGTTTAATTTAACTTTACACAATTGGCAAATGTCCATTGACACAACATCCGCTTAGCCGTTTCTCCGCTGTGGAACTAGGTGAACCAATTTGCTGTCCGTACTGGAATTCTTAAAATGAGTAGGATGATTGGGTGAAAGTACCTAGGCTTCGGATTCGCAATTCATTTTGGCCTGCGTGCGACTACACTCACCGTGACTTTTCAAATACTCGAGAATCTTCTAAACGAGTTACGAGTTAGCTAACTTAAAGATGATGGGCAGTACCATGCGTTGCCGAACAGGTTTCCCGCGTTGTTTGCCGGGCTTCCACGGGGGTGAATTCTGAATGATGCGCACAGCTTCTTCATCACAGCCGGCACCAATACCTTTCACGGCCACCACATCGGTTATCTTGCCATCCTTGCCAATCACAAATTCAACAAACACTTTCCCCTCCACGCGCATTCTGCGGGCTTGAGCCGGATATTTGATTTGCGAACCAACATACTGGTAGAAGGCTGCCATTCCGCCCCTGGGTTCAGCATTTTCCTCTACAATCGAAAAAATTTCTTCGCTATGCTCTTCGACAACCGGTGCTTCCACTACCGCGACTTCCTGAATTTTCGTTTCTTCGGTCACCTCAATGTCAAATACAAATTTGATTTCTTCTTTAATCTCTTGTTCATCGGGGACTTCCACTAAACGGGGCTGTTGAATTACTACCTCAGGTTGCGGGGGGATTTCCGTTGCCGGAACATCCAGCATCTCTTCAAAGGTATTCGTACTGCGGGCTACCAGCTCAACAATTGGTTTATCGTATTGCTTCCATTCAAACGCAAACCAAACCAGGAGCATGGTTATAAATAAGCTGATGCTGAAAAAAAACACTTCTTTCTTATCCAGATCAGCATGTTCGGTTTTTTTGATCTCGAGGGCCATAACAAACTGATTTAATGTGTGATTTCTTAGTATAAGATTAGAATACTTATACCACCGAAAGTATGACATTGGTCAGTTCAGGAATTGAGAGTTTACAGGTGGCCTTTCGGATCGCTAAAAAATCCAAAGCAAGAGGAGCAGGAGGGCCAAAATAAGCGCTATCCATTTCATGGAAGAAGAATACGCTGCAAACTCATACCCGCAAATCGGGCAGATCTTGCTGGACCGGTCGACCTCCATGGCGCAGGAAGGGCACTCCTTTTTCACAAAATCAGGAATTTAGCCAGCGCATAAACCGGCCCCACCAGGTACGGGGTTTAGGCTGTTGTTGGGTTGACTCATACCGTTCGGTCGGTTCGTCACTAATACGGGCAGGTTTTGTGGGCTGGCCACCTTTTACGCGCTTCAGGTAGTGTTCTTTTTTCTTTTCTTTCGCTCGCTCAATGGCCGCTCTGCGCTGGGCTTCCTTTTCTCGGGCTTCCCGCTCCCGCTGCAGGGCAATGGGATTTTGCCACGATTCACCTCGTTCTTTGCGATCTACTTTCTTGTGCTTTTGACGCGGCCTGCCTTCCTGCTTTATCTCTGGTGAAGATTCCGAAGCGGAGGGCTCGGATGTAGTTTCCTTTTTCTTTGGTTGTGGTAATTCGATTTTGCCAACCACCTTTAATCCACTAAGCTCAACCTTTGGTGCTCTGATCACTTCCGGTTTATCGGGACTTTCTTCCTGAAATACCTCACCAGAATCCTCAGCTTTCGGAGGTGCGGACCCGGTTAGTTCTGGCAATACCTCCTGCTCAACCTTTGTTTCCACCTCAGCCTCTTCTTTTTGAAAAGCGAGTAACTCCATCAGGCGATCGGGTGCAAAATGGGTAACAATATCCCGCACAAATTCATCATTCAATTTAGCATTGGAGCCTTCCTCAAAATAAACCTGGCGGGTAGATAAATAGTCGACCAGTTGGGAGGGCCGGATGGCAAGCTTTCTGGCCAATTGTCCGAGACGCATACGTATAAAGGTTCAGGTAGAAGGCAAATATACTGTGTTCTGAAACTCCGAAAAACTGGTTATTCCGGTCGTTGCCGCCAACGCTTCTTTTCAGAATGCCGTTGCTTTTGTTGCAGTCGCTTTTGCTTTGCAGCTTTGCCGGGTCGGGTGGCCTTTCTTACCTTCTTCCGGGCAAACACTTTGATCAGCAATTCTTCCAGCTTCCTAATTGCAGTTTCTTTATTTTGTAGCTGTGAGCGCGCATCCTGAGCTGAAATAAGAAGCACTCCCTCTTTGGTAAGCTGTCTGTGAAGCTTCTTCAAGATTACTTCCTTTTGCTCAGGTGGCAACGAGGAGTTAGCTACATCCCATTTCAGAGTAACCTTTGAATTAACCTTATTTACATTTTGACCTCCCGGCCCACTGCTACGCGAGGTAACAAAGGCCAGCTCGGGCAAAATCTCAGCGATGGACGGGGCGGCAAGGTTCATTTTTGCTTATGATCCATAAAAATACGGTGCCTGCCTGATTCGCTTTTGCTTATTCTGTAAAAATGATGGAGATTAAAGGAGGAAAATCAGGGTTCATGAAACGATATTCCCTTGTCCTGCTTTCTGTACTCATTTCGGTGATTGCGCAAGCCAGCTCCATACTAATCCCTATGGATGAAAGCCAACGCAACCACCTGAAAGCTTACGGACTTGCCTATTTTGCGCTGAAAGAAGGGCTCCCCGTGGATTGGTTGCTGAACTACAGAGGAGGCAGTTTCCTGGTGGACTACTCCGCGGCTATACAAAGTGAATGCACCGTGCGCGGAATTTCCTTTACCGTTATTTCCACGGCAGAAACCAATCAGATCCTTAATGCTATTAATCACCCCGAGGCCAATATGAATCTTGTGCGGCTTGAAACCGCCCCGCGCATTGGCGTTTACTCTCCCAAAAATGAATTGATTAATGACGAAACTGATGCGGTAATTCTGGTACTTGATTACGCAGAGATTCCCTATACCATTTTGTACGATGAAGAGGTGCTAAAGGACGAGCTCATTAAATATGACTGGTTGCATTTGCACCACGAAGACTTCACCGGCCAACATGGGCGGTTTATGCGGAGAGAATCAGCTGTGATCCAGGCCAAAATTCAGGAGGAGACGGCTACCCGGCTGGGATATAAATCTGTTACGGAAATGAAGCTGGCTGTAGCGAAAAGGATTAAAACGTTCACAGCCGGGGGTGGATATCTCTTCGCCATGTGCTCTGGAGCAGAAACGTTTGACATTGCACTGGCCGCAGAAGGTTCCGGAATTTCATTTCAGGATCTATTGGGCGAAGATGACGCTTCATCCGGACTCGATTTTACGAAATCACTTGCCTTTGAAAACTTTACCCTGGAACCTTCCAGCAGTCGCAGATTTTCGAATATCAATACCGGTCGTCCGGATTTCTTCCAGTCAAGCAACGATTTTTTCCAACTGTTTAAATTTTCAGCTAAATGGGATATTGTCCCTTCCCTTCTCACGCAAAATCATGAGTATGTGATAAAAGAGTTTAGCGGACAAACTACTTCCTTTAATGCCGATGTAGTAAAACCGGAAGCCCTGGTGTTGGGTGAAAACAAGCGCGCCAATAATGTGCGGTATATCTATGGAGAGTTGGGCCGCGGTCATTGGACCTACTACAGTGGTCATGACCCTGAAGGAACACCCGGCTGGCGAAGGGGAAATACGGATTTGTCGATGCACCCGCATTCGCCTGGCTATCGGTTAATCTTAAACAATGTCTTGTTCCCCTCCGCTAAGAAGAAGAAGCAGAAAACATGAAGACTTTCAAGTGGGTACTATTCGCTATCCTTGCCATTGGTGTTGGCCTATATCCCATTCTTTATTTGATTGTACAGGCGCGCATCGGTTTACTTCAATCCAAACCGGATGAATTGCTGGAAAGCAACCTTTGGTATGGAGCATTCTATCAGCACATTATTTTTGGTGGTATTGCCTTGCTGATCGGTTGGTCACAATTCAGCACACGCATACGCACCCATTATTTAACCATTCATCGGATGCTGGGTAAAGTGTATGTGATCGTTTGTTTGTTGAGCGGAAGCGCGGCTCTTTATTTGGCTTACCACGCTACCGGAGGAATAATCTCTAGTCTCGGCTTTGGCATGCTGGGAACACTTTGGCTGATCGCAACGACTAAGGCTTACTTATTTATTCGCAACCGGCAAATTAATGAACATCAGGCCTGGATGATCCGTAGTTATGCACTGACCTGGGCCGCAGTGATGTTGCGCATTTACCTGCCGCTTTCACAAATTGCCCAATTGGATTTTATTGAAGCCTACCGGGTTATTGCCTGGCTTTGTTGGGTGCCCAATATATTGGTAGCCGAATGGATCATCACGCGCATGCGGCTTCCCACCTTCATCCGCTCCAATTAGAATTACTCAATAGAAGTAAATAATCTGCTCCACCGGATTTTATGCGCCAAGTCGGCATTGTGATCTACTGAAAACCAGATTAACAAAGGTTTGCCGAGGATATGATCTTCGGGAACGAAACCCCAGTAGCGAGAATCCAGCGATTGGTCGCGGTTGTCACCCATCATGAAATAGTAATCCTGTTGAAACGTATATTCCTTTACATCGCTACCATTAATCGTCAACTTACTTTGCTCCGCAACAACAGCATGATGCCCTTCATACTTTTCAATAATTTCACCAAACAGATTTAGAGTAGAATCACTGACCAGCATCGTCATTCCTTTTTTGGGTATCGTCAAGGGCCCATAGTGGTTGGCCGTCCAGTCGGTCATCATGGCTTCCGGGAAAATGGGTGTGCCTGTCGTTTGTTTAATATTTTCCTCTGCACTCAACACATAAGGGGCTTCGTTAATCGCTGCTACCTGCTGCCGGGTCAAAACCATTTGATAAACCGCATTGCCTTCCTTGTTACGCCCAAGAAACTGATAGTCGTCACGATCCAAACCCAAATTAATAAGGGTGCGTTTTTGCAGCTCATCTTTTGTTTTAACCTGATAACTAAATTTCATTCCCGCTAGATTTTTCATGGCGACTCCGTTCACATAAACCTGCTTATCTCTAATTTCCAGTACATCTCCGCCAATGGCCACACACCGCTTAATGAGATAGGTTTTCAAATCTGTAGGCCTGACCGTTGAATCCAGTAAATCCTTCGGCACATTAAACACTACGGTTTCGCCACGCTTCACACTGCGTAACCCCGGAAGCCGGTAGGCCGGTAATTGAATCCAGGTGAGATAGGATGGGATCTCCGTTCCCCAGATTTTCTGATGCGTTAATGGAATTTGTAAAGGAGTTTGTGGGGTGCGCGGACCATAGTGAATTTTACTAACAAGAAGGTAGTCTCCTACCAGCAGCGAGTTCTCCATGGAAGAGGTGGGGATCACAAAAGCAGACGCCAGCGACCAGCGAAAGAGGCTCGCTACGACTATTGAAAAAACAATAGCATCACGCCATTCCCTTAATTTCGATTTTGCAGGTTTTGATTTCATTCGGGAGGATTAACAAACTAATTGAACGAGGCGGATAGCAAAAGGTTCTCCCAATAGGTTGTTGATGTTTCAACTCACGGTGACACCAGGCTAATCAAGCAGATTTATTCCTTTTTCATACTGAAGTATGTCCACGCAGCGCCACCCGCATCGGCCAATCCAAATAAAATCAACGTATACGGAGCCCAGCCAATTACTGCAAACACAATAAACCAAAGTAAAATGGCAAGCCGCGTAAAAATTGAGAGCATTAAAAAAGTTGTATTCTTCTCAGGTGCCATAAACACGTAATACAACCCAATGTTGAATACGATTACGCCTACCACCCGAATCCACACCTCGTTGGTTTCGGGTAGTTGAAATGTACTCAGTAATAAATTAGGGAATCCGGTAATTATAAGTCCGAGCCCAAGCAGATAAAATCCGAAGTAGTAAACTGATTTTCCGGCAGGTGTCATAGGATAGGTACTTGGTTGTACTCTAAAATTACGAAATGTGAACTTCTAAACTTGCAGAATCTTGCAGAGCCGCCTCATTAATCATTTCAATTCCTGCATTTTTTTCGTACGTTAAGTTTTGAATGAAATTTGATTACATCGTTGTCGGGGCTGGCTCTGCCGGGTGTGTGTTAGCCAATCGATTAACCGAAGATCCCGGCACTTCTGTTCTCCTGCTGGAAGCTGGACCCAAAGACACTAAGCTGGAAGTGGCTATCCCCGGGGGATATATGAAACTGCATCACAGTTCGGTTGACTGGAACTGCTACTGGACGGAACCTCAACCTTTTCTTCAAAACCGAAAGATCTACCATCCCCGTGGCAAGGTGCTTGGTGGCTCCAGCTCTACCAATGCGATGGCGTATGTGCGAGGCAATCGGGCAGACTATGATCAATGGGCGCAAATGGGCAATCCCGGTTGGAACTATGATCAGGTGCTTCCCTATTTTAAGAAATCGGAGAATAACGAACAGTTCCGGAATGAGTACCACGGAAAGGGCGGGCCGCTGAACGTTACCCACTCTCAACATTATGAGACGGAGTTGGCCAACGCTTTTGTTCAGGCCTGTGTGCAAACCGACATTCCGCACAATGAAGACTTCAATGGCGCCCATCAGGAGGGAGCCGGTCGAATGCAGTTCACCATTAAAAATGCAAAACGGTGTAGCACCGCTCAGGCTTTTTTAATGCCCATCCTTGCACGAACTAATCTGACTGTTTATACCGGTGTGCATGTAAAGGAAATTATTATTGAAAAAGATGAAGCCATTGGCATTGAATGTATGATCCGGGACACGGATTGCGAACAGATTTTCGCCAACAAGGAAGTTATACTTTGTGCCGGTGCGTTTGCATCCCCTCAACTTCTGATGCTTTCCGGGGTAGGACCCTCCGATGTGTTGAAGAAGTACAACCTGGAAGTAAAAAAGGAATTGCCAGGTGTGGGACAGAATTTACAAGACCACTTGTTTTATGCCGTGAGCAGCTTGTGTAACAAGCCGATCAGCAATAACCATTGGATGCCCTGGTACCGGCAAGTTCAGGCGCTGGCACACTATGCACTTTTCAAAAAGGGTCCGCTTACGGTCGGCCCGTTGGAGGGATGTGCTTTTGTAAAATCAGACTCTTCTCAATCGAAACCGGATCTGCAATTTCAATTTACCCCAACCCATGCGGGTAATGACTATTCGACCAATCTTTTCGATCTGAAAACTTTTCCACACACCGATGGGTACACGGTTTTGCCCACCCAGGTCAATCCAAAAAGCCGTGGCTATGTAACGTTGGCTTCTGCCGACCCTTTGGCTCCGCCTGTCATTGATCCTCGTTACTTATCGGAAGAAGAAGATAGAATCGCTTTGGTAAAAGGTGCTAAAATCGCACTGGAAATTCTGGAAGCAGATGCTTTTAATCCCTTTCGGATTCGCACCCATTGTCCGGCACAACGGGATTCCGATGAAGCGCTGTTGGATCACATTCAACGAAGTGCCGAATGTGTTTATCACCCGGTTGGAACGTGTAAGATGGGCAACGATGCATTGGCTGTAGTGAACAGTAAGTTACAGGTTCATGGAATCGGTAAACTACGCGTTGTTGATGCCTCGATTATGCCTACTCTTACCAGTGGTAATACCAACGCTCCGGTAATCATGATTGCAGAGAAAGCGAGTGATTTGATGAAGAAGAATTAATGGATTACTTCGACATCCACTCGTACACCTGATAGTGTTCACCATTCATTCCCAGTCGTTGGTAAACCCGTTGCGCCCGTTCATTTGTTTTGTCAACATACAGCCGGATGCCCCGATACCCGGATTCGGGGGTTACCAACTGTTTGATATACTCATACATTTTTTTAAACACACCCTGTCCCCGGTATTCCGGTTCAATAAACACCGATTGTATCCACAGCACGGTGCCACATCGCCAATCGCTCCATTCATAGGTGGTCATTAAGCTGCCGATCACCTTCCCATCCGAAACGGCTACATAGTAGGCTCCTTTCGCAGAATCCTTAAACACGGCATGCACGCCCTCGGTAACGGTATGATAATCCAAAAGAATCCCTTCCGTTTCCATGGCCATCTTCAATTGAAAATCGATGATGAACAGGGCGTCATCCGGTGTTGCCGTTCGAATTGTAATCATGGTTTGAAAAGTTAAAGTGCCTGGCTTATATCCTGAATCAGGTCTTCTGCGGATTCAATACCCACAGAAAGCCGCATTAATTTGTCAGAAATTCCAACTGCCTTTCGCTCGGCCGCGGTGAGTTTAGCATGCGAGGTTTTCACCGGTTGTGTGATGGTAGATTCCACACCGCCCAGGCTTATCGCGCGCTTGATGTATTGAAGCCTTTTGGTAAATCTTGCAGGATCCGATTTAATTTCAAAAGACAACATTCCTCCAAAGCCACCAGGCATTTGCTTCTTGGCAATAGCATGACCTGGATGACTTTTCAAACCCGGATAATAAACGCGGGAAATTCGCGAGTCAGCCTCCAGGAACTTAGCGATTGCCAATGCATTTTCATTTTGTTGTTGTACCCGTAAGACAATGGTCTTCAAACTACGCTCCACCAAATAGCAGGTGTACGCATCCAGGCTGCCTCCAAAATGCAGGGCACTTTGCCTGATTTGCTCCGTCAGCTTTTTTGACGAGACCATGGCACCACAACAAATATCACTATGCCCACCAATGTATTTTGTGCCGCTGTGTGTTACAATATCAATTCCCAAATCAATCGGGTTTTGATTGACCGGACTGGCAAAGGTGTTGTCAATGATCGTAACCAGATTGTGCTTTTTTGCGAGCGCTGCAACTCCCTTTAAATCGGTAATCTTTAGCAATGGGTTGGAAGGCGTCTCCACATAAATCACCCGGGTATTCTTTCGAATGGCCTTTTCAAATTGCTTTAAGTCAGATACGTCCACCAAGGAGTATTCCATCCCGTAACGCTCCAGTTCATGCAACGCTGCATGGTGTGTGCCGCCATAGAGATCCTGTTGAAATAAAATATGATCGCCCGCCTTCATCATTGCAAAAATGGAAGTCATGATGGCTGCCATGCCCGAACTGAATAATAATCCATCCTCCGCGTTTTCGAGCGCCACGAGCTTCTCAACACCTGCCTTTTGATTAGGGGTGTTGTAGTAGCGCGGATAAAGCACTTCGGATTCGTAATCGTAGGCAGCAGAAGGATAAATGGGGGTAACCACACCTCCAAATTGAGGATCGCCAACCGAGCCAGCATGTACGCTCTGGGTAAGTTTGGAGGTGGAACGAGTTTTCATAATGTATTTGATTTAACCTTCCGGTAAAATTATAGACTTTGGTGTGACCTCCCTATTCCCCCTGAAGTTTTATCCATAATAATTGAGAAGGTTGCCTATATTTGAAAAACCTGCCTGAACTCTATGAATAAAATTGACGTCTGTGTTGTCGATGATCATCAGATTTTTCGAAAAGCATTGGTGAGTCTGATCACTACGTTTAAACGGATCGGAAAAGTGACTGAGGCGGAAAATGGAAATGCCTGTTTGCGACAAGTGGCGGAAAGCAATCCTCAGGTAATCCTGCTTGATCTTGAAATGCCCGTTATGAACGGGATCGATTGTGCCAGTCAGCTGATTCAAAAATATCCGGACCTGAAAATCATTATCCTAACCATGCATGACAGTGAGAAGTATATGCTTTATATGCTGGAGTTGGGTGTTAATTCTTTTCTTGTAAAAAATACGGACCCCGAAGAACTGGAACGGGCGATCTATTCCGTAGTGGATAAAGACTTTTATCACAATGATCTGTTAGCCTCCGTACTGCGCAAAAGCATGAAAACAAAACTGCACAGTGAGCGGCCTGAATTTTTACTTCCTGAATTAACCCCACGTGAGCGGGATATCCTGCGCCTAATCTGCGAAGAAAAAAACATTAAAGAAATTGCCCATGCTATGGATGTGAGTGAAAAAACCGTGCATAGCCACAAACTTAATATTCAGGGAAAATTGAAAGTGAAAAGCACCGTGGGCCTGATTAAAGCGGCCTACCAACTTGGAATCATCAAATAACCCAGTTAAGAATTTTCCGGGTTTTCTAAGAAAATCTGTAGTTGATTCTGGGAAAAACACCGCCTTCATCTATTAACGGGTCAATTTTGAGGTTAAAATCCTTCCTTGGGCATTACTCTTGTTGTTATACAGATGGTGTCTGACGGCTCTCCCTGAATTAGGTATTCCAATCTTCACGATCTTCCGCACCAGGGTTTTAGGTTTTATTGTTTAGTATCATGAAAGTACTGGTAGTTCACCGGCAAAAAGGGTTAACAAAAATCATCAAGGACCGACTTGATCCGTGGAGCGTACAGTGTGCCCATACGGGTTTAGATGGGTTGCTGGCTGCGCGCACGGAAAGGTTCGACCTGATTATTTGCGGACTCGATTTGCCGGTGGTTACTGGTATTGAAATGATCCGCTCCATCCGGCTCTGTTCGTGTTATAAAAACATTCCTGTGGTGGTGATGGAACAAGGATTCGAAAGTCAGGAACATGCCCGCCTGATCCGATTGCTCCATGCAAGTCTTATGAGCATGAAGGAGGTCTATGAAATGCAAAAGCTGGTGGTCGATCCGGATTACGTTCGATAACCACTACCCAAATTCAATCTGTTTTTGATTTATTGAAAAACCCGGATGTAATCCACGATCATCTGCTGTGGAAAAACGGTGGTGTCATCCGGTGGGCCGGGCCAATTGCCGCCCACCGCTACGTTCATGATAAAGTAAAACGACTTATTGAACGGCCACCCGGCAATGTTGCTGTTTGTAAACTGCTTAAAAGGAACATTGTCTACATACCAGGTAATGGTATTAAAATCCCAAACGATCGTAAACACGTGGTACTTATCCGAGAAATCTCCCGAAATTAAGCTGGTGCTGCCGCTGGAATACTTATACACATCGTCCCGATAATGAACGGTGCCGTGAACCGTAGATGGCTCATGACCCACTAATTCCATAATATCAATTTCTCCACAGGCAGGCCAGCTTACTACATCAATGTTTTCACCCAACATCCAAATGGCCGGCCAAATGCCCTGGCCTTTCGGAAGTTTGGCGCGCACGTCAATTCTTCCATACCTCAGTTCCTGTTTGTTTTCGGTTTTTATCCGGGCCGAGGTATAGCCACCGCTTTGCTCCAGGGCGGTAATCACCAGCTTACCATTGTCGAGTTTAATATTCTCCGGTTTATCCGTATACACTTCCAATTCATTATTACCCCATCCGCACAAGCTGATGTTGCATCCATTGCCTAGTTCGTGTGTCCAGTCGGTTGTGTTAAGGGAAGTGGCATTAAATTCATCCGCCCATTTTAGTTGCATGGAGGGATACGTATCCGGAGTAATATAACCGTCATCATCCGTTTGGATGGGCTGCAGGGCATCATCGTCTTTTATTTCCAAGGGAAAAAAGTATTGGCTACCCAAATATTCCATCATCAGCACACAGCCCTCGGTGATTTCGAAATGGTTGTCTCCAATCACCTCAAACGAAAACGTAGCGGTAGGCTGATCATGATCAAAGTTGAGCACACCCTCGGTAATGTTTATGTCAAGACCTTCCTTGGCAGAACCTTGTTGAATCTCATAGTGTACCGGTACAGGCGAATGGATTTCGCCCTCGATGGTTACGGTAACTTCATGAGCTTGTACAGTAGAGCCTTCTGTAAATATGATAGCATCCAGACTAAACCCGGTAACAAGCGTTTCTTCTTCCTTACAAGAGAGGACTAGAAGAACAACTGCCAGGAAATAGGTAAACGATTGTTTCATAAATTAAATCTCGTAATTCATTGGTACTAATAATATGACAACGATCAGATAAAATGCAAGGCCATAAATTTTGTTTAAGAATGACTGCACTAAGTCAGGCTTAAAATGAACAATTCACCTTACAGGCGTTGCCTATCTCAAATCAAGTTCCATTCTTTCCTCATCTTCCGGTCGAGCATCGTATTGGCCTCCTTATCCCCAATGAATTTTTCTTTGGCCGCATTCCATTTCATTGGCCGGTTCAGACGCCAGCTGATCAATGCCAGATGCATCGGTAAGGTCATTTCACGGGCATAGGCCAGGTTCGATTCCGGTTGCTTGCGCGACTTCACCGCGTCTACAAAATTTTGCTGGTGCCCGGGTGAGCGCGGAAGGGTTTGTGCCACTTCGGGAACGTCAGATACTGTTTGACCGTTAATGGTAATCAGCTTCGTACTGTAGTCGCACAACAACGTGCCCTTGTCGCCTTCAAAGTAGGCACCGATGTGCCGTTCGGCTGCTCCCGGCACATCGGGCGGGGTGGAAGTCCAAAAGAGTTTAAGTCCTTCAAACTCCATATCCGTATCCAGCCACTTCGGAGCATCGGCAATGCCATCGGTTTTCTCGCCCCGCGAAACAATGCTCTTCAATCCTGTTGGCTGCAGGGCCCACCAAACCACATCACAGATGTGGCACCAGAAGTCGGCAAAGACACCTCCGGAGTAATCCAGAAAATAGCGATAGGTGAAATGACACCGCTCGGGGAAATAGTCGGCATACGGTGCGGGGCCGAGCCACATGTCCCAATTCAGGGAAGATGGCGGAGGTTGAATTTTGGGCTGACCAAGTCCGGGTGAAAATCCAGTCTTCCAAACACGTACCGTGTGAACCTTGCCAATCACTCCGGCTTGTATCAGTTCCACCACCCGATGATAATTGTCGCCTGCATGGATTTGCGTACCTAATTGAAAAATACGGTTGTGCCTATTCAGATTCTTCAACATTATTTGCCCTTCCTTCACGGAATAGGATAAAGGCTTCTCTCCATAAACATCTTTCCCCGCCTGGAAGGCCAGGGTGGCAATCTGAGCATGCCAATGATCGGGTGTGGCTACCGTGATCGCATCCACATCTTTACGATCGAGAATTTGGCGGAAATCTTCATAGCCCTGCACTTGCGCATCCGGCTTTAATCCCTTTAACTTTTGAAGTGTGCTGTTGAGATGATCCTTGTCCACATCGCACAACGCAATGATATCCACTTCTGGCAAGGCAGCAAACCACTCCATGTGCTGGTTACCCATGCCGCCCAAGCCAATATGTGCTATGCGAAGGCGATCATTTACTGCTCCCCGCGAAATTAGATGCGGTAAAAAGGTGAGCCCCAATGTGCTCAGGGCACTTTTGCGGATAAACTCCCTGCGGTTGATGATGTGATTCATGGTACTGGATTGAATCAACTAAACTAGAAATTTTGGATGGATATTCCATGCATTGGAATAGCAAGGACATGATTGAGGTGGAAATAAGCAGCGAAAGAAATTCTTTATGAAATCTTGATTGAGCTATCCCTACCTTTGTGAACTCACTAAAGCCTTGAAATTTTTCTTCCACACCCGTACGCTTCCTCTTGCTGTTCAGTATCTGATCAGCCTTGCCTTGGTTTTTATTGTTTCGATCATTTGCTTTTATACGCAATCCATTATTGGCTACCGCGTAGTTGCGCTGGTCTTGTTAATGACGGTCTCAGTAATCGCCATGCTATTTGAAATCTTACCCGTATTGATTGCCGCCATCCTCAGCGCGGTGATCTGGAACTTCTTTTTTATTCCCCCCTTGTTTACGTTTCACATCGAACATGCGGAGGATGTCCTGATGTTTCTACTCTACTTCATCATTGCATTGGTCAATGCAGTACTTACTATAAAAATCAGGGAGGCAGAAAAGAAGGCGCGCGACCAGGAAGAGAAAGAAAACACAATTAAACTCTATAACACGCTCCTGAATTCGTTATCGCACGAGTTGCGCACACCCATCGCCACAATATTAGGTGCGGTTGACAATTTAAAGGAAAACAAAGTGCGCTTAACTTCGCAACAAGAACAGGAACTGTTAAGTCAAATCGATCAGGCCAGCCTTCGGCTCAACCGGCAGGTTGAAAATCTCTTAAATATGAGCCGGTTGGAAAGCGGAATGCTCAAACTGAATGTGGATTGGTGCGATCTGAACGAATTGATTCATACTGTTATTTTAAAAGTATCTGATCAAAACCACCCTATTGACTTTACTTCTGAGGATAGTTTGCCATTATTTAAGGTAGATGCCGGATTAATCGAACAGGTGGTTTATAATCTCGTACACAATGCCATTCAGTACACTCCGGAAGGTGGTCACATTAGAATATCAGTCCATCATGAAAATGAATCGTGTGTCATTCGCATCTCGGATTCAGGTCCCGGCTTTCCGGAACAGGAATTGGGTCAGGTTTTTGAAAAATTCTACCGGTTGCCAAACACAAAAAAAGGAGGCAGCGGCTTGGGTTTATCCATCGTAAAAGGTTTTGTGGAAGCGCATCATGGTACGGTGCATCTTGAAAGTAAGAATGGCGCTCATTTTACAATTCAAATCCCTGCTGAAGCTTCCTATTTGAATAATCTGAAAAATGAATAAAGCCGAAATACTGATTATTGATGATGAACCTCAGATCCAGAAGTTGCTGGAGATTACCTTGGAAAGCAATGACTACAAAGTGGTACAGGCTCAAACCGGCAAGGAAGGCATTACCCTCGCAGCTAGCTATAACCCCGATCTTATTTTGTTGGATATTGGTCTGCCCGATAAAAACGGACAAGAAGTACTAAAGGAGCTAAAGACCTGGTTTAACAAGGCGATTATCATTTTGTCTGTACAAAACAATGAACAGGATATCGTGCGCGCGCTTGACAATGGAGCGACTGACTACCTGACAAAGCCATTTCGCACGGCAGAACTACTGGCACGAATTCGCTCAGCCATTCGAAGAAATCTGGGTCCGGAACCAAATACGTTGATTGAAAGCGGTGATCTGCAGATTGATCTGGCTGCCCGTACAGTTAAAAGGAAAAACGAGATCATTAAGCTAACGGCCACCGAATTTAATTTACTGTCCCTGTTTGCTCGAAATGAAGGCCGCGTGCTAACGCATCAATATATTCTAAAAGAAATCTGGGGCGTGGGCCATCAAACAGAGACGCAATACTTACGCGTATTTGTTGGAACACTCCGCAAGAAAATTGAAGATAACCCCAATCATCCAAACCATATCATAACAGAGAGTGGTGTAGGGTATCGTTTTACCTGATACGACTACTCCCCTTTATCTTTTCTTTATACACCCACAGTACGCCTTTACACTTCCCTGATACATTCTAACCCAACTTTGTCTATACAAAGTTTAGGTATGGAAAAGGGTAAAAATGGAGTAGAAAACAAGGTTACAGCTGCCTCGCTCCTGGTAGCATTGGGTATTATTTACGGTGATATTGGGACCAGTCCGTTGTATGTTTTAAAGGCAATCGTAGGCGACCGGCCCATCAATGACGTACTTGTATACGGAGGTATTTCCTGCGTTTTCTGGACCCTTACCTTTCAGACTACAATTAAATATGTTTATCTCACGCTGCGGGCTGATAACCACGGAGAAGGTGGGATTTTTTCCTTGTATGCTCTTGTACGCAGGTATGGAAAATACCTGGTGATCCCAACTATTCTAGGCGCCACCACTTTATTGGCTGATGGTATTATCACACCTCCTATTTCCGTTGCCTCGGCCGTTGAAGGTCTAACCATCATAGAAGGCTTTGAAACATTGCCAACGGTTCCGATTGTTATTGTCATTTTATCGGGCCTCTTCTTCTTCCAGCGATTCGGTACCTATAAAGTGGGGGCTACTTTTGGCCCGGCCATGTTGATCTGGTTTACCATGCTCTCTCTGTTAGGAATCTTTCAAATCCTTAAACATCCTGGCATCCTAAGTTCGCTCAATCCATTTTATGCGTACCAGTTTTTAACCGAATACCCGGGTGGGTTCTGGTTGCTGGGCTCGGTCTTTCTGGCCACTACCGGTGCTGAAGCCTTGTATTCTGATCTTGGGCACTGTGGCAAAAAAAATATTCGGATTACCTGGGGATTTGTGAAAACCGCGTTGATGATTAATTATATGGGGCAAGCGGCCTGGATTATGAATTTAGGTGAAGGCGCACTGTTGGATGGACAAAATCCCTTTTACCAGATTATGCCTTCCTGGTTTTTGCCTGTTGGAATTGTGATTGCTACCCTC
This sequence comes from uncultured Ohtaekwangia sp., assembly GCA_964488465.1. Lineage (GTDB taxonomy): Bacteria > Bacteroidota > Bacteroidia > Cytophagales > Cyclobacteriaceae > ELB16-189. The sequence continues at coordinate 234,022 of CAZAUN010000003.1, read as the reverse complement.
GCAGCCATTATTGCTTCCCAAGCCATGATCAGCGGTAGTTATACCCTGATCAGTGAAGCAATGAACTTAAACTTCTGGCCCCGCATAGCGGTACGGCAGCCCACTGAACTGAAAGGACAGATCTACATTCCCAGTGTAAACATCATTCTTTGGATCGGTTGTATCCTAATGATTCTATACTTCCAATCTTCCACCCACATGGAAGCCGCCTACGGCTTTTCAATCACGATCACAATGTTGATGACCACCTTCCTGCTGAGCCACTACCTGCTATACAAATTGAAATGGCCAAAGGTATTAGTCATTCTACTGCTTCTTATGTTTTTTACCGTAGAGGCCTCATTCTTTGTTGCAAACGTGGCCAAGATCAAAGAACGTTGGATGTTCCTGTTTTTTGAGCTGTTTATTTTCCTGATAATGTATGTCTGGTACTACGCCCGCAAAATCAATAACCGCATTACCCGGTTTGTCGATCTTGGGAAATATGTAAACACCATTAAGGAACTAAGTCAGGATGACAGCATTCCCAAATTTTCAACACATCTGATTTACCTCACAAAAGCAAATCACCGCCATGAAATTGAGGATAAGATCATTCGTTCTATACTTTCAAAAAAACCAAAGCGGGCTGACGTTTACTGGTTTGTACACATCAACCGCACCGAAGATCCTTATTCACTGAACTACGAAGTTTCCGAATTGGTCGATGACAAAATCATCAAAGTGAATATTGATATCGGGTTCCGCATTCAGCCGCGCACCGAGTTATTCTTTAAGCGCATTGTACAGGATCTGGTGGCCAACAAAGAATTGAATCTGCACATCCGTCCGGATGGTTCTACGCGATACAACAATGAACCCGATTTCAAATTTGTGGTGATTGAAAAATTTCTCTCCGTAGAAAATGAGTTCGCCATCCGCGAAGGTTTGCTCCTGAACTCCTATTTCCTGTTGAAACGTTTAGGGTTAAGTGATGAAAAGGCCTTTGGCCTTGACAAGAGTGATGTGGTTGTTGAACATGTACCCTTGGTGTACCATCCCCTGGGTTCAATTCCGCTAAAGCGGGAAGGTCAAAGCCGCGCTGCAGAAATCATTCATGAACTCTGATCCCTCCACCATGCTGCTCGAAGCCTACCTGGTGCATCAAGACAAAACCGTTGATGTGGTGTTAAGAAATGGAACGTGTGTCAGAAGGTATATCAGTGGCTTTATCAAAGGAAGCGAATTGGCCGAAGACCCATACATCATGAAATGGCACCTGGTAAGCCCCGGGGATTCCGCCACGCTTGGGTGGGATTGTTCTGGTTCTTCCGTAGGGGAAATCATCGCGCATTCGGAAATCAAGGAGATAACCTTCCTGGAAAGCGGGTGCTGCCTTACTTTCTCTTAAACTGTATTGTTGTGCTGTTTCTGTAGAATGTCGAATAAACCATCGCCAGAATAAACTTACCTCTGATGAAAAAAATATTCTTTCTCCTGTCCCTGCTTTTTCCTGGGTTCGGGTATTCGCAAGTAATCAATACAGCTACACTGGATACTACCGATTTTAATTTCGAGGGTAAAGTTCGAGTAGAAGGATACCTTGATGTTTACTGGGGGTATGATTTTACTAAACCAGCGGATGGCAACCGGCCCTACTTTGTCTCGATGAGTCGGCACAACGAAATCACAATTAATCTGGCCTATATTGATGTTAAATACTCCTCCTCGCGGCTGCGGGCGCGTTTTGTCCCTGGCTTTGGATCATATATCAATGCCAATTATGCAACTGAACCTGGTACCCTAAAAAATATTGTCGAGGCCAGTGCCGGTATACGCTTGTTTAAAGACAAGAACATCTGGATTGATGGGGGTGTGTTTGGATCTCCTTACACCAATGAGAGCGCCATATCCAAAGATCACCTTACGTACACACGCTCTTTCGCTCCGGAGTACGTGCCCTATTATTTGTCGGGAGTAAAACTTTCAGTTCCCCTTACCGACAAGATGAGCGCCTATCTTTACTTGCTGAATGGCTGGCAGCAGATTCAGGATGTAAACAGTGGCAAATCCATTGGTACACAATTGGAGTATAGGCCGAACGATCATTGGTTGATCAACTGGAATACGTACATCGGGGATGAGTCTTCACAGGTGAATCCGGCTTTCGAAACCCGGTACTTTTCGGACGTATTCTTTATTTACAGCAAGGATAAATGGAGCGCAACAGGTTGCGTGTACGTTGGTGTACAACAACGCGATGAACTTGCCAGCGCCACCTGGTGGCAGGCTAACCTGATTGGCCGGTTCAATTTTGCAGAACGCGCGTCTATTACCGGTCGCATCGAATACTTTGATGATCCCGATCAGGTGCACCTGACTCCAATAACCGGTGTTCAGGGCTTTTCCAGCTACAGCAGTTCCATTGGCTTTAACCTGAAAGTTGCTGAGAATATACTGGTTCGCTTTGAAGGACGAACTTTTTGGTCAGATAAGGAAATGTATTTGCGCAGTAACGAAGCAGTAAATAAATCTACCTTACTAATATCCAATATTACACTTTGGTTTTAAAACAAAGAAACTGACCGGACCTTCTGTTACATTCCCTTCACACTCTTATTAAGCAACTCATCCAGCTTAGCTTCGGGATTGTTTATGCAAATCAATATATTCGGGCATTCCGAACCGATTGGCCATGAGAATTATTTGCTATGTCCTTCTGGCATTCCTTGCCAGTTGTGCTTCTCCACAACATGTTCCTGATTCCTCCGCCCGCACCCTCCTTGCCATCTTTGCTCACCCCGATGATGAAGCCACTGTAAGTCCCGTTCTGGCCAAATATGCGGCCGAAGGAGTTACCGTTTACCTGGCCATTGCTACCGATGGCCGGTATGGTGTTACCGAGCACGCAAAAATTCCTGCCGGAGATAGCCTGGCCGCGGTGCGGGCTGAAGAAGCGAAGTGCGCAGCCGAAAAACTGGGCATCCAACCTCCTATTCTATTTGGATTGCACGATCAACTTAAGATGACCGAAGGGTTTGGTCCTGTACATGACCAACTCAACACGATGCGCGAGAAGGTGAAAGAACTTTTCACCACACTGAAACCCGATGTGGTCATCACGTGGGATGCTTCGGGCTGGACCGGCCATCATGACCATAGGTTGGTGCACGCCATTGTTACTGATGTATTTCATACACAAAAATGGGCGAAGCCAGTGCAGCTGTATTACAGCGCAATCCCTACCGGCAATCTGCCGGCCGATAGCCCGATGCAACTCGCCACGATTGACAAATCCTACCTGCCGGTAAAAATTTCTGTCTCCGATTCAGATTATGAAAAAGCGCTTGCCTCCTGGCATTGCCACAAAAGTCAATACACACCCGAAACCATTGAAGGCATGCACCAACTGGTAAAAGGATCGCTGCAAGGCACTGCCTACTTTATGCCAGCAGGGGTTGTGTCAACTGAAAAGACTTCGTTGTTTTAACCTAATCTATACTCCTTTATGAAATTCATTTTTTCCATTTTCTGCTCACTTGTACTGGTAATGACTTCCCTTGCGCAAAAAAAACCGCAAGCTCCGGTCATGAGTGCCGGTAAAAAATCCGTCATTCAATCCATTGATTCGCACGCTGCGGAAATGACCAACATCAGCGATAAAATCTGGGCGGCCGAAGAAACTGCCTTCAATGAAGTGCAATCATCGAAGTTGCTCGCTGATTATGCCGAAGCCAATGGCTTTACTGTGGAACGAGGTGTAGCGGAAATGCCAACTGCTTTTGTGGCAACCTACGGAAGTGGCAGCCCGGTGATCGGAATATTGGGGGAGTTCGATGCCTTGCCCGGCTTATCGCAAAATAAAGTGCCTACCAAAAGTCCGTTACATGAGGGCGAGCCCGGTCATGGCTGTGGACACAATCTCTTTGGTACGGCCAGCTTAGGCGCAGCCATCTCCATAAAAGAGATGATCGAACAAGGTAAACTGAAAGGCACCATCAAGTTTTTCGGAACTCCGGCCGAAGAAAAATTCTTTGGCAAGCTGTGGATGATTCGGGCCGGACTATTTAACGGTGTGGATGTGGTGATGGATTGGCACCCCAGTGCAGAAACCAAAGCAGCCGTGCAAACCGGACTCGCTCTGGTGGACTTTGTTGTAGAATTCAACGGTCAGGCGGCTCATGCATCGGCCGATCCGTGGAATGGACGAAGTGCCTCGGATGCGTTGGAACTTTACACGACCGGCATTAATTACTATCGTGAACACATCAAACCCAGTGTTCGCATTCATTATCATATTCAGGATGGTGGTCAGGTAGTAAATGTTGTACCGGACTATTCACGCTTATGGGTGCGCGTACGCGACACGAAACGGGAAGGGCTTGAGGAAGTATATGCCCGTGTGCAAAAGATGGCGGAAGGCGCAGCGATTATGGCCAATGTAAATCACAAAGTATCGTTGGTATCCGGAATTTATGAAGTGTTGGTGAATCGTACCGGAGCTGACCTGCTTACAAAAAATTTAACATTGCTTGGACCTCTTTCCTACACGGATGAAGAAGTAAACTTTGCCAAAAAAATTCAGGAGAGTACCGGTAAACCCCAAGTAGGTTTGCATACAAAAGTGGAACCCCTTGAAGAAACTAATCCCAATGCGGGCGGTGGCTCTACGGATGTAGGCGATGTTAGTTGGGTGGTGCCAACAATTCGGTTAAGCGTTGCAACTGCGCCAATAGGAACTCCCTGGCACTCCTGGGCAGTGGTTGCTTGTGGCGGTATGTCCATCGGTCATAAGGGAATGCTTCATGCATCCAAAACCCTGGCCATGACGATGGTGGATTTGTATGAAGACCCAAAGAAACTCGAAGCGGTAAAAGCGGAGTACAAACAACGCAAAGGAGATACGGTTTACAAAGGCTTGATCCCGGACGGCCCACCGCCCATTGACAAGCGCGACAAGTAGGCCTCAAAGACCTTCGTGACGAAATATCGTTAATCGATTACCCCAACTTAATCGGGTACTCGCGATAGCGCTTGCCGGTTGCGGCAAAAATTGCGTTTGCCAGAGCAGGTGCTACGGGTGGCACCGGAGGTTCACCTACCCCTGTTGGTCGGATGTCACTTTCCACCAAATGCACATGGGTTTCTGTTGGAGCATCAGAATACCGCGCTACCGGGTACGTATCAAAATTGGTTTGAACACTGCGGCCCTCTTTGAAGGAGATGCTTCCTTTTAATGCTCCGCTTAATGAAAATATAAACCCGCCTTCAAATTGCTGAATGACTGAATTGCGATTCACAACCTGCCCGCAATCCACAGCATAATGCGCTTCGGGTATGCTTAACACCCCGTTCTCATCAATGGCAACATGCACAACACAGGCCACATAGGTGAGAAAACTTTTGTGTGCACAGATACCCATTCCATGTCCTTTGGGTAGGGATTTGCCCCAGCCTGATTTCTCGGCCACCAGTTCAATTACTTTGCGCAGGCGTGATGTGTCAGCAGGAAATTTGTCCAATGGTTCACCATAGTTTTCAAACCCTTTGATGTATTGGTCGAGGGGAATCATGCGGTCCGGGCCCAGTAACTCCAGCAGGTTTTTTACCGGATCTATCTTTCGGTAGGCTGCGATTTCATCGATCATACTGCCAACGGCAAAGGCATGTTGAATATTGCTGACCGAGCGTAACCAACCAATGCGGGTGCGGGCCGGGGAAACAATGGCCTCTACGGAAACGTTGGGAATATTAAAAGGAATATCAATGGCTCCTAAACCCAGTTCTCCGTCACTGGGTTGTATCTCATTGGTATTGGTTGTGCCTCCAATCGGTGGAAACGCACTGCGATGACTCCAACCCGTTACATATTTTGATTTATCAAATGCTACCTGAATGCGTTGCACACTGCAGGCATGAAAGAAATCATGCGTGAGGTCATCTTCGCGTGTCCAGGTAACTTTTACGGGTGTGCCCGGCATCTCTTTGGCAACCAGGGCCGCCTCCACAGCAAAATCCGGTTTCGATTTTCGACCAAATGCACCGCCCAGCAACGTTACATTCACTGTAACATTGGCTGCATCCAGTTCCAACGCTTTTGCCACACTGTCGCGGATCCACTGCGGAGACTGCACCGGTGCCCACAGCTCACACTTTCCATCTTGAAATACAGCCGTAGCATTGGGTACTTCCATGGGAGCATGCGAGAGATGTTGGGTAACATAGGTTGCATCCAATACACTGGCAGCCGACTTCAGCGCCTGTTCAATGGATCCATTCGTTCTGCGGGCATTGCCTTTGTTCTTTACCTTCTCTTTTAATTCATTCAAATAGGCATCCGAATCATACGTGGCATTCACCCCAAAGTCCCATTCCACCTGCAAGGCTTTGCGGGCCGTTATGGCCGCCCAGGTTGTATCCGCTACAATCACAATGCCTCCTTGTGGCTTATCAAAGTCGGCCGGAAATCCGGAAGCAGGTAGTTCAAAAATCTTGACGACACCGACTACTTTCAGTGCTTCTGTATCCGAATAACTTTTCACCTTTCCTCCTGCCACCGGGCACCGCATGATAACCCCATGTTTCATACCAGGCTTAACAACATCCAATCCGTAAACTGCTGTGCCTTTTATAATATCCGGCACATCATACAGATTCGTGTGTTTACCAATGTATCTCCAATCGGATTTATTTTTAAGAACAACCTGATCCTCTGCTGGTGCAGTAAGTTTAGCCGCAGCCTCGGCTAATTCGCCATACCCTATCTTCTTGCCGGAACTATGAACTACTTCGTGGTTGGACGCTTTGCATTCACTTACAGGAACACCCCACTCATTGGCGGCTGCCTGCTCCAACATCATTCGGGCCGAAGCTCCGGCTTTTCGCATGGGTTCAAAAAACATGCGCACCGAAAAAGAGCCATCGGTGTTTTGATTACCGTACTTTTTCTCATCGCCAACGGCCTGCACCAATTGCACACGGGTCCAATCTGCCTCTAATTCATCGGCCAATACCAGCGGCAGGTTGGTTCGAATACCAGTGCCCATCTCCTGGCGATGCGCAACGATAATGATGGAACCATCCCCGTTAATGGTTAGATAAACATTGGGTGAAAAGACGGCTGTTGATTTTGCCGGAGAGCAGGCCCATTGAAGGCCCAACACCAATCCCGAAGCAGTAAGACCCGTAGTTTTTAAAAACGTTCGTCTGTCAACTTTGCGGATGATGGAGGAGGAATCGGTGGAGGGAGTGGCTTTCATGGGCGTAAGGTTTTAGTCTTACAAGTTAATGAAAGTTTAGCGAAGCCGTAGTGTGTTTTTAAGGGTTGAGATTTGGCTCTTTAATGAAAGAAATACGCTTGTAAGGAAGGGAAATTATTTCCGGATTATCCTCCTGAATTTTGATGAATTGATTGGGCGATACCTCAGTAAACGTTTGGAGGGTGTTACTGCCCGCCCATGTTATTTGGATGCGATCGATCTTTGTTGCCTTGCCTATTCCAATTTGCGCCATTAACGGTGAAGCACCAAAACTTCCACCGGAATTTAAATCGCGATGGATAACTCGCTCCTTCCCATCTTCGGTAACAGTGACTTTGATTCGACTTCCTACTCCAAGTTTATTCGACTTCACTCCCTCAAGGCGAATTCCAATCCAATTATTTCCACCCTGGCCGGGATTGAGATAAAATGAATTCTGAAAACTCTCTCCTTTAAATGATCCACCTACCTGCGCAAAAATATCCTGATCGCCATCGTAATCAAGATCAGCAAATGCCACACCATGCCCTTTTTGCAGATGACCAACCCGGGCGGCAGCCGTAACATCATAAAACATCCCATTTTCATTTTTAAATAGGCGGTTGGGGATAATTGACTTCGTGTCCGGATTTCCGGTCCCCAAATAAAAATCCAGGTTGCCATCGTAATCGAAATCGCCAAAGTTCGAACCCATCGCATTCACCACCCGGTTCAACCCAACCTCACCGGCCACATTGGTAAACGTGCCGTCTCCATTGTTCTTGAACAACTTCATCTGTAATTCTTCGCGCATGGGCTGACCTAATTTTTCAGCGGCTTCATAGTATCCCAATGATTTTTCAAATTCATAGCCACACAGAAAAATATCCAGCATGCCATCATTATTGTAATCCCAAAACCAAGTTGGAAAGGTCTTGCTGATAACCTGGCCTAACCCGGCTTCTGCTGTTAGATCCTCAAAGAAGAGCTTTCCATTTTGCATTCCATTATTTTTCAGCAAGTAACTCTTCCGATTCATGGTTGAGATAAAGATGTCCTGCCAGCCATCGTTGTTGAAATCTCCAGAGGATACCCCTTTTACATAATCGATAATTCCAGCCCCGGTTTCATTGGCCAAATTCAGGAAGGTTCCATCCTTTTGATTGATGTATAGCTCACATGGGTAAACATCCTGGTTGGTTTCATTGCCAATAAAAACATCCAACCAACCATCATTATTAAAATCGTTCCAGGTTGCTGTTTGGGTTGGGATGTAGGAAACCATTCCACTCTCAAACGTTACATCTGAAAAGGTGCCATCCCCATTGTTTCGCAGCAAAGAGTTGGGCTGCCGTCCGTAACGCGACATCCAACCTCCTCGTAATACAAAAATATCAAGCAAGCCATCATTGTTGTAGTCGGTTTGCATCATGTTCAACCCGCCCGTCAACAAACCCAGGTTTGATTTTTCAGACGCATTTTCGAAGGTACCATCGCCTTTGTTTATCCAGAACTTCATGGGTTCATCCAACCCCCAGGTGGATGTCACAATATCGAGCGTTCCATCCTGATTGAAGTCATCAACAATCACTCCTCCGGACATGTCACGAAGGGTTAATCCCAATACTCCGGAAATTTCCTGAAATGGATTCACCTGCTTTTCACTGGCTGCATCCAGTCCGGGAATCAACAATTCAGCGGGCACTTGATCCGGATACTCACCCAGGGTCATATAAGCAATGTTCAGCAACCAGCGGGCTTCCAAATCACTCGAATCAAGTCGAAGGGCTGCTTCAAAATGACGAATGGCATTTTGTGAACCTGAATTTTCAAGATGAATTCCCGTACCCGCTATCGGAAAGATACAGGACTCGGAAGTTTTGTTGGATACACAATTCACCTGCTCGCCCAGGCGGAGGTAGGCAACGCCCAAATACAGATTAACCAAACGATACGCTTCCTTTTCATCCGGATTCATCCTTGTTAACAAATCTTTATAGATCTCAATGGCCTGCTCTACCTCCCCGGTTTGTAACAGGAAATATCCTTTGAAATAGTGATTGGTGATTTTCTGTTGTTCTGATGTTGCCGCCAATACGAGGGAATCATAATAGCGGACCTTGGCCTCGGGGGCAAAAAAATTATCACGCACCTGATTCTGCTGATGAATTTGCTGGAGTACTTCCGCCATCTGCCGGGTAGATGCCGAACGGGAGCAACTCATTGAAATACTGGTCAACAAAGTCAGGCCTAAAAAAAATCGAAGTCGATTCATTGCTTAAAGATGCAGTCTTCCGTTTAGTTGGCAAAACCTCCCGTCAATAATTCCGAAAAGCTAATCCTTAAACAGAATAACCTCAGGTTGCCACGTGATCGAGTCCCCACGTATGCCCGATTTATAATCGATGATTTCGAGTCGCGAAGGCTTTACTTTAATCAGCAGATACCCTTCTTTCCGATTAGGGTAGAATTGTTCCCAGCCTTGCTTCCAACGGATGTCCTTTTCAGCTTGATTATTGACCAACTCTGCGGAACCGTAAAGGGAGACATAACCGTTGTCGCCATCAGCATAATACAAGGTTACCGCTGGGTTATTTTCAATCTGATACACCTTGCGGCTTTTCGGATTGGTAGCCAACCAAACGGTGAAGTCCTGCTCCGGCTCAAAGGGGTCCATCGTGCGAACTTGCGGTTGCCCGGATTCATCCAACGTAATCAACGCACACTTGCCAACGCGTTTGATTAATTCACGAGCGGCTTCTGTGGCATCAACTGCCCGGGATTCGGGTGGTGGTTGTGATGTACAACTCAGTACGATCACCCCGAGGAATACGATGTGCCTTATCATGGTTTTACTTCCTGGTAAATAAGAAAGATCGTCTCGTTTGATGAGACGATCTTCCCAAATTACTTTTCGCTGCAATTAATTCTTCTTCTTGATCTGTGTTTCTGTTGGCTGCAACGGATTGCCATCGGCATCGATCAGGATAATTTCATCAAATCCCAATTTCTTCAGGTTGTCCAGAATTTTTTCTTTATCGCCCACAACAAACCAATTCAACTTACCGGGGTCAACAATCTGCTTCCCCACTTTACGAACATCCTCCAACCCAAGAGCACGCACTTTACTTTCGTAGGTCTTGAAGTAATCATCGGGCAGGGAATATTTGCTCATCGTGCTAAGGGATTGGCGTACCGCTCCATTCGTTTCGTACTGACCCGGCAACCCCATGATTGTATTGTTTTTATTGCGATCAAACTCTTCCTGGGTAACCGGCTTATCACCCACAATGGCCTTAAACTCCTTTGACAGCTCTTGCATGGATTCGCTGGATTTATCCGTTTGAACAGGAGCATAGGCAATAAAGGGTCGTTGTCCCTTCGCCCCTGGCAGGAAGGTGCCCGCTCCGTACGACCAATGCTTGTCTTCGCGTAAATTCATATTGATGCGCGAAATGAAATCCCCGCCAAATACATTCACGAATGCTTGTCGTGCTATTTCCGGTAATTTTCCGTAGGGCTCAATCAAATATCCGGCAATGATCACCGATTGTTCCGACTCCGGGCGATCCAACAGATAGAGTTTGTTCGTGGATTTGGACGCAATGGGGGTCAGGTTCTTTTTCGGAACTTCGCCTGGCTTCCATTGACCGAACCTCTTCTCCGCTTTGGCAACCAGGTCTTTCATCTCAATATCACCCACCACAATTAAAGTAGCGTTGTTGGGTTTAATCCAGGTGGTATAATATTTCAGAATGTCCTCGCGGGTAATCTTGCTAACCGTTTCCTCATAACCGGAACCAGTAAACGGTTGGCTGTACGCGTGCCCCTCACCATATAAAAACTTAGGGAACACACGAAGCACCATGGAAAATGGATCGGTACGTTCACGCTTGATATCATTGATCTGTTCCTGCTGCAAGCGGGAAAATTCATTTTGCGGAAACGCTGGATTAAGAACAACATCGGCAAATACATCCATTGATTCATCCAACGAGGCCTTTAGTGTTTCCATATTCACATACGAAGCATCCAGATCAGAATAGGTATAGATGGAGGTGCCAATGGTTTGCAGCTTATCGCTGATCTGTAATGCATTCATACTCTGGGTTCCCTCATCCATTAAATTAAGAGCGAGGTTGGCCGTTCCGGTCTTGGCAAACTGATCGGAAGCATAACCGGCATCAAAAATCATTTCGGCCGAAACGGTAGGCACGCCTTTGCGTTGCGCCAAAACAATTTTAAGTCCATTCTTCAGGGTTGCCTTTTGAATATCCGGGAAGGTAGAGGGTGGCTGGTTGGTGAGCGCAGGCAACTTGCTGCGGTCAGCATCACTCCCACTCACATGATAATTAGGGAAAGGCGTACAGATGATGGTGTGCTTCCCAGAGGAGAGCCATTTCTTCGCAGCCTGTTGAATATCCGCTGTTGTGGCTGAGAGTACCCATTGCAGCTCTTTCTTATAGTAATCGGGTGAGCCACCATAAACTTGTGATTCGGCCAGGATGTCGGATTTCCCGCCAAAACCTCCAATCCGCTCCATGCCTTTTATGAAGTTGGCAAAGTACTGCGACTTTACACGTTGCAGTTCCTGCTCAGTAACTCCTTTATCAAGAAATTCCTTCAGCACTTCATTGGCGGTCGCTTCCACTTTTGCATAGTCCACCTCCGGCTTCACTCCAATGCCGAGGTAAAAGTTTCCACTGATCTCCTGCTTATCGACATACGAAAACACATAACTGGCCGTCTGATCCTCATACACCAATTTCTTGTAGAGCCTCGAACTCTTGCCACTGGTTAGCAGCGAAGATGCCAGCGAAAGATGCATGCCTTCCTGTGTTCCCCATTGTGGCACATTCCACATCATGCTTACTCTGGGTTCGGTAACCCGGTCCTCATAATGTTGCCGGGTATCCTCATATCGCTTGGCAATATTAACGGTGTGCCGTGCAAGGGTGGGGCCGGAGGGAATATTTCCAAAATACCGCTTTACTTTTTCCAATACCTCGGTAGGTTTTACATCGCCAGCGATTACCAACGTGGCATTGGCCGGACCGTAGTATGTCTTAAACCATTCCTTCACATCTTCCAGTGAAGCTGCATTCAAATCTTCCATTGAGCCAATCACTGTCCAGGAATAGGGATGGCCTGCCGGGTAACTGGCCTTGGTTGCCATTTCCCATTCGCGACCATAGGGTTGATTTTCACCCTGGCGCTTTTCATTCTGAACAACACCGCGTTGTTCATCCAAACGGGCCTGATCCACAACACCCAATAAATGACCCATGCGATCGGACTCTAGCCATAAGACCTGGTCGAAGGCTGAGAGCGGAACGTTTTGAAAATAATTGGTACGATCGGTGTTGGTAGTACCATTCAGGTCGGTGGCGCCTATGCTTTCAAGCGCTTTGAAATAATCAGTGTTGAAGTGTTCGCTACCATTAAACATGAGATGTTCAAATAAGTGTGCAAATCCACTTTTGCCGGGCTTTTCATTTTTTGAACCCACATGATACCAGATATTAACGGATACGATAGGAGCCTTGTGATCTTCATGTACGATTAACGTCAATCCGTTATCCAATACATACTTTTGATACGGGATGTCTACATTCGACAGGTTAACCAGCCCGCTTTGGGCCTGAGCCGAAATCCAAACAAACAGGACGACTACGATAATGATTAGTTTTTTCATAACAACAGGTTGATAATGTTAACGGATGATGAAAATACTCAAATAGTTTGATTCTGCCTATACGGTAAAAATCGGTTTATTGCTATTTTGCTGATATGTACAAAAGGACTTTACTGTTGATGGTATTGATTGCGTTATTTTCAAACGCACCAGCACAATATTTTGGCGATCGATGCCTGGGCACCTGGGAAGGAATGATGTATCTGTATAATAAAGGAGTGGTTCGAGACAGTGTACCCGTGCGGCTAACCGTAAACAAACTGGACTCGCTTGCCTGGACCTGGAAGACCGAATATCGATCTACAAAACAACCTATGGTAAAGGATTATGTGCTGCGATTGCCTGATCCAACTAAAAACAAATACATCACGGACGAGGGCGGGGGACTGGAGCTCACCGATTATCTATTTGGAAATAAACTCTATAGTGTATTTGAAACTCAGGGTGTGTTCCTCACATCCAGTTACGAATTGTTGAAAGGAGCCCTCGTCTTTGAGGTGACTTCCGGAAAAAAGGAATCGAGCACCCACCCGGATGTCATCACTTATTCAAGCGACAACCTGCAGCGGGTGGTGTTTAAAAAAGTACATTAACCCTTCACCTTAGGGAAAAGTAAGTTGTTTTCCAGATGAATGTGCTGGATCAAATCCTGATCAAATTCCTGCAGGAGTTTATAAGTCATTTGAAACGTAGGGCATGCAGTAGCGGGTGGTGTATAGTGATTGGTGAGAGCGCGCAACTTCTTTACCAATACACCGGCCTGATCATGCTCGTGCTCCATCACTCGGACAGGTGCTTGAACAAATGTTGAGACACTGGAATCACCGGTTGCCAGAATTTTACGAATGGCAGGGAATAATATCTCTTCCTCTTTTGGGAGATGATTCAACAACTCCTCGGCTAATTCAAAAAATGTATCCCGAATTTCCAGGAGGTAAGGACTATCGGTGCCATGTACTTCACAAACTTTATCGATCAATTCCTGCAGGCGTGGTATGGCTTCACGAACATATGCGTGATGATGCTGTAAAATAAAATCGATCAACAGTTGGGCATTCCAGTTTTCAAATTTCATCCGGTGAATCACTGGAGTTTGGTTCGCCAGTTGCATCTCACTCCATATCGTCTCGGGTTGTAATCCGGCATTCAGGCATGCTTCATAAAAGGAATGCTTTCCCTGACAACAATAGTCAAGGTCATTTTGATCGAGCACGTGAATTGCATTGGGAAAAAGTAAGACTACGTCAACCATGGTGGCTGTTGTGAAATCGATTTGATAATCTTCTATTGTATTCATGCCGTTTTGTTTTCTACAAACCTACCGGATGGTGCTGAACCTACTTATGATCGAGGTCATAGAAAACAAAAAAGGCCGAGTGTATCGGCCTTTTATGATCCCAGGCTTAATCGTTATTGGGCAATTGCTACAATTTTAGCTAAAGGTATTGTATTGGCCGCAGCGGAAATCTCTCCTTCACTGGTGTCATCGATTCGCAACGTCACCAATGTATTGTTCATCGGAATCTGAAGTTCATAATTGGTTTTACCTGTCTCCGTATTCACCTGCTTTGTTAATATCGATTTGTATCCCTGAACTTTTATTGTTTTTTGATTCTCATCCTGCATCATGCCTCCGAGAATCGGTGTATTCAAAATTGCGTTCAGGGAATTGATCAGGGGAGAATTATTGATGATTTCGATAGAAGCACGTTTGGGATCAGCCCCATAGCTGCGATTTACATATAATCCAACATACGCCCCGGTTCCCGAAAGGTTATCTTCCTTTTCATTCACCGCCAAGGTGCCGATTTTGGTGGGCAATAACTTCAGAATCTCCTTTCCGATAGCAACATCCAGGTCGCGTAACATTTGCTCCATAGCAAACCGGGCGTCCTGCAAATCTCCGGCAGAATACGTGGAACGTGCAGATGCTAAATTTTTATCAAAGTCCTGAGCCCAGGCAGCGCCTGCTGCAATCAAGACCATTATGGTAAGTGTAATTTTTTTCATGAATTCGTGTTTAACGGTCTTACTGCTCTCCTAACTCCTTTTTAATTTCATCGAGGTTGAATGTTTCCGCGGCCTTCATCATATCCGGTTCCGTAGCAAAATTGATTCCTTCAAAAACGATGATGCTCGATTGGCCAATAGGCACACTTAATTTATAACCACTGCCCTCATTGAATTCAATAATTGCCCGGTAGCCTTTCAGCTTGGTTTGCTTCCAGTTTTGCTCGCCATTGGTTTGTTGTGCGTACCCTCCGGCCAGATAAGCATTTACTCCGGCCATCCAGGCTGAGTTATTAGCGATGGTAACCGAAAACTGCTTATCCTTGGTATCTGAATATTCACGGTGAATTGTAAGCCCGGCCCACCCCCAACCGGTGCTGGTAACCTGGTCAGATTCTGCCTCCTTATTTAAGCCACTGACTGATTCTGGTAATGATTTCAGAATTTGATTGCCGATCTCCATCTCCACGCCAAGCATGGCTTGCTGCACCGAGTAGCGCGCCTCTCCATAACTGCTTTTTTTGTAGGCCACTTCGGCATCGGCCAGATTTTGTTTTACATCCGGAGGTGTTGAAATCAACCCGGCACCGCCTTGATTGGAGGGATTGTTTCCGCCAGAGCCCGAGCCTCCGGAACCTCCCTGTCCACCCGCTCCTCCGGCACCCCCTTGTCCGGGTTGACCCGGCTGATCCTTTTTCTTGCCATTGAAAAGCTTGTCAATCTCTTCACCGGCTTTTTGCTCCGTTTTGTTTTCCACCTTTTGCTTCAGGCGGTTCAAGACCTGAGCTTCTGATACCAACGCGACAACAGAAAGTGCTGCCACCAAGGTTAGAAATTGTTTGACTTTCATAAGAAATTGTTTGGAACGATAAAATTACAAAATTCGAAAGCCAATTATACGCAAATGAGGGGCCAAAGGATTTGAAACGCCCCGAATTATCAAAATGATTCCATAACTTGTTGAATCGCACAAATTATTTAGAACGATTTTACAATTCATGAAGAATCCATTTGACTTATCCGGGAAAGTTGCTTTGATAACGGGTGCCAGTAAAGGTATTGGTGAAGCCATTGCCAGGATCTACGCAGCCTCTGGCGCTAGCGTGGTTGTTTCCAGTCGCAAGATGGAAGCTGTGGAGCCGGTAGCGCAAGCCATTCGTAACGAGGGTGGGCAAGCTACCGCCATCGCCTGTCACATGGGCAATGTAACGGACATTACCAATCTTGTCAATCAATCCCTTGCGATTTATAAAACGATCGATATTGTGGTCAACAACGCTGCTACCAATCCGGTTTTTGGTCCGGTCGTCAACACCACCGAAGATGCATTCGATAAAATCATGAATGTGAATGTAAAAGGGCCTTTTGAACTGGCGAAACAAGTTTATCCCCTATTGAAAGAAAAAAAATCAGGATCGATCATTAACATCAGTTCGGTAGGCGGCTTACGCCCCGAGCACGGATTGGGACTTTACAGTGTAAGTAAAGCTGCGCTCATCTCCCTCACCAAAGTACTGGCAAAAGAATGGGGTGATGATAACATTCGGGCTAACGTAATTTGTCCGGGGTTGATAAAAACCAAATTCAGCGAAGCGTTGTGGAGCAACGACAAGATCATGAATGTGATGATGAAATCATTGCCTATTAAACGGGTGGGTACACCGGAGGAAATCGCGGCCCTGGCGTTGTACCTGGCATCCGATGCCTCCGGCTATTCTACAGGAGCGGTTTTTACAGCCGATGGTGGTTTCACAATTTGATTGCTATGCACCTTTCCCAAACAGATAAAGTCAAATCCCTGATACCCGTCTATAAAAAGTTTTTGGAGACGGAAGTGTATCCATTCGAATTGAATATTCTGACAAACCCATTTCGTCAATCGCTTCCATTTCTGACTTCGCTTCGGGCAAAGGCGAAAGAGCAAAAGCTGTGGGCCCCACATCTTCCGCAGCAGGACGGTGGTTTGGGATTATCCCTCTCCGAATTTGCACACATCAGCGAAGTGCTAGGTACATCTCCGCTGGGTCATTTTATTTTTAATTGCCATGCGCCTGATATTGGCAACATGGAGCTAATGCGTCAGTTCGCTTCCGCGGAATTAAAAGAAAAATACTTGAAGCCGTTGATGCACGGTGAAATCCGATCTTGCTTCGCCATGACCGAACCGGAGTTTGCCGGTTCTAATCCGGTTGAAATGGCAACGACTGCGGTGCGCGAAGGGAATCAGTTCATTATCAACGGCCATAAGTGGTTTACTACCGCTGCCGATGGCGCTGCTTTTACCATTGTAATGGCCCTTACTGATCCTGCGAATGAAAATCCATACCTGCGTGCCAGTATGATTTTAGTGCCCCTGGATAACCCCGGTTATAGACTATTACGGAACATACCCATCATGGGCGATGCAGGAGAGGATTACCTGAGCCATGGTGAAGTTCAGTTTACGAATTGTAAAGTGCCCGTTTCCAATTTAATCGGGGAAGCGGGAAAGGGCTTTGCCCTGGCGCAGGCGCGATTGGGCCCTGGGCGAATTCACCACTGCATGCGGTGGATTGGCATCTGCGAGCGTGCCTTTGACATGATGTGTAAGCGCGCGGTAGCGCGACAAATAAAGGAAGGAAAAGTGCTGGCACAGCAACAGGCGATCCAGTTCTGGATTGCTGAAAGCCGAGCGGAAATTAATGCTGCACGGTTGCTGGTGCTGAATGCCGCAAACACCATTGATCGCGAAGGAGCCAAGGCCGCTAAAGACGAAATCTCGGCCATCAAGTTTTTTGTAGCCGAGGTGCTGATGAAGGTAATCGATCGCGCTATTCAAGTGCATGGCGGATTGGGTGTAACCGATGATACGTTGCTCTCCTTCTGGTACCGGCACGAACGGGCTGCCCGCATTTACGATGGCCCCGATGAAGTACATAAGTCATCGCTGGCGAAAAGTATTTTGAAACGATACCTCCCCTGATGCTCGATCAACCCACTACCACGCGTTCCGGAGAAGAACTGGATGTCCGGAAATTACAGGATTACTTACGTGATAAGGTGCCGGGCTTTGAGCAAGAAATGATCATCCAGCAGTTTCCTGGCGGCTATTCCAATCTTACGTACCTGATTCGGGCCGGAGCCAATGAATATGTGTTGCGAAGACCTCCGTTTGGCGCCAACATAAAATCTGCGCATGACATGGAACGCGAGTTTACCGTTCTTTCCAAATTACAGGCTGCGGGTTTTACAAAAGTGCCTGAAGCTATTCACCTGTGCTTAGATGAACATGTGATGGGCGCTAAGTTCTACCTGATGAACCGTGTGCAAGGCGTTATTCTTCGGAACAAACTGCCAAAAGAGGTGATCATGAATGACGATGCTTTTCACGCCTTATCCAAAGCCACCATCGATCAGCTTGTACGACTTCATCAACTGGATATTCGTTCCACCGGTTTGGATACGCTCGGCAAACCGGAAGGGTATGTACAGCGCCAGGTGGAAGGGTGGATTACGCGATATGATCGCTCGCAAACCGATGACATCGCCTCCATGAGAGAAGTGGCGGAGTGGATGAAGAAAAATATTCCTGTCTCCTCGCGAACAGCTTTTCTTCACAACGACTATAAATATGATAACCTCGTACTCAATCCACACAACCTATCGGAAATTATAGCCATTCTGGATTGGGAGATGGCCACGGTAGGCGACCCGCTCATGGACTTAGGAACCACCCTTGCCTATTGGGCGGAAGAGAATGATTCAAACGCGTTACGTCCCTTTAACCTCACCTGGATGCGGGGAAATTTTACCCGGAGCGAAGTAGTTACTTATTACGAACAAAAATCCAAGCTGCCCGTGGGCAACATGGTCTTCTATTATGCTTTTGGTGCGTTTAAGGTGGCCGTAATTTGTCAGCAGATATACTACCGGTTCAAACAAGGCCTTACCAAAGACCCACGATTTGCCGCCTTGATCTATGTGATTCAGGCCTGTGGTTCAAATGCGCGAAGAGCGATTGAACTCGATAAAATTTAACAGTATCCTATACCTCAGATTGAATTATCATGGAAATAAAAAATATTACCATCATCGGCAGTGGTGCCTTGGGCAGCAGAATCGGGTTACAGGCAGCCATTTCAGGATATCAGGTTACGCTTTATGATATCTCCGAAACGATTCTTGATGTCGCAAAAAGTGTGCTTATGAAAATCGGCCGGCAACTTGTCAAGTCCAACTTGCTCACCATTGAAAGCCAAGAACAAGCCCTTTCCAGAATTCATTTCACTACGGATTTGAATATCGCCCTCGCTGATTGTGACTTGGTAAGTGAAAGTGTAACCGAAGAATTGTCCATCAAACAGAAGGTTTGGAAGCAGATTGGCGAACTCGCTCCACCTAAAACTCTGTTTACCACCAATACATCCTATTTGCTACCGTCCCAATTGGCAGCGCTATCCGGTCGACCGGAAAAATTCTGTGCTTTCCACTTTCATGATGTATTCTACGCCCGCGTAGTTGACATCATGCCACACCCGGGAACCAATCCGGAATTGATACCGCTTTTGCAAAGCCTCGGAAGAAAATTGAATCAGGTGCCGGTGCTTGTAAAGAAAGAATCTCCTGGCTACATCTTCAATTTCATGCTCATGGCTGTGTTGGGTGCAGCCGGCAGACTGAAAACGAAAGATATTGCGAGCATCGAAGACATCGATCGCTCATGGATGGTAAACTTTCACATGCCCACCGGTCCGTTTGGAATACTTGACAATATTGGTCTTGATACTGCCTGGCATGTAGTGAAAGAAAGACCAGACGAAGCTTCACAGGCTTTTGCAAAATTGTTGAAGGAGTATATCAATGTAGGAAAACTGGGTGAAAAGTCTGGTGCGGGATTTTATAAATATCCCAACCCAGTCTATCGCAACCCGGAATTTCTGAACGGTTAACCTACCTCCTTTTACAGTATGTATTTTTTACGGATAAGGATTCCTGGGGCACGAATTGCTATCTTGTATCTCGCCACCATTTTACGCCCATGAAAGAAATTACGCGCTTCCTACTCATTGCACTTATTCTGGCAACTGCTTGTGAAACGCAAAAGCCAAAAGGTTGGATCGACTACGACCGCCTGGCCAATCAGGATTCAAAAGACTGGCTGACTCTCGGTGGCAACCAGATGATGCAGCATTATTCTCCGCTAAATCTTATCACCAAAGAGAATGTAAAAGATCTTGGCTTTGCATGGGAGTATGATGCCAGCACCTACATAGGTACGGTGCCGCGTGGATTGGAAGCAACACCGATTGTGGTGGACGGCATCATGTACACCTCCGGAGCCTGGGGTGCCGTGTATGCGTTGGACGCCAAAACCGGAAAAGAGCGTTGGACTTACAAACCAAATGTGGATGCCTCTTACGGCAGACGCGCGTGCTGCGATGTGGTGAATCGCGGGGTGGCTGTGTGGGAAGGCCACGTATATGTGGGTACACTCGATGGTTATTTAACATGCCTCGATGCAGAAACCGGAAAAGTGATTTGGAACATCGATACTTTCACGGATCGCACCAAAGCTTATACCATCACCAGTCCACCACAGGTGGCTGGCAACATTGTAATGATTGGAAACTCTGGTGGTGAGTATGGTGTGCGAGGATATGTAACGGCTTATGATCTAAAAACGGGTGAACAAAAATGGCGCTTCTGGATCGTGCCCGGTGAGCCTTCGAAAGGCTATGAGCATGAAGAGATGGAAATGGCAGCCAAAACCTGGGATCCAAATTCACACTGGCCTACCGGCATGGGCGGCACGGTATGGGGTGAATCTGCGTATGACCGCGAATTGAATTTGCTCTATATCGGTACTGGTAACTCCACACCTTACCCGATCTGGTTCAGAAGTCCGGCCGGTGGCGATAATTTATTTCTCTCCTCCATCATCGCCCTCAATCCCGACAACGGAAAAATGGTTTGGTACTATCAGACCACACCCGGAGAAATCTGGGATTACACGGCTACACAAAATATTGTGTTGGCGGATCTCAACATCAATAAAAAAGAACGAAAGGTGTTGATGATGGCTCCGAAGAATGGATTTTATTATGTTTTGGATCGTGCAACGGGTGAACTGATCTCAGCTGATAAGTACACGAAGGTAAATTGGGCCAGTCATGTGGATTTAGAAACCGGCCGACCCGTGCTGACGGAACAAGGTCAATGGTATAATAAAGAGCCCAAACTGGTAGTGCCTTACCTCGGTGGTGGTCATGTATGGCAACCGATGTCGTTCAATCCGAACACCGGATTAGTTTATATTCCCGAACGAGCCGTGCCGCAGGTGTTTAAAAGTTTTGATACCTATAAATGGCTGCCCGATGTTGATAACACCAACCTCGATTATGCCAATATGTTCAAATTCAAAAAGAATGTGGCCGATCAGATAAAAAGTGCTGAAGACACACTGCGGTCGGAAAGTTTGTTGGCCTATGATCCGGTGCAACAAAAAGCGATTTGGAAATTCAGCGAAGGGGGGCCCGATGGTGGCATTATGTCAACACCGGAACTTGTTTTTCAGGGAACGCGGACCGGATATTTAAATGTGCATGATGCGAAAACGGGTGCGAAGTTAAAGTCAATTTTTACGGGCGTGGGCATAATGGCGGCCCCAACTACGTACTCGATTGATGGCGAACAATACGTATCCGTGATGGCGGGTTATGGGGGTGCCGAGACCAGTGCCTATCTACCCGATGGCGTAGTCTTTCAATATGAAAACAAGGGACGTATCCTCACGTTTAAGTTAGGCGGGGGCGAAACTCCCTTGCCGCCAAAGAAAAAACCAATTGAAACTCCAACTCCACCCACGACTGCAATTAAAACCGAACTGTTGGAGAAGGGGGCGGCCCTGTATGAATTCTACTGCTTTATTTGTCATGGAAATTTTGGCGATAAACATCTTTCGCAACATCCTGACTTGTCAAAACTCACCGAAGCGAAGCACATGACGTTCAATGATATTCTCCTGAAGGGAATTCTTTCTGAAAACGGAATGGCCAATTTCAGCAACTCACTGAGCGAAGCGGATGTGGAGGCCATTCATCACTACTTGATAAAGCAACAAACTGTTTCGTATCAAAAAGAATTGGTCTCGAAAAACAAGTAATCAATCTTTAGTCAAGAAAAGCCATTAGGATTGTTATTGTCTTGAAGACTTTCTCCATTCAAAGATTCATTTCCATTATCTTGGCAGTATGAAAAAACTATCTCTTCTTTTATTCCTTCTGGTTGCACTCTCTTCCGAAGCACAGCGGGCCATCACCCCCTCCGATGTTTATAAACTCAAATCCATCAGCGACCCACAGATGTCGCCTGACGGCAAGTGGGTAGCCTACGTACTATCAACACCTGATTCAGCGAAAGATAAATCCGATACCGATATCTGGATGATTAGCTGGGATGGAAAAGAATCCGTGAAACTTACGGCCAGCAAGGAAGGTGAAAGCAAACCACGCTGGTCACCCGATGGAAAATATTTGACATTTCTTTCCTCCCGTTACGAAACTAAAAAATCACAAATCTGGCGCATGGACCGCAGGGGTGGTGAAGCGGAAAAACTCACTGACCTGAAGTACAGCATTGATGAATATGTGTGGAGCCCGGACTCGAAAAAGATCGCTCTGATTATTCAGGATCAGGAATCCAAAGACGAGGAAGAGAAAAAAGACAAAACGGCCAAGCCGATCCTGATTGATCGGTATCATTTCAAATCGGATGGGGAAGGCTACCTCGAGCGTAAGCGTCATCATCTGTATGTATTTGATGTGGAAACTAAAAAATTGGATACCCTCACTCGCGGAGATTATGATAATCAAAATCCTGTGTGGTCACCAGACAGTAAGAAGCTTGTGTTTGTGAGCAATCGCACAGCAGATCCTGATCGCAATGGCAACACCGACTTGTGGGCAATGGAAGCAAAGAAAGGTGCGCCTCTAAAGCAATTGACAACATGGGCCGACAGCGATACAAATCCAAGTTGGAGTCCAGATGGCAAATGGATTGCGTATCTGAAAACGCAAACGCCAGAATTTGACATTTATGATCAATCGCAGATTGCTGTGATTCCTGCAGAAGGTGGAATTCCTAAAATTCTGAATGCAACCCTCGACCGCGATGTATCTGCACCCCGCTGGGCTGCCGACAGCAAATCGGTGTGGGTTAATGTAGAAGATGATCGCAGAAGTCATGTCACTTCGTTTGACCTGGACGGGAATAAAAAAGTTATTACAACTGGC
The DNA here is from genome assembly GCA_964488465.1 of uncultured Ohtaekwangia sp. Classification (GTDB taxonomy): domain Bacteria; phylum Bacteroidota; class Bacteroidia; order Cytophagales; family Cyclobacteriaceae; genus ELB16-189. The sequence continues at coordinate 210,830 of CAZAUN010000003.1, read as the reverse complement.
GATCGTGTGTTCACTGGACTTCAGCGCGGAACCGGCAACGCCTGGGTAGCGATGAGCAGTGACCCGATGACCCCGTTCGAAGTCTTTGCCATTGAAAATGAAAGTCCGAGAAGGCTTACCCATGTGCATGATGAATTTTTAAAATCCCTGACACTTGCTTCGGTGGAAGCATTTGATTCGAAGAGCAAGGATGGAACAACGGTTGGAAATTTTCTCTTCTGGCCAGCCGGAAAACCAAAAAATCAAAAGCTCCCTACGATTATGTGGATTCATGGGGGGCCAACTTCGCAGGATGATTTTAGCTTTGATTTAATACCGCAGCTATTAGCAGCCCGTGGATATGCCGTGGCCACCGTTAATTATCGTGGCAGCAACGGGCGTGGGCTTGCCTTCAGCAAAGCTATTGCTGGGGATTGGGGGAACAAGGAGGTGGTGGATATATTGGGGGCCACCGATCATCTTATTAATTCCGGCAAAGCAGATCCTAACCAATTGGGGATTGGCGGCTGGAGTTATGGTGGTATTCTTACCGACTATGTTACCGCTACCGACTCGCGTTTTAAAGCAGCCGCCAGCGGGGCGGGCAGTGCGTTACAGTTGTCGATGTATGGAACCGATCAATACACCATTCAATATGAAACCGAATTGGGTGTACCGTGGAAGAACCTTGATAAGTGGATGAAGGTGTCGTATCCATTTTTGAATGTCGAGAAAATAAAAACCCCCACACTGTATATGGTAGGGGAAAAGGATTTTAATGTACCCGCTGCCGGGAGTGAGCAGATGTACCAGGCATTGAAGTCATTAGGGGTGCCTACACAGTTTGTCGTTTACCCAAGCCAGTACCATGGTATTGTGGTGCCGAGCTACCAAAAAGACCGTTACACCCGGTATCTTGATTGGTTCAATAAGTATTTGAATTCTGATAAGCTGAATGAGAAGTTGCCTCCGAAGAAATAAAGGCGTGCCTAAACAATAGGAAAGGAAACGAAAACTTTACCGTGATGGGTGATGGTACCAATCACGGTAAAGTATTGCGCCAATTTATTCACTCTCCTTTTTAAATATGATGTCGCCCACTTCGTGCTCTACGGGCTGCAGGCTGTTTAAAAACATATAGATGGAAGTGAGGTCTTCATCCGTGATTCGTGAAAAGGGCCCCCAGTCCATAGGAGAAAAAGGAACAGCCCTTCCTTGCCGGAACCGCTGAATAAAATCTTCTGGAGTTTTGTACTTCGCCAAAACACCATTAGGATGGGGAGTAATGTTCGGTGTCCGCAGCCAAAGAGCTGTATCCAAATTAAAATGCTTGTTCAATGCAGGCCATGGTTCAAATTCCATTCCGCCCGAAAATTCTGGTCCCGTAGCTTCAAAGGTTGTTATGTCACGAGGTGTGTGGCACCCTACGCAGTTGGTAACATACCGTGCTAGGTACTCGCCACGAGCGATGGATGGCGGAGATATGGGCGGGGCAATAGCAGGAGCATCCGGGTTTTCAATCGGCTTAAAAGTCGGAGTCAGTGATCGAACAGCTTTGCCAACAAACGTCCATTGGTTTTCGGGCACAGTATGTTCGACTGGCTCCATCGATCGTAAGTACGAGACCACAGCAACCATATCATCATCGGCCATTTTCCAAAAGGGCATCATCAACGGCAACGAGGCAGTGCCATCGGGGCGAATACCGTGTCGCATCATTCTGAAAATCTGATCATCTGTGTATCGGCCGATGCCGGTATTTTTATCCGGTGTAAGATTCCGTGTATAGATAGTTCCAAGGGGGCCCATCGGAAGTCCCACGCCTCCCTTCAAGGGAACGGGCATCCCTTTATCCGAATCTTCGAGGTCTTGAATGCTGGATACATGACAGGAATTGCAATGGGCAGGCCCGAGTACCAGATAACGTCCCCGGGCAATGACGGCTGAATCCGTACTGGTTTTTAACGTGGGAGCCGGCCAGTCGTCATACTTCTTATTCCAGGTCAGTGACACATAAATGAACACGGAGGCAATGGCCAGTGCCAGAAAAGCCAGCGTGTAGAGCAGGATTTTCTTGATCATAGTGATGGGGTTAGGGTGATTAGTGAATGAGGTTTACGAATTTAAAAAATTTCTTAACCCCGTACCACGGACAAGAGACAAAACTATACGACTTTATCTAGCGTAATAGTAGACATACTTCTCCTAAGATCTCATGACAAGGACTGATCCATTTATCTCAGAATGAAATCGAACATTAGAGTATACTCATCGGATCATCCACCACTCTGAAGTTTTCATTGAATGCGTTGATCGCTAGCACATCGTCCTGGCTGATTTGAAAATCAAAGACATCAAAGTTTTCTTTTAGTCTTTTGATGTTGGAGGATTTAGGAATAGTGGATACACCCAATTGCAGTGCCCAGCGCAAAATGATCTGGGCTGGAGTTTTCGCGTACTTCTCCGCCATCGTAATCAGCTTGGGATCTGAAAACCGTTGGCCGCGAACGAGCGGGGTGTACGCTTGCAATTGAATTTGTTTCCTTTTGCATTCATTCAGCAAGTCTTCGAGAAATAAATACGGACTAAACTCTACCTGATCAACAGCCGGAGGTACGGAGCCGTACGTTTCCAACTCCCTTAAAAAAGGAACCAGGTAGTTGGCAACCCCAATGGCGCGAACACGCTTTTCGGAATATAACTTCTCAAGGGCTTTCCAGGTGTCTTTGCGGGTTCGCTTGATGGGCCAATGCACAAGGTACAAATCGATGTATTCGCAATTAAGCTTTTTAGCACTCTCATCGAACGCACGAAGGGTTTGATCATAACCCTGGTCAGCATCGGCCACCTTGGTGGTGAGAAAAATTTCATTGCGCGGTACGGCACTCAACCGAATGGCGTTTCCTATCTCTGCTTCATTTCGATACATCGAAGCCGTGTCAATGAGGCGATATCCGATTTCCAACGCATTACCCACGGCTTCTTCTGCTTCCTGATCATACATGTCATACACACCTAACCCTAACAAAGGCATTTCGATGCCATTATTTAATGTGGTGTAGAGTTGATTCATTGTTAAGGTTTAGTGCAAGTCACCCTTGCATCAGGGTGACAATTTAATTTTCTTGCTTGTCATGCTTCGAGAGCCTCACATGACAAGCTTCGTTTCTCAGTCTGAAGGTCTCTTGTCAGTCTAATACCTCTGTCAGTCTGAGGCGCTCGCAGACTGACTTACCATTTCTCCAACCCCAACAATTTTTTACCAAGCGGTGAAAGCTCAGCTGTTTTATACCGGGTTTGTTCCCACTTGCGTGGATCACCCGGGAAGGCGTACCCTTCCGGAGCGATCCGATCACGCCAGGAGTTGATTCGCCATTGCCGCAACACTTCATTATCTTCTTCAGCCGGCATCATCGAGATATATTGGGCAATACGCACCTTGTCTTTGGAATTATTGGGCCGAATGCCATGCGGTTGAAGACTATTGAAAATCAACAGGTCTCCGGCTTCCAATTTTACCTTCACTTTTTCAAAGCCGGTTACATCAGGCTTAAAGTAATCACGATCGGCTGGCTGCGTCAACTTCCAGGTATCATAAGTTCGGTATAACTCAGGGATGCATTGAAACCCGCCCATGTTTTCATCGGTTTGGTCGGCCAACGCCAACACCCCCTGCACATTTTGTGGTTTTGTCTCAGGATCATAATCCCAATGAATAAATCCCTTGTACTCAAATCCAGGCCGGATCGGGAAATTCAAATTTGCGCGATCAATGGTACACCATAATTTTTCTGTACCCCAGATATCGACAAAGGCATCATATACTTTTTGAACAGAGCGGTTGTCCCACATGTACTGGTGGTTATAGATTTCCACCATACCGGTGTTGGTAAGTTCTTTCATCTGCATCTCGGCACGGGGCGGGGTGTACCAGGTAGACGGATCGTTCGGATCTTTTTCTTCAAACTCCCACAACAAATTTACGAGGCGCTCACAGTTTTCCTTCGGTACGGCATTCTTGATGACGATGTATCCATTATGGATCCAGAATTTCCAGTCCTCCTCAGAGAGAACCCGAAGGGGCTTTCCATTCGAGCGATCGTTTAATTTCTGGGTACTGGATTTTGCGACAGAAGGATTGCCGGGAATTTCCTTATGCGCAGGGGCCATGGTGGGCGTCATTGTAGGCGCCATGGTCGGGGCCATCGTTGCGGGAGCTTTCTTTTCCATGTGGTAATGGGTTGTTGTTAAGTCAAATGTAGAATGGCAGAAAACTTGAAATTTCTACTGGAGTTGCCATTTTTTGTTCTCCATTGATCTTTTTTAAGGAAGAATACAATTTTCAGTACATTCATGGTCAAATATCGTGGTGGTATGTCCATGAAAATAAAACTTGAAAAGGTTCAGCCAGACGCTGGAAGTTCATTTCGGATTTTGAAGAACCCGAGGCTAAATGAGCTTTTCTTCTGGCACTACCATCCGGAGTACGAATTGATTTTTATCGCGGGTGCTGATGGCACCCGTCATATCGGAGATCACATCTCACGTTTTCAGGGCAGCGATCTGGTGTTCATGGGGCCCAACATTCCACACTTAAATTTTGATTTTGGTATTCGTACCGAATACGAAAAAATTGTGATCCAGTTACAGGAAGATTTTTTGCAGGAAGCGCTGGCGGATATCCCCGAACTGTCAGACATCCGATCCCTCTTTGCAAAAGCACGCAGCGCCATTGCCTTTACCGGAGAAACGAAACGACTGGCCGGAGAAAAGTTGAAAGAATTGAGTCAGGAGCAGCACTTCCGTCAATGGATTCTCTTACTGGAAATTTTTCAGTTGCTGGCGACCAGCACCGAAAGTCAGGTACTCAACATTCAACCGGTCGAACATAATTATAATCTTAAAGAACAGGAGCGATTAAAAAAGATCTATCACTATGTGCAAGAACACTATCACGAGAAGATAGAGATTCATACCGTAGTTGATCTTTGCAATCTATCCACCGCTGCGTTTTGTCGCTATTTTAAACGCATGACGAACATGACTTTTACCGAATTTTTAAACCAGTATCGCGTAAATCAGGCCAAGAAATTATTGCTCAAGAATTATAACGTAACGGAAGCGTGTTTCGAGAGTGGCTTCACGAATTTGTCCTACTTTAACAAGACCTTCAACCGGTATGCACAAGAAAACCCGATGCATTTTAAGAAACGACATGTACATGCCTTGAATTAATGCCACGAATATATAACCCTCACCTCTCCCCTTCCATATGACTGCAACCCTCAGCCCGATTGATCTCATCATTGTATTCGCCTATTTTGCAGTGGTCTTTTACATTGCCCGCTGGGCCACGCTGAGGCGTACGCACAGCCACAGCGATGCTGCCTCGGCTGATTATTTTCTTTCTGGAAAAAGTGAAGGCTGGTTTGTGATTGGCGCGGCTCTCTTTGCCTCCAACATCGGTTCCGAAATTATTCTGGGCCTGGCCGGCTCCGGGGCTCGTGCCGATATGCCCAATGCCCAGTTTGAGATTCTCGCCTCGCTGGTACTGATCATATTAGGCTGGGTGTTTGTGCCGTTCTATCTCAAGACCGGTGTGTATACCATGCCCCAGTTTCTGGAGATGCGATATTCCTCCGCGGCCAGAAATTATTTATCGGTAGTCTCTATTCTCGCCTATGTGCTAACAAAAATTTCGCTCATCATTTTTTCAGGCGCGCTGATCTTCGACATGTTCGGCATTCCATTCTGGACCGGGGCCATCATCATCGTGTTGTCTACCGGATTTTATACCGTACTCGGTGGTTTAACCGCGGTGATTTATACAGACATGGTTCAAACATTTATTCTTCTGGCCGGTACCATTGCCGTAACTTACATCGGATTGGATCAACTCGGTGGCTGGAATGAAATGACCAATACCATCGCTGCGGCCAGTGCCGAGCCGGGCAATCCGAGTGTGCAGCAGTTCTTCAATATGTGGCGACCGATGTCGGATACGAATTACCCATGGACGGGCATGCTGTTTGGCGCTCCTATTCTGGGGGTTTGGTATTGGTGCACCGATCAGTTTATTGTTCAAAAAGTATTGTCCGCAAAGAATGTAAGTGAAGCGAGAAAGGGCTCTCTCTTTGCAGGCTTTCTTAAACTTCTTCCGGTTTTCATTTTCCTGTTGCCGGGTATTATCGCCTATGCTTTGATGAAAAAAGGCCTGCTGGTGTATTCTCTGGATAACCCCGATCAAGCCATGCCAGCAATGATCACCACGTTGTTGCCGGTAGGGTTAAAAGGACTTGCCATTGCTGCACTGCTCGCTGCCCTCATGAGTTCTTTGTCTTCTGCGTTTAATTCATCTTCCACTCTTTTTACGATCGATTTTTATAAGCGATGGAAACCAGAGGCCTCTGAAAAAAAATTAGTCCGGGTTGGTCAACTTGCCACGGTTGTGTTGGTGCTTGTTAGTTTAGCCTGGATACCCTTCATGAAGACGTTGATGGGGGGCGGCATGTTCCATTACCTACAAAGCATTCAGGCGTATATCTCACCGCCCATTGCCGCGGTGTTTTTACTCGGGCTTTTCATTAAGCGAATAAATGCGCGTGGGGCCATCGTTGCGCTTTGGTCAGGGTTTGTGCTGGGTGTAACCCGCCTGATAACGGAGTTCATGGCGAAAGAGGGAGTGATCAACGTGCAAGAGGGAAGCATCCTGCATACCCTCCTGAGCATTAACTTCTTGCACTATGCCTTATTTCTTTTCTTATTCTGTGCGGTAATTTTAATTCTGGTGAGCCTCACCGCTCCGCAACAATCCGATGAGCAATTGAAGCTGGTAACGTATCAAAAACAAAGTGGCGAAAAGTCAACCGGGTTTAAGACTGACTTGTGGTTAACACTGCTTTTAATTGCAGCGGTGCTTGGGCTTTGGATTTTGTTTAGTCCTTGGGGACTTGCTGGATAAAGCTAAATCCCAGTTCAGGCGGCCTCGTTATTGTTTCTGAAAATAGTCCTTCATCACTTTCGCATAATCTGCAATGGCCAGTTCGGGTTCTTCCAGTTCCGGGTGCCACATTTTTTCCCATTCAAAACTGTAATAGCCATCATAGCCACCTTGTATCAGGGCATCAATCATCTCAAAGATCGGAACCTCGCCCTGTGCAATACGTGTGTACACAAGTTTATCGTCAACCAATCGAGCATTCTTGATGTGGGTGTGGTGAATGTATTTTTTCAATTTCGTGTACGCCAGGGCTGGTGACTCTTTTGTTTTCACCCACATGTTGGTCATGTCCCATACCAACCCGGTATGTTTGTGCTCGCAGGCTTGCATTACCTGTACTAAATCCTCGATGTATAATAAATCACCATGTGTCTCCAGCAACACGGTAACATCGCTTCCCTCAGCAAACTCCGCCAACTCCAGCATTCCTTTTGCCATCAACTCCATGGATTGGGACTTGGTTTGCTCTTTGGGGAAGTTGTTGGGAAATACGCGGACAAAAGGGCAATTCAACTTGCTAGCCAGGTCGATGAATCGTTTACCATCATCGATATTTTTCTTGCGGGTAGCAGGATCTGAGAAATGAAGCGATGCTCCCGAGCCCAGATTAATAAACTTCAACCCACGGTCGCTTAAAAGACGAAGGGTGGCCGGTATATTCTCCTGACTAAACTCCTTGCACTGTGGCAGATCCATCTGCCGCAGCAACCCACGAACTTCAATTCCAGTAAAATCATGCTTCACTGCAAAGTCAACAATTTGCTGAAGGGTCCAGTCGGGGCAGCCCAACGTAGAGAATGCAAGCTTTGGGCTTTTCATCTCTTTAGCGAAAGCTGGGAGGCCGGTTAACGAAAGGGCAAGGGCTGAAGAGGTTTGAATAAATCCTCTTCGAGTGAAATGATGGGTAGGCAACATCTAACCAAGATAGGTTAAAAGTAAAGCGCTGTCAACTGAATTGGTAAGGACGGCCCGATCAACAGCTGATCTTCTCCACGCGTCTTTCATGCCGGCCGCCTTCAAACCCGGTAGCTAAAAATTTGTCGGTAATTTTCTCAGCGAGTGCTTCTGGAATAAACCGGGCCGGGATGCACAGGATGTTGGCATTGTTATGCTGGCGGGCCAGCCCGGCAAGCTCCTCCGTCCAGCAGATGGCGGCCCGAATGCCCTGGCGTTTGTTTGCAGTTATTGCAACTCCATTTGCACTGCCGCAAAAGAGCACCCCCAACTCAAACTCCTTTTTTTCCACAGCACTGGCAACGGGGTGTGCAAAATCCGGATAATCGACAGAATCATGATTGTGGGTTCCGAAATCCATAACCTCATGGCCGGCCTTTTGCAGGTGCTTTTTAATAAGCTCTTTATACTCATACCCGGCATGGTCGGCCCCCATTGCTATTTTCATAATCAAGGATTTTGTTTCTTAACCGCTTCTGCCAGGTCGTATTCCAGATCTCGCTTGGCCTTTCTTCGCAACTCAATCGCAGAAATGAAGATACTGATTTCGTAGAGAATGTACAAAGGAATAGAAATCAGCGACTGACTGAGTGGATCGGGGCTGGGCGTGATGATCGCTCCGATAATCAAAATCGCCACAACAGCATGTTTCCGATATTGACGCATAAAAGCCGGAGTCACGATTCCTATTTTAGTCAGGAAATAAACCACCACCGGCAATTGAAACAACAACCCACTACCAAACACCAGAGCGGTTACTGTAGAAACATACGAGGTGATATCAAACTCGTTTGAGATCATATCACTGATTGTATAGTTGGCGAGAAAGGCAATCGTCATCGGGCTTAAGATGAAATATCCAAAGGCAATCCCTAATAAGAAGAGCCCTGAGATGGCAACCACCGCTCCCCGTGAACCTTTTTTTTCACGCACATAAAGACCTGGACTGATGAATCGCCATAACTCCCAGACCACATACGGAAATGCTACGATCAATCCGATTACAAAGCTGGACATTAGTTGCATACTAAATTGGCCCATCAAAAACCGGCTTTGGATTTTCATGGGGATTTCCTGAACGCAAATTCCGTTGATACCCAGTCTCTCGCCCAACTGGCATAACCATTGAAAGGTGATAAAGTCAACCCTGCCCGGAGCAAAAATGATGTTGTCAAAGATCCAGTTTGTATAGACAAACGCCAGGATCATACAAATGAATATGGCCGCCACCGACCGCACTACATGCCAACGAAGTTCTTCCAGGTGGTCGAGAAATGACATTTCTTTTTCTTCACTCATAAATCACATCACAGGGCCAGGCTCACCAACCCACTTAAAAATTCTTACTTCATTCAATCGCTTACAAATACAGCGGAAACTTTTTCATGAACGCATTCACCTTACGCTTCACGGCTTTCAGGTGCTTTTCATCTGCAGGTTTCTTCAACGCTTCATCAATCAGATCAACCACTTTAATCACATCTTTTTCTTTCAACCCACGGGTAGTTACTGCAGGCGTACCAATGCGCATCCCCGAAGTAACCATGGGCGATTGGGTATCAAACGGAACCATGTTCTTGTTGATGGTGATGTCGGCTTGAATCAACGCCTCCTCGGCAATCTTACCGGTAAGGCCTGCCTGTCCGGTAGGCAGGTTCTTTGATCGAAGGTCAATCAACATCAAGTGATTGTCGGTGCCTCCGGAAATTATTTTATAGCCTTTGTCAACAAATGCTTTGGCCATGGCCTTGGCATTCTTCGCCACCTGAACAATGTACGCGAGGTATTCATCACTCAAGGCTTCTCCAAATGCGACTGCTTTTGCGGCAATCACATGTTCGAGCGGACCACCCTGCGTACCCGGAAACACCCCTGAATCCAACAACGATGACATCTTCCGCAATTCTCCCTTAGGCGTTTTCAATCCGAACGGGTTGTCAAAATTCTTTCCAATTAAAATCAAACCACCCCGGGGCCCCCGCAACGTTTTGTGAGTAGTCGTGGTCACAATGTGACAATGCTCCATCGGGTCATTCAGCAAGCCGCGGGCGATCAACCCGGCCGGGTGCGAAATGTCGGCCAGCAACAACGCCCCAACACTATCGGCTGCGGCTCTTAGTTTCTTATAATCCCAATCGCGACTGTAAGCCGAGGCACCACAGATGATCATCTTCGGTTTTTCGCGCTGGGCGGTTTCCATAACCTTATCAAAATCGATTAACCCGGTTTCCTGTTCTACTCCGTAAAAGGACGGCTGGTATAATTTACCTGAGAAGTTGACAGGCGACCCGTGCGTGAGGTGGCCTCCGTGTGACAAATCAAAACCCAGAATTTTATCGCCAGGCTTCAGGCACGCGAGCATCACCGCGGCATTTGCCTGCGCTCCGGAATGGGGCTGAACATTGGCCCACTCCGCTCCGAACAGTTCTTTAATCCGATCGATGGCCAACTGCTCCACCTCATCCACCACTTCACAGCCGCCATAATAACGCTTGCCCGGCAACCCCTCGGCATACTTGTTGGTTAGCACCGAGCCCTGGGCCTTCATTACCTGGAGTGACACGAAATTCTCTGAGGCGATCAGCTCTATGCCATGCTCCTGGCGTTGCTTTTCCTTATCAATAAGATCGAATACAATTTTATCGCGTTTCATACGGGAAGGAGTGGTTTCTAAACAGGTGCCAAAAATAGAGATTATCGGTAAGAATGGGCAGGATTAAGCCGGGAAAAATGACCTTGATTCGAGAATCCCTTCCCTGTTTGCACACTATCAAGTCGGGAATAAAAGGGTAATCCCTATAAATCGGAATAAGCAGTTGGTCGCAGGAAATAGATCGTGTTTTTAGATACATTATTCTGATACTCCGGCATGCTGGAAAGCTTCTTCCACTGCGGATCGTCTCTGAACGTTTTCCAATGGGCATCCCGATCGGCCTGGTTCTCAAAGGTAGTCATGTACATGAGGTTAGGCATCCGTGGGCCGATAATGACATCGCCATAAAACACCGCATTAAAACCCAACCGCTTAAACAACCCGATTTCATCTCCGGCATTAAACATGTCCACTTTGTTGCGATAGATTTTTTCGGTGTGGCCTTCATAACTGCGCAATTCATACACCCGCTCTGTTATAGGAGATTTGAGCTGTGGTTTTGCCACCTGCCTCATTCCCGAAAAGGCTTTCATTAAAATGCTTTCCATGCGGGCATAGGGTATGTTGTCAAACTTCGCATCCAGATAATCCTTTCCATCCAAAGCGAATTGTTTGTCCTTATCCAACACTGCAGCGATTCCTGAAAATTGCTCCAGTGTCTCGTATGGAATTAACACATATAACTTTTTACCGTAAGTCGAATCGGTTTCTACCGGCTTAAAAACACCCACCGAACTTATTCCCGCGCGGTGCAGAGCCGGAAGCAAGGCCTTCTCCAAATAGGCTTCCGTGCGTACTTGTTGGTCGGCCGTTGAAAACCGATAAATCCGTAATTCAATATAATCCTGCGGAGCAGCCATAACAGCACCCTGGAGGATCAGGATAAAAACAAGTGTTAGGCCTTTGATGAACTGTGTTTTCATACGGTCGATTTAGTACTTAAAGGTAACATAACCGCCCATAGTTCTTGCAGCAATCTATTCAGGCACATTGGAGTATTTTACCAGTGGTCAACATTTCCTTGCTGCCACCTGCGGCTTTGGTAATTTTGCCGGGCATGAAATTTTTAGGGCTCGTTTGGATCATTTTGATGATAGGCAGTGCGGTCTTTGCCCAAAAGAAAAATGAGGCCTACCAACTCCCGATTCGCAAAGCAACTGGCGTGATTACCATCGATGGCGTGGTCGATGAATCCGACTGGATTGAAAGTGCAACCGCCACCGACTTCTACATGGTAACCCCCATGGATACGAGCAAAGCCATGGTGAATACCGAAGTGAAAATGACCTACGATGATGACCATCTTTACCTGGTGGCGATTTGTTATCATGCGTTACCCGGTCCCTACATCGTAGAATCGCTGCGCAGGGATTTCAACTTTGGAAAGAATGACAACTTCCTGCTCTTCATGGACACCTTCGATGATCAAACCAACGGCTTCAGCTTTGGTGCGAATGCCGCAGGTGCGCAATGGGATGGATTGATGTTTGAAGGCGGCAAAGTGGATTTGAACTGGGATAACAAATGGGAATCGGTTGTGAAAAATTATGAGGACAAATGGATTTTCGAAGCCGCGATACCTTTTAAGACCATCCGCTACAAGAAGGGCATCACCAAATGGGGCATTAACTTCAGCCGGCTGGATTTAAAAACCACCGAAAAGTCAAGTTGGGCTCCCGTGCCGCGACAGTTTCCCACCGCATCGCTGGCCTACAGTGGCATTCTTGCCTGGGATACTCCCCCAAAAGATGCCGGAGCCAACGTCTCGGTAATTCCGTATGTGTTAGGGGGCGTTAGCAAAGACTATGAGAATGATACGCCCACTGAATTTCGTGGCGAGCCGGGGTTGGACGTAAAAGTGGCCGTTACCTCCGCCCTCAATTTAGATCTTACCGTCAATCCCGACTTCTCGCAAGTGGATGTGGATCGCCAGGTTACCAACCTGGATCGCTTTGAGTTATTCTTCCCGGAACGCAGACAATTCTTTCTCGAAAACGGAGACATGTTTAACAACTTCGGATACCAAACCATCCGGCCATTTTTCTCCAGGCGCATCGGGTTAACAGCACCGATTCAGGCAGGTGCACGGCTTAGTGGTAAGATTGACAAGAACTGGCGCATCGCTATGATGGACATGCAAACCGGAAAGGTGGAGGAAGATTCATTGCCCTCGCAAAACTTTGCCGTGGTAGCCTTACAACGAAGAGTGTTTGCGCGTTCAAACATCGGGATGCTGATTGTCAACAAAGAATCGTTGAACTATACCCCACCCGAGAATGGCACCGGACCTGTGTACACCGAGTACAACCGAAACATCGGGTTGGAGTATAATCTCGCTTCGTCCAACAACCTGTGGACCGGGAAAGCCCTCTATTTACGATCCTTCAGTCCGCAAGTCAATACCGGAGATTATGTGTTTGCCGGCAACCTGCAATATTCTACCCGTAAAGTAACGCTCAGTGGTGCCTATGAAAATGTCGGAGCCGGGTATACAGCCGAAGTAGGTTATGTTCCCCGTACCAGTTATGTGCGTATGAATCCGCAGGTTGCTTACCTGTTCTTTCCAAAAAGTAAAACCATATTGAGTCATGGCCCGAGGGTAGCCACCAGTTTATTCTTCGATCAGTCATACAAACCCACCGATAATGAAACGTACCTCGCCTATGTATTCAATTACCGGAAACTCAGCAGTCTAATCGTGTGGATTGCGCACGACTATGTGAAGCTGCTCAAGCCGTTTGACCCGACTAATTCGGGAAAAGATACGCTGGCAACCGGTACCGAACACTATTGGAATTCCGTTGGTCTTGAGTACGCATCCCGGCCACAAAGCAATTTAACCTATGCCTTCAGCGGTCGGTATGGTGGATATTATGAAGATGGTACCCGTTTGTTTGTCAGTGCCGACATCGGTTACCGGTATCAACCGTTCGGAAGTCTGACGTTAAGTGCCAATTATAACGACATCCGCTTACCGGAACCCTGGGGTCGCAATACATTTCTGTTGGTTGGCCCCCGATTGGATATTACGTTCACCAATAAAATTTTCTGGACCACATTTCTGCAATACAATGAGCAACAAAACAACATGAATCTGAACACCCGCTTCCAATGGCGGTACCGGCCGGCTTCCGATTTGTTCATTGTGTATACGGATAATTATCTGCCCTCCAACATGTCTACCAAAAATCATTCGTTGGTAATAAAATTTACGTATTGGTGGAATCTCTGACCGTTGTTTCCTCCACGGGAACCGATTACATTTAACTATGCGAGTGGCATCGTTTCTTTTTTTAATCGGCATTAGTTGCACTCAACAAAAACCGGAACCCAAGGCGGGCACGTACCGGTACGATGCCGAATTTCTTAAAAAGAATACCCGTCAGGTGATTGAACTGCAGGATCCATCCGGCCAGGCTAAAATTCTGCTTTCAGCCGACTACCAGGGCCGTGTAATGACCAGCACCTCAACCGGAGATGAGGGCATGAGTTATGGTTGGCTGAATTATGAATTGATTGGCGCGGGTGAAAAACGAAAGCAATTCAATCCGGTGGGTGGCGAAGAACGCTTTTGGTTAGGTCCGGAAGGCGGGCAGTTTTCACTTTATTTTTCTGCGGGCGATTCCTTTGCGATTGAGAACTGGCAAGTACCGCCTTTCATCGATACCGTTTCGTATGACGTTGCTGAACAATCTACCAAAGCTGCCACTTTTGTGATGCAAACTGTGCTCACCAATTATTCGGGAACTCAGTTTGAGTTACAAATTGAACGTAGGATTTCTCTGGTTGAAAAGAATGCAATCGAGGCCTCGTTGCAGGTTTCTATTCCTGACGAATTGAGCCTGGTGGCTTATCAAACCGAAAACACGATTCGAAACACAGGAACTTCTGCCTGGACAAAAGATTTGGGTTTGATTTCTATTTGGTTGCTGGGCATGTTTACTCCGTCAGAAAAAACAGTGGCCATCATTCCTTTTCACCCGGTTGAAAACGCTCGTGAGTTAATCAGCACCAATTACTTTGGCGAGATTCCCAGCGAGCGGCTCACGATCAACGACAGCGTTCTCTATTTTACCTGCGATGGAAAATACCGGAGTAAGATTGGATTGCCCCCGTCTATCGCGAAACCGCTGGCAGCCAGTTTTGATTTTCAGAAAAACATTTTAACCGTTATTCATTTTGATCTGGATGCCGATGGCGATTATGTCAACTCCAAGTGGGAACTGCAACAAGAGCCCTTCCGGGGCGATGCCGTCAACTCCTACAACGATGGCCCCCTGGCCGATGGATCACAGTTGGGTCCTTTCTACGAATTGGAATCATCTTCACCTGCCCTGGCATTGAAACCCGGAGCGAAAGGCACCTACCGTCAACTTACCTTCCATGCCACGGGCAACTTTGAGAAATTGAATCAACTTTCACAAACCGTGTTGGGTGTCAATCTGGCTGACTTAAAGAAATAGTATGCACCTGTACAAAACTGAATCGGGTCCGTTGCTGGTATTTCATTCAAATGCCTGCTTGCTGCGCGATTCGTGGGATGTGCTGATTAACCGGACTGCGTTGCATCAACACCTGCGGCAATTGGCGGAGTCCAGTCCGGTCATTGCCTCCGATCAAATCCAGCATCTGATCAACCACGCGTTGGCACCCATTGGCAGCCAGGAAGTGTGGGCTGCAGGCGTTACGTATTTGCGCAGCCGCGATGCGCGTATGGAAGAATCGAAAGCATCAGGGGCGGCTGATGTGTATCAAAAAGTATATGCGGCCGAGCGACCCGAACTGTTTTTTAAAGCGTTGCCCCTGCGGGTTTCCCATCCGGGCGCTCCTGTTTTTATTCGATCCGATTCATCGTGGAATGTTCCCGAACCTGAACTGACGCTGCTCATCAACTCCGCAGGCGAAATTCAAGCCTACACCATTGGCAACGACATGAGTTCGCGCAGCATTGAAGGGGAGAATCCGTTGTACCTGCCGCAGGCAAAAATCTATGAAGGCAGTTGTGCATTAGGCCCCTGTTTGTACATCCCAGAAGCACCGCTGACTGCTGAAACCGAAATTGCGATCAGCATTCTCCGCAAGCAGAACGAAGTGTTTGGCAACACGGTTCGCCTTAATCGCATGAAGCGCACCCTGCCCGAACTGGCGCAATGGCTTTTTAAAGCCTGCAAATTTTCTTCGGGTTGTTTTCTGATGACGGGAACCGGCATTGTGCCGCCCAATGATTTCACACTACAGGAAGGCGATGAGGTTATTATTTCGATTGATGGTATCGGGACGTTGACGAATACGGTGGCGGTGTTGTAACTCAAATTCGAGTTGATGTCCTAAAAATGACGATGAGTGCGAATTGGAATTTCGCTGGAAGGAATAAATGCAATAAATTCTCTTTATTTAGTTGATGCTACCATTTAACAAATTTCTCTGGAAAGGCATCGTAATTAGGATAGTACCTAAAGTTGACTCTATCTAAATCTAAGGCTCCAAAGCTATTTTTGGCTCTGTATTCAAGGATTATATTGATATAAAATATTTCATTTGCTGGTCGTGTCTTCAGTAAGTTTTGAATTGAATCCTTTCTCATTTGAATATCATCACCACTCCAAAGGGTTTCGGCAACTCCTAATAGACGATTTAATTCGTTATGCAGGTAAACTGTATCAACAATTGCACTGTTCGATTTCTGATAGGAAGTAGGGTCTTTAAGTTTCGGTAAAAAGTCTGCCTGAATGAATTCATCAAAGTTGCTTAATAATTGCTCCTCAGCTCCAACAGATTGCTCAACTGATTTTGAACAAGAAAATAAGACTATAAATATTAATGGAAACGATAAAGTTTTTAGAGTATTCATAGTTCTATAGATTAACGGCTAGACTAGGTCATTAGTACTACTAACTCCTAATTGTTGATAAAGTGCAAATGAAATCTCAACACACATTTCTTTACTACTTCTATCATTTCTAAAAGGTCTTAATAACCACTTTGTCAAAGATATCAAAGTTCATTTGGTAATAGAAATTGTCCTGTATCAAACTTACTGATAAGCTCAATATCCGTCAAGTCATTTCTAAATGCTTGAAATCTCTCTTTTATTGAATCAGCCTCTGGCGATTGAAAATAAACTCTCTTAAGGCTATTCATGCTTCCAATGATTTTCTTATCAATCTCCCTATTAAAAAAAGGAAAGGAGTATCCAATAATCACGAGAGAAATTGTATCATTTGTATTATTAATAGCTCTTGTCACTATACTTTCGTTTTGATCCTCCATTTCCCAAGCAAAAGAGAGTGAAGAATGAATATCATTTAAATATGTCCCAGCGACATAATTTTTAGTCACTTGATTTACAAATCCAACATCAAATGGACCTTTTACGCTAGAAGCATATAAATACTGTTCCCAACGATCACGATAGAGTCCCGTTGTTCCATTCAATTTGTAAATGCCAAAACCTGAATAGTGATCATTATCTCCAAATTTTGAATTTACCCTTAGCAAGTTTTGGTTCGCTAATATTTCACTTTGCTCAGAGTATTCAGAAAATGAAATCTCAAATTGATAATCGTAATTCCATGAAAGTATGCGTACGTTCTCTGGAAAATTTGTTAAACTATTTAGTATTGATGAATAAAATATGTCGTAACGAAAATCAGGTTTATTAAGAGCCTGCTCAAAGATGAAAAAAACAGAAATCGCGATTTTTAATTTCTTAAGTTCAACATATTGCCTCTTTATAAAAAGTTTCTTTGCAAAAGTATCAACACTCGCATGACTTTCACATGAATTTAACATCCATCTAAGTGAATCGATCATCTCAAGTTGAAAATCTCGCTTCGTCTTTACTGTTTTAATTTTTAAATTTTCATAGGTTGAGTTATCATCAAGTTTATAATCATCTTTTTCCAATAACTCAATTAAAGATTTTACCCTTTTAGGTATTTCATTAACTGTTGGTAAGGCATTTTTGCTGGCCCCAGCCCCAAAAATGTAGGTAATCTTATTCAACATTTATGTACAATGAGGATTGTTAACAAGTGTTCCTCTCTTGATGGCTACTATCACCCTCACCAACTCCCGCTACTCCCACCGCCACCAAAGCTGCCACCGCCTCCAGAGAAACTGCTCGAGCTGCTGCCGGAACTCCAACTGCTGCTGCTACTGGACCACCCTCCGCCTGAGCCGCCCGAGCCGCCTTCAAAGTTCTTTGCCATCTTCTTGCCCCAGTCCGTGCGGCCCACCCAGAGTTTAAGAATCGGATAGAGGATGATAAAGCTGAGCCCCGGCACATACCACAAGTTTTCCGGAAACACGAAGGCCGGAAAAATGGAGAAGAAGGGAATCAGGAAGAAATACATGAACCACCCCCAGCCGCCTTTTACAAAGAGGCCAATGAACCCGAAGATGCTCAGGAATACATAAATGCCCAACCCGATCAGGATGCGGGCCGTGGTGGATAACTCCGCAATTTCGCTGCTGTCTTCGGCCGAGTACTCGCCACCAATGGCAGCGATGATTCCGTTAATGCCCGCAGTAATGCCACCATCAAAATCGGCCCTGCGAAAAGCCGGAGCCATTTCATTGCGGATAATACGATTGCTCATGGCATCGGTGAGCACGCCTTCCAGTCCCATGCCTACTTCAATGCGCATCTTGTGATCTTCCACCGCTACCACCAGCAATACGCCATTGTCTTTGTCCTGTTGACCCAACTTCCACTTCTCCGCCAGCCGGAGTGAAAAGCTTTCAATGGGTTCGCCCTCCAGGCTCGTGATCGTAATGATGGCAATCTGGTTGGAGGTGGAATCTTCATACACCTGAAGCTGCTTCTCCAGTTGGTCGATCGTTTCCTGCCGCAGTACGTGTGCATCATCGTGCACGCGCATGTTCCAAAGTTCGGGCAACGGTTTCTGGGCCCAGGCCGGTAAGGAAATGATCAGCGCAAGAAAAAAGAGTTTATAGGAGTTCATTCAACAAATTGTAATTCATCCGTTACCACGAGTCGCTGGAACCACCGCCTCCGGAAAATCCGCCTCCGCCAAAGTCACCCCCGCCCCACGAGCCGCCTGAGCTGTGCCCCCGGCCACCCAACATCGATCCCAACATGGCGGCCGTCCACAAACCTCCGCCCCCCGAGCCACCGCCCCGGTTTTTGCGCGACATTAAAAAGATGATCAGTGCGATAAATATCAGCGAGCTCCAGGGCGATTTCTTTTTGCGCTTCTGCACCGGGGGCGCATCATTTTTGTATTCTCCGGCAATGGTTTGAATGATGGCTATTGTGGCCGCCTGGATGCCGGCTTCATAATTTCCCTGGCGGAAGTAAGGTGCCACTTCGTTGCGGTTGATGCGGCTTGACATCGCATCGGTTAATACCCCTTCCAACCCAAAGCCCACTTCAATGCGCATCATGCGGTCTTCCATCGCCACCAAAAACAAGACGCCATTATCTTTTCCTTTTTGTCCGAGTTGCCATTTTTCAAATACGCGCACGGCATAGTCGTCAATGTCTTCGCCTTTCAGGGAGGGAATAATATAAATCGCAATTTGATTGGAGGTGGAATCGCGGTGCGCTTGCAGCAGGGCTTCCAGTTGTGCCTTTGCTGAACCGGATAGAACCCCCGCTTCATCGTGCACCC
This sequence comes from uncultured Ohtaekwangia sp., assembly GCA_964488465.1. Lineage (GTDB taxonomy): Bacteria > Bacteroidota > Bacteroidia > Cytophagales > Cyclobacteriaceae > ELB16-189. Next base: position 191,608 of record CAZAUN010000003.1, on the reverse strand, counting down.
AAACCGCTCCGTGCTCGGGAATCGCGCGCTGGGCCGCCACCGGCAGCATCAGAAAAAAAGCGAAGAGAAAAAACAGGTATTTCATGGACGCTGGGAACCTACTCACAAGACTATTCAAAACGCAAATCATCCTTCAATTCATTCTCATCATCGTGAGTAATCACAAATCCCTTTTCCAGCAACAACTGCCCGCACCGTGAAATGGCCGAGACAATGCCATCGGTCACTTTCCCTTTCTTAACATGTTCAATGATGGTGCGCACAATGGCATCCCATTCCTTTTGCTCAACCACCTTGCTGATACCCTTATCGGCCATCACGATTACTTCGTGTTCAAAAAAGGAAATGAAGATCATGATGCCCGTGCGTTGACGCGTATTGAAAACTTCTTCTTCCAGAAAAGCGGCCTGCGCGCGTTTGCGCGTAGCCTGGTCCATGTACGACTGGCTTAACATCATGCGTTTAACGAGGTTAATGTATTGCGACTTTACCGCCCCGATCAATCCGCCCAACACCACCAGGGCAAAAATTAACACCGGATCGTACACGGCCAGCGTGGGAACGTAGCGATCAAAAATGACGATCAGAAAAAAGACCAGCGCTGCCCCAATGAGGGCCGCCCGGTAGTTGGCAATGGTGTACAAACTGCTCTTTTCAACAAACACCGGTACAATCTCACCGGAGATTTTGCTCTCGGCCTCCTTGACGGCCGTTCTTATTCGTTCGAGGTCTTCCGGACTAAATCGCTGCTGAATAGTCATACGTTATTGGATTGGAGGTCAAAGATAACGAAAACTAGTTCTCTAATGGCTGTTGGTTTAATTGGCGCCCACCAGGGTAAACGCACCCCAATAATAAGGATGCGGATAGTGGGTGCGGGTAGCCACCATGGCCGCCTGGTACGCCTGGTATACATCCTTTTTCCCAAGGTATTCTTTATAGAAGGCTTCCATAAAAATAACGGTGGCCTCATCGCTGATTTTCCAGAGTGAACCCATTACGGTTTTGGCGCCCGCCAGTTGAAAGGCGCGCTGCAACCCCCAAACGCCTTCGCCACTTTGGATTTCACCAAGCCCGGTTTCGCAGGCGGAAAGTACTACGAGCTGGGTTTGCTCCAGGTTTAGCTGAGTTACTTCGTAAGCTGTTAGAAATCCATCTTCATACAACGCATAGTCCTCAATCGAAAAACTTTCTTCATCGGCCGCGCCTGCCAAGATCAGTTTGGATTTTAAATACGTGTCCACACGAGAAAGCTGATCGAATACTCCATGGGTTGCCAGGTGTAATACTTGCGGATTTTCCAACTCCTTCACGTTAGATTCATTCGCCATTACGGAAGCAAGAATTTCAGGTTTGTAACCATGGCTTAGTGCCATGCCCCCAATCAAATCAATTTCGCGTTGAGTTCCGGGAAGTTGCGCAAAGCCGCTACGAGTCATTTCTATTGCTTCGACCGGTTGGGTTTCATTGCCCTGAAATTGATTTGCTCCAGTCTTTCGTTTCATATCAAAATTTGGATTGCCAATCAACGCCAACGATGGTGAAGTCACTGGTGACTTTGTTGTTGACAGCAGATCACGACCGCTCGAGACGCGCCTTAAAACAAGATTATCCAGCAAAAACTTGCCCGACCCATTCTGCTGTAGGGTGAATGGATTGATAACGTGGTAAGCTCCATCGGCACTGAAGTAAACGGTCGCTGATCCCTTTACCAGGTCTGCTATTCCTTCCCAATACAACTTATAACTATCCCTATCCTCCAGCTGACTTCGAATCCGATTCTGATAATTCTTCAATCCCCGGCCGTCCATCGATTCTCCATCGCCTAAGGTCAGAAGGGTTGGTTTGCTGTCACCCGGTCTGATGGCAATGCCGAAGTATTGAATTTTCGGTTTATCGAATGCAAACGTCTCCCGCTGCAGTCTTAAGATTTCAAGATAGACTTCGCCTTGCTTCAACCTTGCCTGTACGTCCTGCCATCGAACCGGTTTCAAGAGATCACTGGTCCCTAATTTCATATTAACCACCCGCTCCAAATCGGCTACACGAATTGCCGTACGATTGATCGAATCCTTCAACGCTTGTGTTGGCGTTTTTGCACTGATCTGATAAAAGGCCGTTAACTTGTCCCGTAAGCGTCTGATCTCAGCAAGTTGAGCCAACGCAACCTTGTCGTTTACTTTGCGAAGCTGGCGCTCCTGCTCGCGCGTAGCATCCAGAATCAATCCTTTTGTCTGCAAAATTTTATTCAACAATTCTCCGCTCCGGTCATCACCCTTTTCTGTCATCAATATCAACAGCGAATAATAATCATCCAGCTTCATGGAATATCCTTTGAAAAATTCTTTCTTCTCGCTTTCAGAAAAGAATTGGAAGCTGGATTTGAGATGCTGCTCTTCATTTTGTAATATTTTTTTTACTTCCTCGTGTGCTGCGATCAGATTCGACTTTTGAACTTGCAGATTCAGATAAAAAGGCAAATAGAAAATCCGCCACTGCTCATACGATAAGGTATTGAATTTGTAGGAGGTTATACTCCTTAGTAATTCAAATGCTTGCTGATAGTATCGCTCTGATTCTGCAAGATTTTTTGTCAACTGCTTCAGTAGGGCTTTATCAATTAATCCTTTTGCATATTGTGAAGCCAATTCAACCTGATCTGTTTTGCAGGCTGCGATTATCAAATAAGAAGATACACCTCCCAACTGCGACATTTGAGTTGTATATCGAAACGATTCTGCCATTTGTTGCTTGATGGAATCGGCTAGATAAGGAGAGTCATTGTATTGTTGTTGAGCGTCCTCCAGAGTTGATTTTAAAAGTTCGAATGACCTTTCGATTTCGTCTGCCAATCCCTTCGCATATGGAATGGCTTCTGCAAACTGAAAACTATTGAAATAGGCCGTGGATAGAATTTGATTATAGGCATTTCGATTTGAGGACATAATGGCCGCCTGACTAGTCTCAATGCTCTTCTCATAATTCTCCTTTGCCTTCTGCATCTGCTCTTTCGTTTCCTGGGGCCAGGATGGATCAATTTTGAAGATTTCATCAGACGTTTTAAAGTTCATTTTAAGTGCACCGGATTCAGTCAGCTCTTTCAACTTAAGGCCGGCTTGAATAGCATCCTCATAACGCTCCAATCCAACTAAAGTATTTCCAAGCTCCCTATAAAAACCCTGCCGAATGTCATAGGCATCATTATTTTCGAGTACTGTTCGTTTGCTCTCCAGGAACCGATAATTCTTTTCAAATAACATCTGTTTACATTGCAATCCGCTAACTAGAAGGTAGGTACGATACAGGCTTTCCTGTGTAACGACTGAATACCCTCTGTTGTAAAACGGATAATGCTTTTCATGGGCCTGGATAGCTTGTTGGATCAATTCAATGGCCCGCATAACTTGACCTCCTTGTTCAATATATGATACCACGGTTTCACGGGCAGAGTAATATTCCTCATCCTCTGCAGAAAAATTCTTATCAACGAAATTCAGTAGTGCATTGGCTGCCTTAATCTTATCCTTTGCATACACGATGTTTGTTGTCAGTCGGTCATACTCCGCATAATCTACCGTTCGGGTGCGGGTGCGATTTTCCTGCTGCCCGAATGCCAACAAGGAAGTAAGGACTGCGGCCAGAAAAAATATTGACCCTGTGTAATTCTTCATCGCTTCCTGCAACTTACTTTATAAACCCGGCTTGATAAAGTCAATTTTGACTATTTTCGCACGCTATGATTCGCACGCTCATCCGCCACGGCTGGAAAAAACTTACCCGTTCTGTCTCCTTCGGTAAGGAGCTCGCTACGAATTTGTTCCTCGGCTTTCTTGCCCTCATGCTGATCGGGTACTCCCTTGCCCTGGGCTTTGTCCTCGAAAGCATCATCACCAATGGGTTGAAACAACCGGATAGCTTTCAGTTTCTGAACGGTCTTCTGCTCTATTACTACGGTTTTGAATTCATGATGCGCTATTTCATACAAAATTTGCCGGTGCTGGATGTGCAACCCTACCTGCACCTGCCTATGAAACGCAGCCGCATTGTTCATTACCTGCTCATTAAATCGGAAGTGCATGTACTAAATGCCTTGGGTCTGTTATTGTTCGGACCTTTTGCGTTTACGGTTGTTGCGACCCGCTTTGGTTCCGGTGTTGCCTGGAACTGGTTGCTCACCGTTTGGATGTTCAGCATGGCCTTGCATTATATTGTCTTGCTCTTCAAAAAAGGGTTGGATGACACCCTCATCGGATTTCTGGTGTTGGTGGGTGGATTCGGATTTTTAGGAGCCGCGGACTATTACGGCTGGTTTAAATTGTCGGAGATCTCGGCTGCGCTGTTTGCCTTCAGCACCAAGGGCCCCTACCTGCTCCTGAGTTCCGTCTTGCTGGTGCTTACGCTGTACTATTTCAATTTCAAATTCTTCCTGCGAAGTATGTATCCGGACGAACTGCAGGTCCACAAAACAACTACCTGGGGCCGGAATCAGGATTGGGGTTTCTTACAAGCTTTTGGAACCATTGGCGATTGGATTAATCTGGAATTGAAATTGATCTTGCGCAACAAACGGCCGCGGACGATTCTCTTTCTCAGTGCTTTCTTTTTGTTGTATGGCCTGATCTTTTACACACAAGATAAGTATGCCAAAGAAATGCCGGCCTTCCTGCTCTTTATCGGAGTCTTCATCACCGGTATTTTCATGATCAACTATGGCCAGTTTCTGTTTAGCTGGCAAGCCGGTCACTTCGACTTCACCTTAACACGGCCCCTTTCATTACAGCAGTTTGTTGAGTCGAAATACTGGTTGCTGAGTTTCGTAACCGTCATTTGCTTTTTACTCAGTATCCCCTATGTGTATTTTGGCTGGAATATCCTGTTTATCCATATAGCCATGACCTTGTTCAACCTGGGCGTAAACATTTTTGTGATTATGAACATGGCCATGTGGGAGCCAAAGAAAATAGATCTTACCAAGGGCGGAACGTTCAACTATCAGGGTGTGGGGGCGGCCCAGTGGGTGATGGGTATTCCTATTTTACTGGGGCCGTATATTTTCTATTTGCCTTTCAGCCTGTCGGGATATCCGAATCTGGGACTGCTGGCCGTAGCGCTCGTTGGTTTGATAGGCCTTTCATTTCGCACCTACTTATTAAAGTTAACAACCCGCAGACTGGAAGCCCGGAGGTACACGATGGCTGCCGGTTTTAGAAAAGACTAATCCATTTTATGATATCCATTCAGGCACTCAAAAAATCCTACAAAGGCATCCCTGTGGTTGACATTGCCCAACTTGCCATCGGTCAAAACGAAAGTTTTGGCTTGGTGGGAAACAATGGAGCCGGTAAAACCACCTTGTTTCGAATGATTCTGGATCTTGTGCGGCCCACCGAAGGCGAAGTTCAGATCAACGGCAAAAACGTGCAGGGTAATGATGAATGGAAACACTATGTGGGTTCCTACCTGGATGAAAATTTTTTGATTCCCTATTTGACCCCGGACGAGTATTTCAAATTCGTTGGTAAACTGCATAACTACTCCGAGGCCGATCTGAAAAATTTCCTGCAAAAATTCGAGGACCTGTTTCATGGTGAGATTACCGGCAAAGACAAATACATTGGCGATCTCTCCAAAGGAAATTTAAAAAAGGTAGGCATTGCAGCCGCGTTTATTGGCAATCCACAAATTGTGGTGCTGGATGAACCGTTTGAAAACCTGGACCCTACTTCTCAAATTCGTTTAAAACAGTTGCTGCAACAGGAACATCAGTCCCGTACACTCACCTACCTGATCTCCAGTCACGATTTAAATCACGTAACCGAAATTTGCGAACGCATCGTGGTGTTGGAAAAAGGCAAGGTGATCAAAGACCTGAAAGGCACCAACCTGTTGGCCGAGCTGGAAGAATACTTCAAGGCATAATTTCACTGAATCGAATTCCACCAGGCGGAATCCGGCAGAGGCTCACCCAACAAAATCGGTTCACCAATACGCGGGGTAGTGGTTTTCACATTCAATGCAGCCGCGTGCCTGCGGGCTCGTTCAATCGGATCTTTCCACACATGGTTCGATAAAACAAATTTTCCCCAATGCACAGGCATTAACACCGATGCTTTCAGATCAAGGCTGGCCTGCACGGTTTCTTCAGGCATCATGTGAATGTAGGGCCACTGACGATCGTACTGCCCGCACTCCAGAATGGCCAGATCAAAAGGACCGTGTTTTTCGCCAATGGCTTTAAAGGCTGCATCGTAGCCGGAATCTCCGCCAATGAAAATCGAATGCGATTTCGTTTTGAGCACGTAAGAAGTCCACAGGGATTTGTTGCGCGTAAATCCACGGCCTGAAAAATGGCGGGCCGGAGTAGCGGTGATGTGCATGGAATCAAATACTTCGGCCTCTTCCCACCAATCAAATTCGGTAATGCTGGTAGCTGCTATTCCCCAGTATTCCAGGTGCTCGCCCACACCCAGCGGGGCATAAAACTTTTTCACTTTCGATCGCAGGGTGCTGATGCTTGTATAATCGAGGTGATCGTAATGATCATGAGTCAGCAGGACCAAATCTATTTCCGGGAAATCATCTGGCGAATAAACGCGCGTTCCTGGAAACGATTTTGTGCCCAGGTATTGCACCGGAGACGGCCGGTCGCTGAACACCGGATCTACCAAAATGCGTTTGCCCTGAATCAAAATCAAATAGGAGGAATGTCCAAACCAGATCAACACTGGCTGCTCAGGATCAAGTGAACGGAGATCGGTTTTAACTACCGGAATTGCGGTTTGCGGATACCGGCCCGGTTTGTCCTTGAAAAACTCCCGCATAATAGTGAAGTAGGAGGCCCCCTCTACCAGCATTGGGGTTTCCGCCAAATTTTTAAAACTGCCCTCGCGGTAATTAGGCGATTGCTCAATACGTTGCTGACGCTGACCCCGGGGTAATCTGCCAAATGATTTTTGTTGCATAAAAAGAAAACCGGTGAAGGTTAAAAGTACAACCAGGACTATAAAAAAATCCTTAATGTTTTAAGGAACATGGAGAAGCAGACGAGAAAGGCATGATTTTAGTGTATGCATTGCTATGAAAAAAGTATTGACTCTTTTTGGCTTACTCGATCTGCTTCTGCTATTGCGCTCATACGGATGGATAATAAACCCTCAAATTGGTTGGAATGAATACTTTTGGATACAATTAGGATATACTCTGCTCGTATTATCCCTAATCCCATCGTCTTACTTTCTCTTGCAAAAGAAAAGAATTGGTATTTGGATCAATTACTTTCAATTTCCTATTCGATACACGCTGGGAATATTCTCGTTGAACTTTGTGTTGGCATTGAATAATCCAAAACTAACCGGAACGATATCCTCTTTATTTTCTCCCCATTTTGCTTTGCAGCTAAGCAATTTCTTTTTTCAGCAAGCAGATAACATTACTTTATTTCTGATGATGATGGAAATGGCTAGAATAGGAGTAACAATCTACATTCACAAAACCCGGTTTGGCATGCCATCAATTTACTAACGCTTCTTCCATTTATATATCTCCACCCACAGCACTCCAGTAGCGGCCGCGAACAAGCACAATCCAATCTGATCAACCGTTAACGGTTCGAACTTAAACAGGTTCTGTACAGGCCGTACGTAGATCGACAAAAAAAGAATCAGGAGTGATACGGAAAGTATCACTGGAATTAAGGGGTTCTTATACCGCAAGGTGGTGAACACAGAATAATAAAACGACCGGTTTACCAGCGTGAGAAACAGGTTGCTGAAGATCAACGTGGTGTAAATCACGGTGCGCACCAGAGCTTCACTGCTGCCCCGTTCCATCATGTAGTAACCGAGTGTCAAACACGCAGTGGTAATCACCAATCCCTGAATGATGCTTAGCGACAATTCCGGCAACGAAAAAAAAGAAGCAGTCATTCTACGCGGTCGCTTGCGCATCGAGTTCGCTTCCATGGGTTCGTTCTCGAAAATGACCGAGCAGGTAGGCCCCATAATCAACTCCAGAAAGATGACATGCACCGGAGAAAAAATGTCAAGGTATTTCCACAGCAACAACAAGGGCATGGTAACGATCAGGATGATCGGAATGTGAATGGAGATGATGTATTGAATCGCCTTCTTCAGATTTTCGTAAATGCGCCTGCCCAGGGCCACCGCCTCGGTCATGTGCTCGAGATCGTCATCCACCAGCACCAGGGAAGCCGCCTGCTTGGCCACCTCACTTCCCCGTTGCCCCATAGCAATACCGATGTGTGCCGCTTTTAATGCAGGACCATCATTCACACCATCACCCGTCATGGCTACCACTTCACCATTGGTTTTTAATGCTTCGATTACTCTCAGTTTGGCCTCCGGAAACATGCGCGCAAAAATCGAAGTTTTGCCAACCCGTGCCTGAAGCTCCTGATTACTCATATTCATAACCTGATCGCCTGTGATGGCCTGGGCGTCATTTTTCAGTTCAATCTGGCGGGCAATGGAGACGGCTGTCTCCGCATAATCCCCGGTGATTATTTTAACCTGTATCCCTGCGGAATAAAATTTTTCAAGAATGCTGCTGATGTTCTGCTTGGGAGGATCGTGAAACCCGATTAATCCGAGTAGGTCAAACTCAAATTCCTGCTGGGTGGAGGGCAACACCCCTGCGTGCAACGATCGCGCTACGGCCAACACCCGAAATCCACGGGCCGCCAATTGGTGTGCAATTTTCTCCACCCTGAAAATGTTCGCAGCTGCCATGTTCGTTTGATTCAAAATGCCCTCGACACTTCCCTTGCATGCAATCACATGCTCTCCGGTAGGTGCCGTAAACACGTGCGTCATGATCGGTGGCTTACCGCTTAATGGATATTCGTGCGTAAACGAATACGTTGACCGAAGATCGCGTGAAGCCAGTTTTCCATACATACCATGAACTGATTTTTCCATTTCATCGAACGGCTTAGGCTCCGATGCCCACATGGCATACTCTAATACTTCATTGAACGCACCGACCTCCGTTGTGAAATCAATCAATTTGTCCTGCTTAAAATCATAGATCATCGTAAGCTCCATCCGGTTTTCGGTGATCGTTCCGGTTTTATCAACACAAATTACTGTTGCTGCTCCGAGTGCTTCTACCGTATGCGGGGTACGGGCTATCACACGCTTTTTATAGAGATGATAGGCTCCCAGCGCCATAAACGTGCTGAAGGCTACCGGAATTTCTTCGGGCAACACCGACATGGCCAGCGTTAATCCACGCAGCAAACTGTGCAGTACATCGCGTGAGATAAAATAATTTACACCCCACACAATTAAAAAGGCGACCAACCCGGCAGCTACCATCTTCTTCACAAATGCTTTGATCTGCACCTGAAGGGGAGTTTGTTCCGGTTCAATCTCCTGTAGTGATTGACTGATTTTTCCAAACGCTGTCTCCTTACCAATGGTTACCACCCGAGCCACGCACGAACCCGTCATAACCAGGGTACCCTGGAAGACTTTGCTGCCAATTTCTTTATCTACCGGCAACGATTCGCCTGTCAGAATGCTTTCATTAACTGAAAAATCATGGCGCTCAACCAAAACTGCATCGGCTGGAATAAGGTTGCCATCTTCCAGTTGCATCAGATCGTCAATTACAATCTCCGAAGCATCAATTTCAACCGGCTGGCCATTGCGGATTACTTTGGCGAGTGGAGCCGTAAGTTTTTTGAGTGCCTCCACTGCAGTGCGGCTCCGGTTTTCCTGGTACAAAGAGATGCCCGATACAAAGCCAAGCGCAATTAGCATGATTGTGCCTTCACCATACTCTCCTAAAATAAAATAGAGGGAAGCGGTGCAGACCAGAATGACAAACAATGGCTCGGTAGTAATATCTTTCACCACTTCCCACAGCCGATGCGGCTTTTCCAGATCCATTTCGTTGCGGCCATGTGCCGCACGACTGGAAAGTACTTGCTGATCCGTTAATCCAATTAGTTGTTCCGGTTCAGGCACGGTTTCATAGTTGAATGAGTCCCTTACAATATACTTAATCATTGCCTGCCCGTGACAGGACATACATCAATATTGGCTTGAAATTCCCTAACTTTCTCATCATGAGATACCCTGTGCCGATGTTTCTTATTCTTTCATTGGTAGGCGTGCTGTTGGGCTGTTCACAAAACGAATCCTCGGTTTCCCTTTTCAATGGAACGGATCTTACCGGCTGGGATACCTATATCGGGCCTGAATATGATTCCCTTACCAACACCTGGGGCGGTATTCCCACCGGATTGAATCAAGATCCTCAACAGGTATTCTCCGTAACAGAAGTTGATGGTGAGCCCGCGCTCCGGATTTCCGGGGCCCGGTTTGGCGGCATTTCAACCATTCAGGAGTTCGAAAACTACCATCTGCGACTTGAGTTTAAATGGGGAAAAGAAAAACATGCTCCTAAACGGAATGACAAGCGCGATAGCGGGCTTCTGTACCATGCCGTGGGCGCCCATGGGGCTGACTATGGATTCTGGATGCGATCGCAGGAGTTTCAGATTCAGGAGGGTGACTGTGGTGACTATTGGGGTGTAGCGGGTGGCTCATTTGAAGTGACGGCCATCGAGAAGGATTCCGGTGTTTATGTCTACGATCCCAGCGGCACACCGATGCTATTTAATGAAAAGAGTGAACACGGCAGGCGTTGCATCAAAAATCCGGATGCAGAAAAACCTTCCGGTGAATGGAATGTGGCGGAACTCTATGTATTGGGGGATACTGCCGTGCATGTTATGAATGGAACGGTGGTGATGGTTCTGATTCACTCCCGTCAATTAGAAAATGAAACCCTGATTCCGTTGACGAAAGGGAAAATTCAGTTGCAAAGTGAAGGCGCTGAAATATTTTATCGGAACCTTGCCTTACAAAAGATTAATAAAATCCCGGCTGCGCTGGGAATTTAAATCACTTTCCCGCGCCACCGGCCTGACTTCATGTAGAAGAACGCCATCGTAAACATACTGAGCCAGTACACCCACTCACTGCCCCAGCCCCAGGCAATGGAAAGATTAAGATGCTCCAATACCACATACACATACACCACGTAAATCACGATCGTCACCAATTCGATCAATAGGTTCACGCGCGAGTTGCCGGTGCCGGTAACCGCATTGAGCCAAATGGTACCCACGGACATACCCAATAAGGCAACCGATACGATGCGTACGATGGGCACGGCTTCCGCAATGAATGCATCGCCCTGGCTGTAGAAGGAAAGAAACCATTCGGGAATCAAATTCAGAATGATGAAGATGAAAAAGCAAATGCCCAGACTGAGCCGCACAACCCTGCGAATTAATGGCATCACTTCGTCTGATCGGCCCTGACCAATAATGTTGCTCACCATCGTATTGGTCGTAGCTGCAAAGGCCCAGCAAAAAATTCCAAACAACCCAAAGATGTTGCGCATGGTATTGCTGATGGCCAGCGCCCGCGGCCCATGATGTTCCACCAGAATGTAAAAGTATTCCCAACTCATGATGCTGATGGCAAATTGGACGATGAGCGGAGCCGAAATGGTGAGGATCAGTTTGATGACAGATACATCAATTTTTGTTTGAGCAAAAAAGGCAAATGATTTATGGATCCCCTTCAGATGAATAACTGCATAGATCACCAACAATCCGGATGCCTCCGCTATAATGGATGCGTATGCGGCCCCGTTAAATCCTAAAGCCGGAAAACCAAAATGACCAAAGATCATGGTGTAATCCAGCACGATGTTAACGATCGCCTCCGCCAGCGTGCCCCAGATTAAAAACCGGGTTTGGTTTGTTCCCACCAGCAAAGCATTGCGCATTACATATAAGTACAAAAAGGGTAAGCCCCAGATGCGGATCAGTAAAAAGCCAATCACCTGATCAGCAATGGCCACATCATGAATAAATGCCCGCATCACCATGGGGGCAAAGAGATAGGTAACCAATATGCCCAGGGCGGCAATGCCCAGCGCTACCCATACCCCATTATAAAACAGGCGGCCAATTTCTTTGGGTAGGTTTTGTCCTGCCCTGCGGGCAATGAGGGCTTGTAACCCGTTATTCAATCCATTGCCGATAACGGCAAAGATTAAATAATACACACCGGTTATACCCGCACTGGCTAACTCCTGCTCGCCCAGCATCCCCAGGAAAATGTTGTTGGTGATAAAGTTGATCTGTGGCACCAGCATGGCCAGCGAAATGGGCAATGCCATAAACAGAATTTGTTTGTAGCCGGTGTCTAAGCGCAGGTCCATAACAGGGCTGTGAAAGTACGAATTATAACGTTTCTGAATCGTCTGAAGAAAATTGGAAAGGATATAACGGATGCCTGATCGATTAGTTTCCTCAGAGGTTCCTTTGATACAATTTTTCTTTTGCCTCCGTTCGAAAACCCTTAGCTTTCTAAAAACCTGATCTTTATGCGCCTCTTTTTTCTCATTCTGTTATCAATGGCCTCACTAGTGGCGGTGAGCCAACCTTCCGAAATGCCCAGTGAAGTGTATCCGCTGATTACCCAATACGAAGCCGACCGCGGTAGTTTGGAGCGGTTTTATTTTGTTCAGGGTTCGCCCGAGCGCAGAGAGCGATTCAACCGGTTTTATACGGACTACCTCACACGTCTCCAACAACTTCCGTTTGAAAGCTTTTCCACCGGGGGCAAGGTGGACTACCTCATGATGAAACGCATTTTTGAGAATGAACTCACATTGCTTACGCAGGAAGGAAAGGAAGCTTCGCAGGTAAGTAAACTCACAGCCTACGCCAATCCGGTGTATGACCTTGAAAAAAAGCGCAGGCGTGGTTTACACCTGAAAAGTGAAGACGTGGCAAAACAACTCAATGACATTAGGAAAAATGTACAAGCAGCCTTGCAAAAACTTCCGCAAGAACCCAATGTAACCTTTGCTTTGGCAAATCGTGCTTCCGGCATTGTGAGTGGTCAGCAGGCGGCCCTGAAAAGTGTGTACGAGTTTTACGATGGCTACGATCCGCAGTTTACCTGGTGGGTAAAGCGGCCGTATCAGCAATTGGATAGCGTGCTCTCCAAATATGCTGCACAACTGAAAACAAAAATTGATCCGGCCACCCGCCCTAAAGACGATGGGAGCGGGATCATTGGAAATCCGATCGGGCGCGATGAACTGTTGCGCTTGCTCCAACTGGAGATGATCCCCTACTCACCAGAAGAACTGGTTGAGATCGCCAACAAAGAATTTGCCTGGTGCGATGCCGAACTTCTGAAAGCTTCGCGCGAAATGGGTTTTGGCGACAACTGGAAGGCAGCCCAGGAAAAAGTGAAGCAAGCGTATGTACCAGAAGGATTTCAGCCCGAAGCGATGTTGAAATTGTACGATGAGTCCATCGACTTTTTAAAGAAGAATGACCTGATCACCATACCGCCCATTGCCGAGGAGACCTGGCGCATGCGCATGATTCCACCCCGTCAGCAATTAATCAGTCCGTTCTTTCTGGGTGGGGAAGTGTTGCAGATTTCTTACCCCACCGATGTCATGGATCACGAAGCCAAGCTGATGAGCATGCGGGGCAATAATCCGCACTTCTCGCGGGCCACGGTTCATCATGAGTTAATCGCTGGCCATCACCTGCAAGGCTTTATGAACAACCGCAATAAATCGTACCGGCATTATCGGACACCCTTCTGGACGGAAGGCTGGGCTTTGTATTGGGAGCTCATCCTTTGGGATATGAATTTTCCGCGTGGGCCGGAAGACAAAATCGGGATGTTGTTTTGGCGCATGCATCGCTGCGCGCGGATTATCTTTTCACTTAACTATCACTTAGGTAAATGGACACCCCAACAGTGTATCGATTTTCTGGTTGATCGAGTGGGGTTTGAGCGCGCCAATGCCGAAGGCGAAGTGCGCAGAAGCTTTACTGCTAACTACGGTCCCTTATACCAATTGGCATACATGACGGGTGGTTTTCAGTTTTATGCGCTTAAGAAAGAACTGGTGGACAGCGGTAAGATGACGTACAAGCAATATCATGATGCGGTGCTACGCGAAAACAGCTTGCCGGTGGAAATGGTGCGTGCCCTGTTAACCAATCAACCCCTTACGCGCGACTTTAAGACCAGCTGGAAGTTTTACAAATAGATTTTTATTTTTGTTTCTGAAGCATACCTCTATGCGCATCCGCAAAGAAATCTCACCCTGGAATGGTAAAATGTTTATCCGCCTAGCCTTGATTCTATTGCTCATCTTAAACGGATTCATTGTTTTGCTGAAGGTCCTGAATGGGCAATCTTTGTTTGATTCTCAATACAACTGGGTTTTAGGATTAATGCAACCCATCCTCCTGGCCAGTATTTTTACATACCAAACCAGAAAGGCTACTTTGTTCGTAAACGATTATCAGAACATTGATTCGTTTAATGATAAACTGAACAAAAGTATTCTGAGCCAGGGAACGAATGCCGATCATATTACCGATACCTCTTCACGCTATGTATCTACCGAATGGTTTTATAAGCTATTCAATTATTGGGGGGGCGTGGAAACCGTTACTGTTCAATGGGGTAAGGAAGTAGTGATTGAAGGTTCGTCACGAATCGTTACTCAGGTGGAGGATTCGCTCACCTGGAATTCAAGCTTTAAGTAAGCGAGCTTAAGAAAAATTAATCTGGCAATCCGGTTTACTTTCCGCTTTGGATAAGGGTACCTTTATTTATTAAACCACTGACTATGTATAGAATCGGATTAATCACCATGCTCTTTTTGGTTTTATCTGTTAGTAGTTATAGCCAAAAGATAAAGCGAAATAAAATCAATGATCCGTTGTTATCAATGTTCCGGTTGATACCTGCCGCGAGCTCTCCTGAATTTTACATGAATGAAACAGAAGTAAGCAATGGTGAGTATCTGGAAACGTTATCAAAAATAGCAGCCAGTGGAGATCGTGTATTGTATAAGAAACTTTTACCCGACACCAATGTGTGGAGAAGCAACTTTGGTGATCCGTACATTGATCACTACCTGCGCTATCCGGGATTCAAGGATTTTCCGGTCGTAGGCATTACCTACAAACAGGCAGAGCGCTATTGTGAGTGGCTTACCCATTGGTACAATCAACAGCCCAATAGGAAAATAAAGAGAATCCTTATTGAGTTGCCCGATGAAATTCAGTGGGAAATAGCCGCACGCGCAGGCAGCGCTGACGCAATTTATCCATGGGGCACCCCGTATACGCAAGATGCAACCGGCAAGTGGCTTGCAAATTTTACAAGGGTTGATCAAGGAAACATTGTGTGGGATACCTTGTGTAATCAACGGGTATTGGTTGGCTTACCGTCCGATAAACTACCCAATGAAGCATTGATTACCGCCCCTGTTCGAAGTTATGAATCAAATGATTATGGATTATACAATATGGCAGGTAATGTAGAGGAGATGGTACGTTATCCCGATGCAGTAGGACTAGGACTTGCCAAAGGAGGAAGCTATGCTGACCCAGGTCACTTTCTTAAAATAAGTAGCCGAGCCTTTTATCAGAAAGAAGAAGCATCCCATAAACGGGGGTTTCGACTTTCGATGCGGATACTTGAAGAGTAATCTCACAACTTAGGAGCCAGCCATAAAAATCCGGCTGACACTAAAAACAAAATAAAAAACCAGCGCTGCGAAACCCGGCTAAACTCAGTAACCGTTGTTTCAGCATTTGCCATGGCCGTTGATTGCCTTGCCCGGTTGAGTGATTGTAAAGCAGAGCTTCTAAGAGCTTGCCAAGCCCCTCCCTTTAAAACGTAAAAACTTGTTGTGGTGGAGTCCTCAGCGGTTACCGAATGCCAACCGGATTGTGTGGTCCAACCTGTCGTTTCCCAGAAACCATCGATCACGACATCTTCCCGTAAAGGAAGGACAACGCTGTCCAGTCTTACTTCGGGCAATGGTTGAGAGGCGATTACTTCTATTTCCAAAGGCTCGTTTGGATAGATGGGGAAAACATTTCTGACGTTGATTTTTGTTGGCTCCGCAAGAGGGCGCACCAAAGTTTCCAACAACGAAGACCATAAGAAACCGTACACGTCTGATTCTTCCTTTACAAGTAAAGTATAGGTCTCCTGCAACAATTGAAATCCGATTTTTCCGGTACCCGAAACTTTGTAGCCACTCAACGAACGATTCGCATTTGCCAACACAGGAACTACCTTACTTTTGATTTGTGTAGAAACAGCTGGAAACACAAATTGCTTACCCTCCAACCGAACCCGCGCGGTATCATCCGGATGGGGTACTGACTCCAATCCAAAATAGGGCTTTTGTACTTCTTCATTTGTACACAACCAAAGTAAGCCGAGCCCGGAACGAATTGAACTTTCCAAAACCCGCTGCTCCGTTTTTGACAAAGCCATCTCATTGGCGAGTACTACGAGGTCAAATTCCTTCAGAAGCTCAGGAGTGATTCGACTTAGATTGAGAGAAGTTCGATTACCAAACTCCGAACGAAACGATGTTTTTGAAACCTGTGTCCGAACAGCTACGCGATGACCCTGGTCAATCAGAAAATTTTTCAGATATCGCGTTTCCGCAGAGGGATAAGACTGCATCAAAAGAATTTCAAGCGCTCGGGCTGGCAAAACATCAATGGGCAACGTCTCTTCTGCCGTGGGTGAACTCCGGAGTTTGTATAAGAACTTGCCTGATTGGCGGGGTGTGAATGATAATGCGAATTTGCTTTCTCCGGCAAGCAGGCGAACAGAATCTACCCTGCCCCCGGGCCCGAACAGTGTTAATGATGTGGCATCTCCTCGCCATACACCCTCAATTTTTACTTTTCGGTTTGCATAAATTCTCTCGGGTACATTCAGCGTTATAATTCCATTCTGTTTTACCCCCGGTATAAATTGAAATCCTGACTCGGGCAAGGCCCATCCGGGCAGCCCATCGCCCAATACAATCCGGATTTGCTGTTGAAAGTCGAGTATTTCATTGCGAGTGCCGAGTCTGTGTGCACCGGCATACGGAGCTGCATCGGGCATCACTAACAACCGGAGGTTGGGATTCATTGTCCGTACGCTATCCGCCTTCGTTGACAAATAGTTTTGTGTAAGAACTATGACGCCTTGCGAATTTCTTTCATCTTGAAAACCTGGTTGCAGCAAGTACAGTACGATGCTCAGCATCATTAATACGACCGCCACCAACCGGGCCGCAACATATTTTGTATTGCGTTTCCACTCCAGCCAACTGACTAATAATAGCAACGCAGCTCCAACGGAAACAATAATCCAAAGCGGGAGTAAAGGCTCAACCTGAAGCATACTAATCGTTCACCAGGTTTTGTAAAAATTGTTCGGTCAGCGGATGTGTTGCTCTTACCTTTTGTACGGGTGAGGCTGGAGATTCTCGCACTATTTCCCAGAAAATCATGCGCAACGTAAGCAAGGCACTTCTTTGTTCATCGGGAGGTAGGGTATTCTCAATTACTGCCTTCAGTAAAGAAAGTCCCTCCAGGTATTTTCCAGGTTGTTCCAAAACCACTGCAGCCAGTTCCGTGCCGGCCCTGCGCAGGATTTCAGTTTGCGACACGGTGGGTTCGGTGCTACTCTCCAGAAGCCGTTCAAGCTCTTGTTGTGCCTGGAGGATGGCGGCATTCGGTCCTTCCTTCTCTGCTTGCACGCTCGTTGTTGATGAATTGATCTCCGATAGATCTGCGGTTAGTCGCTTTTCTTCTTTCAGCGGAGGTGGATCAAATCCGGTCCGATGCACATAAATCCGGGAGTCGTTGCTGATTTCCTTCAAAAGTTTAAGTGCGGTGTATTGATAGGGCAAGGATTTTTCCGGTTCATATAAGCGCAGGTATAATTCAGCATCCCACATTACTGTAAGTGCAGCCTTCAGCTTGGTGCGCATCGACTCAATGAAGAAAGTAGCTACTTCGCCATCATCATGTTGATGGGCAAAAGCAGCCAATGGATCAGTCTCATCTTCGTCCTCATCATGTGAATGACTGTCGGGTGCCTTTCTTTGATCCACCAGGTTGTGCTCATTTTCCGTATCATGCTGATGACTAAATCGCTCGGCAACTTCCTCAGCAGTTTCATCCTCATGCTCATCGATAGAAATGGCCCCTCCGCCAATCTGGTCCTCAAACTCCTCGCCCATAAATTGGCCATAGCGCAGGCGCAAAACTTTTTGATCGTATCCCAATTCATTGCTGGTGGACTTGAATTGGTGCTGCGAAATTTTCCGTTTCTCCTTCAACAGCTTTTCTGTGTCGATAATTATCTGGCGCTGGCTGCGAAAATATTCAGGCATCAGATCAACACCCAGCCCATCTTCATCCACAGTTTGATACCTGGTAGTATCCTGAATAGCGATAAAAAAGGTCTCCGTGCGATTGTAATTTGCTTCCGGTTGCTTGTTATCCAGCGCTTCTACATAGAAATATAATTCATCGCCTGGTTCCAGACCCAGCGTTTGCAGGTCCATGGTGAGTTGTGCATTAACTTCCTTGCCTGAGATGACTTGAGGCGAACTAAACTTTAATTTCTCTTCCCTGAACTTTACCGATTCTCCACTGCCCTTACTCACGGTGGCCACAATCTGTGCATGGGTTACTCCATAATCATCGCGCAGGGTTGCTTTCACTGGCACCTTCCACGAATCGGTTTGCGCCAACCGGGTGAACTGCTCCAGGTTATTAATTTCAATTTGCACTGGCTCGTCTTTAACGACTTCTACTTTAAAGAAATCTGAATAAACGGTATTCTCCCCCACCCTCCACGCTATCTGGTAAAAGGTTGTTTCAAAAATATTCTTCCGTAAAACATAATCGCCATTCTCTTCCTTCAACTCAATCGAATCGCGGCCCGACAAAACAAGCCATGCTGTAACCGGCATAGAGAACTCAGCGTGCCAGGTAACAATACTGTTTTGTTGAACGGCAAGATTTGCATCCTCTGCCTTGCGGGATGGAAGGCCTGTATATGCCGGAGGTGAAATAGTAACAATCAGTGATTCGAGTCTGGCTGCCGCTGGAACCGGGTGACTTGCTTGCACCTGATTAACAAGCTGACCGGCTTCCTGCCTGGAAAACGAATTAAATGCCATCAATACTGCACTTATCGCAATACTGATTAACAACACAATTGACGTATTGCGTAGTTGATGCGGTAGCTTTATCTCAGGATAGATCTTTTGCAGTTGATGTTGAACCCGCATTACCTGAATTTTTTGAATAATCGTCAAAGCAGATTCTTCTTTTAACAACAAGTCGGCACTCGCTTGTAATTCGGGGTAGCGGTTGTTGAGGTGATGAATCAAAATTGGAGTGGCTGGCATAAACACCTTCCTTCGCCAGGCAACCAGAAATGCCGCCACAACAGCTGCTACCAGCGCTACGCCAATCTGGGCAGACGCATCCCTCCAAATCCATCCTGCCATTGCCCCAGCCAACAACCCAACCGCAAGTGCAATCAGTCCCACTTCAACACCACGAATAATCGCATAGTGCATGCTTAGTCTTCTCAATAATGGTGTTTTCGGAGTTATCATTGTTTCCTTACAAAGGCTACGATTCGCTCTGCAGAAAGAGCAAGCAAAAACATGATCAATAACGGAACATTAAACTCCGCATGCACTACAGATGCCGTATCAACTTCGGCTTTCTTAAAAAAGTTTTCGGGTAATACCCGGATATCAAATCTCGAACGCATCGGATTTCCTACAGCTTTGGTAAGCAGCGTTGCCAACTGAATGGAAAAATCACTTTCAATCGCCACATCAACTGTAAGGCGCTTGCGCAGTTGCCAATGCCGGAATGATTCCTGCTCAATCAGATTATTGGAAACGGCTGGATGAATGCTAATAACATTCGCAGTAGTTTCGGGCACGCTGCTTTCTGATAACCAGATTAGCAAATCAACATCCTTTTGATCAGGTCCTATCTCGATGACCAGTGGCAATCCAGATGCTATCGACTTCAAAGCCGCGCTAACTAACCGGCCATCTTCTTCAAATGCATTATCCACAACCAATGCCACGCGCAGCGGTTTCACTTGTTGTAAAGAATCGGGTAACGCTTTGATCGTATCCGTTACAAAATGGGTTCGGTAAGGTGATGAAAATACCGTTCGCACTAATTTGTTTCCAGCCTTCTCAACGGAGAAAATAGGTTCCTCGCGCGAAGAAAGGTCAATAACCTGCCAATCGATGTGTGATCCTATTTGTTGATACTCACCCCTAAACTCCTTAATCAATCCCGAAGAGAGTACGACAGCATGTTGAAGGTGTTGGGCGTGCAGTTTCTCCATCAACTGCCAATTGTTTCTGGATGGGATGCCGCCCTCCATATTCTGCTTGGGAAACCCAGCTTCCAGCCATCTCCACTCATAGCCTCTATCCACCAGGCTATCCGCTAACGCCATCGCTTGCGGGTCCGATAGTATTGATCGATCCACTACCACCCACAACTGCCGCTCCGTATTTTTCCAGAAAAAACCTGAAAGCAGTAAAACAAAAAGTGTAATCAACAGCAGCCGCAATGCAAGCAGGAGATACTCATTTAACCGAATACCACGAAACTGCTGCGAAGTTGTTTCGCGCAAGTGTCGAAGACTTCCCACCGTCACCACGCGGCCTTCCTTGCGGCTCAGCAAATGGATCGCTATCGGTACCGCCAGTGCCAACAAGCCCCAAAGCCATATGGGTTGTGTTACCTGCATCATCGAGCCAAGCGCTTACGGGTTACTAGAAAATCACGCAACACCTTTTCTGCACCTTCTTCCATATTCACCACGTAGTAATTGATGTGCTTTTCCAACATCCACGCACGGGTTTGTTGTATCCATGCAGCTACACGGGTAGTGTATTCTTTCCGTTGAATCTGTGTGTTTACTTTTGTTCGGGTTTTGGTCTCGAGATCCTCGAAGGTCAGCGACTCTTCATAATTCAACTCTTGCTCCTGTTTGCCCATCAAATGAAACACCACTACCTCGTTGCGTGGAGTTTTGAGTCTTGAAATAAAGCGTTGCAAATCTCCATCCGCATCGTACATATCCGTAAAAAATACAAGCATCTCTTTGCCATGATGATCGAACAACTGTTCTTCGCTACCCGAATTTTCCCATTTGCCCGCACTCTGCACTTTGATCAACTCCATCAGAAACCGCATGAACTGTTGCTGTTCGAACCTCGGCAACAACGCATGAATATGTTTATCGTTCACGGCAAATAATCCAAACGTGTCGCTCTGCTTGCGTGCCAAATAGGCCAGTGCTGCTATCATCACTTTGGCATATTGCAGTTTGCTCAGGCTTTGCTCGGAATAGGCCATCGAACCGCTCGCATCCAGCATAAACTTTACAGTAATGTTGGATTCAATCTCTGCTTCTTTTATATAATAGCGCTCGCTGCGGGCAAACATTTTCCAATCGAGTTGACGTAGATCATCACCGGGCTGATAATTACGATATTGACTAAACTCTTGCCCTGCCCCAACGGATTGGCTCTTATTGCTGCCACTCATATAGCCTTCCACAATTACGCGCGCCACCAGCTCCAACCCGCTCACAGTGTTAAGCACCGCGGGGGTAAGTAGCTCTTTTATGCGCGCGTCAATCATATCACTAATGAATTTTCTCGGCTGTTATTGCTTCGAGTAAATGTTTGGTCACATGGTCTGATGTTATCCCTTCCGCTTCGGCCTTAAAATTTATCAACACCCGATGCCGTAATACAGGATAGGCCACCTGATGAATGTCCTCTTGGGTCACCGCCAATCTGCCTTGCAGCAAAGCGCGGGCTTTTGCGGTTAAGATCATCGCCTGACCTGCCCTTGGACCTGCGCCCCAACGGACCCATTCACGCACATATTTTACAGACGAGTCTTGTGGCCTTGTTGCACGCACCAATTCACTTACCCAGCCAATTAAGGCATTGTTGATGTGTACTTCGCGAACTATTTTCTGCGCTTCCAGGATCTGTTTGCCCTCCATTACTTTTTCAATAGCTCCGGATTTGCGACCGGTGGTTCCGGCCAGTATGGCACGCTCTTCTTCTGCGGTTGGGTAACTCACCTTTATAAACAACAAGAAGCGATCGAGCTGTGCTTCGGGCAACGGAAATGTACCCGCCTGCTCAATCGGATTTTGTGTGGCAAGGATAAAGAACGGTCGCTCGAGTGGATACGTTATTCCTCCATAAGTAACCTCAAACTCCTGCATCGCTTCCAGCAAAGCCGATTGTGTTTTGGGCGAAGTCCGGTTAATTTCATCGGCCAGAATGATGTTGGCGAAAATCGGTCCCTTGTTGAATTTAAACACGCGTTTGCCTGTGCCGTGGTCCTCTTCCAGAATTTCTGTTCCGATAATATCGGTAGGCATTAAATCCGGAGTAAACTGAATGCGTTTAAACTTTAAACTGATTGCTTCCGACAGAGAGCGAATCATCAATGTCTTTGCCAGGCCGGGAACGCCTTCCAGCAAGCCATGACCCCCCGCCAAAAATGTGATCAGCAACTGATCGATAACCTCTTCCTGCCCCACAATGGTTTTGTGAATTTCTTGCTTCAGTCGGCCCAAACTGGCGATAATCTCCTCTACCGACTTTTCGGCTGCGCTTACTTCTGTATTCATGGTTAACTGGTCAATGCGTACATAATAATGTTCACGCTAAAGCGCGTGTTATCTATTTTATAAAAACGCTTGTTGCGAAAGTCATAGTCCCATTCACACCCGTAATCTTTATTGCTATACAAAACACCAATCTTGTTCTTCACTTCTATGGCTTTCAGGTAATCGTGCACAATGTCATCGCCCCAACCATTTAACTCTTGTGCGGTTGTGGGGGGGCCGTCAAACTGAAAGAAGGTTGAATAGAGGGAATGGTTATTGGGGATCTTCTTCAGGGCTTGTGCACCAAAAATTTGCCCCATCTGTGTCTCGAACGATTTGGCAAACAATCCGTCAATGTCGTGATTGCAGTCGTCTACAAATACAAACCCACCGATGTTTACATACTTTTCAAAATTCTCCTTCTCTTTGGCAGTAAACTCCACCAGCTTATGACCACTTAGGTAACAGAACGGGCAGCGAAAAACTTCTTCGCTGGAAAGCGCTACAATGTTTTCGTTGGTATCAATTTTTAGGGTGGTGTATTCGATGAGTGAGTTAAGCACATTTACGGGCATGCGCTGATCCACGTCCCAATCCCCCGATTCGTATTGCAGACGGGTAAAGAAAAACTTGTTTCCCAGTCCCGGTTTCATAACTTTTCCAACCCGCAATTTTGGATATTAAACGTTTATCTGATGCGGGATTCATGCTTATTTATATGAACGGAAAATCCGTAAAAAGCAAAATCCCCGAAAACGGGTCCGGGGATTTCTACCATTATGCGACCTGCTTTATACAGCATCCGATAAACTTGAGAAGGTAAAATCTCTCACTTTAAGCGGAGGCAATAGATAGTTAAGATTAGACTCTACGCTAACCGTTCTCTCAACCTTACCCATCTCCTCCAGATTATTTAGCATGATAATCGGGCTCTCATTAAAGCGGAAGTTTTTAATCGGGTATTGAATCTTACCGTTCTCGATATAGAAAGTACCATCGCGCGTAAGGCCGGTTAATAACAAGCTTTGCGGATCAACATCGCGGATGTACCACAAGCGTGTTACGAGTACTCCTTTTTTGGTTCCGGCTATTAACTCTTCCAATGATTTCGTGCCTCCATCCATAATGGCTGCGTCCGGACCCGGGACTGCTTTCACACCTTTTTTCTCGGCCCAATAGCGCGAGTACGAAAGATTTTTGATTACCCCCTTTTCGATCCAGCTAATCTTTTCCTGCGGTCTTCCATCGCCATTCCAGGTGCTGGTCGGTAAATCGGGATTCAGCGGATCGGAATAAATGTTCACGCGTTCGTCTACCAACTTTTCTCCCAACCGGGTTCCGCCTCCGGCTTTGCTTAGAAAGCTGCGACCTTCATCGGCTTGCCGGGCATCCAATCTAAAGAAGATATTTTCTAATAATACTGCAACCGCGGCAGGCTCAAGAATCACCGTATACTTGCCTGGTTCTATCGCCCGTGCTTTCACGGATTTAACTGCTTTCTCAGTGGCAATTTGTGTTGCGGTCTTCGCATCCAGTTTTGTGATGTCGTTGTACCCGCGCGTAGCATAGCCCGACCCGGTACCATCCGCAGTACGTACCGTAACCGAGAAATTTGTATTGGTTGACGTGTTATAGGCAAACAGCCCTTTGCTATTCATCATCGCAGCAAAGCCTGTGTTGTCTTCGAGAAACCCTGCTGCCACTGCACCTGCGTCTTTCGCTACTTTAATACTTTGCTCAACCAGATCAGACCTTAGCCTGGGTGTGATGGCGGCTGTTGCAGGAACATAGGTTTTTGATGGTGGAAACGTCTGCGGCCCAAGGAAGGAAACATACTCCGGGTTTTCCGGGGCGAGCTTTGCCAATTCTTCCGACCGCTCCACTACCTTTTTCAATGAAGCATCATCGAATTCGTTAATGGTGGCAATCCCTAACTTCTTACCAAATGCTGAAGCAACGACTAGCTGGTGTTGGCTTACTCTTCCACTCGTACTTACCGCATTGCGCGCATAGCGAATGTTAGCACTGTCGTTACCAGTAAGATTCACTTCGCATTCGTCTGCTTTTGAATAGCTCAGCACTTTCTTCAATAAAGCCTGGGCATCGTCTTTGCTCATGATGGGCATGTTATCCTATGTTTCGTGCTGTATTAATTACGTTTACTCCATTGAATCGGGCGGTGGAAGACCCGTGCGATACGGCATTGCTTTGTGGTGGCTGACCCTTGCCATCGCCAAAGGCACCCCCCAGGCGGTAGTCACGTTCGTCTGCAATAGCCGTGCATGAGTTCCAGAACTCCTGCGAGTTGGCCTGGTATGCAACATCTTTCAGCATGCCGGCAATCTTTCCGTTTTTGATTTCGTAAAACAACTGGCCGCCAAACTGAAAGTTGTATCGCTGTTGATCGATTGAGAAGGAGCCATCGCCAATAATGTATATACCTTTCTCAACATCTTTAATCAAATCATTTACACTCTTGCCGTCTTTACCCGGTTGCAGTGAAATGTTCGGCATGCGCTGAAACTGCACGCTGCCCCAGTTATCTGCATAGCAACAACCCTGTGATGCATTAAGCCCGAGAATATGAGCCTGGTCGCGGATGGTTTGGTAGTTTACCAGAATACCATCTTTAATAATATCCCATTGCCCGCATTGCACACCTTCATCATCATAGCCTACAGCCCCCAGCGAACCAACCTGTGTTTTATCCGCAACAATATTTACGATCTTGCTTCCGTAGTTGAATTTTTTTGATTCCCATTTATCCAGGGTAAGGAAACTGGTTCCTGCAAAATTGGCTTCATACCCCAACACCCGGTCAAGTTCGGTCGGGTGACCCGTTGATTCATGAATGGTAAGCCACAGGTGTGAAGGATCCAGAATCAGGTCGTACTTGCCCGCTTCCACCGACTTTGCCTTTATCTTCTCGCCTGCCTGGGCACCCCCTGCTTTCGCATCTTCCAGCATATCGTACCGACCCTTGTAGAGGGTTGTAACGCTTTGAATTTTATCTTGTGGCCGAACATCCAGGTATTCGTATCCCATTCCCATGGGTGCGCTTAGTGAATTACGCGTTTCAAACTTTCCGGTAGCAGCATCAATCTTGGTAATAAAGAATGCCGGCCAGATTCGATGTATATCCTGATCGATGTAGGAGCCATCGGTGGATGCAAAATACTTCTGTTCATTGACCATGAAGAGCAGCGAGGTAATATAGTTGGCCCCGGACTGCATGGCTGCGCTATTCACCCCCAGCAAGAGATCAACTTTTTCCTTCATCGGAACTTCAAATGCATTTTTTTGAATGGGCGCTTTCCAACTTACTTCACCATATCCCTTTTGTGGGGCAAGGCGAACCGGCTCAGTAAGCAACCGTGAGTTTTCCTTAGCAATTGAAACGGCCAGTTCTGCTGCTTTGGCAATGCTATCATTGTCCAGTTTATCCGTGGCGGCAAAGCCCCAACTGCCATTGGCAATTACCCGAACCCCCATGCCATAGGATTCTGTGTTAACGATGTTTTGCACTTTATCTTCGCGCGTAACAACAAACTGATTCAGGTAACGTCCTATCCGCACATCGGTGTAGGAAGCACCTTTGCTTCGGGCTGCATTGAGTGCCACATCGGCCAGGCGTTTCTTCAATGCAGTATCAACCGGTTCGAGTGCCTTGGCCGGATCAATCGGATTCCCTATGACCGGAATGGCTGGGATCATGGAAGCAGCTGCACCCATGCCCGTGAGGTAAATAAAATCTCTGCGTTTCAAGTTGGTACGTTGTTTAGTGAATGAATTCCTGATCTTAGACGGTATCCTTCTTCAAAAGGTTTTTACGAAGTAACGGTTTTTGATAATCGGCACAAACAGATTTTATAGTTTCACCAAAAAAAGAAAGCCGCATGAATGAATATGCGGCTTCTCCCTCATTTAGGGTTAGCGAAATCGTAACTAAACGGCATCCGACAAGCTGGTGAACGTGAAGTCGCGGATTTTCATGGCGGGTATTAGTGAACTGCCTCCGCCACCGGGACCGCCACCGCTGGCCACACGCATTTGTTTGCCAAGTGTTTCCAGATTGTTTAGCATGATAATCGGACTTTCATTGAACCTGAAGTTTTTAACAGGATGTTTAATCTTGCCATTTTCAATGAAGAAGGTACCATCGCGGGTTAGACCTGTATAGAGGAGCGTTTGCGGATCCACCGCGCGGATGTACCAAAAACGGGTAACCAGTACGCCTCGCTTTGTGTCTTTGATCATATCCTCAATGGAAGCATTTCCGCCTTCCATTATCCGGTTGGCCGGGAAGGGAGAAGGTTCCATTCCCTTCTGTTGTGCCCAATAGCGATCGTAAATCAGATTGGAAACAACCCCTCCTTTTAATAGATCCATTTTCTTCCGGGCAAGTCCACCGCCACCACCTCCGCCACCAAAACCTCCGCCACCGCCACCTCCGGCCCACGTTGAAGTGGGAACTTCCTCGTGCCAAGGATCTGTGTATATATTCACGCGCTCATCCACAATTTTTTCACCCAACTTCGTGCCTCCGCCCTTCTTTGACATGAAACTACGTCCTTCATCGGCCGTGCGCGCATTGAATCCGCCAAACATCAATCCGATTAAATCAGCGGCTGCATTGGGTTCAAGTATTACCGTATACTTCCCTGGTTCAATAGCTTTCGCATTTCTCGATTGCAATGCTTTTTCCATGGCAATGGCAGAGGCTTCGGCTGTATTCAGTTTGCTAACATCATTGAAGTTACGCGCTACCCAACCCGATCCGGTGCCATCGTTCGTACGCATCGTTACGGTGAAGTCAACACCGGTTGCCTGATTGTAGGAGAATAACCCTTTGCTGTTCATCAGTGCGGAAAATCCCCGATTGTCTTCCAAAAATCCGGCCGCAGTAATTTCCTTCTTTGCTGCAGGGCCGATGCTGTCAGCAGCTGCTTGCGCCCGATAATCTGGTGTAATCTTAGCCGTAGCCTCAGAAAATGTTTTAGAGTCGGGGCCGTACGTTTGGGGCCCCAGGGGTTCCATAAACTCAGGGTTCTCCGGGGCGAGCTGAGCGAGCTCCTCGGCTCTTCGCACCACTTTTTCTAGCGAGGCATCATCAAACTCATTGATGGTAGCAGCTCCGGATTTCTTTCCAAAATACACCTGTACCCCCAGCCCAACGTTGCTGTCTTCGCCTGCTGTTGAAACACTGTTGCGTGCGTATCGAATATTGCCACCATCATTTCCGTTGAGGCTGGCTTCGATGCCATCGGCCTTCGAAAAGCTGATTACTTTTTCCAGGATTTTCTTTGCCTCTTCTTTTGAAAGTATCGCCATAATATTTCTGATTTTCGATTATTGAATTAGATGTTAGATTGTTCTTCCGGTATTGATCACATTCACCCCATTAAAACGGGCTGTTGCTGAACCATGCGACACGGCATTGGATTGACTGGGTTGTCCTTTCCCATCGTTGAAGGCACCATTCAGCCGGTAGTCACGCTCATCACAGATTTGAACACACGAATTCCAAAACTCCTGCGTGTTGGCCTGGTAGGCAACGTCTTTCAACATGCCTTCAATCTTTCCATTCTTGATTTCAAAGAAGAGGACACCCCCAAACTGAAAGTTGTACCGCTGCTGATCGATGGAAAATGAACCATCTTTTACAATGTAAATGCCTTTCTCAACACCGGCAATCATCTGATCGGGAGTAAGCGCTTGTTTACCGGGTTGGAGCGAAACATTGGGCATCCGCTGAAACTGCACATCGCTCCAACTTTGCGAGTAGCAGCATCCGTGTGATTCCGTTTGCCCCAACATCCCCACCTGATCGCGAATGGCCTGGTAATTTACCAGCACACCGTCTTTAATTAAATCCCATTGCTTGCACTTCACGCCTTCATCATCGTATCCTACGGCCCCAAGAGAACCAACCTGGGTCTTATCGGCTACAAAGTTTACGATGTCGCTTCCAAATTTGAACTTCTTCGTTTGCCACTTATCCAACGTAAGAAAGCTGGTGCCCGCAAAATTGGCTTCATACCCAAGAACCCGGTCTAACTCGGTAGGATGCCCAACCGATTCATGAATGGTTAACCAAAGGTGAGACGGCTCCAACACCAAATCATACTTGCCGGGCTCAACTGATTTTGCTGCAATCATTTGCTTCGCCTGCTCGGCTGCCATGGCTGCATCTTCTACAATGTCGTACGATTTATTATACATGATCACACCCCCCGGACCCTGAATTTTATCAGAAGCTTTGCCATCCAGGTATTCATACCCCATTCCCACCGGGGCGCTGAACGCTGACCGGGTTTTAAACGAGCCTGACTGGCGATCAACCATCGACACCTGGAAATTTGGCCAGGTGCGATGAACATCCTGATCGATGTAAGAGCCTTCTGAAGAGGCAAAGTACTTCTGCTCGTTTACGAGAAAGATCAAGCTGTTCACAAAGCTTGCCCCTTTCTCCATCGCCTTAGCATTGGCATTTAGCAACAGGTCCACTTTTTCTTTCACCGGAACTTCAAATCCATTTTTTACGATGGGTGTCTTCCAACTGATTTCTCCATAAGCTGGCGTGGGGGCCAACTTCACAGGTTCCTTTTGAAATTTGGAGTTTGCCTTGGCAATCGCAACTGCGCGTTCCGCTATTTTCTTAATTCCATCCGGTGTTACTTCATTGGTAGCGGCAAACCCCCAGGTGCCATTGGCGATAACGCGTACACCCACTCCGAAGGATTCGGTATTCGTAACTCCCTGCACTTTGCGCTCGCGTGTGGTAACAAACTGGTTCAGATAGCGACCAATTCGCACATCGGTATACGAGGCCCCCAGTGACTTGGCTGTATTAAGGGCAACGTCTGCCAACTCTTTCTTTTGCCTGGCATCTAATGTTGGGGCCAGCAACTCGGATAGGTCAACCTCGCGCCCGAATCCGGTGAAAGGCAGCATCATGGCGCCTGCACCGAATCCGGCTTTGTAAATAAAATCCCGTCTCTTCATTGGTTGTAGTTGGTTTGTTTTTTAGTGTCTCGAAGATGCTGGCAATGATCAACTGCCCTTTATATCGTTCTGCCCGTGTTAATTACATTGACTCCATTAAACCGCGAAGTGGAACTTCCGTGCGATACAGCACTTACTTGCGAAGGCTGACCCTTACCATCGAAGAAAGAACCAAATAAGCGATAATCTTTTTCATCGCAGATTTTCACACAACTGTTCCAAAACTCCTGCGTGTTGGATTGGTAGGCCACATCGTTTAGCATGCCCGCAACCTGGCCGTTTTTAATTTCATAAAATACGGTGCCGCCAAATTGGAAATTATATCGCTGCTGGTCGATCGAATACGATCCTCTTCCCGCGATGTAGATTCCCTTCTCAACATCCTTTATCATTTGTTCTAGTGCATACGGTTCTTTGCCCGGAGCCAGCGACACGTTGGGCATGCGCTGAAACTGAACATCATTCCAGTTTTGTGCGTAGCAACATCCGTGCGATTCCGTTTGGCCGATCATATGCGCCTGGTCGCGAATGGCCTGAACATTTACTAAAACTCCCTCCTTAATAATATCCCATTGTTTGCACTTCACTCCTTCATCGTCATACCCTACCGCACCCAGTGAACCAGGTTGCGTCTTATCGGCAATGATGTTCACAAGTTTACTTCCATATTGAAACTTACCGAGTTTATCCAGGGTAGCAAAGCTGGTGCCGGCATAGTTCGCCTCGTACCCTAAAATACGATCAAGCTCCGTAGCATGACCAATGGATTCGTGGATGGTAAGGCCGAGATGATTCGGCTCCAGCACCAAATCGTATTTGCCGGGCTCCACGGATTTGGCCGAAATCATTTCCTTTGCCTGCCGGGCAGCGTTGGTGGCATCTTCAATCATGTCGTAGCTGTTGCGATACAACGTCATACCAAAGGGCGTCACCAACTTATCCTCATTTTTGGGAATCATGTATTCATACCCCAACCCCATCGGTGCACTTAACGAATCGCGCGATTTGAATTTGCCGGAGGCCCGGTCAGTAACTGAAACCGTAAAGGTTGGCCAGATGCGGTGGATATCCTGATCGATATAAGAGCCATCGGTGGAAGCAAAATATTTCTGCTCATTTACCTGAAAAAGGTTGGAGTTAACAAAGGTGGCCCCCCCTTTCAGGGCTGCATTATTGGCGTTCAATAACAAGTCTACTTTCTCAGAAACCGGTACCTCCAGTGCATTTTTTTTAATGGGTGTATTCCAGGTCACTTCGCCATGACCTTTGACCGGGGCCAACCTGACAGGCTCTCGTTGAAACTTTGAGTTGGCTTTCGCAATGGCCAGGGCCTGCAGGGTAGCCCGCTTGATCCCATCGGCAGTTACAACATTGGTAGCCGCAAACCCCCAGGTACCATTGGCAATCACCCGAATGCCGGCACCGAATGATTCTGTACTGGTGATTCCCTGTACCCGGTTTTCGCGGGTATTGATGAACTGGTTTAAGTACCGTCCAATGCGGACGTCCGCATACGTTGCTCCCCCCGATTTTGCAGTATTCAAAGCAACATCAGCCAGTGATTTCTTCTGAGCCGATGTCAATGGGACTTCCAGCAAGGCTTCTACTGAAACCGGATTCCCCCAAAGGGAAGAGGGCAAAAGCAGGCCGCTCATTCCAAGGCCTGTGAGTTGAACAAAGTCTCTCCGTTTCACAATTCTTAAGGTTTAGTCTTAACCAATTTTGAAAAGTATAAAAAAGGAAAAGGGTGAAAGTAAAAAATACGCAGGCCCTCTAAATCGGGGATCAACGGCAAATTCAACCGATCGAATAGATGAATGTTTTTCAGACGATCCCTTGTGCCTGCATGGCGTTGGCTACTTTCAAAAAGCCTGCAATGTTAGCCCCTGCTAAATAATTACCGGGTTTACCATATTCGCGGGCGGCATCCAAACAGGTGCGATGGATATTTTTCATGATGCCCAACAGTTTCGCATCTACTTCTTCCTGAGTCCAAAATGTGCCCATGTAGTTTTGCATCATCTCCAGTCCGGAAGTAGCTACCCCTCCGGCATTGGACGCTTTGCCGGGTGAATAAAGAACTCCCTGGTCAATGAGAAT
Organism: uncultured Ohtaekwangia sp.; assembly: GCA_964488465.1. Lineage (GTDB taxonomy): Bacteria > Bacteroidota > Bacteroidia > Cytophagales > Cyclobacteriaceae > ELB16-189. The sequence goes on along the minus strand of CAZAUN010000003.1, from coordinate 159,917 downwards.
AGTAATGGCCTCGATGGTGGTGGGCATATTGGCACCTTCACTGAGTAATTTAATTCCATTCTTTACCAGGTTATGGGCATCTTTAGCACTCACTTCATTTTGTGTAGCGCAGGGAAACGCACAATCAGCCTTAATATTCCAGAGCGGATTTACTTCATGATTGGGATCCAGCGCATGGTATTCACATTTATACTTATCTGCATACTCTTTTATCCTGCCCCTGCGATTGTTCTTCAGGTCTTTCAGGAATTCAAGTTTCTCCTGAGTAAAACCGGCTGCATCATAAATAAACCCATTGGAATCAGATGCCGTTATTGCTCGTCCGCCCAGGTGAATGATCTTTTCGATTGCATATTGCGCCACATTCCCTGATCCGGAAACAAGGCAGGTCTTGCCTTTGATGGAATCCTTCTTTTCCTGCAACATGTTCTCGGCAAAGTAAATCAGGCCGTAACCCGTTGCCTCATTCCGGATCAAACTGCCGCCCCAACCCACGCCTTTGCCGGTAAGCACACCGGTGAATTCATTTTTAATTTTTTTGTAGGCACCAAACAAGTAACCGATCTCACGGCCCCCCACACCGATGTCTCCAGCTGGTACATCTAACCGGTGATTAATGTGCCGGGCCAACTCGCTCATGAAGGCCTGACAAAACTTCATTACCTCATGATCGGACTTTCCTTTCGGATCAAAATCACTCCCGCCTTTGCCGCCACCCATTGGAATTCCCGTTAAGGCATTTTTAAAAATTTGCTCAAAGGCCAAAAACTTCAGGACACTGGGATTAACGGATGGGTGAAACCGCAAGCCGCCCTTGTACGGGCCAATAGCACTGCTCATTTGCACCCGATAGCCGCGATTGACCTGGACGTTATTATTATCATCCAGCCACGTAACCCGAAAAGAAATCATCCGTTCCGGTTCCAACATGCGCTCCAGCAAGCGTAGCGACTGATATTCGGGATGGCGCTCGAGCGCAGGCCATACGGAAATAATTACTTCTTCCGCAGCTTGTATAAATTCTGGTTCATTGGGATTGCGCTTCTTAACGAGGTCGAGAATCTCATCAGGTTTCATAGCGAAGGAGGTAAACTTCTACAAGGTAAGACAAGTACGATAATTGCAAACGATTTAACTCCGGTAAAATCGACTGTACCACCAAGTGATGAAAAACCTCAGTACCTTGAAGACTCAACCAACATAACCATGAGCACGCGAAGCATCGCCATTATTGGTGGCGGAAATTTGGGTACCGCTATTGCCGAAGGCCTTCTGAAGAGCGGATTCGCCACGCCCAACCAAATTACGATTACCCGAAGAAATGTAGAACGGCTGCAATCGTTGAAAGACGTTGGCGTAACTGTAACGGATAACAATCAGCAAGCCATAGAAAACAGCGAAGTAATCATTGTTGCTCTAAAACCCTACAATGTAAAAGAGGTATTGGAAGGATTAAAGAGTTCTTTTAATGCAAAGAAGCATATCGTCATCAGCGTGGTAACCGGAGTGTTCTTAAAGGAGCTTTCGGCCATTGTTGATCAGGGGGTGCCGATTTTCCGAGCCATGCCCAATACCGCCATTGCCATACAAGAATCGGTAACCTGTTTGTGCTCGTTACATGCTACCAATACGCAAGTGAACTATGTTACCGAACTGTTCAATCAGTTGGGCATTAGTATTTCGATTGACGAAAAGCTGATGGATGCGGCTACGGTGCTTGGAGCCTGTGGCATAGCGTATGCTTTACGGTTTATTCGTGCGGCTACACAAGGGGGAATTGAAATTGGATTTGATGCCAAAACGGCTAACCTCATAGCCGCCCAAACTGTGAAAGGAGCTGCCGAGTTGTTGTTGAAGGGCAACCGCCATCCGGAAGAAGAAATTGATAAAGTTACTACTCCCAAAGGTTGTACCATTGTTGGATTGAACGAAATGGAGCATCGTGGGTTCAGCTCATCACTCATCCGGGGTATTAGTGCTTCTTATAATAAGATCACGAATTGATCAGGGTTGGTGCCTTACTCTACCTTGCCGTTAAGCAGTATATTGCAGCATGTCCATTTTCACTGCGCCTTCAAGGATTATTATAACCTGTAGCAAACGACTCGCACCATACCTGGCTCAGGAGATTATTGAGCTGGGATACACTCCCGTTCGCACGTTCATTACCGGAGTTGAGTTACGGGGTACAGTCAATGATTGCATTACCCTTAATTTAAATTTGCGATGTGCCAGCCAGGTGCTCTACTCACTGAAGGAGTTTCCCTGTAATGGTCCGGACGAATTGTATGATGCGTTGATCCGGTATCCCTGGGAAGAATTGCTTACACCCGATCATTACTTTTCCGTAACGAGCAATGTCGAACACTTTACCGTGAACAATGAATTGTTTGCGAACGTAAAAGTGAAAGACGCAATTGTGGACCGGATGCGCAGAGAGACCCTAAAGCGGCCGGACTCGGGACCGGATCTGACAGGAGCCGTTTTCCATTTGTACTGGCATGAAGAACGTGCTGAAATTTTCTTTGACACTTCGGGCGAAACGCTGGCCAAACACGGGTACCGTAAAATTCCAGGCAAAGCCCCCATGCTAGAAGCCCTTGCAGCAGCAACGGTGTTGGCAACTAAATGGGACCGAAAATCCGTTTTTATAAACCCGATGTGCGGATCCGGAACGGTGGCCATTGAAGCCGCCTTAATCGCAACCAATAAACGACCTGGCCTCTTTCGCAAGAACTATTCCTTTATGCACGTGTTGGGCTACGATGAAAAATATTTTCAATTGGAGTTCAATAAACTGAACGAACAGATACAGATCGTGGACGGATTGAAAATTATCGTCTCTGACATCAGTGAAGACGCAATCAATATCTCCCGCGTAAATGCCGGTCTGGCCGGAGTGGAAAATCTGATGTCCTTTGAAGTTTGTGATTTTGAAGCAACCCCCATTCCTGAAGACAAAGGAGTCATCTACTTCAACCCGGAATATGGCGAACGACTGGGTGAGATCTCTGAATTGGAGATTACTTACGCCCGGCTGGGTGATTTTATGAAAAAGAAGTGCCAGGGTTATCTGGGGTACATATTCACTGGCAACTTAGACCTTGCGAAAAAGATTGGTTTGAAAGCCAGTCGCAGAATTGAGTTTTATACCAGCAAGATTGACTGCCGATTATTGGAGTATGAGTTGTATGGTGGTAGCAGGCGCGAACCTAAAGTGATAAAAAATACGGAATGAATCTTTCATCCCTGTTACTACTTCTGCTAATTTCTCTAAACATGATGGATGAGGAAAGCAAGACGAAGGTAATTGCCCATCGCGGTGCCTGGAAAAATACCAACGTTCCCGAAAACTCAATAGCCGCTTTGCAACATGCCATCGCGCTGAAATGCTATGGCAGCGAGTTTGATGTACACCTGAGTGCGGACTCAGTTCCCTTTGTATTGCACGATCATACTATTCAGGGCATTCCAATTGAGAAAACGACCACTTCAGAACTATCCAAAGTAAAATTGGGCAATGGCGAATTCTTACCGACACTGGAATCTTATTTGCTGGCAGGAAAAAATCAAACCCAAACCCGTCTCATTCTCGAAATCAAAACTTCGCAGCTGGGCAAAGCACGTTCGCTTGCGTTGACTAAAAAATGCATTGACCTGGTAAACAAAACCGGTGTTGCCGCCATCACCGACTACATCGCTTTTGATTTCGATGTCTGCCTTCAGGTTAAAAAACTCGCACCAACCGCCCAGGTGCAATATCTGAATGGCGATAAAACTCCGGAACAACTTGCCGCAGCCGGATTGGATGGATTTGATTATCACTTCAGTGTACTGAAACACAATGAACACTGGCTATCCGATGCGCATGCGCGTCACTTGTCCACCAATGCCTGGACAGTGAATGATGAAGCGACCATGCGTTGGCTCATGGACCGGAAGATAAAGATGATTACCACGAACGAGCCCGAACTGCTTCTGACTTTGCTACATCAACAATAAGCCGCTCAACCTGATTCTTTCTATTTTCAGATAAGGGTCTTAACAGAATCTTTTGTTTTAACTCACCTTGCATCCAATAAATCCTAAACTCACTATGATTTCTGTAAAAAGAATTTTTATTACGCTCCTGCTTTGTGGAGTGATCTTAATGGCCTGGTCGCAGGAACGCCTCTTACCGGCTGAATCGGCTGTAACCACTACCGGGCAGGTTACCATTAAAGGCAAAGTAGTTCCCTATAAAGTTACGGCCGGCACTCAGCCCGTGTGGAATGCCGAAGGCAAACCCAGTGCAGCACTTTTCTATACCTATTACGAACGCACCGATGTAAGCGATAAAAGCCGAAGACCACTCGTGATGTCATTCAATGGTGGGCCTGGCTCGGCATCGGTTTGGATGCACATTGCTTATACCGGGCCGAAAGTGTTGAACATCGATAGCGAAGGGTATCCGGTGCAGCCCTATGGTGTAAAAGACAATCCGAACTCCATCCTGGACGTAGCTGATATCGTGTACATCGACCCGGTAAACACCGGCTTTTCCCGGATCCTCGATCCCAAGGCAGAGAAGTCAACGTTCTTTGGGGTGAATGCGGATATCAAATACCTGGGCGATTGGCTCGATAATTTTGTATCCCGTTTGGGACGGTGGACATCTCCTAAATACCTGATTGGTGAAAGTTATGGAACTACCCGTGTATCCGGTTTAGCGCTGGACTTGCAGAACAATCATTGGATGTATTTGAACGGGGTAATCCTGGTGTCGCCAACCGAGCTCGGAATTGAACAGGGAACAAACGTAAACGATGCTCTACACATTCCGTATTATACCGCTGCCGCCTGGTATCACAAAAAATTACCGACCGATCTTCAAGCCAAAGATTTAACGGCAGCCCTGGAGGAATCTGAAACCTTTGCGGTAAATGAGCTTATTGCCCAATTAGCAAAGGGGGGATTTATAGACGAAGCCAAGCGGAAGGAAATGGCATCCAGAATTTCCCGCTTTACCGGGCTATCGGAAAAAACAATTCTTGAAAATAATCTGGCGGTACCGGTCAACTATTTCTGGAAAGAACTATTGCGTAACGAAGGCTTTACAATTGGCCGTTTGGATTCGAGGTATAAAGGAGTCGACCGCAAAGCAGCCGGAGACCGCCCGGATTTTAATTCCGAACTGACATCCTGGTTGCATTCGTTCACCCCGGCCATCAACTATTATTTACGCGATGTATTAAAATACAAAACGGACTTGCAATACAACATGTTTGGCCCTGTAAATCCATGGGACAGAACCAATGATAACACAGGCGAAAATCTGCGTTTGGCGATGGCAGAAAACCCCTACCTGCATGTGATGGTTCAGAGTGGCTATTACGATGGCGCCACTACCTACTTCGATGCCAAGTATTCGATGTGGCAACTCGATCCATCGGGTAGGCTAAAGGACCGTCTTCGTTTTGAAGGCTACCGCAGCGGCCATATGATGTACCTGCGGGCGGAAGACCTGGTAAGTTCCAACGATCATATCCGTGATTTCATTAAGAAGTCGACAGCAACGGGTTCTGCAAAGTATTGATTTCCTTTAAGCGTCAAGATACTGTCCGGTGTCTTGACGCTTTACTAACTATTCCGATTTAATCACCTCCACCGGGTTCATTCGGCCAGATTTCCAGGCGGAGAAACTTCCTGATATTAGCACCAGGAGCAACGAAGTCAATCCGACCAATAGAAAGGGCCAATAATCCAATTCGATACGATAGGCAAATGTCTGCAACCAGTTTTTAATGAGCCAGTAAGCTATTGGTAAAGCCACCAGGTTAGAGAACAACATAAGCCGAACAAAGTAGTTCATGTGCAATGTGAAAATCTGAATTACAGATGCGCCCAACACTTTGCGAATTCCGAACTCTTTCATGCGCTTGATGGACATATAGGCTGCCATGGAAAAAATCCCGAGCATCGAAACCAGAATAATCACCAGCGTTCCAAACTGCAACGAAGCAAATGCTTTGCTTTCCTTTTCATGACGACTGTTGTATAATTCATCTACAAAGCGAAGCGCCAGGGGGTATCCCGGCATAATGGCTTTATATCGTTCTTCAATTGACTTGATGACAGCCGTTTCATCACCTTGATAACGCACGTAAACAAAACCATTCGGATACTCATTGGTCCACGGCAGGCGCATAACCAACGGTTTCACTTTGTCGTACAGCGGGCTGATGTTAACATCAGGCACAACACCTACTACCGTGCCGTCCCATTTGCCCTTTTCTTCAGGATGGGTGTAGATGCGTTTTCCGATGGGGTCCGTCCAGCCTAACTCGCGCACAGCGGATTGATTTACGATAAATGCAGCTCCGCTATCGGATGGAATATTGGCGTTGAAGGCTCGACCCTCCAGGAGTTCAATACCAAGCGTTGAGAACAACTCATCATCCGAGAAAACTTCATAGAGTTCAACCTGTTTCATTTCTTGATTACCTTCTTGCTCTACAAAGTACCAGTCCTTCCAATAGCCTTGTCCAATCCGGAATGAACTGTTTGAAACATGCGTTACCCCCGGAATTTGTTTGAGTTCATGTTTGAAGGTTTGCATGTTTTTCACGGTGAACTCCCACGGCATACTGAGCACCAGCAAATTTTTTCGATCGAAGCCCAATTCTTTGTTATGGATGAAGCCGACTTGTCGGCCGACCACGAATGTGCAGCAGATACAAATTGCTGAAATGGCAAACTGGCTAAACAACAAAATCTGACTTATCGATGAATTATATCCGCTAGATTTTGACTTCAAATTTTCAAGAACTTTTGTACTGGCGTATTGGCGTGCGGGGAAATAAGTGGAGAAGAAAAGTAAACCGATCAGTCCCGTACATGCGATTAGTAAAACGCTAGGTTGCATGAGCATGCCAAAACGTAAATCCGTATCGAGCGATTCTGATATTTTGGGAAACAGCAAGTAAAGCAGACCTATACCCACGCCCAGGGAGATCAGACTAAACAGCAATGCTTCAATCGTTACCTGAGTTACCAACTGATGTTTGCGTGCCCCCAATACTTTGCGCACCCCCGTTTCGCGCGAACGACTGCCGAAATCGGCAATGGAGAGATTAACGTAGTTGATGCCCGCTACCACCAGCAATAAAATTCCCAACACGGAGAATGCGTAAACATAAACCGGGCTGCCCTTTTTGAAATAGTCGTTCCTGAAGGTAGGTCCGAGATAAACATCAGCAATCGGTTGAAACGAAACTTCAAATCCATGTTCCAGGCGATCTGATTTTTTAATGTAAGGATTTAGGGCTGCTTCTACTTTCTCCCTGAAGTCCGGAGTGATTGGCTTTGAAAGCCGGACAAACAGAGTCGCTGCATTATCAACAAAAACCACCGGGTCTTCAATGCTGATTGAAGATAATTCGTGCTGATCGCGCATAGGCATGACGGCCTGGAGAAACAGTTGCGAGTTGGGTTCGGTGTCTTCTATTACCGCTGTGACTTGATACAGATTCGGGTTGTTGTTGATACTAAGCGTACGTTGCAAAACATCAGTTGTGCCAAAGAGCCTGTTGGCCATGGTACGAGTGAGTACAATGCTGTTGGGGTTTTGCAAAGCCGTCCGGTCTCCCCTTACAAACCGGAAGGTTAAAACATTGAACAGAGAACTGTCTGCCTCCAAAAGATTTTCACAATTGATTAGTTCTTTGTCCAGCCGAAAATAGATATGGTTGGCATATCGGATACGCACCATCGAAGCTACTTCGGGGATATGTTGCTGCAGAACAGGGCCAAGTGCATACGGGGTAATGGCATATTTTTCAATTGCTCCATTTTCCTTACGCTGGGAGTTTACGCGGTAAATATTTTGGTATTCATCGTGAAAGGTGTCGAACGAAAATTGAAACGCCACGTATAGGGCAATGGCCAGGAAACTGAAAATTGCTAAAGACAATCCACCTAGTTTAAAAGCAAAATTCACTTTGCTTTTGCCGATGTGGCGAATGCTGGTAATGAAATAGTTTTTAAACATGGGTATTTGATTTTGCTTTGTTGAAAAGCTGCGCCTAAGAATGATTGCAGGTCTGAAAAACCGAATCGTATTCCAAAACAATCTGCGTTTAGCCCTTCGAAGTTTATAGTCGTCTGATCTCTCTATGTGATCAGACGACTTGAGATCGCGCTCATAGCGCTGCAACAAATCACCCTCAATTTCTTCGAGCAAGTGCGGTGGGCAGAAGCTCCGGAGCACCCGGAAACACCAAGGATTGCTTTGCTCACTCATATTTTATCGAATCAACAGGGTTAGCTCTGGCCGTACTATACGACTGAAAGAATACGACTGAAAAAACTAATCCAACCGCTCCTATCAATACAAACACAATCGTGAGATAATCAAGCGGAGAGCGGAAAGCAAATCCTTCCTTCCACCAGGTAACAGTCGCGAGGGAGGCTGGTGCAGCAATTAAACTTGCTACTACAATCAAAATGATTGCTTCCTTTGAGAGAAGGGAAATGAGATGTGCCGTTCGTGCACCCAACACCTTCCTTATTCCCAATTCTTTCGTTCTTCTAAGAGCATGAAATGAGGATAATCCTATCAGCCCTAAGGCTGAAACAAAAATGCATAGGTAAGATAATGTATTCAGGAGCTTGACTTGTGTAAGATCCGATTTGTATTGTTCATCAAATCGTTTATCTAAAAAGTAATATTCAAACGGATAAGGGCTGTCATATAAATTCCATTGATTTTGCAATGCCTGAATGGCGTTGGAAACATCACCTCCTACCCGAACCTGCAGAAAACCATGCTCCTGGGGAATTTTGCAAATGAGTGCCGGCTCAACGTTGAAGTGGAGAGAGGCAAAGTTGAAATCCTTTACAACCCCTATCACATGGGCGTCTTCCTTAGCCTGATAAAATCTAACCTTTTTTCCGATGGGGTCCGTCCAGCCCATTGCCTTTACAGCAGCTTCATTTGCGAGAAAGGATGTAAGCAAATCCGGTTCTCCCAGCCTAAAATCGCGACCTTCCTTTAGTTCAATTCCCATCGTTTGCAGATAATTCTCGCCTACAAAAAATACCGTGAATCCGCTTACCTTCATTCCTTCTTCACTTTCTGCCCACATCCCCCACTTTTCATGGGTATTCGTCATGCCTATTACATTTTGGGATGTGGTGACCGATAGGACATTGGGATTCTTCAACATTTCATTCTTAATAGGAGTGATCTGCCTTTGAATAATGGAATCCTGAATCGGAACAACCAAGACATTCTCTTTTTCAAAACCGAGATTACGGGACGTGATAAAATCGATTTGATCCTGCATGAGTAACGTGGCAGTAACCACAAAAATTGAGACTACGAACTGAACCCCGATCAGGATCCTACGCGTATTCGTTCCCGAAAAATAAATCGCTTTGGTTGCTCTCTGGGTTTTCAGCGTTGGAATTCTGGAGAGGACAAGCGCGGGATAGGAACCTGCCAGACATCCTACACCAATAGAAATCCCGAGCGCCACCATCAACAACTCCGGCTGATTTATAATATCGAGCGCAAGAGTCTTTCCAATCAACAAATTGAATGATGTCGATTTAAGAATGAAGGTCACCAAAACAAGGGCGAGCAGAAAAGAAATAAGGGATAACAAGATGGCTTCTACAAAGAAGGCTATTACTAAATTCCGCTTACCTGACCCCAACGTTTTTTTGATTGCAATCTCCATTGATCGACTTACCGATTTAGCTGTGGCCAGATTCATGTAGTTAATGCATGCCAGCAAAATAATGAATACCCCCACACCGGCAAGCGTATAGAGATACACCATATTTCCTTGAGGTAAGTCAGCCTTTAGTGTAGAGTGCAAATGAATTGATGCTAAAGGTTCCAATATTGGGGTGTACTTCCCTCCAATCCGGTCACCCGTTTCTTTAAAATACTTATTATAAATACTCTGAAAGCCAACTGAAAATTCCGTTGGATTAAAACTTTCCCTGACGTAGAGATACGTGTATACGTCCGGATTCCAAAAACTTTCAGAAGGGGTTTCAAACCAATTTCGATCGGGTAACCCGGAGAGCATTAGTTTAAACTTGAGATGCGTATTTTCAGGTACATCCGCAATTACGGCTGTGATGGAGTACTCGGTATGCTCGATTGAAATAGTTTTGCCGATTACATCGGCCGTGCCAAAGTACTTTTGCGATGCCGACTCCGTTAGCACAATAGAGTTAAAATTATCAAGACACGATGCTCTTTCTCCAACTATAAATTCATGTGTGAAAAGATCAAAGTACGTTGAGTCCGCCCGTACAATTTCCTCCTCATAAAAGGACCGCGGCTCTTTATCTCCGAGGGTTACCAGGGTTCGTCCCCATACTTCTATTCGCGTTATTTTTTCGATCTGAGAAAATTCTGCTTGCAAAACAGGGCCTAACTCCCGTGCCGTGATTGCTCCGTGAAAATCATCATCCTTCATTTCCTGCCTTGCCCCCAATCGATAAATGCGAGCGTGATTGGTATGATGCTGATCGTATGTTAAGTCATGCCGAAGAATCAACACTAAAATAATTCCCACGGTAATTCCAAGTGCAAGGCCCGAAACATTTAGAACGGAATGGAATTTTTCCTTCTTAAAAATGCGCCATGCAAAAACAAGATGATTAATCAACATGTCAAATGAATTCATGTTTGTTGATTTTTTGCCTCTTAAAACAATCCCCGGCCTGAAAAACCGAATCGTATTCCATAGCAACCTTCTCTTCGCCTTCTTTTCTCCAAATGTTTTTAGATCGCGCTCAAACTTTTGCATCAAATCACCTTCAATTTCTTCGAGCAGGTGCTGTGGGCAGAACCATCGTAAGAATCGTATAACCCACAAACGATCCACCTCAGCCTATTTTGAGTTGTGGCACGAGTTTCCATAAATCTACGCGCGCTTCTTTCATGACCTTTAGCATGGCAAGCCCGGCATTGGTTATGGTATAGATGCGCTTTCTGCGACCTCCGCGTTCATTCGTTCCGCCACCCAGACTCGATTTTAGAAGCCCTTTATCTTCCAGCCGATACAGCGTAACGTGCACAGCACTCAGGTTAACATCGCGCTTCATGCGTGTTTCTATTTCTTCAGCTATGGCTGCCCCGTAGGCATCTTCTCTTAGGGCCGCCACCAGCGTTAAAATCAACTCTTCAAATTCACCCAGGTATTCCTTAGCCATATATATGCTTATATTTTGTTAAGTAAATATAGACAGGATTACACAACTTCCCAATAAGCATCCCTGTATTAGCAATAAAGTTAAGTGAGCTTGTGTCTCAAAAACTCAGCCGTGTAACTGCCTTTGGCCTTTTTCACCATCTCTTCCGGGGTGCCTGCAAACAACAATTTCCCTCCGTGCTTTTCGCCCCCTTCCGGCCCGAGATCGATAATCCAGTCGGCACACTTAATTACTTCCAGGTTGTGTTCAATCACGATCACCGTGTGACCCTGATCAACCAGTGCATTGATGGCTTTGAGCAATTTTGAAATGTCATGGAAATGCAACCCGGTGGTTGGTTCATCGAAAATAAAGAGGATGTTACCCGTTGTGTCTGAATTATTTTTACCCAGGAACGAAGCCAGCTTGACCCGTTGTGCTTCGCCCCCTGAAAGTGAGTTGGAGGACTGACCGAGTTTAACATATCCCAACCCCACTTCAAACAACGGAAGGATCTTCTCGTAAACAGGTTTCTTATCTTTAAAAAATTCAAGACCCTCCTCCACCGTCATGTTCAGAACATCGGCTATGTTCCTGCCTTTATGTTCCACCTCCAGCACTTCCTGTTTAAAGCGCTTGCCGCCACAACTTTCACACTTCAGAAAGATGTCCGCCATAAACTGCATCTCAATTTTGATCTCACCTTCGCCCTCGCAGGTTTCGCATCTTCCACCTTCTACGTTAAAAGAAAAGTGGGAAGGTTTGTACCCGCGTTGTTTGCTCATCGGCTGATCGGCATAGAGATTCCGGATGGCATCGTACGCCTTTACGTAACTGATCGGGTTCGAACGCGATGATTTACCAATCGGATTTTGATCGACAAACTCTACTTGCGTGATTTTGTTAATGTCGCCTTCGAGCCGGTCGTAGCGGCCGGGGGTTTCGGCAACCGATCCGCTTACCCGACCTAAAGCCGGGTATAGAATTTTCTTGATGAGGGTTGACTTACCAGAACCACTCACCCCGGTTACCACCGTTAGCACACCCAACGGAAATTTTACCGTCAGATTCTTTAAATTATTTTCGCGTGCCCCGGAAACAATCACAGCATCTTTCCACTTTCTTCTGATTTTCGGAACCGTTATTTTTTCTGTACCGTTCAGATAATCGACCGTATGCGATTTGACATGACCATTGAGGTCATGCTGCGAACCTTGAAAAATTAATTCGCCCCCATGCGACCCGGCATCCGGGCCGATATCAATAATCTGATCCGCTGCGCGCATAATCTCCTCTTCATGTTCCACCACAATCACCGTATTCCCCATGTCGCGCAAGGATTTCAATACCTCTACCATGCGGGCTGTATCGCGCGGGTGCAACCCAATGCTGGGTTCGTCCATGATGTACATCGATCCGACCAGGGCGCTGCCCAAGGAAGTCGCCAATTTGATGCGCTGAAATTCCCCTCCCGACAAGGTAGAGGTTACCCGATTTAGCGTAAGATAGCCAAGTCCCACCTTCACCATGTACTCCAACCGGGAGCGAATTTCGGTCAAGATCCGCTCCGAAACTTTTTGCTCATATTCCGGCAACTTCAGCTTTTCGAAGAACGCAAGGGTATCTTCAATCGGCATTAGTACCAGATCGGTGATGGACGTGTCGGCAATCTTTACATACGCTGCATCCTTGCGGAGCTTGGTGCCGCGACAATCGGGGCAGGTGGTTCTTCCGCGGTAACGCGAAAGCATGACACGATACTGAATCTTGTGGGTTTTTGATTCAAGGTATTTGAAGAAGTCGTGAATGCCATCAAAATGCTCATTCCCCTTCCACAATAAGTCGCGTTCTTTTGGCGAGAGTTCGCTGTACGGTCTATGAATCGGGAAATCAAACTTGATTCCGTTTTTGATCAGGGGTTTGGCCCACTCGCTCATGACTTCTCCACGCCAGGGTGCAATGGCACCTTCATACACGGAAAGACTTTTATCTGGAATCACCAGGTCTTCATCAATTCCCAGAATTTTACCAAACCCCTCACAGGTTTGACAGGCGCCAAAAGGATTATTGAAACTAAACAGATTAATGGATGGCTCTGTAAAAGTGATGCCATCCAACTCAAACCGGTCAGAGAAGTTTACCCGACCTTGCCCTTCCACATAAATAACGCAATCTCCATGACCTTCAAAAAATGCAGTCTGTACGGAGTCGGATAAACGAAACGTCAGGTCTTCATCGGAAGCATTTACCGCAGCGCGGTCAATTAGAATTTCAACTTGCCCGGAATCAATCTTGGCGGTTGCCTTCTTTTTCTTTCTTTCGCCTGAGTGAGGTGCTGGGTTTAACAGTTCCTCGATAAACTTCACCTCCCCATCCATAAGTACCCGTGCAAATCCTTTGCTCAACAAAAGATTTAGTTCATCGGTAAGTTTGCGCCCCTTGGTAACCTTCAATGGACACGCCACCATTATCCGGGTGCCTTCCTTTTGGTTGTTGATATAGTCGACAACATCGGTTACTGTGTCGCGCTTTACCTCTTTTCCGCTTACCGGTGAATACGTTTTTCCCACGCGCGCAAACAGCAATTTCAGGTAATCATAAATTTCAGTCGTGGTGCCTACGGTGGAACGTGGGTTTCTGGTATTCACCCGTTGCTCAATGGCAATGGCGGGTGAAACGCCTCGTATATAATCTACTTCCGGTTTTTCCATGCGCCCCAAAAACTGCCGGGCATAGGAACTCAGACTTTCCACGTACATGCGTTGCCCTTCCGCAAAGAGAGTATCAAAAGCCAACGAAGATTTGCCTGAACCGGAAAGTCCGGTGATCACCACCAGTTTATTGCGGGGAATCGCCACGCTAAGATTCTTCAGGTTGTTGACCCGGGCGCGTTTGATAATGATAAACTCTTTCGGATCGAGGTTATCTAAATGTGAATCAGCAGAGGTGGCGTGCATGCGAAACCGCAAAAGTAACTAATCAAAAATCCAGGTCCTACACGGAGTGCAAACCCGGGCTAGGTGGGCTTGAAAACAAAAACACCATCCACTGGTTCAACAGATGGTGGCGTTGAATTAATACTCTATTCCTTATTAATTATCGAAGTCCGGATCGTAGCTGGCCTCTTTGGTGGATCCGCCACTGTCTTCATCAAAATCTCCGCTATTATCAAAGTCATCTTCCGGATCGGCAGGAGTTCGTAAATCGTCATCTTCTTCAAATTCCTGCCGCTCACCCGATTCGACATCATACCCGCCATCGCTGTTTTTGGTGGCCGGTACCTTTACCAGGTAAACGGAGTCAGCGGTTTCTAATGGAAAAACAAATATCGGTTCCTTCTTTGCGTTGGATATGCGGGTAATACTGGCTTCATAGCCATTTGGATACTGCTCCTTCAATAAGTCGCGCAGGTCATCCGTCAGGTTTTCCAGACTTTTAATCACTCGTTTCTTTGCTACAGCCATTGGAGTCAAAAATCGAGGCCAAATAGCACAAGAAATCAATTAGAAGGCAAATATTTTTTACTTTTTTTTGCCGATTACCGGATTCTTTCTATTTTTCATTTCTCAAACAATTCATTTAACCCACATACTATCGAGCGAGACATCTACGTTACCTAAAAGCAAAGCAGATGATTGACAGCAGATTCAGCGACAGCCAGTTGGTTTCGCTCTATCAAACCGGTAACGAAGAGGCGTTCGAGATGCTACTTCACAGACACAAATCCCGTATTTATACGGCCATTTACATGATTGTTAAAGACCGCTATGAGGCAGAAGACTTGCTTCAGGATACCTTTATCAAGGCGGTTAATACGATCAAGAGTGGCCGGTACAACGAAGAGGGTAAATTTTTACCCTGGATCAGCCGCATTGCCCATAACCTGGCCATTGACCGGTTCCGGAGAAATAAGCGTTACCCTGAGGTGGTATTGGAAGACGGTAGCCGGATCTTCGACTCCATGCAATTTTCTGAGGAGTCGTTTGAAACCAAACAATTATTAAAGGATACTAAATCGCGTTTGCGTGATTTGGTGAAAGAATTACCTGAAGAACAAAAACAGGTATTGATCATGCGCCATTATCTGGAGATGAGCTTCCAGGAAATTGCAGATCGCACGGGGGTAAGTATTAACACTGCCCTGGGCCGGATGCGGTATGCATTGATCAATCTGAGAAAGAAAATGATTAATAACCATATTGCCTATGATAAAGACCTTTACCCAAGACGATCTGATCAGGTTTCTATACCACGAGACCTCGGAAGAGGAGACGAAGGAGATTAACAAAGCCCTTCTTTGCGATAGCGACCTGCAAGCCCGGTACAAAGAGCTTAATGCCCTACACAAACAACTGGACAAAGCAAAACTGGAGCCTTCAACCGACACTGTTCAAAATATTTTGAATTACGCGCGCGGGCTGCAAGAACACACGTAGTCCTCTTTAGGATTTGATAAAAAGCCCTTCCTGTATGGAAGGGCTTTTTTTTACCTGAAACCTGCCAACTATTGATCCTACATCCGTCTGATTCGAATACTCATGGCTTCCGCAGGATTGGTAATCAAAAGTTGATCAAAATCCGAGTCATTAAATCCCTTTTGAATCAATCGCGGAAACAGTTCCTTGAAAATATTCACATATCCTTTGAACTCCGCTTCGGGTTCATCCGGCTTAAACCAACCGGCATCATGCGAAATTAATACCCGGTTAAGTAGGCCTGCTGCTTTTAGTAATGCAATAGAATCTGCATACTGGTCAAAGTCGCCCCAGCCAATGCCATCCAGACTAACCCAACAACCCTGCTTTGCTGCAATCACCAACTGTTGCTTATCCGCTTCGGCCTGGGCATGCACCCACACAAAAGCCTCCGGCCTCACACCTTCATGCTGAATAATCTCCAGTTGCTCAAAGGCTCCGGCAGCAGGCCCTGTGTGCGAACAGATCGTTAATCCCGTTTGCCGATGGGTTAGTGCTGCAGCCAACGCTAATTTCTTATGCAAGTCCGACAGGGGTGAAGCTGAGTCCACCCCAATTTTTATAAAACCCGGCTTCACCGGGGTTGAGTCGATTCCTTCTTCAAACTCAGAAATCCATCGTTGCGCCAGTTGATCAGCGGTTTCGGTAAAGGCCCAGGGTGGAAGGTATTTATTCTGAACAGCCCCATAATAACCCGTGTTGGTAATGATCTGAACGCCACTTTCATCCGCGAGTAATTTTAATAACTCAACATCGCGACCCAGGAAGTTAGGTGTGCAATCGAAGATCGATTTGATGCCTGCTTGCTGTGCTTCCTTCAAATAAGGAAGTACCTTTTTTACAACCCGGTCCCGGTTCCAGCGATCTGGAGTAATTCTGTCGGCCCCAATAAAGTCAACCAGAAAATGCTCGTGAATTAATGACTTCCCCAAGCGTTTTGAGGAAATCGTACCGGAAACGGTCTGTATGAGTCCTTTCTTCCGTGCAGGCATGAACAAGAAACCGGAACTTGCTATCAGAAACTCCCTGCGCGAGAAAAACATGAAATTACAATTCCCTGATGTAGATTTTCCGCCACCGAACTTTCACTCCGCCACCATCGTGAATCTGCAAGGCGATTTTACCGGAACGGGATCCGATTTTATCGTCTGTGAGCGTAATCATCTGCTCACCGTTAAGCCAGGTAGTAACAACATTTCCCTTTACCAGCACCTTCATTTTGTTCCATTGCCCCTCTTTAAGCGCCTTCTCCTTTTCGGCTGTTGGCTGAATCAACCAACCGCGGCCATAAGATTCATAGATGCCGCCACTGTGCTGATTTAGCGGGGCAACTTCCGCCTGCCAACCACTCACGGTGGTTCCTTCTATCTGAGAATGAAAAAATACACCACTGTTTCCATTCGATTCCTGCTTAAACTCCAGCGTCAGTTCAAAATCCTTATACTCTTTTTCCGTAGCAAAATATCCATACTGTTTATCGGGACCACTTTCGCATACCAGTTCCCCCTTTTCAACATACCACTTTTCAGTGCCATATACTTTCCAGCCGGTGATGTCTTTGCCATTAAACAAAGATTGCTTTTTCTGCCCCCAGGCCAGTAAGGTAACAAGACACAAGGTCAATGCAATTATTTGTTTCATGCGAGCAATATTTTCAAGCACAAATTAGAGAAAAATGGAATGAGTAATTACAACATCTTCATTTTTTGTCCCGCAGTTTTATTTCTTTGCACCGTGAAAGTTCTGATCCTCCACCAACATTTTAAAACACCGGCAGGTGGAGGTGCAATCCGCTCGTATTATCTGGCCAAAGCCCTGGCGGATCGTGGAATTCAGGTGAATGTAATAACCGCACACAACGAAACTCAGCATAAAAAAGAACGTGTTGAGAACTTTGAAGTTCATTACCTGCCGGTTGCCTACAATAACCGGTTTGGTTTTGTGGCTCGAAGCTGGTCGTTTATCAAATACATCATGGGTGCGATCGGTAAGGTTTCACAATTTCGCGATGCCGACTATTGCTATGCTATTTCCGTTCCGCTAACGGTAGGATTGGCAGCGATGTGGATTAAACTTCGATACAGGATTCCATACATTTTTGAAGTCGGTGACTTGTGGCCCGATGCTCCGGTGCAAATGGGTTTTATAAAAAACTATGTATTCGCGCATCTTCTTTACAAACTCGAAAGAAGAATCTATCAATCCGCTGATTCAATTGTAGCCCTTTCTCCTGCTATTCAGTCTGCCATTGAAAGTAGGGTGCAAGACAAAAAAGTACACCTGATTCCAAACATGGCAGACTGCGAATTCTACTGGCCCGAACCAAAAGATCAAAACCTGGTTCAACAGTTCGGAGTTTATGGCAAATTTGTTGTCTCCTATATCGGAGCGGTTGGTGTCGCTAACGGTCTTGATTATTTTCTGGAATGCGCGAATGCAGCCCGCAAAGCCCAACTGCCTATCCACTTTTTTATTTGTGGTGACGGAGCGCTGGCCGATCGACTGAAAGGCAACGCCAAGCAATTGGGTTTATTGAATCTAACTTTTCTTGATTTTCGAAACCGGGATGGGGTAAGACAAGTTATGAACGTTACGGATGCCACTTTCATTTGCTACAAACAGGTACCCATCCTGGAGACCGGCTCACCGAATAAGTATTTTGACGGACTGGCAGCCGGAAAGCTCATCATCATCAATTTTGGTGGTTGGATAAAAAAAGAGATCGAAGAAAACCAATGTGGGTTTTATTCAAATCCGCAGCAGCCATACGAGTTTGTGAAAAAACTTTCTACCTACCTTTATGAAGGCGGGTTAATGGAACGTGTAAAGGTGGCATCGCGCAAGCTGGCTGAAGAGAAATATTCAAGAAAAGTTTTATCTGAAAAGTTCTATGCCGTTTTCTGATCAACCTAAAGCAGTCCCTGTTCTTCCAACTTCACTCTTAGCTTTTCATGGTTAGCCCAGAACTTTCGTTCCACTTCTTGTAGCAACTTTTTAAACTCGGGCGAGGCTTCTGTCTCAGTGAGCTCCGGCCCTTTATCCATAAACAGAATAACCCAGTATTGAATGTTATCCTCCTGCGTAAACAGACGCATGTGTTCAAGGGCTTTCGCACGTTCATTCATCTGACAATAATAAACAGCAAGGCCAATGTTTTTATATACAGTTTGGTCGCGCTCCAGATACTGCCGGTATCTTTCGTAAAATGCTTTTGCCTTTTCGTCTTCACCCGCCAATTCGTACACACGACCTATCACCAGGTTTTCATGCTCAAATGCGTCTATTTTTCTTGTTTCGCGCTGAAAGTTAAACCTTTTATAATAGTTGTAGGCCTCGTCATACTCTTTTAGGTAATAACTCACTTTAGCAATATCCTGCAGAATATCATATCGGGTAGTATCTCGCTGAAACTCTATTTGCAATAGTTCCCGTGTACGTTTTAGATCACCTTCTTTTGCATAAAGTACAAAGGCTCGCACATAGCGTGAGAAGGCATTTTCAGGATTATACTCTAACGATTTATCAATATGTTCAAGCGCCTGATCCACAAATCCAGATTGTATAAGTGCATTCCCCAAACGCAAATGAAAATAACTGATGGAAACGGAGTCGCCCGAATTTGCATTTAGCTTTAAGCCTTTTAATGCATACTCCAGATACTTGCCTGTATTGGGCAAATACATATAATAAAAATCAGTCAACAGCCCAAGAACTTCTGTTGAGTTAGGATTGTATTCCAATGCCCGCTCCAAATAAGGTAGGGCTTCTTTATACTCTTTTCGAATGAGGTAGTACATGCCTTTAGTCATTAAACTCTCGGCTAATCTGGAGTCATGAAGTATTGCCTTATCTGCGTAAGCACCAAGTTTATCCACATACATTTTTTCAGTTTGAAACATATCTAAATAATAACAGGCCATACCCGCACATGCATATGCTAATGCAAACGTGTTGTCTTTAGAAATTGCTTCATCAAATAAAACAATTGATTGTTTTAGGTTTTCATCGCCACCAATTTTTAGCAGATCAACACCTTTTAAAAACAAATCATAGGCTTCCAGATTTTGTGTTGGATTTTTTTGAATCCGATTTTTTTCTTCGGGAGTAATGATAGCTTTTATCTCAAAGGCTATGTCGTTAGAGATTTCTTGTTGTAGCGTAAAAATGTCTTTGGTCTCACGCCTGTATTGCCGGCTCCACAAGTGACGATCGGTAACCCCATCAATCAATTGAATGGTTAACACAATGCGATCGCCCATCTTTTGTCCGCTGCCTTCTACAAAATAGGTTACGTTAAGTTCGCGGGCCATCTCCGGAATTGTTTTGGCATTGTTCCGGTATTTTTCTACCGAGGTGCGACTGATTACGCGCAGGTCTTTTATCTTTTGAAGATTGTTGAGCGTTGACTCCATCAGGCCGTTGATGAGGTACACATTGGTGCTGTCGTTGCTGTCGTTTTTAAATGGCAACACAGCAATAGATTTGTCAATGACCATCTCTTTTTCAGAGGGCAAATACGTGTAGGCAAGCCATCCCATCGCAACAATCACTAAACCCACAACTCCGATCAGAATAAGTTTCTTATTGTTTTCATCCGATGGGGGCGGGGCAACAGGAGTTGGCTCTGCCTCGTTAGCGCGCTTGCCCACTTCACCGGGCGGATAGCCATAATATTCGCGAAAGCATTTAATGAAATACGAAGTGCTGCTAAACCCCACCTGGTGCGCCACTTCCGATACGTTGTGCGAACCCGCACGCATCAACTCCATGCCACGCTGCAGCCTTACCTCGCTGATAAGCTGACTCACCGACAGGTTGGTAGCTTTCTTCACTTTCCGCAGCAGGTTGGAGCGGCTCATGTTCATAGCCCCGGCAAGTTCAGGTACCCCAAACTGTTCGTTGGCTATGTTATGCTCAATCTCGGCTAAAAGCCGGTTTATGAAATCACGGTCTACAGGAGCAACTTCAAGCATTGGGGTTAATTATTGAACTGGATTTTCGCGCTAAGGTACCGTTGAATTTTACATGAATTTAGGCTTGCCACGTCACTTTGCGTCAAAATTTATATCGATGCGTCAAAATTAACACGCATTCGTGCAAAGTTGATTGTTTTGGGCGCAGGATTAATAAGCCTTGCCAGTGGGTTGCCCGTTTCTTTGCTGCATATAAAACAATCAAAAATTAAACTTTAACCTATGAAAAATCAACCAATCAACACCGCCCTTTATGTTACACTGTTGGCTACAGCGCTATTACTTTCTGCCTGTGGAGGTAAAGAGAACTCGGCACAAAATGCAGCAGGGTCGGACATCAAGGCTCCTGAAATCGACATTCACACTGCGGTAATCAGCGACAATATGGAAGCTGTGAAACAACACATTGCTGCGGGCAGCGATTTGAATGTGCGCGATCCGTTTGGCGGTTCAAGTCCTTTAATCAGTGCTGCGGTATTCGGCAAGACCGAAATGGCCAAAGTGCTGATTGATGCCGGAGTTGATCTCAACTTTCAGAACAACGATGGCTCTACTGCCTTACACACTGCAGCTTTCTTTTGCCGGCCCGAAATCGTGCAATTGCTGCTGGAAAAGAATGTGGACAAAACCATCAAGAATAAATTTGGAGCAACCGCTTATGAAAACGTGGCCGGTTCGTTCAGCGATATAAAAGCCGCCTACGATATGATGGGGAAAGTACTTGGCCCCATGGGATTAACCCTTGATTATGCTTACATCGAAAAGACAAGGCCTGAGATTGCTGAGATGCTGAAATAGTATCTTGATATGAGTATTGAGATCTGAGATGGTGAGTCTCGATCTCAAATACTAAGAATCAACCATTTTCTCAATACTCAATACAACTACTCTATACTGTTTTATGAGACGATACGATATTGATTGGCTACGCGTAATTGCTATCGGGCTACTTTTAATTTATCATGTTGCCATTGGCTTTCAATCGTGGGGTATCATGATTGCATTTATCACCACCGAAAAACCATGGGCGGCTTTATGGACGCCCATGGCTATGCTGAACGTGTGGCGGATCCCACTTTTGTTTTTTGTTTCCGGTATGGGGGTGTATTTCGCCATGCAGCAACGCAACTGGAAACAGTTGATGACTGAGCGCACCTTCCGTATCTGGCTGCCCTTTGTGTTTGGCATGTTTGCGATTGTGCCGTTGCATCTGTTGTTGTGGCAGCGTTATTATAAAATGGAACTAAACTATGTTTACGACCCCGGTCATCTGTGGTTTCTGGCAAACATTTTTATTTACGTACTGGCACTCTCGCCCCTGTTGCTTTACCTCAAAAGAAATGAAAACGGAAAAGTGGTAGGGGTGATAAAAAAAATCTTCAGTAATCCATTCGGTCTGCTCATTGTGATAAGCGCTTTTGTTGCCGAGGCGCTTATCATTGAACCCGTGCCTTACGAATTGTATGCGATGACGTGGCATGGATTCTTTCTAGGGCTGCTTGCCTTCTTTTTTGGATTTTGCTTTGTACTCAGCGGCCCGGCCTTCTGGCAAATGATTGTGAGGTGGCGCTGGGCGTTTCTTGTTATAGCAGTCTCGTTGTATGTATTACGGTTATTCTACTTTGGAATGACTACTCCTCACTACCTCGTTGTAACTGAATCGCAAACCTGGATATATACCCTTTTGGCATTTGGTAATAAATATTTAAACCGGCCGGGCAAAGCGCTCACCTATTTAAGTCCAGCCGCGTATCCGGTTTACATTCTGCATATGATCTTTCTTTACCTGGGCTCGACACTTATATTTCCGTTGCCGATTGCTGTGCCGTTGCAATTCATACTCGTGCTACTATTCACTGCTGGTGGATGCTTTGGTGCCTATGAAATTATCCGAAGGGTGCGCATCCTGCGACCACTTTTTGGATTGGGGATGAAGACCTCGTCATTGCCTTAAACTAAACTCATTCCACTGCGCTAAACTCAGAAAACAGATTTGTGATTTCCTCAATATTTCCTACTGGAATATATTCACACACTTCGGCATATTCGGCCCACATCTGTTGCACGACTGCATTCTGGTGAGCGGTCTCGATTGCGGCTTTACTTTTCCAGCCAAACACCTCAATAATCACTCCGCTTTTAGATATCATGAGAATAGGCTCCCGCAAGGAAACCAAATCTTCTTTGCGCAAACGAGCTACATGCGTTTTCATCAACTGCATTAACTTCGCTTCTTTTCCAGGCAGTGGTTTGTAACCCACCATAACTATTCTTTCTGTGCTCATGCTATTTCATTATGTGAATACCTACCTTATTACCTGCTCTGAAATTTTTCCGGTCTTCTTATTCTTGATGATTACCTTCTTGGCTCCATAATGAGTCATCTCTTCTTTCACTAAATAGTGATCGGCATCATACTCCACCAAATGACTATCTTTACTTACTCCTACTTTACCACGCCAGATATCAAGCTTTACTGGCTCCCATAGTTTCGTTTTCGCTGATTTATAAGCAGCATCCAACACGGAGTTTACTATATAACCGTCATAGAAAGTTTCACGGGGCTGCGTGCCCTGTTCCATGGAGTTGAACATATCCATAAACATATGGTTATAACCCAACTCGTTGAGCTCATCGCCAACCGGAAACAACCACCCTTTGTCACTCTCTGCTTTTTCGGCCACATAGTTAGCCGCCTTCCCGGTGGTAAACATTTCAAACCCGGTGCGCAAAAAGCTGTTCACCCAGATCGTTCCTTCCGTACCCATCACTTCATCGCGCAGGTCCAGCCCTCCGCGGAACGTCCAGCTCACTTCAAACTGAGCAATGGACCCGTTCTCATATTTTATTAACCCAATCGCATGATCTTCGGCATCAATTGGCTTTACCTGCGTATCGGCCCAGCACATCACTTCGATGGGCTTGATGTCTTTCCCTATGTAACTCCGTGTGATCTCAACACAATGACAGCCCAGATCAAGAATACAGCCGCCCCCGGCTTGTTCAAGATCCCAAAACCAATCGCTGTGCGGGCCCGGGTGTGTTTCGCGCGACTTTGCCCAAAGGATTCTGCCCAGCGCTCCATTCTTTACACTTTCATGGGCCTTGATAAACTTCGGGGTGTAAACCAAATCTTCCAGATAGCCATTGAAGATGCCTGCCTTCTCTACTGCCAATAACATTCGCTGCGCCTCTTCCGCATTGCGCCCCAACGGTTTGGTAGTAATCACGGCCTTCTTGTGTTTACAACAAAGATTCACAGCCTCCTCATGCAAATTGTTGGGCAGCGCAATACAAACTACTTCCACCTCCGGACGATTGATTGCCGCTTCCATGGTGGTTGTGGAAAAGGGAACGTGATAATCCGAAGCAAACTTTTTTGCGCTTTCTTCCCTGCGTGAATAGATGGTAACAACTTTGTCCTTGCTCCGATACCCTTGCAGAGAATCTGCATAGAAACGGCCTATAAAACCGGAGCCAAGCATGGCAATATTCATATCGTTGTCAGTTTTTTCGTTGTTAGTTTCTGGTTGTTACCTCCCATGGGAGTTCTAGAAAGAATACTCTTCCACCCCTTATGCAGCCTTAATTTCTTTCTTCTCTTTAAAGAAGAAAATGAAATACACCATTACCCCTACAGCAATATAGGCCGGCACATACCAGATTTCCTTCCATTGATGAACTCCATCCACCGTATAATGATCGGTGGTGAATCCCGAAAACCAGGTACCAATGAACATACCCACGCCATAGGTGGCAAACGTGAATAATCCCTGGGCAGCATTTTTAATTTTTTCTCCGGCTTTTTTCTCGGTATACATGTAGCCGGTTACAAAAAAGAAGTCATAGCATATTCCATGAAGAATGATGCCGGCATACAACATCCAGAGATTAACATCGGCATTGCCATACGCGAAACACACGTACCGTAAAATCCAGGCCGTCATTCCCAACAGCAGCATTTTCTTCACGCCAATCTGATTAAACAGGAAAGGGATAGCCAGAATAAAGATGGCTTCGGATGCCTGACCGAGAATCATTTTACCGGCAGCATTCTCCATGCCCGCTTCATTTAAGAAGAGATTGGCAAAGCCATAATAGAAGGAAAGCGGAATGCAAACGAGTATGGCAGCAATAAAGAAAATCAAGTACGGCTTGTCCTTAAACAAAACAAAGGCTTCGGTGCCGATGGCACTGGAGGCATTGGCATCAGACGCCTTCCCTTTTGGAGGTGTGTGAGGTAAGATAAAGCTGATCACACCTAGCAAAGCGGAGGCTCCGGCTGCCATCTCCCAGGTATGGGCAGTTTTTTCAATGCCCAAATTGCCAATCATGAATCCGGCAACAATCCAGCCAATCGTTCCAAATACGCGGATCCACGGAAACTGCTTACCCGGATCCGTCATTTGCTGAAAGGCAATGCTGTTTGACAATGCAATGGTTGGCATGTACAACAAGGAGTAAAAAACAATAATCCAATAAAAAGCGGTGTTATCCGTAATCTGCGTAGCGAAGTAAAGCAAAACTGCCCCTACTATGTGGAGTACCCCCATGATCCGTTGTGCAGCAAAATACCGGTCGGCCACCATGCCTACAAAGAAGGGCGAAATCATAGTGGCAATGGCAAGGGCACTGTAAGCCGCCCCAATCTGTACACCAGAAGATTTTAAAAATTCAGACATGTAAGTTCCCATAGTAACATACCATGCGCCCCAGATAAAATACTCGAGCAACATCATGACCGACAACTTGGTAAAGACAACAGGCTTCATGGTTTCTTCTGGGTTTAGTACGAAGAAATATAGAAATGCTTTTCTGAATTAAGAAAGGTGCCGGGTAAATTTATGCAGACGGGTTACTGTTCCACCGGTCGGTACCCCGATTCATTGAAGATGATTTTTGCATCCTTCTGCCTCATGATTTCCGGCAAGGTGAGATCCGGATGCCTGCTTGCATACTTATTAACAATTTGCCAGCCTACCCAGGTACCGATCCGGCCCGGTGCCTGATCTCCGACTTCATAGGTCTTCGGGCGTTCTGCGATATAACGTTGTTTTACCTGAGCACTGGTAGCAAAAAAAACTTCATCTTCCACCAGCTTCTTCCAGATCAAATCCTGGTTGGCGCGTGCTCCCGCTATCTCCTCTGCCGTATACCCGATCAAAATGCTATCGGGCACGCACGGTAGCATGCGCTTGGCAAAATAATAGGCTTTGCCATATGAAATCATGTCGGCCAGCACGGTACGATCGGTTAAGTCCGTCTCATTGTAACGGGTATCGATGCCCAACAACAAGGCAACCGAGGGAACGATAAAGTTCTTTTCATACCTGCGCAGCATATATTCATACATGTTGGGTCGGTAGCGTGCGCCTTTGCCCAGGTAATAGTCCAAACCAACAACAATGAGGGTGTCGCTCACAAATAAATCTGTTTCCAATCCGGTGATGACCGTTTGAACCTTGGGTACTTGAAATTCAGGATAGTAATATTTTAAAGTGGTAAAGGCGTTTCTGAACTCCTCCTTCAGGGCTGCGTTATCACCAAATACCTTTTTAGTTTCGAATAGCAATGTATCAATGTGCGGGTTTGAAAATCGGGCATACATCTCGTTAATAAATACCGAATCGTTGGGATAGGCATTGCGAACAAATACATAATCGCGGATGACCGGATGGCGTGAAAAGAAATTAACCAGTTGCTGCTTGCTGGAGATGGCCGGTAAAGAATCCTCCAGCTGCTCGAATTGGAAGTCAAGGACAATACTTTTTGTGTCGGGAATGTAGGCGCACTTCTCTTCGGTATCCGTTGAACAATTCCACGCGGTAACAGCAATTAAAAATAATAACCAAACGCGCATCACTATTAATTTTAGCAGGGCGAATATGGTGAGAATCTACCTGATCGCAAAGGCTAAAAAATCAATTACTCCAATGGATCCGGTGGATTGCAATTGTAATCCGATATGTTGAATTTGCAGGGCTAATAGTTCTGTTGTGCCAAAACCCAAACACATTGCTGTTGCCGGAAACATTGGTTCTGGCAAAACCACCCTGGCCGAAAAACTTTCGAAACATTACGGATGGACACCGCTCTATGAATCGGTAGACCATAACCCGTATTTGCGCGATTTTTACGATGACATGACCCGGTGGGCCTTTCACCTGCAGATCTATTTTCTAAACAGTCGTTTCAATCAGGTGCGCGTCATCCGCGAAAGCGAAAAAACCATCATTCAGGACCGCACTATTTATGAAGATGCGCACATCTTTGCTGCCAACCTGCATAAAAGCGGCCACATCAATGATCGCGATTATCAAAGCTACCTGGATATTTTCAATTCGATGATCAGCTTTGTTCACCCGCCCGACTTACTGATTTACCTGAAAGCCGACATTCCCAAGCTGGTGCAACAAATACAAAAGCGCAACCGCGATTTTGAGTTCAATATTAAACTGGACTATCTGCGCACGCTTAACGAACATTATGAACACTGGATTGGAGGTTATAAAAACGGCAAGCTGCTGACCATTGATGTGAACAACCTGGATTTTGTGGATCGAGTCGAGGACTTCTCATTCATCGTTAATAAAATCGAGTTGGAGTTGAACAGTTTGTTTAGCTAATGAAAGCACTGACCTTTCACGGCAAAGAAACCATTCGCTTCGAAAGCATTCCCGATCCGGAAATCATTGCCCCAAAGGATGTTATTCTTAAAGTAACGTGTTGCGCAATTTGCGGTTCGGATCTGCACGTGTATCACGAACACGAAAAAGGTCTCGATCATGGAACCGCCATGGGACATGAATTTACCGGTGAAATTGTTGATGTTGGCGCTCAGGTAAGATCGCTTCATGTCGGGGATGTGGTGATGAGTCCGTTCACGACCAGTTGCGGTAATTGCTTCTATTGTACCATCGGATTAACGGCTCGTTGTGTTCACAGTGAGCTTTTCGGTTGGCGCCAAAATAATCACGGGCTACACGGTGGCCAGGCAGAATTTGTGCGGGTTCCTCTGGCTGATACTTCCCTCCTGAAAATTCCGGAAGGAGTTACACAGGAAGAGGGATTATTATTGGGTGACATCTTATCCACTGGTTTTTTCTGCGCCCGGCAGGCTGAGATTCGAGCGGGCAATACTTATGTGGTGGTTGGCTGTGGGCCCGTTGGACTGATGGCCATATTAGGTGTGCGAGAGTTTGGTGCTGAAAAAATTTATGCGATTGATACGTTGCCCGAGCGACTGGCCAAAGCAAAACAGTTTGGTGCCATCGGAATTAATGCAGCAAATCAAAATCCTGTAGAAGAGATCATGGAAGTAACAGAAGGAAGAGGCGCAGATGCAGCATTGGAGGCGGTGGGAAGCGCAGCCACAAACCGGTTAGCCTATGATCTCATACGGCCAGGAGGAATCATTTCAGCAGTAGGAGTTTGCACAGAGGGTAGCCTCCCGTTTTCACCAACGGAAACCTATCATAAAAATATTACCTATCGGGTTGGCCGTTGTCCGGCCCGCTACATGATGGAACAACTGATCCCAATCGTACAGAAAAAGAAATACGATTTTACCTCCATCATTTCCCATCGCATGCAGCTGCAGGACGGAGTGAAAGGCTACAACCTCTTTGCCAACAAAAAAGACAATTGTCTGAAAGTTGTTCTTTCGGTTGGCTAACTCAGCGGCCAACCATAAAAACTGCATTTGAGAATATCATCTTGCCGTCTTCCCAAAAGCACCGGAACATCGGATTGTCCACCATGTATATGATCTGCCCGCGGCCTTTGTCCTCCACGCCAAATACCAGGGTATTCTCCAGTTGCTTATTAATCTTGTAGCCGGCAAACCCGATCAACGGTTTTTGCTTTCCCTTCAGAATGCCAACGTTCCATCCCTTCTCCAGGTAGCTGTAGTGGCGCTCACTGGTGCGAAGGGAGAGGTAGGTGTCACTCATACCAAATGCCAGCGGATGTGTTTTATCCAGGATTACTTTATAAATGGCTCCGAAAATATTTTCCGAAAGTTCCTTCCGTTCAGCCTCGCCATACTTTACCGGACCTTCTTTTTCCTTCTGTTCTTTTTCTGCTTTCTCAGCTTGGCGCTTGGCGTCATCACTTGCATACTCCTTCAACCCAAAACCCTTCTTCTCAGCAAAGGCAGCTGCACCACCGGCAACCACGATCAGGCGTCCTCCGTCATTCACCCATCGTTCCAGGGTGGTGAGTGTGGCCTCATCAAACAATCGATAACTGCCATCCGGAACAATGAAGACATCATACTTCCAAAGATCCACGTTGCGGAAATAGTCGGTACCTACAATCGTAATCGGATAATGAATCTGCTGTTCAAAATAATGCCAGATTTCACCATGCGCGAGGGATGAAGTTTGATCACCCCCCAACAATGCCACGCTGGGCGCTTTTAAATACCGAACATCAGATGACCCAAAATCGGAGCCTTTATCAACATACCCGGTCGTGGTGGTATAGATTTTTCTTCCCAACGATTTCGCAAGGGACTGAACAGACTTGTCAAAATCGGGAACGGACTCATTGTTTCTTCGCGTTATGATTAACGTACCCGGAGCAAAACTCTGATTGTTGAGCACAAACCCTTTATCGCTGGAACGTACCTTAATCCCCTTCTTCATGAGGGCCGCCAGAAATTCAACATCGGCCAGGCTTTCATACTTAAAAAAATAAGCATACGGTTTTCCTGCAACCGCTTCATAGGTCACTACCTTGGGTTGATATGGCTTGGTTACAGAAATTTTTTCATTCAACGCATACGCCTTTAGTCCATAAGCGTAAATCAAATTCCAGGCCGTGATATCATACGTCAGCGAGTCGGTAAGTTTGCTCTGGGGTTCAAATACCGTGGTAATAAACCGGCCCTTCGGTTGATGTATGGAGACGATCAGATCGTCCGTTGTTACAGAAGCATTTCCCACGGTTTGAGTTTGGTAATCGAATCCCCGGGTGGCCTTACCAGTTGCTGTATGACCGTACTGAATACTGTGTGTGGACATCCAGGTGGTAAGCTTGTTCAGTTTGTCGGGATTGTTTTCCGCTTTGATGACATACGTCTTGTACGGTGCGGTAGGTGTGTTGATCGTCTCTTTAAAATACTTTTCAAATTCATCCACTAATTTTGTGGCATGGGTAGACGCTGCTTCTAATGTTCCCATACCGGTTGTGAAATGATGGGTAAGTCGATCTTTTAAGGTGAGGGGATCTCCTTCATTGGTCGTCACTGTAAGACCGGCACTAATCCCACCCTTTTCATACGTCATGCCAATAGCACCACTGTAGGTGGGATAAGTATCTCCGTAACTGGGATAGTAAAGATCAAAACGCTCTTTGGTAAAGTACAACCACCCTTGTTCATCAAAATATTTTGCATTGTTACGCCCGATGGTATTCTGAAATTCGCGTTGCCATGGTGTAATCACTTCGTGGAATGGTTCTGCTGCCGGGGCAAAGTAGTAAGGGCTGTTATACCCCTGTTCGTGATAGTCTACATGAACGTGTGGCATCCACTGATTATAAATTTTTATCCGCGCTTGCGATTCCACTTGTGTTTCCCAGGCCCAGTCGCGATTCAAATCAAATAAATAGTGGTTGGCCCGGCCGCGGGGCCAGGGCTCAGCATGTTCGCGTGCTTGTGGGTCAGCTGTGGGTGGGTGATTGCCATATTGTGTGTAAAAGTTGGCAAAGCGATCTCGCCCATCCGGGTTGATACACGGATCCATAATAACCACCGTATTCTCTAACCACTCTTTGGTCTTTGCGTTGTCCGGATTGACCAGTTCATAAATGGTTTTCATGGCAGCTTCCATCGAGTTGGCTTCGTTGCCATGCACGTTATAGCTTAGCCAAACAATGGCCACCCGAGTTGCTGGTGTTCCCTCCAGCATGCCAGCTCGTTTTAAATTATCCTGCCGGATTTGTTCCAGGTTCTTATAGTTTTCTGCAGACGCGATGATTGCATAGATCAACGGACGATGCTCGTACGTCTCCCCGTATTGCATGACCTGTACATTGGAAGCCGCCTCATCCACATGCTTAAAGTATTCAACCATGCGATGATGGCGTGTAAACCGATCGCCCAATTCGTAGCCAAGAAATTCGGCCGGGCTCTGAAGTTTAGGCTGGGCAAGCAAGCCTACCGAAAACAGGGTGAGAATAACAAGCAAGAAGTGCTTCATAAAATGAATTGTGTTGTGAATGAAAAACGGGGCAAGGTGTTAAAAAATTATTTCTGCTTCAAAAGCTTTTTTATTTGCGGCTCGTGATGAATGATGTGTTCGCGGAAGAATCGCAATGCCTGTTGGATGTTTAATTTGCCAGCGATTGGATGTTTATAAATCTGTCGGTTAAGCTGATGCTCAGAAAAAGTCGAAAGAAGATCTTGTAACTCATGCCGGCATTGATCCCACGCTTCTATGATTTGATGGACATCATTGAATGTTGGTGTATTTTCCACTACCACTTTGGGGGCTTTGAATTTCAAGGGCAATCGCTGCGAAACGATAAGGGTCCACATCTTTAGAGTTTCAAGCATCCCTGTGTTTGGCACATTCTCAATTCCTTGAATCTTCTTCTTCAAATATCGTACAGAAAGTTGTTCCGAAGTGATGAGATGCGCAAGCACCTGGCTCAGGGACCAGGCGCCTGGTTGATGCCCGTTCAGTTGTTCCGGTGTTACGTTTCGTACCTGGGCAATAAGCGCTGCCCGTTGTGATTCAAGAAAAGTAAAGTGTTGCTGAAGTTTGTGGTTCAAAAGGAGCGTGTTTGGAGTAAAAGTAATCAAATCCGATTTGCAGGGTCAACGGTTTTTTCTAATTTTAGTTAACCTTACCTAAAACCAAATCTCATGAACACAAACTATGCAGGTTTCTGGCTTCGCTTCGTAGCGTTGATTATCGATTCCATAATTATTGGAGTCGTACAATCTTTTGTCTTTGTTCCCATACTGGCAGCATTAGGTTTTGGCTTTGTCAAATCAGCTGAAACCATGGATTTCACTGACCCTGATCAAGCTGCTGGAATGATGGCCTCCATTATGGCGATGGTAGGTGGTTACTGGATTCTTTCTCTGACCTTGAACACCCTCTATCATACCTTCATGGAAGCCTCCAAGTTTCAAGGCTCTGTTGGGAAGATCGCACTAGGACTGAAGGTTACCGACCTTCAAGGAAGCAAATTGGATTTTGTCAAAGCTTTAGTTCGCAACCTCTGCAAACTCATATCCAGTGCAATCATGTTAATCGGATACATCATGGCCGGATTTACAGAAAAGAAACAGGCTCTCCATGATATGATTGCCAGCACATTGGTGGTAAAGAAATAACTTCTTATGCAACGATTGTTAAAGGCACCTCCGGGTGCCTTTTTCTTTTAAGGCCTTAGCATGGATATTCCCCGAGGTACCACCTCAATGGTGGCAGGCAAAAACCCCATTAGTTCACCCTCTGCTTCCAGAGCAACTGATTCCGGTGAAGTTATTTCAATACGGGTAGTATGGGCATATTGAATCCTACTGTCGGTTATCTGTCGCGCTGACTTTATCTGCTGTAGGTAAAGCAGAAACTTTACCAATGGAACATCCGAAGCCAGGAAGATGTCAAGTACCCCATCGTCCGTTTTGGAATGCGGTGCAATGTAAATCCGATTACCAAATGACTTTCCATTGGCAATGGCTAATACACGAACCTTGCCCTCCCAAGTCCAGGAATTCATTTTGAACTCAATGCGGTGTGACTTATGAGTCAAGAACGTTTTAATAATGGAATACAAATAGCGAAGATCAGGACTCATCCATAAAGGCATTTTCTCCATCTGACGAACGGTGGCGGGCCCCATACCAACACTGCAGGCATTCAGAAAATACCGAGTGATACGCTGTCCTTGTTTATTCCGGCAAGAAATGATTCCGAGGTCTGTGGGTTTCGGCAGGTTGTCCTTAAGTAATTGAATCATCTGGTTTGCGTCATCGGTTACACCAATGGCCCCCGCAAAGTCATTGCCAGAGCCCAATGGAATTAGCCCAATGGGTGGGGAATTCGTCAATCCAGAATCTGCAATTCCATTGATAACCTGGTTCAACGTTCCATCGCCACCGGCTGAAAAGATTACCTCAAATTTTTCTTGCCCGATCTGACGTGCTAGTTCCCGGGCGTGACCTGCATGGAGGGTTTCAAAAACTGTAACAGAATGCTTTTCTTGAAGAACCGGAAGAATCCTTTGGAAGAAGTGTTTCTTCTTTCGCGAAATTCCATTGAGGATAATTGCAATTTTCAATGATTACAGCCGTAAGTAAGCCAACGAATCAGCACCCTTCAAGATTTGGTTGATATCATTTGCAATTCTTCTTAATCGCTGCTTTGGCCTCTACGGAACCCAGTTCTTCGGCATGCTTCAGATCCAGACAGCCATCGTAATTGTTGTTCATCATCAATTTCACCAGGCCGCGTTGATAATAGGTCTCCGGATCACTTGGGTACAATTCTATTGAAAAGGTGTAATCCTCAACAGCTCCGGCAAAATTCTCTTTCTCGGTTTTGCTTAATGCACGATTATCATAATACACGGGATTGGTTTCATCCAGCTCCAGTGCCTTTGTATAATCAGCAATGGCGCCATCATAATCCTCCATCGTATGTTTCAAAACTCCCCGCAGGTTATACGTCTCGGGGTCCTGATCATTTAGCTCAATGGCTTTATTGTAATCTTCGAGCGCCCCTTTCAAATCTTCTTTGGCCGTCTTTGCCAGCGCACGATTTTCGAATTTAAACGGATCCTTCGGATCCAGACGTATGGACTCATTGTAATCGGCAATAGCGCGATCAAAATTCGAAGTGTTGTAAAATGCCACCCCCCGGTAATTAAGTAAGTCCGCATCGCTTTTATCTAATTCGATGGCTTTCGTATAATCATCAATCGCACTTACAAACTCCCCTAATTCCGATTTCACCAGTCCGCGGTTAAAGTACTTATCCGCATCGGGTGGGCCTAATTCCAATGCCTTCGAAAAATCAAAATAAGAACCCTGCAGGTCATCAATATTATACTTGGCAAAACCCCGGTTTGTATAAGCATCCGTATACTTCGAATTGTACCGGATGGCTTTGTCCAGATCCTGGATGGCGCCTTCATCATCGCCCAGGTTAATTTTAGATTCGCCCCGAAAGTTCAAAGCTTCGGCAAAGGTGGAGTCAATCTCCAGCGCTGAGTTAAAGTCCCCAATGGCACCATAATAATCCCGCAACTCCATTCGCACCTGACCCCGCAAAGAATAGGCGCTTTTATTTTTCGGATTGGTCTCGATCGCCTTGGTAAGGTCGGCTTTTGCTCCGGCAAAGTTGCGGGCCTCTATCTTTTTTCGGGCTGCCTCCAACGTGGCGTCTACTTGCGCAAATCCAAAAATTGGAATAAAAAGTAAAACAAGAATCAGGTTCTTCATACAGTCGTTTTCTGATCAGGCAAGTTAGCAAGAATTGCTGGATCAAAAATCGAACCGAGTATTATGAAAGTGGAAATAGGGTCAATCCTTTGGGCAAGCATGTGCATCAATGGCTCACAATTCAACCTTTAACGAGTAACTCCCGTTAAACATTGTCAATACCCATGTATCCACCCGTTGGCATTGTTGTTGTTTGAATATGGGGTATGGCTGTTTGTGCCTGACTTGCCTTGACCAGCACCACCATTAAGATCATGATGATGAATACTGAAAGTGAGATCATCTTCTTCATCCTTCGTGCGTTTTACTCTTCTTGGATATCAATTCACGGGCCAGGTTTAATGCCACTTAAACAAATTTTCAATTTCGGTTTAATCGATTATACTAAATTGCCTCCCAACTAAATTCAAATCATGATGCGCATTCTTGCTTTGGCTGGTTTTCTCTTGCTGGGCTCACCGATTGTGGCTCAGGAAAAACCATTGGATATGAAGATGGACTTTGAAGAGTACGATCCGCCTTCAACCCTGAAAGTAGATGAGCATCGGCTAAGTCGCGCAAAATTTCCTTTCATTGATATTCACAATCACCAGGGCAATATGAATACGTCCGACTTCAAAGACCTGATCGAGAAGATGGACAAGCTCAATATGGGTGTGATGATCAACCTCAGTGGTCGTGGTTTCAGGAGCAGTGGCGATCACCTTGAAAAATCCATTGAAAACATTAACAACCGGTATCCAAACCGGTTTGTACTGTTCACCAATGTAGATTTCAATGACATCGATAATCCGGAATGGTCCGCCCGAACGGTAAAGCAACTGGAAGCCGATGTTAAACGCGGAGCAAAAGGATTAAAGGTTTACAAAAGTCTGGGCTTACACAGTCGCGATAGCAAAGGAAATCGAATCCGAATCAATGATCCGCGCATCGATCCAATATGGGCTAAGTGTGGCGAGTTGGGAATCCCAGTGTTGATTCATACGGCCGACCCAAAACCATTTTGGGATCCGATAGACAAAAACAATGAGCGATGGCTTGAATTAAAATTACATCCGAATCGCAGGTATGACGAAACCTTTCCCACCTGGGAAAGTTTGATTGCCGATCAGCATGATATTTTTCGGAAACATCCCAAAACCGTTTTCATTAACGCACACCTGGGGTGGTATGGCAATGACCTGGGTAAACTAAGCGAGCTGATGGACAAATACCCCAACATGTACACCGAAATTGGAGCCGTCATTGCAGAGCTGGGTCGCCAGCCCCGAACTGCCAAATCTTTTTTTACCAAATACCAGGATAGAATCTTGTTTGGCAAAGACAGTTGGGTACCGGAAGAATACGAAACCTATTTCCGGGTATTGGAAACGGAGGATGAATACTTTCCTTACCATAAGCGATATCACGCCTTTTGGCGGATGTATGGAATAGGTCTGCCCGATGATATTCTAAAGAAGATTTATTATAAGAATGCGTTGCGGATTTTACCCAACATGGATAAAAGCCAGTTCCCGAAGTAACTGACGTGATCTTAGCCGGCTACGCTTAAAATTCCCTTGTCTTTAGATTCCAGGATAGATTGGCCAATCAGGTACTGATCCACGGCCCGGGCTGCTTCGCGGCCTTCGCTGATCGCCCACACGACCAACGACTGACCTCTGCGCATATCTCCGGCTGCAAAGATACCTTCAACCGAAGTCTGAAAGTGAGTGGCTTTCACATTGCCGCGGTCATCATAATCGACAGCCAATTGGTCCAGTAAACCTGTATGTTGAGGATGTAAAAATCCCATCGCCAATAGGGCCAGCTCGCAGGGGATCTCCTTTTCCGTTCCCGGAATTTCAACAAAGGCGGGTGCCTTCCCGGCTTCTGATTTTTTAATTTCTACTTCAGCGATCTTCAACGCTTTCAGGTTCCCTTGTTCATCGCCAATAAATTCTTTGGTTACAATTGACCACTTACGTTCACATCCCTCCTCATGGGAAGTGGAGGTACGTAAGATCATGGGCCAGCTGGGCCAGGGCATGGATTCGGTTCTGTCTTTAGGCGGCTTCGATAAGATTTCAATCTGGGTAACCGATTTGGCACCATGGCGATTTGAAGTTCCAACACAGTCGGAGCCCGTATCACCACCACCAATAACCACCACATTTTTTCCGGTTGCCCAGATTTCCTCAGTGGTGACTTTCTTACCTGAAACTCTTTGGTTTTGTTGCGTGAGAAAATCCATCGCAAAATGAACTCCTTTTAACTGGCGGCCGGGTATGGGTAAATCGCGCGGAACTGTCGAGCCTCCGGTTAATAGAATGGCGTCATACTCTTCCCGCAGCTGCTCAACCGTAAGCGTAGAGCCTACCTCCACGTTTGTCTGAAATTTAACCCCCTCTTCAATCATCAGATTGACTCTGCGATCAAGAATCTGCTTGTCCAACTTGAAGTCGGGAATGCCATACCGTAGCAGTCCACCCACTTCATCGGCCCGCTCAAACACGGTAACCTGATGGCCTGCATAGTTTAACTGAGCCGCGGCCGCTAACCCGGCTGGTCCGGAGCCAACGATGGCTATTTTTTTATCCGTTTTTACTGATGGAATTCTCGGCTTCGCATACCCATCCTGAAAGGCGCGCTCAATGATGGACTTCTCAATATATTCAATCGCCACAGCCGGCTTATTAATGCCCAATACACAAGCGGCTTCGCAGGGAGCCGGGCAAATCCGACCGGTGAATTCAGGAAAATTGTTAGTTGAGATTAGAATTTCGTAAGCAAGCTTCCAGTTCTCCTGATACACGGCATCATTAAACTCCGGGATAATATTACCTAACGGGCACCCTTGATGACAAAACGGAATCCCGCAGTCCATGCAACGCGAAGCTTGCTTTACAGTGATGGACTCATCGATTACCGAATCGACTTCATTGTAATCGCTGATGCGCTTTTTTGGATCTCGCTTTTTCGGAAGCTCCCGATCCTGTTCTAAAAATCCAGTTGGTTTTCCCATGTTCTTAAGGGCTTCAGGCAATCCTCATCTGCGTGGACGACCCATGGCTCCCCAATTGTTAGTTTGATGAAAATTTAAAATCGTTGCCCCCCAGGGCCGCTTTAACAGAAGAAGTTCGCTTATCTGCTTTCCTCTTTTCAATCACCGCTTTATAATCAATCGGCATCACTTTAATAAAATTCTTATACGTGCTCGTCCAATACCCCAGGATGTGAGATGCTACTTCGCTGTTGGTTTGTTTTAGATGTGTTTCAATCATGCGATGCAACAAGTGCTCATCTTCTTCATCGAGTGTATCCAGTAAGACCATTTCCATGTTGCAGTTCTTCACAAAATTCTTGTTCACATCCCACACGTAGGCAACGCCTCCGCTCATCCCCGCAGCAAAATTGCGACCCGTATCCCCCAGCACTACAACCGTTCCACCCGTCATGTACTCACACCCATGATCTCCTACTCCTTCCACCACTACGCTCACTCCTGAGTTACGCACCGCAAAGCGTTCTCCAGCCATCCCTTTAATGTAGGCTTCGCCTGAGGTGGCTCCAAAAAAAGCTACATTTCCTACAATGATGTTTCTCGAGGGATTGAAGGTGGCCTTTGTAGATGGATATAATATCAACTTACCGCCCGACAACCCTTTGCCGAAATAGTCGTTGGCATCACCTTCTAATTCAAATGTTATGCCTCCGGTAACAAAGGCTCCAAAACTCTGCCCCGCGGTTCCAACAAACTTCACCTGAATCGTGTCTTCTGGTAAGCCAGGTCCTAAATAAATTTTTGAAATCTCATTGGAAAGCATTGCGCCTACGGCACGATCCTGATTGGTAATTACAAACTCCCCGCGCACGGGTGTAGTCTCCTTCAAAGCAGGTTTTGAAAGTTCGATTAACTTCCTGTCGAGGACATTCGCAATGCCATGATCCTGTTCTTCTTGTTTATAAAGCGCTGTGTCCAGACTCATCGGTTCTTTAAACAAGAGTGGGGTCAGGTCAAGGTGCTGATACTTCCAATGATCATCCAACTCCCGCATCTCCAGACGATCTGCTTGACCAACCATCTCATCCACGGTGCGGAACCCTAATTCAGCCATGATCTCGCGCAACTCCTCCGCCAAAAAGGTGAACAGATTGACTACATACTCCGGCTTTCCGGTGAAGAGCGCCCGCAGTTCTTTATTCTGGGTTGCCACACCCACCGGGCAGGTATTCAAATGACATTTCCGCATCATAATGCATCCGGTAGTAACCAAAGCTGCCGTGGCTACGCCCCATTCTTCGGCCCCCAATAAAGCGGCTATCGCCAAATCGCGACCCGTACGGATCTGACCATCGGCTTGCAAAACAACCCGGCCTCTCAATTTATTTCGTACTAACGTCTGGTGTGCTTCTGCCAACCCCAATTCCCAGGGTAACCCGGCATGTCGTATCGAACTGATGGGTGAAGCGCCCGTACCACCATCGTGGCCGGCAATCAAAATCACATCCGCATGGGCTTTTGCCACCCCCGAAGCAATCGTTCCAACGCCTGCTTCTGATACCAACTTCACACTAATGCGGGCATCGCGGTTCGCATTTTTCAAATCGAAAATCAACTGAGCCAGATCTTCAATAGAATAGATGTCATGGTGCGGAGGCGGTGAAATCAATCCAACTCCGGGTGTGGAATGTCTCACACGACCAATCCACTCGTCTACTTTATGTCCGGGTAACTGACCGCCTTCACCGGGCTTGGCACCCTGAGCCATTTTAATCTGAAGTTCCTTGGCATTGGTGAGGTAGTAACTGGTTACTCCAAAACGGCCTGAAGCCACTTGCTTGATAGCCGAGTTCTCCCAATCACCATTTTCCTTTCTTGTAAAGCGACTTTCATCTTCGCCACCTTCGCCACAATTGCTTTTTCCACCAATACGATTCATCGCCACCGCCAGCGTACTGTGTGCTTCGTAGGAGATCGATCCGAAGGACATCGCCCCGGTAGCAAAGCGCTTGAAAATATTTTCCTTTGGTTCTACCTCACTAAGCGGAATGGATTTCCCTTTCCGCAGCTTTAGAAGGCTGCGCAGGGTAATGGCCTTCTCACTTTGATCGTTGATCAATCCCGAATATTTCTTGAAGAGGGCGTAATCATTCACCCGGGTAGATTGCTGCAATAAGTGAATGGTTTGCGGATTGAACAGATGCACTTCCCCACGCTGCTTCCACTGATATACTCCACCCACTTCCAAGCGGGGTGTTGCATTGGCCGTGTTGGGAAACGCCAGGGTGTGTTTCGCGAGTGCTTCCTGTGCAATGTCATCCAGTTTCAATCCGCCAATCCGCGACACCGTACCTGTAAAGTAATGATCAATTACTTCCTTATGAATTCCGAGCGCTTCAAAAATTTGTGCTCCATGGTAGGATTGAAGAGTAGAGATTCCCATTTTACTCAGGATCTTAAGCAACTCTCCGGCTACCGCTTTCTTGTAGTTTGTGATGGCCTTTTCTTCGGTCAGGTCTTCCTTCAGCACATTGCGCTTTTTCATGTCGTGTATGGTCTGATACACGAGATAGGGGTTGACACCTGAGGCTCCATACCCCAATAGCGTAGCATAATGATGCGTCTCCCACACATCGCCTGCCTCAACCAGCAATCCCACTTTGCCGCGAATTCCTTTTCGGATCAAATCATGATGCACAGCTGCCACCGCCAATAATGAAGGTATCTGAGCATGCCCGCTATCAAAGCTTCTGTCGGAAAGAATGATGATGGTAAATCCATCCTCAATAGCATCCGTAACATATTGACAAACGCGATTCAACCCCTTCTCCAGCGAACCGGGCTGACCGTCTGCTTTGAAATACGTGTAAATGGTTTTCGTTTGCAGGTGCCGATGATCGATGTACCGGATTTTTTCCAATTCATTATTAGAAAGTACCGGTGTCGGCAACTCCAGTGTAATGCAGTGTTCAGGCGACTCTTCCAACAAATTCAGCGAACCTCCCACATGCGATGCCAATGACATCACAAGCCGCTCGCGAATCGGGTCAATGGGCGGATTGGTAACCTGTGCAAAAAGTTGTTTGAAATAACTGGAGAGGTGTTGCGCCTGCATGGAGAGAACGGCAAGCGGTGTATCATTTCCCATCGAACCCAATGCTTCTTTGCCGGTTTCGCACATCTGGGTAAGAATCACACGCAAATCTTCCGAAGTATAGCCGAAGGAAATCTGGCGCTTCAGAAACGTTACCGGATCATACTTATGGAAACTACCGCCCGGCTCAGGCAAATCGAGCAACCGAACTTTGTTGTCGCGGAGCCATTTACCATACGGTTGCCGGGTGCAGATGTCTTTCTTTAGCTCTTCATCGCTGATGATGCGCCCCTGTTCCAGGTCCACCACAAACATTTTTCCGGGCTGCAACCGGCCCTTGGTAACCACTTTGGCTGGATCTACATCCAACACACCTACTTCGGAAGCCATGATGACCAGGTCATCTTCGGTAACCACAAAACGTGAAGGGCGCAGCCCATTGCGATCCAACGTAGCGCCCACAATCTTGCCATCTGTAAAGGTGATGGATGCAGGTCCATCCCAGGGTTCCATCAGGTTAGCATGGTATTCATAAAAGTCCTTCTTTTCCGGGCTCATACTTTCGTTGCCATCCCATGCTTCAGGAATCAGCATCATCATTACATGAGGCAGCGAACGACCGGCATGCACCAGCAATTCGATTGTATTGTCTAAGTTGGATGAATCGGATTGCTTTGGATTACAAATCGGAAGAATCATGTCCAACTCTTCGCGCGTAAAATACCGGGAAGAAAAAAAGGCCTCCTTTGATTTCAGCCAGTTGATATTCCCTTGCACGGTGTTGATTTCCCCATTGTGGGCAATAAACCTGAAAGGTTGTGCCAGGCGCCACGAGGGAAATGTATTCGTTGAAAAACGGGAGTGAATAACGGCCAGGGCAGAAACAACATCCTCATGCTCAAGATCTGCAAAGTAAGGTCGCAGCTGACCCGAGGTAACCATGCCCTTATAGGCAATGGTCTTATAGGAAAGCGATGAAAAGTAAAACTGATTGTCAACCCCTTTCACCGACTCGGTGATGATGTGTGTTGCGTATTTTCTAAGGATGAAAAGTTTTCTTTCGAAATCATCCGGATTGGAGAGGGTGTCGGGTCGTTTGATGAATATCTGCTCCATCACTGGCTCCGCTTTCAGCGCGGTTTCCCCCAAGTCGCTGTTATTGGTGGGCAGAACACGATAGCCGAGCAAGGTCATTTTCAATTGCTTGATCTTCCGGTTCAATACCGTGCGGCATTCCTCACGCACTTTTTTATCGCGTGGAAAGAAGACAAGGCCAACCCCGTAACTACCATAAGCCGGTAATTTGAAGCCAAGTTTACTGCATTCACTGCTGAAAAATTCATGCGGCACCTGAATGAGGATCCCCGCACCATCACCTGTATTGGGTTCGCATCCGCACGCCCCGCGGTGTTCCATGCGCTCGAGCATGGTGAGTGCATCACTTACAATCTGGTGCGATTTGCTCCCTTTGATGTTTGCAATAAACCCAACTCCGCAGGAGTCTTTCTCAAATGAAGGATGATACAATCCTTGCTGATCTCGTTCTTTCAATACAGTATTCTTTTTGGAGTAGACGTAAGAACCTCACAAGGTAAAGTGATTGCAAAATAATTGATGCATTTTAAGCTGAGTTTCTGCAAATAAATTTTTCAAAATGGCTAACAGCCAGTAGCGAAATCGGTTGCTATGGCCACTTGGCCAAAGAATATTTTTTTCAGAAAACCATTGCGGAAAATGGTTCATTCAAAGGGTCTCATTCCAAAGAAATCCAATTCCCAACCAGCCCTCTGGTTTCCGCTTCTTCCCTAATGACATTTTCCCTTTTGCGAGATTTCATCCGTCAATGAATTGGCTCTATCGATTCAATAAACCTACTACCTTGCAGTACAAATTTTTCTACCCATGATCAAAGAGTATATCCAATCCAATCAGCAACGATTTTTAGATGAGCTATTTGAGTTGTTGCGCATTCCTTCCGTTAGTGCCGATAGCCGCCTTAAAGGGGATGTGCGCAAAGCAGCAGAATATGTGGCGAAGAAGCTGAAAGATGCCGGTGCGGATACGGTTGAACTTTGTGAAACCGCTGGTCATCCTATTGTCTATGGAGAAAAAATCATAAACCCCGTCTTCCCTACCGTACTTGTGTATGGACATTACGATGTTCAGCCTCCCGACCCCCTCAACCTGTGGACGTCACCTCCTTTTGAGCCGGTGATAAAAGACGGAAAAATTTATGCACGGGGATCGTGTGATGATAAGGGGCAGGTTTATATGCACATCAAGGCTTTTGAAGCGATGATGAAGCTCAATCAACTTACCTGCAACATCAAATTTATGATTGAGGGGGAAGAGGAAGTGGGCTCGGATAACCTGGGTACCTTTGTCAAGGAGAATAAGAATAAACTCAAAGCGGACGTTATCCTGATCTCCGACACTTCCCTTATTTCGTTAGACACGCCTTCCATTACGGTTGGTTTGCGCGGATTAAGTTACTTGGAAGTAGAAGTTACCGGACCCAATCGCGACTTACATTCTGGCGTCTATGGAGGTGCCGTGGCGAATCCCATTAACATCCTTGGCAATATGATTGCCTCCTTACACGATGAGAATGGTCGCATCACTATTCCTGGCTTTTATGATAAAGTGGTTGAACTCACCACCAGCGAACGCGAAGCTTTAAACCGGGCTCCCTTTAACCTGGATCAGTACAAGAAGGAGTTGGGCATTGATGAGATCCAGGGTGAAAAAGGATTCACTACGTTGGAGCGCACGGGCATCCGGCCCACGTTGGATTGCAATGGCATCTGGGGTGGCTATACCGGTGAAGGCGCCAAAACGGTATTGCCATCAAAAGCGTATGCAAAGATCTCAATGCGATTGGTACCGAATCAAAGCAACCTTGAGATCACTGCCCTGTTCACCAAACATTTTCAATCGCTGGCCCCCAAATCGGTGAAGGTAAAAGTAACCGCATTGCATGGTGGCGAACCGGCCGTTACCCCTACCAACTCGAAAGCCTTTAAGGCTGCCAGCAGTGCCTTTGAAGAGGTGTGGGGCAAAACGCCCATTCCTACCCGCGATGGCGGAAGTATTCCGATTGTTTCCCTGTTTAAAAAAGAGTTGGGTTTGGATACCGTGTTGATGGGCTTCGGGCTGGATAGCGATGCGATTCACTCGCCCAACGAGCACTACGGTATCAGGAATTTTCTGGTTGGCATCGAGACCATCATTGCATTCTACAAACACTATAACCCCCGGTAAGGATCTGGTTTGTTAATGAATTACTAATTCCTGACTCCCCATTGATCCAGGCATTGCTGCCATGAACAAAATTGGTTAGTCGTTCGTTACCTTTGCAACTCAATTCTACCAGCATGCGGACTATTCTGTTTTTCATTGCTTTTCTGTTTACGGCTTGTCTTTCTGCGCAAATTCTCAATCCTGCAAAATGGAGTTATGCTACCTCCGTAGAGCAAGCCAAGGTGGGCGATGAAGTTGACTTGATCTTTAAAGCCACCATCGATTCAGACTGGTATCTGTATTCCTCCGAATTTCCCTGTGAAGATGGTCCGATAAAAACCTCCTTCAATCTGGTTCCGAACAGCAGTTATCAATTGATTGGAAAAATCGTTCCCATCAATCCAGTAGATAAGTATGA
Organism: uncultured Ohtaekwangia sp.; assembly: GCA_964488465.1. Classification (GTDB taxonomy): domain Bacteria; phylum Bacteroidota; class Bacteroidia; order Cytophagales; family Cyclobacteriaceae; genus ELB16-189. The sequence continues at coordinate 116,079 of CAZAUN010000003.1, read as the reverse complement.
TGACATCTTTGAATGCGATGTAAAAGTCTTTAAGAAAACAGCAGAGTTCCGACAGAAAATAAAAATCCTGGCGACCCCTTTGGTGTTGGCTGGTGAATCGGATTACCAGGTGTGCACCGAGAAAACCGGTCAATGCGTGCCGGGTGGTGAAGACTTTTCATTTGACATTGTGGTTTCCGGGGGTCCTGCTCAAAGTGAAGTGGATAATGTTCGGGTAAAAGAGCCAATCGAGTTAGTTGTTCCTTCCAACAACGAGAGTAACGGTCCGATTCTCGATTCATCCCTGGTGAAAGAGGATCCGCAAGGGAAATCGTTGCTGGGCTTCTTGCTGATTTCATTCCTTGCCGGCCTGGCCGCTCTGATCACGCCCTGCGTCTTCCCGATGATTCCCATGACGGTAAGTTTTTTTACCGGTCGTGGTACCCGCTTTCAGGCTCTCATGTATGGTTTTTTTATCATCCTCATCTACACGCTTATCGGTGCTGCCCTCGCTCCATTGATGGGACCTGAAACCGCCAATCACTTATCCACCGAGTGGATTCCAAACCTCATCTTCTTTTTAGTTTTTATTGTCTTCGGTCTTTCCTTTTTGGGATTGTTTGAAATCACCTTGCCGGGAACGCTGATAAACAAAGTAGATCAGCAAGCCGAGAAAGGTGGCCTGGCCGGAGTGTTCTTCATGGCCTTTACATTGGTATTGGTTTCCTTTAGCTGCACCGGTCCGATCGTTGGCAGTATCCTTGTTTCTTCTGCGGGCGGAGAATTTTTGAAACCGATTGCCGGCATGTTTGCATTTGCCCTGGCCTTCGCTATCCCGTTTACATTGTTTGCCATCTTTCCGGGATGGCTAAAATCGCTGCCTAAATCCGGTGGCTGGCTGAATACCGTGAAGGTTGTTTTAGGGTTCGTAGAAATTGCGCTGGCCTTTAAGTTTTTGAGTATTGCCGATCAGGCTTTTCATTGGGGCATCCTCGATCGGGAAATCAACATTGCTATTTGGATTGTCATCGTTGTGCTGATCGGAATTTACCTCATGAAAGGCTTCCGTATGCCGGGCGATACAGGAAAAGATGCAGAAGATAAAACGGTAAGTGTGTTGCGCATTTCGTTGGCGATGATTGCCTTTGTTTTCGCGGTGTATTTGACCCCCGGGATGTGGGGAGCCCCACTCAAAGCATTGGCCGGATACCTGCCTCCCATGTATACGCATGATTTCAATGTGCTGAGCAGCTCCACGGAAGCTCCAACCGCTATTTGTGACGAGCCGAAGTATGCCGATTTCCTCCACCTGCCACACGGCTTGAATGGGTACTTTGATTATGACCAGGCGATTGCCTGTGCCCGCCAACAAAACAAGCCTTTGTTTATTGACTTCACCGGACATGGTTGCACGAATTGCCGCGAGATGGAAGCCAATGTATGGAGCGATCCACAGGTGTTGCAACGCTTGCGCGATGACTACATTGTTGTTGCGCTCTATGTCGATGATAAAACCGAATTGCCCGAGAGCGACTGGTATACATCCACCTACGACAAAAAAGTGAAGAAGACCATCGGTAAACAGAATGCCGATCTTCAGATCACGCGGTTGAATAATAACGCGCAACCCTTCTATGTTTTATTGGGAAAGGATGAGCGAGTATTGGTTACACCGTATGGATACAACCTAAGCCCTGAAAAATTTGCCGCCTTTTTGGATGATGGCAAGAAGAAATTCAAGGACTTATACCCCTGATTATCTATATTTGAAGGGTTTCCTGGTTTTCAATAACCAGATTTTTTCAACTAAACTTGTGGCCTTAACGGTCCTGATTTTTTGTAGATGCGCATGTCTTCTTCTCCGTGGTTAAAAAAAGGATTCTTTGCCTTACTGGCAATCGTTGTATTGATTGCGTCCTTTCTTTGGATGGATGCCCGTACCTCCTGGTTTACGCAGGGTGGTGATTATGCGGTGGAGGTGGATTCCTTCCGACATATAGAACGCGAAATTATCCTGCCCGTGTTCATGCACGGAATGGTGGTCAATAACCTCCACGTAGTGGAAGATGAGGTGAAACGCAATCAGAGCTTCACCGATTTACTTACCGGATATTATGTTTCGCCCACTGTTTTACAACAGCTCAACCTGTTGCCCCGGTCCGTTTACGATTTCAGAAAAATTTCAGCACATAAAAAATATACGTTGTTGGTAGAAAATGATTCATTGAAAAGCATAAAAGCGGTGGTGTATGAACCCAATCCCATCGATTACGTTGTATTTCATCTTCAGGATTCGCTCCTGGTAGAGAGTTGCCAGCGAAAAGTAGATACCCTGGAGCGCAGTATTTCCGGACGAATTGAATCTACCCTCTCTCATACGATTGAGTCCATGAATCTGTCGCATGAACTTACCAACAAGTTTGTCGACATCTTTGCGTGGCAAGTAGATTTTCAGCGATTGCAAAAGGGCGATCAATTCAAACTGATTTATGAAGAGAATCTGGTGGAAGAAAAGCCCGTAGGGATCGGTCGCATTCTTGGCGTTTACTTCGAGCACTCTGGTAATGGGTATTATGCCTTTCCCTATGATCAGGGTGATGGCCCTGATTATTTTGATGAGAATGGAAACAGTTTGCGTAAAGCGCTTCTGAAATACCCGATTGAATTTACCCGCATCAGCTCACGCTACTCAAAAAACAGGTTTCATCCGGTAGTGAAAGTTTTCCGACCACACCTGGGCACCGACTTCGCGGCTCCTACAGGCACACCCATCCGCTCGGTGGGCGATGGTATTGTAGAAGAAGCCCAGTATAAAACCAATAATGGCAATTATGTAAAGGTTCGCCACAACAATTCGTATACAACGGGGTACCTTCATATGTCAAAGATCGCCACCGGAATTAAAGCCGGTACGCGGGTAAGGCAAGGGCAAACCATTGGGTATGTAGGCAGCACCGGTTTGGCCACCGGGCCGCATCTATGTTACCGTTTCTGGAACAACGGAATTCAGGTGGATGCCCTTAAAGTTGAATTGCCACCATCGCAACCGGTTAAGCCCGATTCCTTTCCGGCTTTTGAGCAGGTAAAAGAAGCGCTCATAAAACGATTGCAATTGATCCCATTCCCGGCCTCCGGCAACGAACCCGAAGTGGCCATGCGTTAAGTAGACATTAATTCTTGCAATTTTCCTGTTACTTTTTTGTTTATAAGGTAACTTACCATGGCCGAGCGCGTTGGTTGGTTGCCGCATGTTGAAGTTTTACCTCGCCATATTCCTACTTTTAACTCCCTTTATTTCTTGGTCACAAAAGGTGGGTCTCGTATTTAGTGGCGGTGCGGCCAAAGGTATTGCCCATATCGGAGTATTAAAGGCCCTCGAAGAAAATGAGATTCCCATTGATTACATCGTAGGAACCTCCATGGGCGGCATTATTGGGGGCTGTTACGCGGCTGGTATGAGTCCCGCACAGATTGAAGAGATCGTACTGTCGAAAGAATTTTTACAATGGGTTAACGGGCAAGTGGAAGAAGGCCAAAGTTATTACTACGCGAAAGATGATGATGACCCCTCCTTCCTGAAACTCAACTTGTCGCTGGATTCTTCCTTCTCCGTCTTGTTCAATTCGAGTATTGCCAGCGATCTTTCGCTCAACTTTGCGTTGGCCGAAAAATTGGCTCAGCCTTCCGCCATCGCCAGGAATAACTTTGACAGCTTGTTTATCCCTTTGCGGGTGGTTGCCTCCGATATTTTTACGCAAACCGAAGTGATTCTGGCCAAAGGTTCCCTGAGTGATGCGTTGCGCGCAACCCAAACCGTACCCTTCTTTTACAACCCCATTCGTGTGGATGGAAAATATCTTTTTGATGGCGGGGTTTACAATAATTTTCCGGTCGATGTGGTCGAAAAAGAATTCCATCCCGATGTGATCATCGGGTGCAATGTTTCATCCAAGATTTATGAAGAATATCCATACGAAGAAGATGATAAACTGATCTCCCGATCTCTTTTATACATGATCCTGGATAAATCCGATCCGGCTGATATTCCTGCGAATGGTGTTTACCTACAGCCCAACCTGGGGCCGTATAGCTCCTTTGACTTTTCCAAGGCCCGGGCCCTGATCGACAGTGGTTATATTCAAACCCTTCGGCAAATGGACGAAATCAAAAGCAAGGTTGCCAGGCGGGTACCTTCGGAGGTAGTATCTGCCAATCGGAGCGCATTCAATACCCAAACGGTTCCGTTTCAAATAGCCGAAATTGCGACCCACGGCTTTAATCGCCATCAAACCCGATACATTACCCGATTCTTTAAAAGTGGAAAACGTCCATTGACATTTAATGAAGTTAAAACAGGTTTTTTCCGTCTTGTGTCAGAAGATTATTTCAACAATCTCTATCCTGCCTTCAGCTTCAATCAGAATCAGCAAAATTTCAATTTTGATATTACACAGCGGCCCCGAAATAATTTTCAGGTTGATTTTGGGGGAGTCATTGCTACACGAAACATCAGCAATATTTTTCTTGGCCTGAACTACTATCACTTTAACCGGACGCTAACTCATCTCCAGGCGAACTTCTATACAGGCAGTTTTTACAAATCAGCGGACCTGAAAGCCCGTATTGACTTTCCGAATCGGGGTCAGTTTTATCTTGAGCCGTTTGCCACCTTTAATGTATGGGATTACCTGCAAGGTCGTGACATCTTGCTGAAGGACTTTACACCCACTGTGTTGGATCGTATCGATCGGAAGGTTGGAGCCAAACTCGGCATGCCGGTCTTTTCAAATTTCAAAGTAGTGTTCGAGGGGGCATTCATATCCAATCGTGACCTCTATAGTAATAATGAAGTTTTCATTTCCACCGATACCCTGGACCGACTGCGATTACGGGGAGGCCGTTTTGGTGTTGAGTTTTCAACAAATACTCTTAATCGCAAGCAATATGCATCCATGGGCAAGCATTTTTCCATATCTGCAAACTGGTTTGGGGTCACTGAAATCTTAGAGCCAGGAAATACTTCAGTCATCCCGGACATTACATCGAGCTATCGATCATGGATTCGCGCAAAAATTTCGTTGGAGCAATATTTCCATCGTGGATTTTACAGTTCCGGTTATTTTCTTGAAGGCGTGTTTAGCAATCAACCTGTATTTACAAACTATCAGGGTACTATTATCAACGCCCCTGGGTTCACTCCGATTCAGGATAGTAAAACCATGTTACTGGAGAATTTCCGGGCTTTCAATTTTGTAGCGGGTGGGTGGCGAAATGTATTTACGCTACGAAAGAGTCTGGATTTACGGCTGGAAGGCTATCTATTCAAACCCTTCGGCTCTCTCGTACAAACTCAAAACCAGGAAGCGGAGTTGGATCGCGAAATTACCTCTCTTTACCTGGCAGCAACAGCCGGGCTGGTTTTGCACTCGAGTATTGGGCCAATAAGCCTGAGTGTAAATTATTATGATGACGATGAAACCCAGCTGGGGGTGTTACTCCATGTAGGGTTTTTACTCTTTAATAAAACTTCTCTGGAGTAACACTCCAAAAATAAACAGGATAATGGGGTTTAATTCAATTTCGTTGCCTTACAACGATGTAATTATTTTACCCTTTTTCAGTTTTTAGCTATGTTTATCCCTTAATCAGAAGCTCAGCTACTCTTCTGTCTTGATATGAGAAAATGTTTATCCCTCCTTTGCCTTATTGCGTCAAGCGTTCCTGTTTCCTTTGGTCAATCGGTGCAATGGGCAACCAAGGTTCTTGACTTTTCAACCGAGTTAACACCCATTCAATATTCTGCACAACAGGCGTTGGGCCAGCCCAATGTTCTGCCTGGTGGCGGCCAAAACCCGGGGGCCTGGACGCCCGATAAACCCAAGCGAACCGAATTCATCAAACTCGGCTATGATCAGCCGATGCAAATTCAGCAGATTGCCATTGCAGAATCCTACAATCCAGGGGCCCTGTATAAAGTTTTTGTATATGACGAAGCCGGCACGGAACACCTGGTACACACATTCAACCCGATGGCCATTCCGCTACAGGCTCGCATGCGAAATGTGATTGTGGAAAAAACTCCCTACAAGGTGAATGCTGTAAAATTGGAGTTTGACGGCAGTGCATTGCCCGACTATTTTTCCTTGGATGCGGTGGCGATCTCCGATTCAAGCATCCCCATTATTGCCAATATTGATCTCCCTGAATTACTCAGCAAGGGTCTGGTGGTAGAAAAGTTGGATGTCAATGTGAATAGTGATTTCAGTGAATATAATCCCATGCTTTCACCCGATGGAAAAGTTCTTTATTTCAGTCGGAAAAATCATCCCGAAAATGTGGGTGGAACAAGCGACAAAGAAGACATCTGGTATTCGGAACTAGGCGCAGATGGAAAGTGGACCCTTGCTAAAAACATGGGCCCACAGTTTAATAATGAACACCCTAATTTTGTTAATACAGTATCCGCAACGCCCGATGGCAAGGCGGTCGTTCTTCTACTGGGGAACAAATATCTCGACAAAGGGAAGATGGTGGCAGGCGTTTCGGTAAGCTCCAATCTTGGTGGAACCTGGAGCGAACCAAAACCGCTGGAGATTGAAAATGATTACAACTACAATGAAAAGGCAAATTACTTTCTCACCAATACGCGAAAGGCGCTGTTAATGTCTGTTGAACGCGAAGACACGCATGGCGATCGGGATCTTTATGTGAGCTTTGAAAAAGAGGATGGCAAGTGGAGTGAACCGCTCAATCTGGGAAAGGCTATTAATACCGTGGGCGAAGAATCGGCACCCTTTCTGGCATCGGATGACAAGACCCTGTATTTCTCTTCCAATGGATTCAGCGGTTATGGCGGAAGTGATGTATACATGTCAAAACGGCTGGATGAAACCTGGACAAACTGGTCTCCGCCCGAAAACATGGGGCCAGACATTAACACCAAGTTGGACGACTTATTTTTTAACATCCCGTCCACGAGCGAATACGCTTATTACTCCCGGGGTGTAACAGCCGAAAACTCGGACATCTTCCGGGTAAAAATGCCCATGTTCCTTACTCCCGAACCTATTGTGATCGTAAAAGGAAAACTGATTGACGCAAAAACCGGTAAGCCCATTGGCGCCAAGATTATTTACGAACGCCTTTCGGATGGAAAAGAGGTGGGTGTCACCTACTCGAATCCAGAAACCGGTGAATACGAAATTCATTTACCCGGAGGACAATTGTATGGTTTCCGGGCCGAGGCAAAAGATCATCTCTCTGAAAGTCAAAATTTGGATTTAAGAAATTTTACAAAGGACGGTGTGTTAGCGGATAAGAATATCACCCTGGCCCCCATCGAAGTGGCCTTGGTCGAAGAACAAGCTCAGATCACACTCAACAATATCTTCTTTGCTTTTGACAATGCCTCTTTGTTACCGGAATCGTTCCCTGAACTCAATCGAATTGTCTCGCTCCTGAACGAACGACCTGCCATGCTGGTAGAAATTGCAGGGCATACCGATCCAATTGGGACTGAACAATACAACCTGAAACTCTCGGAGCGCAGAGCAAAAACAGTTACAAAATATTTGGTGGAAAAGGGAATTGCTGCAGAACGCATTACTACTTCTTTCTTTGGTGAATCACAATTAGTTGATACAACCAACACGAAAGTGGGCAATCGTAAAAACAGAAGGGTTGAGTTCAAAATATTAAAGTTGTAATAGATGCGCCTTACCAGTTTACTTCTTGTATTCATCAGCATGACTGTCTCTGCTCAGCAAGCCGATACACTTATTTACGCGCAGGGAAATATTGTGAGTGCAGTGACGAAGGAGCCGGTCGTGGCTAAAATTTCGTATCAAAGCTTACCCTATGGAAATATCATTGGCTTTTTATCGGGTAGCAGTTATTCTTTTCCGCTTCATAACCAGGAAAAGTATTCGATCACCGTGGAGGCAGCAGGATTTGCTCCTTCCAAATACATGCTGGACCCGGCCGGAGCCAACGGAGACAAAAAGGTGATACAAGATATTGAGCTGTCGCTTCCGACACCCGCAGCCCATAATGCCGAAACAACTCATACGGTAGGGAAGGTTATGAGGCTTGATGATTTAATATTTGATGCCGGTAGAGCAAAAATAGCACCCTCGTCTTATGAGGAACTAGACGAGGTAGCGGTGATGCTTAAAAATAATCCAAAAATGGTGATTCAATTAGAGGGCCATACAGATACCCGTGGGGATGCAAAAGCCAATATGAAATTATCAGAAGATCGGGTTGCTGCGGTAAAGACTTATTTAATTTCGAAAGGCGGTAACAAAAACAGAATTAAGACAAAAGCTTTCGGTGGCACGATGCCCTTGAGCCGTGAAAATACCGAGGAAGCACACGCTTTAAACCGCAGGGTAGAGCTAAGAATTCTCGAAAATTAACGGGCAGCCATTGCGTTCGACCGCTTCAAGGATTTTATAAACGGGCGAATCAACTGACTTTTCAGCTCTATATCTAGTTGGCTTTCGATTATCGTATTGACCAGGATGGAGGTAAACTCGACCGTCCGTTGCGATTCGTAATAATGATTGGATGCCTCCAATAACGAAACACATTCTTCCAGATTCCTTTGGTTATACGCAACCACAGCCTGGTTAAAATACAGCAACCCGGGCAATTGTTGAGGACTAACGGTTTGATACAACTTCATAGTAAAGTCAAAATAATCCTTGCCCGGATCCGCAGAAGCCTGTTGCGGTAAATTCGCTTTATACTGTGAAATTCTTTTCTTGATTTGTGAAGCATCAGTAATAACCCCTTCATACCGATCTGTCGATTCAATCAGAATCTCGCCCTCTTCGGTGGAGACCATTAAAAAGATGTGATAGTTGGTTTCAATGATGCGAACATCGAAATTAAACTCTTGCAGAATACCAACGAGCAGGCTGGATGCGGTTAAGCAATCGTAGAAACCATCTTCCAGCGTTTCGCTGAACTTCACATAAGGTTTATAAACGCGAAAATATTTGCGGTGAGCCTTTTTGAAAATCTGATTAACAAAGTCAATATCGGACGATGCCCTTTTGTCCCTTAATTCAACAATAAAATTATTCAGTTCAGAATCGACTTTTGAGTTGACACCTGGTGAGGTATTCAATAACTCCTGGAACAATGGGGTTTGTCCAAAAAGACCCAAAGGGAGGGCGATAAACAAGCCGAAAAGAAGACCCCGAATCATTACCTAAATGTTACCTACTTTCAAATAAAGTTAACATTCGCTTAACATTAGTCAATGTGCGATAACAAAAAATTAACATTGAAAAGGCCTAATTCAGCGGAATTTAGATGCGTTATCTCATTTTTGAGCCAAAATCGCCATTTCAAACCCGAAACTCGGAGATGACCGAATTCCGGATTTTCGCCCTCAGTCTATTGCATTCGGTATTGCTGGATTTTGTCAAATTGCAATCCGGCTTCCGGCTTTGTAGCAAACCAGGTCCATCGTTCAACTCAATCTGCTAGGGAAAATGGCCCATCACTGGGCGCATTTTTATGGGAGGAGGTGATCCCTTAAAGCATCGCTCTGTGATCCCATTAAGTTAATGACTCAGAGTTCATGTTTGGGCTTGCGATTTACTAATTTTACTATCCTTTCAAACAGCAAAAATTATGAAGATGGTGAAGAAAGTTTTTATTGGACTTGGCATTTTGCTCTTTGTACTCGTTGCCTCCGCGCTGATCCTGCCTGTTGTTTTCAAAGATGACATCAAGAATGCCATCGATAAAGAAATTGCCAAAAGTGTAAATGCCGATGTGGTCTTTGATGTAAATAATTTCAGTCTATCTGTGTTTCGGAACTTTCCCAACATGACTGTACAAATTAAAGAATTGGGCGTTTTTAATCGCGCTCCGTTTGAAGGTGTACCCTTATTTGTTGTTGAACAATTTGAGGTGGAAATCAATTTAAAGGACATCCTGTTTGGCGATCAACTTCGGATAAAAGGAATTACGATGGTCGAACCTTTAATCACAATCTCTGTATTGAAAGATGGTCGGGCCAACTATGACATTACCTATCCAAGCACTGATTCTGTTCAAACCACATCCGAAGAGCCAGGTACCTTTAGTTTTGGAATTGATCATTGGGAAATCATTAATGGTGAATTGGTATACGATGATCAAACCATTCCATTCAACACTTCTTTGCGGGGGCTGAATCATACGGGCAGTGGAAATTTTAACGAATCCGCATTTGATCTACTGACCAAGACGCAGGTTGACTCCGTCTCGGTTGGATACGATGGTGTGGAATATTTAACCAACAAGAAGGTTCAACTGGATGCAATCATTGGCATCAGTGAAGACTACACCCGCTTCACGTTTAAAGAAAACTCAACCAAAATCAATGACTTTGTCATGAGTGTGGAGGGCTGGTTTAAAATGAACGAAAGTGACTATGGCATGGACCTTCAGTTCAAAAGCCCGGAGAACACATTCAAAAGTCTGCTATCGTTGGTTCCAGGATTATACACAGAAGGTTTTGGAGACATTGAGACGCAAGGTGATTTAATGTTTGCCGGATTTGTAAAAGGAACCTACAGCGATACCCAGATGCCGGCCTTCAATCTTACGCTGAATGTAAACGAGGCAATGTTTAAGTATCCGGAATTGCCAACGGCCATCTCCAACATCAACATGGACCTGCTGGTTGACAATAAGACGGGCGTACTTGAAAATACGGTAATCGACTTGAAAAAACTTCATCTCGATTTTGGTACTAATCCGGTGGATGCCCGACTGCTGATTGAAAACCTGAAAGATTATCGCATGGATGCCAACGTTAAGGCTTCACTGAATCTTGCTGAGCTGACTAAAATGTTTCCATTGGAAGGACTTGATTTGAGAGGAGCCTTTGCCCTCAATGCCAACGCCAAAGGAGTGTACGACAGTGTGAAGAGCATCATCCCGGCCATTCAGGCGTCAATGTCACTGGCCGATGGTTATGTGAAGTCCTCCGAATTTCCATTGCCGTTAGAGGATCTGCACTTCAGTTCTGCCATCCAAAATGCGTCAGGTAAAATGGCAGAAACTTTTATTACTGTTAAAGACTTCAGCATGCTAATGGATGGCGAAAAATTTACAGCAGATCTGATTCTTCAAAACCTGGACGATTATACCTGGGATGTAAAAGCAAAAGGGGGTATTGATCTGGAGAAGATTACCAAACTGTTCCCACTGGAAGGTATGACGTTGGCCGGCCAGGTGAAAGCCGATGTTCAAACAAAAGGAAAATACTCCGACTTGGAAGCAGGTCGGTATGAGCGTATGCCTACCAGTGGCACTGCTTCGGTTAGCAACTTCAAATACAGCGCTTCCGATTTGCCTTACGCGGTTACCCTTAGCCAGGCGAATGCAATCTTTGATCCCGGAAAGATTGAATTGAAGAATACGGCTGGAACTATTGGTAAAAGTGATTTTGCCATTGCCGGTACCGTCAGTAATTACATAGGCTATCTTTTTGGAGCGAATGAAACTATCCGGGGTGTAATGAACTTCAGTTCAACGATTCTGGATCTGAACGAATTCATGACCGAAACCGAAGAATCAACTACAGCTACGGACACAGCTTCGTATGGTGTTATTCCGGTACCACAAAACATAGATTTTCTCTTACATTCCGATATTAAAACCATCAAAATGATGGATTACACCTTATCGAATGCAACCGGGGATATCCTCGTTAAAGACGGTGTTGCCAATTTGAAAGGAATCCAATTCAATCTACTGGGTGGTTCATTTGCAGTAAATGGCAGCTACAGCACAAAAGACATTAATCATCCGCTCTATGACTTCGGGCTCAAGATTGAAAACTTATCGATTCAACAAGCGGCCAGTTCTTTCTCAATTATCCAGACCTATGCGCCCATTGCCGGCCTGGTAAATGGATCCTTTGGTACCGATTTTAATCTGAAAGGTGAATTGGGTCAAGACATGACTCCGCTTATGAACACAATCGATGCTGGTGGCTTAATTAAAGTTGCACAAGCGGCCTTATCTCAATCCAAACTGATTGCTGGGGTGACCTCCGTTACCAAGCTTAACGATGCCGACAATGTTACACTAAAGGATGTGGTGATGTCCGCAACAATCAAAGAAGGGCGGCTTAGTGTTAAACCTTTCAATGTGAAGTTTGGCGAATACGTTACCAATGTGAGTGGAAGTACTGGCCTGGATGGCTCCATCAATTACCAACTCAAAATGAATGTACCGGCAGGCAAGCTTGGGTCACAGTTTCAAAGCTTTGTAAATCAAAATACCGGAGCCAACAATCCTACTAACGAAATTCCGGTTACTGTTGGGCTTGGCGGCACGTATACCGACCCAAAAACAACCCTGCTTATGCAGGAACAAAAAGAGCAAGCCAGGGAAGCGGTTACCGCAGTAGCGGAAGAAAAAAGTAAGCAAGTGGTTGAGGATGTGCTGGCAGGAGACAAACCAAAGGATGCCATTAACAATCTGCTGAATCCTAAAAAAGACTCAACGCAGGCTGGGCAGACTGCTAAAGACTCCACCAAGACTGAAACCCAAAAGGTACTAGAAGATAAAATCCAGAATCTGTTAAAGAAGAAGAAAAAGAATTAAACAGAAACTCCTGCAACAGACCTCATTTTATTTTGCGAAGTTCAATACCGGTAAAGTATCCATCCTTGATGAGGTTCATTAGTTGCGTGGGTGTGGGATCAATCTGATAAAACACATCATCCTTTTGCTGAATTTCCCTTACCGGCAATTTTCGGGATAGCTTCTTCACGATATCTTTCTGCTTTTTGTCATCCTGAAGGTCGATCGAAAGCAGTTCCAATACACCTGGTGATTTCACCCGCACCAACCGAAGCACCCATTGGTCGCCATCTTTAACGTTTACAAAATAGTAGTTCTGATAATACTTAACGACCAGCGAGTCGCTAAGCCGGCCTTGCCCTAACCAATCTTTATCCTCGCTATCCTTAAATCGATACCCCCAGCCTTCGATGATCAACGTGTCTCCGGTTTCTCCGGTGGATTTGTCGCGCGTCAGGTATTGCCCATGAAGTGTTGCTGGAATTTCATCGACCTGAGGGACTCCCTTGGGTTGGGGTTCTGGGTAGGAAACCTCCTTGCAAGAAATTAATAAGGAACATCCTATCAATATAAACCAATACAATCGCATCGTTCTCATACGCACTGAGCTACCTGAAAGATTCCCGAAGTAATCACTTTCGAATATACAAGATATCCTGTTGCTTATATCGCTGTCGAAGGTGCGGGATTCGATTCAATACCTCCGGCATCTTGCCTGCCTGATCAATGATGACTTCCGGGTTTTCCTCTTCAAAAGACCGATTCACTAACACCACATTCTCAAAATAATCCAATCCCGAAAAGATCTCGGTCGAAAGTTCCCATTCTAAAAAATAGGAGCCAGCCTTGTTGTCTTTATAAAGGCCCCAATCAGACCCCAACACAAATACCCGTTTCCCTGAAATTTGGTTAGTGTACGGTGATTCTTTGTAGAAAAGTTGCTGATAAATAATTCCCGGAATGGCCGTATACCGGGCCAGGTACCCTGTGGCAAGGATTCCCACAACAAAAATCCAGAGCAGCATCTCTGAAATCCATTTCCGCCTGATCAACAACAGCAAATGGCTGGTAAAATATGCCAGGGGTGGGGCATAGGTGATTACCCGATGCGGTGCCATGTTGCCTGCCAGAAATATTTCTATAACAGCCACCACCAACCACAGGAACATGATTTGAAGTAGTTGCGATTGATACTTCGTTAACCGGGCTTCGCGATTTAACATGATCAATGAAAAAACAAAATACACAAGGGGTATTGCCGACAAATAAACCAGTGAGGCAAGGGGCATTTGATTAGTTACAAACCATTTGCTGCCCCCGTAGAAATTGTGCCATAACAGATAAAGATCACCTTTGATAATGTAAAGCGTCATTACCAATGCGTGCGGCAGAAGAAATCCAAAGAGCAACAATAAAACTTTACGCAATGAAATCCGGGTGAAAAGAAGCAAAATTGCCAACGACCCTGGCAGAAAAAGAGCATAACTCAACACCATCAGCGAAGCTATCCCCAAATAAAAACCCAAATTAAGTACAATGCTGTCTCGTTGAATTCGGAACTCTACTTCTTTAAAGAGATTGTTCAGCGCAAACAGTAAAACAGTAGCCCCTAAAAGTTCGGGGGTAAGGGCAAGCATGTCAAATGAAAACAGGCACAAAACACCAAAGATCAACGCTGGTAAGTAGGTACTCTCATTTTGCGCTTTGTTATTGATTAAAAGAATGGCAAAGAAGGCACCTTGGAAAAAAAGTAGAATCAAAGCGATTATATGACGGGCTAGGATAGACCGGCCAAAAAACCATTCAATCCAGCCATAAAACCAGGCCGTCAGCGGAGCTGTACTGGTAAAGAGTTCACTGTATAGGGCATTTCCATCGTTGAGCATCTCACCGATGACCATGCTTTTTAATTCCACAAGTGTTGCCTCTACCGGATCAATGAAATATCCCAAACTGACCAGGATGAGCAGTAAGAAAATTCCCAAGAGACGATAGGGATCGTTGAGCCGGAATACACGTAATAACACAGCGGTGATTTAGTCCACAAATAAAACAAAAAGTGTACAGTTCAAGCTATCTAATTATGCGCGTATATCTAGTATCTTTGCTCCCATGAGTGGTACCGTACGACAACAAAAATATTGCAAGCTGATTCAAAAGGAGCTTAGCGATATTTTTATTCGTGATAAACGAGGCATTCTTGGAAACACGTTCATCACCATTGCCGATGTGCGAATCAGCCCGGATCTGAGTCAGGCCAAAGTTTACTTAAGCATGACACTTGCCAAAGATAAAAAGGCCGTATTAGCTACTCTTGAAGCGCACAAAAGTGAAATCCGCAAGGCCCTGGGCGACCGCATTCGAAACCAGGCACGGATAATCCCTACGCTGGCTTTCTTTATTGATGAAGTAGAGGAAAATGCCCAACGAATTGAAGATCTGATCAAGAATTTGAATATCCCCAAAGAAGATCCCACCGAATAATTGAATTAACACCAATCGCTTTGAATCTTTCCCTTTTCATCGCCAGACGGTATTTTTTTTCAAAGCGCAAGAAGAATTTCATAAATATTATTTCACTCCTTTCCATGCTGGGCATCGCCTTTTCTACTGCGGCCCTCGTGATTGTATTATCCGTATTCAACGGGTTGGAAGGGCTACTGCGTTCGTTATATGCTTCGTTCGATCCGGAAATCAAAATTGAACTGAAACGGGGTAAATCATTTGAAGTTACTCCGGCTTTGCTTTCAGCCATTCAATCGGTAAACGGTGTTGGAATTGTTACTGAGGTAATCGAAGATTATGCCTATGTGCGTTATCGCGATGCCGATATGGTGGTAACGATGAAAGGCGTAAGCAACAACTTTCTGGAGCAGCATCGCCTGGACGACCGACTTTCCGATGGCCGACTGATTCTGCAAGAAGAGGAAACTGATTATGCGATCATTGGACAAGGGGTACAATATGCACTTTCTGTTTCGGTGAATGAGGGGTTTTTTCCGTTGCAGGTTTTTTATATTAAAAGCATGAAAACGGGCTCGCTGGATCCCAGTCAACTGTATGCACGCCAGGTGCTACAGCCGGGAGGTGTTTTCACCATCGAGAAGAATTATGATGAGAATTACATCTTTGTTCCGCTCTCCTTTGCTCAGGAATTGCTCAATTATGGAAATAAAAGAACCGCCCTTGAAATTCAAACCGCCAACGGTGCTAACCTGAAAGATGTTCAGCAATCGATTAAGGAA
Source organism: uncultured Ohtaekwangia sp. (assembly GCA_964488465.1). Classification (GTDB taxonomy): domain Bacteria; phylum Bacteroidota; class Bacteroidia; order Cytophagales; family Cyclobacteriaceae; genus ELB16-189. The sequence continues at coordinate 100,258 of CAZAUN010000003.1, read as the reverse complement.
ACAATTGGCGATGGCTTTAGCGTGCTCACCAATGAAGAACAGCATAAAGACCTGTACCGGCTATTAAAAGTTGAGAAACTGTTTACGTTCGTGGCCCTGGCGTTATTGATCCTGATTGCCTCCATTAACATCTTCTTTTCCCTGATGATGCTTGCCCTGGATAAGAAGAAAGACATTTCCATTCTCTTTGCCTTAGGGGCTGATTCAGCGCTCGTGCACAAGGTTTTCCTAAGCGAAGGGGCGTTAATTGCTTTCGTAGGTGCCACCTCCGGATTACTGCTGGGGGGTGCCATTTGCTGGTTGCAAGATTCCTTTGGCTTTGTGGGCATGGGCATGGAGAATGCGATCGTATCAAGTTACCCGGTTATCATGCGGTTCACGGATTTTCTTACCATTTCATTAACCATTGTGGCGATTACCGCCTTGGTTTCATTTTACCCGGCTCGTTTGGCGGCCCGCTCCTATTCTGTAGAAAGGCTTTGAAATGTAATTTTTGGGCATGTTTTGAGCCTAAATAGGGCAATTTAATTGGCCAAAAATGCCTATTTTGCAATTCTGCTAACTCTGTAAAATGCTCAAAATGAGTCTTCAAGACTTCTTTTGCAAGTATCCTGATAAGCAGAGCTTAAATAGTCATGAAGGTATCGGCTGCCCAACCGTTTCAAATCATTTACTCGCTCTATCAACACGAGTACCTGGGCTATATTTTTGAATCTTTTATCGTTCATCTTGACGAAAAGGGCAAGCTCACCTATCAGCATCAGAACATTTCTCACAAAAACGCCCGCGAATTTTCAAAAGGCCTTGATACGCGCGACTTTGAATTGATCGAGATGATGGATGCAATGAGCCAGGATGCCGTGCTCAAGCATTTCTCAAAAAAAATCATGAAGCCCGATGAGTTCTTCAGCAAGGTCTTTAAAAAAGACAAGGGCGATGAGCTGCTGCAGGAGCAAATCGAAGCCTTCATGGAGAAACGTAGAGCCGCAGTGCTTGAAAAAATTAAAGGGAAACTGCTGTTTGAAATGGGTAACGATGGTGAGCCCACCTGGCGGAAAGTAGAGGTATTGGACAAACGCGCCAGCATTCAATTTCACTTTCGCAGAAGCAATGAAGACACCAACTATTATCCTACCATAACCTACGATGGAAAACGGGTGGACATTCCAAACCCGAGTGCCTACCTGATTTGCAAGCAACCTGCGTGGATGGTTTTAAACGGCAAACTGTATGGCTTTGACAAGCCCGTGGATGGTAGAAAGCTGTTGCCTTTCCTCAGCAAAAAGCACGTGGTCATTCCCAAAAATCTGGAGGAGACTTATTATAACCGGTTTGTAGCCCCGCTCATTGCCTCGTTTGATGACATTGAAGCACAAGGATTTGAAATCAACAAGAATGAGTACGACCCACATCCGCTATTAACCATATCCGAATTACCCCCGGCTAATTCGAAGGAAGTAACAACACTTTTTGGGGACCAGGCGGATGGCGGAGCCCGTGATGATGAAGCCGGCAAAATCGTTTTTGACCTTTCCTTTAAATATGGGAAACATCGCTTTCGCGGAGATGCTTTTGGCCCGGTGAGTGTAACGGTTGAAAAGAAGGATAATGATTATGTATTCCACCGCGTAAAGCGAAATACAGAAGCCGAGAAAAAGTTCAGTCAAACCCTGATCAAACTGGGGCTTCCACTTCGGGGCTTCCGCACAGCTGTGGATAAAGCCCAGGCCTTTTCCTGGCTCAACGAAAACCGGGTAAACCTGTTGAATCTTGGGTTTGAAGTAAGCCAGCCTGATAACCGTGACAAAAAATACTTTGTTGGAAAAGCGGTAATCGAATTAGAGGTAAAGGAAAACATTGACTGGTTCGACATTCACGCGAAAATCAAATTTGGTGAATACGAAATCTCCTTTAAAGAACTCCGCAAGCTAATTCTGAAAAAGAAGGTAGAGTTTAAGCTCCCGAATGGAGAAATTGCCATTATTCCGGAAGCCTGGCTCGTGAAATATGGAGATCTCTTTGCGATGAGCGAAACGCATGGCGTAAACGAAAAACCTGTCCTTAAAAAGCATCACATTAACTTACTCAAAGAATTGGAGGAGGGGAATCTTGCCAAGGTACACATGAGTGAACGGTTGCGAAATCTTCAATCGTTCAGTGGCATCAAAGATTACCCCTTGCCACAAAACTTTATCGGTACCTTACGCCCCTATCAAAAAGCAGGGTATAACTGGTTGCGTTTTCTGAACGAATTTCATTTGGGAGGCTGCCTGGCCGATGACATGGGCTTGGGTAAAACCGTTCAAACGCTAGCCTTGTTGCAATCAGAAAGGGAAAAGGGGAATGCTGGCACTTCGTTGTTGATTATGCCCACCTCGCTCATTTACAATTGGGAAATGGAAGCAGCCAAGTTTACACCCGAATTGAAAATCCTCACCTACACCGGTACTCTTCGAAATAAAGACATTAGTCGCTTCAGTAAGTACGATGTAGTATTGACTTCGTATGGCATCACCCGGTTGGATGTGGAGCTATTTCAGAAGTTTTATTTCAACTACATCATACTGGATGAATCGCAAGTGATTAAAAATCCAACCTCCAACATTGCTAAGGCTGTTATGGAGTTAAAATCCAGGTACAAACTAACGCTTACCGGAACGCCACTTGAAAACACAACGCTTGACTTGTGGTCACAGATGACCTTCATCAATCCGGGCTTGCTGGGTGGTCAAACGTTTTTCAAAAATGAATACCAGGTGCCCATTGAAAAGAAGCACGATGAACTGAAAACCAAAAAGCTCAATGCCGTAATCAAGCCCTTTATCTTGCGCAGGCTTAAGTCGCAGGTGGCCACTGATCTGCCCGAAAAAGTTGAAAATGTTTACTATACCAACATGACGGTAGAGCAGGAGAAAAAGTACGAGGAGGCGAAGTCATTCTACCGGCATAAAATTCTGGATTTGATCGACAAGGAAGGCATCAACAATACCCGCATGATGATCCTGGAGGGCCTGACGAAATTAAGACAACTTTCCAATCACCCACGAATGGTCGACACGCGGTATGAAGGCGATTCGGGCAAGCTGGAAGATGTATCGCACATGTTGGAAAACGCGTTGCTGGAGGGCCATAAGGTTTTAATCTTTAGTCAGTTTGTTAAACACCTCGACATCATCAAAGGGATGATGAACGAACGCAAAATTCCATTTGCATACCTGGATGGCTCCAGTACTGACCGCAAAGAACAGGTAGAACGATTTAATAAAGATCCAAAGCTCAAGGTTTTCTTGATTTCAATTAAAGCAGGTGGGTTAGGACTCAATCTTACCGAAGCGGATTATGTATTCATTCTCGACCCCTGGTGGAACCCGGCTGTGGAAGCACAGGCCATGGATCGGGCGCATCGCATTGGTCAGAAAAATAAAGTGTTCAGCTATAAATTCATCACGCGAAATACAGTGGAGGAAAAAATCCTGACCTTACAAAAGCATAAGCTCAAGCTTTCGGAAAACTTAATACAATCCGAAGAAAGTGTTATTAAATCGCTATCAAGAGAAGATATTGAGATGCTGTTGAATTAGGTCATTCCCGTGATTTCCACCGGTTGTGCGACCATAACCAGCCATCGGGCTGTTGCCGGATGATTTTCTCGGTAGCTTTTACATACCCCTCCACACTTTGCTGACTTTCCTTTTCATAGGGCGGGCTGGAAACCAAAAATCCTTCGGCTTCATAGTAGCCTCGTTTTATTCTTTTTACTCCGTAAAAAATAGCAGGGTATTGAGTCATGTACGCAAGCTGGCCGAGTCCTAAAAAGAACGCTGTGCGTTGGCCCATAAACTCAGTCCAGTACTTTTTATCCTGTTCGCGACCAGGAAACTGATCCGCCATGATGGCGATTCCACGAAGAATGTCTTTGCGCCTAATTGCTTCCCTACCCAACAGCGATCGTTCAATTGGATAGGCTCCAAACCGTGTTCTACAGATTATTAAGAACTGATCAAAAAGTGAACTACTTTGACGTTGATAGACATAGTCAACTTGTATGGGTAAATACAAACAACCTGACGCAAGTAACCATTCCCAATTAAATTGATGAGAAGTAAGCAGCAGGATCGACTGGTTTTGACCCGCATACTCCCTAACCAGCTCAGGATTCTTAAACACCATTCTCTGCTTCAATTCCTCGGCCGAAATGGTCATGAGTTTGATCGTTTCTACAGCATAATCACACAGATTTCTATAAAAAGCTTTCTCATACTTTTCTATGGTTTTTACTGGTACGTCAGGGAATGCGCTCTGAAGATTTTTAATGACCAAATGACGTCTATACCTAACCACATAATAGGCCATAAAAAATAGAAAGTCAGAAAAGGTATATAAGACCGGAAACGGTAAGTGCGACAACAAACGGAGGAAAAACATGCGTTCAAAAATAGAACAATGTTTTGATTACTTTTGCCCCGTTCTTATTCATGAAAGACAAGGTTGTAATTATTACGGGCGGCTCCTCCGGCATTGGCAAATCCCTGGCTGCCAAGTTTGGAACCCATGGTTCCAAGGTGTTGATAACCGGCCGAAATAAAACCGAACTTGACAAGACGGTCTCCGAATTGCAGAGCAAAGGCATTACCATTCACAGCTTTCAGGGAGATGTTACTATTGAACAAGACAATGCAGCCATGGCAGCAGAAGCCGTCCGGGTTTATGGGACCATCGATATCCTGATCAACAATGCGGGCATCTCTATGCGGGCCGCTTTTACGGAGGTCGATCTGGCCGTGGTGCGAAAAGTTATAGAAACAAATTACTTTGGCGCGGTCTATGCCACCCGCTATTGCCTTCCCGAAATCATTAAGAACAAAGGGTCTGTCGTTGGAATTTCTTCCATTGCCGGTTTTGTAGGCCTGCCTGGCCGAACGGGTTACTCCTCTTCAAAATTTGCGTTGAATGGATTTCTGGAAGTATTGCGGATTGAATTGTTAAAGACAGGCGTTCATGTATTAACAGCCTGCCCCGGATTTACCGCCTCGAATATTCGCAAGCGGGCCCTGGCAAAGAGTGGTAAAGAACAAGGCGAAAGCCCGCGTGATGAAGAAGCCATGATGACAGCCGAAGAATGTGCCTATCATATTTACGGTGCGGTTGTAAAAAGAAAGCGTTTGCTAATTTTAACAAGGCAAGGTAAACTGGCCGTATGGCTGAATAAATGGTGGCCTTCCCTGGCAGACAAGTTAGTGTATAGTATTATGGCAAAAGAAACCGGGGCCCCAATTAAGTAAGTCAGGTTTTGTTTAAAAAAACTAATTTCAAATTGTCAGCCTTGTTAATACTTTTATAAAAATCGATGAACTGATTATAGGAACTTGCCGGAAATATTCCTTTCCGCATTTCTACTCTCCGCACATAGAGTAGTCCATCCTGGTCGAATTTTATCATCGATTCATAGATTCCGAATGGTGTCTCAATTTTTATTGGTTCAGGTAAAAATTCAGGATATAGTTCTGCTGGTACCTTGAAGTGAATCGAATCAACATCGATATAGGCCAACCGTCTAACCACCGGAGTTCTTCGCTGCTCAATAACCGGGGGAACAAATGTTGAGCGGTTCATCAAATTTGGTGTCAAGAATATTCTTTTCCCACTGACTTGAGCATATCGGTTCAGGGTGTATGTACAGCTAACGGTGGCCTCAGGAATTTTATTCTTGGTAGCTGAAAAGGAGAATGTCTGAATATCAAAATTAGGAATCTTCGTAGTCGCCTGAATCCATTTCTTCTGGTCATCCTGACCCGCATCAACAATGATATTCAGGTTACCATTTTCAAACTGAAGTCCTGTGAAGTGTGTTTTCACGGATGCCTGCGCATTTCCGGTTTTATCAAGAACTACTATTCCCGATCTGATTTGTCGGTTTTGATTACCCGAATACGTTGGTGTTTTTACTATGGTACCTCCCTGTTCCGTCACCATTAAGGCATGACGATCACCTGTAAACGATCCTAAGTATCCAAAAGGATTAGTCTGACTAGTACACTCCAACCAAATGGTATCTTTTGCATTCGGTACAACCACGATGATATGATTTGTCTGATGGCTTGGAAAGTCCAATACCATTGGCGGCTCATTCTCTCCAGCTCTAATTTTCGCATAATATCCGTTTACTCCGGCCTCCCGTAATAAGGCTACTGTATAATTGGATAATGCTTTACAATCTCCATATCCCACTTCGTCAACCAGCGTTGCGGGAAATGGCTGAAGTCCACCCAACCCTTCTTGAATGCTTACATAACGGGTCTTATTTTGCAAGTAGGAATATACTATCCGGGTCTTTTCTTCCACGCTTTTTGCATTTCTGGTCAGCTCACGAATTTTCTGACGAGTTACTTCAGGAAGTATATCCCTACTCTCGTTTAGTTTCAACTGCCAGAGGCCAAAGTTCTGCCAGGTACTCATGTTGCCTCCAATCCCACCATATTCAAAATCATTAGGTGCAACCCAAACACTGGGAACAAGCTCATTTAAAAAAGGAGATGCATATTCAAACTTGGCGGGAACTGTATTAATAAATTCCCATATCAACTCCTCCTGTCCGGAACCCAAAGGTACAATGGTTGGATCCGGTGCCTTAAATACCCGATACCGTGGCTTATTGTTTACCGGGTATACCACAGAATAAGTTTGACGTTCAACGGACACCTCATCATCTACATAAAGGAAATACGTTGGAAAAGAATAAAGAAAATTATGGACCAATTCATACTCATACTCAATTGTAAACGGATAGGTGGGTTGCGTTAAGGTAACGGATTTGATCCTATTATCGCTAAACAACGAAAATCCATCATACGTGCTGCTGTCTTCTATCTCATTCTGTTTTAGCTTTTTTACTTCCTGACCCAATGCATTATAAACAACTGCACGAATGGATTTAACTGAAGTCATCTTATCATAGTGGATTTTAATGGTTGCATAATCCTTCCCACCAGGATTCAGAATGGTTATCACTTCACGATACTGAGTAAGGTAACTGTTGCGCGATTTTATTGTGTGACGAATGCTCTTCTCGCGTATTACAGCATACATATTCTCCTTCAATTCCGCTGGAATTTCATGAACTGGATAACGAATGTCGCTTCCGAATGAACTAACGCTCGCTATAAGCAGTAAAAATATTGCAACTCGCATGCTATTTACCTTTCAATACAATTTGTTCTGCCTGTTTTGCAACCACTTGATTGTAAAATTCTCGCAAGTCAGGATACTCTGTCTGACTGAATATACTCCGGTTCACTTGAAAATTACTAACGATATTCAAAATCCTACCCGATTGGGTTACGCTGTAAGTATACCGTGCTGCATTGCCCGGTAAGGCAATTACTTTTGGGGTTGGCAATTCATCTACATGAAGACCCTCCGGAATGGTAATTCGACAAAGAAATAATCGTTCAAAAGGACTGCTGAAATCAACCGGGTATTCGCGCTTTTCAAGTTTAAATGGATTCTCATCCATCCGATAAAGTAAGATAGGATTAATATAAATAATAGTACCCGCAACAGTCGTTGATTGAGTAATGTTTACCTCATAAATTTCTTTCAACGGCTCATGAACACTTTTTACATTTTGGAACTCATATTTGGTTATTTCCCAGGGTTTAGATCCAACAAAATCTTTTACATACTCCTCCTCTTTTTTTGATATGTAGGCCTTTCTTGAAAGGTGTCCGTCATAACCACCTCGATCAAATTGAAGTTTCCCGGTTAAATCTCCAGCTTCTGTCATAGAAAACTCGGCATTTACCATCGTTTTTGATCGGAGTGTAGGCTGCAGATTAATCCACCTAAACCCTTCCTTCGAAACCAGAAATCCTTTTCCATTAAGGCATCGCTCTGGGATCATTCCGGTTGGTAAAAGTCGATCCGTTGCATCCAGCAAAATACTTTTGTCTGCTACTTGTGCTAAACAAATCACATAATTAAACTGAGATGAAATTGGAATTTCTTCTCGGACAAATCCGTGATCGCGCGTGCTGAGCAGGACCGGATAGACTTTGATTTCAGCCTTATCAATCATTGACGCCAATAAAAGATTGATCTCTGCCGAACTTCCTTTACGATCCTCGAGAGTCTTCTTTAATGACTTTGAAATGAACCTTCGATTAGTGCCGTCCCATTCAACCTGCTGTTTAACATAGTTAATAATGGCAGTAATTTTTTCTTCCGGGGTAGTTTTACCAACTGTTATTTCCTCTACGGTCTTCTTCAGAAATCCATTACCTCCTACTTCCTGTCCAAATTCGGAACTCTCTGCATATTGTTTGTTTATGTCCTCCCAACTTCCCATATATCGCTTAATCGGCTGACCTGGATATTGGGTAAAGGAAAGTTCAAAGTTGATTCTAGAGATATAATCTCTTGCGGTAGTGATGAAGGGCTCAGCCTTAAACGCAGGAACATCATTGGCCACCCACCTAAAACGTTGCTCTATATAATTTATTTTTTCGGTACTAAACGTTGTCTGAACCGATCTGTCTCCATCACGTTCTTTCGATGTAAGCGTTATGGTTGCCGAGGCTTGAGTTTGTTCATTTACATTCAAAGAAATGTATCCTTGCATGTACTTATCATAATGAAAGTATTCCGGAATTTTCGCCCGGTACTCACTTAGTACGGTGGGAATCGTTGCCTGAAACTCCCAGTCTTGAAAATTGAACAGAAAGTCTGAATTAATCTTATAGAATATTTCAATGATCGATCCTTCCTTTACGTTAGGAAAAGTAATTTTCATTACATCCAGGTTGTTGTCATATTTTTCCTTAAAGACAGCATCGTTTTTTACCTTCGTCTCTGTAATCTTCCCGTTTTCCAAATTGTACGTAACCGCCTTTAGTCCTGCCAGCTTTTCCTCATCGCCCGCGTTGTGATAAAGAGGAATACTAAAATCGGCCCACTCAAAGCCTTCTTTCTTTAAGATCTTAATCCGTCTGATTCGTTCAAACCCCAACATGAAACCATCATCTTGTGAATAGGTGATGCTGGATTCCCCATAATCTGCAAGAACTACCGCAGCCGCGGAAGAATCCTTAGAATAATGGGTCATTTTCAAATCCTCAACTGAAATATCCCCAAATTTTATAGGTGCTTTTTGGCCAATAACAACCAAGGGGCAAAGAAAAATAAGACCGACTATTAGCTTCATATTTGAATCGAAGGTTAGGTTTTAATAAATATAGAAAATGGGTCGAAGGCCATTTAGACCATGTAAGTTTTTTTACTTTTGAAAAACTTATTGTGGCAAAAACTAAAACGCTCTTCTTCTGCCAAAGCTGTGGCTATGAATCACCCAAGTGGATTGGCAAGTGCCCTTCGTGCGAATCCTGGAATAGCTTTGTGGAAGAAGTGGTTACCAAAACAGAGGGTGACCGAAATAACTGGCGACAAGACACTACCAAAAGCCGGGTCAGTAAACCCAAAACTTTACAACAGATCGAGTCTTCTGCGGAAATCCGCATCGGCACTCCCGATCAGGAACTTAACCGGGTATTGGGTGGAGGAATCGTGCCGGGTTCACTAATTCTTATTGGTGGCGAGCCCGGCATCGGAAAGTCAACCCTCATGCTGCAGGTAGCCCTCTCGTTACAAAAAGCAAAAGTGCTGTATGTTTCGGGGGAAGAAAGTGAGCAGCAAATAAAAATGCGGGCCGAACGCCTGACCGGCAATTCAAAAACATCCCGCGAAAACTTTTACATGCTGGCCGAAACGGAAACCAAGAATATTTTCCAGGCCATTGAATCGGTTGAGCCAACCCTCGTCATCATTGACTCCATTCAAACGCTGCACTCGCATGTACTGGATAGTGCTGCCGGTAGTATTGGTCAGGTACGGCAGTCGGCAGCCGAGCTTATGAAGTTTGCGAAAGAAACTAATACGCCCGTATTCCTTGTGGGGCACATCACAAAAGATGGCCTACTGGCTGGCCCCAAAGTGCTGGAACACATGGTGGATACCGTGTTGCAATTTGAAGGGGATCGCCACCTGGCGTATCGCATATTACGCACCACAAAAAATCGATTTGGGTCGACTTCAGAAATTGGGATCTATGAGATGTTGGGCAGCGGGTTGCGGCAAGTGAGCAACCCGTCTGAAATACTGATCTCCCAAAAAGACGGTCAGTTGAGTGGTGCCACCATTGGCGCTACCATGGAAGGAAACAGACCGCTCCTGATCGAAATTCAATCCCTGGTAAGCCCGGCCTCCTATGGCACACCACAACGCACTCCTACCGGCTTTGATCAAAAACGCCTCAATATGTTGTTGGCGGTACTTGAAAAACGGTGCGGCTTTCGCATGGGTACACAAGATGTCTTTGTGAATATGGCTGGAGGCATTTATGTGGAAGATCCGGCCATCGATTTAGCCTTGTGTGTATCTATTATTTCATCCATGGAAGAAATTCCCGTACACGATAAAATCTGCTTTGCCGCGGAAGTAGGATTGGGAGGTGAATTGCGGGCAGTAAACCGAATCGATCAACGCATCTCCGAAGCGGAGAAACTAGGGTTTGGAGAAATCTATATCTCAAAATATAGCCAGAAGTCATTGGACTTATCCAAGACCAAAATCAAGGTAAGGACATTGGGTAAATTGCGTGAGGTTTTTGAGAGCTTGTTTGGATAAGCATGGAAAAACTCTTTACAGATACCCTCGGGTTCTCCGGTGATGTTTTCAGTTTCCTGATCCTTCCCTTCATGATCTTTGTTGCACGTATCTGTGATGTATCCATCAATACCATCCGGATTATTTACATGCTGGGTGGCAGGCGCTTCACAGCCACGCTACTTGGATTTTTTGAAGCGTTTATCTGGTTGCTGGTGATTCGGGAAATTTTCAAACACCTTGACAATTGGCTATGTTACGTGGCGTACCCGGCTGGGTTCGCAGCTGGAATTTTTGTTGGAATGATCATTGAAGAACGCATCGCCTACGGAAAGGTGATTGTGAGGATCATTACCAGAAAAGATGTGACCGAGTTGCTTCACTATTTGAACAAGCAACAATTCCGATTCACCCGGGTAAATGCTGAAGGCCCAGATGGGGATGAAACGCTGGTGTTTACCGTTCTGGATCGCGACCGGTTGGATGACTTGATCAACCAACTGAAAGCCCTTATTCCAACGGCATTTTATACCATTGAAAAAGTGAAGGCGGCTGCAGAAAGCGGTGCCTTGCCTGAGGGGCGAGGAGAGCTTAGAATTTTTACCTGGCTGCGGGGCGTTATCAAAAATTAAATCCTAACCTGCCTTGTAAACCACCGGTGTGCAGAACAAGCACGGAAGAGCCCGGAGCGAAGTAACCCCTATGCAATAGATCAAACAGGCCCCAAATCAATTTACCTGTATAAACAGGATCCAATGGGATTTTATAGTTTTCTTCAAACTCCCCAATAAATTTTATCAATGCTGAATTGGTTTTTGCATACCCCCCAGCATGATAGTCGTACACCAATTGCCAATTACGCTTAGTGGTAAAGCGTTTAATCTCCGCTTCTAAAAACGCCTCGCCTTTCAATACCGCGAAGCCAAGAATCTTTTTTGATCGATCGAATCCTTCGACCATTCCTGCTATTGTACCCCCGGTTCCTACGGCAAGGCATAGGTAATCAACCTGTGTCTCTTGATTTAGAAGTCTGGCAAATTCAGTGCACCCCTTTACGGCCAGCTCATTCGTTCCTCCTTCCGGTATCAGGTAGAAGTCGCCAAACTCTTTATAGAGTTCATCAAGAAACTGCGGACTTGCTTTCGTTCTATAGACATCGCGTGAAACATAATGAAGTTCCATCCCACATGCCATTGCAAACCTTAATGTTTCATTTAAAGGCAAGGTTTCTTCGCCTCGTATTATGCCAATCGATCGTAACCCCATTTCACGTGCTGCTGCTGCGGTGGCATAAATGTGGTTGGAATAGGCTCCTCCAAATGTCAGGATGGTATTTTGGTTAGTCTTAATCGCCTCTTCAAGATTGTACTTCAGTTTCCACCATTTGTTCCCTGAAACAAAGGGGTGGTTTTGATCTTCTCGTTTGATTAAGAAACGAACTCCTTTTTGCTCAAAAATTTGGCCTTTGAGCTCCGTAACTGCTGTTTTACTATATTTTAACAAGGGTCTATGGAATTATTACTAATTATTTTAGTATTTAGGGCAATGGAAGACTATTTAAAAGGCCGGGGCTCGCAAATAAAACCTGAAAACCGATTTCTAAAAGCCCACTATGTTACGGAACACCTGGAAGGTCTTGATGAGCCGCTCTTAACCGCACCCACTACCCAAATTTTTTTCGAAACTCCGAAAAAGGTGGTGAATAAAGTAGCGAGTCCGGACCTGAGTATGATGTACTCGCTTAATCCGTACCAGGGGTGCGAACATGGCTGCATTTATTGTTATGCCCGCAATACCCATGAGTACTATGGGTTCAACGCGGGCCTGGATTTCGAAAGTAAAATCATTGTTAAGAAAAATGCCCCGGCATTGCTGGAACGACACCTGCTCAATAAAAATTGGAATGCCGTGCCCATTATGCTCAGTGGTAACACGGATTGCTATCAACCTCAGGAAAAAAAACTTGAGATTACCCGCAGGCTCCTGAAGGTGTTTGCGCAATACCATCATCCGGTTGGCATCATCACAAAAAACAGTTTGGTGCTTCGCGATCTCGACCTGTTGAAGCAACTCGCCAGCGAAAACCTGGTGCAGGTATATATTTCCATCACTACGCTAAAGGAAGATCTTCGAAGGATTCTCGAGCCACGAACGGCTAGTTCAATAAATCGTTTAAAAACCATTGAAACGCTTGCTCAGGCGGGGGTACCGGTGGGGATTATGAATGCGCCTATTATTCCTGGACTCAATCATCATGAGATTCCCAACATCCTGGGTGCTGCCGCCAACCATGGCGCGCTTGGTGCCGGCATGACGGTGGTTCGCCTTAACGGATCCATCGGTAAAATCTTCGAAGACTGGTTGCGTAAAAACTTTCCGGATCGTTTTGACAAGGTGTGGAATCAAATCTGCTCATTTCACGGTGGCCAGGTTAGCGATTCTCAATTTGGTAGGCGCATGGCGGGTGAGGGTAACATTGCCGATGCCATTCATCAACTATTTCGTGCCAGTAAAAAGAAGCATTTTAACAACCTGCACTTTCCAGCATACGATTTAACCAAATTTCACCGGGGCGGGAATCTTTCTCTATTCTAGGTTGTCTAACCTTCAGATACCAAAAAAACAAATACTTGTTAATCCACCGTAAAGGGTGTTAACTTTGAACATGATTCGATCCATCAGCATCATTTTAGTCTCGCTTTCCCTATTGGGAAGCATGATGGATTTGCACGATCTGCCAAAACTCCCAAGGCTGATCGAACACTTTCAGGAACATCAGAATAAGGTTTCCGGATTTTCTTTTTTTGAATTCCTTAGCCTTCACTATGGAAGTGAGGCGGAACGTCATGATCAGGAAGAACACGAGCAGCACACCGGGCTTCCTTTCAAATCAGGGGATTGTACATATGCCCATACCATTACCTTACTTCCTCCCTTTCATGCACCCGTAGTTGCCCCGCATCAAGCGACACTACGGCACGCCAATTTTTATCAATCAGCTTTTTCCAGCGAATTCAGCCAATCAATCTGGCAACCGCCCAAACAGTCCTGATCGGATTTAATCCACATGGACGAACCCTGCTTCGGATCCATGTATATTCCTAATTGCGATTCACAACTGGTCTAAAATCTAATTTCATGCTTCACAGCATTATTTCCTTTTCTATTCGGAACAAGGTAATTGTGGGTATGCTCACGTTGGCCCTGGTCATTTGGGGTGGATACTCCGCTACACAACTCCCGATCGATGCAGTGCCTGACATCACCAACAATCAGGTTCAGGTGCTTACCGTTTCCCCTTCGCTCGCAGCTCCGGAGGTAGAGCGGCTGGTTACATTTCCGGTAGAACAAACCATGGCCACCATACCGGGCATAACAGAAATCCGATCCTTCTCGCGGTTTGGACTCTCGGTGGTAACTATTGTGTTCACGGATGATACTGATGTGTATTGGGCCCGCCAGCAAGTAAACGAACGGCTAACGCAAGCCAACACATTAATTCCTGCCGGGGCAGGCGTACCCGAAATCGCCCCTCTTTCTACCGGCTTAAGTGAAATCTATCAATACATACTTCGTCCCAAAAAAGGGTATGAAAAAAAGTATGATGCCATGGAGCTCAGGACCATTCAGGACTGGATTGTTCGAAGGCAGCTACTGGGCACCAAAGGCGTAGCCGATGTGAGCAGTTTTGGTGGGTTTGTTAAGCAATACGAGATCGCGCTGGATCCAAATAAGTTGCGCAGCATGAATACCAGCATCGATGAGGTGTTTATTGCATTGGAAAAAAACAACCAGAATACCGGAGGTGCCTACATCGAACGAAATCCTTACGCCTACTTCATCCGAAGCGAAGGCCTCGTGGAAACCAAAGAGGATATTGAAAAGATTGTGGTGAGAAATACCACCAATGGACTACCGGTAGTTATTCGAAACGTTGGGGAAGTAACACTAGGCCATGCCGCCCGGTATGGCGCTATGACCTTCAACGATGAAGGTGAAGTTGTCGGTGCCATTGTACTCATGCTTAAAGGAGCCAACTCTTCCCAGGTTATCGATAACGTAAAAGTTCGCATTGATCAAATCAAAGGCACATTGCCAGAAGGAGTAGAGATCGTACCCTACCTCGACCGGACTAAATTAGTTGACAATGCCATTGAAACGGTAACTAAAAACCTGGCTGAAGGCGCGTTGATTGTAGTCTTTGTATTGGTACTCATGCTCGGCAATTTCCGGGCGGGTTTAGTTGTTGCTTCCGTCATTCCGTTATCCATGCTTTTCGCCATTACTCTGATGAACCTTTTTGGCGTGTCCGGTAATCTCATGAGCCTGGGAGCGATTGACTTTGGATTGATTGTAGATGGGGCAGTGATTATTGTTGAAGCTACTATGCATCATTTAGGCATTGATAAAGCTATGCGCAAACTTACCCAGCAGGAAATGAATCTGGAGGTAGAACATGCTGCTACTAATATGATGCGATCCGCTGCTTTTGGACAGGTGATTATCCTGATCGTATATCTCCCTATTCTTTCGCTGGTTGGAATAGAGGGTAAAATGTTCGGTCCCATGGCTCAGACTGTTTCGTTTGCCATCATTGGAGCCCTGATTCTTTCTCTCACGTATGTGCCAATGATTTCTTCGTTGATCCTCAGCAAGAAAACAGGCTACAAAAAGAATGTTTCCGATAAACTGATGGCGTTCTTCCACCGCTTATATGACCCGGTTATTGACTACGCTCTAAAAAGGCGAATTGTAGTAATTACAACGTCAGTCGTCCTGCTGGCCTTCAGCATGTTTCTCTTTGCCCGCATGGGCGGTGAGTTTATTCCCCAGCTTGATGAAGGGGATTTTGCCGTACAAACCAGGCTCATCACCGGAAGCTCATTGGGACAAATGGTGGAAACCACCCAAAAGAGTTCACGCGTTTTGCTTGACAACTTTCCTGAAGTAAAAATGGTGGTGGGAAAAATCGGAACTTCTGAAATTCCGACCGACCCGATGCCTCTGACAGAAAGTGATTTGATTGTGGTATTGAAAGACAAAGATGAATGGACGAGTGCATCTTCGCGCGATGAATTGGCTAACAAGATGGCGGCCATGCTGGAGGAAAAGATGCCGGGGGTTGCTTATGGATTTCAACAGCCCATCCAAATGCGCTTCAATGAACTAATGACTGGAGCCCGTCAGGATGTGGTAATTAAGATTTACGGGGAGGACCTCAATCTGCTTTCTACATATGCCAGTATGGTGGGTTCAATCGCACAACAGGTTGATGGCGCGGAAGACGTGTATGTAGAACCCATTGGGGGATTACCTCAGATCGTAGTGAAGTGGGATCGGGGAAAGCTCGCGCAATTTGGACTAAGTATTGAGGACGTGAATCGGGTTCTGCGGAGCGGATTTTCGGGTGAGGTGGCTGGACTGGTATTTGAAAAAGAAAGACGCTTTGATCTGGTTGTCCGTCTGAACCAGGAAAACCGTCAGCGTATTGAAGATATTAAAGGGCTCTTTGTAACGACACCTTCCGGCTTGCAAGTACCCCTGGATCAACTTGCCCGCATTGAGTTATTGATTGGTCCGAATCAAATTCAGCGTGATGATGCCAAACGAAGAATTGTGGTGGGCTTTAACGTGCGAAACCGCGATGTGCAAAGTATTGTTGAGGAGATTAATTCAAAAATCGTTAGAGATATTGATTTCGAGCCAGGGTATTTTGTAACGTATGGCGGTTCTTTTAAAAATCTTCAGGAAGCCACACAGCGATTGTCCGTGGCCGTACCTCTGGCGCTGGCATTAATATTCTTGTTGCTGTACTTTACTTTTCACTCCTTTCGCCATGGACTATTGATATTCACCGCAATCCCCCTTTCCGCTATCGGAGGTGTGCTGTCACTATGGATACGAGGTATGCCCTTCAGCATCTCTGCCGGTGTTGGATTCATTGCATTGTTTGGGGTTGCTGTGTTGAACGGAATTGTACTGATTGCCGAATTCAACAAAATCAAAAAAGAAGGTGGACACAGCATTAAATTTATTGTTTTGGAAGGAACTAAAGTAAGGCTGCGGCCCGTGCTGATGACCGCGCTCGTTGCTTCTTTAGGATTTTTACCGATGGCGCTATCACAAGGATCGGGGGCAGAAGTTCAACGGCCTTTGGCCACGGTAGTTATTGGGGGTTTGATAACTGCTACGCTCCTTACCCTGGTGGTGCTGCCCGTGTTGTATACCTATTTCGAAAAAGAAACCGCTAAAACTTTTGATGAGTTATGAATCCGCTTAAAATTTCAACTTTCAGATTCATCGTGATCCTGGCGCTGATGCGTGTTGTTGCTATTCCGGAAACCATCGCTCAGCCCATGACCGAAACGGAGGCTATCCAAACTGCTCTACAAAATAATCAACTCATCAAGTCGGCCGAGTATGAGGTGGACTACTTTAAACAAATGAAAAAAACCGGATCGGAATTGGGCAAGCTGAATGCGGTGTGGATGCGCGGACAATACAACACAATTGAAAAAGATAATAACCTAACCCTTACCCAAACGATTCCCTTTCCGGGTACCATCAGTGCAACCCTGAAACTCGGAGCGGAACAAGTGCTTGGTGCAGACAAAAATTTGCTGGTCGCGAAAAATAACCAAGTGTTTGCGGTGAAATCCACCTATGAACGTTTGTTGTATCAACATACCGTTCGCGAGTTGCTGTTGTCGCAGGATAGTTTGTATACCGACTTCGCGAGAGCCTCGGCTCTACGATATAGAACCGGAGAGAGCAACTTGCTGGAAATGACTACGGCAGAAACACAATTGCAGGAAATAAAAAACTCGGTTCGGTTAAATGAAGCCGACATTTACATCTCGCAAATGCAATTGCAGGTATTGTTAAAAACCGATGCTCCTGTGGATGTTACAGCCAAACTTACCAAGCGAATTTTACCCTTGGATTCAATGCATGTACTGGAGAGCAATCCCCAAATTCAGCTAGCCAACCAGCAGGTGAAAATCAACCAGCTACTAAAACGGGTGGAGAATAGTCGGTTGGTGCCCGATTTCTCGATTGGGTACTTCAATCAAACCCTCATCGGGTATCAAAACACCACCGGCTCTGATGTCTTCTATGACAAGAGTAATCGTTTTAGTGGATTCACCGCGGGTATTCAGATTCCACTATGGTTTGCACCCCAGGCTGCACGAGCAAAGGCTGCTTCTCACATGGAAGAGGCCAGCCGGGAAACGGCTGAATATATTCGCCATACCTTGTTTAGTGAGTACGAGCAAGCCCTGCGAGAACTTGACAAAAACCAAGCAAGTCTTGTTTACTATGAGACCAGTGCCTTGAAAAATGCGGATCTGATTTTATCGCAAGCGCGCAAAGCATATCAGGGTGGGGAAATTGGGTATGTCGAGTATTTGCAATCCTTGCGAAATGCCATTGCCATAAAATCCAATTACCTGCAGGCTTTGCATCAGTATAATCTGTCGGTGATACGGGTTGAGTTTCTTACCGGCAAATACTAATCCCATGAATGCCAATCAAACTATATCCAGTAACTTAGTTTCCACTCCTGGTTTTGCGTCAAGCAAATCCACCAACTACAGTCCTATGAAATCTCTAATTCCGGCTTTGATATTTCTGCTCATTGTAAGCATTCTTCTCGGTTCTTGTTCTTCCGGTTCCGATACTCCAAAAGAACAAGCAACTGATGTCTCCTCCGCTAATGAAGCGGCCCTTACAGACGAGCAAATAAAAATCCTGAATATCGCGCTCGGTAAAATTGAAACGCGTACCCTCAGCCAGACCATCAAAGTAAATGGGATGCTCGATGTGCCGCCCCAGAATATGGTCACGATTTCCGCTCCGCTGGGTGGCTTCGTTAAACACACCGAATTGCTTCAGGGTATGCGCGTAAGGAAGGGGCAAGTGTTAGCCATGATGGAAGATCCTGCCTACATTCAGTTGCAGCAAGATTATATAGAGAGCAAAAGTCAACTCGAATTTCTGGAGTTGGAGTATACCCGCCAACAACAGTTGGCTGCAGAAAATGTAAATGCTGCCAAAACCTTGCAACAAGCTAAATCAAACTATGTCAGTACGAAGGCCAAAGTGGAAGGGCTTCGATCCAAACTTCAACTCATTCACCTCTCACCGGAACAAATCGAACAGGGTGAAATCAAAAATACGATCGCCATTGTCTCGCCCATTTCAGGTTATGTAACGCAGGTGCACGTGAATATTGGCATGTATGTGCAACCGGCCGATGTGATGTTCAAAATTGTGGATACCGAACATTTACATGCCGAAGCTCAAGTGTTTGAAAAAGATCTGGCACAACTAAAGGTAGGGCAACATGTGCTGCTTACACTGGCCCATGAAAGCCGCCCCCGCTCAGCAAACGTGTATCTGATCGGAAAAGAAATTTCACCGGAACGCACGGTTCGTGTGCATTGTCATTTGGATAAAGAAGATTCCGATCTGATTCCGGGTATGTATTTTACTGCCCTTATCGAAACATCAGAAAGGTCGGTACAGGCAGTACCTGAAAATGCGCTGGTGAGTTTCGAGGGTGCAGAATACGTTTTCCTTCAAAAGGAGAAAAATCACTTTGTATCGATTCTTGTAAAATCGGGCGTCACCGAAAACGGATTTACCGAAGTGTCCTTGCCGGAAGGAATCGATCTTAGCGCTCCCCTGGTTACTGAAGGTGCCTATGCGTTGCTTAGTAAATTGAAAAATGTAGAAGAGTAATTCACCTTTGGAATTTCTTACACAACTACGCACCGAAGATTTTCTGATTTATGGATTGGGCTTTTTTGCTCAATCTCTATTTGGTGCCCGGATTCTGGTTCAATGGATACTGTCTGAGCGGGCTGGAAAGGTCGTATCGCCAACCATGTTTTGGATTTTCAGTTTATGCGGATCCTTTATGTTTTTGATCTATGGCGTACTGCGCCTGGATGTCGTAATTCTGGCAGGCCAAACCATTTCCTTTTACATCTACATCCGCAACCTGCAGCTAAAAAAATTCTGGCTAAAAATCCCGTTGGCAGCTCGTGCTGCAATTGTGCCTCTTCCTTTCATTTTGTTGGGGTGGACCCGTCTCACTTCTCCCGATTCCTTTATTTCGTTGATTGATCGCACTAATTTTTCTGACCCCGTAATCCTTATCGGCAGCCTAGGTCAATTGCTATTGAATTTCCGCTACCTCTATCAGTGGTACTATTCTGAACAAGCTCATGAATCTCTTTTGCCCCTCGGGTTCTGGCTTATCAGTGCAGTGGCTTCGTTGATGGTCGTCTATTACGGCTTTAACCGGATAGACCCGGTGCTGTTGGTAGCCCAAAGCATGGGATTTGTTGCTTACATTCGAAACATCTATTTGTCGCTGGTTAGTCGTGTTGAGGCTTCGGCTCGACAACCGGAATAGGTTCGGGTGCTGGTATTCTGGCAAAACTGATAACCAGGAAATAGCTCATCCCCATCATCGCTGCACCAACAAAAAACGGAACATGAAAATCAATTCCGTAAAGAAAGCCGCTGATGCCCATACCAGCCGCGCGGGCGAGTGAACCAAAGGATTGATTGACTCCCAACACCTGGCCCACCTCCCTTGGGTTTGAATACTTGGAGATCAACGAAGTAATGCTCGGAGTAAGACAACCATTGGCCACCGCCACCAATACCAGGCCCACCAATTCAAATGGAATAAAATACGATTCACCCACCAGCGGCAAAAGAATTAACCCGGTAACCATAAAAAAGATGCCATAGCTCAGCATTTTCTGTTCGCCTAATACTTTTACCATGCGGCCAACCAATCCGCCCTGTACAATTGCGGTAGCCAGTCCTACAAAAGCAAATACATACCCTATTTGCTTATCGTTGAGGCCATCTATTTCTTTCCACATGAGCGAAGAGGCCATTTGCATGAGCATAAAGGCGGCAATGAAAACGAAATTAATCAGTAACAATTCCCGTATGGATGGTTTTTTTAACTCGGTGAGGATTCCTGTTACTACTTTAAAATTGAATTTTGCATCGGAATGCTTTTGTTTCAATGATTCGGGCAACAGGAACCAGGCCAGGCCAAAGTTGGCGAATGAAAGTGCGGCTGCTACATACCCCACCCAATCCACCTGAGCCGGAGAGGAGATCGACTTCAAATATCCCCCCAATGTAGGGCCAATGATGAATCCTATTCCAAAGGCTGCGCCTAGAAATCCAAGCGTTTTAGTCCGCTCTTGGGGAGTTGTTACATCCGTGATGTAGGCCTGTGCAACGGAGATATTAGCGGAACCAATACCCGAGAGGAGCCTTGATAAAAACAAGATGGCCAATCCATTCACTTGCGAAAACACCAAATAGGCCAGCCCGGTAATGAAAACACTAACCAGAATGATGGGCCTGCGGCCATGCCGGTCGCTCAATGTACCCCACAAGGGCGCGAACAAAAAGTTCATGATCGGATAAATCATCGCAATCAACCCAATTTGATAATCCGCTGCGCCCAATTCTTTGGTAAAAATGGGCAGGATCGGGATGATGATGCCAAATCCCAGCATGTCCAGAAAGATGGTGATGAAGAGTACGAACAAGGGAGACTTTCGCATCGTGTTGGATTCGCGCGCGAATTTGCAACTTTGCCACCATGCCTACAAATCTTTCTGAAATCACACGGCCCGAAGTGCAAGAATTTATTCGCAGTCATGAAGAGGCTGACGAAAAAGAATTAGTGTTGAGCCGAAAAGAAATCTTAGGATTACCCAGCGCAGAGATTGTTCAACAGATTATTGGTCGAAGAAAAGCAAGGAAGAAGCTACCCTCCTGGTACAAAACAAGCGGGGTGGTCTATCCTCCAACAATCAACCTGGAGCAGTGTTCCTCGGAAGCAACGGCACGCTTTAAACAAAACCTCGTTGGTGAATTAACTCCTCTTCCTGCTGTGGTTGCTGATGTAACTGGCGGATTCGGTGTTGACTCCTTCTTTTTTTCCAAATCAATCAGTCATATACATTATGTAGAACCTGATGCCACTCCATTCGAAATAGCACGCCATAATCATCTGCAACTGGGTGTTACTATTCTTCATCACAACACCACGGCTGAACAATTTTTAAATCAAATGCCTGAAAATGTTGACCTTCTCTACCTTGACCCAAGCCGTAGAAATGTTCATTCTAAACGGGTTTTCAAATTGAGTGACTGCGCCCCAGACGTTACCGCTCTTCAAAAAAAAATGCATGAGAAATGTCAATGGGTGCTGATCAAAACCTCACCCCTTCTTGATATTCAACAGGGGTTGCGGGAGATTCGGTCGGTTCAGTATGTACATGTGGTTGCCGTTGACAACGAATGCAAAGAGTTGCTCTTTCTTGCAGATCGCGATTTCGTTGGTACACCCGAAATTAGGGCTGTTGATCTTTATGCGGATGGAAGTACTCGGAGCGCATTTGCTTTTACACCGGATGATGAACGGATGGCTCCGGTTTCTATCCGGGAGCCGGCCCGGTATCTTTATGAACCGAATGCCGCTATTCTCAAAGCGGGCGCTTTCAAACTTGTTGGTGAAAAGTTTGCCCTTACTAAGTTAGCCCCAAATACACATCTTTATACGTCCGATCACTTGTTGTCTGATTTTCCGGGAAGAACTTTTGAGATTATTACGCTCGATCCTGACTCTAAGAGGATGCAAAGTTTGTCCGGTACATCAATAAACATTCTCACCCGCAATTATCCTTTACGACCGGAGGCGATCAAAAAGAAATACCATCTCCAGGATGGCGGGCATCACTACTTGATTGGATTTTCCTCCGCCCGAAAAAAACACCTTGCGCTGTGTATCCGGTTACAGGTAGGAAAGGATCTGATCAATCGGGGTCTCGCCTAAAAACGATTTCACCAGCTTTCGTTCTTTCGAATAGATATAAATAGCCGGTGTAGGAATCGAGCCAAAGTTCAAGTAAACATCAACACTTTCGGCCCGGCCAAATCGAATGTTGGGTTGGTTAACCAGTTGATATTCCTGTGCAAACTTCTGAATCGTCTCAGCGGTTTCAGAAGCAATGAACAACAGGGTGTAGTTTGTAAATGCGCTCAGGTTCTCCTGAATGGCTTTTGCTTCGCGCTGACAATGATCGCAATCGGTATTGAATAGAATAAGGATCGAGCCCCCTGGCAAATCGCGGGTTGTAGTTGGTGTTCCATCCAATGCGTTGTATGCAAGGTGTGGAAGTTCATTCACCTCGCGGCTGACAACGGGCTGTTCCTTTTTTTCGGGCTTTGAACAAGCCGCACCGATCAGGATCATCGTAAGGAGTAGTACTCTATTCATTTTAAAAAGTAGAAATTAGTTTTCCTTCAACCGATGGCTTTTCTTTAGATACCGGACAATCAGGTACACCACCAGGAGTCCGATAAACGAGCCGATCAAGGTAGGTAAATACGCTTCCAGTGCCCCATACCGCTGTGGGTTATCATAAATCACTTTGGCAATAATTAAAAGCCCAAGCGTAACTCCTGTAAAAGTGGAATTGTACTCTTTGATAATTACCCGTTTCCAGGCGAACGTGTGCTTCTTAAGCGTTTCTGAGAAGCCCGAGAAGTTGGGGATCCAACGGTGAACGCGGGCTGCATACTGATCAAACTCTGCCCCGAACTTATTCCGCAGAAAATTCTCCTCTGCCCGCACAATTGCTTCATAAATAAAAATGATGATCGCGGTAATGAACAAGAAAAAAATAAGAGAATTGGAAGCCAAGCCCATGCCGGAAGCAACTGCTATGTTGCCGATATATAAAGGATTGCGGCAATGCGCAAAGATTCCTTCCGTCACCAAATTCTCTGCATGCACCCGTCTATTCTGTCCGCCTCGAATGATGTAAACAAATCCTATTGTACCACAGCGGATCAGTTGACCCAGCAAACTTATGCTTAATCCTATGTACAATGCAACCGTTGGGTTTTCAAAAAGGGCAGGAGAGGGAATGAAGATGGCGAGAAACAAAATGGGGAGCAACCCATTTCGATAGTGAAATAAGAAATTACCAATTGCAACCATGTTAACTTATTTGACGGCAATCATGCCGGAGAAATTGTACCACTTAAAAAATGTCTCCACGTATTTGAAGCCCTTGCTAAGCAACATCTCTCTGTTCTCCATCAGCTTGTAAGGAATTAATACATTTTCTAACGCTTCCCGCTTTTGCGCGATTTCCATATCATCGTAGTTGTTCCTTCTTTTAAAATCATAATAGTACTTGATGAATAGCCGGTTGAACAACGAGTCTTCCCCCAACACTTTCTCAATTAAAATGAGGCAGGCATTGGGGTTCATTTGGTTGTAAATTTCCTGAACAAGTCGCTCTCGGTATAGCGGTCGTACAAATTGCAGGGTTAAGCACAACACCACCACCGATGCATTTTCAATCTGAATACCCGAATTCAGATCGTGGTTAATCAGGGAATACTTGCGGGTAAGGCCGGTGTCTTTAAAATTCTTGTCGCACTTTTTCAGCATTTCCTCCGAATTGTCCATCCCCACAAAATCAATGGTATCTGCCAACACCTTATCGAAATTAATTAGCGTGGTGCCGGTAGAGCAACCTAAATCATAAACGCGGGTACCGGGTACGGCAAAATCCTTGGCCAACTCTGTCATCATTCTTTGGATTTCCAGGTAGAACGGCACCGAGCGGGTAACCATGTCATCAAACACTGTTACTACGCTCTTGTTGAAGCTGAAGTCATCCGGCTTTTTGGGTTCCTTAAAAATATTATCCTGACTCATAAGGCTTTATTAGGTGGGTGCAAAGGAGAACAATGCTTCAACAAAAGTCAAGAAAAAACCGATGCTATTCGCCTCTTCCTTTATGGAATGAAGAGCGCGAATAAATAATAGATAGCCAGGAAAAGAAGTCCTGTTATTCCATATACCTGCAGTACTTTTTTCCGGTTCTGGACATCCTCCCACCAAAGCATCAACCAGGGCTTAAACAACCCGATTATCATGAATGCAAACGAGGTGAGACTGACAAGAAGAAATAACAACCGCACGTAATACATGCCGATAAAGTTAACTTATATTTGCGACCTGTTTTTTTCAACCTGTTGGGTGTGAAGGCGCACGAGTTTCTTTTTATTTATCGTGCGGACAGCCTGGTACAAACGCTGGCCGAGGGGATACGTACGTCTGCCCATGCCAACATCCGAATCAAGGGCCTGCACGGAAGTTTAGATGCTGTTGTTTTTGCCGCTGTTTATAAAAGTGTTCGCGCCTCGCACCTGATTATTGCCGAAGACAAAGAAGAAGCCTCTTACCTGCTCAATGATTTACAACACCTGTTGGGCGAAAAGGAAGTGCTCTTTTTCCCGATGTCATACAAGCGGCCCTATGAATATGATGAGATAGAAAATGCCAATATCCTCATGCGGGCCGAGGTACTCAACCTCCTCAGCAATCACCCGGAAGGCAACGTGATTGTTACCTACCCGGAAGCCCTCGCAGAAAAAGTGATCAATAAAAAATCCCTTGCTACCAACACCTTTCTGATTACGAAGGGGGAGGTGCTTGACCGTGCCTTTCTGGAAGAATTTCTTCACGGCTACGACTTTGAAAAAACCGATTTTGTATATGAGGCTGGTCAGTTTGCTATTCGAGGAGGCATTATCGATGTGTTTTCGTTTGCCCACGAATTTCCCTATCGAATTGAACTCTTTGGTGACGAGGTAGACAGCATTAGAAGTTTTGATCCCGGGTCGCAATTATCGGTAGAGGCGTTGGACAAAATCAATCTGATGCCCAATGTTCAAACCAGGCTGGTGCAGGAGGAACGTCAGTCCTTGCTTGAGTTCGTTAGCCCCTCTACCCGGGTTTGGCTCAAAGATGTTGAGCTGATGCGTGACGTAATTGAAAAGTGTTTCCAAAAAGCTTCGGCATCGTTCGATAAAATTCTTCGCGAAAGTGGTACCCAGGTAATTCTGGAGCCCCGCCATCTATTCAATGATGAAGTTTCCATCCTTTCTCAGCTTAAAGGGCTTGCTTGCATTGAATTTGGGACCCGTAATTTTTATAACTCTCTTCATAGCTATGAATTTAGCTGTTCGGCTCAGCCTTCGTTCAACAAAAATTTTGAGTTGCTGGCTGCTAATTTATTAGAACAACAGGAGCAGGGGTATTCCAATTTTATTTCAGCCGAACAACCCCGCCAGGTAGAACGTCTACATGGCATCTTCGAAGAAATTCATCCGGAAATTCGGTTCCAGTCGTTGGAGTTCTCCTTACGGCAGGGATTTGTTGACCATCTTCTAAAGGTAGTTTGTTATACGGATCACCAGATCTTTGAACGATTTTATCGGTATCGCCACAAGGAAAAATTTTCGAAGTCAAAAGCACTCACCTTTCGCGAACTTCAAACATTACAACCTGGTGACTTTGTAACTCATATTGATTTTGGCATCGGCAAGTTTGCTGGTCTTGAGAAAAAAGAAGTGGATGGAAAAACACAAGAGGCCATCCGTTTGGTTTTCCGGGATGATGACATCCTCACCGTCAGCATTCACGCCCTCCACAAGATCTCGAAGTACTCGGGTAAAGACGGCACGCCACCGGCTATCAGCAAGCTGGGTAGTGGTGAATGGGATAGCAAGAAGGCCAAGGTAAAAAAGAAAGTAAAAGACATTGCGAAAGAGCTGATCGAACTTTACGCGAAACGTAAAAGTGCGCCCGGATATGCCTTTCATGAAGACAGTTTTCTACAAGCCGAACTGGAGTCCAGCTTTATTTATGAAGATACTCCGGATCAGGCAAAAGCCACCGAAGATGTTAAGCGCGATATGCAACAACCGCACCCCATGGATCGGTTGGTTTGTGGTGATGTAGGTTTTGGCAAAACCGAAGTGGCCATCCGTGCAGCTTTTAAGGCTGCTTCCGAAGGAAAACAAGTAGCCGTGCTGGTGCCCACCACCATCCTGGCAATGCAACATTACCGTACCTTTTCCGAGCGCCTGGCTAACATGCCCGTCAAGATTGATTATGTTTCGCGTTTTAAATCCGACAAAGAGATCAAGCAAATCATTCAGGGAGTAAAAGACGGATCGATCAATATCATCATTGGTACTCATCGCGTTGTGAGCAAAGATGTAGAGTTTAACGATCTGGGTCTTTTGATCATCGATGAGGAGCAAAAGTTTGGGGTGAAAGTAAAAGATCGCCTGAAAGAACTGAAGGTGAATGTGGATGTGCTAACCCTCACCGCTACTCCCATTCCCCGCACCTTGCATTTCTCGTTAATGGGCGCGCGTGATCTGAGTATAATTTCAACACCCCCGCCCAACCGGCAGCCGGTTACCACCGAATTACATACCTATGACGAAATCATCATTCGTGATGCGGTGAGTAACGAGCTGCGCAGAGGAGGACAAGTGTTTTTCGTACACAATCGTGTGAGTGACATTGAGCAGGTGGCCAATACGATCTTTAAGCTGGTACCGGATGCCCGCATTGGCATCGCGCATGGTCAAATGGATGGCGATAAACTGGAGAAGGTGATGGTGAAGTTTATCGAAGCGGAGTACGATGTATTGGTCTCCACCAACATCATTGAGTCGGGTTTGGATATTCCGAATGCAAATACCATCATCATCAACCAGGCGCATATGTTTGGGTTGAGCGACCTTCATCAGATGCGCGGACGCGTGGGCCGGTCAAATAAGAAGGCGTTCTGTTATTTACTCACCCCGCCAAGCTCCGTCTTATCCTCCGATTCGCGCAAACGACTTGCTGCCCTCGAAGAATTCTCTGAATTGGGAGACGGGTTCAAGGTAGCCATGCGCGATCTGGACATTCGCGGGGCCGGCAATTTGCTGGGGGCCGAACAGACTGGATTTATCACGGACCTCGGATTCGACACCTACCATAAAATTCTCGATGATGCCATCCAGGAATTAAAGGAGACCGATTTCAAGGAGTTGTTTGCCGAAGAGCTTTCTGCTAAAGCGAAATTAATTGTACCCGATTGCACCATCGAAACGGATCTTGAAATTCTGATCCCGGACCATTATGTGAACAACACCAGCGAACGACTTCAACTATATGCAACGCTGGACAATGTGAAGGATGAAACCGGCCTTATCGGATTTCAGGAGTCTTTGAAAGACCGGTTTGGTCCGATTCCGGAAACGGTTGAGCAATTGATCAACTCCGTTCGCCTTCGCTGGATAGGCGAAGCGTTGGGTTTTGAAAAGTTGAGCTTAAAAAATGGAAAGCTCCGGGCTTATTTCATTTCAGGAAATGAAGCGTATTTTAAATCTGAGCTATTTGGTAAAGTACTGGCATTCGTGCAACAACATAATAAACGTTGCCGCATGAAAGACACCGCAGGGAAGTTGCTCTTAACCATCGAAGCAGTTGACACGGTGAATGCCGCAATGGAAATACTTTCACCGCTCACTGATCAGGTGATTAAGCCGGCCAACGAAATTTCTTCGATATAGAAGTCTAATTTCTCAATGTCATTAAATGCATTTATCACCTTCACTCTTTTTGTGATTGTAGAATAGATTACCTCCACAAAAAATCCATGCACCTGGTAGAGGTAATAGTTGGTGTCCTCACAATTTCTTACCGTTATATAATCGGAGTTCCGGACAATCAGGTCACATTTCTTTTCAAATGCTGCTGCTCTAAAGTCTTTAATGGTGATCATGGACGGTTTGGGTGGAAATACCTACTGAAAAGCCTGTGCCAACCGCCTGGGCGAAGCAGGTTTCATATTTTCAGTTTGATTTAGCCCCAAGACCGGAAAAAGAATCCCAAATTTGAACTTGAATACTATTCGCCCAAGGGCAGCGTTAAAGCAGGCGGATTCGGGTGAGGACGCTTCGATTAAGGATTTATCAAAAAAACGCTACCCTTTGGAAAACATTGATTTATCTATTTATATTAGCGGTTACTTTTATGTTTAACCTGACACAAATGAAGTATTTCAAGTCACTCCTGTTCTTAGTTGCGCTCTCGGCTATTATTAGCTCTTGTTCACTTTTTGGCAATAAGGGGGGCAAACCAACTGCTCAAAATCCTGGGCAAATCAGTACCGCCACGGGGTTGGCCTATACCCGCGATGCTGCGGAGGGATTCCCCGTTAATGAGTACAATTCACAGCCGGATGCACCAAATATGGTGTTTATTGAAGGTGGACGTACGGTGTTAGGCTCTCTGGAAGAAGATGTAATGTCATTCCGCGATAATATTGAACGCACTGTTTCTGTTGCTTCCTTTTACATGGACGAGACAGAAATTGCAAATATTCATTGGCTCGAGTACCTCTATTACCTCTCTGTTGATTCCACAAAAGTGGATGGTGGAAAGGCCTATGCACTGGCCCTGCCTGATACGTTGGTCTGGCGTTCCAACCTGGCCTTTAACGATCCTTATGTCGACCATTATTTACGGTATCCTGGCTTCCGGTACTTCCCGGTAGTGGGTGTTAAGTGGAAGCAAGCGAATGAGTATGCTAAATGGAGAACTGCAAAAGTTAATGCAGACCTGGCTGAGAAAGCGGGTATTGCCGCACCTGAAACCGGAGCGGGTCGTATCCCGCTTGAGTCAGGCGTAGTAATTCCTGCTTACCGTCTTCCTACTGAAGCCGAGTGGGAGTATGCTGCACAGGCGCTGATCGGAACTCAGTGGTTGGATGAAATGCAAACCCATCAAAGAATTTATCCCTGGGATGGGCACGCGTTGCGTAACCCGTACGGCAAACAAATGGGCTCCTTCCTGGCCAACTTTAAGCGTGGTCGTGGTGACTATGCGGGTATAGCAGGCCGCTTGAATGATGGTGCGTTGATCACTACCTACATTTACGAATTTCCACCCAATGATTACGGGCTGTATAACATGGCTGGTAATGTGAGTGAGTGGGTGATGGACGTTTACCGTCCGTTGTCACACCAGGATTTTGATGATTTGAATCCGATCCGGAGAGATGACTTCATTGACAGTCATGGTCAGTACAGGAACCGCTATGATAAGGTCGCCAAAGACTCCACCGTTACGATGCCGGACGGAACCACTAAAAATCTTCGCACGTACGAATACACTAAAAACCCTCAAAACTTCCTTTCCTTGATTTCGGATAAAGTTCGGGTTTACAAAGGCGGCTCATGGAAAGATGTTGCGTACTGGATGTCACCCGGTACCCGGAGGTTCCTGGATGAAGACTCCGCAACCGCAACCATTGGCTTCCGTTGCGCCATGATTCGTGCGGGCTCCAATTTCTAATCGAGTTGCGTAAAGAATTATTTTAACCCTCCCTACGGAGGGTTTTTTATTGCGCTTCGGCAAGACAGGCTACACTCAGCTCAATACAACCGGCTTGAAGCAACTGTTTACCACAGGCTTCCAGGGTTGCTCCTGTGGTCATCACATCGTCAACCAATAGTATCCGCTGTCCATAGATTTCTTCTGGGCGTTCGATCGCAAATACATCTTTCACGTTTTCCCATCGTTCTACTTTTGACTTTCGCGTTTGGGTAGTCGTTCGCACAACACGGGAACTAACGGATTCATTCCAGGGTATGTCCATTGCGTAACTCAACCCTTCAGCAAATTTTGCGCTTTGGTTATAGCCTCTTTTGCGTTTGCGGGACGCATGTAGCGGTACCGGCACAATCAAATCAATTTCGCTCTTCATGCCCGATTCAGCCAACTCCCTTCCAAACAACTTGCCCAGGCGCACACCCACTTCCGGGTGGTTGTTATATTTCAATTGATGTAGCAGGTGTTGAACCAATCCGGTCTTTCTAAATTTTAAGAACGCCAGCCCGAATTTTAGCGGAAGGCGACCCGCCAGCCGTAGCATAACCGGATTCATCGGATCTTTAGTATATCCTGTTTTCGGCAATTCACGGATGCACCGGGTGCATAAAATTTCTTCGCCTTTATATAAGGCATTGGAACAGCCCAAGCAATAATTTGGATAGAATAGCGAAACAAAATCAGCACAAAGCTCGCGTGCCGTAACCATCACATTTGATTTCATCTGTTTTGAACTCATCTTTGAGAAAAAATTAGTCCATGAGCCTGGTAAAGCAATTTAATGAATACCGCAGCAAGATGAATGACAAAATTTTAGCTGCCGATAACCTCATCATCAAGCGAATCTTTAATCTGGATACGAACGCATACCAACCGGGTGCACTGGATGTAAAATCGAAGGAACTGATTGGCCTAACCTGCTCGTTGGTCCTTCGCTGCGATGACTGTGTTAAGTATCATTTGGGCAAATGCAAAGAGGTGGGCTTTTCAACAGCAGAAGTACACGAAGCGATGGGCGTTGCCACGCTGGTGGGTGGAACCATTGTAGTTCCGCATTTGCGTAGAGCCTTTGAATATTGGGAAGAATTAACCCGTTCGTAAATGTTTAAGCGCGATCTCGAACTGGAGCGAAAATGGAATTCCTTATTGGGTGAGTTGGAAAAAGTAACGAGTAAAAAGCCAAAAGATTTAAACGGAGTACTTTTTCTGATTGGCCTGCAGGAATTAGGTCGTGGACCGAAGGTTTTTTCCAAAGAGGAAAAACAGGACCTGCTACACATCGCTATTTGTAAAGTCTTAAGCCTGGCCGGTTATTATGAACTGGAGGGCCTGGATGAACAGGGTTGGCCCCATTGGCGACTGATCAAGAAACTCCCCCATTTTGATTTACTGGAGCAGGAAAAGCTGTTGAAGATGCATGTGCTCGAATACTTCGAAAAAGAGTTTGGCTGGCATTTCGCAGATCCAAAAATCACACCATAGACGGCTTGGTTTACATCCGCGTGACGGCTATCTTGGTAGGCTTTAAAACTATCTTCAGCTACGCTCGTTTTAAGAACTATGGAAGGGGGGATTAATCGCATTGAAGAAAAAGTAAACTCGTTTACACGCAGGTATTACCTGAATCTTTTAATCCGGGGCAGCATCCTCTCGCTGTCGATCGTACTCGCCTACTTTTTAGTCGTCTCGCTGATCGAGTACAACCTTTGGTTGGGAAAAACTGGGCGGTTTCTGATCTTCACTTCTTTCTTTGCGGTAGTGGGGGTAACCATTTTTCGCTTTCTACGCGAACCCCTTGCGTGGTGGATTTACAAGAAGGGATTAAAAAAAGAGGAGAGTGCAAAAATCATTGGTCGTTTTTTTCCGGATGTTTCAGACCGGCTTCTCAACCTCATTCAACTCGCCTCCGTTCAAAATCGTACCGCCTTACTGGATGCGGGCATTCATCAAAAAACAATTTCGCTTCAGGATATCGCCTTTGAACAGGCCATTGACCTGAAAGGCAATCGCAAGTATCTCAAATATTTCCTGATTCCGTTCCTGCTGATTCTGCTTTTGATGATTATTAATCAAGGGATCTTGACGCAGAGTACCAGCCGGATTGTTCGGTTTAATCAGGAATTTTCGCCCGAGGCTCCTTTCACTTTTTCGATACAAAATCCGACCCTTCTGGCATTCTTTAATGAAGATTATACCCTGGTCGTGAAAACGGAAGGGGAAGCATTACCCAGTTCGGTGTACATCACTTCGCTTGATCAGCGGTGGAAGATGGACCAAGGAGAGGCCGGTGTCTTTACCTATACTTTTGATAACCTTCAGAATGAAATTGATTTTCAGTTTGAGGCTTCGGGATTTTATTCAGATGCTTACAAAATCAAATTGGTCAACCGTCCAGAACTGACCCAGCTAAAGGTTACTTTAAACTTCCCTGCTTATTTAAAACTGAAGCCCCAAGCTTTAAGCAATGCTGGAAACCTGGAAATTCCGGAAGGAACGAAGGTAACCTGGCAAATAAATGCGGCTCATACGCAGAAAGCTACGCTGCTCTTCACGGGTTCGGGAGAAAAAAATGAAATGCAACTTATTGATAATGAACAGTTTACTTTTGGAAAGGGATTCCGAAATCCTGATGAATACTCAATCGTATTGGAGAACGAAGAGAGCACCAATAAAGACCGGCTCTCCTATTCCATTCGAATCATCAAGGATCAGTATCCGCAAATTGTAGTGGATAATCTTCAGGACTCCACGCTCTATCAATCCATCCTAATAGGTGGCTCCGTGAACGATGATTATGGATTGACCGCGTTGCGGTTGAACTATTCTATTATCCGCGGAAGCACAGAGTCACCCATTCAAAGTAAGCCCATTTCCATCACCCCACTTCAACAGCAAAACTTTTTCTATCGCTGGAATCTTGATTCGCTTGCACTTCAACCGGGTGATCGGTTGCAATACCATTTGCAAGTCTGGGACAATGATGGTGTTAATGGAAGAAAGTCATCGCGCAGTGCCAGCTATACCTTTAGTCTTCCGAGCGAGGAGGAACTGAAAGCAGAGATCAGCAAATCGCAACAAGCAGCAGAAAACAGAATTGATCAAAGCCTGCAGAAAGCAAAAGACCTGCGGCAGTCCATCGATCAGGCCCAGGAAAAATTACGTGGAAAGCAAAGCCTGGACTGGCAAGATAAAAAGATGCTTGAAGATTTAATTCGGCAAAAGGAAAAGCTGGACGAGGCGATCAATACACTCCAAAAAGAAAATTCATTGTTGGAACAGCAAAAACAAAACTTCACCGAAGAGAATGAACGGATCCGCGAGAAGTCTGAGCAAATTCAGAAGCTGATGGATGAGTTACTGGATGAAGAAACAAAGAAAATGTTTGAAGAGCTCGAGCGGCTTTTACAGGAAAATGCTGACATGAATCAGATCCAGAAAATGCTGGATAAGTTGGACCGCAAGGAGATTAACCTGGAGAAGGAATTGGAAAGGACGCTGGAGTTGTTCAAGCAACTTCAATACGATTATAAACTTGAGCAAGCTATTGCCGAGTTAAAGGAACAGACCGAAAAACAAGAGGAGCTCTTGGAGAAAACCGAATCTCAGGCAGATGAGAAAAATCAAAAGGATTCGTCAAAACAACGTGAAAAGAAAACGGAGGATTCGAAAGAAAAGCAAGGTGATCAAAACCAGCCAGCCTCCGATGAGAATAACAAGGAGAAGCCCACACCCGAACAACTTGCCAAAGAACAAGAAGAACTAAGGTCTGAATTTGAGAAGTTAAAAGAAGACCTTGATGAACTTGAAAAGCTGGGTGAAGAATTGGATAAAAATGAGCCGATGCCTGACCAGGAAAAGCAAGATGAGGTAGGTAAGTCGCAGGACGAGAGCAAAAAGTCGTTAGAGCAGAAGGACATGAAGAATTCGAGCCAACAACAAAAAAAGGCGATTCAAAAAATGAAGGAGATGCAGCAAGAAATGGAAAGCATGCAAGGCTCCATGCAAATGGAAATGGATCAGCAAAATCTGGAAAGCCTGCGCCAAATCATTCATGGACTTATCAAACTTTCCTACGATCAGGAAAACCTGATCAAAGAATTTGGGCCCATTCAACAAACAGACCCAAAATACGTTCAGCTGTCACAAAATCAATTGAAGGTAAAAGATGATGCTAAAGTACTGGAAGACAGCTTGTTAGCATTAGCTAAAAAGGATCCGTTTATGGGTTCAGTGGTAACACGGGAGGTGGGGGAGTTGAATGACCATATCGATAAGTCGGTTTCCAACATTAAAGAAAGACGCAAGGCCAACGCCAGTACGGAGATGCAGCTTTCGATGACGAGTATCAACAACTTGGCTTTGATGCTGAATGATCACTTTGAGATGATGATGAACATGATGGCCAATGCAATGCCTGGCAAAGGAAAGAAGTCGGGCAAACCTCAGTCGCTCGGCAAACTACAGGAACAGTTGAATCAGCAGATGGAAGAAATTCGCAAAGGCGGAAAAAGTGGTCGTCAACTATCAGAAGAGTTTGCCCGCATGGCTGCCGAGCAGGAGCGCATTCGCAGAGCGTTACAGGAGATGCAGGAGCGATTGAAACAGGAGGGGGGTAAAATCCCCGGTGGGGATATTCCTGGTAAAATGGAACAAACGGAAATGGATTTGGTTAATAAACAAATTACAGAGCAGACCATTCAACGGCAACGTGAAATACTGACCCGCTTGTTGGAGGCAGAGAAGTCGATGCGGGAACAGGATCTTGATGAGGAACGAAAGGGCGAAACTGCCAAGGACTATACGAACGAAATTCCCAAGGCATTTGAGGAATATTTAAGATTAAAGGAAAAAGAAGTAGAATTGCTGAAAACCGTACCTCCCAAATTGTATCCTTACTATAAACACGAGGTTGGGGAGTACTTTAAGAGAATTAAAACCCAAGAGTAATCGTTGGCAGGCATGAAGAACATCCGGATTGAGATTCCTTCCCTTTCAGAGAATGTAAGGATGATAGAAAGCTTCATAGACAACGCCAAAGAGAAATTTCAACTGAATGACGACATCTACGGCAACATCATGATAGCTGTTACCGAGGCGGTCAACAATGCTATTAAACACGGCAATAAGAGCGATTCCAGCAAAAACGTATTCCTGGCACTTTCACTTCAGGATGGAATGATCAAATTTCGGGTCGAGGATGAAGGCCATGGCTTTGATTATCACAACCTACCCGATCCCACAGCACCTGAAAACCTTGAAAAACCTGGTGGCCGTGGAATTTTCCTTATGAAACACCTGGCCGATGAAGTCGATTTTTCTGAAAAAGGAAAAGTAGTTGAGCTTAGTTTCTATATCAACTAATGGGCACAATCCGGTTCTTCTCAGAAGACGTTGATTTTAGCCCGGAACACCCACGAAAAAAGGCCTCATGGATTAAATCCATTCTCAATCAGGAGAAAGTGGAGCTCAGTGAGTTGAACTTCATTTTTTGCTCAGACCGATTTCTGCTTCAGTTAAATAAGCAATACCTCCACCATAACACCTACACTGATATAATTACTTTCGACAATGCGAACTCGCACAAAGAGATTGCCGGGGATATCTATATCAGCATTGAACGCGTATTAGATAATGCAAAGCGGTTCAAGGTCTCCAGTGAGGATGAGCTAGACCGGGTTATAATTCATGGTGTTTTGCACCTATTAGGGTTCAATGACAAAAAGCCCCGGGAAAAAGCGCAAATGCGCAAAAAAGAAGAAGCTTGCCTATCTTTGCGCAAGTAATGTTTCACGTGGAACGCGCTTCTAATCAAAAGTGGGATGAGCCATGTTCCACGTGGAACAAACCAGAAAACTAATGTTTCCAGAATACGATGTAATTGTTGTTGGTGCGGGTCATGCTGGCTGTGAAGCAGCTGCCGCAGCAGCTAATATGGGCTCGAAAGTTCTTCTGGTAACGATGAACATGAACACCATTGCCCAAATGTCCTGCAATCCCGCGATGGGTGGTGTGGCCAAAGGTCAAATCGTTCGCGAAATCGATGCTTTGGGTGGTTATTCCGGGATAATATCCGATAAATCCATGTTGCAGTTTCGCATGCTTAACCTATCAAAGGGTCCGGCAATGTGGAGTCCTCGAACTCAAAATGACCGGATGCGCTTCGCGGAGGAATGGCGCCTGGCATTGGAAAATACTCCAAATGTCGATTTCTGGCAAGAGATGGCTTCTTCCATCCTTGTTAAGGATAGACGAGCAGTTGGGATAAAGACCGCCTTAGGATTGGAAATACACGGTAAATCGGTAGTTCTTACCAATGGAACCTTCCTGAATGGTAAGATCCATATTGGCGAAAAGAACTTTGGGGGTGGACGCACAGCCGAAAAAGCTGCCACCGGGCTTACCGAACAGCTGGTGCAGTTAGGCTTTGAATCTGGCCGGATGAAAACGGGTACACCACCACGTGTTGATGGGCGCTCGCTCAACTATGCCGCGATGGAAGAACAACCAGGAGATGAAAATCCTGGCAAGTTCTCGTACTCGGATACTAAACCTCTCGGAAAACAACTCAGCTGTTGGATGACCTATACCAACGATTCTGTTCATAAGGAACTTGAAAAAGGATTCGAGAAGTCACCTATGTTTCAAGGTCGGATTAAAGGCCTGGGTCCGCGATACTGTCCTTCGATTGAAGACAAGATCAACCGATTTGCCGAGCGCGAACGGCATCAAATCTTTGTGGAGCCTGAAGGGTGGAATACGGTCGAAATTTACGTGAATGGATTTTCTACCTCTCTCCCAGAAGATATTCAATACCAGGCCCTGCGCAAAATTCCTGGATTTGAGAATGCTAAAATGTTCCGTCCAGGCTATGCTATAGAGTATGATTATTTTCCGCCTACCCAGTTGAAGTTGAGTTTAGAAACACAACTAATTGATAATCTGTACTTTGCAGGACAAATCAACGGTACAACCGGCTATGAGGAAGCCGCCTGTCAGGGACTTATGGCAGGGATAAATGCCCACAATAAAGTCCACAGTAAGGACCCATTCATACTTAAAAGATCGGAAGCTTATATCGGTGTACTGATTGATGACCTAGTAAATAAAGGCACTCAGGAACCCTATCGCATGTTTACTTCCCGTGCAGAGTATCGGATTCTCCTTCGCCAGGACAATGCCGATCTGCGCTTAACTGAATTAGGTCATAAACTTGGACTTGCTACAGATACTCGACTGGAGCGGATGCTCGATAAGAAAAATGATATCACCAGACTTACAAGAGAACTTGATGAAATGCGTGCGATTCCTGAAATAGTAAATGACGAATTACAGATGCTTAGCACTACGACATTATCAGAAAAAGTACCTGTAGTCAGTTTGCTTAAGCGACCGCAAATCGGTATGACCGAGCTGAAGAAGTTAGACCCTGCCATCAAATCGAAATTAGATCGTTATACTTCCGAAGTACAACAACAAGTTGAAATCAACTTGAAATATGAATCGTATATAGAACGTGAACGAACCCTTGCTCAAAAAATCGAAAGCCTTGAAGATTACAAAATCAAATCGGACTTTGATTACGATCGGGTAAAAGCGCTTTCCTCGGAAGCCCGGGAAAAACTAAAGCGTATTCGTCCACAAACCATCGGGCAAATGTCCAGAATCAGTGGTGTATCGCCAGCCGATGTTTCGATTCTAACCGTCTACCTTGGTAAATAATGACTCTGGAATCGGTCACTGCATGCCCAGTTTGTGCTTCCTCCTCCTTTCAACCTCTACTCACGGTCAAAGATTATACCGTGAGTCAAAATGAATTTCAAATTCAAACGTGTACAACCTGTGGGTTTGGAATCACCAGCCCTAGACCGGATCAGCATTCAATCGGATTATTCTATGCATCCGATAAGTATATTTCTCATACCGGTGGCAGCACCTCTTTTTTAGATCAGGTCTACATTTTCGCAAGAAAATTTACACTTCGCTGGAAATTAAATCTGATAAACGGGTTCCGACAACCAGGTACCCTTCTTGATTATGGATGTGGTACTGGTGAATTTTTAAAATACCTTCAGGCCAATCAATGGAAAGTGAAGGGGATTGAACCCTCAGAAAGCGCGCGGACAAAGGCAGATAAGATTGTTCAAAACCATATTTATCATGATCTGAGTGCTAACCTGGGTAGTTTCGATGTAATCACTCTTTGGCACGTACTGGAGCATGTACACAATCTGAATGAAATCCTGGAGAAACTGAAAGAACTATTAAAAGAATCCGGAATCATGCTCCTAGCCGTACCCAATCACCTGTCCGCAGATGCCAAAAAATATGGAACATACTGGGCCGGCTATGATGTGCCACGCCATCTGTGGCATTTCACACAAAAGAATATGGAACAACTTTTGTCGCAACACCGCTTAGAAATAATCAAAATTGTTCCAATGAAATTAGATGCCTATTACGTATCACTGCTCAGTGAATCCTATCAACATCCCAAGACCCCTTCTTTCTTGCGTATGATAAATGCTTTTTTATCAGGGATAACGTCTAATTCAAAAGCCACAAAAACCGGTGAATATTCTAGCTTAATTTATATAGCCCGACATAAATGAAAGGTACAACCTTCATAGGTGCCATACTCTTGCTCCTGGCTACAGGTTGCGCCAATCAAACAACGCCCACCGGTGGCCCGAAAGACGAAGAACCACCTGTACTGATATCCTCCATTCCTGCAAACAATCAAAAAAACTTTAAGGGAAAGAATATTGAACTCGTCTTTAATGAAGAAATTAAACTCAAGGATCCGCGAGAAGAAATTCTGATAACTCCCTCTCCGGGTAAGAACACCAAATATTTAGCCCGGGGAAAAAAAGTAATTATTGAGCCTGAGTTTCCATGGGTTGACAGCACCACGTATAGCATTGCCTTTAGGGAAGGAATTCAAGACATTACTGAAAGCAATCCCGCTGAAGACTTACGCCTGGCATTCAGTACAGGCGACACCATTGATTCTCTTTCCATCAATGGAACGGTTGCGCTATTGTTTAGTGAAAAGATTCCCGAGAAAATTACTGTGGCCTTGTATCAATCTGATACATTCAACATCTTTAATCATACCCCCACCTACTTCACCAAATCAAATAAGAAAGGAAAGTTTACACTGCAGAATTTAAAAGCAGGGTATTATTATTTATATGCCTTTGAAGACAAGAACAAAAATCTGAAAGTGGAAAGCAAATCAGAAAAGTTTGGTTTCCTGACGAATCCGATACAAACTGAGACCCAAACTGACTCCATCGCGATCAAACTCATTACTGTAGATGCTCGCGCTCTTGCCTTGACCAGTGTACGCCACACCATCGGTACAAGCCTTGTGCGATTTAATAAATCCGTAGATACTGTTAAGGTTAACTTACCAGCTCCACAACAAGCCCTTTTTACGTTTGGAGACACT
This sequence comes from uncultured Ohtaekwangia sp., assembly GCA_964488465.1. Classification (GTDB taxonomy): domain Bacteria; phylum Bacteroidota; class Bacteroidia; order Cytophagales; family Cyclobacteriaceae; genus ELB16-189. The sequence continues at coordinate 60,842 of CAZAUN010000003.1, read as the reverse complement.
CGGAACGAACTTATCTTTTATAAGAATTTTGATAAAACTGATTCCATCAAAATACAAATTCTGGCTACCGATAGTGTCAATCAAAAAATTGATACAACCGTCTACCTTAAGTATACCGAAACCAAAATGGCCAGTGAATCCTTTAAACTTAAAGAGGTAAACGAAAGCTTTGATCCTTCAACAAAAAAATTCAGCCATACCCTTTCGTATAACAAACTCTTAAAACATATTAATTACGATAGTATTTATATTCGCATCGACTCGGCTACGAGAATTCCAACCCGTATAAAAGAATTTGAGAACGATACGCTTACTCATACTATTAAGTATAGTACTATCATTAACATACCTGCTGACTCCCTGGCAGATCAATCAAAACGAAAATCCGAAAAGCCTGCCTTGGTTTATGCTAAAGCTGCCTTTATCAGTATCGAAGATGATAGTTCCTCAGTTATTCAAAAAGAATTACCAATCGTTACCGAAGAAACTACCGGCATGGTAACACTTGAAATCGAAACAACAGAAAAAGATTACTTCATAGAATTACTCTCCAATGATAATAAATTGGTTCAATCAGCAAAGAATGTAAAGACAATTACGTTTAAATTTCTAAAGCCCCAAGATTATAAAATACGTGTTCACATCGACCGTAATAAAAACAACCGGTGGGACCCCGGAAATTTTCAATTTAAAACTGAACCCGAACCCATTCTCTTTTACAAATCAGAAGAAGGCAAATATACTTTTCCTATTCGGGCGAATTGGGAGTACGGACCTTTGGTGATAAAATTCTGAAGCGAATGTTGATACGTGTGGAAAACTGCCTAGTTTCCCGATTATACCCCAAATCACGCTATATGAACCATAAAAATGTTGAAATAGCCACCTCGACAACGTCTTATCAACAGAATGTTAATCATTTCAAATATTTATTCACAAAGAACATCTAATGTTAATAACTTAGTAGCAAAGTCAGATTCTTTCTATAAACTTATTCTCTATAACAATAGTTATACACAAATAAATAACCAGAACATACCTCGCTGCTGGTTATCCACATATGCACAACAATAACTACATCAATATAAATTTTAAATATTTAATAATAAGAATATACATGCTGTTCACATGTGTTATTCTTCACACCCCTGGATTTGCACAGGATCTTCAAGAGATTCAAATTGCCAATGAATATACAGCGAAAGGTCAAAAAGATAAGGCGCTGACACTCTACCAGCAACTGGCAAAAAAAAATGAAAATATCCCACTTATCCACACCAATTACCTCAACCTGCAACTCGACATGGGGTATTTTGAAGCAGCCGAGGACTATCTCGAAAAGCTCATCAAACGCGATGGCCGGCTTACCTACCGATTGGATTTGGGAGTGGTGTATGTTCGTTCCGGTGATTTGACCAGAGCCGATAAGCACTTGAAAGCCCTAATGAAATCACAAGGCGATGATGCCTACAAATTAAAAACAATTTCAGACTATCTGGCTGCCCGAAATTTGATTGACTACTCCGTGGAAGCATTGCAGGAAGCTCGTTCCACAACGGGAAATCCTAATTTATATACCCTCGAATTGGCCAATCTTTACCGCATTTCCGGTAAGCGCGATGCCATGGTAGAAGAGTATCTGAATTATGTAACTCAAACGCCAGCCAATATTTCCTATGTGAAAAATCTAATGCAAATTTTACTCACGAAACCTGAAGAGCTGGAGAGTCTGGAGAAATTATTGTATGACCGTGTTCAACGTAATCAAAATTCAGAGGTATATGCTGATTTGTTGATTTGGGTCAATCTTCAGCAAAAGAATTTTTATGGCGCGTTTATCCAGGCGCGTGCCTATGATAAGCGGTTTAAAAAGGAGCAATCCAAAACTCTGGAGATAGCACAGATTGCACTAAACAATGGCGACTACGAAAATGCCGATCGAAGTTTTCAATTTGTAATTAAGGAATATGCAAACACGCCTAACGAGCTTCCGGCCCGGTTGGGATTGGTGCAGGCTCGTGAAGCCAAAATAAAAAGTAGCTACCCGGTTAACCGCGATTCAGTATCTTACCTTATTTCCGAGTATAACGAGTTTCGAAATGCATATCCGGATAATCCTAATTCTTATGACGCTATTCTAAGGCAGTCGTTGTTATATGCATACTACCTCGATCAAAAGGATTCTGCCATCGCTCTGATAAACCAAATCATAGTCAACAATAAAGTTACCCCCACGTTGAAGGCCAAAGCAAAAATTGAATTAGGCGATATTTATATTCTGAAAGAAGAAGCCTGGGAAGCAACACTTCTTTATTCTCAGGTAGAAAAGTCGCAACGGGAAGCGCCTCTGGGTTATGAGGCAAAGCTGCGCAATGCAAAACTTTCCTATTACAAGGGGGAATTTTTATTGGCTCAGGAACACCTGGATATTTTGAAGCAGGCCACCTCGCGCGAAATTGCGAATGATGCCATGGAGTTAAGCATGTTGATCAAGGAAAACACTACGTTTGACAGTGCCGGAACCGCCCTTAAAGAATTTGCCTCCATCGAATTGCTTTTGGCGCAAAATAAAAATGACGAGGCCCTTGAGCGCATTCAAAAGTTTCCGGAAGCATTTGCCACCTCAAGATCAATCCTGGATGATGTGTACTGGCTGGAAGCTAACGTATTGATGAAACGCGGCTCATTTGAGCAAGCCATAGGTGTATTGGAAAAAATAAACACTGACTATGGTGACGATATCCTTTCGGACGATGCCTACTTTTTGCAAGGGGAAATTTATGAGCGCAGTCTGAAGAACAAAGACAAAGCCATGGAGATTTACCGTGAGTTTCTAAACCGGTTTCCCGGCAGTGTATATGCTGCGGAAGCCCGAAAACGCTACCGCACCTTGCGAGGAGATTTTTCTGAAGCAGAAGCAACACCGAAATTTTAAGCGCGTTGCGCAGGCCAACCCTTTTGTTACCATTCCTTTTAATAGCAACGTCTCTTTGCGCACAAGTAAAAATTGCCGGTCATCGCGGTGGTTATTATGATCAGTATCCGGAAAGCTCATTCTCACTTTTTCAGTTTTTATCGGAACAATTTGAGAGCGACACTATAATCATCGAAATAGATTTACGTAAAAGCAAAGAAGGAACTCTTTATCTGTTGCATGATGAGACACTGGAGCGTACCACAACTGGGTTCGGAAAAATAAATGAACGGCCTGATTCTTATCTCGGTCAGTTAGTACTAAAAACCAAAACCGGAGAAATGTCTGATCAGCTCATTCCCACATTTAAAGAAGCACTCGACTTCATTCGCAATCGCAACGTCAACCTGATGCTCGACATTAAAGAACCGATTCACAAGGAAGTCCTTAACCAGGTAAAGGAGCAGCACCTTGAAAATCGCGTAATGGTACTTACCTTCCGCAAAGAGTATTCAAAACTGGTTGCGGAACATAATTCAAATGTTTTGCTATCGGCATTGATTGAAACGGATAAAGACCTTGATGAATTTGAGCGGTTGCCTGTTCAACCGGGCAAACGGATAGCTTACATCAACACCAATACACCCGCTGCATTGGTTGGTAGACTTCACGAAAATAAAATTTTAGTTATGACCGATGTAAGTGAAGCTCAGAATAATGGAAATCAACCGCTGACCACAGCGGGTTACCGCAATAAGGTAAGTAAGGAGGGGCTGGATATTCTTATTACCGACTTCCCCATAGAGGCACTGCGCGCTTTTGTAAAATAGACCAGCCCGGTCAACTTCTTTTCATCGCTGTAATTTTACTACATTAGCTACAAACCTGTCTTATGAGAACTCTTTTACTCATTTTTTTAACTGCAACGAATTCCTTCGCTCAAACCAAAGCCCTGGTCGGAGGAACACTCATCGATGGTTACGGAGGCAAGCCCCTGCTAAATTCTGTCATCATCATCGAGGGCGAACGCATTAAAGCCATCAGCACGGTAGGGAACATTGAAATCCCGAAAGGGGCTGAGGTAATTTCTACGGAAGGAATGAGTGTGATGCCCGGTTTATGGGACATGCATGTGCACCTGATGATTAATGGCCACAGTGATTATGCGCATTGGGATAAGAAGTACATGAAGATTCAGAAAGACGTGATCATGCCATCCAGCGCCCATCAATTATTAATGGCCGGGGTTACCAGCGCACGCGATTTGGGCGGTCCGTTGGAGGCCAGTCTTTCCGTTCGCGACCGGATTAACAAAGGCGAAATCCCGGGCCCGACTATGTACATGAGCGGACCGTTTATTCAACATGAACCCTATCCCGGCACAGCCGAATTTCGCTGGGGCGTGAAAGGGGCTGAGGATGCGCGGACAAAAGTAAGGCAACTGGCCAAGGCTGGAGTCGATTGCATCAAGCTGATCGACCAGGATGAAATGACCGAAGCAGAATATATGGCAGTGGTGGATGAGGCGCACAAAAACAAACTGAAAGTGGTGGCACACTCACACCGCCCGGATGAAATCCGGAGAGGACTGAAGGCCGGGGTGGATAATTTTGAGCACACCGGATTAGCAGCCGCACCCGAGTATCCCGAAGACATCCTTGCTGCAATCAAGGAACGGACCGCGAAGATGAGCCTCGGACCGTTGTTCTGGACGCCCACCATTGAAGGGTTGTACAACTTTGAATCCGTTCGCGAGAATCCGGAGCACCTCGACAACACCAGTTGGCACCTGGGCTTGCCCGATTCCATCATTGCAGACATCAAACAAAGCATTAAGCATCCTGCACGGTTAAGTTATTTTGGATTGAATCCGATTCGAAAGCCCACCCTCGATAAGAAAATCAATCAACTGAAAAATGCCGGAGTGGTTTTGTTGGTGGGTACCGACAGCGGTATTCCCATGAAGTTCCACAGCCAGAGCACCTGGAACGAGCTGGATGTTTGGGTAAATAAGTTTGGGTTTGACCCGATGTACACAATACGCGCAGCTACGTATTGGCCCGCAGTGGCCATGGGCGTTGAAAAGGACTTTGGCACGGTGAGCGAAGGCAAGTATGCCGACATTATTGCCGTAAAGGGCGATGTGTTGCGGCATATTGCGTTGCTGCAGGATGTAAAAATGGTGATGAAGAAGGGGAAGCGGTACAAGTAAAAAAGTAGATATCATTGGCGATATAATCTAAGATATACCTGGGCGATCACATTAAAATGGGCTGCCCTTCCAACTGTTTTGCTTAATTCGGTGTCTATTGAATTAATTTTTCTTTTTGCTATCTTCATTCCCTAGTTGATCGAAAACCGTTAAGCCATGAAAATTAAAGCTGTTTACGCAGTAGCCGCTATTGCAATGGTGCTTTTGTTGGCTTGCGAGCCCTTTGAAAACCAGCATCGCGAAATGGTACTAGACTTACCGGCTCAGCCTTTTGCCTATTCTGTAAAGGGCGTTTCCGATGATGTTCCAACATTGGGTCGCGTGCTATTTTATGATCCCCGCCTTTCGCTAAACAATACCGTTTCATGTGCCAGCTGTCACAAGCAAGCACTTGCCTTTTCCGACAATGCTGCCCGAAGCCAGGGCTTCGAGAATCGGGTTACCACCCGCAATTCGATGCCGATTCAGAATATCATTTCCGATGCCTTTCAGGAATTTTTATTGGCGGATACCACAGCGGTAACCGCGGATACCATCATTATTGATCCCAATGCGATTGGTTATATGCCGGGCGTGCCGGTTACACCCGAGTTTGTGTCCACACCAACATCGCTCTTCTGGGATGGTCGTGAAGGCAACCTGAAGGTGATGGTAACGCGTCCCATTATGAACCACCTTGAAATGGGTATTCATGATATGAATGCATTGGTCGAAAAATTACAACAGATACCCGAATACAAAACATTGGTGAAAAATGCATTTGGTGATGAAACCGTAACTCAGGATAGAATATCAGCCGGGTTAAGCGCGTTTTTACTAAGCATTCGAAGTAACCAATCGAAATTTGATCGGGCTATGCAGTTCAGCTTTAATGAACCCAACACAGATATTACACACAATTTCGACATTAATTTGTCGGCACAGGAAGAACTGGGTCGCCAGCTTTTTTTCAATAAATTCGATTGTGACAATTGCCATAGTGCCAACGGCTTTGCTGATATCGGGTTGGATGCTTCACCACGCGATGCCGGACTGATGGAAATAACCGGAGCGGATCAACATCGCGGACAGTTTAAAATTCCGTCTTTACGCAACGTGCAACTTACTGGGCCATATATGCATGATGGCCGGTTCAAAACACTGGAAGAGGTACTGGAGCATTACAGTCATGGGATCAAGAACAGTCCCAATCTTGATAATCGATTAAAGGGGTCGAATGGAAAACCGCTGCAAATGAATATGACCCAAAGCGAAATACGAGCCATTACTTCCTTTCTTACCACTCTTACCGATTACCAGATGATCTCTGATCCGCGGTTAGCGAATCCATTCCGGATGAAGGAATAATTCTGCTGGATGACAAGAACTTCCATTTGCCTGATCGGATGCATTTTATTTTTTCCGGGTTTGGGGTGGGGCCAATCGGTTTACGAAAAGGGTTATTTCATTGACCTGAAAAATCAAAAAACAACGTGTTATATCAAGGTGGAAGCGTGGAAGGCTCACAGCGAGATAACTTACCTCAAAAGCTATAACGATCCGCTGCAAACGCAATCACTAGATAGCCTTTCGGAGATTGCAATCGATAGCCTTTTCAAACTTAAGCGGTTAGTGGTTCAGATAGACATTTCAGGGGATGATGATTCGTTGTTAAGCTATGTTCAAGAGCCGGAGTGGAGCGAGGAAGAAATTTTTCTGTGGACGTTAGTGGAAGGGAACACCACACTTTATGCCTATGAGGGGGGCGGTCTTAAGCGGTATTTTTTTAAACGAGGCAAAGACCCAATTGAACAGCTCGTCTATAAACGGTATCGCACAAGAGAAGGCACAAGCCTGAATGAGTCATTTAAGCATACCCTGTATGAAAAGGTAAATTGTATTGGCAGCTCAAGCACCTATTTCACCAATCTGCGTTACGATGAACAATCATTATCAGATCATTTCGTCTTGGAAAATAAATGCCTGGGTAGTGTTGTCAACGTTTACCCAACAAGGCGGGAAGATCCTGCTGCACGATTACCTCAATTAGAAAAATTGGACTCGGAGGAAGTACCGGTAAGCACCAGGGCCAGGACACCTGCGAAGGAACCCACCCGATTCACTGCCGACCGGGAACGAATCAATTATTTTGGGTTGGAGATAAATCCTCTGATCCGGCAAATCATAAATCTAAATCCAAACAGTACCCCCACCAACAATCCATTTCAAGTTCAGTTTGCTTCGAACTCAAACAAAACGGGCCGTGGCTTTGGTCTGGGCTTTAGCTACTCGCGCAGCAAAACGGTAGACAACCCCAGCACTTCGCAACGCGAAACCATAAATCGCGATATCGCCTTCCGGGGCGGATATGAGCGCAAGCTGCAACTCAGCAGACGTTGGATATTTTTTTACGGCTATGATTTATTATTAGGTGGAGCCACCTTGCATACAGAAACAAGTGACCCGGTATTTGGAACAATAACCACCGAAACAAAGCGGAATCTATGGGGTTTGGGCCCACGCACGGGGTTGATGCTTTTATTGGGAGATCGCGTGACAGTAAGTACCGAGTCAAATCTTTATTTGCGCTTTATTACCGACAAGACAAGTCTCACGGGCACGACCGATAGCGAGCAAAGAACTACTGAACTGGAGATTACCTTACCCATCGTACTCTTTTTGTCAGTCCGGTTCTAGCGAGTTTGGGGCGTCTGGTATTGAGCCATGACCGAAATTGAACGAGAACGACCATATTCGCACGACTGAACCCGAAAAATGCCCGAAATTAGCAGCTGATCCAATTGGCTTGATTGTTGGCTTTAATGTTGACAGCTCAATTACCCATTCGCATGCTCACCAATTACTTTAAAATTGCACTGCGTAGTATTTCAAAGAATAAACTTCATACCCTAATTAATATTGCGGGTCTCTCGATTGGTATTGCCAGCGTTTTTCTGATTTCACTATACATCCGGTATGAAACCGGCTACGATAAGTATTACCCCGCTGCTGAAAATCTTTATCGCATAACGTGGGAAGATGAAAATCCCCAAACGCGCACACCGCATCCCATGGCCCAGGCACTTGTCTCCGATTTTCCGGAAGTGGAACATGCTGTTAGTTTATCGCCATTGTGGGCAGCCGGCTTGACGCGAGAAACATTTTCAATTCGCAATCCGGAGCGTGATTTGCGCTTTGATGAGTCAAACATCCTGGCAGTTGATACTACTTTTTTCGAAGTGTTTGGATTTCCAGTACTTAAGGGCGATGGCCGCAAAGCCCTGAAAAGCACCAATGGCATTTTGATATCGCAGTCAGCAGCAAAAAAATATTTTGGCAATGAAGATCCCATCGGTAAGCAATTGGCCGTATATCCGGATTCGGTTTTTCTGGAAGTGATGGCCGTATTTCAGGATGTGCCGAAACAATCACACATTCAATTTGACTTTCTGGTTTCTTATGTACGCGAAAAATCTTTCGACCCGGGCGATGAATATTACACATGGGCTGACTTTGGACATTATAACTATATCCGGCTAAAGCCCTGTTCCGATCCAAGGACATTGGAAGCCAAACTGATGCCGTGGATCCGAAAGTATCTTAACGTAACAGATGAACAATTTGCGGTGGCCGTTGCAAACGACATTGGTTTCCGGGTACAGCCCGTTACTGACATTCATTTGAAATCCCACCTGCGGTGGGAACTCGAACCGAACGGCAATATTGAGTATGTGTATATCATGGCTGCTGCCGCCTTGCTCACGCTTTTGATTGCCTGTATCAATTTTATGAACTTAATGACCGCTAAATCGGCTGAACGGGCAAAAGAAATCGGCATACGTAAGACCATGGGTGCTGTTCGCCAGCAACTGTCTTTTCAGTTTTTGAGTGAGTCGGTAATGATCAGCCTGGTGGCCATTGTAATTTCAGTCTTGTTGATAGAAGGTCTTTTACCTTTTTATAATTCATTTACAGGTCAATCAATTAGTCTCACGTATACAGAAGCGCTACCCTTGCTGGTGCTTTTTGGTTTATTCCTTGGGTTGCTTTCGGGTATTTATCCCTCGCTGGTTTTATCGGGCATACAACCCCAGGGCATTTTGAAAGGAAAATTTCAGACTTCAGGTAAGGGCAATCGCCTGCGCAGTACATTGATTGTTTTTCAGTTTGCAATTTCCATGGTCTTGATTTCCGGAGCGGTGATTATCTTTAATCAACTGGAGTATCTTCAGCGTAAAAATTTAGGATTCAATCAGGAGGAAGTGTTGGTGATACCCATGAAAAGTGAGGCCTTGTCGGAACGCTTGGAGACCATAAAAGCAGAATTGCTAAAGATTGAAGGAGTTACTGCGGTTTCAGCAAGTTCAAATATGCCCGGAGGGCAATTCAATCAGAATTCCATTTCTCTTGTAGAAAAACCAGAGCACACGGTTACTTGTTCGGAGGTATTTGTTGACTTCGACTTTATAAAAGCCATGGGCATTGAATTGGCCAATGGTCGGTTCTTTGATGCCAATAATATTGGAGATAGCACTGTGTATTTTGTACTCAATGAAGCTGCCGCAAAGCAACTTAACACGTCTGCCATTACTGGAAGGGAAGTTCATTGGCATGCATACGATGATGACCGACCCATCAAGGGTACCATTATCGGGGTTGTGAGGGATTTTCATTACCAATCGCTTCACGACCCGTTGCGCCCCCTGATCATAGTTTTAAATCCGGCTTATAACCACTTAATTGTAAAGCTGAATCCGGAAAACTTCGAGCATAAACGTTCACAAATTCAAAAGGTATATCAGCAATTCGATTCCGACTTTATTTTTGAATTCTCATTTCTGAATGACCGTTTGAATAAGCAATATGAATCCGAACAGCGTACCGGCATCATGTTCAGCATTTTTGCAGGGTTGGCTATCGCTATTGCCTGCTTTGGATTGTTTGCGATTGCCATGCTGACTTTTCATCAACGCACCAAGGAGGTAAGTATTCGCAAAGTACTTGGCGCCTCTTTCTCCAACCTATCCGTGCTGCTATTAAAGGATTTCACCCGATTAATTTTGATCTCCATTGTTCTTGCCATCCCGGTTGCGTGGTGGCTGATGAACCAATGGTTAAGCAATTTCATATACCAGGTAGGAGTACGACCCGTTGTATTTGTAATTGCAGGTCTCTCCTTGTTGATGCTGGCCTGGTTAACCTTAAGTTACCTCACCTATAAAACCTCCCGATTGAATCCTGCAGAAACCCTGAAGGCCGAATAGGCATAACAGGGATTGGGGAAGGTTAATTGGCTAATAATTTGTTTGAGTCAAGAATTGATAGTGGACACTTGTGCCCAACTTTTTTTCATGTCAGCAAGTTTCGGGTGGTTTTTCGTTCACCGGGAAGAGAATTTTGTTCCGTTAAAAGCTGGCATCCATGAAGCGCAATAGAATAATCTGGATTTTGATTGGAATCATGGTTGCCCTTATCTGCGCACTAAAAACCAACGCAATGGAGAGCAAAACATTCATCTTAATTCACGGTTCCTGGCACAGTGCCTGGAACTGGCACAAGGTAACACCCCTGCTACAGCGGGCTGGTCACACGGTTTATGCACTTGATCTTCCGGGAATGGGCCGCGATAAAACGCCCATTGAACAAGTTAAATTCAAGACAACAGTACAGCGACTTTGTGATTTGATCGATCAGGTTGAAGGCAAGGTGATTTTGGTGGGACACAGCAAAAATGGAATAATGATTTCGCAAGCTGCTGAATACAGACCGGATAAAATGGAGAAATTGATTTATCTCGCGGCCTACCTGATTCCGGATGGAAAATCACAACGGGAATATTCATTGCAGGACACAGCAGGCTGGTTGAAGCCCTATGTAATGATTCATGCAGAAACACAATCCTCCACCTTACAACCCGAAATTTATAAGGAAGGACTTTACCATGATTGTGCTGACGACATCACGGAAATGGCGAAAGTAATTTTGAGCAACGAGCCCATCGAATCTGGAATGGCTCCACTACACCTTTCCGGGCAGAATTATGGTCGCGTACCCCGATATTACATTGAGTGCACGGAAGACCGGGCCGTAACCCCTTTCCTTCAACAAAAGATGTATACGGAAATGCCCTGTAAGCGAGTATATAAGATGGAAGCCAGTCATTCTCCGTTTTTCAGTAAGCCCAACGAATTGGTCGAGATCTTTCTGGAGATAGCCTCGGATTGATTCCAACATCAGAAAAGCATTAACTTTAGACGCATGAAGTTAGGTTTGCTTTTCACTTTTATCGGTTTCGCCCTGTCAGGATGCGCTCAAAATCAGGAACAACTGCCAGGCATTCCTCATAAATTGATTTGGGAAAATAAAGCGCTTCAGTATTCACTGAAGAGCGAAGCGCTCACCATCGTGGCCGGTGAGAAAACTGATATGTTTCGCGACCCAAACGTAACCTACAATACTGACAATGCCCCCAAGCTGTTATTTCAGGCAGATGAGGATTTTGTACTGAGCGCAGCCATTGAACATGCATTTACCAATAAATGGGATGGCGGAGCTCTTGTGTTGAAAAGCGATAGCATCAATTGGGTTAAGTTTTGCTTTGAGAAGGACTATACCGGTGCCCACAGGGTAGTGAGTGTAGTAACCAAAAACATATCGGATGACTCCAATTCGATTGAGATTGATTCGAACAAAGCCTTTTTTAAAATGGCCAAGGCGGGTAAGGTGATTACGCTCTACTGTTCTACTGATGGAGCAAGCTGGTTCCTGATACGACATCTTCAGTTTGAAGCCAAACCAGGTTTTAGCGTAGGTTTTTTGGCGCAGTCGCCTACTGGCAAGCAGTGTGAAGTAACCTTCTCGCAAATCAGATACGATAAAAAGAGAATTAAAGACCCTTATGCCGGGGAGTAGGGTCTGAACCTACAAAAGAGCGCTTAATGGAACTGGGTCAATGATAAGGATGGAAATCCAACGTATGGCCTGGGGTTGGATTATACAAAATTTCTAGGCGAAGAGGCTTATGGACATAGCGGAGGAGGCCTTGGAGCGGGTGTAATCTCTATTACTTTCCGAAGCATAACATCTATGTGTTCATCGGCATTAATCTGGGAACGGTAACAGACAGCCCCATTCAAACGAATGCAAAGAAAACGCTGGATGAATTCTATGAGATTTTACTTAAATGAAGCCGATTTATTGGGTATACATAATTTTCCTCTCATTGACGAAAGTCATAGTTATTGCCAGCTGCGTTGAATAAACTTTGCTGAAAAGTAAGACTCTATGAAAAAACTAGTAATGGTTATTGGCAGTTTACTGTGCGGATTGCTGGCAGGGGCTCAAGATGAACCTCAGACACTCTTTAAAAATCCACACCATGTGGGCTGGTATGTTTCACCGGAATTTGGGTATACACAATTTGACGGGAAAGACGTGTTTTTAAGTGGCTTTAGCGGAGGGGCTATTTTCAATCATTCATTTGCACTAGGGTTGGGCGGATATGGCATCGTCAACTCATCGCAATTGCGGTACAGTACAATTTCTCCGAATGAGAATTTATATCTCTACGGAGGATATGGTGGGTTGAGGTTGGAATATATACTCAAGCCGTCCAATGTGGTACATGTTAGTTTTCCCTTCCTGATTGGAGGAGGAGGACTCTCGTACAGCAAAAATAGCACGTATGATTATCACTATGAGGAAGACAATTATGCATCTGATGAATTCTTTGTCATTGAACCTGGCGTCATGATGAGCATTAACCTGATTAAGTTTATGCGATTGGATGCGGGCATAACATATCGGTACGCTCCAAATATTGATCTACCAGAAACCAGCAAAGGATTGCTCAATACCTTCAATGTTGTGGTTGCATTAAAGTTTGGTAAGTTTTAGCAATGACTTTAAAGAAATACTTCAAACTGAAAGAAACCTCTGATACGAGGTTTCTTTTTTGTTGAAATTGATTAGGCGTTAAACAAATAATTCAAGCATTAATTTTTGAATAATTGAATGAATTGAATCGAGACCCGGAGTAAGACCATCCACCCAATGACAATCCTAAAGTTACTCGCTTCGCAATGAATTAACCGGGTTATTTGAAGCCGCTTTAACCGATTGAAAGCTCATCGTGATCCAGGCAATCAAGAAGGCAGCAAGACCGGCCATTCCGTAAACCCAGGGTCCTATTTCTACTTTGTAAGTGTAATTCTTCAGCCACCAGGTAACAGCATACCAGGCTAATGGCGCAGCAAAGATGAAGGCAATAAGAATTAATTTTCCAAACTCTTTTGAAAGCAGGAAAATGATGCTGGTGACAGAAGCACCCAGTACTTTTCGGATTCCAATCTCTTTGGTGCGCTGTTCTGCAGTAAAGGCCGTTAACCCAAACAGCCCAAGGCAGGCAATAACGATGGCCAATCCGGCAAAGACAGCAAACGTTTTTCCCAGGCGCTGTTCCGTTGAATAGAGGTTTGCAAAATCTTCATCCAGGAATGAGTATTGAAAGGGCTGACCCGGGGCCAACTCTTTCCAGCTTTTTTCGATTGTGGCAATTACATTCTGAGCATTTTTCGCTTCAAACCGGAACGCTACACTGCCATTGCTAGGCTCGAGAAAAAATGCCAGCGGTGAAATATTTTGCTTTAGCGATTCGAAATGAAAATTCTCCACTACACCCACTACGGTCCACGAACCAGCCGAGTTCAAATCGGGTGATCCATCCGGATTATTTCCGGTAAACGTGGAGACTTTTTTTCCAAGGGGTTCATCACCCAGGTTGAAGTGTTGTACTGCGGTTTCATTAAGCACTACTGCTGATGAGTCGGAAGGAAATTCTTCAGAGAAAAAACGACCCAATTTCATGCGCATCCCAAAGGTTTCGAGATAATCAGGATCCACTTCCCAGGTTTGCATGCCCACCATATTTTCCTGAGTGGGCTGTGTGCCTTCCGGCCAAAAGGTTTGATCACTGCGCCATCCGTTTACGGGCAGGAATCCGCTGATCGTACCCTGCAGAATGAAGCTATTCTTTTTTACCTCGTCTTTGAAAGATCGGAGGTTATCGCGCAACGCATAGGCATCGTGCACAATCAAAACCTGATCTTTTTCAAAGCCAATTTTCTTATTTTGGATATAGCTGAGTTGGCGAAAAACCGTAATCGTACCAACAATTAAGAAAATGGAGATAACGAATTGAAAGACGACCAACGCACTACGGATCATTCCGCTTTTCATTCCCAGTGCCACATGCCCTTTTAGAACGTTGACTGGTTTAAAGGCAGACAGAAAAAAGGAGGGATATAATCCAGCCATTAAACCAACCAACAAGGAACCGAATAACACAACACCATAAAACCCGGGATTCGCTAAGGGCAATCGTAACGTTTTTTGGGAAAGGTCATTGAACACCGGCACAAAGAGATAAGCCAGGGCAATCGCAAGGACAAAGGAGAAGAGACTCAACAGGATTGATTCCGTAAGAAATTGACGCACCAGGTGCGATCGCAATGAGCCCATTACTTTACGAACTCCAACTTCCTTCGCCCGATTGGAAGACCGGGCAGTGGAAAGATTCATGAAATTTATGCAGGCAATGACAAGAATGAAAATCGCAATAGCGCTGAATAAATAGATGTACGTGATGTCACTGTTTGGCCGAAACTCACCGGTAAGATCGGAGTGGAGATGGATATCCGAAACAGGGATTAACGTATAAGCAATTTTATTTCCAGAGGCTTCAAATTTTTCCATGGAAAATTCACCACCCAATACTTGCGCAGCCTGTGGCCCAATGTATTTCATAACCATTTCAGGAAATTTTGCTTCCAATGATTTCGCATCAGCACCTTCTTTTAACAGGATGTAGGTTTGGAAATTGTTGCTGAGGAAGACGGTTCCTTTCGCTTCTTCAAGTCCACTCATGGAAATTAAAATATCGAATTTAAAATGACCCGTCTCGGGCATGTCTTCAAACACCGCGGTTACTTTCATGGTCCAACGATTGTCGAGTATCAACGTTTGCCCTAACGCATTTCCATTCGGAAACATTTTATTGGCAATCTTCTGACTGACTGCGACTGTATTGGGCTCCTTCAGGGCACTATTGGCATTACCCTGTAATACCGGCACGGTGAAGACTTTAAAGAAAGTGCTATCGGCCCAGATCACATTATCTTCTTTAATATTATCCGCAGTTTCATTTGGCTTTACCAGGTAGGAGCCCCGGCTGCGGAATCGAACGGCCGTTTCCACCTCCGGGTAATCCTGGATCAGGGTTTCGGCCAGCGGTGCCGGACATACTGCCAGTTGATAATGATTGCCGCCAAATTTGATTTCACCATTCACGCGGTAAATGCGATCGGCATTCAGGTGGTGTTTGTCGTAACTAAGCTCGTTGATGACAAACAGAACAATCACCAGGCAAGCCGCAATGCCTACGGCCAAGCCAGCTATATTAATAAATGTATAAAATCTGTGTTTGGTGAGGTTGCGAAAGGTAATGGTGAAGTAATTGCGCAGCATAATTTTTACTTTTTGAGTTTCAACGGAGATAGTTTCATTTTGAGTTTCACGAAGGCCCGCGGTATGGCCGAAGGCTTTTAAGGCAGCATGGTAGGCATCGATGAAACGAGTTCCTTTTTTCATCTCAATCTCCACTGCGGAACAAATGTGATCAATCAATTCATCTTGAATGCCTTCAGCCACAATGCCTCGGTAATTCAAGTCTTTGATGATATAACTAATGTGATCGTTTGTCAACATAAGCGTCCTTGTCCATATTCAAACGTCAATTGAGTTCAACCTGCAACACATTTCCCATGGTTCTTATAAATTCAACAAATTCGGAAACACGTTCTTTTACAAGGCTCCGCCCTTCTGGAGTAAGTGCATAGTATTTACGTACCCGCTTTCCCAGCATCACAGTTTCTGTTTTTAGCATTCCTTCCGCTTCGAGTTTGTGCAGGGTGGGATACAGTGCGCCCTCCGTTAGTAAAATCCGATCTTCCGAAAGTTCTTTTACCCGCTGGGTAATTTCATAGCCATACATACGGCCGTGGTCCTTTAATACCTTAAGGACAATTGTCTGCAGCGTGCCTTTTAATAGTTCGGGAGAATGCATAAATGATTAATACATAAGTGAATTATGCATATAAGACGCATCATCTTTCGAACAGGTTGCATGGGTAAGGGCTTTTTTCAGTAATTTTCATACAAATATTCGAATGCGCGCGATTTACCTGGTTATAGTTTTGTTTGTGGTTTGGTGCGTCCTAAGCGCCCAATGGTATTTGTTTTGGGTTAAAGGGCTTGATCCCAAACCGGAGAACATTAATCCTCATGAATCGGCACTGGCCATTGCTGAAATCCTGTTCATGATACTGGTTTCCGTTTTAATTGGCTTTGCGTTAGCGTGGATGCTACGGCAGCGTACAATACGAATGAAGGAAGGTGACATCGTTGCGCTGTTGGAAGAACAAGCTGCGTTGCAAGCCTCCCATCAGCTATACAGAGAGCAAATCGAAAAAGCGGAGATAACACTGACCAAAGCACGCGAAACATTCCGCCAGGACTTTTTAACCATTTCGCGTGACAACGAACGACTTAAAACTGAGCTGGAAGAGGCCAAGAAGAAGCTGCATGAAGAGGTTGAATCAATTAATCAGTTGCGTGGAGAGTTCTCCATTGCCCAATCTGAATTAAAACGAATTGAGCACACACAGAGTAAGGAACAAGACAAAGACAAGAAACAGGCTCAAAAAGAGACCGATCCCGAGGCAAAGCGGGTATTAAAAATTGCCGCGGAGGAAAAAGACGACTTGAAAGTAATCAATGGAATAGGACCAGGCATTGAAAAGCGACTTAATGAAATAGGCATTCATAGCTACCGAGAGATTAGTGAATTTACCCCCGAGTTAATTGAGCAAATTTCGGCCAGCATCAAATTTTTCCCCGGCCGCATCGAACGCGATCGGTGGGTGGAGCAAGCCTCGAAATTGTATCTTGATAAAATCAGAAAGTAAACTTATCTAGCCGGGTACTGCGACAAGACTCTTTGCAAGTTGCACTATAGTTTGTTTTAGTTCACCGAGAGCCGCACTAATTTCTGGCGATAGTTCGGTACACAGTGGTTGTATTTTTTCAATAGACATAACAAAGAGATGAATTTCCGGTAACCGGTTGAGCAAGGTGAGCCCCTCCACCAAATCTTTCAATCCTATCTCATGCGTGCTCATGGCGCTTGGAAAATCGCTTGAAAACCGGGGTTGAATTTTTCGAATGGTTCCCGCTGGTTTTCCATCCAACGTAGCATCAACGAGGATTACTGTTGGATAGGATTCCAGGTACTCCATCAATTGAAACCCGGCTGTGCCTCCGTCTATTACATCGGCCAGGCCGGGCTCCAGTTCTTCCTGTAACTGTTTTGCAAGATGTACACCCAAGCCTTCATCGCCCATGAGGTAATTACCAACCCCCAGAATCAACAGAGATGATGATGGCATGGCTTATTTTTTCTCCTCTTTATTCTTTTCAAAAGTTTCTTCATCAATAAATTTCCAGCCACCGCCCATGGATGAAATCTCGCCATGGCCTTCAACATAATCATGATAGAAAACAAGGTACACATGTACCACGGTGAACAGGATAAAGAACCACATGGCCCAATGGTGAATGGTGCGCAGCATGAAGTCACCCCCGAAAAAGGCCGGTACCCATGAAAATAAATTAGGTAGCCACCAATCACTCATGGCTGAATACAAACCAAACCCGGTGAGACACTGAATTCCAAACGCGATGAACGTGAGAAAGTAAATGAACCCAGCCAGTCGGTTATGCCCAATGGTATGGATATCATATCCTTTGGTCATGAAAATGTCCGACTTCAAGATTTTCCACATGTCAATAAAATACTGCCGGTTGGTAGGGATGAAGTTTCTCCAACTGGCAAACTTGTTTCCGACAAACCCCCAGTAGATCCGAAACAGGAAATTAAATAGGAAGACATAGGCGGCCACAAAATGAATGAACCGCGTGGTCCCAAACCAATAGCTGGAGTACGCTTCCCGGCTGGTCATAATGGCGGGAGGATCTCCAATAATAAATCCTGTTGCAATTAACACAAGAATACAGCCGGCATTAATCCAATGATAGTATCGTACAGGCAATTCCCATACAAACACTCTTCGCAGCAAATGGGGTTTTGTTGATACGGTGGTGCTATTCATAACCCTGATATTAAAGTACCTGAACTTTACTAATATGTTTACCTTCCTCGTCATACAAGTGTACGGCACAAGCCAGACACGGGTCAAAGGAGTGTATGGTGCGAAGGATCTCCACAGGCTTGTTTTGATCGGCAACAGGCGTATCCTTCAAAGCTGCTTCGTAGGCGGATGATTTACCTTCTTTATCGCGTGGAGAGGCATTCCAGGTAGAAGGAACGACTAGCTGATAATTTTTTATTTTTTGATCTTCGATCACAATCCAATGGGCAAGCGCCCCGCGGGGAGCCTCGGTATGTCCAACCCCCATTGCCGATGCCGGCCATGTTTCGGGCTTGAATTTTTCCATGCTGGCCATGCGGGTATCCCCGCTCTTGATATTAGAGATCAGATGATCGTAGAACTCAAGAGCCCATTGCGAAACAAGAATAGTTTCAAGTCCACGCGCTGCCGTGCGACCTAAGGTTGAGAACAAGGCAGCAGCCGGAACATTAAGTTTTGCAAGCGTGCTATCAACAACTTCCTTAAAATCTTCGCGGCCGCTGGCATACCCAACTAAAACACGCGCTAACGGACCTACTTCCATGGCGTTTCCTTTCCACCGCGGGGTTTTCAGAAAACTGTATTTCTCATCAATGTTGAGCTGATCGAAAGGTGGCTTGGGACCTGTGTAATTCAATTTGGTCTCTCCTTTCCAGGGATGTAAGCCTACCTCATCGCCACCTGCATATTCATACCAGCTATGAGCGATGTACTCCTGTACTTCCGAATCGTTACGAAGATCGACTTCGTGAACCTTGCTGAGATCTTTGTTGAGAATGGCGCCAGCCGGAAACTTATAATTTCCAACATCGCGGTACCCTGAGGTGGAGAGATCACCATACACCAGGTAATTACCTAATCCACCACCAATGGCGCCCCAATCGAGATAATAGGGAGCAATGGCGAGCAGATCCGGAATATAAACCTGTTCTACAAATTCTTTTGCTTGCTTTAGCAGCTGATGCACATACGCTAATCGCTCCGCATTGATGCCACTGGAATCATCCAGACTGATCGAACAGGCCATGCCACCTACAAGAAAGTTCGGGTGTGGATTCTTACCACCAAAGATGGTATGCACTTTTACAATTTCTTTCTGCAATTCCAGGGCTTCCAGGTAATGCGCAACCCCGATCAGATTAATTTCAGCTGGCAGCTTGTAGGCTGGGTGCCCCCAATATCCATTGGCAAAAATTCCAAGTTGGCCACTCTCTACAAACTTTGTTAAACGCTTTTGCAAATCGGAAAAATAACCGGGTGAACTTTTTGGCCAATGAGAAATGCTTTGGGCGATTTCAGAAGTTTTTTTTGGGTCGGCTTTTAAAGCGCTCACTACATCCACCCAATCCAAGGCATGCAGGTGATAAAAGTGAACCACATGATCATGAATGTTCTGCGCGCAAAACATGAGGTTACGCACGAGTTCAGCATTGGGCGGCACGGTAATATTCAGCGCGTCTTCAACGGCACGAATGGAAGCAAGTGAATGCACAGTTGTGCAAACCCCACACACCCGGCCGACAAACGCCCAGGCATCGCGGGGGTCGCGTCCTCTTAAAATCTCTTCAATCAGGCGTACCATGGTGCCCGAACTGTAAGCCTCCTCTATTTTTCCATCTTTAATTTCTGCTTCAATCCGCAAGTGTCCTTCTATGCGGGTAATAGGATCCACAACGATGCGTGCCATGGTTAATCTTTTTTAAGTTCTTGTTCTGATTGTTTTCCTTCTGCAATGAGGTCTTCTACCAGTTTATGCTTACGTAAATTGGTAGCCACGGCATGTGCTGCGATTCCGGCAGCGGTTACACCCAGTGCTACAAGACCCACTTTATCGGCATTCTCTTCTATTCCAAAACCTCCGGCATTCACCATCCGCTCGTAAATCGGGCCGTTGTCCCAGAAGCTTTCTTCACTACAGCCAAAGCAACCATGCCCAGATTGAATCGGATAGCTTGTGCCGTTGTTCCATTTCATTATTCCGCAGGCGTTGTAGGTGCTGGGGCCTTTACACCCTACTTTGTATAAGCAATACCCCCGCTTCGCATTTTCATCATCAAAGGTTTCAACAAACATTCCGGCATCGTAGTAGGGTCTGCGATAGCAACTGTCGTGAACTCGTTTTGAGTAGAACGCTTTGGGCCTGCCCGTACCGTCCAATGCAGGAAGTGTATCGAACGTAATGATGTGTACCAGCGTGCCGGCCATCACTTCGCCAATGGGTGGACACCCCGGCACTTTGATTATCGGTTTGCCTTTAATGATCTTATGAATCGGTGTGGCTTTGGTTGGGTTTGGCTTGGCGGCTTGTACGCAACCGTTGCTGGCACAACTTCCCCAACAGATTATAGCCTTTGCCCCTTCGGCTGCCTCGTTTAAAATGTCCAACGAGGATTTACCACCGATCATGCAATACACACCATCCGCACCTGCCGGCACGGAGCCTTCAACACACAACACATATTCGCCATAATATTCCTTCATAGTTTTTTGCATGGCTTCTTCTGCCTGATGACCGGCTGCGGCCATTAAGGTTTCGGTGTAGTCGAGCGAGAGTTTATCCAGAATGATATCGGCAACGATGGGATGTGAAGAACGAATAAAGGATTCGCTACAACAGGTGCATTCCTGAAAATGAAGCCAGATGACAGGCACTCGAGGCTTGGTTTTTAAAGCTTCGGCTACCTGAGCTGCCCCACTGGATTGCAAGCCCATGTAGGCGGCAATCATGGTACAAAACTTCATGAAGTCTCTGCGGGAATACCCTTTTTCCCGTAACTCTTCATAATAAGTTTTTCGCTGAGTTGAAGTTTCGGTAAGCATGTTGATGTTATTTAGAATACATCTAGAGAGGAAGCTGAAAATTTTATGCGAAAACAGTGGACAAGCTTACCTGAATAAATATTTTCTGCGCATGATTTAATTCATTTAGGGCACTGACTTTTGTCAGGTTTAACTTCCAGCTGAATCTCTACTTTAGAATTCACAAAAAAATATTCCTATGAAATCATTTGTAACGAAACTCGCTCTGATTTCGGCCCTCTTGTTACCAGCATTAGCCTCCGCACATCCAGGACATGGAAATGAAAGCCCGCTGAGCCCCGGACATTATGTAACAAACCCGCAGCACTTCATACCATTAGCGTTAACGGTAGTTGTTTCGGTGATTTTGATATTGGCCTATCGCCAGTATGTTGTTCGATCCAGGCAAAGCAAATAAATAACCCCCCACGATATGCATGAACTTTCTATAGTCATGAGCATAGTGGAAACGGCTGAGCAGAAGGTGAAGGAACACCACGCTCAAACAGTTGAATCCATCGATCTGGTGATTGGAGACTTGTCGGGTGTGGACAGACATGCATTGGATTTCGCCTGGGAGGCGGGCGTGAAAGACACGGTACTGCAAGCAGCAAAGCGAACTATTATTCAGGTGCCGGCAAAGGCAAAATGTCTGGAGTGTGATTGCGAATTTCAAATTAAGGAACTGTTTGATGTTTGCCCTCTGTGCGGAGAGCCCCTATTACAAATTATTCAGGGCAAGGAATTACAGATTAAATCAATGGTGTTGAACTAATGTATTACCTAATTATTTAAACGACCATGTGCGCCACCTGTGGATGCGATAGCGACTCAAAGATTTCAATTCATAAAGTCGAGCCGATTGCTGATGTGAATTGGAACGAGGTGCAGTTTTCAAAACGCATTGAAATTCCAATACCAGGCGCTCGCAAAGAAGTCAAGGTAGAACAAGACATTTTGTGGAAGAACAAGGAACTGGCACAAGAAAATCGAACCTTTTTTTTGACTAACAATATCGTTGCATTAAACCTGGTGAGTTCTCCAGGCTCGGGCAAGACCTCCTTGCTGGAAAGAACCTTGCGGGACCTTAAATCAGACATTGATTTTTTTGTGATCGAAGGCGACCAGCAGACATCCAACGATGCCGACCGCATTGCGGCTACCCAGGTTCCTGTTGTACAGATTAACACCGGGAAGGGCTGTCATTTAGACGCACAAATGATTCATGAGGCGATCACACAACTTAATCTCACCGAGAATTCCATTTTATTTATTGAAAATATTGGCAATCTCGTATGCCCGGCCATGTTCGATTTGGGCGAACAAAAACGCGTAGTTATTATCAGTGTCACAGAGGGCGATGACAAGCCACTGAAATATCCGGACATGTTTGCCTCCAGTCAGCTTTGCATCATCAATAAGATTGACTTATTGCCCTACGTAAACTTTAATGTTGAGCAAGTTAAGAACTATGCCCGAAAGATAAATCGCAACATGGAGTTTATTGAACTCTCCTGCACAACCGGAGACGGTTTGGCGGCCTGGTATGAATGGTTAAAGAAAATAAATGCCGAGCACACCTTGGTACGGGTATGAGATGGGTGCATGTACATATTAGCGGCATGGTGCAGGGGGTTGGCTTTCGACCCTTTGTTTTTAAACTTGCTCATGAGCTTCAGTTAAAAGGCTGGGTGCGCAATGATATTGATGGCGTACATATCGAAGCTGGAGGCGAAGCGAGCCAGACAGAACTTTTTCTTACCAGGTTGCGGATGGAGGCCCCGGTTGAATCACACATTACCGCATTCGCATGCAGAGAGATTGACCCCCTTCAGGTACAGGACTTTCAAATTGTGGAGAGCAATCCCCTTGGCAAACCCGACATGGTGATCACACCTGATCTGGGGTTATGTGACGATTGCCGGAAGGAAATTACAAGTCTCGAGAACAGGCGATTTCAATACCCATTTACTACGTGTACTCACTGCGGGCCACGCTATTCCATTCTAAGGTCCTTACCGTATGATCGGCACACCACAGCCATGGAAGAATTTGAAATGTGTTTGCCTTGTACCAGGGAATATCATGATCCACTCAATCGCAGGCATTTTTCTCAAACTAATTCTTGTCCGGATTGTACCGTTCCACTTCAGTTGCTCGATAAAAGGGGTAAGATAATTTCCAGGAACTGGAACGAATGTCAGCAAAGATTGCTTTCCTATCTGGCATCGGGTAAGATCGTTGCTGTAAAGGGCATCGGGGGATATTTGTTGATCACAGACGCTACCAATCCCGAGGCTATACAAAATCTAAGGGATCGAAAACACCGACCTACAAAGCCATTTGCTTTGATGTATCCGAATGTTGAGTCGCTACGAGAGGATGCAATCATCAGCGGGCCGGAGGAAAAGGCATTAACCAGCATTCAAAGCCCAATCGTTTTGCTGAAGGCAAAGAAAAATCAAGGTTCTGGAATTTGTTTGAACAAAATAGCGCCTGGATTGGAGCAGATTGGCGCCATGCTTCCTTATACGGCCATGTTTGAACTCTTACTGAAAGCCTGGGGCAAACCTGTTGTGGCAACCAGTGGAAATGTAAATGGGTCGCCCATTATCTATGAAGATCAACACGCTTTCGAAGAATTGATGGAAATCGCTGACGCCATAGTTATACACGATCGATCAATCGAAATTTCGCAGGACGACAGTGTACTGCGATTTACCAACAATAACCGTTTGATGATTCGCAGATCGCGCGGATTTGCTCCTGCTTTTCTGAATCTAAACGTAGAGCCAACACAAGAATGTATTCTGGCGATGGGCGCTGACTTGAAAAGTGCCTTTGCCCTGCAAGCACATGGTCGGGTTTACATCAGTCAATACCTGGGTGATCTTGAGAGTTATGAGAGTCAACAATATTATCAGCGGGCCATCCATCACATGATGGATTTGCTGCGGATCAAACCCCAACGCATTCTTGTTGATGCCCACCCGGGTTATTTTTCTTCAGAACTAGGAAATCAATTGGCCACCCGCTGGGGAATTCCGGTAGAGAAAATTTTTCACCATCCGGCACATGCCTGGTCGGTATTGGCTGAGAATAAATTGTTAGACTCACATGAGTCTGTATTATGTGTTGTTTGGGACGGCACGGGCTTTGGCGAGGATGGTCAGATCTGGGGCGGTGAGTTTTTTCAGTATCAACGGCACAAATTATACCGTGTTGCCCACCTTCACTATTTCCCTGTTACGCCTGGCGACTTGATGGCCCGGGAACCCAGGTTGTCAGCATTATCAGCCTGCCATTCGTTGAAGGATGAAAGGGATGCGATCCTTCGTAAGAAATTTTCGAATACAGAATGGGGGTATTACCAAAAATGGTTTCAATCAAAACCAAAATTAAAAACATCCAGCATGGGCCGTCTGTTTGATGCGGTGGCATCCCTACTGGAAATCGTTGATTACAACTCCTACGAGGGAGAAGCTGCCATGCACCTGGAAACAGTGGCAGCAAACGGACACTGTTTGTCGCGATACGAGGTAGCCTGGGAAGGAGATGAACTAAGTGTAGCGAACCTCATGCAACAAGTCCTTACGGATCGGGAATCGGGTATTCCGCGTGAGCAAATTGCATTTAAGTTCCACGCATGGCTGGCGGATGCCATTTTTGATATTGCAAGCCGGCTTGCGATACAAAAGATAGCCTTGAGTGGTGGGGTTTTTCAGAACCGGCTGTTGGTGGAGTTGATCGAAGAGAGATTACAGGACCAAGCTCAATTGTATTTCCCAGTTGAACTTTCGGCCAATGATGAAGGCATTTGCCTCGGTCAAATGGCCTGGGCAGCCTGGAATCAATCACATTATCAGATTGAAATGGAAGAGAATTTAATCACCGCATGATATGTGCCTTGCAATTCCTGGAAAACTAACCGCCATCACCGGACAACTGGATGATACTTTTCGGTTTGGAAGGGTTTCGTTTGGCGGTATTATGAAGGAAGTTAATTTGTCGATGGTCCCTCACGCTCAGGTTGGTGATTATGTACTGGTGCATGTGGGCGTAGCAATTAGTATTGTGGATGAAGAGGAGGCCCTAAAAACGTTTGAGTATATCCGTCAGATTGGCGAATTGAATGACCTGACATCAGAAGAAAATAAAACCAGACGAACGTGAAACCGCAAAATACAGAATGGCTGATCTGGATACCAAGGGTGCTTGCCATACTCTTCGTGGTATTCATCAGCATGTTTGCACTGGATGTATTTCAGACAGAGAAAAATTTAGGGCAATTGATCTTTGACCTTTTTATGCATTTGATTCCTACGTTTATCATACTTATTATCTTGATACTTTTCTGGAAAAGGGAATGGATGATTGGGATTGCCTTTGTGTTGCTGAGCCTGATCTATGGCTATATGGCAAGGGATTTTCTTCCCTGGATTTTAGCAATCTCGGGGCCGCTTTTCTTGACCGGAGTTCTGTATTTGGCAATTTGGTTCTATCGTAACCAGCATCATACATGAAGTTCCTAACCGAATACCGCGATGCCGAACTTGTCAAGGAGTTGATCCATGAGATCAGGTTGTTGGTTACTCGCCCCTGGACAATTATGGAAGTTTGTGGCGGCCAGACGCACAGTCTGGTGAAAAATGGGATCTTACAAATGCTTCCGAAAGAAGTTACAATGGTTCATGGTCCGGGTTGCCCGGTATGTGTAACCCCAATCAGCATCATCGATGAAGCCATTATGTTGGCCACCCGTCCGGAAGTAATTCTTTGTTCGTTTGGAGATATGCTGCGTGTACCAGGTTCAAAATCGAGTTTGTTGGAAGTAAAGGCTCAAGGTGGTGATGTGCGAATGGTTTATTCTCCGTTAGAAGCCGTAAAACTGGCAATCGATAATCCGAACAAAGAAGTGATATTCTTTGCCGTAGGATTTGAAACCACCGCACCGGCCAATGCACTTTCGGTTATTCACGCTGCAAAGTCAGGGATCAGCAATTACAGCATCCTGGCATCGCACGTGTTGGTGCCCCCGGCAATGGAAGCAATTCTAACCGATCCCGAAACCACCGTGAATGCTTTTCTGGCGGCCGGCCATGTGTGTACCATCATGGGAATTGATGAGTACTATCCCATTGCAGAGAAATACAAAGTGCCGATTGTTGTTACCGGATTCGAACCGGTGGATTTGCTACAAGGAATCTACATGGCCATTCGGCAACTGGAGCAGGGAAAAGCCATCGTGGAGAATCAATATGCCAGAGTGGTTCAGCGTGAGGGTAACCAATTGGCGAAAGACACGATCGATCAGGTATTTGATGTGTCCGATCGCGATTGGCGGGGCATTGGCGCCATTCCTTCCAGCGGCTGGGAGGTGAACGATCGGTTTCGTGCATACAATGCGCGAATAAAATTTAAACTGCAGCCGATAGAAGAGCGGGAGAATAAAAACTGCATTGCCGGAGAAATTATGAAGGGAAAGAGAAAACCTTTTGACTGTCCTTTATTTGGTCACGCATGCAACCCAGAGCACCCGCAAGGAGCACCCATGGTAAGCAGCGAGGGATCTTGTGCAGCGTATTATCACTATTCAAATAGTAATCTGGTTGAAGAGGGGTAGTCCAGAAGAAACGAAGGCAGAGATTCATTGCCATTCGATATTTTTATAGGTAAGTTAAATCAATGAATTCGACCAAGCTTTCCGTCCAACTGAATTGTCCGCTTCCCAAGTTGGATTTTGAGATAATTACATTAGGTCATGGAAGCGGTGGGTTATTAACGCATCGCTTGTTAGAAGCCGGGGTGTTTACCATTTTGAAGAACCCCTTACTCAATGAGCAACACGATGGTGCCCGTCTGAACTTATCGGGCCCGGTGGCATTCAGTACGGATAGTTACGTAATCGCACCGATTTTTTTTCCAGGCGGAAACATTGGCGAGTTGGCGGTAAATGGTTCCATCAACGATGTGGCCATGTGCGGTGCCATGCCTCAGTATCTTTCCCTGGCTTTTATTATCGAAGAAGGCCTTCCCATGAATGAATTTTGGGAAGTACTCCTGGGAATTAAAAAGGCCAGCGAAGCAGCGGGTGTTCCGATCGTAACGGGTGACACAAAAGTTGTTGAGCGGGGTAAAGGCGATAAGCTCTTTATCAACACTTCGGGCATCGGTACAATTCACCCACACGCAAAAATCCGCTTTTCACAAATTCAGCCGGGCGATAAGATTTTGGTAAATGCTTCCATCGCTCAACACGGGGTGGCCATCCTGTCCGTGCGGCAAGGTCTCGAATTTGAAACAAGTATCACCAGTGATACCCGACCTCTCCATACTATTGTGAGAAAGTTATTGGATGAATGTGGGGAGGCGATTCACTTTCTCCGGGATCCAACACGAGGCGGTGTGGCTACTGTACTCCATGAAGTGGCAAGTCAGGCAGGAGTGGGCATCGAATTGGTTCAAAGCCAAATTCCCATGGATGAGCAAGTGGAAGGTGCTTGTGAAATGCTGGGGTTAGATCCATTATATGTAGCCAACGAAGGAGTATTTATTTCCATCGTATCGCCTGAATTTTCTGAACGGGCCTTACAGATTCTGCGAACCGAATTTTCAACAGCCGCCATCATCGGAGAAGTAGTTTCGGTTCATCCCGGACAGGTTGTATTAAAAAGTAAAATTGGTGGTCGAAGAGTGGTAACGATGTTGCCCGGAGAACAACTACCCCGCATTTGTTGATCAGTTTTTCTGCGCTTGTTTGATCAACAGAAACTCAGCAATGTTCTGAGCATCCACAATGCCAATCATTCTTCC
This sequence comes from uncultured Ohtaekwangia sp., assembly GCA_964488465.1. Lineage (GTDB taxonomy): Bacteria > Bacteroidota > Bacteroidia > Cytophagales > Cyclobacteriaceae > ELB16-189. The sequence goes on along the minus strand of CAZAUN010000003.1, from coordinate 32,860 downwards.
CTGATCTGTAACCAATGCAAGCGGCTTGCGACTTAATTGTAATTGTTTTAACCCATCTTCCAGCGAGGTGTTGGCTGGCAAGGAAATTAGTTCTTTATCCATTGCATTTTCTACCAAGGCATTCTCTCCCTGTTCCCCCAGCGCTTTTATGATATCGCTATGCGTAAGCGTTCCCACGGGCTTATTATGGGAGAGCACAATGAAATTTTTGTTTTGTCCTTGTAATAATTGTTGAGCCGCATCACGAATGGTAAGATGGGATTCCAGGGCCGGAATTTCACGCATCATCACTTGTTGCAAGGTAACGCCCTTCACCAAAGCCCGGCCGGCTGCGTACCGGGCCTCTCCTTGTGCCCCCAGAAATATGAAAATTCCGATAAAAACAAGAAAGGGATTGCCATAGAATCCCAAGATTACAAAAACCACAGCGACAGCCTGCCCGATGCCTGCTGCAATGCGGGTGGCTTTTACGCGATCCAGTTTATAGGCCAGCAAAGCCCGTAAAATCCGGCCGCCATCCATTGGAAAAGCCGGAATCATATTGAATACGGCCAACGATACATTCACACTTAATAGGGACATGATAAAATTCTGACCGCTTACATTGCCCAGCCCCTGTAAGGCCTCTGCCGTTTCGGGCCAGTGTACAAATGGCAGCAATAGCAGAGCAATGGCTACATTGACTAAAGGTCCGGCTAACGTAATCAGCAGTTCTTCTTTCGGTTTCTCTGGAATGGCCTCCAGGCTTGCAACCCCTCCAATGGGCAACAGTGTAATGTCGCGGGTTTTAATGTGATAGCGTTGTGCGGTAAGCGAGTGACCTAATTCATGTAAGGTAACACATCCAAACAAGGCAAAGATGAATGCCACTGACCAAAGGATCTCGGTGGTCCCTAAACCGGCTTTTATATCGTTGTAAACGACATAGGCAATCAGCAGGGCAAACGTCCAGTGAACGAAAATTTTTATTCCGGAGATCTTTCCAATAAATAACTTATACTTCACGCGGTAGGATTAAACAGGTTGCCGGATGGGTTTGTTCAGGAGTTCGGATCCAGCATCAAAATGAGATGAAAATTTACATCCAGCGACTCGGCTACTTTCACCATCCCCATCATGCGGGTGGGAGCCTGCAGCTTAAAATCGGAAAACACAAAATTCCGCCCCCCCTTTAAATGAATCAAGCCATTGCTCTTCGCTTCGATGGAACAGTCTACGTCAAAGGAATTAGTGACGCCCCCCAACGAAATTCTCAATTTACCCTTAAAACGCTCTTCCGTGCAGCCGTACACGGGTACTCGCTCGAACGAAATAAAATCAATGGAAATGGAAGGATACTCTTTTGACTTAATCGTTTTGTTGAAATCATTCGTCATTAATTGCATGCCGCAATCAAATGCCGAGGCATCGAGGCCAACATACCCTTTTTCAAAGACAGGTCTTCCACTAGGCCCACCTTCGCGCAAGATCAACGTATCCCGGCCGCAGTAAGCGGATGCGCATTGAAAGGCATTGACATTGGTTTTACCGGAAATGATGAGTTTGCTGGAGGGTTGAACAATAAAACGGTGAATGAGAACAGGAGCCTCACGAACTGGCGTAAAAGCGCTTAAAATCAACCCCACCCAAATTCCAATCAAAGCCTTCATAACCGACTGCTAAGGTACGGAATGTTCCTTGTATGAAAAAAGTTCCGGCCTTTCGACCGGAACTCTCTAACCATTACACCAACCTTTTAGAAGGAGATAGCACCCTGGATTACGAAGCCATCAAATTTACCTTCAAAGAACCGGTTGTTAGGACCGGTATTAAGATAACCGTCATAATTCTGAGTTACATATTCGCCTTTTAACAAGATGTTGCGGGTTACGAACCAGCCAGCAGCGATGGCCGTGCGATCAACCGTTACGTCATAGCGTGTGCCAGGGTTGGTGGCGGAAGAACCGTCCACCAGAGTAGCGGTCAGTTTGATATAGCGTGCCCCAACATAAAATTGTTCAGTCTTTCCGAAGCGATAAAGCAAATCGGCTGCTGTCTGATGTGCAGAGCGGTCACCCAGTTCACCATAAGAACTTCCTTCTCCATTTTCAAAGGCGTTGCTACCATTCGCATATTCCCAGGTACCAAAGAATTCAAGGCCACCAAATTTTACAAAGGGGTTGATCATATAGGCTGTCAGATTATCACGGAAGCCCGGGTTAACCCGACCGGAGAAGGCATTTCCTGTTACCGTTACCGGGGCATTTTCCATTACATATTGGTAGTTCGATCCGGAACGGTCGCCACCAAAGAGGGTGTTGCTGGCAGAGGAAGCGGTATTCATGGCTGAACCTGTTAAGCGAACACGCAGTTTGTCATTGATTTGTTTGTCATAGCCTAATTTGCCATAAAGTGAAGGCTTGCGTTTGGCACCATCGGGGGTGGAAGGAGCTGCAATGTTTCCTTGAATTTCACCATCGGTATAACCAAACATGGCTATAATTCCATTGGGGTTTTTATAATACAACTCAGCACCAATTTCGGTAGTAAACTCATCCATGATATTGTTTTCAATAAACGGATTCTGCAGAGTGTGGCCGTTGTCACTTCTGCGGAAGTGAGCATCACCATAGTTTACTTCCATATGGCCTACTTTTAAGGTAAGATTTTTCCACAGGTTGTTCATGAATTCGCTGTTCAGGAAAGTAACCTTATCTACTTGCAGGTAGCCACCTTTTACCCAAAATTCGTTGTGGTGGTGAGAGGACATGTAGGAAACCAGGTTCAGGCTGATACCATCGTATAACTGAACATCAATGTTGAAGTTAGCTTGGGCTAACGGGAAACCACCGCCCATTTCATACAGCGCACTGGGAGTAACATTCAGTCCGTTGCTGTGACTTAAATTCTGATAGCCTTGGGTAAACCCGGCACCTAAACGAAGTTTAAAGCCATCATAAACTACTGTATCTTCTTTCGAAGTTTCAAACACATTGATTCCACGCTTGTCGTACGGTCTGAAGTATTGAATAGCGGGTTGTTGAGCGAAGGCGATTGCCCCCGTCAATAGCAAGCCGAGTGCAATCACCAGGCTTTTTAGATTAACTATTTGAGTTTTCATAAGAGTAAGCATTTAAGAGTTATGTGTAATTAAAGTTTCAATTCATTGTTTTATTTAGGAGCGAGTTTCAATTCGTAGCTGATGGTAATTTCATCGCCAGTTTTGATGGAACCGAACATGAAGGTTGGGGGCTCCACTTTGTAGTCCGTCATTTTCATCTTCTTCGAGCCCTTAAATTGAACCGACTTATCGCCCAACACTTCAAAGGTGGCGCTCACATCGGTGGGTTTGGATGTTCCCGCAATGGTGAGATTGCCATTTGAACTAACGGTCTTTCCATTAATCTGGGCTGCAGAAATCTGAAAGGTGATCAGTTTGTTTTTGTCAGTCTTCAGGGCGTTGTAGGCATTCTTATCCATTGCCCCCTTGCCGCTTTTCAAACTTTCAGCCGGAATGTTGATTACGAGTGATGAGATTTTAGTGAGGTTGCCACTGGCATCGATCTCGAAGGTTGCCTGGCACGTTGCTTCATTGGAGGTCATCGTCCAATCGTGCATGGTGGAGGTACCGGCAATGGTAATAACGGGTGAACCCGAGAGGCTGTAGCTCTGAGCAAGGCTTAGCATAGACACAAGCATCAGGCTCACCGCCATCGTTACTGCTCGTACTATGATTTTTCTGGTTGGTTTCATAACACTTGGTTTTTTGTGCTGGTTAGCGATACAAGATTAGATAGGTTCAACAAGCTGCCACATGATTGTTGACCAACTCTAAATATGATCTTTATCATATAATTAATAAAGCTGGAATTGCTAATGCACTGTTTACCAAAGAAGTAGGAAAATGACCTTGCTGAAGAGAGTTCCATGATGATCCCAATCCGCTTACAAATCGTCAGCTTTTGTGGAGCTTTTGGTGATCATCAACACACGAAAAGGCCAAAAAAAAGACAATCGGCAGTGAAAGAAAATCCTGATATAGTATGCATGCATAATAATTTTTTCTATCTTCGGCATCGATTGCACCCATGAAGCGCGAGGAGACCATTGATTACAACATCAAAGCTGCATGGCACAGCATTGCCCGCATGTATAATCAACAAGCGGCCAAATACCAGGGAACGATGTCCATTGGCTTCGCCTTGCTCAACATTCATTCAGACGAAGGAACACCGGCAACCAAGATTGCACCATTAATGGGCCTGGAGGCAAGAAGCCTTACCCGGTTGCTGAAGTCAATGGAAGAAAGAGGGTTGATCTACCGCAAAGCGGATAAGGTTGATAAACGTTCTGTGCGAATCTATCTCACCCAGGAGGGAAAGAAGCATCGCGATAAATCGAAAGAGACAGTGCTTCGCTTCAATGAAGCCGTGCGGGAGGAAATCCCTCAGGCCAAGTTGGATATCTTCTTTGATGTCGTGCGAAGCATCAATCAGTTAATTGACGAGAATAAGATTTACGATAAGGTTTTACAATAAAAATCGTTGTTCGTTGGTGGGTATTCGAAATCGGAGGGCCATCAACCAACAACTCATAACGAACAACTTATAAATATGAACAGAACCATTCGAAAGGTAGCTGTATTAGGTTCGGGCATCATGGGCTCGCGCATTGCTTGTCATTTCGCCAATATTGGTGTAGAAGTGCTATTGCTTGACATCGCCCCCAAAGAGCTCACCGAAGACGAAAAAAAGAAAGGCCTAAGCCTGGACCACCCGGCTGTCAAAAACCGGATTGTTAACAGCGCCTTTGAAGCCACTCTCAAAGCAAACCCAGCTTCGCTGTTTAGTAAGAAATTTGCCTCGCGTGTTTCGTTGGGCAACTTCTCTGACGATATGTCCCGAATCAAAAATTATGACTGGACGATTGAGGTGGTGGTGGAAAATCTGGAGATTAAGAAAAAAGTTTATGAGGAGGTAGAGAAATACAGAACCCCAGGTACCCTTGTAACTTCCAATACTTCGGGTATTCCAATTCATTTGATGGCGGAAGGAAGAAGTGAGGATTTCAAGAAGCACTTTGCCGGTACACACTTTTTCAACCCACCCCGGTATTTGAAACTTTTGGAAATTATCCCTACAGCGAAGACCGATCCGGCTGTAACTAAATTCCTCATGCACTATGGCGATCTATTCCTTGGTAAAACCACTGTACTCTGCAAGGATACCCCCGCATTCATAGGGAATCGCGTTGGAATTTATGGGTTGTTGAAAGTGATCGACTCCATGCGCAAGTATGATTTGAACGTTGATGAAATCGATAAACTCACAGGTCCGGTAATCGGGAGACCTAAGTCAGCAACGTTTAGAACATCGGATGTGGTAGGGCTGGATACCCTGGTAAAAGTCTCCAATAATCTTTATGCCGGATTAGTCAATGACGAAGGCCGTGAAATGTTTAAGCTGCCGGAGGTGGTAACTAAACTCGAGCAAAACAAATGGCTAGGCGATAAAACGGGCCAAGGCTTTTACAAGAAGACAAAAAATTCAAAAGGCGAAACAGAGATCCTTACGCTTGACTTGAAAACGCTGGAGTACAAACCGAAAGAAAAAGTCCGTTTTGCCACCCTCGAGACCACCAAGACGATTGATACCCTGAAAGATCGCTTCAAGGTATTGTTGGCAGGCAAAGACAAAGCTGGTGATTTTTACCGCGATGCATTCTTCGGATTATTTCAGTATGTCAGCAACCGGATTCCGGAGATTAGTGATGAACTTTTCCGCATTGATGATGCTGTAAGTGGCGGGTTTGGTTGGGAGCTTGGTCCCTTTGAAACCTGGGATGCCGTTGGACTGGAAAAGAGCATTCCCTTAATGGAAGCAGCAGGATACAAACCCAATCAATGGGTGTACGACTTAGTGGCGAGTGGAAATAAGTCCTTTTATAAAACCGAAGGTGGTCAGAAAAAATATTACGACATCCCAACCAAAACATACCAATCCATTCCGGGGCGTGAAAGCTTTATTATTCTTGAAAGCAAGAGTGAAAATGTAGTCTGGAAAAATGCCGATTCAAAAATCACCGACCTGGGCGATGGTGTTATCAACTTCGCGTGGCATAGCAAAAGCTATACACTAGGCAGCACCGTGATTGAAGGTATGAATAAGGCTCTTGATCTGGCCGAAAAAGATTATCGCGGCCTGGTGGTAGGCCATCAGGGTGCCGATTTCTCATTGGGCGCTAACCTGGGCCTGGTGTTCATGTATGCCATCGAGCAGGATTATGATGAGATCGACTTCATGATCAAAGCCTTTCAGAATTCGGTCATGCGGTTACGCTATTCTTCAATACCCGTAGTGGTTGCGCCACAAGGGCGTACCCTGGGAGGTGGCTGTGAGATGACCTTGCATGCCGACATTGCACAGGCTGCAGCCGAAACCTATATCGGATTGGTGGAGGTAGGTGTTGGTTTGATTCCCGGTGGAGGGGGTACCAAAGAGTTTACAAAGCGAGTAAGCGATGCCATGGAAGAAGGAGACGTGGAGTTGAATGCTTTGCAAAATGCCTTCATGACGATCGCCACAGCGAAAGTAGCAACCTCAGCGGAAGAGGCGCGTGAGTTGGGAATTCTAAAAAAACTAGATCGTGTGTCGATGAATAAAGACCGTCAGATTGCGGATGCCAAGCAAGCGGTTCTTGATTTGGCTGAAGCGGGCTACACCATGCCACAGCAAGCTAAGAACATTAAGGTGCAAGGCCGTACGGGTCAAGCCCTCTTTCTTGCCGGCCTGCAAGGGATGCTGATGGGCCGTTACATTTCTGAACACGATGCCAAAGTAGCAAAGTGGATTGCCAATGTGATGTGTGGTGGCGACCTCAGCTATCCACAAGAAGTGAGCGAGCAATACCTGTTGGATCTTGAACGCGAAGCATTCTTGTCTTTGACGGGGGAGAAAAAAACGCTGGAACGGATACAGGCAATTTTAACCGGAGGTAAGCCCCTTCGCAATTGACGTATGACAAATGATTAAAACTATAACGACATGGACGCATACATTGTAGCAGGATTCAGAACAGGCGTTGGCAAAGCGAAGAAAGGAGGTTTTCGTTTTACCCGGCCGGATGATCTGGCAGCAGAGGTAATCAAGCACCTGGTAAAATCAATTCCCGGGTTGGAAAATAAGATGGTGGATGATCTCATCGTTGGCAATGCTGTGCCTGAAGCGGACCAAGGGATGCAGATGGGCCGCATGATTTCCTTATTGGCGTTGGGAATCGATACTCCGGGCATGGTGGTTAATCGTTATTGCGGATCGGGTGTGGAAACCATCGCCATTGCCAGTCAACGAATCCAGGCTGGTCAGGCGGATGTAATTATCGCTGGCGGAACCGAGTCGATGTCGTTAGTACCTGTCATGGGATTTAAAACGGCTTTGAACTATACGATTGCCAAGGAAACGCCAACTTATTATACCAGCATGGGCTTAACAGCCGAAGAGGTATCGAAGCAATTCAAGATTTCACGCGAAGAACAGGATCAGTTTTCGGTAGAATCGCATAAGAAGGCCGCAGCCGCCTGGAAGGAAGGTAAGTTTAAGGAAGAAGTTGTTCCCATCACCGTAAAGGAGACGTACGTAGATGAAAACATGAAAAAGAAGACCCGCGAGTTTGTGGTGGCTACCGATGAAGGGATTCGTGCTGATACCACAATGGAGGGTCTGTCAAAATTGAAACCGGTTTTTGCCATGGGCGGAACCGTAACGGCAGGGAATTCCTCGCAAACTTCTGATGGCGCTGCATTCGTGGCGGTTATGAGTGAGCGGATGATGAAGCAACTCAATCTGAAACCGATAGCACGAATGGTGAGCTATGCGACAGCCGGAGTGGATCCTCGCATTATGGGCATTGGACCGGTGGCAGCCATCCCCAAAGCCCTGAAAATTGCCGGCATGAAGCTGAGTGACATTGATTTGATAGAACTGAACGAAGCCTTTGCTGCACAATCGCTGGCGGTGGTTAAGGAGCTCGGTATCGACCGAAGTAAACTGAATGTAAATGGAGGGGCTATTGCAGTCGGACATCCTCTCGGATCTTCCGGTGCGCGCTTGTCGGTTCAGCTCTTCAACGAACTCCGCAGGCAGAAGAAGAAGTATGGGATGGTGACGGCCTGCGTTGGAGGTGGCCAGGGAGTAGCGGGCATTTATGAATTACTTGGATAGACACAAGATATTAGTAGTAAGACATTAGACTATGCACAACTTCAAGGAGTTAAATGTTTGGAAGCTATCCAGAGCACTCGTAAAAGAAATTTACGAAGTGACTTCTGAGATTCAAAAAAATGACCCATGGCTTAATCAAGACGTTCGCCAGGAGTCTTATATCTAACGTCTTGAAACTTATGTCATCAACTATATTATGAGCACAATAACTGAAACCAAGCAAGCAATCAAAGGCGGAGAATTTCTTATTCGCGAAACAGAAGCTCACGAAATTTTTATCCCGGAGGAATGGAGTGAAGAGCAAAAGATGATCGCACAAACTTGTCGTGATTTTATCAAACAGGAAATCATGCCCCGACTGGATGAGATAGATTCCATGAAGGATCCGAAACTCATGCCCGCATTACTTGATAAAGCGGGCCAATTGGGGTTATTGGGAACCTCGGTTCCTGAAAGCCTTGGTGGATTCGGTATGTCATTCAATACGACTATGCTGGTAGCGGAGGTGCTGGGGGCAAGCCATTCCTTCGCGGTTGCGTATGGTGCCCATACAGGAATCGGTACACTTCCCATTCTGTATTATGGTACGGAAGAGCAGAAAAAGAAGTATGTTCCTAAACTCGCAACAGGCGAGTGGAAGGCTTCTTACTGTTTAACCGAGCCGGATTCTGGCTCCGATGCAAACAGCGGTAAAACAAAAGCAACGCTTAGTGCCGATGGAAAGCATTACATCATCAATGGACAGAAGATGTGGATCACGAACGGGGGCTTTGCAGATGTATTTATTGTATTTGCTAAAATCGATTCTGATAAAAACCTTACGGCATTCATCGTTGAAAAAACCTATGGAGGAATCACGATGAATGAAGAAGAGCGCAAGATGGGAATCAAGGGATCTTCTACGCGTCAGATCTTCTTCAATGATTGCAAGGTCCCGGTCGAAAACATGCTTTCAGAGCGGGAAAACGGATTTAAAATCGCGGTGAATGTTTTGAACATTGGCCGGATTAAGCTGGGGTCAGGAGCTGTGGGAGGGTGTAAGGCCACGATCTCTACAGCCGTTAATTATGCGAAAGAGCGCAAGCAATTCGGGACCTCCATTGCCAACTTTGGAGCCATCAAGCACAAGATTGCGGAAATGACCACCCAGGTTTTTGCATCCGAGTCAGCGCACTATCGGGCTGGCCAAAATATTGACGATGCGTACGATGTGCTGGTAGCCGGAGGAATGGAGCCTGGGAAAGCCCGGCTAAAATCATTGGAAGAATATGCGATCGAATGTGCGATCCTGAAAGTGCACGGATCGGAAGTTCTGGATTTTGTGGTGGATGAGGGGGTTCAAATCTATGGGGGCATGGGATATTCAGCGGAAGGCCCGATGGACCGTGCCTATCGCGATGCCCGCATCAACCGAATCTTTGAGGGAACGAATGAGATCAATCGCATGCTCACCATCGATATGTTGATGAAGCGCGCGATGAAAGGTACGCTTGACTTAATGACGCCCGCCATGGCGGTGCAAAAGGAATTGATGGCAATTCCGGATTTCGGTGCCAGTGATGACACCGCACTATTTTCGAAGGAAAAGAAAGCACTTCGCAACCTCAAGAAAGCAGGCCTGATGGTTTCGGGGGCGGCTGTTCAAAAATTTATGATGAAACTTTCGGATGAGCAGGAAGTACTCATGAACCTGGCCGACATGCTCATTGAGGGTTATGTTGCCGAATCGACTATCCTGCGTGTTGAAAAACTAATTGGTTTGCGGGGTGAGAAAGCCTGCGCAATAGAAAAGGAGATGGCGATAATTTATCTCCATCATGCAATCGAGAAGGCAGCCGCAGCTGCAAAGCAAGCGATCTATGCCTTTGCGGAAGGTGATGAGTTGCGGTTAATGCTGTTAGGACTGAAGCGCTTTACCAAAATTGATCCTTACAACCTGAAAGAAGCCAGAAGAAGAGTTGCGAATTATGTGATTGAAAAGGGTGAATATCCTTTTTAGAATCAGAGCAGAATTATAAAAAACCCGGACACGCTCCGGGTTTTTTTATTATGGGTGAACCGGTTTAATCATTTTCTTTAAATACTCCACCAGGTGAGGGTTGCTTGGAAACAGGGCACCGGTTTCCACCGGAGCTCCATCTTTCGAAAGCAAGATGAAGCCCGGGGTTTCGTTTACTTTGTAGTGACTTAAAATATCGGATCCAGTCTCGATGCGGTAATTGATAATGCCATCAGCAAAAAGAGTATAGCGACTAACTGCTTCCCGCCATTTTGTTTCATTATTTTCTATCATGAGCAAAAGAAAGGTAATGTTGGTGCGGTACGCTTTGCTTAGCTGCTTCATGTATTCCAGTTCATTTAAGTAAGGCTGGCACTGGCTGGAGATGAACCCCAGATAAAGGATTCGTTCACCCTGGCTATCTTCCAGAAACCACCTGAATTTTTCCGAACCATTTTTTCCGCCATCAGCAGTGCTCCACTCATATTGTTGATAGCGGTAAAATTGCTCATTAAGAGAACGACCACCACCCAGGTCAAGAATGATTTCGTCTTCCAGGGGTGTTGTTTTCAGAACGGTATGCGTATTCCAAAAGGCGGAGTCATAGGAGATTTTTAGCAGTGATTCTTTATCAAGAGGATTGCTCCTAATTTTTGAAGTTGAATTATGCTGTATCTCGACAGACATTAATTCAATGTGAAACGAATGTTCATGATTGTCGGAGAATCGGCTCTCTCCTTCCCGAACAAAATGATATGGATAATAGTAATCACCATACTTTTGATAATAGGCCGAAGTACGAATCCAGTTAGGCCCATCCTGTTTTATATCTTCGGATTTGATGAGCGCGTAACTATCCATGGCAATAAATAAGGTGCCACGGGCTGTCGTAGCAGGCAGATACCCTGCGGTGGTGAGAATGGAATCGGGTTTAGATTGATAGCTGATTTTGTACACCTCCAGCCCATCGTGCGTTGTGATTCCCTCAAGGGCAAAGGTGTAGCTTTCAAAATCAGTGCGCAGGGAGCTGGCTTCTTCGTAAAATTTTAAATGCTCACTTTTTACGGGGGATTGATAGCCCACTAGGTCTGCTTGCAAGATATTGTGCACCGAGATAGGCTCATGTCCTTGTGCCATTACGGTTTTGTCCAGGCTGCGCCTGAGCTGGGCGACCTGAATTTCTTCTTTGTCACCGGCTCGACTTCTAATTGTCCGGTAGCCTTGATGTTTCAATACATCCACCGAGGCTTCAATCAAACGTCCGAATACCGAATCGTCTTTACAGTAATGACGGTAGAAAAATTTTTGAAGAAAACTCTCCTTCGAGTAATTGCTAGATAGATTGGCAAAGGACTTTCGTACCAGGGTGCGTGGATTTTGTGCCTTTGCCAACACAAACACTTCGTTTAGTTGTGTAGCTTGAGGTCGGAGTTTAATCGTACCAGACAAGCCTGACGCATTCAGCGTAAGGGACTCGTATCCTACGCAGGTAATTTTTATTGTTGCACCGGCCGGGATGGCCAATGAAAATTCACCATTGAGATTGCTGCTGGTACCTTTTGATGTACCCATGATTCCAATGGATGCGAAAGGAACAGGAAGGCCGGTTTCCTGGTCAACCACGCTCCCATTTACAATCGATTGGCTATAGGTGCATAAGGTACTTGCCAGAACAAAGAAAAGCCATAGGATTTTCTTTCCGAAGATCATTATCGGTTTAGGGTTCTTCTATAATGAAGGTGCAAATATGGCAAATGTTTAGAAATGAAGGGATCACCTTCTTGACAAAGGGTTTTACCGTCAAGGCAACAAATTATTCCGACTTTAGAACTTCGGCCGGGTTGGACAAAGCAGTTTTGTAAGTTTGGGAGGTAATGGTTGCAAGTCCTAAACTTAACAGCACTACTGTACTGAGAATAACATCCCAGACGGTGACATTGACGCTATAGTATTGTATTTTGGGTAATGCTAAATTTAGCAACAATCCGGTGACTGGAACGGCAAAGAGGATTGCCCAAAGCATTAATTTTAAATAATCCTTCGAGAGAAACAAGGTCAGATTTAAAATTGTGGCACCTAATACTTTGCGAATGCTAACTTCCTTTGCTTTGGTTTCGGCCGTGTACACCACCATACCAAGCAAGCCAAGGAGGGAGATGGTAATAGCCAACAACCCCAGATAACCAACGATTTTGATCAGCACCAGGTAACTGTGATACCCATCATTCAATTCATCTTCAAAGAAACCGGCTTTAAGTTTTTGCTCCGGATCCAGATTATTCCAGTGCGTTTCAAATTCGGTGAACATGGCAAAGGCATCTTGAGTACTTACTTTCAAATGGGCATTCACATATTGCTCGGGTTTATTACGGAAGAAAAATTTTCCTATTGGATACCGCAGTGGGGCAAAATGAAAATTTTTAACAACCCCGATAATCTCTAACTCGTTCCCATCAACCCAATAGGTGCGACCAAGTGCATCAGCCGGAGATTCGATTTTATAAGAGGTGAGAAATTCTTCATTGACGATGATGAATTTTTCATGATGCCAGGGTTCTTCCGGAAAGTTGTTGCCGGCCAGTAAAGTAAGCCCAAACAACGACAGATAACTTTGATCAACATACATTTGAAATACTTCGGCAGAATCCTGATCACTATTTTTTACCCAGGTGCCGGAATAATCTAATCCCATCAGCCCTGAAGAAAGTGCTACCGATTGAACGGACGTCAGTTTCGAAAACTCTGCCTTGACCAATTCAGGCTTCACGCCTTGCAATTGCACATCGACAATATTTTCCTTGGTAAAACCAAAATTGAAGTTGAGAGAATATTGGTACTGCCGGCTAAAAACAACCAACGAAAGGATGAAACCAAACGATAAGGCAAACTGAAAGACGGTTAGCACTTTGCGTACGCGCATACCCGAGGACCCGGCATGAGCTTTGTTTTTCAATGCCTGAATGGGATTTAATCTGCCAAAATAAATAGCCGGAAAAATTCCGGCCAAGAGCCCAGCGGCCACCGCAAATAGCAGAAAATATAAAATCATGCGGGGCGTTAGACTTAAGTCTAGCGAACTGGAGCTTACCAGAGAGTTTTGAAATTCTGGACGGATCAGCAGGAAAATAATCACCGCGCCCACGAGTGAAATCAGTGTTATAATCACGGTTTCGGTAATGAATTGAAAGAAGATCTGATTCCGGACACCGCCCATAGTTTTGCGTAAACCGATTTCCTTAGCTCGCTTCAGGGCTCGTGCAATCGAGATGTTGGTATAATTAAAACACGCGGGCAACAAAATCAGCATGGCAATAACAGCAAATACAATCATGCCGGAAGCTTCCCACTTGGGACCGATGGCCTGACGGTAATCGGGACCCAGTGTGATATCATTCAGATGCTGGGTTTCAAATTTCACTTTTACTGGCAGTTGCCTGTAAACATCAGTTGCAATGGCATTTAAGTAGCGTTGCAACGAAGCTTCAGGCGCATCTTGCGAAAGCAAAACATATACATACTGAAAATCAAAGTACATCCATTGATTGCTTTCAGAAGCCTGCGGAGGCGGGAGTGTAGCAAACGACACGAGTAACTCAAACTTCAGATGTGAATTGATGGGGTGATCTTTCATCACGGCACCAATTTCCATCAAGTCTCCGGATTTCAATTCCAATGTTTTGCCGACAACGTCCGTAGAATTAAAAAATTTTTGTGCGGCAGATTCAGTAAGGATAATACGATTTGGTTTGCTCAATGTGAGCACGGCATTTCCTTGCGTAATCTCATAAGAGAATACACTCAAAAAATTAGGTTCAACATAATACCCTTGGATCGGTATTAGACCGAGAGAGCTTTTGACCTCTTCGCGAAACCCGGAATGAATACGAACTACTTCTTCTACATCCGGATGCTGGTACAATTTTTCAGTCAACACAAAGGGAGCGATCGCATAAGTTAATTGTTCAATGCCCTCTGTTCGTTCACTTACAAGGGTGTAGATGCGAACACGGTTCCTATGAAAGGTGTCATAGGTCTGCACGTAGCTGACCAGGGCAATCAGGAGCAGGCTAACCGACATACCAACTGCCAAGCCAAAGGCATTGAGAATAGAAAAGTATTTATGTTGCAGCAGATTTCGAACAGCTACTTTAACATAGTTGCGAAGCATAGCGAGCGAAGCAGACGATGTCGAATAGTATCCGGGCTGTGCATTCCGTTTACGACTTTTAAGGGCATACGAGAAGAGGAGCGAAATGGCTTGTTGCCAGTAGATGAACTTTGCTTTACGTGGTGATTTTGATTTTAGGTTAAGATAAAACCATTCATCCAGGTCACCCAGCAGGTCATCCACCTGTGCAGCCCCACTGTACCACTCTAAAAGTTTTCTTGGAAGTTGTGGAGGTTTCATTTGGCTGTGGCAAGCTTCACTTTTGACAGATTCCATAGTTCATCGCGCAGACTTTTGGTCTCTGCCAGTACTTTTTTACCAGAGGGAGTCAGTTCATAGAAGCGTTTGCTACGCCCGCCTCGCTCCTGAGTCGCACCTCCGGTCCAGGATTTTAGAAACCCCTTCTCCTCCAGCCTTGTGATGGTGGAATGCAACGAACCAATGCTGATGGCACGGTTACTTCGGGTCACCAGCGCTTGCTGAATGGAAACCCCATAGGCCTCCGTACCCAGGCTGGCAATGGTTAGTAAGACCAATTCTTCAAATTCCCCGAGATAGTTCTTCATCCTGCTATTTTTAGGTTGAGTATACGGATGGGAAAAATATATGTTTCTATTTTTCAGAAGAAATAATTCCATCGAATCCGGAATTTGCTCAATGACTGCACTTACTATAACTTGGTAGGTTTGATAGCTCTATGACAAAACAACCTTCCATCCCCAAGACGGATGTGGTTTTAATGGGCGCGGGCATTATGAGCGCTACCCTGGGAATGATCTTGAAGGAGTTGGATCCAGCCCTCACCATTCACATTTTTGAGCGACTGGACCGTGCCGGTATGGAAAGTTCAGATGCCTGGCACAATGCGGGCACCGGGCACGCTGCTTTTTGCGAACTGAATTACACACCACAGAAATCCGATGGTGCAGTGGAGTGTACCAAAGCTTTTAAAATTGGGGAAGCCTTCGAAGTATCGCGTGAATTTTGGGCATACCTGGTAGAGCGAAAATATTTGACTAATCCTGCGGCCTTTATTTCCAGGGTACCACACATGAGTTTGGTATGGGGCGAAGCGAATGTGGACTTTTTGCGAAAGCGATACGCGCCAATGAGCGCTTGTCCATTGTTTAGGGACATGGCTTATTCTGAATCGCACGATCATATTTCCGAATGGGCACCCATTGTTATGCGGGGTCGCACTAAAAAGCAACCCGTGGCAGCAACGCGAATGGAAATGGGTACCGATGTGAACTTTGGAGCCTTAACGCGCGGCATGATTGACCACCTGCAAAAGATGCCCGGGGTCACCATCCATTATAATACGGAGTGTCTGGATCTGGATCCCGATGGAAAGAAGGGCTGGGATGTTTTTGTACGCGATCTGATTACTGATGAAAAGAAAACGGTTAATACGCGCTTTGCTTTTATCGGAGCAGGGGGAGCTACACTGCACTTGTTGAAACGCGCGGAGATAAAGGAGCGAAAGGGCTATGGTGGATTTCCGGTAAGCGGGTTATGGTTGAAATGCCATAATGAAGAATTGATTAATAAGCATCATGCGAAAGTATACGGAAAGGCTTCAGTAGGGTCGCCACCCATGTCAGTACCCCATGTTGATACACGGGTTATTGATGGTAAGAAGGAGTTACTTTTTGGTCCCTTTGCGGGATTCTCAACTAAGTTTTTAAAGAACGGCTCCTTGATGGACCTGCCGAATTCAATCAAGCTCGACAACCTGATGCCGATGATATTTGCGGGCATCAAGAATGTGCCCTTAACAAGGTACTTGATTCAGCAACTGAAACTGACTCCGGAAGATCGGCATGCGGCCCTTCGGGAATATGTACCTTTTACAAAACAAGTTGATTGGGAATTGATGGAAGCCGGGCAACGGGTTCAGGTAATTAAGCGCGATAAAAAACAAGGTGGTGTACTTGAATTTGGTACCGAACTGGTGGTTTCGGAAGATGGTACCGTTGCAGCACTCCTGGGTGCTTCTCCCGGGGCTTCAACTGCCGTGGCAATGATGTTGGAATTGATACAACGGTGCTTTAAAAAGCAATCTCAGTCCGAAGCCTGGCAAGCGAAGGTTAAGGACATGGCTCCGTCTTTTGGAGATACGATTTCAAAAGATGAACGCAAAGTTGAGGAAACCCGAAGCCGAACCAATAAGATTCTTAAGCTCTAAGTATTTTGTTCGGTTTCAATCAGGCACTGTTCATTTCTCAACACCTGATCACTCCAGATTGTAAGTGAACAATGTTAAATCTGTTTTTTGACTCGATTTTACAGAGAAATTAATTCTAGAATGGTTTTTGTGGCAGTTTAATTTGAAAATCCTCCGCTATGAACCGCTCCAGTTCGATCCTAGTTGTGTTGATCATCCTGCTAACATTTCCGCTATGGTTCGGACTTGGCATGGGCTTATTTGGGCTGGTTGCCGGGTTGATTGGTGGCCTTTTCGGATTGATTGCTGGCTTGTTCGGAGCAATTATCGGAATCATTGCCGGCATCTTTAAGGCTATTTTTCACGGCATTTTTGGATGGGGCCATTCCTGGAATTATGACTTCCCGGATTACGAAATGAATGGGTATGTGTTTCTCGCGTTGCTGATTGTAGCGGCCCTGATTATTACAAAACGAAACAAAAAAGTAAGCTAGTATTTCAGATCCTGTCGCATTAAGAGCAAGTGGCTGGTGAGCGCCATTTCCCAGGCTTGATCGGCATCCCATTTGTTGCCGAGAAATATATTTCCGTATTCCAGGTGCTTGATATAAAATTTGTAAACGAGTTCGTCAGAAGGAATTGTTTTTAATTGAGCTTCGCCTCCAATCATTGCTACGGACGAAATCGAATTGGCAATTTGCGATACATCATAATCCAGTACTTCTTTGGCCAGCCTGCCTGAAGTGTGAACATACCGAATCACCAAACCAAACCCTCTCCGGCTTAACTCCGCTTCGCTCAGTTCAGGATCCACCAATTCATATTTTGCTGGAAAATTTTCCTTAAGTATTTGTTCCATCGCTGCGTCAGCTTTTTCATTAGCAAATTTTGGAACAGCCACCCGTAATGTTTTTACCTGCCCTGTATATCCTTCATTTCTGCGTCCGGAGAAAATTTTAATAGCGATATCAAGTTCAGGAAAATCATTGACCAGAAAATTCTGCTTCTTCTGATTACTTAATGCGAGTCGATAAATTGTCAAAAGTACTTCTTTTAAAACCGAACCAGTTTGTCGCCAGGCAGGAGCATGAAGGTCAGCCAACGTGGGCTTATTATTAAAAGGAACAAACGTGAAGGTATAATTCGTGATGGTCCGTTCTGCAAAAATCAAGAATCCAACATTGCGTCCAACGAGATAATCAGCAAAGGATTTTTGTGGGTCAGCACCGGAAAGCATCCAGTCAACCGGAAAATAGGCGATTGCATCTATTCCCGCTGGCTGAAAGCCCTGTTGAATTTCTTCCAGTTCTTTTAGCGGGATGGCCTCATCAAACAACACTACCGATCGCCTTGCCAGCAATCCTTCCGGTACCTGGTCGGTGTAGGAAAGCTTTTTTAGAAACCCATCCTTCTCACGCTCGGGTTGCGTATACGAAGGGGTGGTTATGAGGAGTAATAGGAATGCAATTGAAATCTTCAAGCGATATTTCTTTATTGGATAACGACCGAAAAGGATCTGCTATTGTCGCGAATTAAAGGCCAAGATACAAACCATCCTCTTCCAACCGGATGGGAAACGTCTCCAGATCAGCCGATCGCTCCTGATACTCACGGCCCGTTTGCAAGTTGAATTGATACCCGTGCCACGGACACACAACTTCTCCGGCATAATTGATTTGTCCTTTGTTTAATGATTCACCATTGTGCGTACACGTGTTGCTGACCGCATAAAGGTGATCCTTATGTTTTACCAGACAGATGCGCTGATCACCAACAACCAGTAATTGTGGTTTATTTTCTGGCAAGCGGGCATTTGCTTCTTGTGCGCTCTTAAAAATTTTCACCCACCGCATGATTTAATCTTTTGTTCAGAATCCTTTTTATATACCTTGACTAAAATTAAGTAAATCCATGCGAAGAATTTACCTGACGGTGGTGATGATGATCACCCTCGGTCAATTAGGGGCACAGACCAATACGAAATTAATAACCAAAACCCACCAGCAGGCCATTGAGCTTGAGCCGAAGCTAATTGAATGGCGAAGGTATTTTCATCAGCATCCGGAATTATCAAACCGGGAAGTAAAAACAGGAGCCCGCATCGCAGAACAGCTTAAAGACCTGGGCTTAGAAGTTCAGTATCCCGTTGCCAAAACGGGTGTAGTGGCCTTATTAAAAGGTGCCAAACCAGGACCCGTGGTAGCCTTGCGTGCTGACATGGATGCATTGCCGGTTACTGAGCGCAATGCATTGCCCTTTGCCTCGAAAGCAGTGGATTCATTTGGGAATCAGCAAACCGGTGTCATGCATGCCTGCGGTCACGATGGCCACATGTCTATCTTACTTGCTGTCGCGGAGGTACTCTCAAAGAATAAAAGCGAATTACGAGGTACTGTTAAATTTATTTTTCAACCGGCCGAAGAAGGAGTTGCTCCTGAAGAGGGTATGGCTGGCGCGGAGTTGATGGTGAAAGAGGGAGTACTGGAGAATCCAAAAGTGGATGCCATTTTTGGATTGCACATTCAATCCCTTCTTCCTTCCGGGCAGTTGGCCTATCGTTCCGGTGGATTAATGGCCGCGGTGGATGGTGTTGATATTAAAGTGACGGGGCAAGGAGCACATGGGGCTACCCCGTGGGACAGCGTTGATCCTGTCGTTATTTCATCGCAAATCATTCAGGGGCTGCAAACCATCGTCAGCCGGCAAACAGAATTAACAAAAGCCGGAGCAGTTATTACCATAGGAAGCATACACGGAGGTATCCGGAGAAATATCATTCCGGAAACGGTGCTGTTGCAAGGCACAATCAGAACTTTTGATGAAGCCATGCAACAGAAAGTGCATGAAAAGATCAAGCTGACGGCCGAGAAGATTGCCGAGAGTGGCGGAGCCAGAGCCAGCGTGGACGTCCAAATCATGTATCCGGCCACCATCAATGATCCGGTCCTTACGGAGAAAATGGTACCCAGTTTGATCCGGGCTGCAGGTCAGGAGAATGTGGTGGTCACCCAACCTGTTACCATGGCCGAGGATTTTTCATTTTATCAACGCAGGGTGCCAGGATTTTTCTTTTTCCTGGGCGCTTATCCGGCCGACATGAAGTTGACAGTAAAGCCTACCCATCATACGGCAGATTTCATGTTTGATGAAAAAGCGATGATCACCGGTGTGAAAGCGTTGTTGAGTCTGACCCTGGATTACATGGAGACATTTAATAAATAGTTGAATCAATAATATTTAAATCATTCCCGACATAACTACCTAACCTATGAAACGAGTATTCCTGATGTTGATGTTGGCTGCCATTTTTCTTCCTGTTGTAGCCCAGGTAAATCCCAAAGTACAATCCAAAATGGATCAACAGGCCAAAGCAATTGAACCCAGGGTAATTGAATGGCGAAGACATTTACATCAAAACCCGGAACTATCGAATCGGGAAACACAAACGGCTGCCTACATCGCTGCACACTTGAATTCCCTGGGCCTAAAAGTTCAAACCGGAGTAGCAAAGACTGGAGTCGTTGCCCTGCTCGAAACCGGCAAGCCCGGACCCGTTATTGCCTTGCGTGCGGATATGGACGCGTTGCCCGTAACTGAGCGGAACAGCTTGCCATTCGCATCAAAAGTGAAGACCACGTACAATGGCCAGGAGACAGGCGTGATGCATGCATGCGGCCATGACTCCCATGTTGCAATTCTGATGGGAGTTGCCGAAATCCTTACAAAGAACAAAGCTGATCTGAAGGGAACCATTAAGTTTATTTTTCAACCAGCCGAGGAGGGAGCCCCGGTTGGGGAAGAAGGTGGAGCCAGCCTGATGGTGAAGGAAGGTGTCCTTCAAAATCCGAAAGTGGATGTGATCTTTGGGCTGCACATCAGCTCCGTTACACCGTTGGGTAAACTTACCTATCGGCCGGGAGGCATTTTAGCAGCTGCAGACAACTACTCGGTGAAAGTCATTGGCAGACAAGCGCACGGGTCTACTCCGTGGATGAGCATTGATCCCATTGTTGTGTCGGCTCAAATCATCAACGGCTTGCAAACCATTATTAGCCGTCAAACCGAATTAACAAAAGAAGCTGCGGTGATAACGGTTGGTCGGATGAATGCAGGGATTCGCGAAAACATCATACCGGAGGAAGCATTTTTTGCCGGCACCATCAGAACATTGGATACGGAGATGCAGGATAAAATTCATGAAAAAATTAAGTTAACAGCTACCAAAATTGCTGAAAGTGCCGGGGCGAAAGCCGAAGTCACCATTCGCAGAGGCACCCCTGTTACGTACAACGATCCGACCCTTACACAACAGATGGTACCCAGCTTGCAACGGGCTGCGGGTTCGGAGAATACCCTCGTTATCAATGCCATTACCGGGGCTGAAGATTTTGCTTTTTATCAGAAGGAGATCCCTGGCTTCTTCTTTTTTGTCGGAGCCATGCCGCCCGACACCGATCCTGACAAGGTACCCTCTCACCATACACCTGATTTTATGATCGATGAAACTTCATTTGTTACCGGGGTGAAGGCGATGCTGAATCTGACCCTTGATTATATGAATAAACCGAAGAAATAGAAGATTGGGTCTGTAGCAATGACGATCCATACCCTCAAAGAACTACAAGAGAAGAAGCTGATTACACAAAAACAGTACGATTGGTTGGCGCCAATCTATTCCGGAAAGATCGTATCGGTTTTTTATGAGTTGCGCACTGTGCTCTATCTGGGGGTTATGTTATTTACAACGGGTGCGGGTATTCTCATCTACCAGAATATTGGAGACATCGGCCATGTGATAAGTTTTGGGCTGCTTACCGCACTAATGACCGCGTGCTTCTGGTATGTCATAAAGTACGAGATGGCGTATACCCATGAGCAGGTTCAATCCCCGATTCCCTATTACGATTATATTGTGCTGCTCGGATGCCTGCTTTTTGTATCCATACAGGGTTACCTTCAAGTTCAATACGAGCTTCTGACAGATCAACTGGGCATCAGCACCTTGATTACTGCAGCGTTCTTCTTTTATGCGGCCTATCGCTTCGATCATATCGGGGTTTTATCACTGGCTATTACGGCATTTGCATCCTTTTGGGGAATCACGATCTCGCCTCAGAAATGGTATAGCGGGAATTTTTTCACGGGGTCGCACCTGCATGTGACAGCCATCATTTTTGCTACCGTCATGATGGCAATCACAACATTTTTGGATAGGCGCGGAATAAAGCGGCATTTCACATTTACGTATCACAACTTTGGCTTGCTGATATATTTTTGCGGATGCATTGCGGGGTTATTTATCGATGAGCACATTTATCTATTGTATGTAGTGTTGATTTACGGAGGTGGCTATTTTGCCTGGCACCTGGCCCGCACCCGTAAATCCTTTTTGTTTTTAGTGTATGCCTTTTTGGCGGCCTACATTGCCACCACCTATTTGATGGCTGAAACTGTTTTTGATTCCGAGCCCGCGTTGTGGTTCTGGTATTCACTTCTATCCTGTGGTGGATTCATTTACCTGGTGATCCGATTCAGAACCTTTTTTAAGCGATAATGATTGCCTATTCGATACCTGCGATACAGAATCTGGGGATCATCAAAGAAGCCAGACGATGGGCTAAACAAGATGTAATTACGGCTGACCAACTGGCGGCAATCCAAACCCATTACAACGTTTCATTGTATCATCCTAATTGGATGATCCGCGTTCTTTTATTCGTTGCAGGATTGTTGGCACTTTCCGGAGTTACAGGAATTTTTGCGCTAATATTTGGAGATCTCGGAGCCACCGGCCTTTCAGTACTGTGTATTCTATATGGGGTGGGGTCAATCATTTTCTTGGAAGGAATGTTTATTAAACGTGGTCACTACAAATCAGGAATTACGGAAGCCGTTATCTACCATTCCTGTGGCTTTCTGATTGGCGGTATTGCCGGACTTTCTGATTTCGACAATACCAATTTGATTTTAATTACAAGCGTCATTGTTTTTGCACTCGCGGCTATCCGGTACCTGGATTTGATCACCACCCTGGCTACACTGGTTTCCCTGGCTGCTTTAATATTTCTTCTGTGCTATGATGCGGGTGGAATCCTTCGTCAATTGATACCCTTTGTGTTCCTGTTTGTTTTTACTGTCATTTATTGGGGTGTTAAGCGGATTCGGGAGCATAGTGCGCTTACACTTTGGCGCAATAATTTGATAGTAATGGAAGTGGTCAGCCTGATTATGATCTACCTAAGTACCAACTATTGGGTGGTTCGGGAAGCTAGTATTGAACTCTTGGATTTGTCACTGGCTGAAAGCGAGGAGATCCCCTTCGCGGGGATATTTTATTCTTTGACGGTAGCGATCCCCATGCTGTATTTTTTTGTGGCGATTAAGAATAAAGACATGGTGATGTTGCGCGTGGGGATGTTGGCACTGGCTTTATCCGTCTCCACATTCAAATATTATTTCTTGGAGGGTGGATTGGAATGGATCCTGGTGATGGCAGGGGTGGTGTTGATTGTCGCTGCCATACTTCTGATGCGCGGTCTGAAGCAAATTCGAAGGGGTTTTACAAGTAAGCAGTTGCTAACCCGCACCTGGGAGAGTGGACAGGCAGAGGCTCTGGTGATATCCCAAACGCTGGGTGGAAATCAATCCGAAGTTAAATCCATCGAATCCGGAGGGGGTGGAGAATCCGGAGGGGGTGGTGCCAGTACCCCGTTTTAACTTACTCTTTTTTCCAGAGTAAAACCGGGTCTTTTGCTTGTAGAAAAAAATCGGAACACTGACCATCACCCTTTCCGGTTAGGCCCCCACTGGGAGCACAAATCCTGTCGCAATCGGATGAATACAAAGTTGAGTATTGATCGCAGCAGTCGGGCACAATCAAATAGACTGTTTCACCATTGGATGTGTATTGCCATACCTCCAAGGGTTCCTTTTTCTTAACAAGATTTTTAATGCAGGAAGGGACATCCTCAGGAAGATCATACGGGTTACAAGCAATGAGAACAACAGAAACCAAAAGAATAAGAGAAGTTATTAGTTTCATATCACTTTTCGGCAGGCAATGCGAGCTCTTCAAGGCAAGTTATTTTTACAATCTTTCCAACCAGACAAATGCTGGCGGCATCCGGTACTACTTCATAGCCAATCAACACCTGTTTTCCATCTACCCATTCAAAATCATACAACGGATTTTCAGTTACTTCTTTTGGCAACGGAGGTGTACCGCAATAGCCAAGCATGAAAGGCTCTAGCTTGGATCCATCCTCAAGTTCAAAAACGAAACCGCAGCCGTCCAACCCTGTTAAGTCGCGTACGGTGGCCGGAACCGCCTGATCACACGATACGTTCGTAATCTCCTCTTCACTACAACCCGCGAATGTTAATGAACTGACAATAATAAAAAAGACATAGGGCCTCATATTTATTCAACTTTATAACCATTAGACACAGGAATACACCTATCGGTTGGAATGCCTTTAATCAGGATACGAAATTATTTAACTTCCACACTTTAATTAATTCTATGAGAAAAACTCTAGTGCTCTTGGCTGTAATAATAATATCTACACCCTTGTTTGCTCAAAAGCGAAAGGACTCCTTAGGTTCAAATAAGACGGCCGTAATCCAGTCCGTTGATAAACATCAGCAGGAATTGATTTCCATTAGCGACAAAGTATGGGCTTATGCAGAAACAGCTCTGCGCGAACATAAGTCAGCCAAGGAGTTAGCCGACTATGCGGAGGCGCAGGGCTTTACAGTAAAGCGCGGAGTGGCAGGGATGCCAACAGCCTTTACGGCAGAATACGGATCAGGCAAACCCATCATTGGTATTATGGGTGAGTTTGATGCCTTACCCGGAATTTCCCAAAAGGCAACACCAACAAAAGAAGCATTGGAGGCCGGAGCGCCAGGTCATGGTTGTGGCCATAACCTTTTTGGTGCCGGAAGCCTTGGGGCAGCCGTAGCGATAAAGGAATTAATTCAGCAAGGGAAATTGAAAGGGACGATCCGCTTTTATGGTACACCGGCAGAGGAATCAGTAGGTGGGAAAATTTACATGGCGCGGGAAGGATTATTCGCTGATTTGGATGTTTGCCTCGATTGGCACCCGGATGTAGAGATTGCTGCCAGCACTCAAAGTTCACAGGCAATGGTAGATTTTATTGTGGAGTTTAAAGGTAAAGCCGCCCACGCAGCGGCCGATCCCTGGAACGGAAGAAGTGCAGTCGATGGGATGGAAGCGTTTACCGATGGGGTCAACATGTTGCGCGAACATGTTCGGCCCAGTGTGCGTATGCATTATGCGATCATGAAGGGCGGAGATGTGCCGAACGTTGTACCGGAATATGCAAAAATCTGGATGTGGGTGCGCGACAGCAAACGAACAGGTGTGGAGGAAGTGTTTGCCAGGGTTAAGGAAATCGCAAAGGGGGCAGCGCTAATCGCTGGGGTGGAATCAAAAGTAACAGTGCAAACCGGAGACTATGAAATTCTGGTGAATCGAACCGGTGCCACCGCCTTGCAAAAAAATCTGGAGGTTTTGGGTCCTATTAATTACAGCGCTGAAGAAATTGCTTTCGCGAAAAAGATTCAAGAAGTGCAAGGAGGTGAGCAGGTAGGATTGAATGGGAAGATACAACCCTTGAAAGAAACCCAGGAACATCCTACGGGAGGGTCCACCGATGTAGGAGATATCAGCTGGATCGTTCCAGAAATAACGTTGGTAGCAACAACCGCACCGCCCAATACCGCCTGGCATGGTTGGAGTGTAGTTGCCTGCGGGGGGATGAGTATCGGCCATAAGGGAATGGTGTTTGCCGCAAAAGCCTTAGCCATGACAATGGTTGATTTATTTGAGAACGAACAGCTACGCAAAGATATCCGTTCGGAGTTTGATCAACGGAAGGGAGGGCACACATACAAGGCTTACATTCCAGACGGGCCACCACCCGTGCCCACGGATGGATCAAAGTAAATCACAAACTAATTCGGAATCAGAAGGAAGAGCACCAGGTAATGTTGACAA
Source organism: uncultured Ohtaekwangia sp. (assembly GCA_964488465.1). Classification (GTDB taxonomy): domain Bacteria; phylum Bacteroidota; class Bacteroidia; order Cytophagales; family Cyclobacteriaceae; genus ELB16-189. Next base: position 7,303 of record CAZAUN010000003.1, on the reverse strand, counting down.
AAAAGCCCGGGGCAACCGGGCTTACAAGTCTTTTCATTGCTTCATGAGGCGCTTCTCCATTTGATGCCGCAACCAATGGCTTTGGTTTTGGTTATGGGTGCAGATTTTCCCGCAAGCACGGCCTCAACGGCATCCTCAACATAGCGCTTGGTAATTCCCTTTTCATTTCGAGGACTGTCATCAATGGCGCCTATGTAGGCAACTTTCAACTCCTTGGTTAGCACAAACACATGGGGTGTGTTGGTGGCGCCATAGGCTTTTGCCACAGCCTGTGTTTCATCGTAAAGATACGGGTGGCTATATTTTTTCTTATTGGCAATTCGCACCATTTCTTCAAACGAGTCACCCGAACCCTCATTGGCATTAATTGCAATTACCGGAACCCCTTTCGCTGCATATTTCTGATTGAGATTAATGATCCGCTGGTTATAAGCTTTAGAATAAGGACAGGTGTTACAATCGAAAATCACGACATATCCTTTGGCATCTTTATAATCGGCTAAGGAAACTAATTTGCCATCAACGTTTTTCAATTTAAAATCGGTGGCCTGATCACCCACGTCAAACCCTTGCTTTACCGGGCTGGCGGCTACAGCAAGCAAGGCAATCACAATCATCATCAGTCGTTTCATACAGAAATAGTTTAATTAGACACTTCGGTTATCAGTTTTTCGAGATCGCCCGCATGTAATTCGTGTTGGACCAGTTTACGCTTTCCGGTTTTTGTGTTGACAACAAGGGTAGCCGGCAAGGCTCCACTCCAGCTTTTATCGATTTTATCGATCCATGAATTGGGGTCTGTCTCGGCAAGAATCACTACTTTATTTTGCAGCTTCTTGCGTGTAACAAATCGCTCTACTTTGCCTGGATCCGGGTCCAGATCAAAATCCATGCTGACCAAGGTGATATCAACGGAGTTGTTTTCCAGTCTAAGCTTTTCAAACAAAGGCAACTCCTTCACACACGGGGCGCACCAGGTAGCCCAGAAGTTAACTACCTGCACGCGTTCGCCTTTTGTGGTCAGCAATTGTTGTAATTCTCTTAGGTTTATCTGAGGAATTTGAGCTGTAGTTGTAGCAGCAAGAATAAGCCCCAAAACCAGTAACCCGACAGATTTCATAGTGCAAAAACGTTATTTTTATTGAGTTTGATTGTTAACGATTTCTAAAATTACGGTATGTAAGGTGCATGAAAGGAAAAAAGCAATTGGGTAGAATTCAAGCACTTACAAGGAAGCAAAAATAAGGCTAAATAGAATTCCACAATTTTCCATAGTTGTCAACATTATCAGGATGTTACCATTTATCCTTCTGATTATCAATTATTTGTACCGTTTATCATTAATCAGTTCTTTGTGGACAACTCTGGGCGGTAAGAAATCGACCTTGAATAGTCGGTCCTTCTAATGATCAGATTTTCAACCCCATAGCGAGCGATTTTTCTTACTATCCGGTTGGAGGATTGAATCCGTAAAGGTGATTTGGAACAATAATCAACAGTGGTCATGAATTTTATACAGATTAAAGAAACTTGTATTTATATGAAGGACCTTGGAGCGGCCAGGCAGTTCTATCACAACCTTTTGGCTTTGCCGATTATTAGCGAAGCACGGGATCGTCACATATTTTTCCGGGCTGGCTCAAGCGTCTTGCTATGTTTTAATCCGGATGACTCCCAGTCAAAGAAAAGCCCACCGGCACACTACGCCTTCGGGAATTATCACTTTGCTTTTGAAGTGACGCAAGCCGAGTATCTTATCCATAAGGAAAAAATCAGAGCTTTGGGAATTCCCATTCTCGATACACTGATCTGGAAGAATGGATTGGAGTCGTTTTACTTTAACGATCCAGCCGGCAATGTTATCGAGATCGTTCCGGAAGGAATCTGGGACTGATCACTTTATTGATAACTTAAAAATTCCCTGCGGATGTACCGGAGCAGGTCTGATGACAGAGCCTTGTTGATGCTGCTCGAACCAATGCAGGTATTCGGAATAAGGAATACAGTCATCAATGATGTTACCATCCTTTAGAATCTTGATGACCACATCCCTTGAAAGACTAGCGGTAATTTTTTCCTGTTGATCAGTTGGTAGGTGGGAGATACGAACGTATTCAATCCCCTTGTACGATTCAGATTCAGCCCTCATAGCGTTCGGTTGCAGGTATTTATTAACCTAAGACAAAATTGGTAACCCTAAGTTTAACAACCGTACAAATTACGTTAAGTTTCGAAGAAATAATTTTAATTAAGCATGATTTCCCATCAACGATCCAAGTTCAGTTTACCGCGTGGACAAGTCTATTTGAATTGTGCATACATGTCTCCCCTGCTGAAATCTGTTGAACGAAAAGGAATTGAAGGGATTTTAAGGAAGCGTAATCCGGCAGGTGTTTCTGCCTCAGAATTTTATACCCAGACTGAGAAAATCAGAAGGGAATTTGGGAAGTTAATCCGGGCAGAAGCAAACCGTATCGTGTTGGTTCCTTCCGTGTCTTACGGCATGGCCAACGTGGTGCATAATCTCAAGGTCACGGCAACCGATAACATCATCGTGGCTTCGGAACAATTTCCGAGCAACTACTATCCGTGGCAACGTCTACAGGTAGATACCGGGGTGAAACTCAGAATCATTTCAGCCCCCAATACCCATACGAATCGGGCAAAGCAGTGGAACGAACGTCTGTTAGAAGGCATTAACGTAAATACAAAAGTAGTAGCGCTGGGCCATGTTCATTGGGCGGATGGAACTCTTTTCGATCTAAGGGCAATCCGAAAGCGGAGCCGCGAAGTGGGCGCGTTATTGGTGATCGATGGCACGCAATCGGTAGGTGCACTTCCTTTCAATGTTCACGAAATTCAACCCGATGCCCTGGTGTGTGGCGGATATAAATGGTTAATGGGGCCGTATTCATTAGGCCTGGCTTATTATGGACCGTACTTTGATCAGGGAAAACCAATTGAGGAAAATTGGATTAACCGATTACACAGTGAAAACTTTGCTGGCCTGGTTAATTACCAAAGTGAATATCAACCGGGCATGTTGCGATATGAGGTGGGTGAGCATAGCAATTTCATTCTGGTGCCGATGCTGCTGGAAGCAATCAAGCAAATTAATCAATGGAAGCCTCGTGCTATTCAACAATACTGTGAATCCGTTACCAAAAAACCGTTGGCGCAACTTCGTGAAGCGGGCTTTTGGGTTGAGGACGAGGAACACCGCGGCAAGCACCTGTTTGGCATTCGTCTGCCAGACGGGACAGAAATTAGCGCCATAAAAAGGCGAATAGCCAAAGCAAAAATTTCGGTTTCCTTTCGCGGAGACGCAATCCGGGTATCCCCGCATTTGTATAATACAGAAGCGGATATGAATCGATTGGTGAACGTGTTGCTTACAAGGTAATCCCTGAAATGATATCTTTACCTTTAACACAAAGAAATTGATATGCACAGACGCGAAGCATTGAAAAGCCTGGCCATTCTAAGCGGGGGGGCTGTGCTGGTGCCTTCCTGCAATTTTGAAGCGGAAGACATTCTGGCCGCTTATCAAAATTTGAACGTGACCGAATCGATGCGCGAAGTACTCGCGCAAATTGCGGATACAATCATTCCTCCAGGTAGCCTCAAAGGGGCATCGGACCTTGCTGTTCAGGATTTTATACTGGTTATGGTGAATGATTGTGTGGAGCCAGACCGGCAACGTGTATTCACAAAGGGCTTACAAAGTTTTAATACCTTCAGTAGAAAAGTGGCAAGCAGCAGTTTTTCGAAATTGGAGCAAGCCGAGAAAGAAAAAGTTGTTACCCAGGGACTTTCCATTTCAGATGAAAGTACAGATGAGGATGAGAAGACAATCCTTGAATTTTTGCGCATTACCAAGCGCTTCACAATACAGGGCTTTATGATGTCTGAATACATCATGACGCAAGTAAAGCCCTATAGCTTAATTCCCGGAGAATACAACGGGGCCGTATTGATCAGCAGCATTTCAACCATGAAAATCGATGGCTAATCTGAATATTGACGCAGCGAAGGAACGAACGTTTCAGGCAATTGTAATAGGCTCGGGCATGAGTGGCAGCTGGGCCGCGAAGGAACTTTGCGAACACGGAGTGAAAACCCTGGTTATTGAACGGGGTAGGGATGTAAAGCACTTACGCGATTATCCTACCACCAACATGTTGCCCTATGAGTTTGAGCACCGTGGCCAGCTCACCAATCAGATTAAAGAAGAAAATCCTGTGGCGAGCCGGTGCTATGCCTTTCGCGAAGATGCGATGCATTTTTTTGTGAAAGACAAGGAGCATCCTTACGTGCAGGAAAAACCCTTTGATTGGATTCGCGGCTACCAGGTAGGTGGCAAATCGTTGTTATGGGCCCGTCAGGTGCAGCGGTGGTCTGATTTTGACTTTGAAGGTCCAGCGCGCGATGGCTTTGCCGTAGACTGGCCCATCCGGTACAAAGACATTGCTCCCTGGTACAGTCATGTGGAGAAGTTTGCGGGAGTTTCCGGAAACAAGGACGGGTTACCCAATTTGCCGGATGGAGAATTTCTACCCGGCTTTGAACTGAACATTGTTGAGAAGTATTTCCAGGAACAATTGAAGAAAAATTATGGCGATACCCGGCACATGATTCTGGCGCGATGTGCTCACATTACCGGCAACCTGGAATACTATCAACAGCAGGGCCGGGTAAAATGCCAGAGCCGCAATTTGTGCCAGCGCGGTTGTCCATTTGGCGGCTACTTCAGCGCGAATGCGTCCACTCTGCCGTGGGCCGAGAAAACCGGCAACATGACCATGCGCACCGATGCGGTGGTGCATTCGATTATTTATGACGAGGCCAAAGGCAAGGCTTCCGGAGTGCGGATCGTGGATGCCAACACAAAGCAAACAGAGGAGTATTTTGCAGACGTGATATTTGTTAATGCTGCTGCCCTTAACACCAATTTGATTTTATTGAATTCTACCTCCAATCGTTTCCCGAATGGGTTGGGGAATGATAGCGGATTGTTGGGTAAATACGTGGCCTTTCATAACTACCGGGCCGGAGTGTCGGCAGAATATGAAGGGTTTCAGGAATACACAACTTCAGGAGGCCGACCCACCAGTGGCTATTTCCCGCGCTTCCGGAATTTGCATAAACAAGAAACTGACTTTTTAAGAGGCTATGCGGCTGGTTTTAGTGCCGGGCGATACAACTACGCTGATCAGAGTGGTATTGGGATGACGTTGAAAGAGGAGATTCTCAATCCTTCAAAGTATGGCCCTTGGAGCGTAGGGTCCCATATGATGGGCGAGACCATTCCAAAGGAAACAAATTACGTTGCGCTAAGTACGGATGAGAAAGATGCCTGGGGCATACCCCTGCTAAAGGTGAATGTGGACTACGATAACAACGATGAGAAGATGGTGAAAGATTATCAGGAGCAGATGACGGAGATATTCGAAAAAGCCGGCTTCACCAACATCCGCGTGCGGGATGATCAGCGCGCGCCCGGTCTTGATATTCATGAGATGGGCGGAGTGCGTATGGGGAAAGATCCGAAGACCTCTTTGCTCAACAAAGATCATCAGCTTCATGCCTGTCCGAATGTTTACGTAACGGATGGCGCCTGCATGACCTCCACTTCCACACAAAATCCGTCACTCACCTACATGGCGTTTGCAGCCCGCGCAGCGCATCATGCCATGAAAAACCTGAAGTAGGCCTCATGACCAATAAGAAAAAGACTGACTACTTTGTAGGCGGGGTTCTTATTGCCTTGTTGGGAGCCGTTTGTTTTTCAACGAAAGCAATTTTAGTCAAGCTGGCGTACCGCGACACCTCAATTGATGCCGTATCGTTACTTGCCTTACGGATGATTTTCTCGCTTCCTTTTTTTCTTGTTTCAGCAGTTGTCTCTTCCAGCAAGCAAACCAATGTCCGATTCACGAACAGGCAGTGGGTAATGGTTGCATTCATTGGCTGCCTTGGGTATTACATCAGCAGCCTGCTCGACTTTTTGGGTTTGCAATACGTAACAGCTGCCATTGAGCGCTTGATTCTTTTCGTTTACCCAACGTTGGTGCTGCTTATGTCATCCCTCTTCTTTAAAGAGAAAATCAAACCCATCCAATGGCTGGCGTTGATCATAACATATGGGGGTTTGTTTGCAGCTTTCATCAGTGAAGTGAATCTTCAGGCAACGGCTAACAAAAATTTTATGCTGGGCTCACTTCTTATTTTTATTTGTGCCTTTACCTATGCCGCATACATCGTAGGAAGCGGCCGCTTGATTCCGTTGGTGGGGGCCTCAAAATTCAATAGTTACGCGATGAGTTTTGCATCAGCAGGGGTGCTGCTTCACTTTTTCCTTACATCAGAGGTATCATTATTCAGTTTCTCACCAACTGTTTATACCTATGGCTTCCTCATGGCGGTTCTTTCAACGGTAATTCCCTCGTACCTGGTGGTGCAGGGCATCAAACGCATTGGTTCGGATAATGCTGCTATTGTCGGCAGCATTGGCCCGGTCTCCACCATTATCATGGCGTATTTCTTTTTGCAAGAGACCATTTCATGGCTTCAACTGGTGGGCACGATGCTTATTTTGGTTGGAGTTTTGCTGATTAGTCAGCAGAAGCGGTTAACCACCGGGGCTCACCCGCTCGAAAAGTAAGGCAGAATCATTAATTTTAGTTTTATGAAAGTGTTTTTCTACCTGCTGTGGCTACTCCCCTTTTTCAGTGATGCACAAACCCCTGATCTGATTTTTGTTTTTCTGAATAAGCGTGAGGATAAAGCGGAATTACCGGAAGCGGAGTTAAAAAAGATTATGGATGGCCACATGGCTAACATTGAGCGCCTGGCCAAAGAAGAAAAGCTGGTGGCCGCGGGACCGTTTGATGGAGGCGGGGGTATTTTCATTTTTAAATCGAATTCCACAGAACAAGTAAAAGGGTGGCTGCAGACAGATCCGGGAGTTGAGGCCAATCGGTGGCGGGTAGAAGTGTTGCCGTACTTTCCACATGTGGGTGGGGCCTGCACCGTAACGGAACCGTACGAAATGGTGACCTATCAATTCATCCGCTTCATTCCCAACATCGCGAAGTTTAATATTCAGGATGCTCCCCGCACGTTGCGAAAGCATGACGACTACCTGAAGGAGATTGTCAAGACCGGCAATGTGGTTACCGAAGCTACCTTTGGCGATGATGAGGGCGGCATTCTGGTAATGAAGGGCGACTTGGATCAGACCGTAATTGAAACCGACCCGGCTGTGCGGGAAGGCCTGCTACAGTTTGAGATTAAAAAATTG
>CAZAUN010000002.1:0-375828 GCA_964488465.1 uncultured Ohtaekwangia sp. | reverse complement strand
AAGTCCTGCTCCTCAACCGGGCTCATCGCGTGTTGGGGCTGGTGGAAATCTCCCGTGGCTGCAATACCGGAACGGTGGTCGATCCCAAGCTCGTCTTCGTGGCTGCCATCAAGGCCAATGCCTGCTCGGTGATCGTTTCCCATAACCACCCTTCGGGCAACGTTCAGCCCAGTCAGGCAGACCGGGACCTCACCAGCAAACTGCGGGACGGAGGAAAACTCCTTGAAGTCACCGTACTGGATCACATCGTGTTGACCAAGGAAGGATACTTCTCCTTCGCCGATGAAGGCCTGCTATGAATGCTTTGAGTAGAACCTCTCATCCCAACATGGGCACACCTTCGGTGATCGCAAAGGCGATCAAGGGATTGCTTCTGCCAATGCTTACGCAGATTCTTCTGAGACGCTGCCTCCGTATCATTGGGATTATCACAATCACTAGCACGATCTCTACCATCATCACCATGCACCTTTCCGGGCTCAACTTCGCCCAATGGTGTGAAGGGCCTACTCGCGAGCTCTGCAACTTTCCGCTCACAACTGATTCCATGATTGTGAAAGGAAAAGATCATCCCCAACGGATTTCAAGAGACCGCCTTCGTCAGTGCCCCCGCTTTGCCGCGTGCAGGGATTGCTTCTGCCAATGCTTACGCAGATTCTTCTGAGACGCTGCCTCCGTATCATTGGGATTATCACAATCACTAGCACGATCTCTACCATCATCACCATGCACCTTTCCGGGCTCAACTTCGCCCAATGGTGTGAAGGGCCTACTCGCGAGCTCTGCAACTTTCCGCTCACAACTGATTCCATGATTGTGAAAGGAAAAGATCATCCCCAACGGATTTCAAGAGACCGCCTTCGTCAGTGCCCCCGCTTTGCCGCGTGCTCTGATGAACAGGCTGACCAGGTCATTGACAGCCTGGAGCGCCTTAGCGTCATTCTGTTTGAACACTATCACAATCAATTAAAACATCAGTATGAAACATCCGGAAATTCTTCAGTTCGGCAAGGGTAAGCCGCAAACCGACTCCCGCAGCAACAACAATGTGGTGATCTATACCCGTGTATCTTCCAAAGAACAGGCCGAGACCAACCAGAGCCTGGAAACCCAGAAGAAGTATTGCCTGGAATATGCCCTCAAGCGCAACCTCAACATCCTGGGATTCTTCGGGGGCACCTATGAGAGTGCCAAGACCGATGAGCGCAACGAGTTTAACCGCATGATCCGCTTTGTCAAGAACCAGAAGGAAGGTGTCTCCCTCATTCTGGTCTACAGCCTGGATCGCTTCAGCCGCACCGGGGACAATGCCATCTTCATTTCCTCCGAACTGAAAAAGCGGGGGATCTCCATCCTCTCCGTCACCCAGCCCATCGATGTGTCCACCCATTCGGGCGTGCTACAGCAAAACATCCAGTTCATCTTCAGCAAGTATGACAACGACCTGCGGCGGGAGAAGTGCATCACCGGCATGCGCGAGAAGTTGCTCAAAGGGGAATGGACCGGCGGGGTGCCGGTCGGCTACTCCTATGACCGCACCAGCCGGGAGCAGCACATCGTCATCAACGAGAAGGGCATCCTGATCCGCAAGGCCTTTGAGCTGAAGGTGCAGGGATTGACCAGCACCGAAATTGCATACCAGCTCCGCAAGGCGGGCCTGGCCATCACCGGGAAGCGGTTATCAGAGACCTTCCGCAATCCATTCTATTGCGGGTTCCTCTCGCACGGCTTGCTCGAGGGCCAGGTGGTGGCGGGCAAGCATGAGCCCATCGTATCGGAGGAATTGTTTCTCAGGGCCAATGATGCCTTAAAGAAGAATGCCTACGGCTACAAGCAGCAGGATAAGAACATTGAAGTTCCATTAAAAAACTATGTGCGCTGTGCGGAGTGTGGCACGCCCTTCACCGCCTACATCGTCAAGGCCAAGCGGCTCTACTACTACAAGTGCAACAAGATCGGATGCAAGTGCAACCGCAGTGCCCGCGCCTTCCATGAGCTTTACCGGAACCTGCTGCTGCAGTATCAGCTGGACCCGGCCTTGACGCCCATGCTGAAAGACCAACTGCTGCTGACCTATGAACACCTGATGCAGTCCGGGGCGGAGATTCGTGAGGTCAGCAGGCGCAAGCTCGGGGAGCTAAATAAGAAACTGCAAACGCTGCAGGAGCGGTTCGCCTTCGGGGAAATTGATCGCGACCTCTATGAGACGGTGGGAACAAAGCTGAGAGAAGAGATCCGCATCGTGGAGCGGGAATTGGATGAATCGAAGAATAAATTATCGAACCCTGAAAAGTATGTGGACCGGGCGCTGAAAATCTGCGAGAATCTTAGTGAATTGTGGGTTTTGAGTGGGTATGATGAGAAGATCCAACTACAGGATCTGGCCTTCCCGGGTGGAATTCTCTTTGATCGCAAAATTGAGAATTATCGAACCGTCAAGGTCAACGGTATCCTTGAACTAACCCACTCACTTTCAAAAGATTTGCAGGCAAATAAAAAGGGGCAAATTGAAAACAAGTTCAATTTGCCCGCCTGGGTAGTCCCGGCAGGAATCGAACCTGCATCTTCAGAATCGGAATCTGAAATACTATCCATTGTACTACGGAACCAAAAAAATTTCTTACCGTCAGCAAGAATTCCGGCAAAGGTAATTAAAGTCAGGGTTCTGTAAAAACTATTTATTTGATCACGGCAATCGCCTCTATTTCGATCATCACATCAGGATGAAACAGGGCCTGAACACCCACCAGTGTGCTGGCGGGTGGGTTTTCCTTCGACAGGTATTTTGAACGCACCTCGCGGATCACCGTTACATCGGCCGGCTTATAATTCACAACATAGGTGTTCATTTTTACGACATCATCAAACGTGGCCCCGGCCGCCTTCAACGCGACACTCAGATTTTCATACACCTGGGTCACTTGCGCTTTCAGGTCCCCTTTGCCCACAATTTCTCCGGCTCCATTCGTGGGCACCTGCCCCGAAATGTAAATGGTTTTGCCCGGGCCTGTCACTACCACATGGGTATACCCCGGAGGCTTCGTACCGAATGGATTAATATAATCCTTGTCCTGTGCCCATACCGATTGACCCAGTATGACCATGAAAAATAATAGTACTCTTTTCATATCCCGTGTTTATTTCCAGACATACGTTGCTACCGCCCCCACCGCCAGTTGGGTGGTTGCCGTCTTATTATTCGAACGAATTGAAAAGGATTGTGGCTGGTCTGCATCGTTTAGAACCAGCAACACCTTTTCGCCTGCCGGTGTTCGGAAGGCCACGTTGGGCAACCCGTTCACCAGACTTGATTCAATGCGCACCGAGCCGGACGGCACAAACCGCGAAGCATGGCCTATTATATAATAAGAAACATTGCGGCCAACCGTGCTGCCAATCGTTAACGCGCCCTGGCAACTATCACAACCACCATCATTGGTATGCGGATCAAAGTTTTGATCGGCCGCCAGGTTCCATTCCAAAACATTCCGGCTCCAGTTGCGGGTAGCACCCACCATCAGGTTCTTAACATGCCAACGCAGGTCGCCACCAAACTCCCCTTTCCCGGAAGTCCACTGCTCGGTGAAATAAAGATGCTTATCCGGATGTGCTTCATGCACTTGCGAGAGTGCGGTAATATCACCCAGATACATGTGAAATGCGGTACCATCCACAAACTGCCTGGTCTCGGGATCGTTCAAAATAGAGATCGGATACTCGGGATGATCGCAATTGTGATCAAACAAAATGATTTTAGTAGTAATTCCTGCCGCTTGAAAAGCCGGACCCAGATGCTTCTTGATAAATTCGCTCTGCTCGGCAGCCGTCATCTCCAAGCTGGGTGTATTCTTGGGGTTCTCTGGTTCATTCTGAATGGTGATTGCATCAATCGCAATTCCTTCATGTTTCATTGCCTGTATGTACTTAACGAAGTAGTTGGCATATGCCGGGTAGTATTCCGGCTTCAACTTGCCCCCCTTCGGTAATTGATTGGTCTTCATCCAAACGGGGGGCGTCCACGGGCTGCCCATGATTTTAATTCCCGGATTCAGCGCCAGAATCTCTTTCAATACCGGAATCAGGTGCAGCGTATCATACGATAAACTGAAGTTGGAAAGCGTGACATCGGTTTTCCCTTTCGGCAGATCGTTGTATGTAAAAATCAGTTCATCCAGATCCGAACTGCCGATGCTTACCCGCAGGTAACTGATGCCGATGCCCTCGCCTTCGGTTAGAAAAAGCTCCCGTAACAAGGCTGCACGCTGATCCGTTGAAAGTTTTGTATTCAATAACATCGCACTACCACCGGTTAAGGCAAATCCAAATCCGTCCAGGGTTTGGTACACCACATTTGTATCCACTTCAATTACCGGTGCGGATGATTCGCTTTCGTCAAAATAGAATTCCGGTGCTGGCGATAAGAGGGCTGACCGATCGGGTGTGGTGATCCAGCTGTTAATTGCTACACGATCCGCTTTTTTTTCAGAACAAGACTGGCTGATGATCAGGCCAAGCGATGCAACTAGCAAAAAAGGAAGGGGGTTGGTTTGCATTGAATAAAGTTAGCAAAGAGAAGGTTGGTTCAAACGCGATGGGTTAGAAATAAAAAAAGGCCACCGTTCGGGTGACCTTTCCTTTACGCGAAGCAGCGATTACTTCTGCTTGCTGCCTAACATCGCCAAATCGTTTACATTGATTTCGGTGAAGAAGCGCTTCTCCCCTTTGTCGGTTTCGTACACCCGGTGCACGAGCTTGCCTTCCACGGCAACCTCGGCACCTTTCTTCAGGTACTGACCGGCAATCTCGGCCAACTTGCCCCACATCACCACGTTGTGCCACTGGGTGTCTTCCACCTTCTCGCCTTTGGCATTTTTGTAATTATCGGTGGTCGCAATGGAGAAGGTAGCCCGCTGGCTCTTTCCAACGCTTTTTACTTCCGGGTCTTTGCCCAACCGACCGATCAACTGCACGCTGTTTCTAACACTTTTCATACTTGTAGGATTTAATTGTTAAACATTTATTTTTTCAGTTTTACATCAACCGGGTTTGTTGCCGATTGACGATACAAAGGTGTGGGGCCGGAAACCGGCTAGTCGTTTATTAATCAATTAGTTTCGTTTATATTCGTTTATAAACGTTTATAAACGGCTAGCAAAACCCGCAAAAACCCTTAAAACATGTCTAAAAAGCAAGAAAAACTGTGTTTGGAGTGTGGTGGAAAAATTACCGGACGATCCGACAAAAAATTTTGCTCAGACCAGTGCCGGGTGGCCTACAACAATAAATTGAACCGGGACGAGACCGTTTACATGAACAATGTCACAAACATCTTACGTAAAAACCGCAGGATTTTGCTGGAGCTGAATACGAGCGGCAAGACCAAAGTCAATCGCGATAAGCTGAATGAAAAAGGATTTGACTTTACCTACTTCACCAGTCAATACACAACCAAGGAAGGGGCGGTGTATTTCTTTTGCTATGAGCAGGGCTACCTGCCCCTGGAAAAAAACTGGTATCTTTTAGTAGTCAAGAGTGAATCACCTAAACAACAACCGTTATGAGTGGCTGGACGCTGCAAGGAAAGAAAGCATTAATTACCGGAGGCACCAAGGGCATTGGTTTGGCCATAGCACGCGAGTTTCTTGAGCTGGGGGCAGAAGTACTCGTGATTGCCCGCAATACAAAAACCATTCAGGGAAAAGTAAAAAACTCAGCCAATCTATTTACCTACGAAGGAGATCTAACGAATGCTGATTTTCGGAGTGATCTTGTAAAGCGGGTATCAGAAAACTGGGGCAAACTGGACGTGCTGGTAAATAATGTGGGCACTAACCTTCGTAAAAAATTTGTTGACTACACAGATGCCGAAATGCGCCAGCTGTTTGAAACGAATTTATTCAGCATGCTCCAACTGACCCACGGCTGTTATCCCTATCTGAAAAATTCAACGCATGGCAGCGTGATCAATATTGCATCCGTGGCGGGCTACCTGGATGTGCAAAGCGGCCCCCCGTATGGTATGACCAAAGCAGCGATCATTCAACTTACCCGGCACCTCGCTTCAGAGTGGAGTGCGGACAACATCCGGGTAAATGCCATTTCACCCTGGTACATTGAAACTCCGCTAACGGAACCCGTACTCGCTCAAATCGATCGGTATGAAAAAATCATTGCCCGCACTCCGCTGGGTCGCATTGGTAAACCGGAAGAGGTGGCCAGCCTGGCTGCTTACCTCGCCATGGACAAAAGCAGTTACATTACCGGGCAAAATATTTCGGTAGACGGTGGGATGAGTATCAAAGGTCTTTGATCAGGAATTTGTTCCCGGCAAATCTGATTAACGCTCGATGGGTATCTCGCGATGAAAACCATTGGCCAATTCATTATACGGTAAATGCACCCGCAGCACATTGTCTTCATACGTGGCCTTGATCCGGTTGGCATCGATAAAGTAAGGTATCGGTTTATTGTAAACGACATGCGGCACCGGAACCACCTGTCCTTCTAATTCAATGCGATGTTCGTAAAACACAATCAACTGGTTGTTGTTGATCTTCACATGCATTTGATCACTCAAAACACCGGGTACCCGTAATTCAATCTGCCGTTCATGCGAAAACCGCGACAACTTAATTGCCGGCTCGGAGATACCCCCCTGTAAGGTATTGGCAATATCGATGCTCTGTAAAATCTCCTTGCTGATAAAACCTGCACGTCTCATATCTTCATTTCTTCACAGACTCTTGCTCAATCTTCATTCCTTTATGTGAAAAAGGGTCAAAACGGCAGAATCCCCGAAAAACTTAGGTCAATATGGCCCAATTCGAATCAGATTTACTGCCACCGTCCATCCCGTTCAACAAGGCGTATAACCACTTTTTCCCGAATGTGTTTTGTGGAAGTGCTTTGTTGATTAAGAACGCACCGATGAAACATCGTTGCAGAAGCAACACTATTTTATGTAGCGAAGTTGCAAGTATTTACAATTTCTCTAAAATCAATTTGATGCTACCGCAGGACGCCCTACTTTTCGCAGATGAATTCGATGAGCCTGTCAACCGGGGAAGAAAAGAAATGGTACGATGTGGCGTTGGCCCTCGGCATCTTCACGATTGCATATAATTTGATCGAAGGCATTATTTCCACCTGGTTTGGATTTGAAGATGAAACCCTTGCCTTGTTTGGATTTGGTGTGGATAGCTTCATTGAAATGATTTCAGGAATTGGAATTGTATACATGGTTATTCGCATTCGTCAAAACCCGCACAGCAGCCGCAGCGAATTTGAAAGAACCGCTCTTAAAATCACCGGGTATTCATTCTATTTATTGGTTGTTGGCCTGGTTTCCTCTTCGCTTGTAACGATGTACCTTGGTCAAAGTCCGGTCACCACGTTTTGGGGTGTCGTGGTAGCCCTGATATCCATTGTAGTCATGCTCTTCCTCATTTACGGTAAAATTAAAAGTGGAAAGAAACTTCAATCCGATGCCATACTGGCCGATGCCAACTGTACCAAGGTGTGCATCTATATGTCGTGTGTGTTATTAGCTTCGAGTGCAATCTATTCCTGGACCGGATTCGCCTATGCCGATGCCATCGGTACCTTGGGATTGGCCTGGTTTTCGTATCAGGAAGGGAAAGAGTGTTTTGAAAAAGCCGCAAGCAACAAACACTGCGGTTGCGATCATTGATCTCTAAACCAGATTTTGAATACCAGAATAATGCTGGCCAATATCAGGGTGATGATGTTCCACAGGATGACGGGCAATTCATCGATCATAAATCCATAGATCATCCAGAGAAATACACCCAGGCAGTACAACAAGAACATAACGAGCGATAAATCGCGGGCCGACCGGGACCGCCAGGTTTTAACGACCTGCGGCACAAACGACAGGGTGGTGAGCAACCCGGCCACCAGTCCCAGCAATTTGGTATTGTCCATGTCCATCGCTTTTCAAAAGTACGCATCTTCCGTACCTTCACATAATTAACATGCAGCTCCAGATTGACACCGCCCAACTTCAGGATGCTCCACAACTGGCAAACTTGCTGGAGCAATTGGGATATCCGGCTTCGGTGCAACAGGTGGCGGATCGGATTGTCGCCCATCAGGCAGCCGGGTATCGCCTACTGGTTGCTAAAGAAGGCAGTTATACCTTGGGATTTATCTCCTTACACTTCTACCAGGCTATGCATCACCCACAATGCATTGGGAGGATAACCGCCTTTTGTGTAGACGAATCGATTCGTGGTACGGGCACGGGTAGTCAACTTTTAACGGCTGCTGAAAAGTATTTTCAATCGAACAACTGTTTCAAGGTAGAAGTGACCAGCAACGTAAAACGGAATACGACCCATCAATTCTACTTAAAGCGAGGATACAGCGAGGTAAGCAAGCATTTTGTAAAACTCCTTTCACCGAAGAGCTAGATATCCGCTCTTTTCAACTTCAGGTAGGCAAAGTAATTGAAGAGAATTGTCCACACGAGGGCAATCGCCACCGCACTCAGGGCTACATAGTCCTGAATCTCCTGCAAGGCATACCGGGCAAACGGCAGCGGCACCAGGTTGGTGATTGATTCCAATGGGAAAAATTGTTTAAGCCAACCGATTTGATCTTCTACTCCGGAGCGAAAAATATTCACTTTGATGATGGCTTCAATCATGTGCGAAAGCATCAACAAGACTATGGTTAATCCCGAGCGTTGAATAAATATACCCAGCATCAGGGCGTAGGATAGAAAGGCAAATATTTCCAGGAAGTAGGCTACAAAAAACTCAGCGCCCATAAAGAAATAGTCCCACTCGATGGTAGGTGTATAAATAAAACCGGTTACCAGGGCAATGGATAAAATCATGACCACACTCATTAAACTGAGCAGCACGTTGGTTAGGATTTTGGATTGTAAAAACTCCCAGCGACTTAACCCATCAATAATGTTTTGGCGAATGGTTCGGTATTGATATTCATTCGTAATGGAAATTACGACCATCACGGCCAAAACAATTTTAAACAAACCGCTGATCCAGATTAAGTTTTGCCAAATATCAGGAAAGTGATACAACGGAATGCGATTGATGTTGATGGAGGCTCCAAATTCAGCGCCCTTGCTAGCCAACCATTTTAAGATTTCCATTCCGCTGGCGGTGGTGAACCCCAGGGTAAGAAAATACAAACCACAGATCACCCAAAAAGTGCGGTAGCTGGTCATTTTCTTCAGATCTATTTTCAGTAAATGCAACATGCGTACGATCGATTTTACAAAATCCGAGTGATGTATTAATGCTTTGTATCTGCGAGGATTTCCAGGAATTGCTTCTCCAGACTTTTCTTACGGGTGGCCAGGTGTGACGCCACAATTCCCTTATCGAACAAAAACCGGTTCAGGTCCTTGCTGTGAAACCCATCTTTCATCATCACTTGAAAAAGTCCGTTCTCCTTTTTGATCGTGGCACTTCCTGCAAACTCCTGCAACAGTATTCCCAGATCATCGTGGTAGGCTTGCACCTCTACAATCTCCTCGCCTTTTCCTACATCATCCACCGGGCCAAGGTGCATGAGGGTGCCCCGTTTTAACACGGCAAAATGGGTACATACCTTTTGCACTTCATCCAATAAGTGACTGGCAAGAATGATGGTCTTACCATCGGTCGCAATTTTTTTAATGATTTCCCGGATTTCGGCAATTCCCATGGGATCCAACCCATTGGTTGGCTCATCCAGAATTAAAATGATTGGATCGCTAACTAATGCGGATGCTATGGCTAACCGTTGTTTCATCCCTAAGGAGTACGTCCGATACTTATCATCTTTGCGGGCAGTAAGTTCCACCGTCTCCAACACCTTGGGTATGTTGTTGGGATCAGCGCCCTTTATCATCGCATTAAGCTCCAGATTCTTTTGGCCGCTCAGATAAGGATAGAAGATGGGGTGTTCCAGTACGGCACCGATCTTCTTGCGGGTATGGTGTGTGGCCGGTTCTCCAAACCACGAGAAACTGCCGGAGGTTGGATTGACAACCCCCATCAGCATTCCCAAGGTAGTGGTCTTGCCGCTGCCATTGGGCCCCAGCATACCAAATACCTGTCCACGCTTAACTTCCAGATCGAGTTGGTTAACGGCACAGAGCTTTCCAAAATTCTTGGTCAGCTTATGAATGGATAATACAGTCTCCAAAGTAATTCAGTTAATCGATGGTAGGTTCCTTTTTCTTCTTTTTGGAATCTGTGCCCTGGGTAAAATCTTTTATCTTACTTCCGATGTCCGTGCTTTCATCGATGGCTTTG
Source organism: uncultured Ohtaekwangia sp. (assembly GCA_964488465.1). Taxonomy (GTDB): domain Bacteria; phylum Bacteroidota; class Bacteroidia; order Cytophagales; family Cyclobacteriaceae; genus ELB16-189. The sequence goes on along the minus strand of CAZAUN010000002.1, from coordinate 365,539 downwards.
AAAAATTCAGGCACTTTCGATAATGAAATCTTTCCCAGAATATCCAACACCATGAGGCTGGTGGAGTCGTTGGCCAGAATAATGGTCCCCTTCACGTCCCCTCCGCTTTCGCGCAAGTATACATCGAAGCTTCGGCCTTCCATCCGGCCGCTCATCATCTCTTCGTAGGATTCCGCCTTATATCCGGTTAACAGGTTGGTGTAATCCTGGCTGGTGAACTTTGATTCCTCTTTATTGATCATCAGGAACTTCATCTTTTCAATGTCCTTGATCAGCTCATCAAAGGCGGGGTCATCGGTTTGGTTGAGCATTCGAAGTGTGTTGCGATAAAAAAATAGGGATAGCCCTTCCTCATATTTTTCATCCAGAGCCGTTGTCGTTTTCGTCTGCGCTACGGCTGTCAGGGAGATCCCAACCACCATCAGGGTGAGTATTGTTTTCATAGATTATTGATTGAATGCCAGCCGGGTGTTTTCCGGATTCAACAATCCCGGATCAATATAGCCTTTAAGTTCAATGGCAATGATTTCGTCAGGCTCTTCAATCAATGCAAAGTAACGATTCTTATTGTTTTTTCCTGCCCGAAGATAAAGGGTGATTTCATCTCCATGATCCCGGATGAAGGCGAGTTCTTCAAAACCATCTTTTTTTAACACGCTTTTAAATCCATTTACGGAAACATGTTGCTGGCTAAACTCCGAGCGGGGGATTGTGAGTAACCGGATATGACTTAAATCCTTGATGGCATGTCGAAATTCCCGCTCTCCGGCCAGATTAAGTACCAATCGGCCCACCCAGCCGTTAAAAGAAAAGCTGTGCACATTGGGTTGGTCCAAAAATTTTTCTTTTAATGTCTGATAGCTCTTGCTTTGCGCCTGGCCGGCCATGGACACAGAGATCAGAATAACGAAGGTATAGATTGCTTTCATGGTTGGACTTTAGAACTAAGACGAGTACAAAAAGAAAAAGGATGCACGAAACATACACCCTTTTCTACTAATTTTTAGATCAGTTCTTTTTGTCTTTGATATTCTCCAGGTTCTCCAACCCATCGATGTTCATCTTCTTGCTGATTTTAGAAACCTGCTTCAGGTCAATTTCACCGAATAAACTCAAGATCATAAATTCATCATTCCCTCCGGCAACCATTACCAATTCACTGATTTTGCCACCCGATTCCTTTATATAGAATTTCATGTCTTTATCTTTATCGCGAACGGACATCAGTTCTTCAAACTCGCTTTTCGGAATCATGCTCAACGCTTCTTTATAAAGCTCCCGAGAATCGCGTGCTTCCTCCTTTGCCAGGATCCGAAGACCCTTCAATTTGCTGATCATGTTTACCACCTCCTGATCTTCCGGATTTTCAACTTCCAGGTTGGCCATCAGGCTAAACATTTTACTGCTCATATTCACTTGGCTAAACGACACATCGTTCTGATATTTGGTGAAGAACTTCGAAATCGCATCGCCTTGAGCCTGAACAGCGAAGGCTGCCGCCATCATAACCATCACAATCATTAACTTTTTCATACCCGTATTCATTTTAATTTTTTAATTCTTTTTATTGATTTCTTATTAAATCTGGCCGTCCGTCTTTTTTACTTCGTCCAGCACTTTGCCTTGTATTTTTTCCTCCGCCTCGTTAAAGACTTTTATTTTTCCCGCTTCTTTTTGTGCTTTGTTAAATCCTTTCGAGATCATTAACAGTGCCTTTTTTGTTTCCTCCAGGGCCAGTTTTGGATCGCTGTAGGTATCTGCAATCTCGGGCGGATATGCCTTTCGTACTTCCTGACGTACAAAATAGGTAGCCGCCACCACCACCAACAATCCTGCCGCTATCCGGCTATAGAAGTAAACCAGCTTTACTACTTTGCCTTCCGGACGATGCTGCTTGATTTTCTTTTTCAAAGTCGCATCAAAATCCGGACTGGTTAGCTGTTGCTTTTGCTGATTGTCAAAATACCGGAACATGGCTGCAACATCATTCATATTTTCGGGCACCGGGCCTCGAAAAAATTCACGTAGTTCTTTTTCCTCTTCCAGCGAGGTATCGCAGTTCCAGTACTTCTCCAGCAGCTTTTCAATGTGCTTAGAGTCCATACGCATTCATTTTTACAAATTTTTCCCGAACGGCATTCCGTGCGCGGAACAAGTTTACTTTTACCTGGTTCATGTCCAGTTCCAGAATCTCACAAATTTCGTTGTAACTATACCCTTCCACATCGCGGAGGTGTATCACCTGGCGTTGCTTCTCGGGCAACGCTGCTATCATCTCATTTATTCGTTGCATGTTCTCATGAATTTCTGTCCTCTCATGAGGCGTTAACGTTTCGTGACGAATTTCAACTCCTTCTTCAATCGGGTCGGTAGCCCTGCGTTGGCGTGACCGAAGACGATCCAGCGAGAGATTTTTAGTGATGCGCATACACCAGGCCTCCATATTCTGCACATCCGCCATCTGCTCGCGTCCGTTCCACACTTTAATCAGCACTTCCTGAACCACATCTTTCGCTTCTTCGGAGCTTCCCAAAAGGCGGAAAGCAAATCGAAAAAGCTTGTTTTTTACAGGTAGAACCCGATTTTCAAAGGCTTCGAGATTCATCGTTTCAAGGGCAAGACGGTGGGGATAACCCGATGTTACAAGATAGTTTAAAAATTTCACAGCCACCGGAAGCCAATTCCCTTCAAATTGTTCGGTATCTTCCCAAATCTGGGTATGAATGAGTTTGCTGAATCTTCTGAAAAAATCATTGTTTTCGACTCATACGATACAGTTGTGGCTGCCAACCTTGTAAAAACCAAGCTGGATGCCTTTGGAATTCCCTGTTTTCTATCGGATGAGCATTTTGTTTCGCTCTACCCCTTCCGTAATGAGTTATTCCCCGGAGTGAGATTGCATATTTTTCAGAAAGACCTGGACCGTGTGAAAGAAATTCTCACAGAAGAGTTACCGATGGTGCGACAATGTCCGGTTTGTCATTCAAAAGAACTGACCTACGAACCCAGTCGCAAAAAACTGATCCCCTATCTCATTTCCGGAATTCTGGCCGGCTTATTTCTGCCGGTTAAGAAAGTGTATCACTGTGAGCAATGCAACCGGGAATTTGATTCGATCGAATCATCTTAAATCTTCAACACGGTAAACTCCACCCTGCGATTGATGGCACGCCCTTCTTCGGTTTCGTTCGTTTCAACCGGTTTGGATTCGCCATACCCACGCGCCTCTAACCGCGCTGGATCAATGCCTTTGCTGATGAGATAATCCACCACCGACTGCGAACGCCCTTGCGACAGATTTTGGTTATAGGTATCGGAGCCTTTGTTATCTGTGTGTCCTGCTATTTCAATCGATACGGATGAATTCCGGTTCAGAAAATCAACCACGCGATCCAACTCTACAAAAGATTCGGACTTTAACGTTGTTTTATCGAAGTCGAAGTAAATATTCTTTAACCGAACCGTAAGCCCCACTTCAATCTGAGTAAGAAATACATTCTTAACAACCGGAGTTACTTCTTCGCTGGCCACCTCCACACTATCCGTGGCATTTAGGTAACCCTCCGCGGAAGCGGTAAATAAATACCACCCTAACCCATCAATATTTTGTGCGTAGGCTCCATCGCCTGCAGTTAAGGAATAGTGCACGGACCGGTCGGGCTTGTACGAAATCTCTACTTTTGATCCGGCCACTTTCTGGCTCGTTTTTTTATCGAGAATTTCTCCTGATAGCACTAATTGCTTGGCCAGCGGAGTTAAATAAATATCAACGTGAAGAGTCGTATCGCGGTTGATGCGCGGTACTTTGTAGGTTTGTGTAAAGGGAAGAAATCCGGCCGATGCTGCGGTGATCGTGTACTCCTCTATTTCGGCCACCCGGGTCTCAAAAATGCCATTCGGGGTTGTACGCAAGTTTACCGGGCTTTGTTCCTTCATCTTTACTTCTACTAAAGACTGAACCGGCAATTTTGTTTTTTGACTGAAGGTGGTACCCGTCAACACAATCTTCAAATTGCGGGGCCTCAAAATAAAAAGGTCAAAGTTACCCCCATCCACCCGGGCACCCGAACGGGCGGTGAAAATATTACCATGCGCATCAATAGAAAAGTAGGCATCCCCGACTGGGGTATTGATGGCACGACCCAGGTTTACGGGTTCTGACCAATTTAACCAGGTGTCATCGAGCCGGGTTGTTTTGTATATATCGGTGCTGCCAACCTTATCTTTCGAATACCGGTCGCTTGAAAAATATAAGGTCTTTTGATCCGGTGCCAGGAATGGACTATAGTCATCGGCCGGAGAACTGATCTTCAATTTCACAGGTTTGGTCCATCGACCATTCTCCAGCTTGGAGAGATAGAGGTCACTGAATTTATCACCTGCTTTTTCTGAAAAATAGAGAATCAATTGTTTTGCGTCTGCCGAAATAGTGGCCCCATTGAAAATGCCTTTATCCATGTCCCCAAATCCAGGGATTTCCAACTCCGACCATCCACCACCGGCACTGACCAATGAAAATCCTTTTGAGTTTTTTGCGCGTCCGCCTCGTACCAACAGCGATCCATCGGCCAGCACATTAAATACCTGGTTGTACCGATTTTGATTCAAGGGAGGACCCACACGTTTTCCTTCCGACCAGACGCCCTTATCATCCAATGTGGATACCCAAATATCCTGGCTGTTCTCTTTTCCGTACGTGTTTTGCGGGTGATTGCTTACAAAGTAATACAGCCTCGTTCCGTCTGTTGAGATCACCGGAGATACCTGATGATACAACGTATTGATGTTATCATTCATCTTCACCAATTCGTAACGCGGGCTGATTTCCTGAGCGATTGTGGTGATGCCAACCAGACAAAAGAGTAAAGCAATACAATATTTCATCTGTTACGTGTTTATCTGTTTTTCTGAAATAGCCAAGGAAGGCTAATTCATGTAAATACAATTCATATTAAAGGTAGCACAATATCAGTAAACCGGGTTCACTACCAGCTAAAATTAGGCCGAAAATTATGGCGATACAAAGCGCTTACATCGGCAGATTAAAGAATCCGCGTTGGCTTTGTGCAATGGCCGTCAGTATTATGATGAGTGCAAGGGTATTGAAAATAAAGAGTCGTCTGTGTTTGGCCACACCTTCGCTTAATTTCTTGGCGCTGATGCGTGCAACAGTAATTAAGATTACCGCGATCAGCATCATGGCACTGTGTTCCACCAACCAATAGCGAGCCACCGGGTCTTTCATTGAAGTGCCACTAAAAATCACAACTGGACTAACCATAAACAGAATCAAACCGAGGAGTAACTGGGTGTGTGTAAAGATGAATAACCACAGACTCATTTTATCATCCAGGGCGGTGTAGTCTGATTTACTTTGCCAACCCATCACCGACCGGACAATAACCACCAATAAAAAAATCAAAACGAAGTAGCGGACAACCGAATGAGTTAGAACCAGCAAGTCAAGCATAGGCTAATGGAGTTAGATTGGCTCGAAAATTACCCCAAGAATTTGACTTTTTTAAACCGATCGTCCACTAAATTAATGATTTCAAAGAATACCAATCAGAAACCCTCTGAGAATGGTTAGTTTTAAGGACCTAATCACCTCTGTTATGAAACGATTACTTTATATACTCCTGTTTGCATTCACGGCTGGATATGCACAAGAAAATCTAACCTACCAGCGACCCCCGGAAGAAATCGCCAAATTACTGGAAGCACCGCTGACTCCCTTTGTGTTATTCTCGCCCGACAAACAATGGATGTTGTTGCTGGAGCGTTCGGATTTTCCAACCATTGAACAATTATCGAGACCAGAATTGCGCATAGGGGGATTACGGATTAATCCTCAAAATTTTGGTCCGAGTCGCAGCAATTACACCGTAGGGTTGAAGGTGAAACGACTAAGCGACAACCTGGAAGTGGACATTAAAAATCTACCCGCTCCGCTCACTGCCAGCAGCATCACTTTTTCCCCCGATAGCAAATACATTGCCTTCCTGCAGAACAATCCGGATCAGATTGAATTGTGGTTGATTGATGTGGGTTCGCTTTCTGCTTCGAGGATATCGGATCGGAAATTGAATACTACCATGGGAGGATACACCTGGCTTTCCAATTCACAGCAGATTTTGTTTACGGCTGTGCCACAAACTTTAAAGCCACTTCCTGAAAAGTCAAGAGTACCTTCAGGGCCAATTGTGGAGGAGAATCTGGGTAAGAAGGCACCGTCAAGAACCTACCAGGATTTGTTAAAAAATCCATATGATGAAGCAGCCTTTGACTACTACACCCAATCTGATCTAATTTTAAAAAATCTGGCGGGTGCTGAAAAAACATTGAGCTCCGCGGCTATTCATTCTGAATTCAATCCGTCCCCGGATGGAACGCTGATCTTAACCGAAATAATTCAACGACCCTATTCTTATCTGGTACCGGCAGGACTTTTTCCAAAAACGGTAAGCGTGCTTGATCTGTCCGGAAAACTGGTGAAGGAAATTATCCGCATTCCACTGTTAGATTATATTCCTACGGGTTTTAATGCAACGCAACGGGAACCCCGGTCGCACCAGTGGCGCGCGGATAAACCCGCAACCTTGGTGTGGGCCCACGCGCAAGATGGGGGTGATCCAAAAGCAAAAGCCGAAATACGCGACAAGGTCTTTACGTGGGAGTACCCCTTCTCGGGTTCGCCCAAAGAATTGATCAGTTTACCGCTCCGCTATTCTCGTATTGCGTGGGGCAATGATCAAGTTGCTTGGGTGTATGAGCGCTGGACCAGCGAACGCAAGGAGCGCGTGTATCAGGTGAATCCCGCAACCGGTCAGAAGAAAACAGTCTTTGATCGCAATTACGAAGATGCCTATGGTGATCCTGGAACTGTGGTTACGGCCCCGAATCAATATGGCCGTACTGTCATGTTGATCAACAAAGATAATACAGTCTTTTTAAGTGGTGCAGGATCCTCTCCCACCGGAGATATGCCTTTCCTGGATAAAATGGATCTCACCGCCTTCAAGAAAAATCGCCAATGGCAATGCACCGCACCGTATTATGAATCATTCGTGACGATGCTGGACGCAAAGAAGGGGACATTTATAACTGTCCGTGAATCCAATTCGGAAAACCCCAATTACTTTCAACGTACTATTGGCTCACAAAAACTAACGCAAGTAACTTCTTTCCCACATCCCTACCCACAGATAAAAGATGTGAAGAAAGAAGTGTTGAAGTACAAACGAGCAGACGGAGTTGAATTGTCTGCCGATTTGTATTTACCACCCGGCTACAAAAAAGAAGATGGGCCGTTACCAGGATTTGTATGGGCATATCCACGTGAATTCAAATCGGCCGATGCGGCAGGACAGGTGAAGGGTTCACCCTATACGTTCACCCGGTTGAGTTGGGGAGGACCTATTTATTGGGTTATGCGGGGGTATGCTGTGCTCGACAATGCATCGATGCCCATCGTAGGCGAGGGCGATCAGGAGCCCAATGATACCTATGTACAACAATTGGTGGCGAGCGCCCAAGCGGTGGTTGACTATGGCAGTTCGATGGGCGTGTTGGATCCAACCCGGGTAGGTGTTGGCGGTCATTCGTATGGCGCTTTCATGACGGCCAACTTGTTAGCCCATTCCGATATTTTTAAAGCTGGGATTGCCCGTAGCGGAGCTTATAATCGCACGCTCACCCCCTTTGGCTTTCAAGCCGAAGAGCGTACCTATTGGCAGGCACCGGAAGTGTATTATGAAATGTCACCCTTCTCGTATGCCGATCAACTAAAGGAACCGATACTATTTATTCATGGTGAAGCGGACAATAATTCAGGAACGTTCCCCATTCAGACCGAACGGTTTTACAATGCGATTAAAGGACATGGCGGAACTGCCCGTTACGTAGTGTTACCCTATGAAAGCCATGGGTATGCTGCCAAGGAAAGTATCCTGCATACACTTTGGGAAATGGATACCTGGTTGGAAACCTATGTAAAAAATCCAAAAGAGAAACCCAAAGATGCCAAGGTGAACCTGAAATACTAATTTATCAGACTGCCGGTTCCGGCAGTTTGATTTTAAGGGGTAGCTAACTTTTTCTACCTTCACAAATCCCAATAACCAAACCCCATGAACCGTTGTCTGGTCTTCGTCATTCTTTGCCTACTCTGCTCCAAGTCACTTCAAGGACAACCGGATACGGTGACGGTGGGCGCGTATGTAATCAGTGTGCATGATATCAACTTTCGCGACAAACAATACACCATGAGGTTTTGGTTGTGGTTTCTATACGACAACCCGGATTTTGACTTTTCCACACAGTTGGATATTCCCAATGCAAAGTCGATTGACACGCCCGAGGTAATGCTTGACAGTATTGCCGGAAAAACCTGGGCGATCATGAAAATGAAAACCACGATGAAGGAAAGCTGGCAGGTTGCGGACTTTCCATTTGATAAGCAACATCTTCGTGTGCAAATTGAAAATGCGTTGTTTGATATCAACAACCTGGTGTTTATCCCGGATTTTAAAGGCAGCACGTACGACAAAGCCGAGGCCCTGGATGGTTGGGACATTACCAACTTCAAAGTAACGTCTGTGCTGAATGATTATGAGACTGGTTTTGGAGACCCCAGCCCACACCGGGACTATCAGAATTTTTCAGCGTTTACAATTGAGATGGATATTGAACGGAGCGCCTGGGGGTTATTCCTGAAAATCTTTATTGGAATGTACATCGCCTTTCTCATCTCGGTAATCAGCTTTTCCATTCAGGTTTCAGAACTGGAACCTCGCTTTGGTTTACCCGTGGGTGGTTTGTTTGCTACAGTCGGTAATAAATACATCATCGATTCCATCTTACCCGAAAGTTCCACTTTCACATTAGTCGATGTTTTGCATACCCTTACCTTCCTGGCCATTTTCGCAACTCTTGTGGTGTCTGCGGTTGCCCTCAGGCGATTTGACAATGGAAATAAAGACGCGGCCATCCGATTTAATCACGTTGGATCTCGGTGGGTAATTGGGTTGTATGTTCTTTCGAACCTCGTTATGGTGGGCATCGCCATCATTTGAGAAGCTTACACTCTGTTCTTGGTATCCATCAGAATGGTTACCGGTCCATCATTGATCAGCTTCACCTGCATGTCAGCACCAAACTCACCAGTCGATACAGGTTTGCCCAATTGGTTACTCACGGTATCCACGAATTGCTGATAAATGGGAATGGCGATTTCGGGTTTGGCGGCCTTCAAATAGCTGGGCCGGTTGCCCTTTTTGGTACTCGCCTGTAATGTAAACTGACTGACCAGTAAAATATCACCTTGTACATCCTTTACGCTTACATTCATCACTCCATGGTCATCGTTGAAAACGCGAAGGTTTACAAGCTTAGCCGCTAACCAATCAATATCTTCCTGTCCATCCGCATCCTCAATTCCCACCAATACGAGTAAGCCTTGCCCGATCCGGGCTTTCGTCACCGACTCAATTTCTACCGAAGCCTGACTCACTCGTTGGATCACTGCAATCATTTTACTCTTTTCTGGTATGCTCTTTCAATATTCCTGCAGTGTTGAAGATTCATAGATCTGCAATCCAACCTTATCAGATTTGGCTTCGGTCATCATGGCCCGTGCTACTTTAACGGATTCGATTCCTTTATATTTTTTGGGGATCAGAAACCCAAAAATTGAATAAAAGATCTTGGCGGCATCTTCCCCGGCCCGCGCTTCCTTTCGGGGTCCGATCAAAAGTGAAGGTCTGAAAATATGATAACTATCATATGCAAGGTGTCCGATGGCCTCTTCGACCAATCCCTTTACTTTGTTGTAAAAAATCCGAGAACTTTTGTCGGCACCCAGGGCTGAGACCAATAAGAATTTTTTTGCTCCAGTCGACTTCAGCGACTTAGCCAGTTGAAGCGGGTATTCGTAATCCACCCTTTTAAAGGCTTCTTTCGATCCTGCCTGCTTCATGGTTGTTCCCAAACAGCAAAAGACATCGTCTGCTTTGAGGGTGGAGAGTTTATCTAATGAATTGATGTCCACCAAAACATTCTCCAGCCTGGCATGTGATACCGGCAAACGTTTTCTGCTAAGGGCAATGACTTTATTGTAATACCCATCTGCCAGAAGTAAATCCACCAGCTGGCTGCCTATTAATCCGGTTGACCCGGCTACAAGCGCAGTTCGGGCCATTAGAATGTTTGTTGAATTTCTTTTCGAAGTTCAGAAAGTGCCATTCCGATCAAATCAACTTTCTTTTCCATTACCATCTCAAAAATCTTCTTCGAAAGATCAATGCTGTTGGCTTCGGTTGGCATCGAGGAGGCGGCTTCATTAATTAAAATTACCAGGTCCTCCTTCGCATTTCGAATTTGATTCCAAACTTCTTCGCCCATGTACACTTGCTGAGATACGTTGTGATTGTATTCATTTCTGATCTCATCGAGTAAAACCTTCTGAAAATCGCGTGCTGAAAAGCCCGGATTGTTTAAACGAATCAACAGATTTTGAGGCGCAATCCGCTCCAGAAAGAGCGTCATACGCTCATACGCCTGAAGCCGGGCCGGCAAAATGGTTTCAATGCTCCGCGTTCGAATCTCCAATTTTTTCAATTCTATCTCTTTGACCATGAACGTACGCACCGTGAGGTAAACCGCGTAAAGGACCAACGAGGCCGGGATTAGGATTTTTCCGAATTCAATTAAAGCTTCCATAGGAATCAAATGAGATTCAAAGGTGTTTAAATTTTAGATATTTTTGATGTTATCAACACCAATATAAAAACGGATGCTTGAAAAAATTAAACCGGTTGGATTGACAGCACGGGCCGCTGCGGAGGTTCGCAAAATCATGCAGACAAAAAATATTCCGGTAGAGTACGGATTGCGGGTGGGTATTCGTGGCGGTGGATGCGGTGGAGCGGCACTGATAATCGGGTTTGATAAGGAAAAGCCCTCTGACTTGACCTACACACTGGAGGGTATTAACCTGCTGGTGGATAAAAAGCACACCATGTACCTTATCGGCAAAGAGGTGGACTTCTATGAAGGAGCGGATGCCAGGGGATTTATGTTTACTGACCTGGGATAGGATTTTACGCTCTGCTCTGATTTACGGTTACGGTTGCTTTCTTACAAACACCCCCAATGGGTGGATTGAATTTAGAGATTTGCACTTCAACGTGTTTCGCCTCATGAAATGTTTCCAGGGTTTTATTGGCGATGGCATGCCCAACCGTTTCCAGTAACTTAGAGGGTTTGGCCATCTCTTCTTTTACAATGGAGTATAGATCTTCGTAATTGATGGTACCCTTCAAGTCGTCATGAAATGCTGAATTAGCAAATTCTGTTTCTACAACGACATCGACTTCAAACTTATTTCCTGAGGATCGCTCATGCGGATAGACACCATGGTAGGCATGAAATTCAAGTCCTTCCAGCGCTACTTTCCCCGTCATTGAATATCATCAAAGAACGAGCGTTGCTGCGTACTTTCCACCATTACCGTTTTCGCTGTTTCAGTTACGATGGGGGGCAATGACTTCTTTATTTCACTTTCCAACTCTGCATTCGGAAACAATGCCTTTTTACTTTCACGCTTAGCCAGTGCCAGGTGTTGATCCGGATCAAAATCGCGGGCGGCCGACTTGGCTCTTTCAACCCGGTCGATTGTTTCACCCGCCAGTCGCTTCAGATCCGATAATAAATTATCACGATGCAACTCCAGCGTTTTATAATGCTGACCCATGGTCTTTAATCGCTCTTCCATTTCCTCCAGCATCTGTCGTGAAATCATTTCTGCTTCTTCGATTGTATTCTTTGCTTTTGATTTAGCCTCGTTGAGCATGGCTTCGGCCTTTAGCTGATTTTCCCTCAAGATCAACTCAGCCGTTTTATTGGCTTGATCAATCACATTGGCACCGGTATCCTCGGCTGTTTTTAAAGTCTTGAATAAAGAACTTTCTACCTCGCGCAATTTGCCCACTTCGCGTTCGGTGGCCTCCAACTTGATGCGCATCTCCTTGGTTTCATCCAACACCCGCTCCCATTCCTGCGAAAGCGTGAGCAAAAACGCATTTACTTCATCTTTGTCGTAGCCACGAAGTACTTTTTCGAAAGCTTTCTGGCGGATTTCCAACGGTGTGATTTTCATAAAGGGCGTGGTTTAATTACAAGATTAAAAAATAATATAGCCTAAAAAATGACTGTCAATTCCAAAGGCTTTGACAGCTATAACGTTAATCCACAGTCAAATGTATGAATTTTCGTCAAAAATCCACCGATTTTCAGGATAAAGGAACTCGTTAGGCGCACCCCGCTACGTGCCAGGGCCCGGAAAACCGATGTCCCAAACTGAAATCGTTCGGTCGTCACTGGCACTGACCAACTGATTCTGGTGGGACGTCCATAATAATTTATTAACGGAAGTGCCATGCCCTGCATGCCGGGCTTTATCAATTACTTTCAATAATCGAAGTCCTTCGGTTTGCCATACTTTTATCGACTTATCCATGCTGGCCGTGGCAAAGTGTTCCCCGGAAGGACTAAAAGCAATGTGGTTAATGGCAAACAAGTGAGCCACCACTTCCGCTGATTGTTTGTACCCGGACGTCACATCCCAGGCTTTTAACCGGGCATCGCGCGAACCGCTGATCAAAAATTTATGATCCGGTGTATAGCGAAGCGCAAATACTGAATTTTGATGCGCCTGAAATTCATACTTCAACTGGTAGTCGCGCAACGAAAAAATCCGGATATAGGAATCGCTATAGCCAACCGCTACTTCACCCGTCTCTGGATTAACTGCCAATACCCGGGCATTCTTTTCAGACCTGGATAGCTTTGCCTTTATTTGGAAGTTGAGTAGATCAACAACTACCAAAGCGCCATCACCAGTAGCAATTAGAATATCTCCTTCAAACGTAATTATATCAAAGATCGCTGCAGTGGTTACCTTGAGTGATGCCACTTCCTTCTTTTGTTGCCAATTCAACAGATGTATTCCTTCATAATTATGTCCCACAATAATGAGATCCGAATCTTTGATTGGGTAAAGTGCATAAATTGAATTGGGTAAGGTGGCGATCAATTCACCTTCATTGGGAGTGGTTAAATCCCACCTCACAACCATCCCATCCCCACCACCCGAAAAGAAGATCGCAGGCATAGTAGAACCAGCCAACGTGTACACACAATCGCGATGGCCAGTAAAGGAATGTACCTTGTTTACAACAACGGGAAACATGCCGGTTCGTTTAATCCAATTTTTTTACCAAAATTGTATGAATAAGCGAGAGAAACCAATGCCCCTGATGAAAATACAAAAAGATGATGCGCAAAGTGGATGGGCACTTTGGTTCATTTCTGAAGGGGAGGCGGAACTGGGTTCGCTTACCGGAGAAAATGCCGATCCCGCCATTGTGAGTGCTACCAAACGATTGGAATGGCTGGCAGGGCGCTTATTGTTGAGGACGCTGGTAGAGCAATGTGGAATGGACTTTTATGGACTTGAAAAAGATGAGTATGGGAAACCTTATCTAAAAAATCTTCCGCATCAAATTTCATTATCGCACTCGTACCCGTATGTGGCGGCACAAATCAATCCAACCTTAGCGGTGGGTATCGATTTGGAACAACCCAAGTCAAAATTATTGAACATTGCATCGCGTGTACTGGCACCTGAAGAATTAACAGATGCGGGAACCGATGTCCTAAAACATTGTGTCTACTGGTGCGCGAAAGAAGCTTTGTATAAATCCTACGGAAAACGTGGCCTCCATTTTGCTGATCATTTGAGCATAAAGCCATTTACGCTGATGCGCTCCGGTGAATTATCCGGAAAAATTCAGATTAATGGGTTTAATCGCGAACTGACATTAACCTATAGCATTCAACCCGATTATGTATTGGTTTGTACAAAACCCTAAATCCAAAAACATGAAAAAATTTCTGGTACTCACCTTTCTTCTTTCTGCCTCACAATTAGTGGCTCAGGAAATAAAAGATTTCTCATTGGTGAATACGAAAGATGGTAAAACCATTACGCTTTCCAGTATAAAGTCTTCTGGTATTGCAGTGATATTTACCAGCCATGAATGTCCGTTCGACAATTACTACAAAGAACGGCTGAAAACGCTGGTTTCGCAGTATTCGGGTAAAATTCAATTCCTGTTTATCAATTCAAATCAGGAGCCACAGGAAAGTGCGGACCAGATGGCCATCCACTACAAAGATGTAGATGCGCCCTACCTGGCGGATAAAGATCAGGTGGTGATGGAGTTGTTTGGTGCGCGAAAAAGCCCGGAGGTCTTTTTAGTGTCTACAGCAAGTGGAAAATATAATGTGGTTTACAGTGGCGCGATTGACGACAATCCGCAGGTAGCACAGGATGTGAAAGAAAATTTTTTAAAAGATGCCATTGATAAAGTAATTTCGGGGCAGCCCATTCCCGTTGCGAATCAACGAACCTCGGGATGTACCATCCGTAAAAAGTAACTTCAATCGACCCAAAAATCAGGTCGCTCCGTTGTTGAATTGGGGAATAAGTCCAGACAAACCACTCCGTCTACACCCATCGTAGAAGGAATCTGCACCTTACCAGGAACATCTGTTCTATTGATATAGATTGATTTTTTATCTACTCCAGCCGAATAGAAGTATCCATAGATCGGATATTCCGGTCCAGCCAACTGCACCAGATTTGTTGGTATTTTCCCAGTAATCGGTTGAAACAAATCACCGACAGCTTCCTGCTGTTCGCGTATTGCTTTATAAAATCGGAATGTGCTTTCACTTAACGTCAGTTGATCTACCTCAACATGAATTTTATACATGAATATCCATCCGTTCAAAGGGATTCGTCCAATCTTGATATTGCGAAACTCATTTGCCGTTGAAAAAATATCATCACTTAATATGGGCGCTTCGTTAAATAGGCGATACCAACACGTGCAGCATGTACAGGGGGCTACCCGTTCAAAAAAAGGTGGTTGAACGTAAGGCGGAGAAGCGACTCTTAATCCCGTACAAAAGGGATAAAAATTACAGAACCCTGCCTCATTGGGATTGCAACCAAAGTTATCAAAGTCAGCTAATTCTGGTCGGGTGTCCGACTTAAAAGTTCCTACCATTCGCCACATAAACTGCTTTCGCTTACTATCGCCTTTCGTGGAATTGAAAAAGATGTCGAATCCATAATCGGAAATATCATCACTCAATCCCATTGTCTCATTGAAGGTAAAGGTGATGTTTTCCATGCTTCCCGGTGTATATAATGTATCCAATTTAGACTCATAAATTCTTCCATCATCAAATTCAATTCGCACCTTGTAAGCTCGACCTACCTCGCCTTGCAAAGTCTGGGTTTGATAAACTCCGGATTGAGCGGGAATCAACAACTCTTCTGTTCCATGGTCATCACTAACGATTACCCGACTAGCTGTAACTGGGGTTTTTATTGATTCTTGTGATTCAATATCAAATACGCTATTTAAATAGATTATATAAGGCCCTGGTTGATTGGTAATGCTCCCGGAAACGGAAATGCCGCGACTGGCCACCTTATCAATATCAAACTGAATCCGATCGACACAGGCGATAAGGAGGATTGACAGTATGACTGAATTTAGCTTTCTCAATAACTTGTTTTAATTTCTTTTTACAACCGTTGCGCTGGCTTGTGCTGCTGGTAAAACCACCAAATCCGCCACCACAACATGAGCGGGTCTGGTTAATGTAAACAAGATCAGGTCAGCAATGTCCTCGCCCCGCAACGGCTCAAGGCCCTTATATACATTGGCAGCCCGATCAGTATCCCCTTTAAATCGCACGATGGAAAATTCAGTTTCCACCAACCCCGGATGGATGCCCGTTACTTTAATGTTATGCGGATTCAAATCAATCCGCATGCCTTTTGTCAACGCATCCACCGCAAACTTGCTGGCACAATACACGTTTCCATTACCATAAACTTCTTTACCGGCAATAGAGCCGATATTGATAATATGTCCCTGATTGCGGGAAACCATACTGGGCAGCACTGCCCTCGTAACATACAGAAGGCCCTTCACATTGATATCCATCATGGCATCCCAGTCTTCAATACTCCCGGTTTGAATTGGATCTAAGCCATGTGCGTTGCCCGCATTGTTGATCAACGCGTCTATGTTCTTCCATTTTGCAGGTAATGAAGCGATGCTCTGTGAGACTGCAGATTCATTGCGCACATCAAAAGAAAGGGTGGTCACATCAGCTTGTTTACTTAATTCAGTAGCCAACCTAGCCAGACGATCTTGCCTGCGCCCACATAAGATCAGGTTAAATTGATTGGCAGCGAGCAAGCGGGCGGTGGCTTCACCAATGCCTGAGGTGGCCCCTGTTATTAAGGTGATTCGTTTGGTAGACATACTTTCAAGTTGAGATTGAGCTATAAAGGTAGCCTACTGAAACACAAAATACACGGCTATGGTATTTGTATTGAGGCGTTTCAGCGGGTCGCGATAGATGCTTGGGTCAGAACCCAACATATTTGAGATTCCTCTCGCAAACCGGATTTCCTGCGAGAATTTGAAAAGCGGAAAATAGAAATCAAAACCAATTCCTCCCTCCAATTGAATGTTGTTCTTTCGAATGTCCAGCGAAGCGGAGGTTGTCTGGATATCATTTTTACCGGATATCTCAAAGCCCGGGGTAACGCCACCAATCATGTACATGCGCACATTTCCTCTTCGCATGGATTTGTATTTGACTAAAATCGGAAACTCTACGTGCGCGGTTTCGATGTATTGAAGATTAAAAGTTTCATCAGTATAGTTATAGCGCAATTTGTGGGTATAAAATCCTGCTTTGGGCATTAATCTTAAATCAACAAACTCACTGACCCTATAGTTGACTAAAAACCCCAACGAAAAACCGGGCGAGAATTCAGCCATAACGGAGTGTACCGTATCGAAGGGAGTGGTGACAAACTGATCAGCATAGGTAACCTGATAGGCTGTTGTGTGCAACCCAATCATAAATCCATAGCTGATTAGCCGTTCATCGTAATTAGGATTATTCTGACGCGCCCACTTAAAAAACTGCGCCTGCGCCAGGGAGGGTGCCAGCGCGATTACTACTACCAGAATTACTTTATTCCGGTATAAAGCGAACTGATTCCGAATGTCAAAGGCTTGCATGAAGTTTGGTTAAATCCCAGGCGCTTTAATATGCTGGTAAAATCATCACCATCCGGAAAAGCTTGCACGGACTCGGGTAAATACGTGTAGGCAGCCGGATCGCGCGAAATCAATCGGCCTATTTTAGGCAAAATGAAGTTAAAATAAAAGTTATACAGTTGTTTAAAGGGAAATGCACGTGGTTTTGAAAACTCCAGCACGACCATGCGGCCACCCGGCTTCAATACCCGGTGCATTTCAGACAATCCCTTTTCGAGGTTCTCAAAGTTTCGCACACCAAAGGCAACGATCACGGCATCAAATTTATTTTCCTCGAACGGAAGATTTTCAGAGTCTCCCAACCGCAAGTCGATCGTGTGTTCGTAACCACGGGTTTTCATTTTCTTTCGACCTACTTCCAGCATCCCCTCCGATATATCCACACCAATCACTTGCTCAGGGTTTAATTTCAATGTCTCCACAGCAAAATCACCGGTGCCGGTTGCAACATCCAATATTACTTTTGGCTTGCCATCGGCTAACAGGTTAATGGCCTTTTTTCGCCAGCGGATGTCGATGCCCAAACTCAAAAAATGATTCAAGAAATCATAGTTGCCGCTAATGGAATCAAACATGCGGGCTACCTGCTGCTTTTTTCCAGCCTGGTCTTCTTTATACGGTACAACAGTCAAAACAGAGTTAATTAAAGTGGCACAAAAGTACCCTTTTTAAACAAGAAGATTATGAAATGGTTTTTGAGTTATTTGGCGATCACTTTGAATTCAACTCTGCGGTTGATTTCGCGCCCACCCGCTTCATCGTCATTGGAAACCAGCGGCCGCTCCTCACCGTAGCCAATGGACTTAATGCGCTTACCGTTAATGCCATTCGAGGTTAAATACCCCTTGACAGCGTCAGCGCGTTGCTGAGAAAGTTTTTTGTTAAAGCTGTCACTGCCCACATCATCCGTGTGTCCGCCAATTTCCACCTGCATGGACTGGTTTTGCTTCATCATGGTGACCATCATATTCAATTCTGCGGAAGACTCTTCCTGTAACGTGGCTTTTCCAAAATCAAAAAATACATGGCGCAGCGCAGAAACTTCGCCTACGGCAATCTTTCGTAACAAAACTTTTCGATTAATTGTCTGTTGTTCTTCAGTGGCACGGCCCAGCAACACTTTTACATTTTCAAAAATGTACCCGTCCATTTCAATAGATACTGTATACTCCTTCGGTACTGTGGATACGATGCCAAATTCAAATACTCCGGTTCCCAAACTGGTTGACCCAATGGCCGAATTATCTTTTCCTCGCATGCGCGCCGTAGCTTCAATTGGGGACTTGGTCTCTGAATCAACGATTTCGACTATGAACTTGATTGGCAGAATTTCCTTCTTCTCAACCACTTTCTTCTCAGGTTCCTGCTTATCAGAAATCAGGTAGATATCGGAATAACCGACACCATCGCTGCGTACGGAGGAATAGTAAAACCGATTGGGGGTAGCGGTTCCGACAATAAAAACCTCATCGTCTGGTGTATTGATCGGGTACCCCAGGTTTTCCGGATCGGACCACTCGCGCTTTTCCAGATTAATTAATGTGGATTTGAAAATGTCATAGCCGCCCATCCCTTTCCTTCCCTTCGAGCTGAAGTAGAGGGTCTTCCCGTCATAATCGATAAACGGAGCTTCTTCATCATACTCTGTATTAATGCCCGGCCCTAGATTTCTGACCACCGTCCAGGCTCCCTTTTTATCCTTCGTACAAGAATAGATATCGAGGCCCCCAAGCCCACCGGGTCGTTCACTCGCAAAAAAAATGGTTGACTCATCCTTTGTAATGCTTATTGATGATTCGTAAAAGGAAGAATTAACGGCTCCCGGTAGGGGTGCCGGCTTGGTCCATGTGCCATCGGGTTGGCGCGTACTCGAAAAAATATCGCCATCCCCAACGCCATCTTTATAGAGGAATAAAATGTTTCCATTCGGTGAGAGCGCAATGTTGGAATCGTTGAAGCGTGTATTAACGGAAGCACCAATATTTTTTGCGGGTTGCCAACTTCCACCTTCTTTCTTGCTTACAAAAATATCTTCAAAAGGTCGGTTGTCATCGCCTACATTCTCATTCAGATTTCCTTCCCGTCTGCGGGTGGTAAAAATCAGCTCAGTTTCATCCGCATTTACTACCGGGGCATAATCATCAAATTCCGAATTAATTTCAGCTCCTACATTGGTAATGGAAAACGGCTGGGGATGCGCAACAAACTCTTTGCCGTTTGCACACTCCTCCATTCTCCGATTAACTTCTTTGATATCCACCCGGTCTTTTCCCACATACGAAGGGTTGCTGTCGATCTTGAAGCGATATTGCGTATAGTACGCCAGTGCTTTATCGAAATCAAGGCCATACTGATATCCCAGGGCAATTTGATACTCCAGATCAAATCGAAAATTTTTATTCTGTCGATACACACGCTGTAGATACTTGACCGCTTGTTCTTTGTGAATAGTGCCTAAATGCATGAGTCCGGCATCCAGGTTGGCGCGCACATTGGTCGTGTCATAATTGGCTGCCATGATCATCAATTCGCGGGCGTCATCCACTGCCTTTGTACTGGCCATGATCTCGGTGGCCATTTCAAAGTATTGACGGGCTTGCTCCTTGTCTTGCTCCTGAGCAAGACCATGTACACTTACAGCGATACAGAGCAGAAGTAGGCCTTTACGAAACAACATGGATAAAAATGGGCTAAGTCGGAAAAAAATAGTTATTAATGTCACGAACAAAGGTCTGAAATCAAAATGCACTAAAATTTACAAATTAGAACCGTAAAGCACTCATAAATTACATTTTAGTACTTTGCAAAGCAATAGAATTGCAGATGAATGATGGAAATTACCTCGGCCGAGTTTGTAATCAGCAACACGGACATCGAAAAATGTCCACCCCCAATTAAGCCTGAGTTTGCATTTATTGGTCGCTCAAACGTGGGTAAATCATCACTCATCAACATGTTAACCGGACGCAAGGATCTTGCCAAAACATCATCAACACCAGGGAAAACCCAAACCATTAATCATTTTCTGATTAACAAAAACTGGTATCTCGTAGACTTACCGGGTTATGGATACGCCAGCGTAAGCAAGGAAACAAAAGGGAAGTGGTCAGATATGATTACATCGTACTTCGAAAAACGGGAGAACCTGTATTGCACCTTTGTTCTGCTTGATTCCCGGTTGGACCCCCAGGCTAACGACATGGAATTTATTCACCGGCTTGGAGCCCAGGGTATCCCTTTGGCGCTGGTGCTTACCAAAACGGATAAAATAAAACAAAGTGAGTTGACGCGATCCAGAAGTAAAATCGAAAAGCGCCTGTTGGAACAATGGGAAGAACTTCCGCCCCTGTTTATTACCTCAGCGGAAAAAAAATCAGGACGCACCGCAGTCCTTGACTTTATTGATAAAGCCATTCAGGCAAACCCGATAAAATGATTAGTTTTGCGACCCTGAAAAGGAACTGAACTATGGAATTATCCGAAATCGCATCGATCAGCGGCAAGGGTGGCTTGTTTAAAGTATTGAAACCCGGGAAGACCGGTGTGTTACTCGAATCCCTTGATGCTGCGAAAACCCGCATTGTTGCAAGCCCCAATCACCGTCTGTCGCTTCTAAGTGAGATCTCAATTTATACCACTACCAAAGAAGGAACCGTGGCACTCGAAAGCGTGCTAAAAAAAATCCATCAGGATTTCAAAAATGATTTGGGTGTAGATGCCAACTCGGATAACAATGAACTAAAAGCATTTCTCAAGTCGGTACTACCTGAGTTTGATGAAAATCGGGTGTATGTCTCAGACATAAAAAAATTAGTGAAGTGGTATTCGGTCTTACTGGAGCAAGCCCCGGAAATTTTTGTTGAAAAACCGGAAGCCACTAAATAAAACTAACCGCTTTCTCCACCATCTTTTTTGAGCCCACATAAAAGGGTGTGCGCTGATGCAAATCGCGGGGTTTGATTTCCAAAATTCTTGAATTACCATCGGAGGCACTGCCGCCAGCTTGCTCCGCTAAAAAGGCAAGGGCGTTGCACTCGTACATCAGTCGAAGTTTTCCGTTTTTATCTTTGGCTGTAGCCGGATAAATATAAATGCCTCCCTTTAACAAGTTGCGATGGAAATCCGCGACCAACGAACCAATATACCGTGCCGTATACTGATTGTCTTTACAAAATTGAATGTATTGCAACACAGGCTTGGAAAACGAATTGGAAGATCCTTCGTTGATCGAATAAATCTTGCCTGCTTCGGGGATTTTCATGTTCGGGTGGGATAATACATACTCACCCAAGGTACTCTCATAGGTAAAGCCGTTTACACCGTGTCCTGTAGTATACACCAACATGGTGGAGGAACCATAGAGAATATAGCCGGCTGCCACCTGTTCATCTCCGGTTTGCAGAATATCTTCATCCTGAATAGGCTGGCCCACCGTACTCTTTCTTCGGTAAATCGAAAAAATTGTTCCGATCGATACATTCACATCAATATTGGAAGACCCATCCAATGGATCAATGGCAATTACATAACGACCTTCGTTGTTCAAATCAACATACGATTCCGTTTCTTCTGAGATTAAGGCACACGCTTCGCCCCCCTTGGTGAGGGCACGGGTAAACCGGATGTTGGCCAATACATCCAGTTTCTGCTGTTGCTCGCCACCGGTGTTTTGCGAACCCATCGGGCCCATGATGTCAATCAACCCGGCTTTGTTTACTTCCCGGTTTACTACCTTCGATGCCAGCGCGATGTCGCGCAATAGCTGCGATAACTCCCCACTGGCATATTGAAACTGGTCCTGGTTATTTTTAATAAACCGATCGAGTGCCGTTCCGATGGGCAACGCGATGCGGGAAGCTTCCATGAAATTGGTCATTGCATTGGAGGTTTGGCAACCGGAATCCCTAAATTCGGCCCCGGTAAAATTCAGGGCAAATATAGCTTTGCAAACGTTTGAAATCAACCAAAACGAGTTATGAAGGTATTTAAGTTTGGAGGCGCTTCTGTAAAAAATGCACTCGCCATAAAAAATGTGGCCAGCATTGTCCGGCAATTTGCTTCTGAGCCCCTATTGATTGTGGTATCGGCCATCGGTAAGACTACGAATGCTTTCGAAAAAGTAGTGGCACTGGCTCATCAACAAAAAGATATCCAAGGAGCTCTCCAGGAAATTCAACAATACCACACCCAAATCCTTGAACAATTAGGTATCACCGATCAGCAATTTCTTACTGCACTACAGGAGCAATTCAATCAGGTTTCTTTGGTCGTATCCAGAATCGAAGAATATGACCAATGTTATGATCAAATAGTTTCCAAAGGCGAATTACTTTCCTCCATGATTTTGCATCACTACCTCGTGACGCAGGGTTTTGAAACTATGTGGATCGATGCACGGGAATATATTATAACCGATACCACCTACCGGGAGGCGAATGTGGATTGGGAAAAAACCAGAAGAAATATTCAGGCCTTAAAAAAGATTCTGCCAACAAAAATAATTATCACACAAGGGTTCATCGGAGGTACCGAAAAAACCACAACCACCCTTGGGCGGGAAGGCTCCGACTACAGCGCGGCCATCTTTGCCGCCTGTTTAAATGCACAATCCGTTACCATCTGGAAAGATGTGCCCGGAGTGATGAGTGCAGATCCTAAGCGCTTGCCGGATGCAATTGTCTTTGATGAACTACCCTACCAGGAGGCTGCGGAAATGACTTACTATGGTGCTTCGGTAATCCATCCTAAAACCATCAAACCGTTGGCCAATGCCGGCATTCCGCTTCTGGTAAAAAATTTCGATGATCCCGGTTTGGCCGGCACCATCATACACGACTGCAAAGTGGACAAACTTCCTCCGCTTATTGTATTTAAGGAGAACCAATGTTTGATATCCTGCAAAGTCACTGATTATTCCTTCGTAAACGAACAACAGATGAGTGTTATCTTCGATACACTCTCCAACCATGATGTGCGAATTAACGTCATGCAAAACTCAGCGATTTCCTTTTCCTTTTGTGTTGATTTCCGGGAAATCAAAATTCCCAACCTGATTAAGGCACTCAGTAAAACATTTGAAGTGTATTACAACACGGGCCTCACCCTGATCACCGTAAAGAATTACGATGCTGCAACTTTTGATGAATACCGTACCAGGCCAGGGGTGATTTTGGAACAATCCTCCCGCTCTACACTCCAGGTATTGGTTCGGGTTTAGGCAAGTCGTTGTTTCACTTCTTTCAAAAATTCATCCATCGACCGATCCAGGATTTTAAAAACCTCCTGAAAGTCGTCTAGGTCGCCCCAATACGGATCGGGAACATCGCCCTGACCGAGTGGATCAAACTCGCGCATCAAGCGAACCTTATGCTGATGCTGGCCAGCGAAAGGCATTTTTAGAATATTACCGTGGTTGCTTTGATCCATCGCCAGGATATAATCAAATTCAATAAGATCCAGATCCGTTAACTGTCGGGCCTCGTGCCAAATAGCAACCCCATTTCGTTGTGCCGTTTTGATGGTGCGCGGATCAGGCTGGTGGCCAATGTGATAGTCACCCGTGCCGCAGGAGTCAGCTTCAATGCGATCAGCCAATTGATGTACGGTAATTTTATGTTTAAAGACAGCCTCGGCCAAAGGCGAACGGCAAATATTCCCCAGGCAAACGAATAAAACTTTCATACCTCCAAAAATAACAACCGGTCAGGTTACTTGGGAAAGGGTTCTGGTATATAATCCTGCATAGCACATTTTTTATTCGCCTTTTGGTTAGAAATGGCCTCCTCAAACGAGAGGAGGCCTTTCTTTTTTTCGCCCTATTAGAATGCTTAGTTTTGCCGAAAGCATTTTCAAATGGAATTAATAAAAGTAACTGAACAAAAAGAGCCCTACGTTGCCCTGCTGGAGCTCAACCGACCAAAAGAGTTGAATGCACTGAACCGGCAACTCATGCAGGAAGTGTGCGATGCCCTGCAACAACTTGATAAAAATGACCAGGTACGGGTAATCATCATTACCGGCAACGAACAGGCTTTTGCTGCCGGTGCCGACATAAAGCAAATGGCTGACAAGTCAGCGATCGATATGCTGTTGCTTGATCAGTTCAGTACCTGGGAACAGATTCGCAAAACCAAGAAACCCATTATTGCAGCGGTATCCGGTTTCGCGTTGGGGGGTGGCTGCGAGTTTGCCATGACCTGTGATATGATTATCGCTTCCGAGACTGCAAAATTCGGTCAGCCCGAAATCAAGCTCGGCACCATTCCGGGGGCCGGAGGTACCCAACGACTTACGAAAGCGATCGGAAAAGCGAAAGCAATGGAGTTAATTCTTACAGGTCGGTTTCTTTCTGCTGATGAGGCCCACTTTTATGGATTGGTAAACAAGGTGGTTCCAAAAGAAATGTATTTGCAGGAGGCGTTCCAACTGGCTCGTGAGATTGCCCAACTTTCACCCGTAGCAGTTCAATTGGCAAAGGAATCGATCAATCGCTCCTTTGAAACACACCTGGATGAAGGGTTGACGCTGGAACGAAAAAATTTCTACCTCACCTTTGCGTCTGAAGATCAGAAGGAAGGCATGAAGGCTTTTGTGGATAAGCGCAAGCCTGAATTCAAAGGTAAATAGGTTGGATCCATACATGCTTTAATATCCAGCGGTTGCTTTACAATGCCTCCATATTTCTGTTAAGGATCATTTATCTTCTGGCTTCGTTCTTCAATGACAAAGCCCGGTTGTTTGTAGCCGGTCGTCAAGATCTATTTTCACGGATAAAACATGCGCTTGAAGGTGAACAACATTCCATCATTTGGGTTCATTGCGCTTCCCTGGGCGAATTTGAACAGGGTCGACCCATTATGGAAGCATTGAAACAGCAGCATCCCGACCATAAAATCTTTTTGACATTCTTTTCACCCTCGGGTTATGAAGTGCGTAAAAATTATTCTGGCGCTGATTATATTTTTTATTTGCCATGGGATACGCCTGTTCATGCCAGAAAGCTCATCGAATTGCTACATCCGCAGTTGGCGATATTCATCAAGTATGAATTCTGGCTTCACTTAACACTCGAGTTAAAACGGAAGTCAATACCGGTCATTTCCGCTTGCAGCATTTTCAGGCCAGATCAGGTTTTCTTCAAATGGTACGGATCTGCTTTCAGAAAAATCTTAAAGAATTTTGATCACTTTTTTGTACAAAGTCCTCAATCAATAGAGTTATTAAAATCCATTGGCATTCACCAGGCCTCTCTAGCCGGAGACACCCGGTTTGATCGCGTATTTGCCATTACCCAGCAAGTTGCTACCATCGATGTTGCCGAAAAATTCAAAGGCAGTGATCGGGTGATGGTGATCGGCAGCTTATGGCCCGAAGACCTGGAAGTATTGGCACCGTTTATTAATGAACATAAGCGTGCCTTAAAATTCATCATCGCTCCCCACGAAATTTCAGAAGAGTTTATAACGGAGATAGAAAAAAGTATTAATGCTAAGTGCGTCCGGTTTTCAAACGCCCCACAACAGATGGAATCCTACTCTGTTTTGATCATTGACAATGTTGGCATGCTGTCCCGCTTGTATCGGTATGGCGAATATGCGTTCGTAGGCGGAGCCTATGGAAAAGGACTTCACAATATTCTGGAAGCGGCTTGCTTTGGAGTGCCGATTTTTTTCGGAAACAAGAATTATGAAAAATATCAGGAAGCAAAAGAACTGATTATGCGAGGTGGCGCTTTTGCTATTGCCGACTATTCAGAGCTCAAAGCCACCTACGAAATGATGGTGAACCGACCCGAGAATTTTCTATTAGCCTGTGAAGTAACAAAAGCATACGTGCATGAAAATCTGGGCGCCACCCAAAAAATTATCTCCTACTGTCATAAATACCTGGGATCATGATTGGGCGGGTGTTGAAATCGACCGGATCGTGGTATGAGGTGGTTGGTGAAAACCAGAAACAATATGCTTGCCGCATTCGTGGCAAACTGCGCCTGGAAGGATTCAAAGAAAGCAATCCTATTGCCGTGGGCGACCGGGTGGAATTTGAAGCGGACGAAAAGGAAGGGATTATTATCCGCATTCTCGCACGCGACAATCATATGTTAAGGCAATCCGTTAAACGAACCGGGCATGCAAGTGTGCTGGCTGCCAATATTGATCAGGTGCTGGTGATGGCCACACTCAAACAACCTCGTACTTCATTAGGATTCATTGACCGGGTACTGGTATCCGCTGAATCGTTTCGCATTCCCCAGGTCGTGGTCATTAATAAAATCGATCTACTGGATCGTGATGAAGTGGGTGACCTGGAATCCATCACCAACATCTATGAATCGATTGGCGTGAAGGTATTGTCAATCTCCGCGATCAATGATTCGAGTGTTGAACCGTGTCTTGAAACATTGAAAAATAAGGTGACACTTATTGCCGGGCATTCCGGTGTCGGCAAATCCACCTTGTTAAACCGGCTCTCACCTCGCATAAAACAATCTACAGGATCAATTTCCGATTACACTGAAAAGGGAACCCATACCACCACCTTTGCCGAAATGTTTCAGCTGAATGAAAATACATTCATCATTGATACCCCAGGGATTAAGGAATGGGGTTTGGTAGATATGGAACCCCAGGAAATTTCAGATTATTTTCCCGAAATGCGTGATCTGCGCTTGTCTTGTAAATTCGGAGCCCGATGCCTGCATCTGAATGAGCCTAAGTGTGCCATCCTGGAAGCTGTGCAAAAGGGATTCATTGCCCCCAGCCGGTACCAAAGCTATTACAGCATGGCTACGGGAGAAGACAACCGGAAATAATCAGGTAAACAGAAATGTTACGATAAAAATTAAGAAACGGTAAAACAGGACGGTGATAAAAAATACTCCTGTCAATACCGCTGAAATGATTGTTAACGCCCACCATCGCTTTACCCAATAAAACCTCTTGAGTGACTGAATCAGATGAAAAATGATCATAACCACTAATCCGATAGGAAGTAAAATCTGGATATGCGGAATTCCCGCCCATCGAAGCGTATTCAAGGTCAGTACCCAAATACAAGCCCATAAAAGGACGAAAGAGAAAAAGTAAAGAGCGTAGATAAAGTGATCCGTAAAGAATCGCTTTTGCCGTACAAAAATAATCGCCAGGAAAAGAGACAAGACGGGCACATTCAAAACCATCAAAGCTTTTGAATAATCGATTGTTTCCCGATCAAATTTCTGTGCATACTCTTCAAATGTCACTTGCCTTGCTTCCATTCGCTTCTCTACCATCTTTATTGCCATTCCACTATACGTAGTAGCATGATATCGCAAGTGGTTATCAAGCGGTAAATTGAAATCCGTTAATGGATTAACAATAAAGTAGATCAAGTTGATTAAAAAGAAAATAGAAAAGGGTGACATCCAACGCCTCCTTCTACCTTCAACAAAGTCATTGGCCTGTACTCCAGGGCTGATTAATAGTCGCCATAAATTCTTAATAAAACTATTTTCCAGAAAAAAAGCTGACTCAAAGAATTGCTTGAAAAAATATAACAACGTACGATCCTTACCGTCAATTCGTTTTTGCCCGCATGTCGAACAAAATTTGCCAACCAAAGGAGTATCACAATTCAAACAAACTGAATCTGGCTGTTTACCTAATTCGACTGATTCATCCTCCATAACCGGAAATAGTTAAATAACACTTTAAAATTAAGTTGCCGGATACTCATTTTCATTTCATAAATCAGTCGGGCATTTAACGCAATGCGTTCAGCCTCCGTGCGATTTATTACCCTGATTTTCTGACAAACCAGATAGGTACTATAGCTTTGGTCTGATCTAATCCGTTTTTGCCGTTGTGATAGGGAATTTGATACCCTGCGCTTTCGCACCAAAACCTGAGGCGTGTACATGTACTTGTGAACTCTGGATGACCGGATCCAAAAATCAAAATCTTCATAGGTCAACGATTCATCGTACCCGTTCATCCCCTCCACGACTTCGCGTCTGAACATCATGGTAGGTGAACAAATGAAGTATCGATTGATCAAATGGATATAAATATCTCCGGATGGAATCGTATGATGAGGATACTTGTCTGAATGACGCCACAGTATAGTTCCGTTTTCGTCTATGTGCTCTGCATCTGAAAAGGTAACACCGTACTCCTTGCCGGCCTTTTCCAATGCCGCTACACCAACTTCCACCCGGTTGGGTAATAATATATCATCCGCAGCCAGATCAATGATGTAGTGTCCCCTGGCAACTCGAAGAGCTCTATTAAAAGTTCTACAGTATCCTATATTTTCAGCATTTAATAGCAAGGTCGCACTTGGGTGATCGGCCAACCACCGCTTAATAACTTTACCTCCGCCATCGGTGCTGGCATCGTCAATGACGATTAACTCGATGGGCTGATAGGTTTGTGCGATTACAGAATCCAACGCCTGTGTCACAAACCGGGCATGGTTATGACAGATGCAGATGATGGAAACCAGCGCGTTCATTAAAAAGATTTAGAATATGTCAATTTATTGGAGGATACACCACCAATACTCTTCTTAAAATGCAAGAGGGAACGATTTACCTGGCCTTCCAACATGGAGGTACCGAGATCAATCTTGGTTATTTTCTTCTGCTTTGAAAAAGAATATATCCCAGAAATCAAAAAAACAATCGGGCTGATTCGGTCATATTTTTTAGTGTGTGCATAATAAAATGTGTAAAGAATTTCCTTGTGAACATGAATTGCAATGGCAGCCGCAGCAATTTCTTCCTTATTCCCCACTTCAAAAATGTAAAACCGGTTCGGAAAAGCACGGACTACCTTTTGCAAATCCCGCAAGGACATAGATAAAGACTGACCTTTTGCCGCACGACAATTTTGGATGAACCCATAAGCACGCTTCAAGTGATGTCGGTCCCTTTGATAAAACTGAAAGATTGATTTGGATTTCTTCAGCTTCTGTCGCTCCGAGATTTTAATGACTCGTTCAAATGAACCCTTGCCTACCAAAATGCAACTGTCTACTTCCTGATGACTAGTAAATTTCAATTCCGATAAAACTGAATGAATTAAATGGGCATGACGCTCATTATAGATGGTTGGGAAATTTTTAATAATGACCTTCCGAACTGGCAATTGAGATAATCGCTCCATGACCTCCTTCAAAAAACCATCAAGCTGATGCTTACTGATTTTTCGATAAATCTCGATCGAACCAAAAGGAGCACGAAACGGACTTTCTGCAATTCCTGCTTTGAGGTGAAATGCAATTCGTGCAATAATATCAGCGCTACTTACATCCTGTAGGGTAAACACGTGCCATCCACTTTTGGATTGTAAATGCAGATGCTTTGGGTCATTGTATAAATACAAAGCCGGTTGTAATATCCAGGATGAAAAATCCAAATGATGATAAATTCCGAAACGAGGCACAGGTATCGGATTATGCTTTTGTTTTTACCTTGGCCCAATCCTTAAATTGCCAATACACCAATCCGGTAGTGAGGTGATTTCCTTTCGTATCGTGGATTTTAATTTCGCAAGGAACCACCACCGATTCCTGACTCTTGAGCGGATGAATTACCTTTTCCTCCAGCCATTGTTTTGAAATAGTGAATTCAGCCGTGGCATCCATCTTTCCCTGATAGTGATAATTCATCTCCAACCGCTGCATGATAATCCGGTACTTTTTCATGTCCAGGCTGCTGAGCAATAAAAAGCCGGTGGTGAATTCGGAGATCGTAGCAAGACCGCATGCATGCAACCCCCGAATATGATTAAAATTACTCCTTCGATAGGGAATAATGGTTTTTAGTCGATAATCTGATGTTTCAATGATTCGAAATCCATGCGGTTTGTTGAATGGAATCATGCGATTCAGCGACCAATTTAAGACCCTCAAATAAAGCGATGAATGTTTTGCTTTTTCCAGTATTTTGGCGGCATCAAACATAAACAGTCCGGTTAGATTTTCGATTTACGACTTTTAACGCAATTCCAAATGAAAAAAATAGTGGTTTTAGGTGCCGGGTTGGTTGGAAAAGCAATGGCTATTGACTTGGCTCGAACCTTTGAGGTGACAGCTGTGGATATTCACGAGCAATCCTTATCTGAACTAAGCAGCGTTGGCATTCAAACCCTCAAAGCGGATTTGTCAAACACGACCGTGTTAGCCTCCTTATTGAAACCATTTGATCTGGTGGTGGGTGCGGTGCCCGGGTTTATGGGATTTGAAACTTGTCGGCAGGTTATTGAAGCTGGTAAAAATATGGTCGACATCTCCTTCTTTCCGGAAGATCCTTTTTTACTTGATGAGATTGCCCGGAAGTACAACGTTACCATTGTTACCGATTGTGGTGTTGCACCTGGTATGGGCAATATTATTCTTGGTTATTATAACAAGAAAATAAAGGTCAAGTCGTATGAATGCCTGGTGGGCGGTTTGCCACGGGTACGCGAATGGCCATATGAATACAAAGCTGTGTTCTCCCCCATTGATGTGATCGAAGAATACGTTCGCCCGGCACGGTATGTACAAAACGGATTTGTTGTTGTAAAAGAAGCGCTGTCGGATCCTGAGTTGATTCATTTTGATGAGGTCGGCACATTGGAATCCTGGAACTCCGATGGACTGCGATCACTCATTAAAACCATGGATCACATTCCGGATATGATTGAAAAAACCTTGCGCTATCCGGGCTGCATCGAATACCTGCGCGTGCTTCGCGAGACAGGGTTCTTTTCGTACGAAGAGGTGGATGTAAAAGGAACCAAAATCCGGCCGATTGACCTGACGGCCAAGCTGCTATTTCCTCTCTGGAAGTTGAAACCGGGGGAAGAAGAATTTACAGTCATGCGCATCCGGATTACGGGTGAAGAAAATGGTCAGGAAAAGAAAATTCAATACAACTTACTGGACCGCACCGATAAAAAATCAGGAACCTTGTCCATGGCCCGCACCACAGGCTATACGTGTACCGCTGTCGTTAACCTCTTAATGAATAATGAGTTCGCCCGGAAAGGTATTTGCCCTCCCGAATACCTCGGTGAAAATGAACAAAACTTCGCTTTTATTGCTGATTATCTAAAAGCAAGGGGGGTGATTTACAAAACTTCCACCTTCTAACAATCACTTATTCCTATCTTGACGCCAAAATAAATTGTGATGGATTTAA
The DNA here is from genome assembly GCA_964488465.1 of uncultured Ohtaekwangia sp. Classification (GTDB taxonomy): domain Bacteria; phylum Bacteroidota; class Bacteroidia; order Cytophagales; family Cyclobacteriaceae; genus ELB16-189. Next base: position 334,156 of record CAZAUN010000002.1, on the reverse strand, counting down.
CTAAGAAGCAACCAACGCTCGGCCTTGCCCTTATTCCTATTATAGTATTGATTGCTTTGTTAACCATCAATGTGGTGGTATTGGGAAATGATGCAATTTCAGGTGCCAATCAAATAGCGTTATTGCTGGCATCCGGAATTGCCGGCATCATTTCCTTTCGGTTAGGATTTACCTGGCATGAAATTGAAGGGAGCATCGTTAAGAGCATTAGTTCAGCGATGGCTGCGATGCTCATTCTCCTTACAATAGGTTCTCTCTCCGGAACGTGGCTCCTGAGTGGAATTGTTCCCTCTATGATTTATTATGGATTAAAGATTTTAAATCCGACAATCTTTTTATTAGCTGCCTGTATTGTTTGCAGCATTGTTTCTTTGGCCACCGGAAGTTCCTGGTCTACCGTGGCCACCGTTGGAATTGCTTTGCTTGGCATTGGGAAGGCGCTCGACATCCATGAAGGAGTAATTGCTGGGGCCATTATCTCAGGTGCGTATTTTGGAGATAAAATGTCTCCTCTTTCTGATACCACCAACCTGGCACCGGCTATGGCAGGTACTGATTTGTTCACACACATCCGGTATATGGTGAATACCACCGTGCCCACACTGATTATTACATTAATCATTTTTCTGATCTGGGGTTTCACATTTGATACAACCGAAGTAGCAGCCGATAGCTCAGCTGTATTAAATGCGTTAGAAGATAAGTTTAACTTAAATCCATTGTTGTTCATCGTTCCCGCATTGGTCATCTTCATGATCGTTAAGAAGGTTCCGGCACTGCCAGCGCTACTGGTTGGGGCACTTTTAGGAGGTATTGCCGCCATTATCTTTCAACCGCAAATCATCGGTCAGATTTCCGGTATTGAAGGAAACTATTTGAAGGCGTCCTTTGTGGCCGTTATGAATGCCATGACTACGACCATCAACATCCAAACCAATGATCCGATGATAACGGAGTTATTAACCGCCAAGGGGATGAGTGGCATGCTTAACACCATTTGGCTGATTCTCTGTGCCATGATCTTTGGAGGCGTGATGGAGTCAGCCGGATTGTTGAAAGTAATTGCTGAGCGGATCATCCGGTTTGCGCATTCTACCGGATCGCTGGTTGCCTCCACCGCGGCAACCTGCATCTTCTTCAATTTTACCGCCTCCGATCAATACATGGCCATTGCCGTGCCTGGCAGAATGTATGCGGATACCTATCGCAAGCGCGGATACAAACCTGAATTGTTGAGCAGAACCCTGGAAGACTCTGGAACGGTGACTTCCGTACTGATCCCGTGGAATACCTGTGGTGCCACGCAGTCAAACGTGTTGGGTGTTGCTACGATGGCCTATGCACCCTATTGCTTTTTTTGCATCATCAGCCCATTGATGACAGTCTTACAAGCATACTTAAACTACAAGATTCGCAGGTTGAATGACACACAGGCATAATCGGCTTTCCATTACTCACGAAGAAATCAACGAATTGCCGCTGGGAGCGTTTGAAGGTAAGGTGGTTATTGTTAGTGAAGAGAAGAATGTTTCGCGTGCATTTGCGGAAATAAAAGAACATCCCGTGGTGGGGTTCGACACGGAAACAAAACCTGTCTTCGTACGCGGGCATCAAAACAAAGTTTCGCTGATGCAGATAGCCACCTACGATACTGTTTTTCTTATCCGGTTAAAGTTTACCGGTATGCATCCAGCCATTATTCATTTTCTTGAAGATGAGAACATATTAAAAGCCGGAGTTGCATTACGTGATGATATTAAGGCATTACAGCGGTTGAAAAATTACGAGCCCCGCGGGTTTATTGAACTGGCTGAGTTGAGTAAACAAGCTGGCCTGCAAGTAGAAAGTGTTAAGAAATTGACGGCACTTCTACTGGGTTTTCGGATTTCGAAGAGTGCACAAACCAGCAATTGGGAAGCGGAATCGCTAAACGAAAAGCAAATCAGCTATGCAGCCACCGATGCCTGGGTTTGTCTTGAGATTTATAAAAAATTACTTAACCGGTAGGTCTTCACTTTCATTTACGACCGTTCATAAAACCGGGCTTTCATCGGGTACGAATAGGGGGTACATTTAATCGTATCCTTACTTTTTACCCATGAAGAAAATCTATCTGTTGCTCCTGCTGTCTATCTCTACATCGGTCTATAGTCAGCAAAAAAATCTAACCATAAAAGACTACTCCAAATGGAGCCGAATAGTCACTCCCACCCTTTCAAATGACGGAATATGGTTCGCCTTTGGTTTGCGACCCAATGGGGGTGATGATTCGCTTTTCATTAAAAATATTGATACCCGTGTTCAACGAAAAATAAAATTTGCAACGGCTCCATCCTTCTCTGAAAACAGTAAATGGGTCTCCTTTCTTGTAAAGCCAACCCAGGAAGAAGAAAAGAAACTTAAGAAAGCCAAGAAGACTGTGTTTCAACAAGCGGGGTTGATGAATCTTGAAACTGGTGAGAAATACCTAATGGATCGAGCCGAAGCAATGGCCTTCTCAAAAAATTCCACTCATTTTGCAGTCTTGCGAAAGAAAAATCCAGAAGATAACACGAAGGATGAAGGCAAAGATTTGATCATCCGAAATTTAATCACTGGTGAAGTTGCAAACATTGGTAATGTTGGCAGCTTTGCTTTCAATCAAAAAGGAAACCTGTTAGCCTACACCATTGATGCCGATGGGATGATTGGAAACGGAGTGTATTTAATCGATCTCACCTCGGGCATACAAAAAGCGTTGGATACCGATTCTGCTCGGTATGACCAATTAACCTGGGATGACGCCCATGCCCTGCGAAAGGACTGGATCTCTAAAGGCAAGCACGTGGCGGCTTTGAAAGGTACAACCCGGGATACTGTACTCTATAAAAATAATTCATTGCTGGTTTTCACTAACGTGAATACCCAACTCTACAAAAAACAAATATTCAGTGCCACCACCCTTAAAGATTTACCCAGGGGAATGATCATTTCAGAAAATGGGGGGCTGCGCTTTAGTGAAGATGGAACTTCCGTCTTTTTCGGCATTCGGCCTCAGGAAAAGAAAGTGAAGATGAGCAAAGACACGGTACCCAATGTAGACGTTTGGCATTGGCGTGATGAATACATTCAATCGGTGCAGATGCGCAGAGCGGAGCAGAACAAAAAATTCACGTACCTGTGTTCTGTTGAATTGACCACAGGTAAATTTTCGAAGCTCGCGGATGACGCACTGCGACAGATTTTAATATCGCGAAATGGATCGTACGCTATTGGCCGCGATGAGAAACCCTATTTAAATGATGTAAACTGGGGGGTATCGCCTGCCGACTTGTACCGAATCAGTTTGAAAGATGGATCTCGCCTTTTGCTTGCCAAAGATGTTAAACGCCCACTGGGCTATTCACCGGATGGGCGATATTACCTGTATCAGCTTGATAGCAACTTACAAGTTGCAGATTTAACTACTGGTAGGACGATGAATATTTCAGCAAAAGCTCCAGTAAAATTTATGAACCTTGAACATCCTTACCCGCATGAAAAGCCGCCCTATGGTCTTGAAGGCTGGACCAAAGATGGCAAAGGCGTAATCGTCAATCACAAATATGACCTTTGGCTTTTAACCCTTGATGGAACCAAGGCCACCAACCTCACGGCAGGCGTGGGTGACAAAGAAGAGATCAAATTTGAGTATGTATCGCTCGATGCACTGGAAGAATATATTGACACAAAAAAACCAATTACACTGTCAGCGTATGGTGAGTGGACAAAGAAATCCGGTTTCTATTCGGTAATGGTGGGTCAATCGCCCAAACCCATTCTTTTTGAAGATCGTGATTATGGGAATCCGATTAAAGCACTGAATTTAGACCGTGTAGTGTTTACCCGACAGACTTTCGTTGAATTCCCCGACTACTATGTCAGTTCATCTCAATTCACCAATGTCAAAAAAATAACCGAGGCCAATCCACAACAAAAAAACTATGCCTGGGGTACCCGGGTGTTGATTGATTATACCAATAGCAAAGGTCAGAAACTGCAAGGCACGTTAACCTTGCCGGCAAATTATAAACCGGGTGAAAAGTATCCGATGATTGTTTATTTCTACGAAAAAATGTCACAGAACCATCACCAGTATTCAATGCCTGTGTATGACGATCGGCCTCATATGTCGTTGTATGCCAGCAATGGATACCTTGTCTTAATGCCTGATAATGTGTACGAAGAAGGACGACCCGGAACCAGTTCCCTGGATTGCATTACTTCGGCCGTAAAAAAAGTCATTGATTCTGGGTATGCTGATCCGAAACGGATCGGGTTACAAGGTCATAGTTGGGGTGGCTACCAGTCCTCGTTCATTCTTACACAAACTGATTTGTTCGCGTGTGTAGTAACCGGAGCGCCACCCACCAACCTGGAGAGTTTCTACAACAATATTTACGGTAGTACCGGAACCAATCATCATGGAATCATGGAAATTGGCCAGGTACGTATGGGCCGGGGCGCAACACCCTGGGCTGCGCGTGAAGCTTATCAGCGTGAGTCACCTATGTACCATGCTCCTAACATTAAAACTCCTTTTATGATTTTGCACGGCACGACCGATGGTGCGGTGGATTGGGGCCAAGGTCTTGAATTTTACAATGCTGCGAGGCGGTTGGGTAAAGAGGTGATCTTCCTGTCCTATCCCAATGAAGGGCATCACCTGGCGAATCAAGCCAACCAGAAAGATTTTTTAGTTCGGATGCAGCAGTACTTTGATCATTTCCTGAAAGGCACTGCTCAACCTGATTGGATGAAAGAAGGAGTTCCGCACATTTACAAACAATACGACCGGGCAGAATAACTTCAAACAGAAGAATGATTGCTCCATAGCCTTAGCCTGTGGAGCAATTATTTTTTTACAGTATTATTCAACCTTAAACGAAATTGGTTGCCCTAAAGCCTGGAGTAGCTTTAGTTGACCTTCAAATTCTGAAGCCTCCCTAAGTTTAATCGGAACCTGCAATTCACAGGCTTCACCATATCGTTGCTCTAACGGTTTAGCCTCAAAGCTTTTCAGCAGTCTCATCATTTCCGATGTTTGTTGATACGGGAACATTAGTATGTAAATACGCTCAACACTCCTTTCCGTTATTGTTGCCTGTGTCAAAGCAGCATCGGCTGCCGATTTATAAGCTTGAATTAAGCCGCCCACCCCCAGCTTAGTTCCTCCAAAATAGCGAACCACCACCACTAAAATATTGGTAAGCTTCCTTGATCGGATCTGACCTAAAATCGGGTCTCCGGCTGAATGGTTAGGTTCGCCATCATCGAAGGCCCGAAACCGCTCCTGATTCGGTCCCAACATCCACGCAAAGCAATGATGCGTAGCATCAAAGTACTTTTTCTTTACAAACTCCATTTTTGCCTTGATTTCAGCCTCCGATTGCACAGGATAGGCGAAAGCCAGGAATTTGCTTCCTGATTCCTTAAAAATGCCATCGCTGGGCTCAACGATTGTACGAAAAGAAAAGGCGCTCATGTGTAACGCAAATGACGGTTTTTGCGTCCTAAAGAAGAAAAATTACGTTGCTGAAAAAAATAATTGGACGTAAGGCAACCTCCAGTGTTGCGCCAAGTCTTTCACACCGAAACTCAATTCACATGAAAAAAATATTCACCACAACATTCGCCTTGATAATCGCCTTGACCTTTGCTTTTGGCCAAACCAAGGAAACCAGAAATGTTGACTCATTCACTAAAATATCCTTCCGGGTACCGGGTAGATTGTACCTGAAACAAGGAAATGAACAAAAAGTAGTATTGGAAGGCGAAAAGTCAGTTTTAGCGAAAATAGAAACCGAGGTGAATGGCGGCCGCTTGAGTATTGGCAATGATAATGATTGGAAAATTTGGGATTGGGATGATGATGAAATCACTGTGTACATTACTGTAAAGAATATTGAAGGACTGAGTGTGAGCGGTTCGGGTGATCTAATCGGTGAAGGAAAATTAAAAACGGAGGATCTAGACCTTACTGTGAGTGGTTCAGGAAACCTGAAAATTGAAGTGGATGCAAGTGGCGCTATGGAAGCCAATGTTTCCGGATCTGGCAACATCGATGTAAAAGGAACCTGCCGGTCTCTTGAAAGTAAAGTGAGTGGTTCCGGCAAAGTTTATATCGCTGGTACGATCGCTGAAGATGCTGATGTGAGTGTTTCAGGTTCCGGCAAAATAATTGCCAGCGGCACAGCCAAGGAAATTAAAACTACCATCAGCGGAGCGGGTGAAGTTCAGGCTGCCGAATTGGAAGTTGAAAAATGCGAAGTGCGAATTTCCGGATCCGGAGATGTTGAAATCAATGTGAAGAACGAATTGGATGCCGTGATTTCGGGTAGCGGTACCGTAACCTATAAGGGTAACCCCAGCCAGGTAAACAGTCATTCTTCTGGTAGTGGAAAAGTTAGAAAAATGTAAACACATTTTAGCGTTAAACTAAATCCTTCCCCCCAGGAAGGATTTTTTTATTCCTTCGGATGAGCCAGAACTCCTTCTACAATTAAAAACTGGGCTGTAATGTACGTTGCCATAATGGAAAATGAAGCAAACGGCAGAGGCGTCATAAATTTGTTTACTGCCAATATAGAATCGGATGTCATAAACAGCAACGCTCCGATTAAAATGAGTGCAAAACTTCGGGTGTTGGAATATCCGAAACGAAATAAAGCCTGAAGCGTCATGATCGTGATTACCAGTGCATAAATCATCACCGGTACTTTTAAACCACCCAGGAATGGATACAAAACTGTTACCAGTCCGGTTCCTGCGAGGATAATGGGCAATGCATACCGAATCCTTTGTGTTGGCAATAATAGGTTAATGGATTCCCTAAATCTGAACTTGCGATAAGTGAAAATGTACAGAACATGCCCAATCAAAAAGGAGGCCAATCCTAACATAAAGAAAATCTCTGCTTGCTGATACATCAGCAGAACATCTCCGGCCCAACAGAACAACATCGCGGTAATAAACAAATAGTCGGACTTTGCGGTTTGGGTCCAATAATACCCTGCCAGCGATATCATGATCAACGGCTTGGATAAGAGGTTGACCAACTCCAGGTTAAAAGTTATGGCTACCAGATGGATTGCTCCAATGATGATAAAAAGATAAAAAGGTACTTGCTTCATCAGACCTTAACTAAGTGGGGTTTCAGGAAAAGATAAATAAAGGCCACTACCGCCAATCCACTGCTTACAGAAAAGGTAACAAAAAACCGGGACGGATCATTCCTATAAATCCATCCTGAAAGAAATGCCCCTAATCCAATGCCTAACTCCATAAATATATAAAGCGAAGCAATGCCCCGGCCTTTAAACCGATCATCGCTCAAATCCGTTGCCCAGGCTAACAATGTTGGCGATGTAGAGCCTTGCGCAAATCCATACAACGTTACGCCTATGATTAGTTGAGTGGTAGTGGTAGCAGTACCTATGACCAGCATTGAAATTATGATAATGAGCGTACTAATTCGCAGAACCGAAACCCGACCGTACCGATCGGATGCTTTGCCGGCAACTAAGCGGATGATGAGTGATGCAACCGTAAGGTAGGTAAACAAGAGTCCTTTGTTTCGGATTCCTAAAAACTGGCCAAAGTCCGGAATGATCGTAAATACACACCCATAGGCAAAAGCCGTGAGCACCATGACCAGGCAGGGTGCCAGGACGAGCGGTTCGAAGATGTCGTCTTTATTGACTTTAACGGAATCAAATGAAAAAGGTGATTTCGTTTTCAACGTTTCTTTGGTGCGCCACAAAATCACAATGGCAACGAGTGCCAGCAAGGAAGAACTGTAAAACAGGATATCCAAATTGAACTGATTGGCTAACAAGCCTCCGAGGGCCGGACCACCCGCCATACCAATGGCACTGGCTGTTCCCAAAATACCCATGGCTTCTCCTCTCCGGTCTGCAGGGATAATATCGGCAAGGTAGGCGGTTGTTCCGGTGGGGGTAAATCCGGTAGAAAATCCATGGATGAACCGAAGCAGAAAAAATCCGGCAAGTGAGGAGACAACGGGATAAAATAAGCTGCATATAAAGCATACCGCAGCGCCAAAAATCATCACCGGTACCCGACCAATTTTATCAGCCAACCGACCGCTAAACGGCCTTGAGATCATGGCTGTTATAGTAAACAACGAAATGATTAATCCCTTATACTGTGCTCCTCCTAATTGTGTCAGATAATCCGGAAGTTCCGGAATAATCATATTAAAGCTGGCAAAAAAAAGTAATGTGCTCAGGCACAGCAGCCAAAAAGAACGGGTATAAACACGAGGCGGTTTGCTCAACGTCAATTAGGATTGCTTGGATGCGGATTCCTGATCTTCCAATAAATAGGCTTTGATAAAATCATCGAGATCACCATCCAGTACATTTTGAGCATCGTGGCGTTCCACACCCGTGCGTGCATCTTTTACCAGTTTGTAAGGATGCAATACGTAATTTCTGATTTGTGAGCCGAAATCAATCTTCATTTTACCAGCTTCAATTTTATCGCGCGCGGCATTGCGCTTCTCCATTTCCAACTGGTACAACTTTGATTTCAACATTTGCATGGCCCGCTCCCGGTTGGCATGCTGCGAACGTTCCACCTGGCAAACAATCACAATGCCGGTAGGTTTATGCGTCAATTGTACTTTTGTTTCAACCTTATTCACATTCTGACCACCCGCGCCACCCGAGCGTGAGGTTTGGATTTCCACATCCGCAGGATTGACATCGATTTGTATGGAGTCGTCCACCTTGGGATACACAAAGACGGATGCAAAGGAGGTGTGTCTCCGCTGGTTAGAATCGAAAGGCGAAATGCGCACCAGTCGATGAACTCCGATTTCGGATTTTAACTTACCATAGGCAAATGGACCTTCTATCTCCAAGGTAGCAGATTTTATTCCGGCCACTTCGCCCGCCTGGTAATCAATCTGTGAAACTTTATAACCATTCTTCTCACCCCACATGATGTACATGCGGTTAAGCATTTCAGCCCAGTCGTTACTCTCCGTACCACCCGCTCCCGGGTTAATTTCAATCACCGCACTGAGTTGATCTTCCTCTTTACTCAACATCTTCTTAAACTCCAACTCCTCAATGGCTGTGGCTGCTTTCAAATATTCTTTGTCGAGCTCCTCTTCGGAGACATCCCCGGCTTCATGAAATTCATTCAGTACATCCAGATCATCCAGCAATTTGCTCACCTGATCAAATGCATCGGTCCAGATTTTTTTGGTACGGATACTCTTTAGGATGGTCTCGGCTTCCTTGGGTTTATTCCAGAAGTCAGCCTGGTGGGTAATTCGTTCTTCGTCTTGAATTTCTACGATTTTGCGATCGTAGTCAAAGATACCGCCTGAGGGCGGCAACACGGACTTTCAGATCCTTTAATTGTTCGGTGGTCATGATTTAACTAAAATTCAGCGCGAAGGTAACAGGTTCTTTTGAAAATTGATAGCGAGGATTACTCAGTCGTATTTGTAATACCGGGAGCTTGAATCTACCCTGCGCAGGGAGATCCCCCGTAGCTTTTGATACGGACTTCGGATGTACTTCAAGGCCGCACCCGAGGCAGTTAATGCGATGGAGGCTTTGACAACATCCGGGTCGATTCCGCTTTGTCCCTCCACAAACAACAAGGTATTTACTTGGTCGATTACAAAATATCCTATGCCCGCAATCATCAAAACGGTTCCTACTTTATTGAGGGTAGTAGACTTCCTTCTACCCTTAACATTGATCTTTTCAATAGCGGCAAAATCAACGGTATCGCCCAGGGTAATGATCGAAACATCGGTGAACCGGATGGCCACTCCCTCCAAAACGGATTTATCCCGCATTTTAAATTTCATGGTTTCACCTTCATTGAACCGGGCAATGACGGTTCCTCGCTTTAGCAAGACGAGCTGATTTTGGCTAAAAGCCATACTGCTGGTTAAACAAATGCCAACCACAAACAACAGCCTGATTTGATAAAATACTTTCACGATTTAAAATCCTAAGGCAAGAAACAAAAAAAGCGGGTTAACCCGCTTTCAACAGCACTAAATTCTGTGCACCCATCCATACGGATCAGGGCTATTCCCACGCTTTATATCTTCCAGCGCGTTGAAGACTTTATTTGCAAACGTTCGATTAGGAATGGGTGGGAGCTGGTAGTCCTTTCCTTCAAACCCAATCAGCTCAATGTGTGCGATGGTGGCGGCCGTTCCGGCTCCGAAAGCTTCTTGTACACGGCCTTGTTTCAACGCGGTGACCAACTCCTTGACCGAAATCTTTCGCTCTTCAACTTTCATGCCCCAGTGGCGCGCCAGTTCTAATACGCTTTGGCGCGTAATTCCGGCTAAAATCGAATCGCTCAGTTCCGGTGTTATCAGTACGTTATCGATAACAAACATAACATTCATGGTGCCGCTCTCCTCTACATACTCATGTGTCTTGCCATCGGTCCAGATTAACTGATGATAGCCTTGATCTTGGGCTAATTTTGCCGGATAAATGGCGCCCCCATAATTACCGCCCGCTTTTGCGTAACCCGTTCCGCCTTCCACTGCCCGGGTATAATGTGTTTCAATTTTTACTTTTACAGGCGTTGAGTAATATGGACCTACGGGGCTCAAAATAATCATGAATGTAAAATCCTCCGAAGGGCGGATGCCAATAAACTCATCTGCAGAAAACATAAACGGCCGGATGTATAATGAACTTCCTTCCTGAGTGGGAATCCAGTTTCGATCCAGGTCAATCAGGGCAGTGAGGCTCTCCATAAACAATTCTTCCGGTATTGCCGGCATGCACATACGCTCAGCTGAAATGTTCATGCGCTTCCAATTTTCGAGCGGTCGAAATACCAACGCCTCCTTTCCCCTGGAAGCATACGCCTTCATCCCTTCAAAAATGGATTGCCCATAGTGCAAGGCGGGTGTTGCCGGACTAATCGGCATATAGCCATAGGGCACAATCCGCAAGTTGCTCCAATCCTTCTGGCGATAGTCCGCTATAAACATGTGATCAGAATAAACTTTGCCGAAGGGAAGATTGGCAAAGTCAATTTGAGACAATCTGGATTGAGCAACCTTGTTTGTAGTGATTTTGAGCGTATCAACCATAATCTGAAAATTTGAAGCCCAAAAATACAACTATAAAACAAATTGACTAACGGATGTTAGGTTAAAATTAGATTAGACCATTCTAGGTTTCCAAGGCGTTTCTTCGGCCTTTAACTCATGCGCCATCATTCTGCAAAGCATGAATAGATAGTCCGAAAGCCGGTTTAAGTATTTGATTACAAAAGGGTCAATTTCTTCGGCCTGGTTCAAGGCAATTACCAGGCGCTCCGCTCTGCGACAAACCGTACGGGCAACATGACCAAACGAAACTGCGGGATGTCCGCCCGGCAATATAAACGATCGCATGGGTGGCAATTGGGAATCCATCTCATCCATTTTTCTTTCGAGCAAAGCAACATCACTTTCCAATAATGCCGGAATTTTTGCTTGAGCATTTCCAGGCTCAGTGGCAAGAATGGAGCCGATTGTAAAAAGCCGATCCTGAATCTCAATGAGTAGTTCCTTTCGGGATTGATTTACCGCTTGATCGCGCAATACCCCCAGCCAGGAATTGAGTTCATCTACGGTACCGTAGGTGTCAATTCGAAGCTCCGACTTCAATACCCGCCTTCCGCTGAAAAGAGAGGTGGTTCCGGCATCACCTGTTTTTGTGTAGATTTTCATTACTTAAAGTTCCGGTAATTGTTGTCAAGAAACAAAAACCAAAGCTTTGGAAGGGCATCTGAATACCGTTGTAAACCGAATCTAGTGAGCAACGGATACAGGAGCCGTGGCGCGCGTAATGTTCTCATTCCTTCTATCCCACTCAATCAAACCATCTTTCAAGCGAATAATCCGGTGTGCATAATGGGCAATGTCATCTTCGTGGGTTACCATGATGATTGTATTGCCCTTTTCATGCAATTCGTGAAACAAGGTCATAATCTCGTACGATGTTTTGGAGTCAAGATTTCCGGTTGGTTCATCGGCCAGTATAATGGAGGGATTGTTGACCAACGCACGCGCAATCGCTACCCGTTGACGCTGACCACCCGAAAGTTCATTAGGCTTGTGGTGATGTCGGTCGCCCAGGCTAACGTTTTCAAGGGCAGTCATCGCCATTTCTTCGCGTTCGCTGCGACTGTAGCCGGCATAAATTAAAGGCAATGCCACATTATCAAGTGCGGTTGCCCGAGGTAACAGGTTAAACGTCTGGAACACAAAACCAATCTCCTTATTTCTAACAACTGCCAGCTCATTCTCCGTCATATCACTCACCAACTGGTTATTAAGCCAATATTCGCCTGTAGTAGGTGAGTCGAGGCACCCTACAATATTCATAAGGGTTGATTTCCCCGAGCCTGAAGGTCCCATAAATGCTACGTACTCACCCTTTTCAATAGAGATTGAAATGTCCTGAAGGGCATTTACGATATTATTGCCCATCTTATATACTTTGGAAATGTGGGTAGTCTTAATAATGTTAGGCATGCCTTGTCGATTATAAGTTTGATGCTGAAACGTCCAGAAAAGTTTATCCGTCTATCGTTTTACTCGAAATTCCGATTTTGGTTTCAAAAATGAGAAGAAATGTCAATTTGTTCTGATAAACGGTAATTCAATTTTTGAGATTCAGACGTTTTCGGGGCTGAAAAGTTACAAAAGGGTCTAATTCCTAACAAAATCCAGGCAGGCTTGGATTACGGCATCATCCTTAAGAATCCGGTTATGCCCTAACCCATTCGTAATTAACAATTTTGTATGGGGATACTCCTGCGCTAATGCCAGGGCTTGAATAAGGCGCACCTCCTTATCTTCTGTGTCGTGAATCAGCATCAATTCTAGTCCAGTTATTCCCTTTATAATATTCATAGCCGTAAAATCCTCAAAGGGTCGACCAAATTTCATTTTTATAAATTCTTTAAACCGAAGCCCGGTTGGCCACGATCCATTGATAGCCGATAAAAAGGACTTGATAATTTCGTCACTCATGGTTGGGCTGGCGATGTTAATCAGTTTGGTTACAGGCAATCCATTTCGAATCGCGAATAAAGAAGCGCCTCCACCAAAGGAATGTGCCATGATGGCTTTGGGAACACCCTTCTGTTTTACTATCTCCTTTATTACAGTTTCGAATTCTGCAATCGAAGTACGTTTTCCCTCCGATTTGCCATGAGCGGGTCCATCAAATCCGACAACCCTCAATCCAGCCTGATTAAAGACCGGCACAAATTTGCGAAACTGAGTGGCACGCCCTGCCCACCCATGCACCACCAGGACGTACGCAGCCTCAGGGCTACCCCACTCATAGAGCTGAATTTTTTTTCCTACAACATCCAACTGGACTTTTGTAGCTGATCTCTCCATCTCCATCTCTTTGACCGGAGTCTTGTATTTCAATGGTGTAAAGAAGACTTTCTCAAGGTACCGTACTGCCAGTTTTGTTGATAGAAGTTCAAGCTTTGGAAAAACCCACCGTGTCAGTTTTAACAGAAATGGAATTTTGTGTTTGGGTTTGCTCACAGGTACAAAGGATAATTTCCCGACAATATACGTTTCGATTTTTGTGTTTGTTTCCAAACTAGTGAATCGTGAACTCGAACACGTGCGTTTTATGTTCAAAGGTTGTCAGGTCATAAACGCGTTCCGCATACGACACTTGGTTATCCTTATTAACCAAAACTACCGTAGAACACCTAGTGCCATATCCTTCGGTTTTAATAAACATGGATGATAAAGCTCGCTCGCGCTCTAATCCGATTCCGGTATCTGGTAACAGATGATCAGCCGCGCGCACTTCGTTGTAAAGCATGTCAAAAAGTAAATTCGGCTCGAGATCCTCACTTTTGATAAGTTCTGAAAACCGCTCCTTGCCATGGCTAACTTTCGGCCACGGGGTATCGAGTAAATGATTACTTAATCCGTAATTCCCCGGCTGGAGCTTTTGTATGCGTTGGGCATAGTTGGAGTAGTACCAAAGTTCATTGGCCGTTCCTGCCAGCAGATTAAACCCATTAAAGTGATGGCCTACCTCCGCTACTTTTTGCATATACTGGGCCGGTGTATCCCCATTCACCAGAAAATCAGAAACCAACTGACCTCGTGAAGGCGCTTTCGGATTTATATTGGCTGGATCGCGGTAATTGGTTACCAGACTGATTTTGCCATTCTTGTTCATGGCCATCCAGGTGCCCGAAGCCTCCAAATCCCGACCGCCAACTATATCTGGATAATCATTCCAAAACCGGGCTTGCGCAGTTTTACGGGAATAAAACTCATCGCGATTGGAAGCAACAATCAATTTATAGATTGGATGATGATTAATGGATAGAAAGATCAGACACATTTTATAGGCTCCAGAGCGTAATCACAAAAAGCAGAAATCTATAGAATACCAGGGTAAGAGCAACTCCCACAAATAAGAGGAACGACTTGAGTGCTGCAATCATCCATCGGTCGCCATAGAAATTTCGCTGGGCACTCATCAAAAAATAAATTGAGAGCACCAGAATTACCGGCAAAATGAACACATTTTCATTGGTAAAGAGCCAAGAAAAGTCTGACCCCAACCAGTTGCCTATCTTTACCACACTATAAATAAAAGCAGAAAATAGAATAGTTGAAAAAATCAAAGTAAAACTCATGAACTCAAATGCCACCGTTAAATGATCTGAGTAAAAAAAATCTCGCTTTCTGTTCACTGCCAACAAGACCAATGAAAATAGAAAAACGATAACAATGATAAATATTTTTGCGTAATCCGATGACTGTACATTGAAGGCGGTCTCCAACTCATCTAACGTTATCGATTGTTCTGCGAGTTTGCTTGAAACAAGTCGCTGGGCGATGGTACTATAAAATTGCCGCCTATATTGAGAATAAAAACTTGTATTGAACGATTCAAAAATGGGAAATAAGAAGTAAAAAAAGTTCGCCACAAAAAAGAGAGAGACAATTTTCATATACGGTACCCTGATCCCATCAACGATATTCCTGGATAAAAGTCCGGGATTTGTAAGTATAAGCTTAATGCTGATTAAAACTTTTCCCTCCAAAAATGTAAATGCATTCAGAATGTTGTTAAGCAGACTTACGAAAGAGCGCTCCTGCGACTCAATAATCTTTTCACCACAACGATTACAAAATCGACCTTGAAAATTGTTTCCACAATTTTTACAACTACGAGGATACTCGTAGTCAAATGTGTCGGTCTTTTTAGTTATTCTAAATCGCATACAAAAAATTAGTCAAACAATTCCAGCTGAGCGGGGAGCAATTGAAATGATCTTCTGTGGAAAGGGGTGATTCCCATGGTCTTTATACCCTCCCGGTGTTCTTCTGTTGGATAACCAACATTGGTGTGCCATCCGTAGCCGGGAAATTGATCCCCTAACCGGATCATTAATTCATCGCGATAATTTTTAGCAAGCACTGAAGCAGCTGCAATAGAAAGATAGGTTGCATCGCCTTTTATAATGCATTCAAATTTCAAGTCATAATACGGCTTAAAGCGATTTCCATCAATTAGCAACATTTGAGGACGCACGGTTAGTTTATCCAACGCCAGGTGCATCGCCTTGAATGAGGCATTTAAAATGTTGATCTCATCGATTTCCGTATGACTCACTTCAGCAATGGCCCAGGCCAGAGCATCGCGCTGTATATCGCTTTGTACCAGGTACCGCTCCTCTTTCGTCAGTTGCTTAGAATCTTTAAGCAACTCATGCTGATAGTTTTTAGGAAGAATTACAGCCGCAGCCACAACGGGGCCTGCCAAGCAGCCACGTCCCACTTCATCACATCCGGCTTCAATCAAATCCTCGGTAAAGGAAGAAAACAACATTCCTCCAAAATTCAAGATTCATACTTCAAAATTCAAGATTAGAGCCACTATTTGTCAGGATAATTTTCAATATTGAATGGCTAAATTTTTAAACAATGAATCGCTGGCAAACACTCTCTTCCATTGAGAAGTATGATAATCAATGGATCAATGTCACGGAATATCAGGTCATCAATCCCGCGGGTGGAAGGGGCATCTATGGAAAAGTGCATTTCAAAAACATAGCCATTGGGATTGTTCCAATTGATGAATTTGGCAATACCTGGCTGGTGGGTCAATGGCGCTATGTGCTCAATGAATGGAGTTGGGAAATTCCAGAAGGCGGAGGACCGCTCACCATCGACCCTCTACTCTCGGCACAACGGGAATTACAGGAAGAAACAGGGCTAACCGCCAGACGTTGGTCTATGATTCAACGTGTACACTTATCAAATTCTGTGTCAGATGAAGAAGGTCT
The DNA here is from genome assembly GCA_964488465.1 of uncultured Ohtaekwangia sp. Classification (GTDB taxonomy): domain Bacteria; phylum Bacteroidota; class Bacteroidia; order Cytophagales; family Cyclobacteriaceae; genus ELB16-189. Next base: position 317,788 of record CAZAUN010000002.1, on the reverse strand, counting down.
GCTTTATCTGGCCGAAGATCTTACGACCGGATTGCATGCACTGGAAGATACCGAAGCCGATCTGAAAGTTTGGAAGCTACCCCTGTGGGAAGCGATAAGCATGGTAGAAGCAGGCAAGATAACGGACAGCCTGAGTGTGATTGGACTATTGAAAGTGGCTCGCCTCAAGGGATTCTGATAGCAAAGCACATGACCCTCTGATCGGTGATGGCTCAATTCAGACACCATATTCGCCCAAATTTCCTGCTGGCCTATCCGGTCATGCTGAGTATGTTGGGGCAGGTGATGACCGGTGTGGCCGATAGTGTTATGGTTGGCTGGACGGGAGCGTTGCCACTGGCAGCTTCATCTTTTGCAAACATCTTTTTTACGATTCCGTTGTTCTTCGGGGTTGGTGTTTCGTACGCCATCACTCCCCTGGTGGCACAAGCAGAAGGAGCGAAAGACACCTCCAAGATTATTGAAGTCCTTAAAAATGGTTCCTTCATCAATCTGATCACCGGATTATTGCTAACCGGGTTAATCTTTTCAGTAGAACCTTTCATGCATTCCATGGGTCAACCGGAAGAAGTAGTAACGCTTGCCATTCCGTACCTGAGTATCATCGCGGTATCGATCATTCCCACCATGATCTTTCAGACGTACCGTCAGTTTGCCGAAGGACTTCAGCGGACACGCATAGCCATGATTATTGTTATTGGCAGCAACCTGCTCAACATCGCACTAAACTATGTATTAATTTTTGGCTACTATGGATTCCCCGAATTAGGCTTAAATGGCGCGGGTTGGGCAACACTCATTGCGCGAGTGGTAATGGCCATCAGCATGATGATCTATGTTTTTGGTGCCCGAAAATATCAACCCTACCGGGCAGGGTTTAACCTCGGTGGATATTCAAAATCGCTCATTTCCAAAATGCTGCATATTGGCATCCCGGCCGGATCACAATTCATTTTTGAAGCCGGGGCCTTTGGATTTTCCGCCATCATGATGGGGTGGCTAGGTACTACGGCATTGGCCGCCCATCAGATTGCCATTAATCTGGCCACGATCAGTTACATGACTACGTCAGGCTTAGGGGCAGCCGCCACCATTCGGGTGGGTAACTTCCTGGGGCAACGTGATCAAAAAAATCTTCGGGCTGCCGCCTTCACCATGATCGGGATGGCCGTTGTCATCATGGCCGCCTGGGCACTCCTCTTCATTATCGGACGATATTTTTTACCTTCTCTTTATATTGATGATGATGGAGTTATTCAACTCACTGCATCCTTGATGATCATAGCTGCATTCTTTCAATTATCCGATGGCATACAGGTTGTGACAGCCGGGGCGCTGCGCGGTTTACAAGATGTTAAAATTCCTTCTTTGCTCATTTTTGTTGCGTATTGGATAATTGCCTTACCCCTGGGCTATTTATTGGCATTTCCTCTTCAAATGAAAGCGAATGGCGTATGGATTGGCTTGTTTATCGGGCTTACCATTACCGCGGGTGCTATGGTCGTCCGGTTTTATAAACTCTCAAGCCGGAACCTTTAAGGTCGGTAATCCTTCATTGTCAGTACCCTTAAAACTTAGTACCTTACTCTATAAAACCTAATCGAATGGAAGCGCAAGCAAGACCTGTACGGTATTCGCAAACTACCATTACTGAACTGATGATTCCCTCGTATGCAAATTTTGGTGGTAAGATTCATGGAGGCACCTTGCTTTCGCTGATGGATAAAGTTGCCTATGCCACGGCCAGTAAACATGCCGGCACATATTGCGTAACGGTTTCCGTTGATAAGGTTGAATTTTTACAACCCGTTGAAGTGGGTGAACTGGTTTCTATGCATGCATCCGTTAATTACGTGGGTCGTACTTCGTTGGTGGTAGGTATTCGGGTAGAATCACAAAATGTAAAAACCGGTACCCTCAAACACACGAATTCCTCCTTCTTTACCATGGTGGCCAAAGGCGATGATGACAAACCGGCTGTCGTGCCCGAACTGATCCTGGAAAACCGCGAAGACATTAAGCGCTTTATAGAAGCCATGCGAATGAAAGAAATTAAAGACACTGTACGCGAACAAATGGACGATGCCAAATCGCACATTGAAGTAACCAATGCGGGCGAAATTCTTAAAGGCCAACGGTGTAAAATCCAATTAGTCTAGTCGTTACAATTTTTATATTGCTATTCTTATTCCATTACTATGAAATCCATTCTCTGTGCAGTCCTCGTGCTCCTCGCTTCGCTTTCCTTCGGTCAGCCGGTAATCCTCTCGCAGCGCGACCAGGCTCGTATCATTGACGAATTGTTGGAAGATCGGTTACGCACCACCTTGCCGGCCCTCATGCGCAGAGAAGGTTTTGATATGTGGGTGATCATTTCGCGCGAGTACAATGAAGACCCGGTAATCCGGACGTTCCTTCCTGCCACCTGGCATGCTGCCCGAAGAACTACCATGCTCCTTGCATTTGACCCCGGACAAGATAAAGAAATGGAATACCTGGCGGTGTCGCGCTACGATGTAGGCAAAATGTTTAAGCGCGCTTGGGATCCGGATGCTAACCCGGATCAATGGGCACAATTAGGTAAACTTATCACTGACCGGAATCCAAAAAAAATTGGCATCAATAAGGCCCCCTCGTGGGGTCATGCCGATGGCTTAACTGCCAATGACTACGATAACCTATTGCGGGTGCTTCCGAAAAATTTGCAACCCAAAGTTGCCTCTGCAGAAAAGCTGGCCGTGAGTTGGTTGGAAACCCGAACCGAAAAAGAAATGATCCTGTATCAACAGATCTGCCGAATTGCCCATGACATTATTCAGGAAGGTTTTTCGGAGAGGGTGATTCAGCCCGGAGTAACCACGACTGAAGACGTTGTTTGGTGGTACCGCGAGCGCATTAAAGAGCTCAAGCTCGACACCTGGTTTCACACTTCGGTATCCATTCAGCGGAACGAACCGGAAGCTATTATGTCCAAGCGCCCGCAGCCATTAGTGATTTTGCCGGGTGATTTACTGCACGTTGACTTTGGAATAACCTACCTGCGATTGAATACCGACACACAGCAACATGCTTACATTCTAAGAGCCGGAGAAACGGAAGTTCCCAGGTATTTGCGCGATGCTTTTGCGAAAGGTAATCGTCTCCAGGATATCCTCACCAGTCACTTTAAAGAAGGTCGCACCGGTAACGAAATTTTAAAAGTGACGCGCGAGCAAGCGATAGCCGAAGGCATCACACCCTCTATTTACACCCACCCGATTGGATTTCACGGTCATGCAGCGGGTACCACCATTGGTATGTGGGATATGCAAGGAGGTGTACCGTATACGGGTGATTACCCCATGCATTTTAAAACCGCGTATTCCATCGAGTTGAATTGTACGGTTAACATCCCGGAATGGAAAAAGGACATTCGAATTCAATTGGAAGAAGATGGATATTTTGATGAGTTGGGTTTTCGGTATATTGATGGAAGACAACGAGAGATCATAACAATACCCAAACGTGATGCAGTTAACCGATAATGAAAAGAACGGTGTAAATTGATTTGTGTAAGAATTCGATGCAAGTAATCAGAACAATACACACGTATTACGGGTTGCTTGTCTTTTCAATCTTGTTTTTGATCTTATTCCCACTTCTCCTGATCCCGATCGTATTTCCTTCCAAATTTCGATTGGTCGGGATTTTTAACCGATGGTGGGCTAAACTCCTGTTCTACTTTTCTTTTTTACCTTTCCAGGTGGTGACGGGTTCAGGTTTTGATCCGCGAAAGCAATACATCTTCTGCCCCAATCATTTCTCATATCTTGACATTCCAACCATGGGCTTAAATCCGGCAAACGCCATCTTCGTTGGAAAAAATGACATGGAAAACATTCCCTTATTTGGGTACATGTATCGAAGACTTCACATCACAGTTGACCGATCACGACTCAAAAGCAGGATGACCACGATGCTTCGATCTATGCAAGCGATAGAGGAAGGAAAAAGTCTGGTTATTTTTCCGGAAGGAGGCATGATAACCAAACGGCCACCCCATATGCATGCCTTTAAAGATGGCGCATTCCGGACCGCTATTGAAAAACAAATCCCCATCGTGCCGGTAACTATTCCCTATAATTGGATAATTTTACCCGACCAAAGTCCGCTGCGTCTCCATCGGTCAAAAATCACGGTTATCTTTCATGATCCGATTGAAACAAAAGGATACTCACTGAAGCAGGTTGATGAATTAAAGAGAAGAGTCTTTGAGGTAATTGATTCAGAATTGAAACATCATGAAAATCGATCAGGCAACGCTAAATAAAATCGCACACCTCGCTCGGCTCGAGTTCAACGAAAAAGATTCAGAAATAATGATGCAGGATATGAGCAACATCATTTCCTTCGTTGAAAAACTTAAAGAGGTAAATACAGAGGGCGTGGAACCACTCACTACCATGAGCCACGAACTAAATGCATTACGGGAAGATGAAGTTAACCCGCATCTGGATCATACCCAAGCCTTAAAAAATGCACCAAAAAAAGACGAAAATTACTTTCGGGTTCCCAAAGTGTTAGAATAAGCTTGTTGCATGCACTCTCTTCAATTCTGGAAGTCCTGGCACAAACCTCATCAATACTTTCTTTTTGTTCTGGCATTGATGCTCCTGTTGTCGATCGGGTACTTTTGGTATTCTTACCTGATTAGTCCGTCCCCGGTCATTACCTGGGAACATTACCAGGAACTTCAAACCGAGGAAATTCCAATCCGCACCTTTCCGGTCGGACTTCATACGATTCAGGTTAACGCTGACAATTTTAAGGTGTTCGAAGTTTTGGCGGGCAGCGACTTACAGCCCAACCTACTTGCATTTCGTGTATTTCTGATATTCTTCGTTTTCTCCATCATCACCCTGATCGCGATCATCAGTACGCTGAGCCGGTTTTGGTTTCTTATCGGCATGGGGGTGTTTTCACTATTTGCGATCAGCCTGCAACTGGAAGCTCTTGAAATTTTTGGACTCACCAATAAACTTGCCGCGTTGGGAATTATTGTTCCCGTGGTAGGACTGGCCTACTTCTTTCATGCGTTTAATAGTTCCGCTGGATTTCTTAAAAGAATAATTTTCTTTTCGCTCCTTTTCATTTTGCTTGGTGTCACCATCACATTTATTAGTCCGGTGGCTGATCCGCTCTTGCATATCTCTGTTAACGGGTATTCAATTGGCCTGATTCTTACCATTGTATTTATACTTATGATCGGGCATGAAATTCCGGCTGCGTTTATCAATCTGTTGACGCAGGGTACCCGTCAAACCAAAAGCATGAGGCATTTCCTATTCATATCCGGTGCCTATTTGTTAAACCTGTTACTATCGTATGCCATTGAAGTCGGCTATCTCGACTGGGACATCTGGGTGATTGATTTCTTTATCCTATTTACTGCTTCCGCCATGCTGGGAATTTGGGGCTTCCGGCAACGGGAAGTTCAATATGAAAGCATCCTTCCCGCAAACCCGTTGGGTATTTATCTGATCGTTGCATTGGCCTGTTTATCTTTTGCGACACTCGGACTGTTTTTTTCCACTGCCAACGATACCGTTACGGGTGTACTTCATGATATCATTCTTTATAGCCACCTGGGGTACGGTATCATTTTTATCTTTTATATCATCTCCAACTTTGGGGCCATGCTTAGTCAAAACCTGCAGGTTTATAAGGTTTTGTACAAACCGAAGACGATGTACTATGCAACCTTCCGCATCATGGGATTGATTACGTGTTTTGCCTTTCTGGTTTTTGATACGAGTTATCGAACGGTTTTGGATCAACTCTATGCCTCCTATTACAACACGTATGGAGATCTTTATCTGGGGCAGGGGAACGATACAGTAGCCGAAGCCTATTACAACAAGTCTATTTTGTATCGAAATCAGAATCACCATGCCCACTATGCGCTTTCAACAATACAAACGGCACGTTTGGAACCTCAAAAGGTCCGGTATGAATTAACCCAGGCGATTGGAGGTGCTTCCTCACCATTCGCCTATGTGCAACTGGCGGAAGCCTTTCAACAATATGGAAGCCCACTGACCGCCTTGGAAACGTTGAACGAGGGGCTTAAAAAATTCCCTGAAAACGGGCCTCTCCTCAATGAATTGGGGCGTGCCTTCTCCCGATTAAATCTTGTCGACTCCGCCTTGCTAAGTTTTAAACAAGCCCGTAATGACGGTTCTACAAAAGAGATTGCCGAAACCAATCTGCTTGCCACAAGTGCCAAATTTAAACTTACCTATCCTGCCGATTCCCTACTCGAACTTTTAGGATCTGAAAAACAAGGTCCACGGGCCAATGCCCTGGCGTTGGCTAATCTTCAGAACTTACCCATTGCATTACCTTTTGAATTGGGTGAAGATACGGTAGTCTCCGCTTCCCGGGCTACATTCCTTTGTAACTACCTCATCAATCAGGCGCACCGAATTGATACAACGCTCCTCAATGATGTGATTTCTTTAGCCAACAGACCAACCAATGATTACTTTAAGGAACCGATCCTGGTGGCAGTGGCTCATGTCTATTATGCTCAAGGACGGATCAAACGGGCTTTTGATATAACCCGCGAAGTGGCTTACACGGTTGGCCGTGGTAAATATTTTTCATTGCTCGGTACGTGGGCCTTGGAACAGCACAACCCCGCCATTGCTGCGAACTACTTTTATATTGCCAAGGACAAAAATGTACCGGATGCATTTTACTATGAAACCGTAGCCTACACAGAAGCCGATAGTCTCTTAATTGCCAAACCCTATTGGGATAGCTTGAGTCGAACTGATGATCCTTCCCTTGCCAACCTTGGCAGAAACATGCAAGCAGTATTGAACGCTACCCCCGATCAGGTAATGTCGTTATCCGATAGCAATAAATATCAATATTGTCGGTACCGGATCAATGCGGCTGATACGGTTACATTTTGGAGAGTGGCCGGCTCCTTACAAAATGAAGAACTGAAAGCCAACGCCATTCTTGATTTGAGCAGGAAATGGTTTTCGATGGACGAACCAGAGACTGCCGCCAGCATCCTTAAACGGGTGAAAGGATTGCGGCTCACCAACAAAAAAGTATACGAAGAAATCCTGGTATTGAACATGATGCTTTTAGCGGAAATCAATCCTGAACAATTTTCAAAGCAGCCGGTGGAAAGTGCGCTTCCTGTGGAAGGCTTTCGCAATGAGATCATCTATTTAAAGGCGCTGCAAGATGAACTTGCCAACCGGGCAGAAGCCCAGGAAAAATATCAATACCTGAGCCAGGCCAACATTCATTTTGAAGAGGGGTTAATCGCTGCTGCGCGTTACTTTACAAATGACTCCACCGACCGACTCAGGTCCTACTCGATTATCGTTTCCGGTTTATTGGTACGGCCTTCTTCCATTAAGCTATTGAAAGAATACATCAAACAAGCGGCTGTGGTTGGCTTTGACGGTGAAGCAGAAGAAAGCCTGAATAAGCTTCGGGGTCTCCTGTCGCCACAAGCCTTCAACCGGTACGTAGAGGAAAATCCGGATTTTTTCAGCATTGATGAATAGCTGCAAAATCAGGATCAATGCTTACTTTTGCTGACTTCAAATCACTTCCATGGATAAGAACATACCCCTTCACGATCTTCATGTAAAACTCGGTGGTAAGATAGTTCCATTTGCAGGCTTCAACATGCCGGTACGCTACTCCTCCGACATTGAAGAACACATGACTGTGCGAAACGGAGTAGGGGTATTTGATGTCTCCCACATGGGTGAATTTAAAGTGGAGGGTCCTCAAGCCCTGGAGCTGATCCTGCGAATCACCAGCAATGACGCTTCCAAGTTGGTGGATGGGCAAGCTCAATATACTTGTTTACCCAATGATCAGGGCGGAATTGTTGATGATTTGATTGTTTATCGGATTAAGGAAAATGATTATTTCATTGTCGTTAATGCAGGTAATATTGATAAAGACTGGAACTGGTTCGTAAAACACAATACGAATGGCGCCACGCTGAAGAATCTTTCAGATGAGTATTGCTTGTTTGCCGTGCAGGGCCCCAAGGCAACAGGGGTGCTTCAAAAACTTACGAAAACCAATTTGTCAGCCATTCAATACTATCACTTTGCGATTGGTGAATTTGCCAATGTACAAAACGTGATGATGAGCAATACAGGATATACGGGAGCCGGTGGTTTTGAGATTTATGTACATAAAGATCAAGCAGAAAAAGTCTGGCATGCCATTTTCGAAGCTGGAAAAAATGATAGTATCAAACCCATTGGTCTTGGTGCGCGCGATACCCTGCGGCTTGAGATGGGATTCTGCTTATATGGAAATGACATTGATGACACCACCTCACCCCTGGAGGCTGGATTGGGTTGGATAACGAAGTTCACAAAGGCTTTCACGAACAGCGTGAATCTCAAAAAGCAAAAAGAAGAAGGAGTAAAAAGAAAATTGGTAGGCTTTAAGATGATTGACAAGGGTATTCCTCGTCATGACTATTTTATAAAAGACTCCAACGGCAATCCTTTAGGTAAAGTAACTTCGGGAACTATGTCCCCTGTTTTGGGCATCGGCATTGGTCTTGGTTATGTCACAACCTCCTACGCAACGCCTGGAGCTGAAATTTTTATTGATGTACGAGGCCGTTTGCTAAAAGCCGAAGTAGTTAAACTTCCCTTCATCAACAAAGCGTAATGAAGACAATTGATGTCTGCCTCAGCCCCGAACTGTTGCACCTCTATGATCTAAAAGATCGCACGGTTGTAGTAGTTGATATCTTACGGGCAACTTCGTGCATGGTAACTGCCTTTGCCCATGGTGCGGAGCGCATCGTTCCCTTTGCTAATCAGGAGGAGTGCCTCCAAATGAAAAGCCGGGGTTACATTACATCAGGCGAACGGGATGGAAAAAAGGTGGAAGGCTTTGATAAGGGAAATTCTCCCTTTGAATATATGGGTACGCAGGTGGCTGGAAAAAAAATCGCGTTTACTACAACGAATGGAACTCAGGCCATCGAAAAATCAAAGTCGGCAAAGGAAATTATCATTGGTAGCTTTCTCAACCTGTCTTCCATTGTAAAGTATGTATTGTTTAGCCACAATAACATTTTGGTAGTCTGTGCCGGCTGGAAAGGGAAAGTAAACCTTGAAGACTCCTTATTTGCCGGGGCCCTGGTGGAGCGCTTGAAAAATTATATCGAACCGGATTGCGATGCGCCCTTGGCTGCGCAACATTTATACAACCTGGCCAAATCAGATATGGTTGAGTTTCTCCGTCATTCCAGCCATGTGAAGCGGCTACAACGACTGAACATTCAAAAAGACATCGAATTTTGCTTGACTCCAGATCAATACAATGTGATTCCGAAACTGGTTAACAATGAATTAGTCTGCTGATTTATTTGTTGGAATAAACAACCTCACCACCTACAACTGTCTTCACTACTCTCACATCACGAATGCCAACCGGATCAATCGTGGTGATATCCCGCTGGAGGATTACAAAATCTGCCAACTTGCCGGCTTCAATAGATCCTTTGATGTTTTCTTCAAAAGAAGCATAAGCTGCCCGGAGGGTATAGGACTTTAAAGCTTCCTCTACTGAAATCTTTTGCTCGGGAACCCACCCCTCTGGATTCTTTCCATCCAGCGTTTGCCGTGTAACGGCAGCATAAATACCCTCTAGTGGAGTTGGTGGAGCAACAAACCAATCGCTTCCAAAGGCAAGATTAGCCTGTGCATTGATCAATGATCGAAAGGCATACGTAGTCTTACTCCGTTCTTTTCCGATCACCTTCTCCGCCCAACGCCCATCATCGATGGCGTGGTAGGGTTGCATGCTGGCGATCACCTGAAGTTCTGAAAATCTCCTAATGTCGGCCGGAGCAATATGTTGTGCGTGCTCAATACGAAATCGCCTGTCGCGGTCACCATTTTCTTTGGCAACCCGTTCGTAAATATTCAACAGGGTGTGAATCGCCTTGTCACCAATGGCATGGGTCATCACCTGAAGTCCGGCACTATCTGCTGATTTAATTCTTCGATAGAGTTCGGGTTCGGGCGTAATAAAAAAGCCTGAATCGGCAGGCGAATCATCAAAGGGTTTGAAGAAAGCCGCGGTGTGAGACCCCAATGAACCATCTACAAATTCTTTCAATCCACCCCAGCGCAGCCATTTATCACCCTTCCCATGCTCATTAATTTTTATTGCTACCCTTTTCCATTCGCTTAAGGCTGCCCCTGAATAGATCCGGGTTTTCAATGCATTATTACTTCTGGCACGCGCAAAAACATCCTCGTACCCGCTCATGTTGTGAATTGAGGTTACTCCCCGCTCGGCTACATAGTTCATGGCCGCTTGCAACGCCTTGTCCTTCTGGTCAGCAGTTGGTTCGGGCAGCGCGCGATTAACAATGCTCATGGCATTATCTTTAAATACACCCGTTATGCGTCCTCGTTTATCCCGCACAATAGTGCCACCCATTACATTCTTTATGTTATTATCAACACCAGCTAATTTCAAAGCAGCAGAATTGGCTAAACACATATGGCCGTCTAGCCGGTTAATCCAAACCGGATTATTTTTTGTTACTGAGTCAATCCAATCGCGGGTCGGTAACTCCCCACCCCAGTTTTCATGATCCCAATCTCCATTGGTAATCCAACTTCCCTGAGGTTGGCTGGCTGCAAATTCCTTAATCCGGTTGATAAATTCATCCGGTGTTTTTGCATCACGCAACTGCACGGAGGCCAACGCGAAACCTCCCTCCATGAAATGGGTATGGCAATCGATGAAGCCGGGGACGATTAAATTTTCCGAACTGGCTTCCATTACCTTCGTACCCGACCCAATCCATTCTTCTATTTCTGATTTGGTGCCAACGGCCACAATGGAGTCGCCTGTAATTGCGAAACCTTCGGCCCACGCTGACTTATCACTCGCAGTCCAGGTTTTTCCAAACACAACCTGATCGGCCTCTGGATGTTGCTTACACGCAGCAATCAATATGAATAGAATGATAAACTCCAACCGTTTCATTTTAGCTTGGGGTTTTGATGATGCCGGTCTTTATCGCGCACCGTCTTCTTCTCAAGATTCCTGGTAAACGCTTCGGTCAGGTTGACGCCCGTCTGATTGGCCAGGCATAGTAAAACCCACAATACATCAGCCATTTCCTCACCCAGATCTTTGTTCTTATCAGATTCCTTTTCGGATTGATCGCCATATTGGCGAGCCATGATGCGGGCTACTTCCCCTACTTCTTCCGTAAGGATGGCCAGATTTGTTAACTCACTAAAATAGCGGACTCCATGAGTCTTTATCCACTGGTCCACCTGAAGTTGTGCTTCTTGAAGTGTCATGACAACCTGCTTTACAAAGGAATATTTCCGTGCTTTTTCTTCGGCAGTTTGGCTGCCTTATTTTCCAACATGGCAAAAGCACGAATCAACTTCTCCCGGGTTTGATCCGGGTATATGACTTCATCTATGTACCCCCGATGCGCTGCCCGAAATGGATTGGCAAATTTGCGGGTATACTCCTCCACCTTTTCATTCAACTTAGCTTCCGGACTAGAAGCCTCCGAAATTTCTTTCTTAAAAATAATTTCTGCCGCACCCTTGGCTCCCATCACGGCAATTTCGGCCGTTGGCCACGCATAATTTAAGTCCGCCCCGATGTGCTTGGAGTTCATCACATCATAGGCTCCTCCATAAGCTTTGCGGGGAATAACGGTAACCCGGGGCACCGTGGCCTCTGAAAAAGCATACAGCAACTTGGCTCCGTTGGTGATGATAGCATTCCATTCCTGATCCGTGCCAGGTAAAAATCCGGGTACATCTTCCAATACCAACAAGGGAATATTGAAGCAATCGCAAAAGCGAACAAAACGTGCTCCTTTCACACTCGCATCAATATCCAACACGCCTGCCAATGCCGCAGGTTGATTCCCTACAATCCCGATGCTTCTTCCCGCCAGGCGTGCAAATCCTACCACAATGTTCTCTGCAAAATTCTTATGCACTTCAAAGAAAGTCTTCTCATCAACCACTCCGGTGATAACTTCCCGCATATCATAGGGTTGGTTTGGATTGGCCGGGATGAGATCATTCAATCCGGGTCGGGTTTCCTGACCAGGTGAATAAGGCAAGTGCGGTGTGGTATCTTCACAATTTTGCGGTATGTAACTGAAGAGTTGCTTAATCTGATTAATACATTCCGCTTCATTGGCACAGGCAAAATGAGTGACTCCGCTTTTGGAACTGTGTGTCGAGGCCCCGCCTAACTCCTCCGCAGTAACATTTTCATGGGTTACTGTTTTTACTACGTTGGGTCCGGTTACAAACATGAAGGATGTGCCTTCCACCATAAAGATAAAATCCGTCATCGCAGGAGAATACACTGCGCCTCCGGCACAAGGGCCCATGATCGCGGAGATTTGTGGTACTACTCCGGAAGCCATTACATTTCGAAAAAAAATATCCGCATAGCCCCCCAGCGAAACAACCCCCTCCTGAATGCGGGCACCGCCCGAATCATTTAATCCTATCACCGGAGCTCCATTCTTCATGGCAAGTTCCATAACCTTGACAATCTTTTCAGCATGTGTTTCGGAGAGCGAGCCTCCGAAAACCGTAAAGTCTTGCGAGAAAACATAAACCAACCGGCCCTGTATGGTCCCATATCCGGTGATCACACCATCGCCCAGGTAATGTTCTTTGTCCAGGCCAAAGTCTTTGCTGCGGTGCATAACAAATTTTCCAAGTTCCTCAAAAGAACCTTCATCCAGCAGTAATTGAATTCGCTCCCGTGCCGTCAGCTTTCCTTTTGCATGCTGCTGCTCAATACGTTTCTCGCCACCCCCCAAGAGCGCTTCCAGATTTTTACGTTCCAGTTCATCAAACTTGGGTTGAAGAATTTCTGATTTAACTTTTCGCTTCGCCATAAAGTGTTAGACAACACCCAAATATAGGCATAGTTAGCCCTGAAATTGTATCTTGGAAGGTGAATTGAGTGAATGAAAAGGGTTGCGATTATTGACATGGGTACAAACACATTCCACCTGCTTATGGCGGATGTAGTACCCCCCGCTTTTACGATCACGTACCGTGAAAAAGTGCCTGTAAAAATCGGTGTGGGAGGAATCAATCAAGGGATCATTACTCCGGAGGCGATCGAGCGGGCTGTGACCACCATGCGCTCGTTCAAAAAAACGATTACAGACGCTGGCATTACCAGTGTACATGCTTTTGGAACCAGTGCGCTGCGGAATGCCCAAAATGGAAAGGCGGTAATTTCCAGGATTGAAGCAGAAACAGGAATCCATGCCCAACTGATTTCAGGACAGCAAGAAGCGGAATTCATTTATAAGGGGACACGGGCAGCGATTAATCTGGGTCAGGATCCGTGCTTAATTATGGATATTGGTGGTGGCAGTGTGGAATTCATCATTGGCAATCAGGACAAAATATTCTGGAGCCACAGTTTTGAAATCGGTGGACAACGCTTATTAGAGCGATTCCAAAAACACGATCCGATAACTTCGGAAGAGGTGGATAGGTTGTTTCAATATTTCGAAATAGAATTGAAACCCTTAATGCAGGCATTAAATCAGTATCATCCAAAAACATTAATCGGTTCATCCGGTACATTTGACACCCTGAGCGATATCTATTGCTTAAGAAATGAGATTCCACTGAAAGAAACTCCGGAAACTCCCTTTTCCAGGAAAGCTTTTGATGAGATTTATGAAGAACTGCTCGTAAAAGACCGGGCCGCCCGAATGCAAATCCCGGGTATGATTGAAATGCGGGTGGATATGATTGTGGTCGCTTGCTGTCTGATCCAGTTTCTATTGGAACGCTATTCCATCAATCATATCCGGGTTTCTTCCTATTCACTGAAGGAAGGTGTATTGTCTTCACTAAGCAATCCTAACTAAAACCAGGCAGAAAGGCTGGCTACCACCATCATGCTGTCCTTGTAGACGCTGGTATCGTCCGGATAAATGCTATCCGGTGAACGAAAATACCGGCCCTCCACACGAAAGAGCGCATTCGGATGAACTTTATAATTAAAACATAACCCCGAACTCCATACTTGCAATCCTCCTCCACCCACCACACTATTGATAACAACACCGCCCCGATCAGAAAAATACTCTAACCGTGCTGAGAGTGATGATTTCTGTGTGAAGGAATAGCGGGCTATACCATTGACCTGCCACCAGAGTTGACTGGGCTCATTGTCATACTCCTGATTTCCCAGGTAAACACACGAGGTGAAATCCCATTTTTCGTTAATAGAAAATACTCCATAAACGTCCGTAAACCAGCGGGTGCGGAAGTCCGGATCAGGTCCGTTCCGTTCATCACCAACGAATGTATTCCAGTTGATTAGCAGATTCTGTTTAGGTCGGTAGATAAGTTGTGTGCTTATTGATTTCTTATTGTTGTTATCATCAATCACTTGCCATCCGTTTAATAAGTAAAAATTGGCTTGCCAACGCTCACTCAGGGGGATGCTTAATTTTAGACCCGATTGATAATAGGGTGTATACTCCGATGAAAATGATCGCGTATACATCAGATGGTCCCTTGAAACCGGACCCTCGTTCGTGTGGGCAGATCCAAAAACCCCAACGTCCAGCCAGATATCTCTTTTGGAAGAAAGTTGCAACCCTACGTAGCCTTCTACCAAATTTTTCAGAGTACCAGGCTCGTTGGCATAATTCAGATTCATATACGTTCCAAATCCCGGTGTTAACCGGGCTCGCAGGTATTTTGTCTGATACTGCAAATCAATAAAAGCAAGATTGATGGCCAGATTGTTTTTTCTTGCAGCGTTGAATAGATAAGGGACGTATTGTTCAGCATCATTACGTGTGTAAAATGTGTAGTAAGCATCAAGGTATCCATTTAGGGTAAGCTTTCCGGGTTCCTTTGATTGAACCGTGTCCTGAATTGTGTCGTCAGGTTGAGCATGTGCTGTTATTGAAAATACCAACGAAAAAAAAAGGAGAACTCTTCTCATACGTTCAGGGCTAGTCCTGAAAATTTAAGAAGAATTCTCAACTCCGACCTATAATCCGATAATCTGCTTGTCTTTCGGGTACTTCACATCAAACTTATACGTCAATTTCCGGGTTTCACTTGGCTTCAACTCCAACTCCCACTGAAGCTTTCCGGTTAGTTTATTGAATTGGGCTCCTCCGGTATCCACCAAGGTTACTTCAATCTGGGTATTTTGCGAAACGGGAATCTGATCTTCTACCACGATTTTGATGGCCTCGGTCTTGGTATTTCGAACAGAAATCTGCCAGGTGTAGCTTTCTTTTTTGGATGCTCCGATCATGCTGCGGGAGGTCAAGTCCGTTAGTTTTTCGCGCTTCACCACAATTCGCTTATCCCGACCTAATGATACTGCCAGCGTGTCTTTAATGTTGTTGGGGTCAATAAACGATTTGCCTACAAAGGTTCCCTCAAAGAAAATGTTCGCCTCACCAGGCAACAAATTGAACTCCTCCCATCCGGTCGCCCGCGCCATTAAGAAGGCATCGGCATCCAATTTTGGCGCAACAGAGTAAACATACTCCGCTTTCATTTCATGATTTTGAATATCTACCACCGTTGGCTTGGACGAAGACAGCACCGTGTAGGGTAAGGAAATCAAAAACTCGGTGTTCAACGATGTCTGAACCGCAGTCACATAGTCCGCCATAGGAGTAGCCTCTGCAACCTCAGCATCTTCCATCTTTAAATCTTCGCCACTACGCATGGCTGCCGGAGCCGATGCATAAGATTTCGCCCTGGGCTTATAGGTTATCGGCTGATAAAAATCTAAATACCAGGAATACAATTCAGGTTTCTGACCACTTTGATTCGGGTTAGCTGTTGAAAGCTTAAGTTTTACATTTTTCCACTCTTCCCCGGTACGTTGGAAAACATTCGCTTTGTAGCTCAACTGAACAGGCTTCTTTGTGTCGATAGCTCGAAGATCATACACAGCATTCCAACCTGCATTGGCAACCACATAATTAACCTCAAGTTCGGCAGAAGTAGCTGCTTCGGCAGAAACATTCACTAGAATCTCGCTGGTATTTCTTCCATATAATTCATTCTGCTCGTTGATCTGAGCATGAAGGCGTTGGATGCGACCATTGATTCGTTTTATTTTTTCGTCCTGTTTCATTCGTGAGGTAACAATATCGCCTAACCGGGTGCGATAGAAATCCGCCATCGATTTTAATTCAGCAACCGTTAGGTTTTGACTGGTGCCTCCGATCTTCTGATTACTGAGCAGCATCTGCTCCTCTTTATTCAGAATTTCCTTATGGCTTTGCTCAAGGGTGAGCTGTTGTTGTAAAATCTCCACCGAATCCTTCAAGGCTTTCAACGACTTCGGCATATTCAATTCGCTCAGAAAATTTTGCTGATGGCTGATACCCAAAATCACAAAGTTCCCTTTGCCCGTAACCTGAATACTTTGAGGGTCAAGTTGAGCGGTGAGCCCGGTGACGATCAGACTGGTTTTACCAGCTTCCAACCGCGTCTTCACTTCGCGCGTTACCTGCGCTTTATTCAAAAACACGGTTACGTCTGTTATCTTCGATTCAACCGGCTTATCCGTTTGGCCAAAAGCCAGCCAGGAACTTAGCGCCAATACTATTGTTAAAAGTAGATTTTTCATGTTGCCTGAGTTTTATAAACTAGATGCTGGAGCCAGTAAATTTCCACAATACCCGGTATAATTATTAGTAAAATCTTGAAAATTGAGTTGAATCAGGCACTTTTGTCATTATGAATGAATTGACCCTGCCCTATCATCATCTCAGAACATTTGCATTTGAAATTTTCAGAAAGATCGATTGTCCTGAAGCGGATGCTCAATTAGCCTCAGCGGTCTTGCTGAGTGCCGATCTGCGCGGGATTGATTCGCACGGTTTGGCCCGCCTTTCGGGCTATGTTCGCTTATGGGAAGCCAAACGAATAAATAGCCAACCTGATATTCGTGTCGTGCACGAAACCCCCAGCACCGCAGTAGTTGATGGCGATGGGGGATTGGGGTTAGTAGTCGCACCCAAGGCGATGGAAATTGCCATGGAGAAAGCCTCCCAAGTGGGAACAGGATGGGTTGCTGTAAAGAATTCTAATCATTTTGGTATTGCGGGATATCATGCAATGATGGCCCTGGAGAAGAATATGATCGGTATGGCCATGACCAATGCAAGCCCGTTGGTGGCACCTACTTTTTCCGTGGAACGGTTGCTGGGAACAAATCCCATTTGTGTGGCCATCCCAGCCGGCAAACAACCTCCTTTTGTTGCCGACTTTGCAACCACAACCGCTGCCAATGGAAAACTTGAAATTCTACAACGAAAAAATCAAGAAGCCCCTGAAGGCTGGATTCAGAAAAAAGATGGCAGCATTTCTACCAATCCCTATGAACTAAAGGAGGGTGGTGCCTTGATCCCCCTCGGCAGTGACCGAGAGCATGGAAGTCATAAAGGATTTTGTCTTGGAGCATGGGTAGATATTTTCTCGGCAGTGCTAAGTGGTGCCAATTACGGCCCATGGGTACCACCGTTTGTAAGTTTCCTGTCGCCACCGGCTGATCCCGTAGGGGCTGGCATCGGTCATTTTTTTGGTGCCTTGCGAGTGGATGCCTTTCGGCCCGCTGATGAATTTAAAACCCATATGGATACCTGGATTGGTCGGTTTCGTTCTGCCAAAACGGTTGAAGGAGAGCAACGCGTCATCATCCCTGGAGACCCGGAGCGCGAAGCCGAAGCAGAACGGATGGCCAGCGGAATTCCTTTGAATGACAAAGTCGTTGAAGACTTGATTGCGTTGGGAGAAAAACTAAAGGTGAAATTTTAGAATCCAGCAGTAATGCCCGCGCGTAGAATCCAGGGGCTACTATACGGATAGTAATCGTTGGGACCAGGCGCATTATAGGAAAAGTTGTACAGCGCTACCGCAAAAAAGCCAGCATTTCGTCCCAAGGGTTGAAAGAACCCACCGCCCGCCAAAAAGCTATTGTAGCTTTGACGAAAAGTTTCGCCAGTATAGGTGATGTACTGGTAATTCAGATGTTCATATTCCGAATGTAGAAACAAGGGGCCATAAATCTGATACCTCAGGAATGGGCTAATGCCGTAATCGTTGGTACTGAAATTAGGTGTGACGTATTTGTACTTGGTGTATCGATAGATAAAATTAAAACCGGTAGCGAGCTTTTGCGTCAATCGATACCCAACGATGGGGGAAACCGAAACGAAATCATAGCTCTGACTGAAGCTTAACCCAAGGCCACCTCCAAAAAACATACGGTCCTGCCACGAAGGTTTTTCTTGCATGGGTTGATCTCCCCATTGTCCCAACGCAGTCTGAATGGATCCAAACAAAAACAGCAAAAACCACAACCGCTTCATTCTTCCTGAATTATGAAAATATCCTCGCTTTCCTTTTTCATCAAATACTTTTCCCGGGCAAATTTCTCCAACAACTCCTTATTGGTCATCAACTCTTGCCGGTCTTTCTCCACTTCACTTATTTTTTCGAGGTAAAATTCCTTTTCATTCTCCAGGCTCCGAACCTTGGCCGTCATCTTGAAACGGGAGATCAGATCATTGGAATCCAGGAACATCATCCAGATGAGAAAGCAGAAACCCGTCATCAGATAGAAGTTCTTAAAAAATGGGGGGACCTTCTTGAACATAAGTTTAAAAAATGGTAGGACGAAGATAGATATTAATACCGGTATATAGCAAATCAGGCCCGAAGGCCTGATTTTAGAGTTACGACTTTATAAGTTTCCATTCCTGAACAAACGCCAACTGGTGCGTGTGTCTATCATATGCAGAGAGTCGCATTACCGCTTTTCCTTTCAGTTGCAAACGAACATCGTATGCCTCCGTAGTCTTGGGATCCACATAGGTACCCTTACACACGTTGAAGAAACCCACTTTGAGATTTTCAACCACCCGGAGGCCCAGGATGGAATTGTTCTGATCATCTGCCCATACAATGGATCCCTGAAAAACAGAATCAACATCGTACATAAGAATTCGCACCTTCAGATTCTCATTGAACCAGATTCCAACCAGGTTATGCTGAAAGTCTGCACCCGAGAATTGCTCGCGGATTAAGAAAAGAATCAAGCCTCCCACCAAAACCACAACCAAAACAAACAACACCATCGACATCTTCATTTCCATACTTTCGTGGAATCCAAAGGATATATTTCGAATTCCACGACCATGTAGGGCAAAAACCAATCTAATCACTCGACCAGACATTAAAATGCCATTTTTAAGCGAAAAAGAAGGTTTTTATGATCTTTTACTTATCCCTAAAAGGCAGAAAATATCCACTATTGGTACAATATTCCCAATTTAGGAAATAAAAAAGGCCAGAATCAGATTCTGGCCTCTCCGTTACTCTGAAGAAATGAATTACAGATTCTTGCCGGGGAAATAGGCTGTCTCCCCCAGTTCTTCTTCAATGCGGATCAACTGATTGTATTTCGCCATCCGGTCGGAACGTGAAGCAGAGCCTGTTTTAATCTGACCCGTATTTAAGGCAACCGCCAAGTCAGCAATGGTACTGTCTTCGGTCTCTCCTGAACGGTGCGACATAATGCTCTTATAGCTGTTGCGCTTGGCGAGGTTTACGGCATTGATGGTTTCGGTTAACGATCCGATCTGGTTTACTTTTACCAGAATGGCATTTGCTACGCCTTGGTCAATTCCTTTCTGCAGAAATTCAACGTTGGTTACAAATAAATCATCGCCCACCAACTGCACCTTCTTGCCGATGTTATCGGTGAGTGTCTTCCAGCCCGCCCAATCATTTTCGGCCATACCATCTTCCAGGGAAATAATTGGATACTTTTTCGCCCAATTGGTCCAGTACTCGGCCATCTCCTGCGGCTTTAATTTCTTGCCAGACGATTTTTTGAAGTGGTATAATTTTGTCTTTGCATCATAAAATTCAGAGGCAGCCGGATCCAGTGCAATGAAAATATCGGAGCCGGGCTTATACCCTGCTTTCTCAATGGCCTTCAATACGACTTCAATGGCCTCTTCATTCGATTTGATATTGGGAGCAAATCCACCTTCATCCCCAACATTGGTAGATAAGCCTTTATCGTGCAACACTTTTTTGAGTGTGTGAAAAACTTCAGCCCCCATCCGCAGAGCTTCTGAAAACGTATCGGCACCCACGGGCATCACCATAAATTCCTGAAAGTCGATGGAGTTATCAGCATGGCTTCCACCATTTAATATATTCATCATGGGAACCGGCAGTGTATTGGCGTTGACCCCACCGATATAACGATACAAGGACTGGCCCGCTTCCATGGCAGCGGCTTTAGCAACTGCCAGTGAAGTTCCCAGAATCGCATTGGCGCCTAATTTCCCTTTGTTCGGAGTTCCATCCAATTCAATCATTACCTTATCAATCAGGTTTTGATCGAATACATCCAGTCCAACAACTTCAGAAGAGATTTTTGAATTTACATTCTCTACTGCCTTCAATACACCCTTGCCCATGTACTGCTTCTTGTCGCCATCACGAAGTTCAACTGCTTCGTGGGTACCGGTCGAGGCGCCTGAAGGAACTGCCGCACGGCCAAAAGCTCCAGACTCGGTTACTACATCCACTTCAATGGTTGGATTGCCGCGACTATCAAGAATTTGCCGGGCGTGAATTCCTTCAATTAAACTCATAACATTTTTGATTTAGGGTTTGTACTTCGGTTTCTAAACTATTTCAAACTAACCAAGGAACCTTGCTTCACCAGCTCAACAAATTGATCAAAGAGATATCGGGAATCATGAGGTCCGGGAGACGCCTCCGGGTGGTATTGAACAGAAAAGGCCTTCTTGCTCTTCAATCGAATACCCATGATTGTGTTATCGTTTAAATGGAGGTGGGTGACTTCCACATCGGGGTTCTTCTCAATATCCTTTTCACTAACCGCAAAACCATGATTTTGTGAAGTCATCTCGCCCAATCCGGAGATCAGATTCTTAACAGGATGATTTAATCCGCGATGGCCATGGTGCATCTTATAAGTACTCAATCCGCAAGCCAGGGCTAACAATTGGTGCCCAAGGCAGATTCCAAACACCGGTTTATCTGCTTGTAAAATCGCCTGCACGGTTTTGATGGCGTAATCCATCACGGAAGGATCTCCCGGACCATTCGAAATAAAGTACCCGTGTGGTTCCCATTGCTCCATTTCTGTGAACGAAGTCTTGGCTGGGTAAACCTTTACGTAACAATCCCGGGCCGCCAGATTCTTTAAGATACTTGTTTTAATACCTACATCCAGTGCTGCAATTTTGAAGGTTGCATTCGGGTTACCAACGAAGTAACTTGATTTTGTACTTACAATGGACGACAGTTCAAGTCCATCCATGGAAGGCAACTTTTTGATCTCTGCCTTCATCTGTTCCGGAGTCAACTCCGATGAGATCAACGCATTCATGGCGCCTTTACTGCGTATATAACGCACCAACATGCGGGTATCTACATCCGAGATGCCCACCACGCCATGCTTATCCAGATAATCTTGCAGGCTTTCCTTGGCCGTTTTACGGCTAAATTCATCAGAGAACTCATTTACGACTAAACCACTGATTTTGGGGGTAGCCGATTCCTGTTCTTCGGAGACCGTTCCATAATTTCCAATGTGCGCTGTAGTATTGACGATAATCTGACCATAATAGGAAGGATCGGTATAGATTTCCTGGTAGCCGGTCATTCCGGTATTAAAACAGATTTCACCGCCCGAAGTACCCCGTTTTCCAATGGCCTTTCCTTCGATCAGAAGGCCGTCTGCGAGTAGTAAGTATGCTTTGCTCAAGGTTCGTGGATTTATGGTTAACAAAAATACTCGGTCTGCAAGGGTTGTACGCGATCTGCTAATTTAAAATTTAAACAACCGTTTTCGAAGGACTTAAACGGGTAATAAAAAAGGGATTGAACCGATGTCCAATCCCTCTTCGTATTAATCCGCAAAGCCACCCTATTCTTTCTTTTTAGAGGTCTTCTTTGCGGCCTTTTTTGGTTTATCTTCGGCTGCCTTCTCCGCTGCAGGTTCTTCGACTACCACTTCACCTTCTGCCTTCTTGGCTTTCCGGCCTCTGCGGGTTTTGGCTTTTTTCTCAGCACCATCCTTCTTGTACAAATCGTTAAAGTCGACCAGCTCCAGCAGGCACATTTCAGCAGCATCCCCTAACCGTACATCGCCCAGTTTGATGATGCGGGTATATCCTCCGGCACGTTCAGCAGTACGACCGGCAACTTCCCCAAACAGGGCCATTACCGAGTCCTTATTTTGCAAATAAGACATTACCGTTCTTCTGGAATGGGTCGTGTTATCCTTGGCTTTTGTAATCAATGGCTCCACATAGCGCTTCAATGCTTTGGCCTTGGCCACTGTAGTAGTAATGCGCTTATTTAAGATAAGCGAGGAGGCCATGTTGGAAAGCAAGGCATGACGGTGAGCCGTCTTCCTTCCCAAATGATTAACTTTTTTTCCGTGTCTCATGATTTAATCTTCATCGAGTTTATACTTGGAGAGATCCATACCAAAGGTCAGGTTCTTCTCCGCTACCAATTGTTCCAATTCAGCCAATGACTTCTTACCGAAGTTTCTGAATTTCATCATGTCAGAAATATCCAACTGCACCAGGTCGCCAAGTGATTTAACATCGGCTGCCTTTAAGCAATTGTATGCTCTCACTGACAAATCCAGATCGTGCAATGGTGTCTTCAGGAGTTTGCGCATGTGCAGCATTTCCTCATCCACCTGCTCAACCTCGCTGTCTTTTCCGGTCTCCAGCTCAATCGACTTATCGGAGAACAAGCGGAAGTGCTGAATCAAAATGAAAGCAGCTCCTTCCAATGCCTTCTCTGGATGAATAGAACCATCGGTTTCAATATCCACTAACAGTTTTTCGTAGTCGGTCTTTTGCTCAACACGGGTATTCTCTACACTGTACTTAACATTTTTCACCGGTGTGAAAATCGCATCAATCGGAATGAATCCGAACACTTGCTCATTCGGCTTATTTTCTTCAGCCGGAAGATATCCTCTGCCCTTCTCGATGGTCAATTCGATTTCAAATTGAGCCGTCTCATCCAGGTTGCAGATCACATGATCTGAATTAAGGATCTCAAAAGAGGAAGTATACTTGGCGATGTCACCGGCTTTAAACTGCTTCTGCTTCTTGATGGTAACTACAATCTTGTTATCAAAATTGTCAGACACCTTCTTGAAACGAACTTGCTTTAAGTTGAGGATAATCTCAGCCACATCTTCCACCACTCCTTCAATGGTTGAGAATTCGTGCAGGACGCCCGGGATCTTAATTCCTGTGATCGCATACCCCTCTAACGAAGACAATAAAATTCTTCTTAAGGCATTGCCAATCGTAACTCCGTACCCTTTCTCCAAAGGCTTGAAAGTAAAGAGGCCATGAAAGTCATCCGACTTCTCCATTACCACTTTCTCCGGCATTTGAAATGCTAATATTGACATATCGATTTGATTAATGTTAAGAATTACTTTGAGTACAATTCAACGATCAACTGCTCATTGATATTCTCAGGAATATCAGCACGCAGGGGAAGATTGATTAATTTTCCTTCCATCTCGTTCTGGTTCCACTCCAGCCAGTTGTATTTTTTGGCACCCTGAACGGATAAGGAGTTGGTAATCGATTCGAGCGACTTTGATTTTTCGCGTACCGCCACCTGATCACCCGGGCGCAGATTGACAGAGGGAATGTTCACTACCTCACCATTTACCGTAATGTGTTTGTGCACCACCAACTGGCGGGCCGCTCTGCGCGTGGGGGCAATACCCAACCGGTACACGGTATTATCCAAACGCGATTCCAGCATTTGAAGCAACACCTCACCGGTTACACCCTTCTTGCGCGAAGCCTTATCAAAAATATTCTCGAACTGACGCTCCAGAACACCGTAGATGTATTTCGCTTTTTGCTTTTCGGCTAACTGCACCGCATATTCAGACTGCTTACGCTTCTTTCCTTTGCCATGCTGGCCAGGAGCGTAATTTTTCTTCTGAAGTGCTTTGCTCTCACCAAGAATAGGCTCGTTAAATCTTCTGGAGATTCTCGCTTTGGGGCCTGTGTATCTTGCCATGATCTATTTTCGTTGACTTTAATTAATTATTAAACTCTTCTTTTCTTAGGCGGACGGCAACCGTTGTGCGGGATAGGCGTCATGTCCTTGATCACCATCACTTCGATGCCCGATGCCTGGATGCTGCGAATAGCCGATTCGCGGCCGGCACCCGGACCTACCACAAAAACTTCCACCTTGCGCAGGCCTAATTCAAATGCCTTTGTTGCACACTCCTGTGCGGCTACCTGAGCAGCATACGGGGTGTTCTTCTTCGAACCTTTAAAGCCCATCTTTCCTGCAGAAGCCCAGGATACCACCTGACCCGTTGTGTTGGTCATGGAGATAATGATATTGTTGAATGTGGCACGAATATGGGCTTGGCCAATAGCCTCCACAGTCACGACACGCTTCTTGCTTTTATCTTTCTTCTTTTCAACAGGTGCTGCCATACAGAAAAGTTGTTATGCTTTTAATTTTAATCAATTAACCCTTAGTTGCCTTCTTCTTGTTCGCCACGGTCTTACGCTTACCTTTCCGGGTGCGCGCGTTGTTCTTCGTAGTTTGTCCACGTACCGGCAATCCTTTGCGATGACGAAGTCCGCGATAGCAACCAATGTCCATGAGACGTTTTACACTTAATTGAACCTCTGACTTCAGCGCCCCTTCAATCTTGTACGCTTCAGCAATAGCGGCACGAATCGCATTAGATTCCTCATCGTTCCACTCTTTCGCTTTCTTGTCAAAGCTCACTCCTACTTTCGTAAGAATCCGCTGCGCAGTTCTGCGTCCAATACCATAGATATAAGTAAGGGCGATCTCGCCTCTCTTATTATCGGGAATATCTACACCAGCAATACGTGCCATAATTATCCTTGTCTTTGTTTATACCGTGGATTCTTCTTGTTAATAACAAACAGCTTGCCCTTGCGCCTGATTATCTTGCAATCGGCACTGCGCTTTTTTATAGATGCTCTGACTTTCATAGTCTATTTATATCTAAATGTTATCCTTCCCTTTGTTAAATCATACGGTGACATTTCCAATCGTACTTTGTCGCCTGGTAGGATCCGGATGTAGTGCATCCGCATCTTTCCTGAAATATGTGCCAGTACCTCATGGCCATTCTCCAATTGCACACGAAACATGGCGTTGGACAATGCTTCTAAAATGGTACCGTCTTGCTCTATCGACTTTTGTTTCGCCACTTAAACGAATAGTTTTGTTCTATATACTCGTGAGTCGTTATGACTTCTGTTCTGTCTTTGTGGATCGCAACCGTATGCTCAAAATGAGCTGAGGGTTTGCGATCAGACGTGCGGATTGTCCACCCATCTTTTTCCTGCACTACACTCCTGGTTCCGAGGTTAATCATGGGTTCAATCGCGAACACCATTCCAGGTGCCAGTTTTACACCCTTACCCCGTTTACCATAGTTGGGAACTTCCGGATCTTCATGAAGATCTTTCCCCACCCCATGGCCTACCAATTCACGAACCACCCCGTATCCGAATTGCTCTACATGTTGCTGTATTGCAAAACTGACATCGCCCATGCGATTGCCGGAACGTGCCTGAGCAATTCCGATCATCAGCGATTCGTAGGTATGCTCCAAAAGCTTCAACACCTCGGGGCTTACCTTCTCCAACGGATACGTGTAAGCCGAGTCGCTGTGAAAGCCCTTGTATTTCACCCCGCAGTCGACAGAAACTACATCCGTTTCCTTCAACTCATAGTCCCCCGGAAACCCGTGAACCACTGTTTCATTAACCGAGATGCACAAAGCGGCCGGAAATCCGTGATAGTTCTTAAACGAAGGCGTGCCTCCATGATCACGAATAAATTCCTCAGCCAATAAATTCAGTTCCTTCGTCTTGACACCCGGTTTTACCCGCTTGGCAATTTCTCCGTGCGCCCTACCTAAAATCTGCGCACTCTCTCTAATTAACTGAATCTCCTCGTCCGTCTTGTAGTGAATCATTCAACTTCAAGCCGCAGCAAATTGAGAACGTCCTTTCACTCTACCAGACTTCATCATACCCTCATAATGCCGCATCAACAAGTAGCTTTCGATCTGCTGGAGCGTGTCGAGAACAACACCCACCAAAATCAGAAGCGAAGTACCACCGTAGAATTGAGCAAAATTCTGCGTAATGCCGGCCTTCACTGCAAAGGCAGGAAGGATGGCAACCGCAGCCAGGAAGATGGCGCCCGGTAATGTAATCTTTGATAGTATACTATCGATAAATTCAGCGGTTTGCTTACCCGGCTTGATACCTGGAACAAATCCACCATTTCTTTTCAAATTATCAGCAATGTCGTTGGAGGGTACCGTGATAGCCGTGTAGAAAAACGTAAACACGAGAATCAGGATCGCAAACAACAAGTTGTATTGCCATGAAGTAAAGTCAGCAAAGGTTGACCCTACATAAGCACCCAGGTCACTGTCTTGCCAGATCTGGGCAATCAATGGCGGAATGAACATCAACGCCTGTGCAAAAATGATAGGCATTACACCGGCCGAGTTAAGTTTCAACGGAATGAAATCACGCTTGCCCCCGTACAGCTTATTTCCTACTACCTGCTTGGCATACTGTACTGGAATTCTACGAATCGCTTGCGTTAAAGCAATCACGCCCACCACTACAAAGAACAGCGCTAGCACTTCCAGAATGAACAACAACATGCCGTTCATTCCCTTCGCATCAATCTCCTGATAGATGGCAGCCGGGAAGCGCGACACGATACCAATCATGATCAACATACTGATTCCGTTACCGATCCCTTTATCAGTAATGCGCTCGCCTAACCACATGCAGAACATGGTGCCGGCAATTAATATGATGATCGAAGAAACCGTAAAGAACATGCCCGGGTTAATGATCGCCTCATTGGCGATGGTTGCCCGGATGTAACCATACGATTGTGCGGCCGTGATAATGATGGTCAGCACGCGGGTAAATTGATTTAACTTCTTGCGACCACTTTCGCCTTCTTTCTGCAACTTGGTGAAGTGCGGAACGGCCACCGTTAGCAACTGTACCACAATGGAGGCAGAGATGTAAGGCATGATGCCCAATGCAAAAATCGAAGCCCGGCTAAAGGATCCGCCTAAGAAGGTATTCAGTAAATCGAAAATCCCGCCCTGGTTGCCGCCAATTTGCTCCAAAATAATAGGATCAACTCCGGGCAATACGATGTATGAGCCCAAACGGAAAATGATCAAAAACCCAATCGTGTTCAGAATCCGAACCCGCAGGTCTTCGATGGAAAAAATGTTCTTTATGGTTGTAAAGAAACGCTTCATTACTTAACAGTTGTGGCGGTTCCGCCTACGTTTTCAATTGCTTTAGTGGCGGTTTCAGAGAAAGCATGGGCTTCCACATTCACTTTGGATTTCAATTCACCGCGACCCAAAATCTTTACACTATCATGCTTTCCTACAATACCGTTATCAATCATTAACTGAACGGTAAGAGCACCTGCTTTTGTCTTTTGAGCCAGTTCTTCGAGTGCATCCAGGTTGATGGCTTTGAAGTACACTTTCTCGTTATTCTTAAATCCGAATTTCGGAATGCGTCTCTGCAATGGCATCTGACCACCTTCGAAACCAAACTTCTTATGATAGCCGGAGCGAGATTGGGCACCTTTGTGTCCACGACCCGCGGTACTTCCACCAGAACCTTGTCCTCTTCCGAGGCGCTTATTTGTTTTTACCGAACCTTCGGCCGGCTTTAGTGTGTGTAGCTTCATTTTATAATTCGGTTACGGTCACCAAATGCTTTACTTTCTTAACCATTCCTTTAATCTGGGGCGTGTACTCCACTTCTACCGAGTGGTGCACCTTGCCTAAACCCAATGACTGAATGGTTCTCAGTTGGGTCTCCGGTCTTTTTATCGTGCTGCGGGTTTGAGTAATTCTAACTTTTGCCATGACTCTTATCCGTTAAAAACTTTTGACAATGAAACCCCGCGGTTACGAGCAATCGTCTGCGGATCGCGCATGGTAGTAAGCGCCTTGAAGGTTGCTTTCACCACGTTATGAGGATTCGAAGAACCTTTTGACTTGGCCAAGACATTGTGAACCCCGGCACTTTCCAATACGGCACGCATCGCACCACCGGCAATAACTCCAGTACCTGGCGAAGCGGGCTTCAACAGCACAAAACCACCACCAAACTTACCGAGTGACTCATGGGGAACCGTTCCTTTAATAATCGGAACTTTCACCAGGTGCTTCTTGGCATCATCAATCCCTTTTGTAATAGCATCGGTTACTTCATTGGCTTTTCCTAAGCCATATCCTACTACGCCATTGCCATCACCCACTACCACAATGGCTGCAAAGCTGAATCTTCTACCACCTTTCACAACTTTCGCTACGCGCTGGATAGCAACCACCTTTTCTTTCAGGTCGATCTCGCTTGCCTTTACTGTGCTGACGTTACTTTGTGTCATGCTTTTAGAATTTTAAACCTCCCTCTCTGGCACCTTCGGCCAAAGCTTTAATATTTCCGTGATAGAGATAACCGTTGCGGTCAAATACAATTTCCTTGATGCCGTTGGCCAAGGCCTTCTCGGCTACTTTCTTACCCACACTTTTAGAGATGGTCAGATTCACGCCACCCTTCTTGTCTAACTCGACTGATGAGGATGCCATTAAAGTATGACCCTTACTGTCGTCAATGATTTGAGCATAGATCACCTTATTGCTGCGGAATACGGAAAGACGAGGTCTGTCCGAGGTTCCCTCCAATTTCTTGCGGATTCCCTTTTTTATCCGGAGTCTTCTGTCCTTAATGTTTGCCATAATGCTTCCTTATTTAGCAGCTGCTTTACCAGCTTTTCTACGAACATACTCACCAACAAAACGTATACCCTTGCCCTTGTAAGGTTCTACGCTGCGCAGCGACTTAATCTTAGCCGCTACCTGACCCAACAATTGCTTATCGATGCCTTCCAGAATAATGGTAGGATTTTGTCCTTTTTCCTGGATGGCTTGTACTTTCAACTCAGCGGGAATTCCCACAATAACACTGTGTGAATAACCCAGGCTAAGATCCAACACGTTGCCTTGAGCCGTTGCTTTGTAACCAACACCCACCAACTCCAATTGTGCTTTGTATCCTTCACTTACGCCCTTCACCATGTTCGCAATCAATGCGCGGTATAAACCGTGCATGGCTTTGTGACGCTTCTGCTCAGTGGGGCGATGCACAACTACATTTCCTTCTTCAAAAGTTATTTTAAAGTCGGTGTCAATAACCTGCTTCAACTCGCCTTTCGGACCTTTTACAGTGACTTTATGATCGGCCTCAGAGAAGGTGCACGTTACACCTTTCGGAAGCTCAATGGGTAATCTACCAATTCGTGACATGACGTAATCCGTTTAATAGATGTAACACAATACTTCTCCACCCACATTGAGTGCCTTCGCCTCCTTGTCGGTAATTACACCTTTCGAGGTGGAAAGGATAGCGATCCCCAGACCGTTCAATACCTTCGGCAAACTGTCAGCCGGCTTATACTGGCGCAAACCAGGCGTGCTGATGCGTTGCAATTTGGTAATCGCTGACTCCTTGGTTTCAGGATTGTACTTGAGTGCAATCTTGATGTTCCCTTGCTTATTCGAGGTCTCCTCGAACTTGTAATTCAGGATGTATCCCTTGTCGAATAATACCTTGGTCACTTCCTTTTTAATGTTGGAAGCAGGAACTTCTACCACGCGATGGCGGGCCTTAATGGCATTGCGCAACCGGGTTAAATAATCTGCTATCGGATCAGTTGTTTTCATTTTTCTTATTTAAAAACAAACCCGTTTTTTAGAACGGGCTGCAAAGATATATAACAATTTCTGTTATTCAAACTGTTACCTGGTTTCGGTTTAGCCTGTTTTAGAGGGTGCCCCGACCTTGATACTCAGCAACCAAATATGTAGTGAGTGGCGTCTTACCAGCTTGCTTTGGTCAACCCGGGTATTTAACCCTCGTTGGCCATCTGTCGGAACTGGTTTCTTAAGAGGCCGAAATTGCTCATGTAGCCGCGGGGGCGACCGGTAAGTTTACAGCGACTGCGAAGACGCACAGAAGAGGAACTTCTGGGTAGCTTGTCAAGACCTGCCCAATCTCCGGCTTCCTTCAAAGCCTTGCGCTTGGCGGCATAACGCGCTACCAGTCTTTCTTTCTTCTTGTCTCTTGCGATGATTGATAGTTTTGCCATCGTTTCGATTAATTTTTATTTGCAAACGGCATCCCCAACGCCTTCAACAACTCAAAGCTTTCTTCATCAGAAGCAGCTGTTGTTACGAACGTGATGTCCATGCCATTAATTTTACTCACTTTATCAATGGAAATCTCTGGGAAGATGATTTGTTCCTTCACACCCAGCGTATAATTTCCACGACCATCGAAGCCCTTATCGCTTACCCCTTTAAAATCACGCACCCGGGGCAGGGCCACATTCATCAGGCGATCCATGAATTCATACATGCGATCTCCGCGAAGCGTAACCTTGGCACCAATGGGCTGATTGCCGCGCAACTTAAAGTTGGAAATATCTTTCTTGGAGCGAGTGACAACCGCCTTCTGACCGGTGATGGTGGACAATTCTTCCACCCCAACGTCAATTAGCTTTTTGTCCGCTACCGCTGCACCAATCCCTTTGTTGATGCAAATTTTTTCAATCTTTGGTACCTGCATAACGGACTTGTACTGAAACTTCTGTTTCAGGCCAGGAACTATTTCCTTGAGGTACTTCTCTTTTAATCTAGGAGTTGCCATTACTTAATAAATTCTCCGGTTTTCTTTGAATATCTCTGCAGCTTAGCTTTCTCATTAAGCTTTCTACCCGTACGGGTGGGCTTGCCGCTGGCCGGGTCAATCAACATCAGGTTGCTGATGTGAATGGTTCCTTCCATCTTTTTAATGCCCCCTTCCGGTTTGCCGGCAGAAGGCTTCTGGTGTTTTGTCACCATATTAATGCCCTCTACAATAGCGCGGTTCTTGTCAGCAAGTACTTCCAGTACTTTGCCTTCTTTATCCTTATCATCGCCAGCCAATACTATCACCCGGTCACCTTTGCGGATGTGAAGCTTAGGCTGCTTGTTATACTTTCTTTCCATAGCTTATAATACTTCAGGAGCCAATGACACAATTTTCATGAACTGCTTCTCGCGTAATTCGCGGGCCACCGGACCGAAAATACGCGTGCCCCGGGGTTCATCCTGGGCATTTAACAATACGGCTGCATTGTCCTCAAAGCGGATATAAGAACCGTCCTTCCTTCTGATCTCTTTCTTGGTACGTACAATCACTGCCTTTGAAACAGTACCCTTCTTGATCTGACTGGTAGGAATGGCGGACTTAACCGTTACCACGATTTTGTCGCCAACGCTGGCAGACGCGCGTCTGGTTCCACCCAATACATGCACACAAAGAACTTCTTTGGCACCACTGTTATCGGCTACGGTAAGCCTGCTTTCTGTTTGTATCATGGTTACTTCGCTTTTTCGATTATTTCAACCAATCTCCATCTCTTATTCTTGCTGAGGGGGCGGGTTTCCATGATCCGTACGGTATCACCGATCCCAGCCTCGTTCTTCTCGTCATGGGCCATGAACTTGGTCGTCTTATTCATGAACTTTCCATAGATCGGGTGCTTCACTTTGCGATCAATCGCAATCGTGATGGACTTTTGCATTTTATTGCTCACCACTTTCCCGACTCTTTCTTTTCTTAAATTCCTTGCCGTCTCCATGACAACTTATTTTTGAGTTTCTTTTGCTTTCAATTCGGTCTTCAGGCGGGCAATCAACCTGCGGGTTTCTTTAATCCGCATGGGGTTTTCAATCGCGGAAACCTGGTGTGCAAACTTCAGTTTGCGCAACGCTTCCTGCTCGCTGCCAATCTTTTCATTTAACTCCGGAAGAGTCAATCCTTTGATCTCTGCGTTTTTCATTTTGCTGCTTGTTCTACGTAATCTCTGCTAACTGTAAAGCGTGTCTTGATCGGTAACTTACCATCAGCTAATGCCAGCGCTTCTTTTGCTGTGGCCATCGTAACTCCACCAGCCTCGAACAGGATGGTACCCGGCTTAATCACGGCTACCCAATATTCAGGAGCTCCTTTTCCTTTACCCATACGCACTTCAGCAGGCTTGCGGGTAATGGGCTTGTCGGGGAAGATGCGAATCCACACCTGACCTTCACGCTTCATGGCTCGGGTTACGGCAACACGAGCGGCTTCTAATTGACGGGCTGTAATCCAACCGGGCTCAAGGGCCTTTAACGCAAAGGATCCAAAGGCAATCTGATGGCCACGAGTGGCCATGCCTTTTACCTTTCCCTTCTGCATCTTTCTGAATTTCGTCCGTTTAGGCTGTAACATGATTCCTAACTATTTACTGTTCTCAAATTATTTCTTTGCTCTTCTTTCACCACGGTCACCACCGCGCTCGCTTCTGCCACCACGATCACCGCCTCTTCTGCGGTCGCCACCACCGGCCTGACCAGGTTTGTTCTCACCCGGTACATTGCTTACCATGCCCACATTCGGGGATAGGTCGCGCTTGCCATACACTTCGCCTTTGAAGATCCATACCTTAATACCGATTTTGCCATACACGGTTTGTGCTTCTGAAATAGCATAATCGATGTCGGCACGGAGGGTATGCAACGGAATGCGACCTTCCTTATATTGCTCGGTCCGAGCCATATCGGCTCCTGCCAAACGTCCTGATAACTTCACTTTAATACCCTCTGCTCCTACGCGCATTGTGGAAGCAATGGCTTGCTTCATGGCCCTGCGATACGAAATCCGGGCTTCCAATTGCTGGGCAATAGATTCACCCACCAACCTTGCATCCAATTCCGGACGCTTGATTTCGTAGATGTTGATTTGAACATCTTTGTTGGTAAGTTTCTTCAATTCTTCCTTGATCTTGTCAACCTCATTGCCTCCTTTTCCGATAACAACTCCCGGGCGGGCGGTGTGAATCGTTAAGGTGATGCGCTTTAAGGTACGCTCAATAACTACTTTGGAGATTCCTCCCTTTTGAATACGGGCATCCACATACTTTCTGATCTTCTGGTCTTCCACCAATTTATCAGAGAAGGAGTTTCCACCAAACCAGCTGGAATCCCAACCGCGTACGATGCCTAATCTGAAACCTACCGGGTTAATCTTTTGTCCCATTATTCTTTCGTTTCTTTTGATTCTGACTTAGTCACCTCAGCCTTGGCTGGCATACGGTCTACCGTTAATGTTACGTGATTGGATCTTTTCCGAACGCGGTGTGCACGACCCTGGGGGGCCGGTCTCAGGCGCTTCAGGATTCGACCACCGTCTACGAATACCTCCTTCACAAATAGATCAGCCTCTTCCAACTTCACATCGCTGTTCTTCGCCTCCCAGCTGCTGATAGCTGAAAGAAGTAGTTTCTCCATTTTAGCAGAAGCATGCTGCGCCTCATATTTTAAAATGTTCAACGCTTTGCTCACCCGCTCACCACGAATCAAATTGGCCACCAACCGCATTTTGCGGGGTGAAGACGGAACATCATTTAAATAAGCAGTAGCAGGTCCTTGTTTCGCAGCTTCTTTAACCGCTTTGATTTTCTCCCGCTTTACTACTGACTTCTTTTTCTTTTTTACTGTTTCCATGTTCAGGAATCTATCGTATTAAAACCTGATTACTTTACTTCCGTCTTGTTATTGCCCGAGTGCCCTTTGAACGTGCGGGTAGGTGCAAATTCACCCAACTTATGACCCACCATGTTCTCCGTTACATACACAGGAATGAACTTGTTCCCGTTGTGCACGGCAAACGTGTGACCAATGCAATCCGGAGTAATGGTTGATCTGCGCGACCAGGTTTTGATCACCGACTTTTTGCCAGACTGCTCCATCGCCTGAACCTTCTTGCCGAGGCGGGCATCTAAATACGGACCTTTTTTTACTGACCTTCCCATAAATTATTTCTTCCTTCTTGCAATGATTAAACCATCAGAATACTTCTTCGGGTGACGGGTCTTCTTACCCTTCGCCAGCAAGCCCTTACGGGATCTTGGATGACCACCGGAAGCGCGACCTTCACCACCCCCCATCGGGTGATCAACCGGGTTCATCGCTACCGCACGGGTACGCGGACGAACTCCTCTCCAACGGCTCCGACCGGCCTTGCCTACACTCTCGTTCATGTGTTCGGCATTGGAAACTGCACCTACCGTAGCCAGGCAGTTCACCAATACATTTCTCAACTCACCAGAAGGCATCTTCAGAGTAGCATAGACAGCTTCCCGGGCAACCAACTGAACAAAGGCACCAGCACTGCGGGCAATGGATGCACCCGTACCCGGCTTTAATTCAACATTGTGAACGATCGTACCAATCGGAATCTTTGACAACGGCAATGCATTTCCTACTTCGGGTGCAATGTCGTCTCCAGAGAGAATCGTTTGGCCAACCTTAATTCCTTGCGGAGCCAGGATGTAGGATTTATGTCCGTCAGCATAGAATAGCTTAGCGATTCGGGCTGTACGGGTAGGATCGTACTCAATGGATTTTACAACAGCCGGGATTCCGAAGCGATCGCGCTTAAAATCCACCAACCGGATTTTCTGCTTATGACCACCACCAATGTAGCGCATGGTCATCCGGCCCACGTTATTGCGCCCGCCCGTCTTCTTGATGGTAGTCACCAGCGACTTTTCGGGCTTGCTCTCGGTAATATCCTCGAAACCAGGAGACAACCGATGACGGGTGCCTGCAGTTACGGGTCTAAGTTTTTTCAACGCCATTGCTCAAAAATTATACGTTGCTATAAAAATCAATTACTTCTCCGGAAGCCAGCGTGACAATGGCTTTCTTATAGCTGGGCTTGCGTCCTGACAATACACCGGCTTTGGTAAAGCGGCTCTTGAATTTGCCCAGCACATTAATGGTGTTAACGCGTTCTACGTTTACACCATACATCTTTTCTACTGCATTCTTGATTTCCACCTTGTTGGCAGCGGCATCCACAATGAAGCCGTACTTGCCTTTCTCATTGAGGGCAGAAACTTTTTCAGTAACCAGGGGTCGTTTTAAGATACTCATGAGATTACTGTTTATTTAATAAGCTGTCAATCTTTGATAATGAACTCTCCACCAGAATCAACTGATCAGCATTCATCACATCATAGGTATTGATCTGATCGGCTGTGATGATCTTGGAGTTCTGCAGGTTTCTTCCGGCAAGAACAATGTTCTTCTTTACCTCTGGCAACACCAGCAACGTCTTCTTATCCTGCGCAGCGAGCGACTTCAACAAGGTAATGTACTGCTTGGTTTTAGGGGCTTCGAAATTGAAATCCTCCACCACAGCAATCTGATTGTCCTTTGCCTTGTAGGTAAGGGCCGACTTGCGAGCCAGGTCTTTTACCTTCTTATTTAACTTGAACGAGTAGTCGCGCGGGGTAGGACCGAATACACGACCACCACCTTTGAACTGAGGGTTCTTAATATTACCCGCCCGTGCACCACCGGTACCTTTCTGCTTCTTCAACTTCTTGGAAGAACCGGTAATTTCATTACGCTGCTTGGACTTGTGTGTTCCCTGGCGGTGATTGGCAAGGAAACTCTTTACGTCTAACCAAATAGCATGATCATTCGGCTCAATACCAAAAACCTCTGTAGTAAGGTTCACTTTGCGGCCTGTGTTTTCACCGCTGGATTTTACAACTGCTATGTCCATTACTTCTGCAGGATTATGGTTGAATTCTTTGCGCCCGGAACAGAACCGCTAACCAAAATCAAATTCTTGTCAGCGAGGATCTTCACCACCTTCAGGTTGGTAACCTTTACGCGATCGGTACCCATGCGGCCCGGCAAACGCTTGCCCTTGATTACCCGGGACGCAAACGATGCGTTACCCATGGAACCCGGAGCCCGTAAGCGGTTGTGCTGTCCGTGAGTCTGACCTCCAACGCCACTAAATCCGTAGCGTTTCACTACTCCCTGAAAGCCTTTTCCCTTGGAAGTACCTACTGCATCGACAAAGTCACCTTCGGCAAAAACATCTTGTACTTTAATCTCTTTTCCAAGTTCTACGATGCCATCGAACTCCTTGCGGAAGTCTCTGAATTCAACTGTAGATTTTTTAGGGCTGGTGTTGGCTTTTTTGAAATGACCAACCAGCGGCTTGGGAGTATTCTTTTCCTTTCGCTCTGCGAAAGAAAGCTGCACAGCCCGGTAGCCATCAGTCTCAGTGTTTTTAACCTGAGTGACAACACAAGGGCCTGCTTCAATGACCGTTACCGCGATATTCTGGCCATCTGCGCCAAATACGCTGGTCATTCCTACTTTTCGTCCGATAATTCCAGGCATGGTTGAAACCTATTTTACTTGTTTTTAACCCGTTTTGCGGGTTTTGTACCGCAAAAAGGACTGCAAAGATAGGAACTAAAGCTTAGCTACCAAGTGGGCCTTTCAAAAAAATGAGGAAATCACGACAGCAGCGCTATTTCCAACGGTACTTGCTCTTGTAACTCCTTCATTTTCAGTCTGCTTGGTACTTGATCCAATCCTTTCTAAAAGGGCGTGATTTGGGCTGTGAAAATCCAATTTCTGCAAACTTTAAAAAGGTCTTACGTTTGCGATCAATTGACCTGATTTTGATGAAACGACCGAATACTGCAAGGGCCCTGATTAGCATGTTCGGGTTGTTGGCCATCACATTTCTTCTAAACATATCCATGGGCAGTGTCACTATTCCATTGGGCAAATTGCTCCACAGCTTTGTAGCAGATACTGGCGTTGCTGCGGATATCGTGTGGCAGTTTAGGATTCCCAAAGCCTTGACCTGCGTGTTGGCGGGCGGAGCGTTGGCCACCGGTGGGCTATTAATGCAAACCCTGTTTAGAAATCCGTTGGCCGGACCGGACGTGCTGGGACTTACATCAGGGTCGAGTTTACTGGTGGCCTTGTTGTTGATGATCGGCACCCTTACCCCGGGTTTTAATAATGCCTTGTTTCAAAGTCCATGGAGTGTTGCTATCGCGGCCAGCATGGGTGGCATTCTGGTTTTTATTCTGATTATTTTCATTGCACACTACGTGAAAGACAATACCGCGCTGTTGATTGTCGGGTTAATGGTGAGTGCCGCTTCCTCAGCACTGGTTAATGTACTGCAATTCACCAGCCAGGCAAGCGACTTGCAGGCTTTTATAATTTGGATGATGGGCAGTGTGGGTGGTACCGAGTGGCCAGAACTAGTGGTGTTATCGATTCTGGTTTTGGTAGGGGTGGCGCTTAGCTACGCCCTAATCAAACCGTTAAACAGTTTGCTGTTGGGGGAAAACTATGCAGCGGGATTACGGGTAAACATAAAACAGGCGCGGTTCTGGATTGTGGTGGCCACCGGGTTGATGACGGGTGCCGTCACTGCGTTTTGCGGACCCATCGCCTTTGTGGGTTTGGCAGTACCGCATTTGGTAAGACTAATCCTTCCGGTAGCCAATCACAAAGTTCTGATTCCGGCCGTGGTACTGGGCGGTGCGGTGTTGCTTTTGGTTTGTGATGTGTTGGCCCAATTACCCGGAAGCACTCAAATACTTCCCCTCAATGCCGTTACTTCATTGATTGGCGCCCCCGTTGTTATCTGGATGGTCATTAAAGCCAAACGCATCAGTGTCTGATTTATCTGCCATAGCCCTTCAAACGACCGACCTGGTGGTTGGATACAAAAAGGAAACTGAAACGATTCGGTTGTTTGAACCGCTTTCGTTACAACTACGGGCTGGTGAGTTAGTGTGCTTCATGGGTTCGAATGGCATTGGCAAGACCACCCTCATTAAAACACTGGCAGGAATTCTAATGCCTTTGGGCGGAAATGTAATTTGTACCCAGGATGCCGCCTTAGTCTTAACCGATCGTATCAACTCGGCACTCATGACCGCACGGGACTTGGTAACCTACGGCCGCTATCCGTATCTCGATTGGAGAATTTCATTATCGCCCCGCGATCTTCAAATTATTGAAGGCGCCATTCATCAAGTTCGGCTGGAGCATCTTGTTGACAAACGGCTCATGGAACTCAGTGATGGCCAAATTCAAATGGCGATGATTGCGAAAGCCCTTGCCCAGGATACTACCGTGCTTTTGCTGGACGAGCCCACCGCTCACCTTGACCTTAATAATAGAGTGGAGATCATGAACCTGCTGCGAAGCCTTTCGCGCAAAGCAGGTAAAACCATTTTGGTAGCCACCCATGAACTGGACCTTGCCCTGCAAACTGCCGACCGGATCTGGCTGGCCACCCCCGATAAAAAAATTGTAGAAGGAATTCCCGAAGACCTGGTTTTGAATGGCACGTTTGATAACGTCTTCCAATTCAAAGGCTTTGATTTAAAAACCGGCAAGATGACCCACACCCCTTTTCGCAATATATCGGTGCAGTTAACGGGTTCTGGTTATGAGTACTTATGGACTAAGAATGCGTTGGAGCGTAGTGGGTATGAATTTCACCCAGAAGCAACTATTAAAATTAGTGTGCGTGCTATTGATAACGGATTTGTTTGGACGTTATCTACTGACTCCAAAGAATTTACTTACAACGCAGTCAGTCAGTTATTGAATAAACTTTCTGATTAATGCCGATCTACTCCCAATCCTGGTTTCTCCGAACAATACATCACTCCTTCCTTCAAAACAAATCCACCTTTCACTTCATCCTTGGCCAGGTCAAGGCTTCCGTCCAGATCGATGTATTTTGTATTGGCACAGGCAAAGGCTGTATGCAACGCAGCTGTGATGCTGACAATGCTCTCGTCATTGCAGCCCCAGAATAAATCCACCCCGGCCTGATAGCCGATGTCGGCAATCTTCAACGCCTGACTGACCCCGCCACACTTCATGAGCTTGATATTAAAGATGCCCGTGGCTACGGGAAGCTTTACCAGTTCAAAGGCATCCCTGGGTGTGATGAGCGATTCGTCTGCCGCAATTATTTTCCGGATCTCCTCGGGCAGGGCCCGGGTTTCCGCCACCTGCCGGGCCTTCAATGGTTGTTCGATCAACTCGATGTTGAGGTGTTTGGTGCGATTGTAAAACGCAATGGTCTGTGAAGGCGTATACCCCTGGTTGGCATCAATGCGGATCACAAACCTATTTCCGAAGGTCTCTCGTAATTTCACCATCCGCTCAATGTCTTCTTCCAGGTCTT
The DNA here is from genome assembly GCA_964488465.1 of uncultured Ohtaekwangia sp. Classification (GTDB taxonomy): domain Bacteria; phylum Bacteroidota; class Bacteroidia; order Cytophagales; family Cyclobacteriaceae; genus ELB16-189. Next base: position 278,415 of record CAZAUN010000002.1, on the reverse strand, counting down.
TGCCCAACTTTACTTTCAATACGGTGAACCCACGGTCGCCATACTCCCTCGCTTCCTTCAAGGTTTCTTCAACATTCTTAATACCGATTGTATTCGAAGTGGGTAGTGATTTTATTTTTTGCCCGAGGAATTTAACCAAAGGAACATTCAGAAATTTTGTGAAGGCATCGAACAGGGCAATGTCAAGAGCGGCCCGGGCTGCTGGATTGGCTGGCAATTTTTGCCAGACTTCAAATGCGAGTTGATGCACTTCGCGGATATCGCGACCCAGTAAAAACTGGAGGTTCTTTTCCTGAAGGGCTTGTTTGCATTGTTCAAAACTTTCCCCGGTTACGTATTCGCTGGGGTTTCCGGCTCCAATGCCGGTGATCCCGTTCTCCAACGTGATCTCAACAAAGGCATTCAGCACTTCATCTACCGTTTTGAAAGCAATGGTATAAGGCTTTGTGTTGCCCAGATCGGCTGACCAGACTTTGATATTCTTGATTTTCATTTTAATCTCTTACGGATTGTTGATGGACTCCTCTTGGTATGAAAAACACCAAACACTACAACTTTTTCGGTGTATTTCTTATAAAATATTCTGTATGGAAATCTCCTAAGAAGAATTGCCTTAGATCCCTTTGCAACGGTCGGGTACAAATCAGGATTACGTGCTATTTTTCGGATAGAAGCCTCGAAACTAAGCATAAACTCAGAATCCAACCCCACTCTTTGGTCAGCGTACCAACGCCTAATTTCAATCAGGTCTTCATAAACAGATTCGTCAAAAAAAATGGTCGCTTCCAATTCACTTGTCTTGCAATTTTTTCTTTAGTTCGCTCCAGGAATATGTTTTGGAGTCGCCCGCTTCGTATCGCGCAATTCTCTTCTCCAATTCCTTTTCTTGTTCTTCCGAAATTGGAATGGAACCAGTCAGGGAATCTTCCTCTATTGAATCCCAGATTGCTTCAACCATCAAAATACGTTCTGAGACGCTTAGCTGTCGAATTTCATTCAAATTGATCATCTTCTAAAATTAGCAATTCCCTCAAACCTGGGCAATGGATTTGTCAATCAGGTCTTTAAAAATCGGCACAAGCCGCTCCACCCCATCTTCCAGCGGAAGCACGACAGGAATATCCAATTCCTTTTCACTTTCAGCAGCATAGGCCCGTGCTTCGGTCGGTGACATTTTATCCGTATTCACGGTGAGCGCCACGGTGGCTGCCCCGTAGATTTTTATTAATTCTATCTCCTCCTTGATAGTAGGTATGTTGGCCGGATAATCTTCGAGGCCCTTGTACTTTTTACGCGCAGGATTATGCTGTAAGACCACCACATTGGCATCGGCCGAAACGATCCACTCCGCCCCGGCCGGCCCGCTCGGATTGCGCAGGGACGACTGACCTTCAATAAAAATAATATCGGGTTTGGCTTCTTCCCAGCACTGAACAATGGCGTGTTCCATTTCTCCGGAGATAAAATCGTTGAGAGTACTGTCGAAGACAAAGCCGTATTTGGCACCTTGCATCCAACCGGTTTGGCCGGTGTAAATCATTTCTGCTTTGTAGCCGGCTTTTTTCATTGCTTCCACCAAAAACCGGGTGGTCGTTCTTTTTCCCAGCGCACAATCGGTACCCAACACGGCCACCTTGGGGCAATGCACGTTTTTAATTTTTCCCGACCAGAAATGGAGGTCTTTAAATTTCTTGGGCTTACGAACATCGATGATTTCAAAGCCACGCGAACGGGCAAAATCGGCCAACTCGGGAATATCCGAGATGTATTCGTGTAATCCATTCACCAACCCATAGCCATGCACCAATCCATCCTTTAGCGTGGCACGTAAAGAATCCGGGATGACACCACCTTTCGTTGCCACCCCAATGATGCAATACTTCGCAGGTTGTTTCGAGGTTTTGGCAAACTCCTCTATGGAGTTGAATACCGGGATCCCTCTTTTCTTACCATCCAGTACTTCACCAGCATCTTTTCCGGCATGCTTGTTGTCAATAACTCCTACAATGGTATACCGGTCGGTGCCCCGGATTAATCCATGTGCGGTTTTACCATTGTTGCTGTCCAGGAAGCCGGCTGTGATGATGATGGCATTACTCTTTTCCATAGGTGATTTAGAGGTCGGAAAAATACGGGGATTATCGTCTAATCTCAAAGACTTTGTCGGAATCCATAAATAGATAAACAGATCGTGTAATTTTGTAAACCAATAACAACGCCATGAAAACCCAAATCATCTTTGTGCTTTGCTTTGTATCAGGTATTTATGCGACAGGACAGTCGCTGGTAGGTACCTGGCAACTCACGGAAGAGAAGACTTGTTTCCAAAGTCAACTGGAAGAAAGTGAAACGGAAAAAGAACTGAAAGGATCTATGGGTGCTTCCCGCAATGCCATCGGCAGGATACTAACCCTGGATGCCAAAGGCAAAGGTGAGGAGACGATTCAATCGCAAGGTAAAAAGAAAGGTTCTGAATTGGCTGCCTTCCGGTACCAGTTGTCAGGGCAAGAACTTCAATTTCTGGATAAGAAGTCGGGCATCATTACCCAGCGCTACCTTATCGATGAACTCTCCGCTACCACCCTGCGTTTTCACAATGCCTTGAAAGATTGTGAAACAAGAACCTACATCCGTATTAAATAGCATGACCGAGCTGGCGGTAAGCAAGCGGGACATCCGCAAACTCAAGCTGGAGGAGTTAAAGAGCTTTTTCGTAGAACGAGGCGATAAAGCCTTTCGTGCCCAACAGGTGTATGAATGGCTCTGGATGAAGTCGGCCAAGAGTTTTGATCAAATGACCAACCTTTCATTGGAAACCCGGGAGCTGTTGAAGGCGAACTTCGTTATTAATCATATCAAGGTTGATACCATGCAACGGAGTGCCGATGGCACCATTAAGAATGCCGTTACGTTGCACGATGGGTTGGTGGTGGAGTCGGTGTTAATTCCAACAGAGAAACGAATTACCGCCTGCGTTTCATCGCAAGTAGGCTGCAGCCTGGCCTGTGCCTTCTGTGCTACGGCCCGATTAAAGCGTCAACGAAACTTAAGTCCGGATGAAATTTATGATCAGGTGGCTGCCATTAAAGAACAGGCCGAACTTTTCTTTGGCAGACCGCTGACCAACATCGTGTTCATGGGCATGGGCGAGCCCCTGCTGAATTATGCCAATGTAACTGCGGCTATTGAAAAAATAACATCCCAAAAGGGATTGAATATGGCGAGCAGGCGGATTACCGTATCCACCGTAGGCATTGCTAAAATGATTAAAAAAATGGCGGATGATCAGGTGAAATTCAATTTAGCGGTTTCGTTACATGCTGCCCTCAATGAAACCCGCTCGTCCATCATGCCGATCAATGATACCAACCCGCTCGAAGATTTGGGCGATGCGTTGGAGTATTGGTATCAGAAAACAAAAAGCAAGGTTACGTTTGAGTACGTGGTATGGAAGGGAATTAACGATACCCCTGAGCATGCCCAGGCATTGTTGAAGTTTTGCAAGCGTGTTCCTTCCAAGGTAAACCTTATTGAATATAACCCCATTGATGATGGTGAATTTCAACAGGCGTCTGATGAGGTTCTCGCCATGTACATGGATGTATTGGAAAGGCAGGGCATTACCACGCGCATCCGCAAAAGTCGTGGTAAAGATATCGATGCTGCGTGCGGACAATTAGCTAACAAATCCTGAAACTAAAGAGTCGACCGTCATCCTTACTATAAACCGCACTGTGAAGTTCTTCCTTATTTGTTTCCTGTTATTAGCGAGCTTAGGAACCCTTGCTCAGCCAGGTGAAATCATCCTCTCCGGTACGGTGTTAGACTCTGCCTCGTTTCAACCTTTGCCTTATGTAGCGATTCAAATCAAAGGTAAGAATGTGGGTCAATCCACCACTGAAAACGGGAAGTTTGCGATTGCCTGTTCCAGCCGGGATACCCTGGTCTTTACCCGGTTAGGGTATAAGGCGATCTTCTTTCACTCAAAAAGAAGCGAAGAGAACTTAAAAATCATCCTGGCCGAGGATGCCAGAATGCTGAAAGACGTAACGATCTATAATGATTTGAATGTTGAAGGTGTCGATGACTGGAAAAAAGAGCTGCCCGCCAATACCCAGGTTAAACTAAAGAATCAACCCCTGGAACCGGATCCCAATTCTGTGGCCACCTTTGGCCCCGGCATTACTATAGGGTTGGGCAACAAGGACAAGACCAAACCAAAGCGCGATGAACTTTCCAAAACCGAAGTCTATCGAAAAACGATCAGCTCACCCGAAGTAAAAAAGCAGTTGATGGATCTTTATGGAATCACCGAGGCCACGTATTTGAAAAAACTGGAACGGTTTAATATCAGCAATCCCGAAGCTATGTACCTTACCAGTCAGGAAGAAATTGTTAATCTGATGATTCAGTTCTTTGCATTGAAAGACTGATCACTTTTTGCTCGCATTAAATAACTTTTCTTTTTCCTCTTTCGATAGGCTTTCGTAACCCCGGTCGGAAATTTTATCGAGGATGGCATCGATTTCATCCTGGCTTGCCTTGGCAGCTTTTGATGCGGGGGGAGCCGCTTGCTTTTCAGTCTTTCGATACGTCACTTTCACTTTAGGACCTGCACCAAACAAATTCTTCATCCAGTCGATCACCACGGTAATCCAACCGCCCCAGTTAACTCCTACTTGCAGTTGCTTTATATAAATGTATCCCATCAACGCACCGCCCAGGTGCGCGATGTTGCCCCCTGCATTTCCGCCAATGGAACCAAGAAAGGAGATGACAATGTATACCAGCGCAATGTATTTGATCCGTACCGGACCCAGGAACAAAAGAAAGAACGTATAATCCGGCAACAATGTGGCGGTAGCCACCAACACCGCATACACCGCTGCCGAAGCGCCCACCATGCCGCCTCCGGGAATTCGCGTTTCATAAAATGGAATGGTATTATAAACCAGCAAGTAGAAGACGCCCCCGGCCAATGCTCCCAACACATACAAGGCTATCAATTTATCACTGCCCAGGTACTCCACGAATAATTTGCCGAACCAGTAGAGTGCCAGCATATTAAACAGAATATGAAAAATGCCGCTGAGGTCATGAACAAAGGAATAGGTAATGATGGTCCATGGCTTGATTAAAAACGTTAAAAAGGGAGCCGGAATGGACAGTTGTTTGTGTATCGTATCAAAGAAATCGGGATACCCGGATGCCGTTGAAAAAACCAATAACACAGCGAGCACCAAAAACACCAGCACGTTGATGAAAATCAACTGTACATGGGCATTGTTCGTGCGCTGAAATGCATTTTTAAATTCGTCAAACACAATCCCGATCGTTTATTACCTCAAGATAACAGATTTTATTGTGTGAAGTTACCAACCGCGGTCTCTTCCTTGTCCCCGCCAAATGCTGATAATAATGAAAGCAACAAAGGCTCCCCCAAAGTGTGCCAAGTGCGCAACAGTACCACTACCATCCAATGCGTAAGTAATGAACCCGATAATAAATACCATATACTTTGCTTTAATCGGTACTGGGGGAAATAGAAACATGATCTCCATGTTTGGAAAAATCATTCCGAAGGCCATCAGAATTCCATAAATCGCCCCTGAGGCACCCAGCATGATACCACCTGCGCTCGTACCAAGAAAATAGTTTACCACAGCATAGATCACTCCGGCACCGATTCCGGTTGCCAAATAGAAGGTAAGCAGTTTCTTCTCGCCCCAATAGCTTTCCAAAATCGGGGCAAACGAAGCCAATGCCAACATATTAAAGAAGATGTGACCAAACCCTCCATGGGCAAACATGTAGGTAAAAAACTGGTAGGGTTTAAAATATGGAGAATGAATACTCCACAGGGATAAATATTCAGTTAAATGAAGATTGCTTAACAAATTCTGGCTCAGAAAAACAACTACATTGATGATGATCAGATTCCTGACCAAGGGGGTAAGTCGAAACATGCTCCTGGATTATCGGGTAAAGTAACTTTCTATCTTAGACGTTTCAAAAGTAAAAAATGTTGGGCGTCCATCGGGAGAAAAATTAGGCTTGGAACAGGAAAACAACCCGGCCACGATGGATTGGATTTCCTCCATTTCAAGTTTCTGACCGGATTTCACAGCGGCCCGCTTGGCAAGGGCAAGGGCGAGATTATCGCGCACCGGCAACTGTAATTCAGATTGATTCTTTTTGAATTGCTCAAGCAACCCTTCGAAAAGTTCCTTTTCACATCCGGCAACTCCGGCTGGAATGCCCGTTACCAACAAGGCGCTTTTACCGAAAATCTCGAACCGAAAACCCAGGGAAATCAATTCCTGTTGTACTTCCAGCGCCAAGGCAAAATCCGAAGCCGTGAGTGTAACTGTTTGAGGAAACAGACTTTGTTGCGAATTGCCCGGAGTTCCTTTCAACCGGTCGATAAATTTTTCAAACAACACCCGCTCGTGCGCGGCCTGTTGATCAATGATCATGAGTCCGCTTTTTGAAGCGCGGATGATGTATTTCTGTTGAAATTGAAAAAGTCCGTGCTCCTCATTTGCTCGCTCCTGTTCTTCTTTATTCAATGAACTTTCAAACCGTAGCACGGTGCTGTCAGGTTCTGTCTTTTTAAAGAGTTGTGATTGCGGCACTTCGGTTTCAAAAAGTTTTTCCCAGTGTTGCAGGTTGGAGCGGTTTAATGAAGAGAATTGCTCATCCAGGTATTGCTCCTTGGTAAGGCTTTGATTCAATTTGCCCACCAGGTTTACATCGGCTTTAAAATCGATAGCAGGTGCCAGGTTATGGGCCCCCAACGCTTGTTTTACAGCCGACCATACCACGCCATATACCGCCCGCTCATCATCAAACTTGATTTCTGTTTTGGTCGGATGAACGTTTACGTCAATGTGTTTGGGATCAATTTCTATAAACAACACGTAAAATGGAAAATTACCCTCCGGCAACAATCCTTCGAATGCACTGGTAACGGCATGGTTCAAGTAGTTGTTGCGAATGTACCGGTGATTAACAAAAATGAATTGTTCACCCCGGGTTTTGCGGGCCGATTCAGGACGGCCGATGTAGCCTGTTATTTTTACGAGAGAAGTTTCTTCCTGACAGGGCGCCAGTTGTTCTTGAAACGATTTTCCAAATAACGTTACAATCCGCTGACTCAGCTTGGAGGGAGCAAGGTCATAGATCAATTCCTCATCGTGACGGAGTTGAAACGCCACGGAAGGGTGTGCCAGCGCAAGTCGCTGAAATTCGTCAATGATATGACGCATCTCCACGGGATTCGACTTGAGAAAGTTTCTGCGGGCTGGAATGTTAAAGAAAAGATTTTTAACACTGATGTTGGTGCCCTTTTCGCACGCGGTTGGGGATTGGCTCTTTACTTCAGAAGCCTCCACAATCAAATGTGTTCCCAGATCAGAAGTTCCTTGCCGGGTTTTCATCTCAAATTGTGACACCGCTGCAATTGAGGCCAGTGCTTCGCCCCGGAACCCCATCGTGCGCAACCGGAACAGATCATCGGCTGTGCGGATTTTGGAAGTGGCGTGGCGTTCGAGACTCATGCGGGCATCCGTTTCGCTCATGCCGGCACCATTGTCAATAATCTGAATCAGCGTTTTACCAGCTTCCTTTACAAATACTTTTAGTTGTGTTGCCTGAGCGTCAATGGAGTTTTCCATCAACTCTTTGACAGCCGATGCCGGACGCTGCACTACTTCACCTGCGGCAATCTGGTTGGCGATGGAATCCGGAAGCAAGTGAATGATGTCAGGCATTAATGCGATTACTTGCGTTTAAACTTCAGATAGATGTAAATCGGAACAAAGAGAAATAATGAATACAACGCTGGTTTCCCCCACTCCAGAAAGGCGATAATAAATACGGTTAGAAATAATAACACGCCCAATCGGATCATAATGGCGTTGGCACCAATACCGGGCTTACTTCGTTTACGGGCAGCCTGAAACGAACCCGAAATGCGAGAACGATAATCCCCGCTGGATTCACGGACGATGCCCCGCTCGCGATCCAACTCAAGTTTAATCCGGTTTTCCCGCTCCTGCATTTCCTCTTTCTGCGGATCGTAAAACCGGGGTGTGTAATTGAACCGTAGGTACTGCGGAGTTTTGTTGAATAACGATAAAAACTTCATAGCTTTTCTTTTAATCTAAACGTAGCTTCGCAACGAATAAACCATCCCTTCTTTCGTTATCGTTTATATTTTTGGCGTAAAGAAAGGTAAAGGTATAAAAATCGACGGGCCGATGTTGAAAAAAGTTTTCTTTGGGGTACTCTCCGTTTTCATTGATTTTACTTCACAGGCACAGGAGGCAAAAACCCGATGGGTGGACAGTGTTTTTCAAACGCTGAATACCCAGGAAAAAATCGGACAACTCTTCATGATCCCGGTCTCCACCTACGTAGACGCGGATAAAAATGAACAACTGGTCAACCTGATCCAATCATACAAACCAGGAGGCCTGCTTATAACGCAGGGCGGACCGTCAAGTCATGTAACCTTGGTAAATAAGTTGCAACAACTTTCTCCAATACCAATGCTGGTGGGCATGCGCGCGGAATGGGGCCTGGGTCAAAGCATGGACAGTACCCTGAGTTTTCAGAAACCCCTGGTGTTGGGGGCTGTTGGCCAGGATGACTTGCTATTTACCCTGGGTGGTGAAATTGCGCGGCAAATGAAAATCCTTGGCATTCACCTTAACCTGGCTCCGCACGCTGATTTTGAAGAAGCAACACCAGCGTATCCGGTTGGCCTGAATTACTTTGGCAATGATGCAAGTCGTGCTGCCAGCAAGGCCGTGACATTTATGCAAGGCTTACAGCATGGTGGCGTGCTGGCGGCAGCAAAGCATGGCCACCGGTATCAACTGGTTGCCGATGCTCTGCGCAAAAGAGATCAATTGCCTACCGATCATTTTGGCGAGATTGATACTCTTGGATTGAGTGTCTTTAAAAAGCTTTCTGAGAATGGCGTGGATGCGATACTCACCAGCCATATCCATCTCACCGATCAATTGTCCGATGATGCAAATCGGGCGACAGAATTATTTGTGAGCGATCTGTTGAAAGCGAAACTGAATTTCAAAGGCTTGGTGATGGGAGAAATTCCGCACCTGCAGCAACTGGTTGGTGATCAGCCAGACGGTGAAATTGAAAAACTGGCGTTGCTGATGGGCCATGATGTTTTGATTGGACCCGATGATTTGGGTGATGCGTTAAAAAAAATCTCACGGGCAATCCGGAGGGACAAAGTGCTGGAAGCCCGGTTGAATGAAGCCGTTCTGAAAATTTTGAATGCAAAATATCAGGCTGGGTTATTCAATTATCAACCCGCGAACCCGGATAATCTGGTGAGCCGCTTACAAACGCCCACCGGGCTCCTCTTAAAACATCAACTGGCCGAAGCAGCGGTAACGGTATTAAATAATGACCATTCGATTCTTCCAGTTGCTTTGATCGAAGGAAAACAGTTTGCCTCCATTTCCATCGGTAAGTCCGAAATCAATGAGTTAACGAACTACCTTGATAAGTATGCATATTTCAAACACTACACACTGCAAAATAGTAACGACACAACCTCTTTAAAGAATAACCTCGCTCCTGTTGAGGTGGTAGTTGTTGGATTGTTTTATGACGGCAGCCGCATATCCAATGCTGAAATCTCATTCCTTACTCAATTGACAAAAACCAAGCAAGTGATCGTCTGCCACTTCGGGGACCCTTACGAGTTGAATCGACTGGCTCAATTGCCGGTATTAATCACGGCCTATACCGATCAGGATTGGGCTCCGAAAATTACGGCCCAGATTATCTTCGGTGGACTTGCCGCCAGGGGTCAACTTCCGGTGTCTGTCTCTTCCGTGTGGCAAGCGGGTGATGGATTGCAAACCGAAGTACTAAATCGATTTGCTTACACGGTACCGGAAGCAGCTGGTATTGACAGCAAGACGTTACTACAAATTGATGCCATTGCTCGTGAAGCCATTGATAGTGGTGCGACTCCCGGCAGTACTGTACTCGTGGCTAAAGATGGAAAAGTGATTTATGAACGCTCCTACGGTTGGTTAACCTATCAAAATCAAATCCCGGTAACTGACAAAACCATTTACGACCTGGCTTCGGTAACAAAAGTTTCGGCCACCCTTCAAACCGTGATGTTTATGCATGAGAAAGGGTTGATTGATGTGAATAAGAAAATTTCAGTGTACTTGCCGGAACTCAAGAACTCCAACAAAAAAGACTTAATCATTAAGGACATCCTCACCCACCAGGCCGGACTCTGGCCATACCTCCCCTTTTGGTTGGAGACATTGAAAAACGGAGAAATTCTGCCAGCGTACTATAGTTATGAGAGTAACCCGGACTATCCTTATCCGGTGGCCGATGGATTGTACGCTACTAAGGCAATGAAAGACAGTTTATGGAATTGGATTATTAAAGCAAAAATTCGCGAGAAGCCACCCCGTACGGTGTATGATTATCGGTACAGCGACATGGGCTTTTACATACTACAGCATCTGGCCGAAAAAATGTTGAATCAACCGATGGAAGATTTTCTGGAACAAAATATCTATGAACCCCTGGGCGCGTATACCCTGGGGTATCTGCCGCTTCAAAAATTTCCAGCGGAACAGATTGCTCCTACCGAAGATGACAAATTGTTTAGAAAAAAATTGTTAACAGGATATGTGCACGATCAGGGAGCTGCCATGCATGGAAACATTGCCGGCCATGCCGGCCTGTTTGGAACTGCCAATGACCTAGCCAAATTGGGGCAGATGCTGTTGCAGAAAGGAAATTATGGTGGGCAGCATTACTTCAAACCCGAAACCATTGATTTGTTTATTGACAAACAGTACGAAACCAGCAGGCGTGGATTGGGGTGGGATAAGCCAACGCCCAGCGATTGGGCTGGACCAACCACCTTATTCGCGTCCGGAAAAACCTTTGGTCATACAGGATTTACCGGTACCTGTATCTGGGTCGACCCGGAATTCAATCTTGTTTTTGTCTACTTATCGAATAGAGTACACCCGGACATGGGTAACAATAAACTATTAAATGCCAATATTCGTCCTCGTATTCAGGAAGTTATTTATAAAGCCATCTTCAATTACCGGCAGTATTAAAATAACAAGCTTTTAACGAATTCTGAAACTATTGTAACCTGCAACGGGTTTAACTTTGAACAAAAGTCTGTGGAATGAAAATAGGGATTGTTTGTTATCCAACCTTTGGTGGAAGTGGTGTAGTCGCCACTGAGTTAGGGAAGGCATTGGCCAAAGAAGGACATGAAGTGCACTTCATCACGTACAGTCAGCCGAGCCGGTTGGATTTTTTGAACGAGAATCTGTTCTATCACGAAGTTGAATTCAGATCCTATCCATTATTTGAATACCCCCCCTACGAATTGGCACTGGCCAGTAAAATGGTGAGTGTGGTCAAAAATGAGAAACTTGATTTGTTGCATGTTCATTATGCCATTCCGCATGCATCGGCCGCGTACATGGCCAAGCAAATTTTAAAAACACATGGTATTTATATTCCCGTTGTTACCACCTTGCACGGAACCGATATTACCCTGGTGGGGAAAGATGCTTCATACGAACCTGTAGTAACTTTCAGCATCAACCAGTCGGATGGTGTTACCTCGGTATCGGAAGACCTGAAGCGGGAAACCTATAATTCCTTTAAGATTACACGCGAAATTGAAGTGATTCCGAATTTTATCGATCTGGAGAAGTTCAAAAAACAAAAGAAGGATCATTTTAAAAAGGCCATCTGTCCACATGGGGAGGCGTTGATCGTTCACACCTCGAATTTTCGGAAGGTAAAACGCGTCAATGATGTTGTTACTGTTTTCAATAATATTCACAAAGAGATTCCATCCAAATTGTTGATGATTGGGGATGGTCCTGAAAGAAACATGGCCGAGAACATGGCGCGCGAACTGGGCATCAATGATGCAGTTCGGTTCTTAGGAAAACAGGAAGCGGTGGAAGAAGTACTGTCTGTGGCCGATCTGTTCCTTATGCCCTCAGAAAAAGAAAGTTTCGGGTTGGCAGCCTTGGAAGCCATGGCTTGTGAGGTTCCGGTAATTTCATCCAATACGGGTGGAATTCCCGAATTGAATGTTCAGGGTGTAACGGGCTTTATGAGCAATGTAGGCGATGTGGAAGACATGACCCAGAAAGCCTTATTCGTTTTGGATAAAAATAACCTGCCGCGGTTCAAAGCCAATGCCCTGGCCCGGGCCAAAGAGTTTGATATAACCAACATCTTACCCCTGTACGAACGGTATTACGATGCCGTTTTAAAGCGCACAGCATCGCTCCGATCGGTTGAAACAACAAGTTAACCGGCACTCTTTTTCGAAATTATTGGCGATTGCTATTTTTGTGAAAATTTGAGGCGATGAGTAGTGAGATCAAACCCCGGAACAAGGGTACCAAACAGCTCTTCAATAATCCCATACTCGAAAAGTTAAGCCGCACCCACATTGCGGTGCCGTTGGTGATTTTTTTTAGTTATGCTACGGGCTTGCTGTACTGGAACGTTACCCATACCAACCTAAATCCTATCACCACGGTAAGTTTGTTCCTGGTGGGATTTATCTTCTTTACCTGGGTGGAATACAATGTGCACCGGTATGTTTTTCATATGAAAACCTATACCGAGTTGCGGGCAAAAATGCAATACACCATGCACGGTGTGCACCACGAGTTTCCCAAGGACAAAGACAGGTTGGCCATGCCGCCCCTCGTCAGCATCACCCTGGGAACGATCCTACTCCTGGTCTTCAAAGTGATGATGGGTGATTTCGTTTTTGCTTTTTTACCAGGATTCATCGTGGGGTATGCATCCTACCTGGCTGTACACTATATGGTACATGCTTATTCACCACCAAAAAATTTCTTAAAGGCCTTGTGGGTTAACCACAGCATTCATCATTACAAGGATGGGGAGGTGGTTTTCGGAGTCTCTTCACCCCTCTGGGATTACATTTATGGGACGATGGACATGCCCAAGAAGGCAACCGCCTGATTAATTCCGGCTGACCGGAAATCCTTTTACGCTTTGGAAACAGAATGTAGATATTATTGGTTATAATAGAACGTTATTGTAACCATGCTCGGTCACCGATTTTCCAAATACACTCCCCCACCCGATGATGCCAAAAGCGACTTTGAACGGTTGCTGAAGGTATTTATGCAACTCCTGCTCATTACTTCAGGGAATGTTGCAGAGGCCTTGCAATGGCTCACCGAAGTTGACAAACAGTATAAACTAACCAACGGGAATTATGGAATTGGGGACTTTATTGAAGACCTCAAACGAAATGGATACATCACCGAAGATGGACCCACCGGTGAATTCAAATTAAAGGCAAAGGCTGAACAAAATCTGCGACAATCGGCCCTGGAAGAAATTTTTGGGAAACTGAAGAAAACTAAATCCGGGGAGCACAAAACACCTCACAACGGCCGGGGCGATGAACCCACCACGGATAGACGCGATTTTGAATTCGGAGACACGCTGGAGCAAATCTCCATGACTGATTCTTTACGCAATGCGCAAATCAATCACGGTGTGGAAGACTTCTTCATGACGGAAAACGACCTGGAAATTATTGAAAGTGAGTACAAGACACAAACTTCTACGGTGCTCATGATTGATATTTCGCACTCGATGATCCTGTACGGAGAAGATCGGATTACACCTGCCAAGAAAGTAGCCATGGCGCTGGCCGAACTGATCACGAAAAAATATCCAAAAGATACACTCGATATTTTGGTGTTTGGCGATGATGCCTGGCAAATTGAAATAAAAGATTTGCCCTACTTACAAGTTGGACCGTACCACACAAACACCGTAGCAGGACTCGAATTGGCGATGGATATTCTCAGAAGGAGAAAAAATTCCAACAAGCAGATTTTCATGATTACGGATGGGAAACCAACGTGCATCAAGCAAGGCATTAACTATTATAAGAACAGTTTCGGCCTTGATCAGAAGATTTTAAACAAAACGCTGGATTTAGCAACCCAGCTAAGGAAAATAAAAATTCCAGTAACTACGTTTATGATTGCTACCGATGCTTTCCTGAAAGCATTCGTCAGAGAGTTTACAAAGGCAAACAATGGACAAGCTTATTACAGCAGCTTACAAGGACTGGGAAATCTGGTATTTGAAGACTTTAAACGAAACCGAACAAAAAATTTATAAGCGCAAGTTGTTTGTTGATGGTTATTCATAAACAACACCATCAACCAGCAAGTATCAATTAACTACCAAAAATGAAAATCAAAACACTGGGAGAACTAAAGCGAGCCGGGTATACCTTTAAAACCATTAAAGATGAATTGCGCAACAACCTGATTGCCAAACTGCGCAAAAAGGAAAATGTGTTTGCCGGTATTTGGGGATATGAAGAAACGGTGATTCCTGACATCGAACGGGCCATCCTGGCTGGACATGATATTAATTTGTTGGGGTTACGCGGGCAAGCCAAAACCCGGTTGGCCCGGTTGATGATTCAGTTGTTGGATGAATACATTCCGGTTATTGAAGGTTCCGAATTGAACGATGATCCGCTCCATCCGATTTCGCGTTATGGAAAAGACAAAGTAACTGAGTTGGGCGACCAAACCCCAATCGCCTGGCTACACCGCGATGAGCGGTATTCTGAAAAGCTGGCAACCCCAGATGTTTCCATTGCCGATTTGATTGGCGATGTCGACCCCATCAAAGCGGCTTCGTTAAAGCTTCCGTATTCGGATGAACGCGTGATTCATTTTGGTTTAATACCTCGATCGCACCGGTGTCTGTTTGTTATCAATGAATTACCCGACCTGCAAGCGCGCATTCAGGTTGCTTTGTTTAATATTTTGCAGGAAGGTGATGTTCAGATTCGCGGTTTTAAAATCAGACTTCCCCTGGACATTCAGTTTGTATTCACTGCCAATCCGGAAGATTATACCAACCGAGGCAGCATCGTAACCCCGTTGAAAGACCGGATCGACAGTCAGATTATTACACACTATCCAAAAACCCTTGACATCAGCAAGAAAATCACACAACAGGAGGCCAAAATCAGAACAGAGCAAAAAAATCTGATCGCGGTACCCGAAGTGGCAAAAGATCTGATCGAACAAATTGCGTTTGAAGCCCGAAAGAGTGAGTTTGTGGATGTCAAGAGTGGGGTTTCTGCGCGGCTCACCATCTCTGGATTTGAAAATCTGGTGGCGGCAGCCGAACGCAGGGCCTTGTTGAATAATGAAAAAAGCACAACCATTCGGGTTTCAGATTTTGTTGGTGTGGTGCCATCCATTACAGGCAAGGTGGAACTCGTTTATGAAGGCCAACAGGAAGGACCAGGAATTGTGGCCCATAACCTGGTGGGCAAAGCTATCCGAACTCAATTCTTAAATTACTTTCCAGACCCTGATAAATTCCGCAAGCAAAAAGAGAAGAGTCCTTATAAAAAAATAACCACCTGGTTTGGCGATGGAAACGCTGTTGATTTACTCAATGAGATGAACCAGGCCGACTATGAAAAAACACTTCGGTCCATACCGGGGCTGCTGGATCTTGTAAATGAGTTTCATAAAGGGCAGGACCCCGGATTGAAGTTATTTCTAATGGAATTTGCATTGCACGGATTGGCTGAATTCAGTTTAATCAGCAAGCACACCCTTACTTCGGGGCTTCAGTTTAAGGATTTATTGAGTGGGATGTTTAGTTTGCCGAAAGATGAAGATGATGAATCGGAGGACGATGAAGCCTTCGGCAACGGCCAGCGCTGACGTTCAAACCCTTCGTGAAATAAAAAAACTGGTGGCGGAAGGCGAAGGCCTACACCTGGAGTTCAAACGAAAAGCCGCGTATCCGGAAAAAATTGTTCGCGAACTAATTGCCTTTGCCAATACCGAGGGAGGCACGTTGCTGATCGGTGTTGACGATGACGGCTCTATTCCTGGGGTTAAATACCCTGAAGAAGAAGTACACGTTATAATTGAAGCGCTCACGCGGCAATGCCGGCCGTTGTTGATTTACCAGGAATCCGTTTTCTCCATTTCCGAAAATCGGTTTGTAGTTCGTTTTGATGTACCTCCCAGTAACAGACGTCCGCATTTTCTGGTGGTTGCTGATAAGCGCGACACGTTTGTTCGTTCGAACGACATGAGCATTAAAGCCAGCGCTGAGATGCAGGAAATAATCAAGCGATCGAAAAAAAAGCGCGACATCCATTTTACGTTTGGCGAACCCGAAAAAAAGCTGATGGAATACCTGGAACACCATGCCACCATTACCCTGGTTGAGTACATGAAGTTCTCGGGCTTAAACCGGTTTCGGGCCAGTCGTAAACTTATTTTACTTGTTCTGGCCAACGTGATGAGAATAACGGCTTCTGAAAAAGGAGATTTATATTCAAGGGTTTAGCAGGTTCTACTTGAACAGTTGGATGATTGGAAACGAAAAGTTTACCGCTTGCTATTGCTTTTTATCAACTCCTTTCAGTAGATTTCGACTATCGAATTGATGTTGCGAAGGTACGTTTCATACTTGCAAGGATTATTTACACCCCTGTAAGAAACGTGTCTTCGCTTTTTTTTAAACTGACCCTATGAGTAAGAAAGACAAGGAGAAGAAAATTTTTGTACTCGATACATCAGTAATCATTTATGAACACAACAGCATCCTCAACTTTGATGAACACGACATCGGCATCCCCATCACGGTGCTGGAGGAACTGGATAATTTCAAGAAAGGCAACGACACTAAAAATTTTGAGGCTCGCGAATTCATTCGCCTGATCGATAAGCTGGCGAAAGACCAGATGCTCCACCATTGGAATCCCATCAATGGCAAGGGCAAAGGAAACTTTAAAGTGGTGATGGATACGGGCGGAACCAGCCAGGTGGATGCCAACAAAGTCTTCAATGAGGACAAAGCCGATCACCGCATCTTGAATTCTGCCCTCCTCTTGCAAAAAGAAGAGAAAGGACGCAAGGTAATCCTGGTCTCGAAAGATGTGAACCTGCGCTTGAAAGCAAAGGCTTTGGGGTTGCAGGCGGAAGACTACACTACTGGAAAAGTTCAAAATATCAGTTCCCTTCACACGGGTCGCACCGTGGTGGAAGAGGTGGATCCGACCATCATCAATCTGATGTATGAAAAAGGCTATTGTCCGCCCGAAGAAGTGCTGGGCAAGGACAAGCCCATGAAGAACCACTATTATATTTTAAAAAGTGGTAAGAAGTCTGTGTTGGCATTTTTTAACTCGGCCAATGGAATGGTGGAGCAAGTGGAGAAGAGAAATGCCTATGGCATTAAACCTCGAAATGCTGAACAGGCGTTTGCCATCCATGCTGTTCTAAAACCAGAAATCAAACTGGTGTCGATGCAAGGCGTGGCTGGAACGGGTAAAACTCTGATTGCCTTGGCAGCTGCCTTGGAACAAAAACGGGAGTTCAAACAAATTTATCTCGCCAGGCCGATCGTGCCCTTGAGCAATAAGGACATTGGGTATTTGCCGGGGGATATCAAATCCAAATTAAATCCCTACATGGAGCCACTTTGGGACAACCTAAAGTTCATTCAAAATCAGTATAGCGAGAGCGACAAGGAGTACTCGAAAATTACGGAGATGGTGACCAATGAAAAACTGGTGATCACGCCATTGGCCTACATCCGGGGTCGGAGTTTATCGAATATTTGCTTCATTGTGGATGAAGCTCAAAACCTTACCCCACACGAAGTTAAAACAATCATTACCCGGGCTGGTGAGAATACGAAAATCATTTTTACCGGGGATATTCACCAGATTGATACCCCTTACCTTGATGCTCAGAGTAACGGCCTCTCGTATTTGATTGACCGACTGAAAGACCATGAACTGTATGCTCACGTTACTTTGGAAAAAGGTGAACGATCGG
Organism: uncultured Ohtaekwangia sp.; assembly: GCA_964488465.1. Taxonomy (GTDB): domain Bacteria; phylum Bacteroidota; class Bacteroidia; order Cytophagales; family Cyclobacteriaceae; genus ELB16-189. The sequence goes on along the minus strand of CAZAUN010000002.1, from coordinate 260,461 downwards.
AATTAGCCAACCTGGCAAACGAACTATTATAAAAATCTAACGGCTTACCACTCCACCTAACTGGAGCGGTAAGCCATTTCATACACCGACTTCACATGCGGGCCGAGAAATATTCGCGCATAAATGCGGATGATGGCAAGACCATCCAGAATTAAGCTCAACGCAACCGAAGCTGCCAGTACATACTGGTTTTCGTGAATGTGAGAGAAGATCAAATCTTCACCAATGAAGGTTGGGGTGATGGGAAATCCGGATGCCCCCAAGCAAGCCAGCAAAAATACCAATGCTAACTTCGGATGCTTCCACGAGTAGCCATGAAACTGATTCAAATCCACCGTACCTTCCCGTTGCTTCATATTGTACAAGATCCAATAACCTACGATGCCTGAAAGCGCCACCCCGATGAGATACAAATGGATTTCATTGAAACTGAAATCCTCGTTAAAAGCCACTGCTAACGCTACCCAGAAGTGATTCATTACTACCAATAGCCAACTCATTCGGGCGTGGATGCGTTCCGTAAACGACTTCAGCACAAATACCAGTCCGATGAAACTAAACCCGATTGGCAACGCGTGCAATACAGTTTCAGGAATAAGCTCTTTATTATACACACAAAACAATCCAATCAAATACATTGGAATGAGATAGTACAGCACCTGATTCATTACGAGAAAATTTAGTTTGCGGCCCATCCATTTAAGGGGGTTCCACAAAAAACGGTACATGAAAGAATCAATATTCCATTCTTTTAAGCTGAGCATGTAAAGTGTATACTCCACTCGTTTGGGGAAGGAGTCTTCGAGCGTGTGTTGCCGGGGAACGAAGTTGTAAAACTGTTCCCGAATTTGATAACTCACCACCGAAGGGGAAACCAACAATTGATACGTACGCAAAAATGCATTGCCTGCAAAATGGAAAAGTGCCAGGTAATCGAGTCCGGCAGCTACCTCAATAAAAATTAATCCGATTTGAGCGATCGATGAGTACGCTATTTGACTTTTTACGGAGGATTGTACCCGGGCAATTGAGGTTGCCACTATACTGGTTAATAGGCCCACGATAGCAATTAAAATACGCACTGAAAGTTGGTGTTCCCAAAACGGAAAGGTTCGTAAAAGTATAAATACCCCAATGTGCACGGAGAGTGAACCGTAGAAAATCGCACTGGACGGGGTTGGTCCCTCCATGGCCCGGGGCAGCCACGTTGAAAAAGGCAACTGGGCCGACTTGGCTGCCGCAGAAATCAAGATCATTAACGAAATAAAGATTCCTATCCAGCTATGTGTTTGCAAATGCTCATGCACCAACTCGTAGTTGCTCAGTTTCAAGAAAGTAATGTTCTCATGAAACAAATGATGACTCATCCACATTGCCAGGATCAGGCCCACATCGCCCACGCGATAGATCGAAAATACCTTCACCGCATTCTTCACCGGCAGGTACCGATCGCGGTAAAACGCAATTAACAAGAAAGAAGAAATACCGAGTACCTCCCAACCGATAAACAAGGTTTCCAGGTTGCCGGAGAAAATCGTGATGTTGTACCCCAGATAGAAAAACAAAATCGTGTTAAAGAAACGCTTATACCCCGGCTCGCGATGCAAATAGTAGCGGCTATAAATCGTCACGAGAAAGGTAAGTAACGAACCAACAAACAAGTAGGTGGCTGTAATCTTATCAAAATAAAAATCAACAAAGAATTCATAATGATCCGTCTTAAAAATCACGATCTCCTTCAGGTTAAGGGTAGGATGGCCTTTCCATAACCAATACACTAAAAATATCTGAAAGCTAGCCAGGTGCAAGCCTACGGTGCTAAATGCGATCCTTGAAAGCAGCGCCTCCTTATTGCCAGGAATCAACAAACTGATGATGAACCCGAGTACCGGTAGGAAGATGAATATTTGCAGTAACAGACTCATACTCCTTAAGGGATAAGATGAACCGGAATATTTTCAGTATAAGATTCAAGAAGCGGCATAACGTCATCCACCTGAGGAACTGAAGTCTTGAGGGTGCTGTACTTCGTAAACTTACCTTCCTTAAAATAAAATAACTCATGTGTGAGCGGATCAATCGCTACCAGATGGACCCATTCATTGATGAACCACTCATATGTCTCTGCAGATTTTTGAATGGTCTGCAGAACCACGGTTGGAAAATGCTCTACCACGACCATCAGCCGAACTGGGTCATGTACCTCAATCATCTGGCTGGGTAAACCGGGTCGCAAATCACCATCAATTCCGTTGGCTACACCAATCAACCCCATTACGTTGTGTGGAAGCTTGGTGCCAGCACCCAACTTTTGGTTATCTACGCGTGAAAAGAAATACTCCAGGTTAATCCCACCACAGACCGGTGCTGCAGCTCTCAAAATGGGCAAGAGGTACTTCCCTTCCGGATCCACCCGATAGTCAAAAGAATTAAGAAACGATCTGCGATCAAGAAAAAGATGTTTTGTTAATGATCTACGCCCAACGATACAAAGTGAGTTGGTAGCATGATTAAGCTCTGGTCGTGGTTCAAAGAGTGATACAGAACGAATGCGGACATGCTCATGAATTTCATCCGGGCTCAAATCCGTATTGATTGATTCAAACCTTCGAGAGCGCTCCTTGGCGTTAAAGTCCAGGGCCTGCAGAAATATTTCTTCATTTACCCGATGATTAATTTTATTAGCAGGCACTAATGAATCCTCATCAAAGAACATGATTTCATCGCGGGTGGTATCATGCAACCCGCCTACGAATTGTGTAGCATCCGGAATCTCAATTCCGTTTTCCCGCAACAGGGCCCGTACTTTAGAGTGATTCGCCATATAGCAAATCACGCGCGAGTTAACAGAACCTGCCCTGCCGGAACAGGCACCGCAATCATATGCCGCATAGTGAGGATTGTTTACACTGCTTGAACCATGGCCAATGACGTAAATCACCGGTGCAAAATTTTCCACCAATCCGATGCTTCGCAACAAACCCTCCACCCGCGTTACCATCTCAGGAACGGTAAATCCGATTTGTAAATTATTTTCACGGTTCTGTAAGGTCTTGTTCTCAATCGTCAATCGGGATTCCTTTTCCATATGCCGGAAGGAGGATGCCATAGCCGGACTGGTTGAGGGTTTGAAAATATTAAGGAAGAGTTTAAATGCTGACCAAAAACCAAGCGTTTGTGCAATGAGCCATCCCCGGAAGAGCGAGTGGGTATGTTTTGTAAAGTGGGCATCCTTCTCATGCTTCCTGCGAACCCCCACTTCCTTAATCAGATAGTTTGGAGTAACCGGTGCCGGGCAAAGTTTGGTATAAAATTTTCCATGATCCGGTTGAAAGAAAAATTCAACTCCAAAAAAACCAGGAGTACCAAAGGTTTCACAATGAGGGTCTACCTTTTCCAGGTGCCGTCTCAAGGAACATTCACGGTCATCAATACAAAAAAGGGCCTGAAACGTGATGTTACTTTGTTGGCCATTACCCGGAGGCACGCTCTGTATTCCGCGCAACACTTCATCATAATAACTCCATTCAAACGCCTCCTGCCATAGGGTGGTCACTTCATCCAATTCGGTCACGGGCACTTCGGCAAACAGATCAATGGGCGGTTCCCTGATTGCTTCACACAAAGGTTTCCATTCTGTACCAAACACGCTATCCAATGCGTCAATCTCTAATAACAATTCAAACGTAATCAGATCGTGCAGAGAAATCTTTTTGTGGTCGAGTAACGTTTGAGGTTGGTCCTCTACGGTACTTACCATTCCTGACCAACCCTGATGCGCAAATTGTTGATCAAATAAATATCGCTTATAGAGTCTCTCATCGCCCACCAGGATTTTCAACAAGTGGCGCATATCCGCCTGACCTCCAAGCAAGAGCTTTTTCGCACGTTTACCTCGGAAAAAACTGGAAAAACTCACTCGCTCCATCTCGCGAATAGAGGCAATCAAGCCCTTGTGCCACACCGGGAAATTCCACATTGAAATTCCCTGATCGAGATAGGAACATAGCACGCGGAATAATAGCGGATGCACCAGCGAGTCGAGATCAATCTGGTATTCGCGTTTCCAGGCTGCGCGCAGCAATCCAATTCTTGGGCTTTCCTTCTGATAGTGGCCCGTTAACATCTTTTCTTTCCAAATTGGTAATTGTTCGGAGCCCTTGTTTTGAATAATGATCCGATCAATCACAGCCGCATGAATACGACCTTGCTTAAAGTAGGCGCGGTATTCTGCCAACGAAAGTGAAACGCGGTATCCGAAAATGGTGGACGCGCTATAAATAGCATGGCTAAATTTTAAATGTTGAAAAGCATGAAGCGTGTTGTGATGAATGAAATCTTTAAGGGGTGCTTGTGCAGGCAAGTAATGTTTCAACGCATGCAAAAGTTCATGCTCATTAAATAGGGTTTCAGGAGTAGCTTTCATAGTAGGTAGCTTAACGCTAAGATTTGATAATCAAAAAAGCAGCCCGCAAGGGCTTACTAAAAAATGAAAGCCTTAATCAAATCAGGAGAGACCTCTTGGAGAGATAAATCGGAGTAGCGAAGAAAAAACCCACGTGGTCACTCGTGGGGAACAAGATAATTGCATCGGTTGATGAAGTCGATAGGGTGGCTACCTCATACATGATGGGGAACATGGAGAAAGCATTCTCGGTACCCTTTTCCTCTTTCTCTTTTTCTTCAAACAGAAACTGGATGTCGGATTTCGAATGCGAACCCGAGGATTTAGCCAGGTTGATGTGGTTACTTGGGCCACCCAAACCTCCACTCAATGAACCTACGAGTACAGGTGTGAACAGAAAGAAAACCAGCACAAGGCTAATAAGTGTGCGGAAAAAATTTCTCTTGTTCATTTCTACAAAGGTATAAAAATCCCTCATCCACAAGCAAGGGCTAAACGATGCTACTAACGGAGGTAATGAGGACTGGGTTCCAAAAGCCTCGCTAATTTTTGCTCCAAATGACTCTCAACAAACGGTTGCTAATCCTATCCTGTACAAGATTTAGCAGAATTCAAAAAAATAATTACACCTTTGTAAAAAATCTCCGTTTCATGGGGTTTAGGTATAATCGAATTGTGAAAGCCTTTGCCATCCTGCTTTTTTGTGCGGAGTTGTTTGTGCCATCGGTACTGACAGCAGCTACCCAACCCCATAATCAAGTCCATACTAAAAATCAGTTAACGGAAACTATACCCACCCTCGATTTACTTGCTCATTTCCTCTTTGAAGAAAGTACGAGCGAAGAAAAAGAAGGTAAAGACGATATTCTGTGTACCTGTTGCTGTTTTGAAGTATTCAATCAACTACAAAAATTTGAAATTGCTCGCATTACGTGGTCATTGCCCCGCGAGCGATTTAATACCCAACCTGCGTTGTACCAGTTACACCGGGTACTCCTCATCTGATTTTCATTTTTGGTAACAGGCAACTGGCCTGTATTGGTATTCCTGCTTATGAATACCCTTGTACATTGCTTATTTAACAATCTCAAAACGGGTGAAGCAGTTCACCCACCAAAAAATGAAAACAGTAGAAATTCCGAAAGATGGATGGGCCGGATTGAAGCAACACTGGACAGGCGATGCGGTGTCCGGGTTCCTTGTTTTTCTTCTTGCCCTACCTTTAAGTTTAGGTATCGCCAAAGCCAGTGAATTTCCTCCGGCTATGGGGGTACTTACCGCCATGGTTGGCGGATTATTTGTAAGCTTTTTTGCAGGTTCCCGACTCACTATTAAAGGTCCCGCTGCTGGCTTAATCACCATCTGTGCCGGGGCGGTGATGGAAATGGGTGGAGGCCTGGAAGGATGGCATTTTGCTTTAGGTGCTATTATTGTTGCCGCACTTATTCAAATCTTTTTGGGTTGGCTGCGCTTTGGTTCCCTCAGCGATTTCTTTCCACACTCCGTGGTTCATGGTATGCTAGCCGCTATCGGGTTAATCATCTTTTCAAAGCAAATTCATATCCTGTTAGGAATTGATCCGGCAACGCTAAAGGGAAAAGAACCTTTGGAGCTATTTCAGATGATTCCGGATTCCATTATCCATGAAGATGTGCGGGTTACCTTAATTGGTATGATCAGTTTGCTGATCATTTTTGGTCTGCCCCTCTTAAAAGGAAAAATGGTCAAGAAAGTACCCGCCCCCATTGTGGTGCTGTTGGTCACCATCCCGCTCGCCTGGCTAATGGACTTCAAACATACCGAGCCTGCTTTTGACATGGTGAAGATCGGTGACTTCTGGGGTGATGTTGGGTTCAATGCAAGCTTTGGAATGATTGGCACGTTTGTGTTTTGGAAATATGTACTCATGTTCCTATTTGTTAACAGCCTCGAATCATTGCTTACAGTTAAGGCCATTGATAGCCTGGATCCGTGGAAACGCATTTCTAATCCGAATAAAGATCTGATGGCGGTAGGTGCCGGCAATGCCCTCTCTGCAGCATTGGGCGGGTTGCCCATGATTTCTGAAGTAGCACGAAGTTCGGCCAACATCTCCTTTGGAGCTAGAACACGATGGAGTAACTTCTTTCATGGATTCTTCTTATTGATGGCAATGCTCCTGTTTATCCCGGTAATCGAAATGATCCCCAATACCGCCTTGGCCGCCTTGCTGATTGCGGTTGGTTATCGGTTAGCCTCCCCCAATGAGTTTTTCAAAACTTATAAAATTGGCTCAGAGCAACTCGTGATTTTCATTGTAACCATCATTGTTACCGTTGCTACTGATTTGCTAATTGGGGTTGCAGCCGGAATTCTAATGAAGTTCGTATTTCACGTGCTCAATGGGGTTCCTTTTCGCAGTTTGTTTAAAGCCCATTACGAGCTCAGTGATCAGGGGGATGAATATCTTATAAAGATTAAAGAATCAGCCTTGTTCTCAAACTTGCTCGGCTTCAAAAAGGTGTTCACCAAACTGGATTTGAGCAAAAAAATTGTAGTCGACTTCTCGGACGCCCACTTGTTGGACCACAGTTTTATGGAGTATTTGCATCACATCGAAGACGAATGCAACCATGCCGGTGGTGCGGTGGTATCGATCGGGTTCGACCGGTTTAAACCCTTTTCGAATCATCCACTAGCTGCCCGCAAATTTTCAATCGATCACCAGAATCGGATTGAAATTAAACTTAGTCCACGCCAATTGGAGTTGCGTAAGTTTGCCGAAAGTCAGGAATGGCAGTTCTATCCGCAACGCGTGAGAGCCTCCTTAAAGTATAAAGATTTTCCTATTCACCATGGAAACAAAATCCCCTACGAGGAAAATATTCTGATCCGGTATACAGACATGGCAAAGATTGAAGCTGCGGACATTACCTTACTTGAAGGAGCCCGACAAGCGCAACAAGAACTTCCCATCACCATTGTGCAGGTTTCTGAGTTTGATGCACTGATTCCTGATTTTGCCCTGGAACCGGAAGGGTTGTGGTCAAAACTATTTGAAAGTATTTCAGGCAGGGATATAGACTTCGATAACCACCCAAAATTTTCAGAGAAATACTATCTGCGCGGGGTGCATGAAGCGAATGTTCGCCTTTTCTTTTCGGAACCGTTGATCCGGTTTTTAGAAAACCGTGAAGAGATGCATATTGAATGCCATCGCAACCGGCTTCTCTTTTACAAGAAAAGAAATTTACTGGAGCCGGATGAAATTTTGTATACCGCAAAATTTGCTGAAGACTTTGTGTCACTCATACACCAGCGACAGCCTGTTATCGTTACGCTAGAGTAAAACTTCTCGTACTTAAAAAAATTAGCCATGAACAAATTACTTGTTTCATTGGCTTTTCTTTGTGCCGGATTTTTAGTCAACGCACAGGAAAAGTCAAAAGATATTTCAGAATTAAAACTTAATTTAAATGACGTTGGCGATCATTATATAAAAGCCACCTTCCTCAACCAGATCTGGTTTCGATACAACCAAAGCAACCCGGGAACGATGGTGCTTTCAGTGCCAAAAACAGAGACATTTGACATTGGTTTAAGAAGAACGCGTTTCCAGCTCTTTGGTCAGTTGACGGACCGAGTTTTCTTTTATTTTCAGTTTGGACAGAATAATTACAATTACCTCTCGCAAAATGCAGGCAACCGAAAATTGCAAGCTTTCTTTCATGATGCGTTAGGTGAATATCGCATCACCAAAGGGAGCGAAACTCTGGTTGTAGGAGGAGGCCTTACCATCACCAACGGCTTATCGCGATTCAGTCAGCCAAGCATTGGCACCATTAGCACCCAGGATGTACCGGTTTTTGCTCAGGCCACCGTTGATCAAACCGATGAATTCTCAAGAAAACTTAGTGTGTATGCGCGCGGCCAGGTTGGCAAATTAGACTACCGGATTGCACTCAGTGACCCCTTCCCGATCTCAACAAATGGTCAGCCACCACCTCCGTTATCTTCCAATGCAACGTTTAGCCAACGGGGGCATACTCTGCAGTACCAGGGATTCTTTATTTATAATCTCTTTGATAAGGAACCACACACAACTCCGTATATGACGGGGACTTATTTGGGTAAAAAGAGAGTATTGAATCTGGAGGCAGGATTTATTTCGCAAGGCAAAGCTACCTGGACACGCGAATCGGTTGACACCGTTTATCATGCAATGAATCTTTTTTCTGCGGCCATTTTTTACGATGCTCCTGTTAATAAAGAAAAAGGTACGGCCATAAATGCCTATGCTGGCTACTTCAATTACGATTTTGGTCCTGGCTACCTTCGATACAACGGAATTATGAATCCAGCCTCCTCTGTGCCAGTGGGCGGACCCTACCCGGCAGGAAGTCAAGGCAATGCCTTTCCCATGTTTGGAACCGGATCAATCTGGTATTCACAACTTGCCTACCTGATGAAACGGGACTTGTTGAGCGAGGGAACATTAATGCCCTATTTGTCAATAATGAGTGCTGGCTATAACCGCCTGGATAAGCCCATGAATGTGTATCATGTAGGCGTTAACTGGTTATTGAATGGGCATACCAGCAAAATTACACTGGATGTGCAAGACCGACCCTATTACAATCAAGTCGGAACGGACCTGATTCGGGAAGGTCGAAGAAAGCAGTTCGTTGTTCAATATCAAATCTTCTTTTAACCCGTTGATAAAACGTCATCCTATCTTTTTTATAGGATGACGTTTCCATTTTATCGTACCTTTGTGGCTTCCTTTCGTTATGGACATTAAAGAAGTCTTTTCCGTATCCCTCATTCTCTTTTCAGTTATTGACATCATCGGTTCGGTTCCGTTTATCATCCTGATTAAAAAACGGGAAGGACGAATTTATGCTGAGAAGGCTACGCTGATTTCTGCAGCGCTCATGGTTGGGTTTCTGTATCTGGGGCAGTCCATTCTTAATCTTTTTGGATTGGATGTAGCTTCGTTTGCTGTAGCCGGAGCCATTGTAATTTTTATTGTCGCCATGGAAATGATTCTGGGAATCACATTAATTAAGGATGATCCTGACGCTAAAGGGTCAGGCTCCGTGGTGCCGCTTGCTTTTCCACTCATTGCGGGAGCCGGAACCCTCACCACCATTCTTTCACTCCGTGCGGTATACCAGGAAACCAATGTCCTGATCGGAATTCTTGTCAATCTGATCTTTGTTTACCTCGTATTGCGCTCTTCCTCTTGGCTGGAGCGGGTGATCGGAAAATCCGGGTTTGCTGTACTGCGAAGAGTATTTGGGGTTATCCTATTAGCGATTGCCGTTAAGATTTTTAAAGGTAATGTTTTCCCGGTATGATCCGCATCTACACGGACGGTGCAGCACAAGGAAACCCCGGTCCGGGTGGGTTTGGCACCATTTTAAAATGGAATCATCATGTTAAAGAACTGGCGGAAGGTTTCCGTCTAACCACCAACAACCGCATGGAATTATTGGCCGTAATTGTGGGCCTGGAGTCCATTAAGAAGTTGGGCATACCTGTAACGATCTACTCCGATTCAAAATATGTGGTCGATGCCATTGAAAAAGGATGGTTGTGGGGTTGGGAAAAAAAGAACTTTGCCAAGAAGGCCAATGCCGACTTATGGCAGCGGTACATCCCGCTGCACCACCGTTTTAAACCAAAATTCGTCTGGGTGAAAGGGCATGCAGGCCACCCAGAAAATGAACGGTGCGATCAACTTGCAGTTTCGGCCGCTTTGAGTGATGATCTGCAGACCGATCGATGGTATGAAGAAAATCAATCTACTCAGAACGAGATTTGATTTTACCGAATCCCTATATTTCGCCTTTCAACTAAGTCATGCCATCCGAATCCGTTGCCATTCATTTTTCATCCGGGAGCTTGACCGCGCTCAATATTTGCCTTGCTATTATCATGTTTGGCGTTGCCCTGGATATTCAGTGGAAGCACTTTACTCAACTGACCAATGAAAAGAAAACGGTAGCCACCGGACTGTTAGCGCAATTCATTTTTTTACCATTGATGACCGTGTTACTAATCGCAGTGCTTCCTATCAGTACCGGCATGGCACTGGGTATGCTGTTGGTAGCGTGCTGCCCAGGAGGCAATGTCTCCAACTTTTTTTCACAACTGGCGCGCGGACATGTGGCGTTATCTGTTACACTCACGGCATTCTCTTCGCTGGCTGCGTTTATTATTACTCCCATCAGTTTTTTTGTTTGGGGATCGCTGATACCTACCTTATCCAGCGAGATAAAATCATTTGAGATCGATTTCCTTTCACTCATGATCAACATGGTTTCCATTCTTCTCGTGCCTTTGGTTTTAGGAATGTGGGTAACTGCTTCTTGGCCGGCTTTCAGTAAAAAAATTGCGGGGCCACTTCGGATTATTTCCATGCTGATGTTGACCGGCTTCATCATCGTTGCCGTCATGAATAACCAGGACGGGTTTTCTGCATACCTGAGCGATGTATTTTGGCTGGTTTTGTTACACAATGGATTGGGGTTAATAGGCGCGTATTATTTCAGCGCTGCTCTTAAAAATTCCGAATCCGTTAACCGTACTGTGGCCATTGAAACGGGAATTCAAAATTCGGGATTGGGATTAATTCTTATTTTTAATTTCTTTGATGGCAATACAGCCATGGCCGTGGTAGCAGCATGGTGGGGCGTTTGGCACCTGATAAGCGGGTTTGCATTTGCTTCCTTCATGCGGAGACGAGCGTTGGTTCAAATTACTCAACCCTAATAGCGTGCTGCAACAGATTCTCTTCAGGTCATTAAAAGTATATTGTCAGGTATCGCTTTGGTTCTATTTTAGTCGCTGGCAAATTCAAAAACTTGCACCCATTCCCCGTGGTCCCGTTATTTTTGTTTCCAATCATCAAAACGCTTTTCTGGATGCGGTATTGATCATCTGCAGTTCTTTCCGCAATCCCTGGTCCCTAACCCGAGCTGAAGTTTTCAGAAAGCCATTAGCAAGAAAGATTCTCACGCTCCTTCAGATGAGCCCGGTTTATCGCTTTCGCGATGGATTTAGCACCCTTCGAAAAAACGATTCGATGATTGAAACCTGTTCGAATCTGTTGGCCAGGGGTGAATCAATTTTAATTTTTGGTGAAGGCAATCACAGCTACCAATGGTATCTGCGGTCTCTCCAAAAGGGGTTTGCACGGATTGCCCTCGCAGCCGAAGAAAAAAATAATTGGACGCTGGATGTGCAGATTGTGCCAGTAGGAATTCAGTACGAATCACATACCCATTTTCGATCACGGGTATTGGTAAGTTTCGGAAAGCCGATTCCTGCCCGCCAATACATGAATAGAGAAAGCTCAAACCAGGAAAATCTGGATCGCTTGATAAAAGTGTGTGAGGAAAATCTTAAACCGTTGATCTTGAACATCCCGGTGGAGCACTATGAACAGGGGGTGATGTATTTACAAACACATCGTCAAAGAAAATCGGATCTGGTGGAGCAACTTGCTTCCGACCAGGCCACCATTGTTGAGTTTACTAATTCACCACAATCCGTCTCAACGGGTACGAACCATAGGCGATTTAATCCCTTCTCGTTTTACTATGCCATCAATCACTTTTTGCCTCGCTTCATATTACGGTGGGTTCTGGATAAAAAGGTATCCGATCCGCAATTCACAGGGTCGATTAAGTTTGCCCTGGGCATGATTTTATTTCCGGTTTTTCAATTGGTACAGTCGGGAGTGGTGTTTTGGATTATCGGATCCTTTTCAATCGCACTGCTCTATTTTGTTTCCTTGCTGGTGAGTGTCATCCTGACACGTAATTAACCTTCTTGTTCTTTTAAAGTGATGCCTAGTTGATGGAGTTCGGTCAGTATGGGGTCGTACCATTCCTTCGTAACGGGAATGATTACTCCCGCTGTTTGTACTTTTTTTTGCATCACCAATTTAGCTGCAATACCTAACGGTAATCCAACTGTCATTGCCATTGCCGTATTGACTTCGTCCACACCTGTGGCAGTAAGCCATGCCTGAAGTTCTTTTCGCTCTCCACCAAGTTGGTACTTGAACCGGTGCCACATCACAATAAAATCTTTATCTCCCGGTGTAAGTCTCCACTTCTTATTCAAAATATGCTCCGTAACCTGTGCCGGGCTTCCACTCTCCATGCCCACTATCTCATCCGTAAAAAAACCACTCCAGGATAAACGCTGCATCTCCGGCCCCTGCTTTGAAATAGTAAACTGATTGATGATCTTCTCCTCTACCGTCTTGGTTGGATGATAATCCAAAAAGGAATTAATAAAACTACGATGGGTCATATTCGCCACCTTTTCCATTTGAAAATTGTCATCGCAGCAACCCAATTGTACCAACACATTCCAGGCACTGCAAAATCCACGGTTCCGCAAGGTTCCGCGCACCATCGTCCTAATGCCCTGTAATCCATAGGTAGTCAGGTATTTCAATGAATCACGATTTGCATAACCTTCATACTCCCCACTACCGGGAACTGAGACAGGAGTTGTTCGAGAAAATAGTTGCTGATAGGGAATGTATTTGTACGTTCCTTCCTGAAGAAATTTTGCTGTGCCTTGTCCGGCCATTACTACATTCCGGGGGTTCCAGGTAAATTTATAGCGCCATGGATTTCCCGGATCGGTTTCCGGTGCGATCAATCCGCCAGTGAAGGACTCAAAGGACGTTACCGTGCCCCCTTGCCTTTTGATCTTGTCGATGACTTGCATGGCACTCAGATGATCAATGCCAGGGTCCAAACCACATTCATTTAAAAAAATCAGGCCCGCTGACTTCGCTGCGCTATCCAAGTTCCTCATTTCATCCGATATATAGCTGGCGGTAAGCAAATGCTTTTTCTCAGCCAGGCAAATCTTGGCAACAGCTACATGCAAGTGTGCCGGTAAAAGAGATACGACCACATCCGCCTGTTGCACTGCTTTACAGCTGGCTTCCTTGTTCTCTATATTAAAGTGAATGGCCTTGCCCGCTGGGATGCCCTTTACCCGCTCATCGGCAACACGTTCATTCAGGTCACCAACTATTACCATCCATTGCTGCTGCTTAGCCTGCGAAAGCAGGTATTTTATTAATGCGGAGGATGACCGGCCCGCACCTAACACCAGAATATTCTTGAGTTCCATACGTGAAAAAAGAAATCTAAATTAATGGATTAATCATTGAAAATTTCGGAACCATCCAGCACTTTATTATCTTACCTGATCGTAACCCATTCCAACTATGAAGGGATTTGAAACCTACAAAACTTTGGAAGAACTCGATAATGAGTCCAAATACCTGGTTCATAAAGCCAAAGAAGCAGCCCATCATGCCTATGCACCGTATTCAAAATTTCACGTTGGAGCCGCCCTTATCCTGGAGGATGGTACTGTAGTTACCGGATCGAATCAGGAAAATGCTTCTTATCCGCTATGCATGTGTGCAGAACGGGTGGCCCTCTATGCAGCTGCTGCACAATTTAACGGTAAAGCCATCCTGAAAATGGCCGTAGTGGCACATAAAAAAAACCATAAAGAATTGTCAGCCGCAGCCTCCTGTGGGGCGTGTCGCCAGGTGATGGCCGAGTTCGAAGAGCGGCAACGCAAACCGATTGAAGTCATTATGCACCATACAGACAACCAGTGGATAAAATGCCCTTCTGCCAGTTCGTTACTACCCTTTGTTTTTACAAAAGCGAGTTTAAACGATCCTGGATAGATCTATCAAATCACTTCCTTTATTAGAAAAAATTGCGCTGTTTTGGGTCTAAAATTACTACCGTGCATTCCTTAGAACTGAACCCCACCGAACTAACGCCCAGCGTATTATTCAATCCAGACAAAAGCACTTTTATTATTGAGGGAAAATCGCTTCAGGATAAACCTTCTGATTTTTATAAAGAAGTGAAAGAATGGCTTAGCGAATATTCAAAACAACCAAATCCGGCTACGTATTTACAGGTCCGGTTTGAGTATTACAATACAGCAACAGCCCGTGAGTTATTAGACATTTTTAAGATCCTTGAAACCATCCCGGGGGCTAAAGTGGTGTGGCAATTTTTAGAAGACGATGAAGATATGGAAGAGTCCGGTCAAGAGTTAGCGCATCTGGTATCCGTTCCATTTGAATTTAAAGCCACTTGATTTTTTATTGATTCTAAACGAGAAAACAATCTTGATCTGATACTTCATGAGTGAAGAAATTCTCAAAGCGCTGACCCAACTCTTTGCCATCATTACCAAGCAAGATGGCGGGGTTTCGGAGAACGAGCGACAATTCGTTGCGGATTTCTTTCAACAGGAGTTGGAAAAGGCTGCCATTCTCGAATACCTACAATTATACGATTCCATTTCAGGGTATACCGAACAGCAAAAACAACATGTCGATGATAAAAGTAACAAGCTGACATCTGTTAAGGATTCCCTCAAAACGTTAGCCATTTGTAAGAAGATCAATAAAACCCTTACTCAAAAGCAAAAGGTTATTGTCTTGATCAAACTGCTGGAGTTAGTTGGATCAGACAAACATTTCTCGCCACAACGAATGGAAATTGTAAATACAGTTTCTACTGTATTTAATATTACCCAGGAAGAATATAAACTCATTGAGAGTTTCATCATCTCGGAGGATGTTAAAACCCTCAACTTCAAAGACATCCTGGTTGCCGATGAAGGGACTGAAAAATCTGCGCCTCTTCAAAAACACCTGCACACCCATGTCCACGGACATCTCGTTTTCATGCGTATTGTTAGTGTGGGTATGTACTTTGTTAAATACCAGGGAGAAGATGCCAACAATCTGAATGGCTTCATCATGAAACCCAACCGGGTCTATCTGTTCTCCCACGGAAGCACCATAAAAACTCCGGATGGCAGCGCCCTCTATTACAGTGATCTGATTGCCGATTACAATGAAGAGATGCAGACTACCAAGCTATCGTTCATTGCACAGGTGGATGAATTTAAATTTGACAACGGAGTTATCGGTATTCGGGATGTGAAAATTGCAGAGGGACCCGGAAAATTAATTGGCATTATGGGTGCCAGCGGAGCTGGAAAGACAACCTTGTTAAATATTCTGGCAGGCCTCGAAAAGCCCAGCGCTGGCAAGATTAAAATCAACGGGTATGATATCCATACCGAAAAGAGGAAGGTGGAAGGGGTGATCGGGTATATCTCTCAGGACGATCTGCTCATTGAAGAGCTAACCGTCTACC
This sequence comes from uncultured Ohtaekwangia sp., assembly GCA_964488465.1. GTDB lineage: Bacteria > Bacteroidota > Bacteroidia > Cytophagales > Cyclobacteriaceae > ELB16-189. The sequence goes on along the minus strand of CAZAUN010000002.1, from coordinate 244,837 downwards.
AGAATTTATATTACAATGCCAAACTGTGTTTCGCACATCTCAGTGAGATTGAGATTGAAATGCGAGTGATGAAAGTGCTGGAAGATCTCGGACTTGATCATCGTAAAGATTTGAAGGTAGGCAGTGTCTTGGACAAGCGAATCAGCGGTGGTCAGCGAAAGCGATTGAATATTGCCTTAGAACTAATCCGTCAACCCGCGATCCTATTCGTAGATGAGCCTACCTCAGGATTATCTTCCCGCGATTCAGAAAATGTAATTGACCTATTAAAAGAACTTTCACTAAAAGGGAAATTAATCTTCGTGGTTATACACCAACCCAGTTCAGACATCTATAAGATGTTTGATAAAATGTTGATTATGGACACCGGTGGCTACCCCGCGTTCTATGGCAATCCGGTGGGGGCAATCACGTACTTCAAAAAGGCCACCCATCAGGTTGACAGCAACCGCGGCCAATGTGAAATCTGCGGCAATGTTAACCCTGAACAGATTTTCAATATTATTGAAGCAAAGGTGGTGGATGAATATGGTGAACCTACCAACAAGCGCAAGGTAACTCCGGTTCAATGGCATGAGATGTTCAAAACAACATTTAAGCCCAGTCGCATTGAAGAGGTGAAAGAAGTTCCACCGAAAGGACTCCACCTTCCCTCCCGGTTGAAGCAAACGGCTATTTTCGCCACGCGTGATTTTCTGGCAAAACTTAGTAACAAACAGTATCTGCTGATCAACCTCCTGGAGGCCCCGCTCCTGGCTATATTGTTGGCGTTTATCATTAAGTATCGCAGTGCCCCCGATGGTTCTGACTACATATTTCGGTACAATGAGAACTTCCCTGCCTTTATGCTGATGTCCATCATCGTAGCGCTCTTTATGGGGCTCACGGTGAGTGCTGAAGAAATTATCCGGGATCGGAAAATTCTGAAGCGCGAGTCCTTCCTTAATTTAAGTTGGAATAGTTACCTGCTCTCCAAAATTTCCATCCTCTTTCTTCTCTCGGCCATTCAAACGTTAACCTTCATCGTGCTCGGTAATTTGATTCTTGAAATTCATGGAATGACCTGGGCGTTTTGGCTGGTGTTGTTTACCACTTCCTGTTTTGCCAATGTTATCGGATTAAATATCTCTTCAGCATTTAATTCGGCTGTTACGGTGTATGTCCTGATTCCCTTACTACTGATTCCACAAATGATCCTAAGTGGTTTGCTCTTTGAATTTGATAAATTAAATCCTTTGCTGAGTACGAAGGGCAAAGTGCCGTTAGTAGCGGATTTAATGACCTCGCGTTGGGCATACGAGGCCATGGCTGTCCATCAATTTAAGAACAACGAATTCCAGCGACATTATTACGAGTATGAGCGGAACGAAGCTGAAGCCGACTTTAAATCAGCCTATCTGGCAGATGAATTGAAGAAGAGAAATCAATACATTCTTGATCACCAAAATGACAACCGGGATTCCGTTCAACGACTTGTCTCCTTGAACAAGCAGATGCTGATCGATGAACTAAGAAACGAATCCTTTAAGTCGGGCCTTACCGAAGCCGACTTCAACAATCTTAACTCCGGCTATACAAATACCTTGGGCGAGCGTATGGATGCCTATCTCAATGCATATAAAAAACACTATCAGGAAGTTTATAACCAAAATGCTGATTTAGTTGAAAAGAAAATGGCTTTTTTTGAAAAGCAGGGGTTTGATATACAGAAAGATAAAAATCGATACTTTAATCAAAGCTTATCCGATCTGGTACGTAACATTTCTGTAAAAGAACGAATCATCGAGTACAAGGGCAGGTTGGTACAATTGATCAATCCCATCTACCAAGCGCCAAACCCTGATCATTTTCTTGATTACAGGACTGCCTTCTTTGTTCCTGAGAAAACATTTGCCGGGTTAACCTTCTCTACTTTGTTATTCAATCTGCTTGTGATCTGGGCATTTACCGCGCTCTTTTACATCACACTTTACTTCGAATGGCTAAGAAAATTTGTTGGGCTTTTTGATAAATTCAGCATTTCTAAGGGCAAATAAGACCAACAGCAGGTTTGCATAAGAATGCTGAATTGCTATTTTTGTATACAATCCTAGTTGCTATGAGATTATTTGTTTATGGAGTGATTGCGTTACTTGCACTCGGCTGCTCTTCTGGAAAAAAGCCCGATGAACAAGCCTTCCTGGAAAGTCTGGACTCCACCAAGACGGCTGGACCGGGGGTGGATGAAGAGGTAATCAATTCAATTCTGGATCAAATCCCAAGTCCTCTGGAAATATCTTTGCTTTTAAAAGAGTCAGGTTCTAAATACAATCCTGAATTACTGAATTCGACTAATAACCTGCCGAAGTACAACAGCAATTATCGCAAAGCATTAAATCTGGGAGTTTATGGTACGGATTTAGGATATACCAATATTTACGGTCAGAACCAGGATGGAATTAAATACATTTCTTCCATCAAGTCGTTGGCCGATGATCTTAACATTGGACAATTCTTTGACGTGGAGACCATTGGACGCCTGGCAACCAATAGCAAAAATCTGGATTCACTTTTGTTGATAACCACCCTGAACTTCAACCATATCAATCATTACCTGCAGTCACAAAGCCGAGACAACCTGAGTGTATTGTTATTGACCGGAGGATGGCTTGAGGCCATGCAAATTACATGTCAGGCAGCGGCTAAGAATCCTAACAACAAAGAACTTCAGGAAAAAATAGGTGAGCAAAAAATTATCCTGGAGCAGATTCTTTTGCTTTTCTCGTTTTATGAAAGCGATGAAAACATGGCCAGCCTTCATGCCGACCTGGAACAATTAAAAGCCGCCTTTGACAAGATCAACATCAATTATACCTACAAAGAATCTACGATGGAGATTGTTAATGGTGTTGCGGTTATTAAAGACAACAGTACTACTACCATTGACATTACTCCTGAGAATGTGGAAGAGATAAAGAATCTTACCAATTCGATCCGGAATAAAATTATCAGCTAATCTTATATTTAGTTTCCCTATGAAAAATATTCTCCTGGCGTTCTTATTTACATCTTCCCTGGCGGTAAGTTCAACGGATTCGGTTGATCAATGCGACTCGGATAACCTGGCGAATTCCTGCATCCCCAAACTCGCCAGCGGTTTTAATTTTTTAAAAAGCTACAAAGTTGACGGCATTGCTAAAGAAAAAGTCGAATACAGTTATGTGTTCACCAAAGGCACACAGTACATGATCAATGTTTGTGCGAATGGAACGGCAACAGATGGAATTGTGGTGAGTATCTTCGATAAAGAGCGAAATAAGGTGGCTACGAGCAAAATCAATGGTCAGTTTATCAGCGCGATTGCCTACCCGTGCAACGCCACCGGCATCTATTACATCCAATACACCTTTGATGAACCTTCGGCTCATTGTGGTGGTAGTGCGCTAGGCTTTAAGCGGTAGTTATAACATTGCACAGCATATACCGGCTATTGGCTCTCCAATAGCCTTTTTTATTTTTCAATGAACGAAGAAACTATCCATTTCAATTTCCAGGCCCGCTATTTCAAAGCAGGCGATATTCATCGCCAAACCCAACAGATTTGGTTTGTCCTTCATGGGTACGGTCAGTTAGCGCGCTTCTTTATTAAGAAATTCTCCTCGTTGGAAAATCCGAACACCTGCATTATTGCCCCCGAAGGTCTTTCACATTTTTATCTGGAAGATATCGTTAGCCGCAGCCAGTCGGGTAACCAAAAAGTAGGCGCTACCTGGATGACCCGCGAAAACCGATTGATGGATATCAAGAATTACATTCACTACCTGAATACGATCTATCAACGAGAGGTACCAACCGCGTTTACCGGACAGATTAGCATTCTGGGCTTTTCACAGGGGGCGGCCACTGTTTCTCGTTGGGCCCTGGATGGAGCCGTGCCATATCACCGATTAATATTATGGGCAGGTATTTTTCCACCCGATATGGATTTTAAACAGGCCGCGGCGCTATTTTCTAAGAAGGAGATCATCGAAGTCTATGGTGATGAGGATCCCTACTTGACGGTTGACCGGTTAAAGGAAGTGACGCAAATCAACGAACGATTAGGAATCAATCCCCGCGTCATTAAATTCAAAGGCGGGCATGAAATCAATACCGAGATTCTGAATCAACTTGTTTAAACCCCCAGATCACCCCCTGCCGAGATTTCCACCAGCAACAGTTTAACTTCTTCGGCCTTGGCATGTTCGCCCATCTTTTCAAATGACATGATCAGGTTTCGCAGCGCCCTTCTTATAATTTCAATGTTACTGCATGCTTCAAAAAACGAGGTCTGTGGCACCAGGTGCAGTTCGTGAATGTAATTTTCAATATCCTGCTTCGAAAAAATAAGGCCCCGATTAAATGCATTGATGTAAAATTGATGGTTATCATCCTTATACGTCAATATAAAGAGATTGGGAAGGTTAACTCCTGAAACCGGCAACTTCAACTTCTGCGCCACCAGCATGTAGATCACACATAACGTGATCGGATTTCCCTTTCGTGTTTCCAGGACTACATTGATCATCGAGTTGCCCGGGGAGTGAAAATTTTTTGTATTGGCACCAAACTTCAGCTTATTAAAGATTACGCCATTGATCACCTTAATCTGATCGTACGCATACAAGTCAGGCCGAAATTCAAGCCAGGTCTCGTAATAAATCTGTTCTAACTCTTGTTTCAGTTTTTCCAGTTCGATATCCGGATACTGGTACGTAGCGATGATCCACATGCCGGTCAGCAGATCTTGATTTTCAGAGGTATACCAGGCTTTCAATCGCTCTTTCACCAATTCATATTGAAGGGTATGAATCAGTTCCTCGATCCGGCTTTGAACGTCCGGATTGAGATTGCTTTCCCATTCCTTTTCCAAAAAGGGTATAGCCTCGGTACCCAACGAGAGTATTTTCTCCTGCACGTGTGCTGCAATTTGCTTATCCTCGTCATCGAGTAAGGACACCAACGCCTTTAGTTCATTCTCTGTCATCACTGCAAGAATATAAAAAAAAATGATTCAGTGACAATTCCAGGCAATTAGGTTTGAATAACCCCAACATTGAATTTTTCCACAGGAGCATGGTTGGCAGCTTCAATACCCACCGAAATTACTTTCCGGGTTTCCAGCGGATCGATAACCCCATCCACCCATAGACGGGCGGCTGCATAATAAGGACTCAACTGATCGTTGTACCGGTCGGTGATTTCCTTTAGAAGCTGAGCCTCCTCTTCGGGTGTAATGGTTTTTCCTTGAGCTTTCAAGCTGCTTACCCGAATCTGCAACAACGTTTTTGCTGCTGAGTTGCCACTCATTACCGCAATCTGAGCGGTTGGCCAGGCGTAAATCAATCGAGGATCATATGCCTTGCCACACATCGCATAATTTCCGGCTCCATACGAGTTCCCGATAATGAACGTAAACTTCGGCACGGTGGAGTTGGCCATAGCGTTCACCATTTTGGCACCATCTTTAATAATTCCGCCTTGCTCAGCTTTACTACCTACCATAAAGCCACTTACGTCCTGCAAAAAGATCAATGGAATTTTACGCTGATTGCAATTCATTATAAATCGGGCCGCCTTGTCAGCGGAATCAGAATAGATCACTCCACCCATCTGCATTTCGCCCTTTTTTGTTTTTACCACCTTGCGTTGGTTGGCTACTATCCCCACAGCCCAACCGTCCACCCGGGCAAAACCACACAACAAAGTTTTTCCATACAAGGCCTTGTACTCATCAAACTCAGAGTCATCCACCAGACATTTGATAATGTCCAGCATATCATAAGGCTTAACCCGATCGCTGGGCAACAGACCATATAGGTTACTCATCTTTTCCTTGGGTGGATTGGCCTTCAAACGACTAAACCCTGCCAGGGTGGGTTGCCCTAGCTTGTCAAATAAATCGCGGATGTGATCGAGACAGGCTTTATCGTTTGGAAATTTATTATCGGTAACTCCGGAAATCTCGCAATGCGTGGTGGCACCGCCCAGGGTTTCATTGTCAATTTCCTCGCCAATGGCTGCCTTTACCAGATAGGATCCTGCCAGAAAAATAGATCCCGTCTTATCCACGATCATTGCTTCATCAGACATGATAGGCAGATAAGCACCACCTGCAACACAACTGCCCATGATGGCTGCGATTTGAATGATGCCCATGGAGGACATGCGAGCATTGTTTCGAAACTGGCGGCCAAAGTGTTCCTTATCCGGAAAGATCTCATCCTGCATGGGCAGAAAGACTCCGGCACTGTCCACCAGGTAAATGATGGGTATGCAGTTTTCCATGGCTACCTCCTGCGCCCGTAAATTCTTTTTTGCGGTAATGGGAAACCAGGCTCCGGCTTTTACGGTAGCATCGTTTGCAACGATAACACAGGGTCTTCCATGAACATGTCCAATCCCGGTTACTACCCCTCCGGCCGGGCACCCTCCTTGTTCCGAATACATTCCCTCACCGGCAAAAAGGCCAATTTCTAAAAAATCAGAACCTTTGTCGATCAGATAATCAATACGCTCACGGGCTGTAAGTTTACCCTTCTGATGTTGCTCGGCTATTTTCTTCTCCCCACCTCCCAATTTTGTCTTTTTCGCACGCGCCTTTAGCTGCGAACAAAGTTGCTTCAACTGGTCTTCATTTTTGTTGAACTCCAGATCCATGCCTTTCGAACGTATTGGGTAATTACTTATTTTCCTTTGAAGATGTCTTCTGCTCTTCTTCCTGCCTCCGGTCGCGATCAATTTTCTTTTTACTCTTGCCCAGCGGAGCCATGAAGTGCTTCGGGTTATCATCAAAATGACGGGCGAGGGTATCCATACTTAAGATTAACTTATTGAGGTTAACGTAAAGCGAATCCTCAGTAAGCAACTTACCCATTGTACTATTTCCCGAACCCAGTTTATCCAACGTGGAATTGAGCTTTGTAAGTGTCTGTTTGGCGGCCGTAATTGTTTGATTCAATTCCATCCGCTTCAATGAATCGGAGAGTTGACGAAAGTTAGCGAGAGTAGGCTTTAGTTCCTGTAAACTACTATTTAGGTTATCGGTTACCAGTTTGAAATTAACGGAAAGCTCTTCCACTTTGCCATTGGCATTAACCAGTGTAGCGTTAAGCAAGTGGGGTGTCTCCTGCAGGGTAATAAACATCGAGTCCAGCCGTGCTGAATTTTTAGTCAGGTTATCCAGAATTGTATTGAATTTGCGAAGCGTGGTTTGTAAGTTATCAGCCACGGGGGTTGCGGTCTCGGATAAAACATCCAGCATGCCTTTAGCAACCTCCGCAATCAAGGTGTCCTTTGGCTGGAGAGGTTTATTTATTTTACCAATTGATAAGAGGATGGACTTACTGCCTAAAAAATCACTATTTAATATTGCTTTGGTGGAATCGCCTAACTGTATATCCGAATCAATCATTAATTCTACCAATACTTTGTTTTGTTTGTTCTGCAGAATGGCGATACGGCTTACACGACCCACGGCAAAGCCGTTGATCAATACCGGGTTAGAGACCGCTAACTGATCGATGTTTTCATAAACAACATAGTATTTATTTGTTGTTGAGAAGAAGTCGATTCCCTTTAAAAAATTGAATCCAAAATAAAGCAATACGAGCGATAGGGCTACAAACAGTCCGACTTTAAATTCTTTATTCTTCACATGAATTAGTTTATGGATTCGATTTCCTCTTTGTAGTCTCTAAAGGCGCGATAGATGCCTGATGAAATTAAATCCTGACCTTTCTCACTTGCCAGGTATTGCTCTTCCTTGGCATTGGATAAAAATCCGGTTTCAATGAGTACGCTGGGCGTGGTGGTCATCCACAAAACAAGAAACCCAGCCTGCTTAACCCCGCGGCTATGCCTGCCAACCCGGTTCTTGAATTGATCTTCTACCTTTTGGGCAAAGCGCAGACTATTTTCCTGGTAGGCACTTTGATTTAGAGAGAACAAAATATAGGATTCGGGGCTGTTGGGATCAAAGCCTTCGTATTTCTCCTTGTAGTTTTCATCCATCAGGATAACCGAATTCTCGCGCTTGGCTACCTCAAAGTTGCTGGTATCCTTGTGCAAGCCCATGACAAAAGTTTCCGTTCCGTAGGCGTTCGCCCCCACAATGGAATTTGCATGAATGCTCATGAAGAGATCGGCCTTATTTTTATTTGCCACATCCGCCCGCCCTTGAAAATCAACATACCGATCTGTGTTACGGGTATATAAAACCTTCACTCCGGGTATATTCTCTTCAATGTATTTACCGGTTTTAAGCGCTATTTTAAGCACTACATCCTTTTCACGGGCAAACTGACCTATAGTACCCGGGTCCTTGCCGCCATGCCCGGCATCAATCACCACTGTGCGTACCTTAAAACCCTTATGACGAAAGGCAAAAAAAGGCAACGTGGTAAGAGCGGATGATTTCAGGATAAAATCTCTTCTTTTCATACCCACTTCGTTTTTTTTGAGGTCGATAAAGAGTTTAGCAAGGTTATTGCTTCCGGGATGAGCTTAGTTCTCATATTCTTCACTGGGCTACTGATGATTGGAGTATTTGCAATAACTTTGTACAAAGTTGTGAATTTTTCACTAAAAGCTAAACCCCTGAATTTCAATTCAGAGCCCAGAACCGGTGTGTTACGAGTTATCATCGCCTTTCTTTTCATCATCAGTTTCGATATTTCGGGGTACGCGCAGGTAGAGCGTCCGGTTCGTCCGCCTGCGGGGAACCTGCCCGTGAAACAAGATACCTTGCAGCCCGGTCAGAATCCAAACAAAAAAGATACCACCCTAGTACAAGCCGACACCACAAAAAACCTGCCCAAGAGTGAAATTGAAACCACCATCACCTACTCGGCCCGCGATTCCATTAATTCGAATTTAGATCAGAAAATCATTAAACTCTATGGTGACGCCAAAGTGAAGTATGGATTAATTGAATTGCAGGCCGAAGAAATCGTGATCGACTATAATCTATCCACCATTTCCGCTAAAAGCAGGGTAGATTCAACCGGGCGCCACGTGGGGTACCCCATATTCATTAATGGCAATGAGAAGTACGAAACCAAAGACATGGTTTACAACTTCAAAACCAGAAAAGCGAAAATCTCGGAGGTGGTGACCAAACAGGGCGATGGTTTTTTGCATGGTGGTGTGGTTTATAAGAATGAAAAGAATGAATTGTTCACGATCAATAACGCCTATACCACCTGCGACCTGGCCCATCCCCACTTTCGGATTATTTCAAAACGGGTAAAGGCAATTCCCGGGGATAAGATGATCTCCGGTCCTTTTTATATGGAATTCAATGATGTACCCACTCCACTTGGCTTTGCCTTTGGTATGTTTCCATCTCCGCGCAAAAGTGCTTCCGGAGTTATTATTCCTACGTATGGCGAAGAAGGAAGACGAGGTTTCTTTTTGCGCAACGGTGGATATTTTTTTGACATCAGTGAGTATGTAAAACTGGGTTTGACGGGGGACATTTATTCCAAGGGAGGGGGTGCTGTTTATGTGAACAGCAATTATAACAAACGCTATAAGTATACAGGGGCCTTTAATTTTTCCTTCACCAACAACATCAATACGGATGAAATAGAGGCGCCCACCTACCAAAAAGATTTCCGGATTATGTGGAGCCACAGTCCGCAAACCAAGGGGTCCAGCAGATTCTCCGCTTCGGTTAATGCTGCCAGTTCCACGTACAATACCAATAACTTTTTAGGGGTTAATACCAACACGCAATCGGGCCGCATTGACAACGTAACACAAAACCTGAGCTCCAGCATCAACTACAGTAAATCGTTTCCTGGAACACCGATCAGCCTGGGAGTAAATCTTCGGCATTCACAAAACCTGAGCACAAACCAGGTTGACCTACCGGTGCCCGACCTGAGTTTGAATGTGAACAACATTTATCCCTTTAAGAATGTACAGAACAACATGTTTCTTCAGAACATCAATGTGCGGTATACAGGCAATGGGGTAAATCAAATTACCAACAACCTGGGCAAGGTAGATGGAAGTCCAACGGATAGCATCGCACCATTTACCCTGGAAACCCTTCCCTACCTTTTTCGAAACGCAAAAAAAGGAGTCCGGCATGCTATTCCACTTAGTACCTCCTTTAAACTGCTGAAGTTCTTTACGTTTAGTCCTAATTTCAATTATGAGGAGCGTTGGTATTTCGAGCGGTTGGCCTGGTCGTATAACGATAGCTCACGTGTTTTTACCGCCACCAAAGTGGATGGATTTAACCGGGTCTTTAATTATTCGGGGGGCATTGGTATGAATACCCGGATTTATGGAACCTACCTCACCAAAAATCCTAACAAACGGATTCGTGCCATCCGCCATGTAATAAACCCATCCGTTAGCTACAGCTTTCAACCCGATTTTGGTGACCCCAAATATGGTTACTATCAACGATTTACCACAACCGATGGTGCCGGCAATACATCGGATGTTCTTAAGTCTACGTATGAAGGGTTCGTTTACGGGAACGCATCGTCAGGGAAAAGCAGCGCTCTGGGGATGAGTTTGAACAACAATGTTGAAATGAAGGTCCGCTCGCCAAAGGACACCGTGGATCGAAAGATTTCACTCTTCAACACACTCTCGGTGGCCACGTCCTATAATTTTCTTGCCGATTCTTTCAAACTGGCCAACTTCAATCTTTCTGCCAATACAAATGTGCTGAATGACAAGATTAACCTGAATTTCGGTGCTACGCTAGACCCCTATGAATACCGCCAGGTCATTACGGATTATAAAAATCCTGAAGAAAAGCTCGAACCTATTTATTCCGAAAGAAGAATCAGCCGGTACGCCTGGAACTCCGGATCGTTAGGTCGCATCACCAACGCCAATTTTGCGTTCAGTACAAACTTAAGCCCAAAGGGAAGGGACAGTGACAATGAAATGCGTGAAAAAATTTCCAGTTCCGACATTTCAGATTCCGATAAACGCTACCTGCTTCAAAATCCAGATGCCTATGTCGATTTCTCCATTCCCTGGAATTTGAGAATCAGTTATAACATCGATTACAGTCATCAGGAAAACCAGGATCCGAAGTTAACACAGGCGATCCGGTTTAATGGTGACTTGTCCATTACAGAAAAATGGAAAATCGTTTACAACTCAGGCTACGACTTTGAGAATAATGAATTCACCCAGACCCAGATCAGTATTAATCGCGACTTACATTGCTGGCAGATGAGCCTTAATTGGGTGCCCTTCGGGCGGTATCAATCTTACAGCTTTTCGATTGGAGTCAAATCGGGTATGCTTCGCGATTTAAAGTTAGATCGCCAGCGCAATTTCTTCGATAACTAACTTCCTACTTAAGCCATCCTTCAATTTCCTGCAGGGTGGGATTCTGAACATTTTCCAGTTTCAATTTTTTCCGCATGCCTGGAATGTCATTAAAGAGCTTTGTAGCTTTCATCTCTTTCAACAGAGTTACTGTGGTGATGCCCAACTTCTGCAGAATGGGCAGCAACTCCGGGCGAATGCCCAAGGCAATAAAGTCAGCTTCCGCGCTCGTTTCCACTTGCTTTTCCGGTTTCATCTGCGGAAAAAAGATTACATCCTGAATGGAGGGAGAGTTGGTCATGATCATGGATAACCGGTCAATGCCAATACCCAATCCGGCCGTGGGTGGCATTCCATATTCCAGTGCGCGCAAAAAGTCCTCATCCAGGGTCATCGCTTCTTCATCTCCGCGCTTGCCCAGCTCAAGTTGTTCTTCAAAACGTTCGCGCTGATCCAGCGGATCGTTCAGCTCTGAAAATGAATTACAAATTTCCTTGCGATTGCAAATGGCTTCGAATCGCTCCACCAATCCCGGTTTGCTGCGGTGCTTTTTGGCAAGCGGAGACATCTCCAGCGGATAATCCGTTATGAATGTTGGCTGAATGAGATTGGGCTCGCATTTCTCACCAAAGATCTGATCAATAAGTTTGCCTTTGCCCATCGTTGCATCCATGGGCACATGAAGTTTCTTGCAGGTATCACGCAAGGTGGCTTCGTCCATCGTGGAGATATCGACTCCGGTAAAATGCTGAATGGCTTCATACATGGTAAACCGCTTCCAAGGGCGCTTAAAGTCGATCGTATAATCCCCTACCTTCACTTCGGTAGATCCATGCAAATCAATGGCTACTTTTTCAATCATCTCCTCCACGAGGTCCATCATCCAATGGTAATCCTTATAGGCAACGTACAACTCCACTTGCGTGAATTCCGGGTTATGAAACCGTGACATCCCCTCGTTGCGGAAATCTTTTGAAAACTCATACACCCCGTTGAATCCGCCCACAATCAAACGCTTTAAGTACAACTCATTGGCGATGCGCAGGTAGAGTGTCATGTCCAACGTATTGTGATGCGTTTTAAAAGGCTTGGCAGCGGCACCTCCATACAAGGGCTGAAGAATGGGAGTCTCCACTTCCAGGTAGCCCTTATTATTCAGGTATTCGCGCATTGAATTCACCAATTTAGTGCGCTTAACAAATGCATCCCTTACCTGCGGGTTTACCACCAGGTCAACGTAGCGTTGGCGGTAGCGCTGCTCCGGATCCGTAAAGGCATCATGCAGAACTATATTTCCCTGATCATCCTTTGTTTCTTTCACCACCGGCAGCGGGCGGAGTGACTTTGATAATATCTTGAAACTAGTAACATGAATAGAGATCTCGCCTGTTTGTGTGGTGAACACAAATCCCCGAACACCAATAATATCTCCAATATCCAGGTGTTTTTTAAAAACAATGTTGTATAGGTTCTTGTCTTCACCAGGGCAAATATCATCCCTTCGAAAATACACCTGAATGCGACCAGATTCATCCTGCAATTCGGCAAAGGAAGCATTGCCCATTACCCTGCGCGACATGATGCGACCTGCGATGGAAACATCTTTGTAATCAATCTTCTGATTTGGGTAGTTGGTATGAATATCTGCGGCAGAGGTATTGATTTCGAATAATTCGGCCGGATAAGGATTAATCCCCAGCTTGATCAACTCCTGGAGACTTTGTCTGCGAATGATTTCTTGCTCGCTTAATTGCATGGCGATTTGGTAATGAGGGGCAAAATTAAACAAATGACCGCTATTGCAGAAAGTAGTATTAAAACAGGCAAACCTAAATAGCTATGCCCGGATGGTTACCATGCCTAACTCCGGTTTCCTCTTCTACGAGCCAATTCTTTGCGGATGAGCGTCAGTTCCCGGCTACTTTGTCCGGCAACGGAGGTATTCTCGGAAGCCCTTCGTATTAAGTAAGGCATGACAAGCTCCACGGGCCCATACGGCACGTATTTTACCACATTGTAGCCTGCCTTGGCCAAGTTGAAAGAAATATTATCACTCATACCCAACAGTTGAGCAAACCACACCCGGTTATCGCTGGGTTGCATGCTGTGCTTGTCCATCAGCACGGTTAAGTATTGATTACTGTACTCATTGTGCGAGCCACACATCAAGCTGATCCGCTGCTTATTATCAATGCAGAAAGCTAACCCTTTATTAAAGGAGTCATCGGTAGCCTGCTTATTCGGGTGGATGGGATTGGGGTAGTTCAATTTCTCAGCCCGTGCTGCTTCCTTTTCCATGTACGCTCCGCGAACCATCTTTACCCCCAAAAAATAATTATGCATGACCGCATCATGGTGTGCCTTGCGCAGGTTATCAAGCATATCCTTTCGGTACATCTGATACGTGTTGTACACGATCGGACGCTTCAGGTTGTACTTCCTCATCATCTCGTAGCTGAGTTCATCAATCGGATTCTGAATCCAGCTATCCTCGGCATCAATCATTACGGGTACATCATAGGCAAAGGCCCGTGCGCAAATCGTCTCTACTCTGTCCCGAAAATGTTGAAAAGCTTCTTTTTCTTCCGGAGATAACTCCACTTTACTCTGCACTTTCTCCAATACATCCATCATCACCAAGCCGGTTGATTTGAAAACGGTAAACGGGATGGCCGGATTATTTTTGGCCTTGTCCAGGGTCTTGAGAATTTCGCCCATGGTCTGATCAAACCCGGCTTCACTCTTTGCCCCTTCGGCTGAGTAATCGAGGATGGCACCAACGTGGAAGCGGGTTAAGGTATTGATTGTTTTAACACTTTGATCAATGGTTTCACCCCCACAGAAATGTTCAAAAACCGTTGCCTTGATTAGCCCCTTCACGGGAAGGTGGAGTGCCAACCCGGCCCGGGCCAGGCTTGTGGCAAGGGTGGAAACCCAGGGATGATTGACAATGGAAAAGATGAAATTGGCCTTTCTTAATTCACCATCACTTTTGTAGGAAAAAGCAACTTCGGTATCATGAAAATGAACGTTGGGTTCAGCGTGCATACGTTTGCAATTGGTGGCACAAATATAAGATTGCCTCACATTTTTGAATGCCCCACACGGCCTAAAGAGGAGAAATGACTTAATTTGTTGAAATGTCTCAGGTAAAAATAGCGGCCAACCCAAACGAATTGATCCGCGGGTTTCTATCCCGTAAGTCGTGGTCGAAAAAAGTGGTGCTCACCGATTCGAATACACATCGGTTTTGCTGGCCGTTAATTAAAGAGAGTCTTCCCGATACCGAGCCTCTTGTCATACCGGCCGGAGAGGAGCAAAAGAACCTGGAAACATGCAAATTGGTTTGGGAGTACTTTACTCATCAACAGTTAGATCGACACGCCCTCGTACTGGTGCTGGGAGGCGGTGTGCTGGGCGACCTCGGTGGGTTTTGTGCCGCTACCTATAAACGAGGAATTGATTTCATCTTGATACCCACCACCTTGCTTGCCCAGGTGGATGCCAGTGTAGGTGGTAAACTGGGCATCGACTTCCTCAATTTCAAAAATCATATTGGCGTATTTTGTGAGCCCGTTGCCACACTGATCAGCCCCGTATTTTTGAAGACATTACCAGAACGCGAACTCCGGTCCGGGTTTGCCGAAGTAATCAAGCACTGTCTGATCGCTGACCGGACTATGTGGAATACCCTCCGCAAAAAGTCGTTTCTAAAGCAGGACTGGGAGACCCTGCTTGGACATTCTGTTGATTTCAAGCGCGGGGTGGTGGTTACCGATCCGAAAGAAAAAGGCCTTCGCAAAATCTTAAACTTTGGTCACACCATTGGCCACGCGGTGGAGAGCTATTTCCTGAATTCTGAACATCGTATTTTTCATGGTGAAGCGATTGCGCTGGGCATGTTGACAGAGTCCTGGATCGCTTTTAATAAGAACATGCTTAAAAAAGCCGAGTTAGAGGACATTGTTGGCTACCTTAAACAGGTCTATCCGGTTATTCCTCTTCCCGCCAAACGGGATGGATTGACGGAATTAATAACCCAAGACAAAAAAAATAAAGGCAATAAGATTCTAATGGCCTTGCCGGAAGGAATTGGCAAAGCCCGGTGGGATGTGGAGGTTAGCTCCGAAGAAATAAATGCTTCCCTTGATTACTATCAGTCTGTTTACACATAGTGTACGTCTGAGTCGTCAAAATCAGCGTTTGTCTTTTTGTTGATGGCCTGCTTCAGGTCTTCTGCTTTTTTGGAAACGAATTCTTTGGATTTCTTTCCGCGCTCCCCGGTTAGTAACCAGGCAGCGAGCAAAGCTCCTCCGGCTACTCCCAGACCGATCATTACTTTTTTGGTTGTTGTCATATTTTTATAAACTCCTTTTCAAATTAAAATGTTTCATTGTACCCAAAAAATGTCTGCTAAAATTTATTTTTATCGCACCTTAAAAACCATCCTTTGACCTCGTCCCTATCCATCATAAGAAATTCTTCCGTCAAAGGCACCATTCATCGGCTGTCCTCCTCCAAGAGCATCAGCAATCGAGCCCTCATCTTGAAAGCGTTGAGTGGGAACCGATCAACTGTTAGCAATCTTTCGGATGCCCGGGATACGATTTTGATGACCCAATTAATTACCAGTCCCAACTCCGTGATTGATGTGATGGATGCCGGTACCACGATGCGATTTCTGACCGCCTATTTTGCAATTACTAATCAGCAGAAAGTGTTGACGGGTACCCCACGAATGAAAGAACGGCCGATCGGAATCCTGGTAGATGCATTGCGGATATTAGGAGTGACGATTGACTATCTGGAAAAGGAGGGCTTTCCACCCGTTCAGACCAAAGGATTTGAGCACCAAGGGACAAATTCGCTGACGATTGCTGGTAATATCAGCAGCCAATACATCTCCGCCTTAATGATGGTTGCCCCCGTTCTGCCACAAGGACTGATCCTGAACTTGACGGGTAAAATAGGTAGTGTACCCTACATTGAGATGACCGCTGCGCTGATGAAGGATTTCGGGGTGACCGTGAACATTGACCTTGCCGCCCAAACAATCCAAGTTCCTGCCAGTGCCTACCGGCCAGCCCAAATTGTTGTTGAAGCCGACTGGTCGGCCATCAGCTATTGGTACGGATTTACTGCGTTGGCAGAAGCGGCCGAACTCTTTCTGCCGAATGTCTCAGAAAACTCACTGCAAGGTGACCGGGTGATTGCCACCATCATGGAGCGAATCGGGGTAACTTCAACGTTTCAGAATAATCAACTCATTCTATCCAAAAAGGAATCAGCATCTTCCATTCAATGGGACTTTAAGGATTGTCCTGATCTGGCTCAAACTGTAATACCGGTGTGTGCCGCCAAAGGAATCACAGGGGAGTTTACCGGACTCGAAAGTTTGCGGATTAAAGAAACAGATCGAATTACTGCGCTTCAGAATGAGATAAAGAAAATCGGTGCGAGCTTAAACGAGGCTCCCTCAGGAAAATGGGTTTTAACGCCCGGAAAATTGCCGAATCATGAACTAACCATTGAAACCTATCATGATCATCGGATGGCGATGGGGTTTGCCCCGTGGGCTACTCTTTGTGATCTGAAAATCAAAAATCCTGACGTGGTCAATAAATCTTATCCGGGGTTTTGGGAAGATATGCGTGCTGCTGGATTTACAATGCTTGAGAGTTAAACGAAACCCACCGGTCAATTAGGTTAGATAAACTGGGTCACTTGACTTTCATGATCTGATTTTTCAGTTCTGTTATCTCACCATCCGTCATGGTAATGATCAAATCAAACTTCAAGGTTGTTTCATCGAAGGGCTTTTGATTGAGCTGTAGTTCAAACCGGTCCTCGTCATAAATTATCAAGTCCTGGATGAATGTATTAATGGGTTCCGGATTGGAGGCCCCATGAAAGGTCATGACAAATCTGGGGTTCAGATCCGTTCCAACAGGAATGAGATCTGTTTCGCTGGTCAGTGCTATTTCATTTAATGAGATTAGCTGGATACTTTCAATTTTTTGAATGGATTCCACCGGGGCTGGGCTGCACGCATAGGCAGTTGAAATCATACTCCCAGCCGATTCTTGTCTTGAAACATACAACCTTTCATCCACCTGGATGACTTTAAGCACTTTATTGTAATCATACACCTTGGTGGTGTCAAGTATTTCGAAATTATGACCAGCCGTATACACTCTCCAGGATTGGATGTCCATCCTTTTTGGGGCAGATCCTGTATCACAACCACAAGGGCAAATCAACGAACAGGAAACTGAAACAGCCTCCAAAAGAAAATAAAGCAAGAAAACAATTCCAAGCCTTCTCATGGTAAGAGCATTATTAATCCGCTATCAGGTAAGAGCAGCCTGATAACGGATTAAACAGTTTATCATTTTATATATCGGAAATCGTGTCCGGGTTTCACCTGAAGCAACACTTCATATATCAGGTTAATCACATTTTCAACATCCTCTTTGTGCACCGTTTCAACCGTGGTGTGCATATACTTGAGTGGAAGTGAAATCAATCCGGAAGCAACGCCTTCGGCAGAATAGGCAAAAGAATCCGTATCCGTACCCGTAGAGCGGGATACCGCCTGTCGCTGGAATGGAATCTTCTTTTTATTGGCCACATCAATGATCATCTTCAGTACATTGTTCTGTACCGCAGGTCCATAGCACAACACCGGCCCCAAGCCACACTTCAGGTTGCCACTCTCCTTTTTATTATACATGGGCGATTGTGTATCGTGGGTTACATCGGTACAAATTGCCAGATCGGGTTTCAACCTGCGTGAAATCATTTCGGCTCCGCGCAACCCGATTTCCTCCTGCACCGCGTTGACAACGTATAAACAGAATGGAAGTTTCTTTTTGCTTTCGCTCAGTCTGCGTGCAACTTCGGCTATCATGTACCCACCCATCCGGTTATCCAATGCCCGGCCCGTGAGGTAATTCTTGTTCAGCTCAATCAATTCATCTTCAAAAACAGCCACCGAGCCAACATGCACACCCATGGCTTCGACTTCTTTTTTCGATTCGGCACCAATGTCAATAAAAATGTTCTTTAGCGTGGGTGTTTCTTCTTTGGCCGCATCACGCACGTGAATGGCCGGCCAGCCGAATACCCCTTTCACTACTCCCTTATCACCATAAATATTCACCCGCATGGAAGGCGCAATCTGATGATCGGAGCCTCCATTTCTACGTACATAAATGTAGCCGTCATCGGTTATGTAATTCACGAACCAGGAGATCTCATCGGCATGCGCTTCAATCACTACTTTATAATTGGCTTTGGGGTTGATGATTCCAACCGCAGTCCCATACACATCCACCATGTAATCATTTGTATAGGGCTTTATGTAATCCAGCCAGAGCTGCTGACCCGTGTGCTCAAAACCAGTGGGTGATGCATTGTTCAGATAATCAAACAGGAATTTTTTACTCTTTTTATCCATAACTCGTAAAATTTAAAACAAAACAAAGCTATCAAATTGAACGAAGGGAACCTACTTCTCCAACTCCTCAAAATCAATATCCATCACGGCATACTTCTGCCAGCCAATAAAATCGAAATGCCACCACTCCGAAGCATTCACTTTAAAGCCATGCTTTTCCATTGTATCGATTAATGTCTTGCGGTTCTTGCGAATAGCAGGGTCTGCCACCGGTGTTGTTGGCCAGGCTTCTTTCTTAAAGGAATCCCACTCGGTTGGCATCGGTAGCTCCTTGCCGGTCTTTGAATCAATTAAGGTTAGATCAAGGGCACAGCCCCGGTTATGTCGCGACCCCTTATAAGGCGAAGCGACATACGTTGTATCATGGTACGTCTCATAAAACAGTACGGTTGCCGAGTACGGTCGATACCCATCAAAGATTTTCAACGCCAGGCCCTGCTTTTGTAGATCCGCTTGAATTTTCTTCAATGCCTCAGCTACGGGCTTGCGAGCATACGCCCGGGCCAGGGTATAGATTTTCTTTCCGGTGAAATTATTGGCGGTCGCATAGCCGATTTCCAACACAATGCCCGGGATAAATTCCGCGAGATTAACCAACTCGTTATCAGGATTTGTCTGTACGCTCAATTTGTACTCTTCCAGTTTCATGGTTGTTAAGCCGTACTTATTCTGGGCACTTACGTACACCGGAATGAGCAAGAAAATTATCCAGTATTTCATAGTTGATCCGTTGATTCCCCTAAAGTTAATTAGTTAACTTTCGATATTCTCTACTCCCTATGAAAATCATAAAACGAATTCTTATTGGCCTGCTTGGTCTGATCCTAGTCGCAACCCTGGGGCTCTATTTTTATCTTACCTCAACGAAGCCAATCTATTCAGGCGAGCTTACCTTGTCCGGATTGACAGAGCCTGTAGAAGTCTTTTATGATGCGTACGGAGTACCACACATCTATGCACAAAACGAAACCGATGCCTATTTTGCACTGGGTTATGTGCATGCCCAGGACCGTCTTTTTCAGATGGAAATGATCAGACGAGCCGCCAGCGGACGGCTATCGGAAGTATTGGGGAAGGATTTATTGAAGGTGGATAAACTTTTCCGAACCATGGGTATTCATGAATTTGCCCGTACACATGCCGAAGAATTTCTGAGTGCTGATACTTCTGCTTTTCAAAAGGCCGCGCTCGCCTACCAACATGGGATCAACGAATTTGTTCGCACCGGCAAAACCCCGCTAGAATTTTCCATAATTGGAATACCTAAAACAGAATTTAAACCGGAAGACATTTACCTGGCTGTGGGCTTTATGTCATTTGGATTTGCCGAAGGTCTGCGGGTAGATCCAGTACTCGAAAAAATCAGAACCGAATTGGGCGCTGAATATCTTAAAGATCTTGCCGTTCAAACTCCAGTCAATGCCGTACTGATCAAAAACTTTGATGGCAAAGGAAACATTCCCACCACTGATTCGCTCATTTCCTTTCTCAGCACGGCACTGGAAAAAATTCCGGTGCCCTTATGGCAAGGTAGCAACGGCTGGGCAGTGGCCGGCAGTCGAACGGTTTCGGGCCAACCCATATTAGCTAATGATACACACATTGGTTTTTCTCAACCCGCGGTGTGGTACGAGGCGCACCTCGAATATCCCGGTTACCGGTTTTATGGGCACCACATTGCCGGCATTCCGTTTGGGCTGTTGGGGCAAAATCATTTCGCAGGCTGGGGCCTCACTATGTTCGAAAATGATGATACCGATTTCTTTTATGAAGAAACCAATGAAGAGGGGCAGGTAAAGTACAAAGGCGAATGGGTTGATTTAACCTGGCGCAAGGAAATCATTAAAGTAAAAGACGATGTTGATTTTGAATTGACCATTCCGGCTACTCCACATGGCAACATGATTTCCGGTATTCTTGATCACACCGAAGAACTGAAACCCGCCTCCCTTTGGTGGCTGCTGAATCACGAGACCAACTTTGCTTTGCAGGCAGCCTATCAACTTAATCATTCAAAAAATTTTACTGACGTGGAAAAGGCTGCTTCCTTGTTTTCGTCACCCGGGCTTAACCTCATGTATGCCGATGCTCATGGAAACATTGCCTGGTGGGCGGTTGCGAAGCTGCCTGTTCGTCCCGAGCATGTAGTTTCAAAATTTTTTCTGGATGGTAGCAGCGGCTTGGATGAATACCAGGGCTTCTATGATTTTTCAAAAAATCCGCATGCGGTAAATCCACCTTGGGGGTATGTGTACTCCGCCAACAACCAACCCGATACGGTGGAATGCGTTCTTTATCCCGGTTATTATTATCCGCGCAGCCGGGCAGGCCGGATTGAAGAACTCCTGCAAGAAGAAAAAAAATGGACACCGGAGGATATGAAGGTGATCAACCTGGATGTTACCTCGCACATGCATGCAGACATTGCACACCAACTGGCTTCCATTCTTAACGAAATTAACAAGCCCGAATTCAAAGAAGTCACTTCGCAACTGGAAACCTGGCAAGGGCAACATGAAACCGACTTAACGGTTCCCTCCATTTATTATAATTTATTATCGCAAACCATGCGCCTGGCGATGGCCGATGAAATCTCCCACCCTGCATTCGAATCGCTTGCTGCAACCTCGCTGCTCAAGAATAGCTACGAGCAATTTATCGGGAATGAAAGTTCTCCGTGGTGGGATGATAAAAAAACAGAAGCGAAAGAAACCCGTGCCCAGATTGTTGAGAAAGCTGCCACTACTACTATTCAATTACTGATCGCCATTTGTGGCACAAATCCGGAAGACTGGAAGTGGGGCAAAGTACATACCCTTACCCACAAGCACGCTTTCGATGCGGTGAAACCGTTGCGATCATTCTTTAATGTGGGCCCCTTTGAAGTGCCCGGTGGTAGTGAGGTGATTAACAATCTGCACTTTTCATTGGATACCACCGGCTATTTTCATGTGGATGGCGGCCCCGCCCTTCGCAAAATCACCGACTTTGCCGATTTGGAAAATGGAGAAACCGTTTCACCTTCCGGGCAATCGGGTAATGTGATGAGCGCGCATTACAACGACCAGGCTGAAATGTTTGCCACCGGTAAATCACGGAAGATGCTGATGAATCGAAAGGCCATTCAATCCGGTGGCCGTAAATTGGTATTAACTCCAGGCTCATGAACATCGACTTGCTCCGTCAGCAAACACCCGGGTGCCAGACAAAAATCCATTTCAACAATGCCGGTGCATCGCTCATGCCGCAATCCGTTTTGGAGGCCATGCAGCACTACCTCCAACTTGAGAGCGTGACCGGTGGCTATGAAGCAGCCGATTTGAAAGCGAAAGAAATTACCGGGTTTTATTCATCTGCAGCAAACCTGCTTAACTGCAAACCGGTAAATATCGCGTTTACATCCAGCGCAACGAATTCCTTTGCGCGGGCTCTTTCGTGTATCCCTTTTGAACACGGAGATGCTATTCTGCTCGCCAATGAGGACTATATCTCCAATCAGATTGCCTTTCTTTCGCTGAAAAAGCGTTTCGGTGTTGAGGTTGTGCGGGCCAAGAGTTTGCCTATGGGTGGAGTAGATGTGGAGGACATGAAACGTCTTATGGACAAGCATCATCCTAAACTGGTTTCATTAACGCACGTGCCCAGCAATACCGGTTTGATACAAACCGTGGAAGAAGTCGGAAAACTTTGTGCCGAACGCGACCTTTACTATCTCGTGGATGGTTGTCAATCGGCCGGACAAATTCCAACGGATATAAATGAAATTAAGTGTGATTTCTTCACCGGAACCTTGAGAAAATTTTTGCGGGGCCCGAGGGGAGCTGGTTTTTTATTCGTCTCCGATAAAATAATTAACCGTAAACTGGAGCCACTCTTCATCGACATGCGGGGTGCGGATTGGGTGGCTGCCAACGAATATGCTCCGCGTATGGATGCCCGCAGGTTTGAAGATTGGGAGTTGCCGTATGCGTTGGTACTGGGCAGCAAAGTAGCGATTGACCTTGCCGTTTCGCTGGGGTTGAAAAATATTCAACAACGAAACGAACATTTATGTAATCGTGTTCGCGCTGGCCTTGCTCAAATTAACGGACTAACCCTATTGGACAAGGGTAAAAATCAGAGCAGCATCATTACCGTGAAGATGGCCGGCAAACAAGGTTCGGAAGTACTTTCCATATTGCGGAACCAACATATCAATACCTCCATCGGGCATAAAAGTTTCGCCCTGATTGATTTTGATGAAAAGAAAGTAGATTGGGCGTTGCGCATCTCTCCCCATTACTATAATACGGAACAGGAAGTAGACATTCTGCTTTTGGCACTTCGTAAAGTAACTGCCTCATGATTTTCAGAAACGCTTTTTTGTTGATGTTAATTACCGAAGTAACGGTTGCCTTGCTGGCGGTAATCAACTATGGTGCCACACTGGAGGCCCTTCAGGCGACCACCCGATTTTCGGGCCGGGTTTCTCTGGCCATATTTAGTTTGATTTTTCTCTTTCAGAGTCATCGGCACCTAAAGGTCAGTTCGCTCCTCTCCGATCGCTATTTTTTGATTTTTGCCATTGCCCATGGGATCCATCTGCTTGAGTTGCTGGCCTATGTCTATCTTTCCGGCAATGATTTGATCCCGGTGCGGTTGGCCGGTGGTTTTCTGGCCTACCTGATGATTTTTTTAATGCCTTATGTTCAGCATCTTTTTGAAAAAAATCAGCTTTCTTCAAAACATTTTTCCACTTTCAACCTTATTTACTTGTACTATGTGTGGTTCATTTTTTTCATGAGCTACTTACCACGGGTGCGGGGCACGTTACCCAATGTAGGCGGCTCCTATTCTGAATTTGTTGTCCTACTGGCCTGGGTTTCACTAATGATGGGAATTAAAATTTCTGAACTGTTAACCAAGCGTGCATAAACTATGAATCGTGAGGAATTTTTAATGAAGTTGAGTGCGACTGCCTTACTTGGTTGCACCTGTGGTTTGGCGGCCTGCTCCAGCGACTCGGAACCCACACCCACAGTCTTTGATTTTACCTTAGACCTAACCCAAAGCCAAAATGCAGCCCTGAATACACCGGGTGGCAGCGTCACTGTAGATGGGATTATTATTGCCCGGCTTAGCACAACAGAATTTGCTGCCCTCAGCCGGGCCTGCACCCATGCTGGCACCCCGGTCAATTTTCGCGCGACAGAGCAGGATTTTTTATGCCCCAACCATGGCAGCATTTTCTCTACCAATGGCAGTGTGGTGCGCGGCCCGGCTGTCTCACCATTGAGACAATTCAATACCGAGCTGAATGGAAATGTACTCCGAGTATTTTCGTAAAATTTTCAGATCTACATCCCCATCATCACAAAGGCACCCCAATAGTAAGGCTCCTTGTATTTCGCCATCAGTTGTAACTGGGCTTGCTTAAACGCTTTAGCCTTGCTACCCCCTTTGGCCAGGTTGGTGTAAAAATTTGTCATCAACGCCTGGGTGGCCGCATCGTCCACTTTCCACAAACTCATCACCATCGCCTTGGCACCGGCCACCAAAAAAGATCGCTGCAATCCATACACTCCTTCTCCGGCCCGCACATCACCCAATCCGGTTTCGCATGCACTCAGTACAATCAGGTCCGTTCCCTCCAGGGACAAATTCATCGCCTCATAGGCAGTGAGCACGCCATTATCATTGCTTTCCAGGTTGGGAATCACTTCCCCTTTCAACGTGGGCGAAGCTCCTGCCAGCAACAAACCTGAGCGAAGTAACGGATTGTTCCGGGCATTCTCTTGATGAACTCCACCGGCTGCAACATCAACATCTTCCTGAAAGTATCCGTGTGTGGCAATGTGCACGATGGATTGACCTTTAACAGATTTTATCACCGCCTCGGTTGCCGCCTTCTGTAAATACGGAGTAGGTTGATAGCCACTGGTTTTTAAAATTTTCGAAATGTTCTCCACTTCCACTTTGGTTCCGGGCAAGGCAGCAACCGCATCGCCACCGTAATCGGGGAACCCTAACAGAAAGGCATTTTTATTGGAAGCCCCTGCCTTTTGATTTTTCAGACCAATCACATCTTTTGAATTCCCAATGTGAAGCAGGTCATACCGATTCAGCAGGTAATCTCCATCTGATTTTTTCAGGGTATTTAAACTGATTTGATTGTAAACACCATCGGCTGAGATATAGAGAGTCTTCTTTCCACTTACTGCAGGATCAATCCGGGACCAAAATTGTTCGTAAGTATAGTTATCGGCTGATTTAAGTTGAATGGCGTTGCGGTAAAACTTTGCATACCGGGTTTCCAGCTGATTGCCATTGTCCAGCACCACCAACCGGGGGGAAGTGGCACCCTTGGTAAGAATTAACGCTGCATATTTTGAATCGTCCGTAAAGTCTTTATCATACGATCGGATCCGGATGAATTCAATGACAGCTTCCTGATCGCTCAACAAGGAAGCCACCTGTGTAAAGCTCACTTTTTCTGCAGCATAGCCTTGTGAAAAAACTGTTGATCGTTGAGAAAGCGATCGCTCCATGTCATTCGCTTCTTTCTCAAGGGCAGCGAGATCAATTTTCTGATTGGTCAAATCTTCTTTCGAAAGTGAATAATAACGTGCCAGTGTCTCCTTCTTATCGAGCCAGGCTATATAATCTTTGATGATCTCATTATTGCCGCTGGCCAAGATCGACTTTTTGATCTTATTCGTTGAATTGAGCAGCAACCCCTTGGTAGCCATCTGGTAATCATACATCGTTTGTACAACAGCCGGGTTGGTGGTGCTGGCCTCGAGGCAATAATTATAGAAACGTTGAAACCGGGGCTGCAGCACGTCCCAGTATTTCGTCTTCTCCGCTTCACTCATCGGTGGAAAGTACCGGTTAATAAAATCAAGCGACTTATCCATAGCTACTTTGTAGGCAGCTTCGGCAGTGGCCAGGTCGCCCTTCTTCCAATGTAAAATGGCCAGATCTTCCTGCGACTTTACATAATCCGGGTGATTGGTATCCAGGGCAACACCGCGGATAGCAAGGGATTCATTCAATTGTTGCTCCGCTTCAGCATACCGGCCTTGCATGCGGTAGAAGTTACCCAGATCGTTAAGGACTTTCGCATAGTTAGGATTCTGTGCGCCAAAACGATCGCGGTACACTGTGGCCGATCGTTTCAAATAGTCTTCCACTTTATCAACCTGATTCGTTTGGATGTACAATAGGGCCAGGTTATTGAGTACACCTGCGTAGAATGGATCTTTACTGCCCAGGGAGCGTTCCAATTTTAAGTAGATGGCTTCCGCTTCCGTAAACTTTCCGGTTTGCTGATAGAGCAATGCGAGGTTTGACTGAAAGCCAACTTTGTTGCGGATCAATCCGGGTTTTGATTTAATGCCCTCCAAAATTCCGATGGCGGTATTCAGTTTCGAAACCGCCTGATCGATTCGGCCAATCTCGGCAAATAAAATAGCCTGGTTGTTGAGCACAATGGCATACTCCTGACTGCCATTCGTGAATTGGGTTTGAACTACTTGAAGAGCTTCTTCAAAATACTTTTCCGATTCATTGAACCGGGCCATCTCCTGATACAATACTGCCACGTTGTTGAGCGATGCCGCATAGGCCTTGCTGTTTTTACCGAGTGTCTGTTCGCGAATGGATAAGGCTTCGGTGGTATAGTATTCTGCAGAATTGTAACGCCCCATGGTGGCATACAATAACCCAAGGTCTGCATGTACTTTGCTGTAATTGATATTTTCTACCAAACCGTTGGCTTCGTAACTTAGTTTTGCATCTAGAAAGTAAAGCTCGGCCGGTTTGTATTGGCGAACTTCATAGAATTTCTCAGCCGCATCCAGAATGGCCCTGCTTTTTTGTGCCGGAGTTTTATCGCTCTCATTTTTCAGTAAAAAATTAGAGGCCGAGTACGCTGTTTTGGTCAGGGCTTCATCAAAATCGCGGATGTTCATCATCCCCGAGTTATCGATCACCGTAATCGCGTAATTAAAATCGGTTGAATCCAACCGATCACGTTCCGCATCGGCTGAACCAGTGGCTTTATCTTTCGCAGCCTTCTGTGCGGATTGTTTTGTTTTTTCCAACAATCGGTTTCCAAGTCCTCCCAGCTGGGCTTTGCACAAAACCGGAAACAGCACCAGCCATCCAATCAACAATGTCCTTTTCATTTCATTCCAACTAAGTAAACTCCTCTAAAAGTTATCCGATTCTCTGTATGCCTGAATGAGTGCCAGCTCCCCCTCTTTGCCTTCTTTTGCATTGCCGTGTTCCATCCCCATCACTCCCCGATAGCCTTTATCGTAAATGTGTTTAAAAATGTTTTTGTAATTCAGCTCCCCGGTAGTGGGCTCCTTGCGGCCGGGATTGTCGCCAATTTGGAAATAGGCAATCTCCTCCCAACACGCATTGATGTTATTGATGATGTTTCCCTCGTTCCGTTGCATGTGATAAATATCGAACAGAATCTTGCACGAAGGGCTGTTTACTGCTTTGCAAATCTCAAAGGTCTGATCGGAGTATCGTAAAAACAGGTCCGGTGTATCGCTGAGAGGTTCCAACACCATGATTAACCCGTGGGGTTCAAAAATTTCTGCTCCTCTGCGAAGTGTCTCCACTACATTGCTGGTTTGCAACCCCATTGGCATCCTCCGATCATAAAATCCGGGAACCACGGTCATCCACTTTGCATTCACACGCTTCGCTGCCTCCACCGAAGCCTTACAGGTTTTGATAAAGGTATCCTTAAATTCCTGTTTCCCGGTTGTTAATGAAGTTTTCCAATTATCGCCACCCTCCACTACAAACACGCCCATGGTCATGTTGAGTTGCGCGAGTGTTTTTCCAATACGCTCCTGATAGTCGACCGGACGTCCTAACAAGCCATTGTCTTCAATGGATTTGAACCCCTGATCAGCCATGAATTTGATCTGATCTATAAAATCAGCACCGGCATGATTTTTAAACATGCCATCATGTGGAGCATAATTCAACTTAAAGGGTTTGCCGGCAGCTGCCGCATTGTGTACACGATCACTAGCCTTCGCGGTGCCCCATGCCCACGTTCCAGCAAGGCCGGTAAATCCTAGTTGTATGAAGTTTCTTCTTTTCATATGTCTGATGATTCGTAATGACCCGATTCTTGATGGAGCAGCCAAGTTAAAAACATTCTATCAAAAAAGCCCTGATTTACCAATGCCCGTTATAACTTGCTTTCATGAAACTTTACCGCAATTTGTCGGCCGCAGTCGTGGATTCCCTGACGGAGATCTTTGTAAACAAGAAATATGCCGACAAAGTGATTGAAAAAGTGTTGAAGAGCAACCCGAAATGGGGTGCGCGCGACAGGCGGTTTATTGCTGAAACCACATATGACATTGTGCGGTGGTATCGGTTGTTTAAGACCATTTCAAATGCCGCGGATGATGACTTCTGGAAGCTACTCGGAGTTTGGTGTATCTGGAAACAAGCAGAATTACCTGCCTGGGAGGAATTCACGGATCTGAATCGAAAAAAAATCCTGAGCAATTATGAAGAAGTGAAAAAGGATCGAAGGGTACGTGAATCCATTCCTGACTGGCTGGATGAAATGGGCGAACGTGAATTAGGAGTACGATGGGAACCAGAATTACATGCTTTAAATGAAGAAGCGAAAGTGGTTTTACGCGTTAATACGTTAAAGACTTCGCGTAAAGAACTTCAATCGGATTTAGAGGAAAATGAAAATATAAATTCAGAAGCACCATCGGATTATTCCGATGCGCTGATCCTGGAGCAGCGGCTGAACATTTTTACACGCCCGCAATTTAAAGACGGGTTATTCGAAGTGCAGGATGCCGGCTCGCAAGTGATTGCCCCTTACTTAAGAGTGGAGCCCGGACAGCGGGTAATTGACGCCTGTGCCGGAGGCGGTGGGAAAACCCTTCATCTCGCAGCCCTTATGCAAAACAAAGGCCGCATTATTGCCCTGGATACCGAAGCCTGGAAACTGGACGAACTGAAGAAACGTGCCCGCAGGGCAGGTGCCAGTAATATTGAGACACGCGTAATTGAATCCTCCAAAACGATCAAACGTTTGGAAAAATCGGCCGACCGGCTCTTGCTGGATGTACCTTGCTCCGGATTGGGTGTTCTGAGACGCAATCCCGATGCGAAGTGGAAACTTTCTCTAGAATTTATCAGCAAGGTAATTGAACTACAGCAACATATTCTGATTGACTATAGCACAATGCTTAAACCTGGTGGTTTGATGGTGTACTCCACCTGTAGTTTGCTGCCAGCTGAAAATGAAAAGCAAGTTGTACAATTTTTAGAAACCAGAACTGAACAATTTGAGAAGGTCGATGAAAAGTGGATCCGACCTTCCGATGGATTTGATGGGTTTTATATGGCCCTGATAAAGAGACTTAAGTAAGCGGACTTTAGAAATTATAAAATTATAAGCTCCTTATGAACAAAGCATTTTATGCATGGCTTTTGTCTTTTATAGCCAATTCGGTTATGGCCCAGGATTTTAAATCGTACAACCAATCCATTCCGGGAACCTCAACTACATTTAGTATGGCTGCTATTCCAGCTGGAAAATTTAAGATGGGAAGTCCGGCTACTGAACGAGGCCGTCAGGAAGATGAAGGCCCGCAAAAAGAAATTCAACTGGCTGCTTTCTGGATGGGCGTAACCGAAGTAACCTTTGGAGAATGGGATCTCTATTTCAAAGACCAATCACTTCCGCAAAGCAAAACCATCGATGGGATAACCCGGGCCACACCCCAATACATTGATTTAACCTGGGGTATGGGACGTGACAAAAAGCATCCTACCAACAGCATGAGCCATACCGCAGCCATGATGTATTGCAAATGGCTTTATACCAAGACCGGCAACTTTTTCAGGTTGCCAACAGAAGCGGAATGGGAATATGCTTGTCGTGCGGGCAGTCAAAGCCCATATCCGTTTGGCAACGATCCCAGCAATTTGAAAGAGCACGGATATTTTAAGGAGAATAGCGGCAGCAAATATCATCCTGTGGGTGAGCTTAAACCCAATGCCTGGGGCTTGTATGATATGCTCGGCAATCTTAGTGAATGGACTTTGGATCAATACGATGCTACCTACTATACCAAAATAATTCCAACAAACCCGTTAACGACTCCCGGATCGAAACATCCCAAAACCGTAAAAGGCGGATCGTATCAGGATGAAGCGAGCGAGTTGCGATGCGCCAACCGACTTGCCTCGGACGTGAACTGGAACATTCGCGACCCGCAAATTCCCAAAAGCAAATGGTGGCTTACCGATGGGATGTTTGTGGGATTCCGGGTGGTTCGACCGTTGGTACAACCCTCGAAGGAGGAGATTGAAAAGTTTTATAACTTGTACCTGAAGTAGTCACGGGCTGCTTATGACTGGCAGCCACAATCAGCAACACGTAACCAGAAAGATACTATGAAATCAACACAAAGCCGCAGGGAGTTTGTAAAGAAAACTTCGCTCATCGCTGGCAGTCTTGCCACCTTGCCATTTGTAACAAAAGCGCAGCCTGTAAATACCTCGGTGGACGATGCCATTAAAGTAGCCTTGGTTGGATGTGGAGGCCGCGGCACCGGGGCTGCCATGCAAGCCATGCTTTCCAAGCAAAATGTAAAACTGGTAGCCATGGCCGATGCCTTCCGCGACCGGCTGGACGATTGCTACAAAGCATTAATGAGCGATGACTTGTCAGACTGGTCGGGTGTTGCTGGAAATATTAAGGATAAGATTCAGGTGCCGGAAGAAAATAAGTTTGTTGGTTTTGAGGGTTATAAAAAGGCAATTCCGTTAGCCGATGTGGTGATCTTAACAACCCCGCCCGGGTTCCGGCCCATGCATTTTGAAGAAGCGGTACGACTAGGTAAACATGTGTTTATGGAAAAACCGGTGGCTACCGATCCGGCTGGAATTAAACGAGTGTTGGATGCTGCGGTAGTTGCGCGACAAAAGAAATTAAATGTAGTGGTCGGTTTGCAACGGCATTACCAAAACTCGTATCGCGAATTGTACAAGAAGTATAAAGAAGGAATGATTGGTGAAATCGTCTCCGCCCAGGCATGGTGGAACAATGAGGGGGTTTGGGTCAATCCCCGAAAATACAATCAAACCGAAATGGAATACCAGATGCGCAACTGGTATTACTTCAACTGGCTCTGTGGCGATCACATCGTAGAACAACACATCCACAACATCGATGTCATCAATTGGTTCAAAGGTGGCTATCCGGTGAAAGCCCAGGGTATGGGTGGCCGCGAAGTACGGAAAGGGAAAGACTTTGGAGAAATCTTTGATCACCACTATGTAGAATTTACGTATGCAGATGGAACCGTCTTGAATAGCCAGTGCCGGCATATCAAAGGTACCATGAGTAAGGTGGACGAATTTATCATGGGAACGAAAGGCAATATCTATTGCGGGCATGCGAACATTACTGATCGCAAAGGCAAAGTCCTGTACCAATTTGATCGCACCAAAGAGAATAACCCGTACCAGACCGAACACGATGAACTCTTTGCAGCCCTTGCCAAACAAGAATATAAATTTGATGATACTGAAAATGGAGCCAAGAGTACGATGACTGCGATCCTGGGCAGAATGGCTACGTATACCGGTCAGGTTGTGGAATTTGAAAAAGCGTTGAACTCCGGCCTGAACATCATGCCTGCTGAATTCGATTTCAATGCGATGCCTCCGGTTTTACCCAATGCCGAAGGCCTCTATCCGGTCGCAGTTCCGGGGGTTACTCACTATTTTTCCTGATACCACTCATCCCATTCGTCACTGAAATTCCTGAAAGATTCACACCTTTCGGGAATTTTTATTTTACACTAAGCGATTGAAACCACTTCTCAAACTACTCGTATCGATCTACATCTTCTGGGTATTCCTGGTCTTCACAGTCTTCATGCTTTTGTTTTTACCCGGGATTGTTGTACCGGCCTTTTTCGGACCCCGAGCCGTGGCTATTACCTATTTTTTTATGAAGGCCTGGTCGTGGGTATTTAGTATGCTCACATTTATCCGGTACGACATCATTGGTCGGGAACATATTAAAAGGGGGAAAGCGTATATCTATGTGAGCAATCATACCTCCTTTCTGGACTTGCCCGGCATTGCCATGACCATTAAAGGTCAGTTCAGGCCCCTGGCAAAGAAAGAATTATTAAAATTACCGGTGTTTGGTTGGATCACCCGGGCTACCTGTGTCGTGGTGGATCGCAGTAGCAATGAGAGCCGGAAAAAAAGCATTAACCATCTCAAAGAAATTCTGAACCTGGGGATCAATATTTTGATCTTCCCGGAGGGCACTCAAAACAGGACCAAAGAAATTATGCAGCCGTTTAAAGATGGCGCCTTTCGCATCGCTGCTGACACTCAAAAACCATTGTTACCTATTGTTGTGATGGGTGCAGGAAAGCTAATGCCTCCGGGTACCATCCGATTGCGTCCGGGGTTAATCCGGATATACGTTGGGAAAGAAATTCCGGTTAATCCAGATCAGGATACTCAAGCCTTGCGAACCCAAACCTTTGAGATCATGGAGGGGATGATCTCAGCAAATAGTCGGTAGACTTTTGTAATTTAAGACCAATCAAGAAAAATGAGTACCACACCTCAATCCATGCTCAGGGTTTTGAACCTGATTTATTTCGCTATGGTGGCGATGATGACCGCATTTGCCCTGGTGGTGTTTTTTCTGAATACAACTGGTGTCATTCGGCAAGAAGGTCCTGATTACTCGTTGCAGCTGCGGTATCTGTTATTTGTTGTTACTCCTCTTGGACTTTTTACGGGCTACTTCCTGTTCAAAAGACTTCTTTCAACGGTACCTGCACCAGCTACCTTAAGTCAAAAACTGCTGAAATATCAGCAAGCACTTTTGATACGGTCCGCCTGTTTCGAATTTCCCGGATTGGTTGCTGGGGTGGCTGCTTTTCTTTCAAAGGATAATAGCTTCCTCCTGTTTACCGCCTTGGTGGCTGTTCTCTTTTTGCTGTTCCGTCCTTCTATCGCCACAATTACTATCGATCTGAGTTTAACTCAAAACGAGCGCAGTCAGCTCGAAAATCCAAAAAAATCCTAAAAATCTGTTGAATTCCAGCCTTTCACTCATATACATGGGTTAAGCTGTGACTCCCATACGCCTCGTACTTGGATATTGACGGCCCTGCCCAGTTCTCAAAAAATAATTCACTTTATGTGAAAATTTAACCAAAAGTTGTAAGTTGCTATTTCCTAACTACTTATGAGATCGAAACTTACTTGTTTCTTACTTGTGCTTTTGCCTGGATTGGCGTGGACGCAGGCCCGGCAGCAAGTAACCAACCTGGCTGGTTTCGATATCTCTGTCCCCAACTATATAGTCACTACATCCATTGGCGAACCTGCCATTGCCACCCTGGCGAACACCAACATCATTTTAACTCAGGGCTTTCTGCAGCCGGAAATACTCCCCTGTAAAGACCTGAACTTCTCCTATTACCCCAATCCGGCTAAACGTGAGATCACCATCGAGGCTTATGGCTGCGAAGTTCAGATTCAGAACATGGAGTTGTATGAGCCGTCCGGCCGCATCATTACGAAAATTAAACCGGGTAAAGACAACCTTGTACAATTGGGCGATTTGAGTCCGGGTATCTACTTTATTAAAGTCTACCTAACGAACCTGGAAAGTAAGACAATAAAAGTTATTAAAGTGGGATCATGATATGAATAAGCGCTCACTCCTGCTCGTACTAGCTTTATTCACATTTGCTTGGGTAAGTGCTCAGGCACCCAAGGGCATCAACTATCAGGGAGTAGCACGCGATAATGAAGGAAAACCGATAGCAACCCAAACCATTTCGGTTCGCATTAATATTCTTAAAAATTCAGCGATTGGCGAAGTCGAATATTCAGAAATTCATAAACTGCAAACCAATCAGTTTGGATTGTTTACACTGGTCATTGGTCAGGGTACAACAACCTCTGGTGACTTTGCCTTTGTCAGTTGGGCTATTGGAACCAAATGGCTACAGATTGAAATTGATCCTAATGGGGGTAGCTCCTTTCAGTTGGCTGGCAGTCAGCAATTGATGAGTGTACCCTACGCTTTCTATTCAGAATACTCGGGAAATGGTCTTACCGCAGGAACCGGTATTGACATTACCAACAATCAAATCCACAATACAGGCGATGGTGACAGCAATCCGTCCAATGAAATCATCACAGAAGCTACACTCACGAGTGAGGGCAAACTAAAAATTACCGAAGCTGGAACAACGAAAGAAGTTGATTTGAGTCCACTGGCCGGTGGATTCCTCTCAGGCTTACAGGAAGTGCTGAATCAAAGTAACGATGCCGCTGCGAACAGGATTACCAATTTAGGAGCACCGGTTGGTGCCGCGGATGCCGCCACTAAAGCCTATGTGGATGCCCATACCGATGGGGACGCAAGTAACACGAATGAAATTCAAGATTTAACATTCAGCAATAATACGTTGCGAATAACACAAAATCCGGGTGCCACGGCCATCGATCTCACCCCGTTGCTTGACAATACCGATAGCCAGGTGCTTTCGCTGGCGGGTACCAACCTATCCATTTCCAATGGCAATCAGGTAAACTTGAGTGGCATTAATACCGACAATCAGAATCTTTTGTTGGGAAGTAACTCGGGCACAAACCGCACGATTAACATCAGCAATGGTACCGGGGTAACAATTGACGTTTCTGATAATGATAATAGCGTGACCAACGAGATTCAGGATTTAAATCTGACCGGAAACAATCTGAAGATCACCAATAATACCGAAGCCACCTCCATTGACTTATCGCCTTTTGCCCAAACGCTTACCCTGCTGGGGAATTCTCTCTCCATCTCCAATGGCAATTCTGTAGACCTCAGCAGTTTTGCGGCTGATAACCAGAATCTATCATTAGGCACTGCCATTGGTACCAGTAAGGTCATCAACATCTCAAATGGAACTGGCGTAACGATAGATGTAGCTGATAATGATAACAGCAGTACAAACGAGCTTCAGAATTTAAGTCTGGGAACCAGTACTGGCACTAACCGGGTCATCAACATCGCAGGAGGAACCGGGGTAACGATTGATGTGGCGGACAATGACAATAATCCGAGCAATGAAATTCAGGATTTGAGTTTGGTTGGCAACAATCTGCGCATTACCAACAATTCCGGTGCATCTACAATAAATCTTGCTCCTTATCTCGATAATACTGACAATCAAAATCTTTCCCTATCCGGAACGAACCTTTCGATAACCGGAGGCAATTTGGTGGATATAAGCAGCATTAATACTGATAATCAAAACCTATCGCTGGGAACAAGCTCCGGAACCAACCGCACCATTAACATTTCGAATGGCACGGGAGTAACGATTGACGTTAACGATGGTGACAGCAGTCCAACCAATGAAATTCAATCCATCTCAAGAGTCGGGGCAACGGTAACATTAAACTTAGGCGGTGGTTCAATTACGTTGCCCGATGACAGTCCTACTAACGAAATTCAGTCACTATCTCTCAACACAGGTACCAATGCATTAGGTATTTCTGGTGTTGGCTCTACGGTTGATTTATCATCCTATAAACAATCGCTCAGCTACAATGGCACAACCGGTGACCTCACCATCTCGGGAGGAAGTCCTGTTAACATTTCACCTACCTTAAATAGGGTCCTAACAACCAACGCCAATGCGGGTGGGCTCCGGATTCAGAATTTAGGAACACCAACAATTGATACAGACGCTGTTACTAAGAAATATGTTGACGATGCCGATGCTTTACTGTCATCGAGGCTATCCACAACATATGCATTCAAGGTGAATTTCAGTTACAATAATTCTTCCGGAACAATTACCAACAATCAGGACATGATTTTTAACTCGGAAGAATTCGACAACTTCAATGTTGCTGGAACAAGTGCTTTTACCGCAAGTGAAGCTGGTACTTATGTGTTTATGGTAGATGGAATTTATAACACAGGTACAGCTGGAGGCCAGCTTAGCGTATTATACAACTCTGTTAAATACCCAATCTCCATTATCTTGCCTTTTGGGGCAACACTTCCAAGGTATAATGCCACTTTCATGTTTCAACTTACTCCAGGTCAAACTGTGAAATTGGTTGGCGACAATGTTGCTGTTGGAGCAACCTTTACGGGCCAATTTTTCGGCTATAAACTATAGCGGAACATACACTACCCGCTTCGTTTCAAAAAATTCTTCCTTAAAATAGTCCGATAAGTTGTAAACGCTATAAGGTCGTTTCAACTCCCGCATCTCCTCGTCCAAATCCCCACCCTTCAGGTACAGAATACCATTGTCAAGGGTATGCATTGAGTCCTGTTTTACCTTGCTGTGAACCCAGCCATAAAATTCCTTCATGCGGGTTACTGCCCGGCTTACGATAAAATCATATTTTCCTTTCAGTTGCTCCGCCCGGATTTGCTCCGCTTTCACATTCCTCAAACCCAGTGCTTTGGATACTTCCGAAACCACCGTAATTTTTTTACCGATAGAATCAACCAGGTGAAACCGGGTTTGTGGAAAAAGAATCGCCAGGGGAATCCCGGGAAAACCGCCACCCGTGCCTACATCCAGCACGTCAGCCTGCGGTTGGAACGTCAGCACTTTGGCAATACCCAATGAATGCAACACATGGTTCACATAAATATTCTCAATATCCTTTCGGGAGATTACGTTGATTTTATCATTCCATTCCTGATAAAGGCCACCCAGTTGATTGAATTGATGTAGTTGTTGGTCAGAAAGGGATGGAAAGTATGCTGACAGAATGCTGGCGTTGGGCAAGGTTTGTAGATTTAATTATCTTAACTGCATTGTATGAATCCAAATCAAAATTAATGAAAGCCAATTTAAAACTTAACACCCTGCTCTCTTTATTGGGTCTTGCCTGGGCGTGTTCAACATCAACGCCAGCGGATCCATTTATTCCCATCCAAAACCAGATTGATTCAATCCTCAACACCACTCCAGATTTCAGTGGTGTGGTACTGGTAGCGGAGCAAGGTCAACCCCTCTACCACAAAGCTTTCGGTTACCTGAATTTTGAAACAAAAACACCCCTGGATACGAGTGCTATTTTTGAATTAGCCTCTGTGTCCAAACAGTTTACGGCCATGATCATCATGATGTTAAGAGAAGAACAAAAACTGGACTATGATGATGCCGTTGAAAAATATCTTCCTGACTTGCCGTACAAGGGCATCACCATTCGGCATTTACTCACGCATACGTCCGGCCTGCCCGATTACCAGGCCATTATGGATCAGCATTGGGATAAATCAAAGGTGGCCGGAAATAAAGAAATACTCGCCTATCTGAAGCACTATGCACCGCCTGTGCAATTCAATCCGGGTGAACAGTATGAATACAGCAATACCGGTTATGTTTTATTAGCCAGTATTGCCGAAATCGCTTCAGGGCAAGATTTCATCGAGCTATGCCGGAATCGGATTTTCAAGCCTGTCTCCATGACGGACACCGACATCCGCAGCCAGGAAGAGAAGAAAGCGATAAAAAACTTTGCCCTAGGACATATTTACGTGGAAGAAAAAAAGCGTTTCATCCGGGCCGACTCCTTTCCCGCCTCCAACTATACCATCTGGTTAGGCAATCGAAAAGGTCCGGGTCGCATCAGTTCTACTGCACGAGATTTGTTGCTGTGGGATCGCGCCCTTTATAAAAACCGGCTGGTATCTCAGGCCTCCTTAAAGGAAGCCTTCCAGCCCATGAAACTGAATAATGACTCGCTCTCGTATTATGGGTTTGGCTGGTCAGTTAACCGCGATACGTTACATCCGGTCGTTTCCCATACGGGCAGCAATCCGGGGTATGCAACCAAAATTGTACGGTTCACCCGGTACAATAAAACGTTAATTGTGTTGTGTAATAACGACCATGCCCGCATGGATGAATTGGTGGCAGGTTTGGAAAGCCTGCTCATGAGCAATCCTGACTAATTTGACTATTTTTGCCTCCATGCAATTTCTATTGAAACAAAGAAATTATGTAGGCTTCCTTCTTCAAGGGATTGCTGTACTCTTTATTGTTTCGGGTTCCCATTCCATCTCAAAACCGGTAAAACTCCAAACTGATTCCAAAACATTTATCTGTGTAAGTGGCGCACCGATCATTACTTCGCGCGAATCCGGTGAAGGAACGACTTTGTCGACTATCAAGGATAATTTGGTTGAAAAGACCTGGCTTTGTGTTGAACTAATTCATTCGCTTACCCTTATCACCAATACCGCTTTGCGAATTTCTGCGAATCAGTTCAATCCATTTTACAATCTCCTGTCCATACACGCACCGTAGTAATACTGCACCGCCAGGACTTCCGTCCTTCTTTTTTCAATTCATTTAATACACTCTGCGCAGCGATGAGCACGCGTGTGCTTCGTGCGCATTAACTTCTTCAATCATGAAAGAACTATTTGAAACAATCAAAAGACTTTGGTTTATCATCCTCATGGGGGTGCTCCTTATTGCATTATTTATTATCTTGAAGATGTCATAACCAGATGGGTTGGTTGAAATTTAATTTTAACCAACCCAATTTTTACTAACCATGAACTTCTCTGCTGAAAACATACTGCTGCTAGGCTCCATCCTGCTGTTCATCAGTATTGTTGCCAGCAAAACTTCTTTCCGTTTTGGGGTTCCTACCCTTCTATTATTTCTGGTAGTTGGTATGTTGGCCGGATCGGAAGGTCCCGGCAAAATTTATTTTGATGACCCCAACATCGCCCAGTTTATGGGTGTGATGGCTCTTACCGTGATTCTGTTCTCGGGAGGCCTTGATACAAAAATGGAAAGCGTGCGGCCTGTGCTTAAAAATGGGTTGGTACTCGCCACACTGGGCGTGCTTATTACCGCCATCACAGTTGGCTTGTTTACGGCCTATGTCCTCAACTTTTCCTGGGTGGAAGGAATGCTGCTGGGGGCCATTGTCTCTTCCACCGATGCCGCTGCTGTTTTCTCCATCCTGCGTACAAGAAATATGGGGTTGAAGGGAAGCCTTCGGCCTCTGCTTGAATTTGAGAGCGGCAGTAACGACCCAATGGCCTATTTCTTAACCATTAGTTTTATTGAACTGGTAACCTATCCGGAAGCATCTCTGCTCCTGCTCATTCCAAAATTTCTGAAGGGGATGATCCTTGGTGCCGTGTGTGGATTCGGTGCGGGGAAACTTATGGTCTTTATTATCAACAAAATAAATCTCGATGTTGCCGGCCTCTATCCGGTGTTGCTGATGTCGTTGGTGTTTTTCACGTTCTCCTTTACGGATGCCATCGGAGGAAACGGATTTTTGGCGATCTATGGTGCCGGTATCATTTTGGGAAACAGCAACCTCATTCATAAAAAGAGTTTGACGAAATTCTTCGATGGTATAGCCTGGCTGATGCAGATCGTCATGTTCCTTACATTGGGATTGCTGGTATTTCCATCTCAGATCGTGCCGATCATTGGCGAGGGGCTTTTGATTTCCGTTTTTCTAATTCTGATCGCCCGACCTTTGTCCGTCTTCATTTCGCTGGCCCGGGCTACGGACCTTAATTTCAGAAAGAAATTATTCGTATCCTGGGTAGGTCTTCGGGGAGCAGCACCCATCGTATTTGCTACCTATCCTTTGATAGCCGGAGTCGGGTATGCGGATATCATTTTCAATCTTGTGTTTTTCATTTCGGTTTCTTCGGTCGTGTTGCAAGGCACAACGCTCTCCCTGGTTGCGAAATGGCTTCGGGTGGATGTTCCCGAAAAAGTGAAACGCAAGTTTCCCCTCGATTTGGAACTACGCGAAAATTCAAAATCAGAATTGATCGAATTGGATATTCTGGCAAATTCTGGTGTTATTGGTAAACAAATCGTTCAATTAAAACTTCCAAAGGCATCCTTGATTGTACTCATTCACCGACAGGGAAAATACGTTACGCCAAGTGGTGAAACCGAAATCCAAAGCGGAGATCACTTGTTGGTGCTTACAGACAGTAAAGAGTCGCGCGAAAAAATCTATCTGGGATTTGGTATTGACCCCTAGAAAAACAGCAACACTACTGTTGCTGTTGCATTTGCATGTAAGCCATGTATGAATTTCGTGGTATCCCTTCTGCCACGGACCCACTCACAAACGTTGGAGCAGTAATGCTTTGTTCTTCATTAAATGGCTGTGCTCCAAACTGTACGGTAACCTCCAGTTTGTGTTCTACGGCCCCCTTGTACGTACCTTTCACCGGAGTGCAATCGCTAAAGTTGCGCCCCATGGCCAGCCGTACGTGGCGTTCACCGGCAACGCACTTATTGGTGGGGTCAATTCCTACCCACCCCGTATCCGGTAGCCAGGCTTCTGCCCAGGCGTGCGTAGCACCCTCGCCCCGCCATTCACTGCTGCCCGGACAAATGTACCCGCTGATATAGCGACCCGGCACTCCCATCAAACGCAACATATATAGCAGCAAGTGGGCAAAGTCCTGACACACACCTGCGCGCAGGTTCCACAATTCATCCACACTGGTTTCAATGCTGGTCACTCCTTTCTTATACGTGAAATTATCGTAGATGTAATTTGACAAATCAAGGATAGTATCCATCGGGTGCTGCACTTTGGATAGAATATCATGAATAGCCTGTTGCACCTCCCGTTGGCAGGTTGCCTCCTCTGCCTTCAGAAAATCATGATACAAGAGCTGGTTCTCTTCACTGTGTACTTGCTTCCACACATCCGTGGGAGATTCACTTCTTAGCAGTTCAGGGCGTGGCAGCATCTCCACGGCCATCATGTTGTCAACTACCAATTCCGTGTGGGGCGTCAACAAGGTGAAGAATCCAGTCAGGTTGCCAAAGTAATCGCGTACGGTGCTCACAGGCGGATGCATCGAAATCCGCAACCGGTGCTCACTAACTTTCTGAACCTCATCATGGATGGGGTATAATTTAATCTGGTTGGCCGAGTCAATCACGTACCCAGAGTATAAATAATGAGTGCGATGTCGTATATAAAACAAAGGCATGGTATTGGGTTAAGAATATCCAAAGTAAAGGGTGGCCAGCTTTTGACTTAACGCTTTAATCTCGGTTCGGGTATTGGCTACCAGTCCCTTCACCTGTTCCACACTTTTTTGCTCCGGGCCGTTATACCGTAAGGTGCTGATGGCGCGACCTAACAAAAATTCCATCTCTTTAAAGTGCTCCGGTACCGAAATAACATCGAGTCTCTTAAAGTAACGCTCCACTTGCGTCAGGCAATAGAATACGGAGTGCGGGAACTGGACGTTCATGATCACCTGATGAAGTACGTTTTCCGTTGAAAGTACATTGCGGTAATATTTTGTATGGAACTCATACCCCGACAATGAATAAAGCAAGTATTTCCATTGCGTTACTTCGTTGCCTCCTAACTCTAATTCTTTGATCTTTAATTCCAGAAAATCAAGACTGCGCAGTAATCGTTCAATGTACTTTCCGATGTTCAGAAAGGTGTAGCCTTCGCCCCGGTTCATGGTGATATCCACCGTTCCGTAAAAGAGTGTACTTTCACGCAACAGATTGTCGAAGGCGGTCACCGGATCACCCTGTAGAATCAAGTACTCCGTGTGTGCATCCCGAACAAGGTGATAATAGTCG
This sequence comes from uncultured Ohtaekwangia sp., assembly GCA_964488465.1. GTDB lineage: Bacteria > Bacteroidota > Bacteroidia > Cytophagales > Cyclobacteriaceae > ELB16-189. The sequence continues at coordinate 203,377 of CAZAUN010000002.1, read as the reverse complement.
TTCATGCATTGCCACACTTCTTTGGTGATATAATCTTGTACAGACCGTGCATTTTCTCTTGCCCGAACAATGTTAATTAGAACAGATGTGTCGTTTTCCTTGTTGATGAGTAAGTGTTCCAATGCTTCCCGGTAGGTAGATACAGTTTTCTCTTCCTTTGCGGTGCCGCCCAGGCCTTCTACCCACATCTGCCAATCAAAATTCTGCAACTCATCCTGTGAAGCGATATAATTCGTTCGCAATGCCCGAACAACATTATCCGTTCGCTCCATGTAACGGGCCATCCAAAAAACTGCATCGGCTACACGACTTAACATTGCTTCAACTTAAAATCCAGGTATCCTTACTACCACCTCCTTGCGAAGAGTTAACCACCAGCGATCCCTCGCGGAGGGCAACTCGGGTTAACCCTCCCGGCACAATCTCAATGCCTTGTGGACCATACAAGGCAAAAGGCCGGAGGTCAACGTGGCGGGGTTGTATTTTGTTATCAATAAAACACGGTACAGATGAAAGACTGATGATTGGCTGCGCAATAAACTGGCGTGGATTCTTCTCTACCTCCTTGCGATAGTCCTCCACCTGTTTGTCCGTCACGGCACTTCCCATCAACATCCCATACCCACCGCTTTCGTTCGTTTTTTTGATGACCATTTTATGAATATTGGAAAACACATGTTCAAAATGCCCGGGGTTGTCCATCGCATAGGTAGGTACGGTTTTCAAAATGGGTTCCTCATTCAGGTAATACTTGATCATGTCCGGAACAAACGGATAAACTGCCTTATCATCGGCAACCCCATTGCCCGGTGCATTTACAATGGACACGTTTCCCTTTCGGTAGGCATAGTACAGGCCTGAAACGCCAAGGATGCTGCTGGGATTAAAAATAAGCGGATCAATAAAATCATCGTCTACTCTCCTGTAAATGACATCCACTTGTTTCAACCCAGCGGTGGTTTTCATGTACACTTTGGCATTGTCTACTACCAGGTCGCGACCTTCCACCAATTCGATGCCCATCAGACGGGCGAGGGTAGTGTGTTCGAAATACGCGGAATTGAAAATTCCGGGGGTAAGCAGCACTACCGTTGGTTCGCTTTTTTGTCGGTTGGAAATGGCGAGGAGGTTTTTTAATAATAAATCCGGATAGTCCTTTACGGATCGTACATTACTTCTCGGAAGCAGACCCGGGAAAATCCGGTACGTCATATTCCGGTTTTCCAACATGTAGGAGACCCCCGATGGCGTACGAAGATTATCTTCCAACACATAAAAAGATCCATCGCTGTCGCGGATCAGATCGATTCCTGAAATGTGCGTGTAGATATCATAGGGAACATCCACCTTCACCATTTCCCTCAAAAAATTAGGACACGAATGAATCAGCGAAGCTGGAATTATACCATCCTTGATAATGAATTGATCATGGTAAATATCCTTCAGGAATATATTCAGCGCTTTTATACGCTGCTTGATCCCTGATTCAATCAGGCTCCACTCCTGCGCTGTGATGATGCGTGGGATAATGTCAAATGGGAATATCTTCTCTATCCCTTCCCCATCACTATACACGGTGAAGGTGATCCCCTGGCTCATGAAAAGCTTCTTTGCCAACTCATCCTTTTTGGTGAGCTCAATGGGTGAAACCTGACTTAAGGTATCAAAGAAGACTTTGTATTGATCGCGGATACTCCCTTCCCTGCACATTTCATCCCAAATGTTAGGCTGGGTACGATACGCAGAAAGCAGGGCGGCAAAAGACATTCCCTAAATATACAAGGCGAACGGCAGGATACAAGAATAACCCGCCCGGTGGGGTTGCTTGAAAACGTTTGCGCAAAAAAAGAATGCCGGGCACCCCTGCCCGGCATCACCCTAAAACAACAATTAAGATCTGATCTGCGAGGGCAGGGTTTATATTTTTATTCCTAAAGTCAATGTAATGGAACGCCCATCTGATGGCCAAACCCCGGGTCCCGGATAAAAGGCTGGTCTTTTTGTAAAGTATTGCTTGTTTGTAACATTATTCAAGTTGGCCCGCACGGTAAATAAGTCGTTAATCATAAATGTCGAGTTGATGTCCAACAATCCGTAGGAAGGAACTATTCCAACGGCCCCATTTGGTGATGGCTCCCTCGTATTCAGCGGATCTGCAAATGTTTTACTTACATAACTGTAGAGAAACGAAATACTTGCAAGGCCGGCTCGAAAGGTTATTCCATTGCGGGTAATAACATCGGGTACACTTTCAAGTTTGTTTCCGGAAATATCCACATTGTCATTGCCGGATCGAATGGATGCATCGGTATACCTCCCATCCAATAATGCGGTGGAAGTAAATGCTGACAACGAAACTTTTGTACTAATGGGAACTACACATTCAACAAAGATTTCGGCTCCTTTAGTTATTGAATTTCCAATATTGGTTTTATACAGATAAAACTGGTTAGCATCATCATACATCGCCTGGCTGCCAATTCGATTATTGTAACGCAAGTAAAATGCCCCTACATCCCAACGCAGGTAGCGGGTATTGCCACGGAAGCCTGCTTCCAGGTTGTATCCTTCGGCATCTTGCATGGTTTTATCGATCTGCTCATACACCGAACCTGGAACAAGGTCTTTAAAGATTACTGGGCGATAAGCCTGAGACCATCCGGCATAAATAGACGCACGGTTATTGATAACTGCACAGTGCGAAGTGACTCCAAATAATGGGTAAGTGTGATTAATTGTATTTGGCACCTCTTGCGGATCGTAATAACTAATTACACCGCTCATTTTCGATTGCCCCGATTCATATCGTAAACCGGGTGTTATTGACCAGGCATTGGTAAGCTGGAATTTGTTCTCTAAAAAGAAGGCGATATTCTTTGATTTAAAGTGCATGTCTCGACCAAACACCGGGTCTGTTATTGTCAAATCAAAATCGGTACCGGTGGTTCCCTTTCCTTGTTGCCTGCGATGCATATCATTATCAAACACCTGAACTCCACCCGCCAGGCTTGAGGGTTTGCTAAAAAAAGGATAGGTGTGAAGCAACCGCAACTCAGCTGTATAACTGTTGAACCCATCAATATCGACTTGTCTTGGGGTGTACTCCAGCGTAACCGGGTCAATCGCATCTTCCATATTCGCGGGCCGGTCGAACATGACACTGTTTCGATTTCCAAACACCGCGGAGGTCAGTAGCGTAACACGCATGTTGGACCCCACTTTCCAGTCAATCTGAAAGGAAGGCACATAGATTTCAGGATTAAAATAATTTCTTGACCGCGTAGACTGGCGTGGATTGGCTTCAAACTGGGCATCCGTTAGCGCACCAGGAATATGATAAATATAGTTTGAACGACTCAACTCTGTTCTGATTTTAAGTTTATCGGATGCGTTATAAATAAGCAAAAATGTCTGGGCATCGAAATCCGTATCTCCGTTATCGCGGTAGCCATCAGAAACCCGCTTGTTGTAATAGGTGAGGTATTGAAATTTACCTGCCGTACCACTTAACGACATATACGTGCTAAGCAATCCATACGATCCCACGGAAGTAATATTTTCGAATGAAATGGCACTAATACTATCGGGTGATTTTCCAACATAGTTTAACATGCCTCCAAACTGGGCTCCGTACTGAAGTGACCCCGTGCCCCGCACCAATTCAATCCGATCAACTGCTTCCATTGGAATGCTGTAATGGCTTGCCGGATATCCATACATATCAGAATTGGTGATAGCTCCATTTCTGCGAATATTAAACTCCCAACCACGATGTGGATCTAAACCGCGGGTGGAAATATTCATTTGGTTGCCACTACCATCCATATCATACACAAACACGCCAGGCACTTTGGCAAAAATCTGGCGTCCGGTTTTCTCTGAGATGTTAGCATCTGTTGCGCCCAGATTAATCACTTCGCTTTTCTTTCCGGCCCATAAGTAGGTACCAGAAGATTCCGGAAGTCGACTAATATCATGAAGGCGCTTACTTCTCACTTCAACCTCATCGAGTTTTCGTGAACGTAACGTATCTTCTTGCGCTATTGCTGATAGGGACAGCAACAAAATAATAAGTGTTGAAACCGGTTTGTTGATATTCTTTATCGTTGTAAAGAAATTATGAACTATCGCTTTTGAATACATTATATAGTATTAAGAAAAGAATGCCGGGCACCCCTGCCCGGCATCACCCTAAAACAACAATAAAAAAACTTACAACAATTTATCTTTTAGTCAGCACCGTCCTGTTTGGCTCTATTGATCGTATAGGCTGCAACATTCTTTCCTTGCTCCAACCCAATTTCTGCATCAAATCGGTAGTGAATCCCTCCGTAGATTCTTGACTCCGCAGCCTCGCGTGCCCAATCCCTACAGTAGGTAGCCTCAGATGGAAATATATAGGCCAGCACTTCAGCCGCGGCAGCAGAAAAAGTACTGTGACCAGATGTATAGCTAGGGAAGTTAGGGGTGCCTAATATCGTCTTGAATCCTGGTATGGTTTGAATGGGACGCGGATAGTGATAATAGTACTTGGCATCCCAGCAACTGATACCGGCATCCATGATGGCCATGTTCAGATAGGCAAAGGTGCGCGCAGCCCGTAAGGGATTCATTTTGTACTTGATGATTAGCTCCTTGGTCAACCGATTCCAATGTCCGGGAGGCGTATATGTGTTTAGTCCATCCGACCACCAGTTGGCTATCTTGCGTTGCTCGGTTGTAAGATTTTTAGCAATATCCTTCAACTCCTGTGCATCTATCTCAAATTCAGGAGAACCAGGGGCGGGAGGGATGCCGGGCCTCACCTCTTCCACCGTAGGTACGTTCCACATCTGCACTTGTCCAAAAAGTGGAGTAAGTCCAACCGGACGCACTGGGGTTTCCAGATTATCCCACGACCATCCAAATCGCGCTTGCGCTGCTGCCTTAATGGAATCTGATTTTACTTTTGGAGTTTGTGCATTCTTCATTCCATCATTGGCAGCCCGGGCTAAAACAATTTTCTTCACTTCCGTGCCGATATACTCACCCGCTTCGATATCACTGGCTGTATGGGTTCCAGACCACATTAGACTATTAATATGCTCCTCCGCTTTAGCAGCCAGGTACTCCGCCTCCAGCGGAAACATGGCGGTAAGAACATCGCGTGATGCAATCGCCACAACCGCACCCTCAGCAGGATAAGAAGGAAGGGCGTTCTTTGCATACGCATAAGGAATGGATGAGTCGGTCTGGTAGGTTGCCGGACGATTATACAGATACTTATAATGCCAGGCGGTGATCAGTCCATCATATTGTGCCACACTCAAGTAGGCGAGCATGCGGCAAGTATACGGTGGATGTGCGAAGGGAAAGGGCGGGGGACCGGCTGGATTGGCTGCGTTCGGCAACGTATAACTGCCATCCGGATTAGGCGGTGGAATCAAATTATATTTTGCTGCTAATTCCAACGCTATTTCGTTCCAGCGAAGCAACGGATTATTGGTCCAGTATTCAACGGCTTCAATCTTATCACCACTTAGGTTTTGAGCAGCTGATTTTAACTCTGCCAACTCCGCCTGGTATTCTGAAGAGTTGACATCAGCCGGGGGGTTGACAACGATCTGACTGGAACTCGCCAAAAGAATCGGTGCCCACGTGCCTCCATTTTCATCGAGATCTGAAAATTCATAAGCAGAAAAATTGGCATGGGTGGGTAATTCATTATCACAACTGATGGCCATGGTTCCAAGATATGTTATGATGGCAAATTTGAAGATGCGTGTTTTCATTACTTGGCTTTTAAAATTTAAACTGATATGTTAATCCTCCACCCACATTGGTAAACTCACCCATGTTTCTACCATCAATCATCTGATTGTAGGTAGCCACGATGCCTAATCCTTTCACGTACTTTTGAAAAAAATACTGGGCAAAAAATCCAATCTGATCATACTCCGCCTTGTTGGTGGGCTGCGGGGCATTCCACCTGCGGATATCGTCACCGCTTACACAAGAATATACCTGGTAGCTGGCTTCCAACTTGAGGGAATGTTTGAACACCCAAGCACCCAGAATGCCTTGGAAATTGATAGCGTTTGGTACATCCATAAAGGTAGTGTAGTAACTTCCATTGTTATAGTAATAATCGCGCTCCACCTCCGTTTGGCCTCGCCATAGGTAAGCTGCTGAAATACGTCCATAAAATTTTTTGTTATATTCATACTGACCGATTGCTCGAACAGTAAACTCCTGAGTTCCCAACCCCAAACTATAAGGCATGTAATCCGACAAATAATTTGACATCGGGGTTCCAAACATGGCAACTCCTAACGCAGAGATTCTGTTTTTGCCAAAATCCTTCTTAATGACTTCATATTTCAACCCAAGGCTTACATCTTGAAAGCCTTCCACACCGGCCAGTTGTCCTCCGGACGATTTTGTTTTAATATATGGTGTTGCTACTAGCACATTCAGTTTATCGGTGATCCCATAGGCCACCATTGGCAACACCATCTGGCGGGTAAGTGTACCTACGTTCCCATTCACAATTCGGGTTTCTCCTTCCCAATAGTGATCCCAGGTTCCATGATCATAAAGCAACGCGAAACAGATCTCCTGCTTCTTCATCATGACAGCATCCGAGAATGTTTGGCCGTACATCCATCCGGTGGCGCCCAGACTAAATGCACCTATCAGTAAAAGTTTTTTCATTTAAATATTTAAATAGGTTGGTTAGTGTATTGAAGTTGGCAGCGACCTCAACAGCAAGCCGGAAATCCGATTCTGATGCTGTTAAGAATAACTGCGTGAACATCCTGTTGGCAGGATGGTGTGATCCGGGATGGATCTTAGAAAATTAGGCTTTGGGGGGTGGACTATTTAAAGGAATAGTCAATGATTGAAGAGCATTCATCTTCAAGCTTATGGTAAGCACATGGTTCCAACCCATACTTGTTGATTCAAGCGTGGTGGATGTCACCATATAATCTTTAATCAGGTTCTGCAACGATTTGGACTGGCTCTTTTCACTTACCGGTTTGTCGGTAAAAGTTTTTACATAGTCTGCCAAGGCTTGCTTGATATCCTTGGAAGTAATGTCCTTAACACATACTATATATAAAGTGTCTTTTTGGAGTTTTTGCTTAACCATGCGGTACACTTCGCCTTCGTGTTCAAACTCCCCATCCACCCGTGTATACTCCCTTGAGTCTGTTGCGTACGGAATGGTGATGGGTACTTTAATCGTTACTTCGTGTTCACGCGCATAGTCATCGTCATCAAACCGGGCTTGCAGTTCCTGAATATTCTTGAATTGAAGCCCCACAAATACTCCATAATAACCCAGTACATTGAGTAGGAAGATGGCAAGTAGAAATATGGAAAATCCTCTTTTCACAACTTCAAAAATAGGTAATTGCCAAAAAAAACAAAATCATGTTTGGTTCGGAAACTAAAAAACGCGGGTTTTGAGTGAAAAAGAGCAATTAAATATGCTCTTTATTTTTCTTCACCATATCATATAATAACTCACGAGCGCGGTGTAATTGCGCCTTTACTGTTCCCAAGGGCGCCTCTAACTCCTCGGCAATTTCCTCATAACTGAGTTCATGAAAATACCGCAATCGAACCAGCTTTTGATACTTGGAGGGCAGCATGTTGACGAACAATTGAATGAGTTCTTCCTTTTGAGCCTTGATGGCTTCATCCTGGGGGTTGAGTATTCCGTCATCCTCCACATCCATGCCTACCGATTGCCCGTCATCGTCCGTGTAGGTGTTTTGTATGCTGAGCGTATTTAGTTTTCGCTTTCGAATGAAATCGATCGCATTGTTGGTTGCAATCCGAAATAACCACGTGCTGAAAGTATAATCCTTCTTAAAGCGGCTCAGGCTGCGAAACGCTTTAGAAAAGGATTCCATGGTAAGGTCTTCGGCATCATCAATGTTACGCACCATTTTAAGGACCATGTGATACACGGCCTTTCGATACCGCAGCAACAACTTCGCATAGGCTTTGTCATCGCCACCTACGGCCATGTCAATCAACTTGAAATCTTCAAGCGCTTTCGGTGAAAATCGACTGTCCTCTACTTCTTCCATTTAATCCGTTTAACTACCAACGCCCTGAGGCCCGTGACAAGATAGTAAAAGGCGAAAATAATATCTAAAACTGGTACTTTCCAGACTTCGATACTGCCTCCCAACCTTTGTGCGCCTTTCCACATCAGAAAGCCCATTAAAATCAGCCGAAAGCCAAAAGCACCCAACAAAATAAAAGTAAAGGAAGTAAATACGTAAGCAGGCAAAGAGAACCACGTTAAAATCCAGGTACTCGTAAAAATTCCTAGCAACAATTTATCTGAAAACCGATAATGCTTACCTACCGACAAATGCCGTAGTTTTTGATGGAAAAACTCCCGCCAGGTTAATTTGGGTTGAGAAATCGTGATGGATTCTTTCCCCATCGCCACCGCGGTGTTTAAACGGGTGGCATGCCGGTTCACAAACAAATCATCATCGCCCCCGGTAATCTCCTGGTGACGATGAAATCCTTTATTCTCTAAAAACAGTGACTTTTTATAGCTCAGATTTCTGCCTACACCCATATAGGGGATCCCTAATTTAGCCCAAGACATAAACTGAATTCCTGTTAAAAGTGATTCGAATCGAATGAATGCATTCAGCCAGCCAGATCGTTTTGTATAGGGCGAGAAACCCAATACCAATTGCGTATGTTGATCATAGCGCTCGGTCATGTGTTTAATCCATTGATTACTGGCAGGGCGGCAATCCGCATCCGTTAATAACACCCAATCATACCGGGCCGCTTTAATACCTAATGTTAGTGCGAACTTTTTGCCGGTAATGTGATCAGGTTTATGAATTACCCGTACCAGCTTAAGCCGGACATGGTGTTGTGTTGCTTCACGTAAATAGTCAAAGGTTCCATCGTTGCACCGGTCTTCAACAACAATAATTTCAAAATCCGGATGATCCTGTGTCAGCAACATTGGCACAAGCTCCCGAAGATTTTCTTCTTCATCGTGTGCGCAAATGATAACCGAAACCCCATGAGCCGGCTGCGCTGGATGCCGATCAGATTTTGTAATTCCATAGAGGAGGAGTATCAAATAAATGACCTGAATACCCAGGATGGAAACTAAAATGAGTGTAAGTATGAACAAGGTTGCTGGTATAAACGGACAAAGATAAAGGCTTATGAGAAATGGCGAAGTTTTAATCTATATGGTTACACTTGGTCAGTTAAGACTTCCAATCAATCGATTTGGAGTCCGTGTGCATCGGGGTTAACTTTGCGCCCACATGAAATTTTCACTTACCGCCCAGGATCCACACTCAAAAGCCCGGGCAGGTTTCCTTACCACCGATCATGGAGAAATCCCCACCCCCATTTTTATGCCCGTGGGTACAGCCGGATCCGTCAAAGCCGTTCATCAGCGCGAGCTGGAGCAAGACATAGACGCCCGAATAATTTTAGGAAATACCTACCACTTATATCTACGGCCCGGGCTTCCATTGATTGAACAAGCCGGAGGGTTACACAAATTCATAGGTTGGAGCAGGCCCCTGCTCACCGATAGCGGGGGATATCAGGTATATTCCCTGGGTGAAAATCGGAAAATAACGGAGGAAGGTGTGGTATTCAAATCCCACATTGACGGATCACGTCATGTTTTTACACCCGAAGGTGTCATGGATATTGAACGTTCAATTGGTGCGGATATCATTATGGCATTTGATGAATGTACTCCCTACCCCTGCGAATATTCTTATGCGCGTAAATCGATGGAACTAACCCACCGCTGGCTGGAAAGATGCATCCGGCAAGTACAGTCCACCGGCTCAAAATATGGATATGAACAATCGCTGTTTCCGATTGTGCAGGGCAGCGTATACAAAGATCTAAGAGCCCAATCCGCTGAATTTATTGCTAGCCAGCAACAGCCAGGAAATGCGATTGGGGGCTTATCCGTGGGCGAACCTCACGAGATGATGTACGAGATGACGGAACTGGTGTGTGCGATTTTACCTGCCGATAAACCTCGCTATCTGATGGGGGTTGGTACCCCGGAGAATATCCTGGAGTCCATCGCGTTGGGTATTGATATGTTTGATTGTGTAATGCCTACCCGCAATGCCCGTAATGGAATGCTGTTTACAACCCAGGGGATCATCAACATCCGGAACGAAAAATGGAAAGATGATCTCTCCGCGATTGATCCCGGCTTGGGAGGTTACGCGAGTACCCATTATTCAAAAGCCTATCTTCGGCACCTGATTATCTCCAAAGAAATTTTAGGCGCGCAAATTGCTTCCATCCACAACCTCACTTTCTATCTGTGGTTGGTGCGTGAAGCGAGGCAACAGATTGAAAAAGGGACCTTTCTCGAATGGAAAAACAAGATGGTAAAAATAGTATCCCAACGGCTCTGATGCTGCCATGACCATATTGGATCGCTATATTATTAAGAAAATCCTTGCCACTTTTTTTTACGTGGTGATCATTCTGGTGGCGATCATCACAGTAATTGATATTACCGAAAAGATCGAGAAGTTTGTGGTGAATGACCTGAGTCGAGAACAAGTGCTGGGATACTATGCCGACTTTATCCCATGGATTGCCGGATTGATTTCACCCATAACGGTGTTCATTGCCATCGTGTATGTAACCTCCCGTATGGCGGCCCACACCGAGATCATTGCTATACTGAGCAGCGGTGTCAGCTTCCGCAGATTGTTAGTACCCTACTTTATTTCCGCTGCGATCATCGCCAGTTTAAGCTTTTATTTAAATGGATGGGTGATTCCGAAATCAAATCAGGAACGACTTGTTTTTGAGATGCAGTACTTTAAGAAAAGCAACCTGGGTAGCCGTACCAACATCCACATGCAGATCGAGCCGAATGTGATGCTCTTTATACAATTTTTCAACAATCACGCCAACACGGGCAACCAATTCTCACTGGAACGTTTTGAAGACAATCGGTTGGTTGAAAAACTTTCTGCAGAAAATATTCAGTGGGACTCGGTAAAACAAAAATGGACATTACGCTACTGGCGAATGAAAAAGGTGGACACACTCTTTCAGGTCAGAAATACACCGGGATTGCCATTCAGCAGCCGGGGCGAAACCATGGACACCACCCTCTCCATTACGCCAAAAGATTTTGCAGCCAATGACCGTGGCTATGATGGAATGACGATACCGGAGCTAACGCAGCATATTGAAAAAATGCGTTTCCGCGGGTCGACCGGGGTAGAAATCTATGAGGTAGAAAAACAAATTCGCTTTGCTACTCCATTTACGATTTTTGTTTTGGTGTTTATGGGTGCCATCGTTTCCTCGCAAAAGAGCAGGGGCGGAACCGGATTTCAGATTGCCCTGGGGTTTATGTTATCCTTCGTTTTCATCCTGTTTTTTACCATGACTCGTACTTTTGCGGAAACCGGTTCGCTTCCGCCCCTACTGGCTGCCTGGTTGCCGAACGGGGTGTTTGCATTAATTTCAATGGGCTTGTATAAATATGTACCCCGGTGACCGCCACAACCCAAGATTATTTTAAACTTCATTTCATTGTTTTTCTTTGGGGCTTCACCGCAGTGTTGGGAAAGCTTATTTCCATTCCCTCGGTGGAGATGGTTTTTTATCGTACCCTGTTGGCTGCCGTGGGGATGGGCGTGGTTATGCTGTTCCTTCAAAAACAATTTTCCGTATTCGGTAACGACCTCCTCAAAATTTTTCTCACCAGCATCATCGTAGCAATTCATTGGATTACTTTCTTTAGTTCCGGAAAAATCTCAAATCCCTCCACCAGTCTAGTTGGGTTTGCCACCTGCTCGTTTTGGGCGGCCCTCATTGAACCCCTGGTAAAAGGAAAAAAAATTCATTGGTTGGAAATCGGATTGGGGTGTGTTGTGTTGATCGGCCTTGGGATCATTCTTGCCTTCAATTTTCAACATCCTCTCGGGCTCTTTCTGGGAGTTATTTCCGGATTGACTGCTGCGATATTCAGTGTCATCAATTCAAAACTCATCCACCGGGTAAATGCTTATGCCATTACGTTCTACGAAATGCTGGGAGCTTGCTTCGTCATTCTATTGTTCATGCCCATCTACCAGGCACTTACGCACACTCCATTAAATCTAAATGCTTCTCTTTTGGATTGGATGTACATCGCCATCATGGCGTGGGCTTGCTCTGTCTATGCATTCTCGGTATCGATCAATCTCTCCAGAAAAATTTCTGTTTTCTTTATACAACTGGCGTTGAATCTGGAACCTGTGTATGGTATCCTTCTGGCGTTGATCATTTTTGGCAGCCGGGAAGTGATGAGTCTTAACTTTTATATGGGCACCTTCATCGTTTTGAGTGCGGTTGTTCTCTATCCGATATTAAAGAAAAAATTTCAGAATACCGTGCCGGCCCAGTAAGTCATTCCCGCAAAGGTCCCTTTTAGATTGACGGGTGTATTAAAAATGCCGAATACCGAGGCCCCGGATCCACTCATGCTGGCATACAATGCACCCGCTTCATACAGATCTTTCTTGATTTTTCGGATGATCGGGTGCCTTTCAAAAACTGATTTCTCAAAATCGTTAATGAGGATATTCTTCCAACTGGAAATAGGACTTTCCAGCACCTTTGTCAAGAATTGATCGGGCTTTCCTGGCGTTACGTTTGCGTAGGCATCAGCAGTCGAGATATGAATTTCCGGCTTCACTAACACGACAAATAACCCCGTTAATGTAACAGCGCAAGGCGATAAGATCTCGCCCCGACCACTTCCCAACATGGGGTTGTTCTGAATAAAAAATGAACAATCGCTTCCCAATTGAGCAGCATACTGGTTGAGTTGTTCGGTTGACAGCCTTAACTCAAAGATCTGATTTAAAAGACGGAGCGAATAGGCGGCATCAGAAGATCCTCCGCCCAAACCTGCCCCGGTAGGCAGCACTTTGTGCAAGTGAATTTTTACTGGTGCTAATTGAAATTCTTGTTGAAGCATCCGATAAGCACGAACACAAAGGTTGTCTGCTTCATGACCGGGAATTGGCAATCCGGATTGGGTGAATGAAAACGAATCCGAACGAACAATCTCTAAAACATCCGTCCAGGGAACCGGGTAAAAACAGGTTTCCAGATTATGATACCCGTCCGGTCGCTTAGAAATTATCCGCAGGCCCAGGTTGATCTTACAAGGTGGAAAGGCGACCACGTCTTGCCTGCCTTACTTGGATAATCGTGCAACCAACTCATTTGTTATGCCGGAGGAAGAAAATCCACCATCGTGCATCAGGTTCTGCATCGTTACCATGCGTGTGTAATCGGAGAACATAACGGTAATGTAATTGGCACAATCTTCGGCAGTTGCATTTCCAAGGGGTGACATCATCTGCGCAAAATCAAAAAACACATCAAATCCCGAGATGCCGGTGCCCGCTGTAGTTTTGGTTGGTGATTGTGAAATCGTATTCACGCGCACTTTCTTTTTGGTTCCATAGCGCTGGCCGTAGCTGCGGGCAATCGATTCGAGCATGGCTTTGGCTTGGGCCATATCGGTATAATCGGGATAGGCGCGCTGTGCCGCAATGTAACTTAGGGCAACTACCGACCCCCACTCGTTCATGGCATCCAACTTTTCGGAGGCCTGTAAAACTTTATGGAATGACAAGGCAGATATGTCAATGGTCTTTAAATACCAATCATAATTCATATCACCATACTCTTTTCCTTTGCGGATGTTGGGACTCATTCCAATGGAGTGCAGAACAAAGTCAAGCTTGCCGCCCAACACGTCCATGGATTTTGTAAAAAGGTTGCTGAGATCCTGTTCCGAGGTAGCATCTGCAGGAATCACATCTGCCTGGCACACTTTTGCCAACTGATTGATGGTGCCCAGGCGCATGGCGATGGGGGCATTTGTGAGCGTAAATTTGCCTCCCTCTTCTTTTACCTTTAACGCAGTTTTCCAAGCGATTGAATTTTCATCCAACGCTCCAAAGATGATCCCCTTTTTTCCTTTAAGCAGATTATTACCCATGACTGTCAGGTTTTAAAGTTTAGGCGCAATATTACGAATTCCTGCCCACAGCAGCTATTTTTGTGATTTCATGAATAAAAGCATTAGTGCCCCCATTGGAATTTTTGATAGTGGTATCGGTGGCCTTACCGTAGCCAATGCCATTCGACAATTATTGCCTCATGAAAACATGATTTACTTTGGGGATACAGCCCACCTGCCGTACGGGGATAAATCGGAGGCGGCCATTCAGGCTTATTCCATCAAAATTGCCGATGTACTATTAAAGAAGGGCTGTAAAGTAATTGTTATCGCGTGCAACTCAGCCAGCTCAGCAGCCTACGAATTACTAAAAGAGTATGTACGAAAGGATGCCCACATCATCAACGTAATTGATCCGATGGTGGATTACCTGATCCGGCATTATGGAGGAAAAACCATCGGTTTGATTGGAACAAAGCGAACGGTGCAATCCGGTATGTATGCGCAAAAGCTTAACGAGGGTAATAAAAACATTATCCTGCGCTCGCTGGCAACACCCCTCCTTGCACCAATGATTGAGGAGGGCTTCTTCAACAATCAAATCAGTCATGAAATCATCGCTCAATATTTATCTGATGCAACGCTGGAAAATATTGATGCATTAGTCCTCGCTTGCACCCACTATCCGTTAATCAAAAAAGAAATAAACGAGTATTATCACAATCGAATTGATGTGCTTGATTCGGCAGAAATAGTAGCCAAAGCGTTGCGTGATTATCTCATTGAGAATCAACTTCTCAATCAAAGCGGTAAACCTGAACATCACTTTTTTGTTTCCGATTATACCGAAGCTTTTGAAGCTTCCACCCGGTTGTTCTTTCACGAACTGGTTGCCCTGGAACGGCATCCACTTTGGAATTAAGTAATAAGTAAAGTATGTAGGTTTTTCTTCAATTCAGAAGATTTTAATTTGATATAAAAATTCACCTTTGGAGTTAAATTAAAGAATAAGTGCTCACTACGTTACTTTTTATTCTGCCTTTCCTGGTGCTCTACGCCGTGATGGCCGTTTATGCAGAACGTAAGATATCAGCCTTTATGCAAGATCGGCTGGGGCCAATGGAAGTGGGATATTACGGCCTGCTGCAAACGGTTGCCGATCTGATGAAGCTGCTTCAAAAAGAAGATATCGTGCCTGCTGCAGCAGATAAAAAGCTCTTTAAAATTGCTCCCCTCCTAATTTTTGTACCGATCTTTTTGGGATTCAGCGTACTTCCACTTTCTCCGACCTGGTCGGTGGCTCCTTTTTCATCCGCTCTTTTCTTTTTATTGGCGATCATCTCGTTAGACGTTATCGGCATTGTGGTAGCCGGTTGGGCATCCAATAATAAATACAGCATGCTGGGTACTATCCGCTCGGCCGCACAAATCATTTCATATGAAGTTCCCCTCGGTTTATCCATCTTATCCGTGTGTATCCTCGGTCAGTCTATGGACTTACAAGAGATTTCTTATCAACAAGGAATTCTGTCCAATCAAATAACCTATCTGTTTGGTATTAAGTCATTGGGTATCGATATCACCTCTGTGGGTGGATTTCTTTCGTGGAATGTTTTCAGAATGCCCGTACTATTTTTTGCCTGGATCATTTTCTTAATTGCTTCGTTGGCAGAAAGCAACAGGGCCCCTTTTGACTTACCGGAAGCAGAATCTGAATTGGTGGCTGGTTTTCAAACGGAATATTCTGGCTTTCGCTGGGCAGTTATCATGTTGGCGGAATATGCCATGATGCTGTTGGTAAGTTTTGTGGGCGTCATCTTCTTTTGGGGAAGCTGGAACACACCGTTACCCAATATCGGCTCCGTGGCACTAGCGGATTGGACAACCGGTGGCTCCGGTTCAATCGGCATTCATATCTGGGGAATCTTCTGGTTGATCTCCAAAACCCTTTTACTGGTTGCCTTACAGATGTGGGTACGCTGGACATATCCCCGTATTCGTCTTGATCAACTAACAGCCTTGAGTTGGAAATTTTTAACACCGGTGGCTTTAGTTATCGTAATTATTTGTTCAATTTGGAAATTGGTGTTGCTGTGACCCGGGGTAAATTCAAACCGATATTTCTATTTTCACTCGGACTTCTTCTGGTTGGAAAGTCATTCGCTCAACCCGTTGTTGACAGTCTGGAAAATGTGCTTCGTAATGCCACCTCCGACTCTGCACAATTTATTGCCTTATTAAGTTTATCGGAAGAATTTCAATACCGGGATTTTTCGAAGGCCGAAAAATATTCAACTCAGGCCGCAGAGCTGGTTGCAACGAACGGGTGGCCATGGGCAAAACCAAAATCGCTGACGCAACAAGCCTTTTTGGCCACGTTGAGTGGTGACTACACACGGGCTATTCGATTGGACAACGAAAACCTGCAATTGGTAATTGCCGATGGTGACAGCTCTGCCATCGCAGAGTCGTTGAACTTTTTAGGTAATGATTATAACGATATCGGCAAGTATGATGAAGCCTATTACTATTTTACTCAATCCTATCGCGTGGCACGGGCTATCGATGATTCGCTCAAAATGACAAAAGCCATCTTCAACATCGGTCGTGTGTTGAATGAGTTGGGCCAATATGATCTGGCCCTCGATCACTTTAATGTAAGCTCAAGAATAAGTGACTTAATACAGGATGAAGACGGTATTCCCTACACGCAAGAGGTCATTGGCGATGTCTACTTACGAAAGAAGGATTATAAAAAGGCAGAAGAATACCTTCAGCAGGCTCTCAACAGCATTCGTTCGCGCAACATCACGGTTATTGAACCACGCGCATTAAAGCACCTGGCTCAGTTGAATTTTGAATTGGGTGACTCAGAAAAAGCATTGGCGTATTACGATACTGCGGCAATGCTGTATCGGCTAGCCAGCAACGATTTTGGTGTTGCTGAGATCAACTTAGGTGTATCCAAAATTCTTATTTCAGAAGAGCGCTTCAACGAAGCGGAGGGGTTAATCGGCCGGAGTCTGGAAACTGCAAAAGGATTTAATGCCGAGCGAATGGAAATTGATTGCTATCGGCAACTCTCTGAACTGGCAGAACGTCAAGGAGATTATAAAACTGCATTAGACTATCATAAAAACTATAAAGAAATGGAAGACTCTCTTTTCAGCCAGGATATGGTTGAAAAGGTTTTTCAGGATCAACTCCGGTTTCAAACCGAAACTAAAGATTTTGAAATCGCAGCCCTGAGCAAAGCAAAAACACAACAAGAAACCGAATTACGAAGAGAAGAATTCCTTCGGAACATTCTGGTCGTGGTAATTGCCCTCGTAGGAATTCTATTGTTCACGGTCTATCGAAGTGGTCAGCGCAGAATTAGGATCAATAAACTGTTGATTGAACACCAGGAAGAAATCAAGAAACGAAGCCTCGAACTAGAACAACTGAACCAGGTTAAGGATAAATTCTTTTCGATCATATCGCACGACTTACGCTCACCGATCAATGCGCTTTCGGGAATTTTGGATCTAATGGATAACGACCAGATCACTCGGGAGGAGTTCTCGAATCTTACCAAAGAATTGAGAGTACAATTCAATCATACACGAACATTAATCAGCAATTTATTGGATTGGGCTCTTCTGCAAATGGATAAATTGAAAATCCAGCCTGAGAAAATTAATCTGGCAGCGATGATTGAAGAAAACTTTAAGTTATTGAGTTCACTTCATTTGAAAGAAATTAAGCTGGTGAACAATGTTTCTCCTACCCTTGTGGGGGTAGGCGACCATAATATGATTAACCTTGTATTTCGTAACCTGATTTTAAATGCCATCAAGTTTTCGGAAAAAGGAGGCCTCGTAGAAGCGACCGCCACCGAAAAAGGAGATGCCATTGAAATATCCATCAAAGATTACGGGGTAGGTATTCGAGCCGATATTCAAAAAATTCTTTTTGAGAAAACGTCAGGCTACAGCACCCGAGGAACGGCCAACGAAAAAGGTACCGGATTGGGTCTGATTTTATGCAAGGAGTTTGTTGAGAAGAACGGTGGTAAAATCTGGCTTCAAAGTGAAGAAGGTAAGGGCAGCACCTTTTATTTTACGATAAAGAAAGCTTCGTAAAGGCCATAAGCAATTTCCTTCTATTTTTGTTTGTACAATAGATGGAAAGAGAAATTACCTACTGGGCTGGCCTCACCCAATCAATTCGCACCCTCACCCAGGGTTTGCGACTTACCTTTTCGCATATTCTTAAGGCCCGAAAGAGCAGAAGTAAGGTTTCCATTCAAGAATCAGGCTATTTTGATCAGCAAACCGGAATTGCTACAGTACAATATCCCTATGAAACCATTCCTGTTCCCGACAACGGGCGCTATAAATTGCACAATGAAATTGACGATTGCATTGTTTGCGATAAGTGCGCTAAAATCTGTCCGGTGAATTGCATCACCATTGAACCCATTCGCGCTGCTGAAGAGTTTGGAAAAACATCGGATGGCACCCCGAAGCGAATCTATGCCGCCAAGTTTGACATCGATATGGCCAAGTGTTGCTTTTGTGGATTGTGTACCACGGTTTGCCCAACAGAATGCCTCACGATGACCAAGGAGTATGACTTTGCTACATTTAATATTACCAATCACAATTTCCCATTTGGTTCGATGAGTACCGATGAAATTGAAAACAAAAAGAAAGAATGGGAAGAGTATCAACAGGTGAAAACGCAATCAGCAACCTCAACCAGCGCACCCGCTACCAAGCCAGCATTCAAACCAAAAATAAAACCACCCACTAGTCCAGATATACCCGAATGATTTTGCAAGAGATCATACTGTATGTATTGGTTGGAACCTGCGTAAGTAGCGTCCTGTTGATGATTGTTCATAAGAATCTGATGTATGCCGCGCTGGGCCTGATGGGCTGCCTGATTTCGCTGGCGGGCATTTTTGCTTTGCTTCACGCGGAATTTTTAGCAGCCACACAATTGCTGATTTATGCGGGTGGGGTGCTGGTGCTGATCATTTTCGGAATCATGTTGACCAACCGAATTGCCGGGAAACCGCTGCTTACAGCAGCAACCCATTGGTTTTTTGGAATCGCTCTGACCAGTGGGGTAGCTTCGGTTTTAATAATTTCTTATCATCAAACTCAATTCCAGAGCCTAATTGCTTCCCAAGTTTCTATGAATAGCCAGGCCATTGGAATCGAATTGATGAGCAACTATGTAGCTCCATTTGAAGTGAGTGGAGTGCTTCTGCTGGTGTGCCTCGTGGGAGCGGCCTTCACAGCCTCCTGGTACAAAAAACATCCGAATGAATAAAACCGATCTGCTTTTTTATCTGAGTGTTTTCCTATTCTGTTCAGGATTGCTTATTGTTTTCACAAAAAAGAATGCGATTCTGATTCTTATGGGCATTGAACTCATGTTGAATGCAGCTAATCTGAACCTGGTTGCCTTTAATCAATCAACTCCCGGATTGGATGGCCAGTTGTTTGCCTTATTCATCATCATCGTGGCGGTATGCGAAGCAGCCGTTGGCATTGCGATTCTATTAAAAGCCTATCGGTTTTATCAAACTGTGGTTCCGGATCAGTTTCGGGACTTACACGAAAAATTGTGATCCCAATTTCTGACATATCGTTTTCACAGGGCTTGGCAGTAAGCGTTCTTTGTACTCCATTACTCGCAGCAGGAATCGCCTATCTTATCAAGGAAAAATTTTCCTGGTTGACTCCCCTCATCAACAGCTTTTTCTTATTGTTGACTGCGCTAGGCGCTGCTGTTCTGTTAGCTGATGCTGGCACTCCCGATCAGGAATTTTCGATCCCTTGGTTTACCATCAACAACAAAATCGTTTCGATTGGTTTTCTCCTCGACCAAACGGTGCTAACAATGGTGGCCGTGGTTTCCTGGGTTTCTTTTTTCGTGCATGTATTTTCAATAGGGTACATGGCCGAAGACAAAAATGTAATCCGTTACTTCAGCCAGTTGGGATTCTTCACATTTGCCATGGTAGGCCTCGTAATGAGCAGCAGCCTATTGGTAACGTTTTGCTTTTGGGAATTGGTCGGTTTCAGCTCGTACCGGTTGATCGGACATTGGAATGAAAAGCCAGCGGCCGCTCGGGCTTCCACCAAAGCCTTTCTACTAAATAAAGTTGGGGATCTCGGATTTTTGATTGGATTAATGATTCTATGGTCACAAGCCGGTAGTCTGGACATTGGCACCTTTACGGCTATTGATCCAGCCTGGTTGACAACAGCCGGGATCTGCATCTTTTTTGGAGTCGTTGGCAAGTCGGCACAGTTTCCACTCTTAAACTGGCTGCCCGATGCCATGGAGGGCCCAACACCCGTATCGGCCTTGATCCACGCAGCAACCATGGTGGCAGCGGGAGTATTTCTTTTAATCCGCATCGAACCAATTTTTACGGCCAATAGTCTTTTGATTGTCACAAGTGTCGGTGCAATCACGGCCGTTTGGGGTGCCCTCGGAGCTTTGGTACAATTCGATATCAAAAAGATTCTGGCTTACTCAACCATTTCGCAATTGGGATTGATGGTAATGGCCATTGGATCAGGTGCAATACAAGGTGCATACGAACATCTGTTACACCATGCATTTTTTAAAGCAGGACTTTTTCTTGGCGCTGGGTCTATCCTTCACGCCATGCATCATGTCAATAAGCATGAACAACCCGCTTTCGATGTTCAGGACATCCGCAACCTGGGCGGATTGAGAAAACACATGCCGGTAACATGTCTTGGCTTTTTGATTTGTGCCGCCTCCCTGGCCGGACTGCCTTTAACCACCGGGTTTATTTCCAAAGAAATGATTTTAACGGATATGCAGACCTGGGCTGGACCTATGTTTTCAATGCGATGGATAGTTTTTCTTGCTGTGTGGATGGTCTCCTTCCTCACTCCACTTTATACATTCCGTTTGGTGTGGTATGTTTTCTTTGGCAAGGAAAATCACAATCCGGTACGCGAGGTGCCTGTGATCATGAGAATACCCGTCCTGATCCTTGCTCTGGGGTCAATTTCATTTCTCTTTTATCAGGGTCAGCTGAACTCCTTAACCAATTGGCTACAGGGCACAACCCACAACACACCCTTAAGTATAACCGTCATATCGGTATCACTCATTATTGTATCCGTATTCGTTGGGTATCTACTCTATCGCAAGAGAAGCACGAAAGCGGTTGCACAATGGCTGGCACCGCATCATCTCTTAGATTGGATTGATCTCCAAATCATCAACCTATCTCTTCTATTTTCCAGGATCACTTCGTCTGTCGATAAATATCTGATCGATCGATCCATTCACCGGCTCGTTTATGTTCAGGTAACGCTGGCTTTTATCACCAGTTGGACTGATCGCTACATTTTAGACGGCCTTGTTAATGGTTCGGCCAGTGCGGCTCGTGGAGTCGGAATGTTGGCGCGATCCCTTGTAAATGGAAAAATTCAATCGTACCTGCTTTGGGCGATGGCGGGCCTCCTTATTTTTATACTTTGGATTATTTACTGATGCACTTACTGTCTTACCTCATCTTCATCCCAATAGTCGCAGCCCTGGTAATTCTGGCCCTACCAGCACGTCTGTCGAATGCTTTCAGGGCCGTGAGTTTAACAGTAAATATCTTTCAGTTGGTGATCCTGCTTGCCATCGTTCTCAACTTTAAATTGAACGCGGGCTATCAACTCATTGAAAAAACACCCTGGATTGCCATGAATCTCGGAGGATGGGGTGCATTACAGGCAGAGTATTTTGTTGCACTTGATGGTCTAAGCTTTCCTCTGGTGGCCTTGTCTGTTTTCATTATGTTTATCGCCACCCTCTCTTCCTGGACGATTGAACAAAATCGGAAAGGTTATTTTGTATTACTGTTGATTTTGAATGGCGCCATTTTGGGTAGCTTTTGTGCACTCGACTTTCTTCTCTTTTACGTCTTCTTTGAATTCATGTTGCTGCCCATGTATTTTTTGATTGGAATCTGGGGGGGGCCAAAAAGGGAATATGCATCGATCAAGTTTTTTCTTTACACACTGTTGGGCTCTATTTTCATTCTGATTGTACTGGTTGGACTCTACCTCTCAACGAAAACACCCGGGCAGGCAGACCTTGTCCACACCTTCAACGTACTTCATATGCAAGATCCTGCCAACCTGATTTCCGGATCAGCACTGGCTTTGGATTCGAATTCGTACCTCGGGCCCTACTCGTTCCGGCTCTGGGCATTCTTACTTTTGTTTATTGGATTCATAATCAAACTTCCAGCTGTACCTTTTCATACGTGGTTGCCGGATGCTCACGTAGAGGCGCCCACTCCAATATCTGTAATATTAGCCGCCTTGTTATTGAAATTTGGCGGCTATGGGTTGTTAAGATTTGCCTATCCCATTTTTCCAGAGGGTGCCGTCTACTTTAGTTGGCTGGTGGGATTCATCGGGTTGCTCTCCATTATTTATGGAGCCCTGAATGCCATGGCCTCTAAAGATCTGAAACGACTGATCGCTTATTCTTCGGTTTCCCATATGGGATTTGTTCTTTTGGGGATTGCTTCCGCAACAGTAGAAGGAATTACCGGTGCAGTATACCAGATGTTCAGCCATGGCATTATCTCCGCCATGCTCTTCCTGATTGCCGGTGTCTTGTACGATCGCACCAACGATCGTCTCATTGAAAATTATTCAGGGCTTTCCTCTAAAATGAAAAGCTATACTGCCTTTGTATTGATCGGTTTTTTTGCGTCAATGGGATTACCAGGATTTGCCGGATTTATCGGAGAAATCTTAGTGTTCTTTGGTGCTTTCCAATCGAAGTTGATTAACGGTTTGATTCCTTCGTGGATGGCCATTACAGCCACCTTTGGACTTTTACTAGGAGCCGGTTATTATCTGTGGACCATTCAACGAATGTTTTATGGACCCTATGCGGTGAAACATTACCTCGGTGACCTAAAAGATTTAAATGGCAGAGAGTACAGTATGTTGTTGCCACTTGCCGTTGCGGCTTTGGTTTTCGGAATTCTACCACAACTGTTGTTAAATTATATCAATCCATTTGCATCTGAGTTTGTCAATCACTGGTTCACCCCTGAATCATTAATTCCATAAACCGATGGGCTTAGCTAATCAGCTCACCTCGATTTATGACAGCCTGGGCCATGTGTGGCCTGAATTAATTTTGACACTTTCCATACTTGCCGTATTAACAACTGGCTTGATTATTAAAGGAAAAAGCAATGTCATATTCGCTCTTTCGGGGCTCGCATTTGTACTTGCTTTGGTCGTAGTTCTAATCACCTGGCCACAACAGCCTCGCTCCATTTTTAATAACATGCTTAGGGTCGATGACTTTGCAGCTTTTTTCAAGGTACTGTTTCTGATTGGCGGATTATTAACACTGACTATTACCGGCAAGAAAAAGGAACCGGCAGAATTTCACCTCCTGATGTTGGCCATTGTATTAGGTGCTTGTTTACTGGTCATGAGTATGAATTTCGTGATGGTGCTGTTGGCCCTGGAACTTATTTCGTTAAGTTCTTATCTGCTGGTTGGCTTTAGCTTCGATCGAAAAAGCGCAGAGGGAAGTTTGAAATACTTTCTCTTTGGGACCGTGGCAACAGCCGTCATGATTTATGGACTTTCGCTCATGTACGGGTTAGCCGGCACACTCGATTTTTCATCCAATCAGTTTATCGATTCTTTGATGCGTACTCAATCGCCATTACTGTTGGTATCGTGTCTGCTGATACTGGCCGGATTCCTTTTCAAAATGGCCGCAGTACCCCTGCACCTCTGGGCTCCCGATGTGTATGAAGCTGCCCCGACTGCCGTGGTTGCCTTATTATCCGTGGTCCCCAAACTGGCAGGGATGGCTGTTTTGATTAAGCTTGTTTTGTCGTTCTACTTGTTCGGTCAGTCGGTTTATCTCTGGCCGGAAATGGTTGCGGTTATCTCAATCGCTTCCATACTTGTGGGCAATCTCTCCGCCCTGGTTCAAACCAATCCGAAGCGGATGTTAGCATATTCTTCGGTGGCCCAGTCGGGGTTCATGTTGGTGGGTCTTACAACCCTGCAATTGGAGGGCATTCATTTCGCGATCTTCTATGGTGCGATCTTTCTCCTGATGAACTTCCTGGTATTTGCGGTTCTGACCTACTACGAAAAACATGGCGATATCAACTCTGTAAACTCATTATCCGGTTTGGGGCGCCTATCCTGGTTCCCGGCATTCTCCATGTTGATTGGCATGGTTGCCTTAACCGGATTACCACCCACGGCCGGGTTTACCGCAAAGTTGCTGATCTTCAGTTCCCTTTGGTCCTCCTATCAGGAGACGCATTCCATGATTTTAATTGCTCTGTTTCTGGTTGGGCTGCTGAACACAGTGGTTTCGCTCTTCTTCTACCTTAAAATCCCCTATTTTTTGTTTATCAAGGAGGCGCCTGAAGGGGTCTCAATAAAAAGTTCCGGGTTCAGTAATCTTTTACACCTGATCCTGGTTATTGCTTTAATCTATCTCTTCCTGCAGCCAGACTTGTTGATGGGATGGATTAATCGGATTACCTTTGTACTTTAATTGAATAACTCATTGACAGCTTCCCGGAAAAGGCGGTGAGTTTGGGCGATTTGAACTAAAAATTTATGAGCGATTCCATCCTTCATGAATGTGGCATAGCCCTCATTCGATTGCGCAAACCCCTCTCCTATTACATCGAAAAGTATGGCCCTACCTACGCCATTAATAAGATGTACATTCTGATGGAAAAACAACACAACCGGGGCCAGGATGGAGCCGGAATCGCCAACATCAAGATTGATCAAAAACCCGGGTTCCGCTTTTTCAGCCGCTATCGCTCCATTAAAGCCCAACCGGTGGCACACTTATTCAAAAAGATCGGAAAGAAGTACAAGAAAGCTCAAAAGGAAGGTAAAGATAAGTTTCGGGATGAGCACTGGCTGAAAGAAAATGTGGCCTTTAGCGGAGAAGTCTGGCTCGGTCATCTGCGGTATGGCACCCATGGCTTGAATAGTATTGAAAACGTTCACCCCTTTCTACGCCAAAACAACTGGCGCAGCCGCAACCTGGTAATGGCGGGAAATTTTAACATGACCAATGTTGACGAGTTGTTCAATATTCTGGTGGAGTTAGGGCAACATCCCAAAGACAAAGTGGATACCGTTACCGTGATGGAGAAAATCGGTCACTTTCTTGACCTTGAAGTTCAGTCTCTGTTCGAAAAATACAAGGATGATTTCACCAACAAAGAAGTATCCGATATCATCGAAAATGAATTAGATCTCACCCGCGTATTAAGGCGTGCTTGTAAGGATTTTGACGGTGGATATACCATGGCCGGCATGACCGGATCCGGTTCAGCCTTTGTGGTGCGGGATCCCGGTGGTATTCGTCCGGCTTATTACTATGCTGATGAAGAAGTCGTGGTAGTGGCATCAGAAAAGCCGGCCATTAAGACGGCCTTCAATGTCAACTACTCCCAAATTCAGGAAATTTTACCCGGCCACGCCTTGGTGATTGCTAAAAATGGAGAGTTCCAGGTGCAGGAAATCATGAAAGCCACTGAAAAGAAATCGTGCAGCTTTGAGCGGATCTATTTTTCAAGGGGTACCGATCCGGAAATTTATCAGGAACGAAAACAGTTAGGCCGCTTATTGGTGCCTCAGGTTTTAAAGGCCATCAACTTTGATTTGAAGAACACTATCTTCTCCTACATACCCAATACAGCCGAAACCGCTTTTATGGGAATGATGAAGGGCATTGAAGATTATCTGGTGGCCAAACAAAAGGATATCATCATCGATGCCAAGCCTTCGGTGGACTCGCTGGAAGATATACTGTCCTTCCGGCCGCGTATTGAAAAGATCGTTATCAAGGATGTTAAGTTGCGAACGTTTATTACAGACGATTCTCACCGCGATGATATGGTTGCCCATGTTTATGATACCACCTACGAAGTTGTAAACAAAGGGAAGGATACGCTGGTGGTCATTGACGATTCCATTGTTCGGGGTACCACCTTGGAAAAAAGCATTCTGAAAATGCTGGATCGTTTACAGCCCAAGAAAATTGTGGTAATCTCTTCAGCTCCGCAAATCCGGTTCCCGGATTGTTATGGAATCGATATGAGTAAGATGGGTGAGTTTGTTGCCTTCCGGGCAGTCATTCAATTGTTAAAAGACCAGGGGAAAGATTATTTGTTGGGAGAAGTCTATGAGCAGTGTCGCCAGGCCGAACATAACCAGGAACCGGTTAACTATGTGAAGCGATTGTACGACCAATTCACTTACGATGAAATTTCTGAAAAAATTACAGACATCGTTCGTCCACCCGATATGAAAGCAGACTTGCAGGTGTTATTCCAGACGGTGGAAAATTTACACAAGGCCATTCCCGGTCATTCAGGCGATTGGTACTTTACAGGAGACTACCCTACGCCAGGCGGCATGCGTGTCGTTAATCGTTCGTACATGAACTACATGGATGGTAAGTTAGTGCGGGCGTATTAAGTTCATGTCAGGGAAGGTAGAAATCAAAAACAATTCCATTCATACAATTGAAATGACCCTTCGGGCATTTCTGATACCCGATTTTTGAACAGGGCCGACAGTCCACTTTTTTGTTTTCCAATACTGTAAATCGCGTTCGATAGGGGTACATTCCAAACTCGGGAATGGTATTTCCCCAAATTGAAAAAATTTCTTTCTTAAAGGCAGCAGCGATGTGCATCAACCCCGTATCGTGGGTAAACACATACTTCGCCTGCCGCAATACACTGGCCGATTGGTTGAGGTTAAACTTGCCACAGGCATTATAAACAATCGCCTGTTTATTCAGTTCTTTCAACCCAGCTTCATAGCCCTGGTCAGCGGGTTGCTCAAAGAAAGCCTGAAGCTGCTGGCCGACAATTGCATCTTCCGGTCCGCCCAATAAAATGATGGGTTTGTTGATTTTATCGCACAGTTCAATCATGCGCTTCAGAGGCAATCTCTTGGTAGCGTGCTGCGCCCCGATGGCATAGGCAACATACCCGTTGCGATGTGTGGCCGGGAGCCAATCAATGGGTACTTCATCGCTTTCCGGAATGAAATAATCGAGTCCCAATGCATCTGCCTTTATACCGAGTGGCGCGGTGGTTGCCAAATAACGTTCCACCAGGTGAATATTGGGGAGTTTATCAATTTTGAAAGTAACCCGCAGCCACTTTTCTATATTCAGTTTATTGAAACTATACGACTGTACCCCCAGTGCCAACTTGATGATGCCCGTGCGTAAATTATTGTGCAAATCGATGATGCAATCATAACGCTCCCTCCGCAGTTGCCGGATCAGAGACCAAAGTCCATTCTCCAATAGAATCAGTTTATCGACATAGGGATTGGATTCAAGAAGCACCTTGAACTTTGGTTTTGTTGCATAGTGAATTTCGGCCTCCTTCGCCTGTGTTTTAAGCGCACGTACCACCGGTGTGGTGAGAACAATATCGCCAATCGATGAAAAACGAATAACCAGAACCTTCATTACCACCAAATTCCGTGAGTTCCGAAAAATACAAATACAATTTCGCTATTTTAGATGCCTCCAAGAACTTAAAAGATCAAAACTTAATAGATACGGATATGAATTATTGGCTCCTGAAAACCGAACCGGGTACATTTTCATGGGAAGATCTAGTACGTGATAAAACAGCCGTGTGGGATGGTGTGCGTAACTTCCAGGCCCGTAATAACCTGAAAGCCATGAAAAAGGGTGATCAGGCATTCATTTATCACAGTGGAGATGACAAGGCGGTAATTGGTATTGCCGAAATTATTAAAGAAGCCTATCCTGAACCCAAGGACAAGGACTGGATTGCCGTTGACCTGAAGCCGATAAAAAAATTGAAGTCGCCTGTAGAACTTGGAACAATCAAAAAAGAGAAACGGTTAAGTCAAATGGTATTGGTGCGGAGTTCCAGACTATCGGTTCAACCGGTAAAAAAAGAAGAGTTTGAATGTGTGATTGAATTGAGTCAATAAACCTATGCAGGCTGCATCCTATGGTATCTGGTCGGGAGGATTGACAACGTTGATGATTGTCCTTTCATCCCTTTCCTTTGGACAGATTTCTCAATCAGCGCGATATGAGCGGGAACAAAAAAACAACGACCAGGACTTTATCATTATTTCCATGCACGAATCAGGCATCGCCTTGATCCGGGATAAGGAAAAGTACAAGGAGGGTAAACAGTTATGGGAGTTAATCCGACTGGATACTGCCCTACAGGAAGTGTGGATGATGGAGCTCGACATCGAAAACAGACACCGGCTTGTTGGTTATGAATTCAAGGACAACTTGATTTATTTATTGTATCGTGATGGGGAGCACGAAGCGAATGACCTTACGTTGTTTACCATTCACGCAATCACGCAGGACATCCATCGTTACTTGATTAAACAGGAGTTGTCTTTCCGGGTAACTCATTTTTGTGCCATGACTGGTAATATCGCACTGGGAGGGTATGTTTCCAACGAACCTGCCGTACTGCTTTACAATCTTGAAACGGAAAAAGCGAAACTCGTTCCGGGCTTTTTTGTTTCGGAGACGGAACTGCTGGACTTGCGCGTCAACACAAATAATACATTCAATACGCTCATTGCCGAACGAACTAATAAACAGAATAAATTTTTAGTACTCAAAACCTTTGACAGCCAGGGGGCTCTTTTACTGGAAGATCAAATTGAAATTGATCCTAAATTGACCATCCTGACAGGCCTTACCAGTACCTTGATCAATGATGAGATGCTGCTGGCTGGAACGTGGACAGAGGGTAACTCAAAACAAGCCAGCGGAATCTACACAACCCTGGTCGATCCGTTTAACAAGCAACCTATTCACTATTACGATTTCGGGCAATTCAATCATTTCCTGGACTACCTATCTTCAAAACGTGCGGCCTCCGTCAAACAAAAATCGGTACAAGCAAAAAAATTAGGCATTGTTCCTGATTTCAAAACGTATGCCGCACCGATGCGTCTTGCAGAACAACCCGAAGGGTTTGCCTTGCTTTCGGAAGTGTATCTGCCTGCCACCAGTTTGAATACGTACCCCAGCTGGAATTATGGAATGCCGTATTACGGATACAGTGCCTACGGTTACAACTCCTTCACCAACCGGTATTATAATTCACCCTACCAATACAACAATACAAATACCGGAGATACTAAAATGCTTCATACCTCCTTTATGGTTTTTGATCGGCAGGGGGAATTTATTCACGATTACGGAATTAAATTAGACAACAAAAAATTAGTGGGAATGGTGGAGCAGACGGCCGACTTCATTTTCTACGAAGACTGCCAGGCATTGGCTTATAAAAAAGAAAAAGAAATATTCCTGGTAGGCAATCTACCGGATGGATCTGTACTTTCAGACACCATTCAATCCGAATCGCAATTGCCTACAGACTTCATCAAATATGATTCCGACCAAAATACTGCGATTCGGTATTGGTACAAAACAAATTTTTATGTTTGGGGTTATCAGAGTATCCGAAATAAATCAGAAAGTGTGGATGACCCTAACCGGTATGTCTTTTATATCAACAAGGTTGAAATTAATTAGTTTTCTTCTCGCTACATTTCTCTGTTTACCGGTCGTTCAGGCTCAAGTTAACCAACTAGATCGACTCGAAATCTTGTTAAATGAACAGGATGAGAATGAAAATTACCAGGTCTCCTCCCTGGAGGAAAAAGGGCTATTATTATCCCGGAGGCTCCTCGGAAAAACAGAAGACATCATAGAACTCATCAAAATAGATACATCCCTACGCGAAACGTGGAAAGGATATATTAACATCCCCAAAGAAAATAAAATCTCACACATTAGGATGAAGGACAGTTTTGTCTTCATTCTAATGAAGTCCATACAATCCACAAACTTTCAGATTATCTCCATCAAAATTGAGGATGGAAATTATGGAATCGCCAATGTTAAAAATCTCATTCCATTCAACCCCACCGATTTTGTCATCACCGGAACCGGAGTGATGATAGGAGGGTATTTCAACTATCGACCCCTGGTCTTGTACTTCAATTTTAAATCACAACTGTCAAAAATCCTGCCCGGCTTTTTTTACGAAATGGGGGAACTTACTCAAATAAAGCCCTATAGCGATGGAACCGTTGATATTTTAGTAAGTGCGAAGAATTGGGAGCGGGAAAATTGCATTTGGGTAAGAACCTACAACGAAGATGGCGACCTTATTAAAACAATCATTCTGGAGCCGGAAGTAAACCGGAACCTGATTTTTGGCAGAGCGATAAAAATGCCGAATGGCGCCCAGGTAGTGGCCGGTGTTTATGGAGGTCGTAACGTAGAGTATTCCCGCGGAATTTTCGTTGCCGAAATAAATCCTTTTGGAGAATACGTCATCAATTATCACAATTTCGGAGACCTTGAAAACTTCTTTAACTATATGACTGCAAGAAGAGAAAAGCGTGTAAAAGAAAGAATTGAGCGCAGAAAGATCAAGGGCAAGAAAATTAAATTCAACTACCGTTTCCTGGTGCATGAAGTAATGCCGTATCAAAATTCGTACGTCATGTTAGGAGAAGCCTTTTACCCGCGCTATACATATACGAGCGGACGTGGAAATATTTATGGTTTTTACTCGAACTCCTTAATGCGGGGTGAGCGAATTTTTGATGGTTATCAATACACGCATGCCATCGTGATCGGATTCAATAGCAGCGGTAAGCTGGTGTGGGACAATAGCTTTGAAATCAATGACGTTAAAACCTTTGAGTTGCAACAAATGGTTAAAATCGCACCCCAAAATCAATCGATCTCGTTGTTTTATCTTCATAAGAATTTAGTCCGGTCAAAAATTATTCAGAACAATCAAGTGTTGGAGGGCGAAACAACCGACCCCCTGAAAAACCGGTTCGACTTTGATGTTGTGAAGGAGCGCGATACAGAAAGCAGTAAACTCGATTATTGGTATGATCATCATTTTTATGCCTCCGGTACCCAGATCGTTCGCAACAAAGCTTCTGTGGATAAGGCGTATCGAAAGGTATTTTTTATCGTAAAGCTGGCCTATCCATAGTTAGAGCCCATGGATTTTTGCTAATTTCGCGCAGGCGTATGCAGAAGAAACTCATCCTCGATTCCGACCTGCTTGATATTACCCTGAATCGCCTTTGCGAGGAATTGATTGAAAATCACAATACGTTTGACAATAGTGTCATTCTGGGATTACAACCCCGTGGAATTTTTCTGGCAGAATTGATTCAAAATAAACTGCGCGACCTGGCCAAAAAAGAGATTCCCCTCGGCTACCTGGATGCCACCTTTCACCGTGATGATTTCCGCAGACGGGATACTCCAGCCAAAGCAAGTGAAACAAAGGTTCCGTTTGTGATCGAAGGCAAACAAGTAATTTTGATTGATGATGTCTTGTTTACCGGACGGACCGTTCGGGCAGCGTTGGATGCCATGATTGCCTTTGGCCGACCCGAAAAAGTGGAATTGCTGGTATTGGTGGACCGCACCCACACCCGGGATCTTCCCATTGCCGCGGATTATGTTGGCAAGCACGTAGATACTCTGGAGTCGCAGCGGGTGCTGGTGGAACTGGTTGCCCAGGGATATAAACAGAACCGAATCTGGTTAGTCAATACTAAGGATTAAAACAATGTCAAAGCTCAGTCAAAGGCACCTGCTCGGAATCAAAAATATCACCGCCCAAGACATTGAATTAATTTTTGAAACGGCCGATACCTTTAAAGAAGTAATAAACCGCCCTATTAAGAAAGTTCCTTCCTTGCGGGATGTTACGATCGCCAATATCTTTTTTGAAAACTCCACGCGAACCCGTTTATCCTTCGAACTGGCGGAAAAGCGGTTATCGGCAGATGTGGTTAATTTTTCCGCCTCCACCAGTTCGGTAAAAAAAGGAGAGACCTTGCTGGACACCGTAAATAATATTCTGGCCATGAAGGTGGACATGGTGGTGATGCGGCATGCCAGTGTGGGGGCTCCGCATTTTTTAGCGCGGCACATTAAAGCCAACATTGTAAATGCAGGCGATGGCACGCACGAACACCCAACCCAGGCCTTGTTAGACACGTATTCTATTCGTGAAAAACTAGGGAGCGTAGCCGGAAAAAAAGTGGCGATCATCGGAGATATTTTACACTCACGCGTAGCGCTTTCCAACATCTTTGCCTTGCAAAAATTGGGAGCCAAGGTGATGGTCTGCGGTCCACCCACATTATTACCCAAGTTCATCAGTTCGCTGGGGGTGCAGGTGGAGCTTGATGTTAAGAAAGCGTTGGAATGGTGCGATGTTGCCAACGTGTTGCGTATCCAACTGGAACGGCAGCAAATCAAATACTTCCCATCCCTGCGCGAATATTCATTGTACTACGGCATCACCAAACGCACGCTTGACAATCTTAAGAAGCAGATCGTAATCATGCACCCGGGCCCCATCAACCGGGGGGTTGAATTGAGCAGCGATGCTGCAGACTCGCCACATTCCATCATTCTGGATCAGGTAGAAAACGGAGTAGCCATACGCATGGCGGTGCTGTATCTTTTAGCTGGCGCAGCCTGAAAGTAATATTCCCTCTAAAATTCAGGGTAAAAGGCTAACTCCCGTTAGCTCTCTTCTTTGTAATTTTGCCTCTCAATTTCATTGTATGATTTATAACTCCATTATTGATACGATTGGCAATACCCCCATGGTGCGTCTGAACAGCGTGGTGAAAGGAATTGCCGGAACGGTGTTGGCGAAAGTAGAGTATTTTAATCCCGGCAACTCCACCAAAGACCGCATGGCGCTGAAGATGATTGAGGATGCGGAAAAAGCAGGTCTGTTAAAACCCGGTGGCACCATCATTGAAGGAACTTCTGGAAACACAGGCATGGGCCTGGCCTTAACGGCCGTTGCCAAAGGATATAAGTGCATTTTCACGATGGCCGATAAACAATCGCAGGAAAAAATAAACATACTGCGGGCGGTGGGGGCGGAGGTAATCGTTTGCCCAACCAACGTGGAACCGGATGATCCTCGCTCGTACTACTCGGTTGCCCGCAAATTGAATAAGGAAATACCCAATTCAATTTATCCCAATCAATACGATAACCCATCAAATGCCCAGGCGCATTATGAAACCACGGGACCTGAAATCTGGCATCAGACGGCCGGAAAAATTACACACTATGTTGCTACTGTAGGTACTGGTGGTTCGATGTGCGGTACTGCTAAATTTTTGAAAGAGCGAAATCCTAACCTGGTAGCAGTGGGCATAGATACGTATGGTTCGGTTTTCAAAAAGTATAAGGAAACCGGAATCTTTGACAAAAACGAAATTTACCCCTACCTGACCGAAGGGTTTGGTGAGGATATTCTGCCGAAGAATGTAGACTTTAATGTAATCGACACGTTTATTAAAGTAACCGATAAGGACGGAGCGATTGCAGCCCGGAAACTCGCCCGCGAAGAAGGGTTATTTGTAGGTTGGAGCAGTGGCTCAGCCTTGCATGGGGCATTGGAATACGCCCGGGAAAATCTAAAAAAAGACGATGTAATGGTGATCCTGTTACCAGATCATGGCACCCGGTATCTCAACAAAGTGTATAACGACATGTGGATGAAAGACCATGGCTTTCTGGAAGAACGCTCCTACGGTACAGCTCGGGAAATTATTTACAAACGCAATGGAAAAGACAGCCTGCTCACCGTAACAAAACACTCCACCATAGGGGAGGCTATTCGCATTATGAATAAAGAGGGTGTTGACCAAATGCCGGTCGTAGAGGGGAATGAATTTGTGGGCAGTGTTACCACTTCCACCCTGATTGAAAAGATTATTAATGACCCGACTTTAAAAGACAAGGCCGTTGGCGAGATCATGGACAAACCGATGCAGGTAGTAGCGCTGGACAGCACTCTGGATGTGCTCTCCTCTTTACTGAACAAGAATAACAGGGCGCTGTTGGTGCGGGATGATCAGGAAAAAGCACACATCATTACCCAACACGACATTTTACGAGCCATGACAACATAAAAAAATCGCCTGCCGGATTACCGACAGGCGATTTTCTTTATCCGCAAACGCTAGCGTTTCGTAATTTCTATTTCAACCCGGTCATTATACTGGGCCAAGGTTCCTCCACTCGGATACAAGGGAATTTTTCCGCCATCTCCTTTAACGTCAATGCGCGAGGCGCTGATGCCTTGACTCACCAGGTAGGCTTTCACAGTGGCAGCCCGTTCAGTAGTCAGTTCCTTGGCCGAAAATCTTCCAATTTTATTTTTTGAAGGATCGAGCGCAAAATAATTGGTGCTCGTACCAAGAACAGACCCTTCGCGATCCTGGGTGCCATTGCAATGACCGTGCACGCGGATCTTATAGCCGGGAGACTCATTCATCAGATCTACTAATCCATCCAACTCGTTTTGTGAAATCGGTTCGAGAATGGCCGAGTTTCTGAAGAACCTGACGTTCGTGAAATCAACATAATCGCCCCGCTTGGCCTTGCTAAGTTCAATGGGCAGGATTGCTTCCCCTTCACTTCCCTTTTCGGGACTGGGCTCCTGATAATTCACAATGAAACTCTGTGGCTGGAAGCCGGCCGCCTGCGTAACAATCACGTAATTGCCCCGGGCATTCTTCGGAGCTTCCAGGTACACGATTTCATTCGCTTTGAATTCCTGATAGCGCGTTGCATTGGCTGATTCCTGAACATGAACCACACCAGAAACGGGCTCCCCGTTTTCTCGATTTTCAAACTTGAATAAGAATGGTTTTCCGGAAGGCTTTTTCACCTCCGGTGTGATTATCGGCTTCTCTTCCACTGGTTTCTCTTCCACCACTTTTACCGAGTCGGTAACAACCGGGGCAATAACAACCACCGGTTTTTCTTCAACCGGCTTTTCCTCAACAGGTTTTTCCACCGGCTTCTCCTCCACGACTACCGCTTGTCCTTCGCCCAAGGTTCCAGTAAATACCCAGGCATCCTTATATTCTGTATCTGCCCGCAACCGGATTACAAAAGCGTAAGCTTTACGCTTGTCTGTAGTTTGAAGCAAATAGACATAATTCCACTTCTGCCGCGGATGAATCGCATATTGCGCATTAAATCCATTTTGATTGGCCTTATTCGTATACCGGACCGCATTGTCCAGTTTGGCAAATACCCCAATGGTTACATAATAGTTTGTCTGTGATTGCGCCTGCGCCCCCAACGAGGACATCAGCACTACGAAAAGGAGGGTGATGGTTGTTTTCCGCATACCGGTTTATCTTGGAATAACACCCAATTTAATACTTTCCCGAAGTAAACCCCAAATTTTGAAGTATTTCAAGATTGGTATTCAGAAAAGAGGGACTCAATGTTCCAGAATTTCAACCTCTACCCGCACATTGGCATGAGCCGATGCATGGTCAACCTCATAAATGGGTTGTTTACCACCCCAGGCTTTCACCTGGGTACGGGATGCATCGATGCCATTTTCGGTCAGGTATCGTTGGATTAACAACGCGCGTTCTTCTGAAAGTTTTTTGGCCGACCCTACACCTTCTTTATTGTCCTTATTTAGCTGATAAAAGTTCTTACTCTCCCCCATTGAAATAATCTTTCCGGCTGAATTTCCGTTGGTGTGGCCATGAATCCCGATCTTATAGTTAGGATTTTCCTGCATCATTTCCAGCAAACTATTCACCTCATAGCGGGATTCCGGTCGCATGATGGCAGCATCTTTATAGAAATAAACGTTAAACATAATTGCCTTATCGCCTTTCTGTAATCGCACCAACTCAAAGGGAACAACGATTTGCTCATTAACAACGTGAACGCCTTCGGTCGCATCCGGAGAATAATAATTTAACGGCAATTGAGCCTTTCGATACCCAAACACCTCACATTCCAGAAGTATATTTCCGGATTCATTTACAGGCTTCACATTCACCAGGTCATTGCCGCGGTAGGTGGCAGCCTTTCGATTTTTGTTGACGGCATCCACATCAAAAATGTCCACATCACCGGCCAGTGTATCGCCATCCACCAAAGCCGTAATTCGAAAAATAAATGACTTGGTAACAGGCTCACCCGATTCCGATGAAGGCTTTGATACCACGGGTTTAACCTCCTTCTGATCTACTTTTTGCTTTGGTTCCTGAACTACTTCGGCAACAACCGGAACAACCGCGGCCTGGCTTTTATCCTCTGCTGCAATCTGGGCAATAGCTTCCTTGCGCTCTGCTTCGTCAATCTTTACTACTTGTGGATTATCACCCAACAATCCTGAATACATCCAGGTATCATGATAGGGCGATTGTTTCTGGAATCGAATCGTTTCGGTAATCGCAACCTTTCGATCTTCCGAATGCAGCACGTAAACGTAAAATAACTTCCGTTTAGGGTTTAATTCATACTGCGCATCATACCCCTGCGTTCGCGCATTTTCGGTAAACTCAATTGCGTTGCGGGGAATGCTAAAGGCTCCAATCACAACATAGAGTGACTGATCGGTGTGGGGCTTTTCCTGCGCAAATCCAAAAACAGGAAGCAAACAGAAAACTACCAGGCATAGACGGTACATAGGCTTTTGGCTTGAGTCTAAAAAAATAACCGCGTTATTAGTCTAAAAAATCAAGGGTTGGACCCTTTATAATTGTGATGAAGGTAAATATTGTTTAGCTATTACGCAAAGGACACACCCACTCAAATGCCTGACTTCAACGCGTGGTATGTTAGTTACTTCTATCGACAACGGTAAAATGTTGCTCTACCACCGTACCCAACTCATCCACCAGGGTTAATGTATGCATGCCCGACTCCGGGGCAACCGCCAGCCGATGAGTTCCTTTTGTAACCCCAAGGTATTTACCATCAAGATGCCAGAAAACAGAGGCCGAAGGTTGCCGGTGCGCCACTTCAAATAAGGCGCTCCCTCCGGTTCCGTCCAATTCGCGCGGTATAAAAATCCGTGCGTTTGCTTTGGGATAGATGAGGTCCATAGTAATCAAAGAGGCCTGATTGGAACAATCCTTTCGGGGGGGTGGTAGCGGCTTGTAACTTAGGTTTTTGGATTTATAATAATACTCCTGCACCGGAGGCAACACAAACCAGGAGGCTGCTTTTAGGTTACTCAGCGATTCACAATCTGCATGAACCCGATATCGCTCATCGGTAGACACGTGAATGCGTTGATGATAAGGACAAGGCAAACTTTGCAACCCGGTATAGGGTACTGATTCAGATTGAACAGGAGTGCATAATTCCGTTGCCCTCATACCGCTGACAGAACAAACCTTGATTTCGGATAGCTCCGGATGAGGGATTTGAAACCAGGTGTTCCCCGGCAGTTGTGAAAAAATATCAAACAGAATGGGTGATGCAGACTCCGTGCCCGTTAGCCCGGGCCTGCCCTCGCCATCGGCATTGCCAACCCAAACGCCCACCGCATAATCCCCGTTTATGCCAATCGCCCACCCATCGCGTAAACCATGACTGGTGCCGGTTTTCCAGGCAATCTTTTTAGAACTGTTAAACAACCGCCATCCTGTTTCCTCCCCCGGTCGAAAAACTTCACTTAGCACTTCAAAAGTCAGGTAACAAGAAGCAGCACTGAGCCATGAGTTTTCTTCCGGGCTCGTGCGCTTCACCGAGTCATGTAACAGATAAATCGGAGAATGGAAATCACTTTTGTCATATCGATTCTTACCCGGTGTTTCAAAATAATAGTTCAAGGACCGGGCCAGCGAAGCATAGGCTCCGGTGAGTTCCCACAACGTGGCTTCTGCCCCGCCCAGAATTAAAGAAAGTCCATAATGATCCGGTGGTTGAGACAGCGTTGTAATGCCTACATTTTTAAGCAAGTCATAAAACTTCTCATAACGATAATTGCGTAACTCATGCACCGCAGGAATGTTGAGTGATCGAATCAACGCTTGATCAGCCGGCACCGCACCATCGTGATCATTTGAAAAATTCCGGGGAGAAAATCCGTTAATCAGCGTGGGAATGTCCGGTTGCAGAGTGCGTGGTAAAATCTTACCTTCATTAAGAAGGGCAGCATAGAGAAAGGGTTTTAAAATGCTTCCGGTACTTCGTGGAGATTGAATGATGTCAACATCTTGCCCGTGTTCGCGACCCGCAGGCACATTGCCGACATAGGCCAACACCCGACCGGAATTTACTTCCAACACAAGGGCAGCTGCATTGTGTACCTGGTTGCCCCGCAGCCGTTCCGAATGATCGGCAACAATCTGACTCGTGCGAACGTGCAGGGCAAGGTCAAGGGTTGTACGAATACGTTGTTCTGACCACCCATTTTTAGTTGCATGGACAAGAAGGTGTGGTGCGCTGCGAGGTAATGGTAATGGATTTTCCGGAATAGATTCAGTAATAGAAAGTTCAAACGAAAGAGAATCCAGCCTTCCGCGCTGCATCAGGCGCAGCAATAACCGGTCGCGCTTTGTTTTCAATACGTCTCGATTTTTTCCCGGATGAATAAGGGATGGATTATTTGGCAGTACAGCCAATAAGGCAGCTTCCGCCCAACTTAGTTCTGCAGCATCGCGGCCGAAATAACGCCAGCAAGCAGCCTCGATACCAACCACATTGCCACCAAAAGGGGCGTGAGAGGCATAAAGAGCAAGAATTTCTTCCTTTGAATAGCGAAGCTCTAATCGCGTAGCCAACACGATTTCAAGCAGCTTTTCCCACACTGTGCGCGACTTATTTTTACGCGAAAGTCGAATGACTTGCATCGATAACGTACTGCCGCCACTCACGATCTTTCCGGCTCGTATATTTTGCCGCATAGCCCGGGCAAGTGAAAGAACATCCACTCCGGGATGGGCATTGAATCGCTTATCCTCAAAAAGAATAATCGATTCCTTAAATTTCTCAGGTATAGGATTTCCTTCCGGGAAACGCCATTGTCCATCGCTGGCTATGGCTGCGCCTAACAATTTTCCAGAACGATCTTCCAAAACCGTGGAAAATGGATCATGAAAGAGACGTTGGGGCAACGAGAAGGTATAGAGCGCCAGCAGAACTCCGAACATCAAAAACAGATATCGGTATTTCTTCAAAATCCCCACCGTGCAACCAATTAATTTTCGAACCTAAGGTTCAGTCAGTGCTTATCCCTGTTAAAAAGGAAGGTCATCACTGGAATTGCTCTCCGGCACAAATGAGTCACCTGCAGGCGGTGGAGTTTCCGCATTCCCACTGGCTGATTGCCGCGAAATTTTCCAGGCGCGTACATCTGTATACCAGCGTCCATTATACTCCCTGCTTTCAATATTGACGGAAGCCGTTATCTTTTCACCGATGGTTAACCGGTTCTCATCTACTTTTTCTCCCCAAAGAGAAAGACAAACTTTTTTGGGAAATTGGCCTGGGGTTTCGAGAATAAATTCCTGTTTCTTCCAAACGCCATTCTTTCCTTGCCCGGTTTGTTGAGGTAACAAAGCCACTACCGTGCCGCTGATATCCATTGCCATAACTCCTAGTTTATTACAATAAAAGTACTCACTAATTACGACTTATAGTGCCCCCGATTTAATCTCATCCACAATGGCCGGATCCAACAGCGTAGAAGTATCGCCTAAATTGGAAGTTTCCCCCTCCGCCACTTTTCGTAAAATTCTTCGCATAATTTTTCCCGAGCGAGTCTTGGGCAATCCACTCACAAATTGAATTTTGTCGGGCTTGGCAATCGGGCCAATGATTTTAGAAACAAGGTCGCGGATTTCCGAACGAAGCTTGTCCTCCTCGTGTGGTTTATCGTAGCAGATTACGTAGGCATAAATGCCCTGGCCTTTGATATCATGCGGGTAACCCACCACGGCCGACTCGCATACTGCGGAATGCTCATCAATGGCACTCTCCACTTCGGCTGTACCCATGTTATGACCAGAAACAATGATAATGTCATCGACTCGGCCGGTAATGCGGTAGTACCCTTCTTCATCGCGCTTGCACCCATCGCCCGTAAAATACTTTCCAGGAAATGTTGAGAAATAAGTTTCCTTAAACCGTTGATGATCGCCATAGATGGTGCGGGCCATGGCAGGCCAGGGAAACTTGAGGGTTAATCTTCCCTCCACACCATTTTCAGTGAGTTCTTTTCCGCTCTCATCCATCACCGCAGGTTGAACCCCAGGCAAGGGCAGGGTTGCAAAGGCAGGTTTTAGCTTCGTTACGTGGGCAATGGGTGAAATCATAAATCCACCGGTTTCGGTTTGCCACCAGGTATCAATAACCGGACATTGATTGCGACCAATGTGTTCCTGATACCAATGCCAGGCTTCCTCATTGATCGGTTCACCCACGGTGCCCAGCACTTTAATTGTATGCAAATCATACTGATGGATAAAACTAAGTGGGGCTTTCTCCAACGAACGTATGGCCGTGGGGGCCGTATAGAAAATATTGACCCGATGTTTTTCTGCCACGTGCCAGAATCGACCCATGTCGGGCCAAGACGGGATTCCTTCGAACATTAACGAGGTGGCTCCAGAAGCCAGGGGGCCATACAGAATATAGGAGTGTCCGGTAATCCAACCTACATCGGCTGTACACCAGTAGATCTGACCGGGTTGATATTGGAATGCAGTTTGAAACGTATAGGATGTATACACCATATAGCCACCGCACGTATGCACCATGCCCTTGGGCTTACCGGTGGAGCCTGAGGTATAAAGTATAAAGAGCAAATCTTCCGAATCCATCACTTCAGGTTCGCAGGTGCTGGCTGCCTTCTTGATTTCATCGTGCCACCAGAAATCCCGTCCAGTCCTCATTTTCACCGAACTTCCACTCCGCTTAAACACAATCGTTTTTTCAACGGAAGGACACTTCAGCAACGCCTCATCAATAATGGATTTTAAATCAATCTTTTTATCACCCCGGAATGAACCATCCGAAGTCAACACCAATTTACAGCCCGCATCATTAATACGATCCACGAGCGAGCCTGATGAAAACCCAGCGAACACCACGGAATGCACAGCACCAATCCGGGCACAGCCCAACATGGCGAAGGCTACTTCCGGAATCATGGGCATATAAATACAAACCCGATCGCCTTTTTTTACACCGTGATTCTTGAGCATGTTTGCCACCCGGCAAACCTCGTCATGTAATTCCTGATAGGTGATAGACCGATATTCTTCTTGCGGATCATTCGGCTCCCAGATTAGTGCCGTTTGATTAGCCCGCGCAGGGAGGTGTCGGTCAATGCAATTTTCCGTAATATTCATCTTCCCACCGATGAACCATTTCACTTCAGGTTTGTGGAAGTCCCACTCCAACACTTTATCCCACTTTTTCCGCCATACAAAATCGGATGCAACATCCGCCCAAAATTTCTCAGGATGTTGAACACTTTCCTGATAGACCTGCAGATATTCGGAGGGGCTTGTAATGCGTTTCATGAAGGTAGAGTTAGTACACTTGACTCCTCTAAAATCGATTTCTTCGAGCAGATTTCAAAAGCTGAAGCGGCCGAACGGTCAAATCACATATTCCACGGCCACCGCCACCAAAGCGCCAACCACCGCTACCGCAAGTTTTTTTGCATTAAAGCGATGCTCAGGGCTGCTTTCAAAAACAATGGTCGTAGAAATGTGAAGGAAGTTTCCGCTCACCAACGCGTATAAATAGATTAGCCCGGTATCGGTTAACACCTGGCTCTCTACAAAGTACGAACTTAAAAT
Organism: uncultured Ohtaekwangia sp.; assembly: GCA_964488465.1. Lineage (GTDB taxonomy): Bacteria > Bacteroidota > Bacteroidia > Cytophagales > Cyclobacteriaceae > ELB16-189. The sequence goes on along the minus strand of CAZAUN010000002.1, from coordinate 161,614 downwards.
TAATCCGATGGGGGCCGCTAATGAAAAGACAATCAGGTGCGGCAATGCCTTTTTCCTTGAGTGAAGTTGGTTTGCCAACACAGTCATTAATGCAAACGCTGCCGGGGCACGGTGCAAGGCAATGCCTAATAAGACCGCATTAACGTCATATCCAAATCCTTCTGTGGCGGGCTGGGCCAACATACTTCCTTCCAGAAAGGCATGTACACAGAGTGCGGAAAGTAAAACCAAAGCCGAAACAGTGTGGTGGGTGTGGTTGTGACCATGGTGATGCTCATGTTCATGATCGTGTGTATGGATATGGCCATGCTCCACGCCTGAGGTGAAATACTCCAGCAGTTGTTGTAAAAAGAATCCTGCTAATACAAACAACCCGATCAATTCAACTTCCAGGTGTTGCCGGTATAGCTCAGGCAAAATGTGAGTAACCGTAATGGCGAACAGATACGAACCGGCAAATACCAACAATAACTTAAAGTTGTTCCCCTTGGCAGAAGGAACCAGGTACACCACTAATCCAGCCAACAGGGGAGTAAAAAAGAGAACGAGTAATTTTAATGTCATAAGTCTGAAGACAGTAGACCTTTTTAAGGGTTAATGGATATCTGTTTGCTGATTTTTTCAGTGGCAAAGGTAGCAATCCCATCCGGGGTTGTATAGATCAGAAAAACATCGAGCTCGGGATGTTTTTCAAGCAAGGCAATGGCCCGCTCATGGCCCATTACCATCAACGCAGTGCCCCAGGCATCGGCTGTTGTACAGTCCTTGGTAAACACCGAAGCGCTTAAAATGGATCGGGTTACCGGATACCCTGACTCCGGGTCGATGGTATGAGAATATTTTTGATCGCCTATTATTTTGTAATTGAAATAATTTCCAGACGTGGTAAAGGATTGATCCGACAACGTTACATAGGCTTTAAAAAATTGATTCTCTTCTGTTGAGTTAGGATCGAGTATCCCGAGTTCCCAGGGTTTTCCAGTTTTCAGATTGATGCCGCACGCCATACCTTCCCCCCCTAACTCTACCAGCATGTTTTTAATTCCCTTCGACTTTAAAAAATCGGTAATCACATCTGCCCCGTATCCCTGGCCAATGCCTCCAAAGTCCAGTTGTGAGCGAGGATCTAACTTCCAAACGCTATCCTGATTGAACTGAATTTTTTCAAACCCAATGATGGCACGAATTGAATCAATCTTGGAACTATCCGGTAGATCCACCTTCTGATACCCAAACCCCCACAAATTCACCAGGGGCATTACGGTAGGATCAAACGCTCCCTGGGATTCTGAAAATACCTTTTGCGCTACTTGCAACGGAGGCAACAGGTAGGGAAGCTGAAACCGGAAGCCCTCCGACTTATTAAAAACCGAAATCTCAGAGTTCGGATTGTAGTTGTTAATGGACTGGTTTACCAACACCAGCAGCGAGTCTATCGCCTTTTTGAAGTTGCGGTTTTGAGGATCAAAATAAGTAATATGATACGTGGTGGCCATCGTTTCACCCTCCACTTTTATGGGTTCCCGCGGTGCATGGGCTTGCCGCCATTTCCATACCCCCCACATGGCTGCCAACAAGAGCACCGAGTAAATAGCATTTTTCCAACGATTGTTCATATCTGGTAGAATTGCCACGCAAGTTAAAAGCCTTCACCAGACCCTAAACGTTTGAGCGGTTTATTTGCTTAACTTTCGAATTGAAACAGCCATGCGCGAAGACTACTTAAAAGGCGATCCGGAAGGATTGAGTGCTACCGAAAAAGAAATTGAGAAGGCTCTGCGGCCGTTGTCGTTCAGTGATTTTACCGGGCAGCAAAAGGTGGTGGATAATATTAAGGTGTTTGTGCAGGCAGCCAAGCAACGAGAAGAATCCCTTGACCATGTGCTCCTGCATGGCCCACCAGGCTTGGGTAAAACAACCTTGTCATTCATCATCGCCCATGAGTTGGGGTCCAACATCAAGATTACAAGTGGTCCGGTACTCGATAAACCCAGCGACCTGGCGGGGCTGCTCACCAATCTGGAACCTAACGATGTGTTGTTTATTGACGAAATCCACCGCCTCAATCCCATCGTGGAGGAGTATTTATACTCGGCCATGGAAGACTACCGGATCGATATCATGCTGGATTCGGGACCCAATGCCCGCTCAGTTCAAATCAGTCTGAATCCCTTTACGTTAATAGGAGCCACCACCCGGGCAGGTTTGCTAACGGCACCGTTGCGGGCACGCTTCGCCATCAATGCCCGGTTGGAGTATTACGATTCAAACTTGCTAACCAAAATAGTGAAACGATCGGCTGAAATTCTAAAAACCCCCATTGTTGATGATGCCGCCTATGAAATCGCCCGGAGAAGCAGAGGCACACCCCGGGTGGCCAATAACCTGCTAAGGCGCACCCGCGACTTTGCCCAGATAAAAGGGGATGGCACCATCAATAAGGCCATTGCGCAAATGGCGTTGAAAGCCCTGGATGTTGATGAGAACGGATTGGACGATATGGATAATCGCATTCTCTCCACCATTATTGAAAAATTCAAAGGGGGTCCGGTAGGCCTCACCACCATTGCCACAGCTGTGGGGGAAGAAGCCGAGACCATTGAAGAAGTTTATGAACCCTTTTTAATACAGGAAGGATATATCAAGCGGACCTCGCGGGGAAGAGAAGCTACCGAAAGTGCTTATAAGCATTTAAAAATTGCACCGCCATCCTCCCGTGGGCCTGGGTTGTTTGATTAACCGGTTCTGTGGAAGTGCGGCTCGATACCCAAGAGAATGAAAAGCATTCCATCCACAACACATTTCATAAAATCCATTGCCACTGAGCTCGGCTTCAGTTATTGTGGTATTGCGAAGGCCGAGTTTTTAGCCGAAGAGGCACCCCGTTTGGAAGCCTGGCTTAAACGTAATTACCAGGGAAAAATGAGTTACCTGGAAAAGCATTTTGATAAACGATTGGATCCTGCGCTGCTGGTACCCGGAGCTAAATCGGTGATCAGTCTTATTTACAATTACTATCCTGAAAATGATTTGGGAAGAAAAGACACCCAACAGTTCAAGATTGCCAAATATGCTTATGGGGAAGACTACCACTTCGTCATTAAAGAAAAACTGAAAACCTTTCTCGATAAAATTCAGGAGACAATTGGTTCGGTGTCGGGCCGTGCCTTTGTTGATTCAGCCCCGGTGCATGAACGAGCCTGGGCTAAAAAAGCTGGGCTTGGTTGGATTGGCAAAAACAGTTTGCTGCTTAATAAGAACATGGGTAGTTTTTTCTTTCTGGCTGAACTGATCGTTGACCTGGAGTTGGAGTATGATGGACCTGTAAAAGACTATTGTGGCACCTGCACTGCCTGTATGGATGCCTGCCCCACTGAAGCCATACCCGAGCCCTACGTAGTAGATGGAAGTAAATGCATCTCTTACTTTACCATTGAATTAAAAGAGGAAATTCCCCAGGAAGTAAAAGGAAAATTTGAAAATTGGATTTTCGGGTGCGATATCTGCCAGGATGTGTGCCCCTGGAATAGTTTCTCGAAACCTCATCAGGAACCTCGGTTCAAACCACACCCCCAGCTGGAAAGTCTTACCCGGCAGCAATGGACTGAAATCACGGAAGAAGTCTTTGAGACGATCTTTAAAAACTCAGCCGTGAAGCGTACCCGGTACGAAGGCTTGAAACGCAACATTCGATTCCTTAAGCCAGACAACAATGCCGCACCATCCGCCCTTACGGAATAATGATCGAACCTCCCACCGGATTGAATTTATTTATACCTTTGCAAAACCCTCTGTCCCAGCGTGATCCGAAAATTTTTTCCGCTAGACAAAAACTACTTGCTTGAAGAAGCACAACTTTCTCTTCAGGATATACTCCTCACCCGGCTGGTTGAACAAGTAAAGCAGGTCTATCAATGCATACACAATCCATTGGGGCTCGAAGACGCGTTTAGTCTGCGTTTAAAAAACCACCATTCAAGAACTTTAAAACCACTCTACAATTTCTATCAAAATCTGGCCGGTGTATACCGGTACAAGTATGGTGAAAACCAACTCACCTTCTGTTGGGATGGCCGCGACCATCAGGAAATCTACAAGGAAGAGTGGACTGCTGCATTTCAGGCCTGGATCACCGACTTCTGTAAACATGAACTTTTCATCCAGGCCGTTCTGGACCTTACCGTTTTTCTTCCCGATAACCGGCATGCCGAGCTTGCCGAAAATCGAATGAACCATTTCATCCTGAAACATTTTGATGTAAAGATTCACCGGAGCAGGGGGATTGTGGAGATGAAAGTGGCTTGATCTCCAGAATCTGGGTTTGATACATCCTTCGAAAATCACTAATTTATCCGACCATTCTAACCCAAACCGTCATGACACCACGTCAATTGTTCGTTGTAAGCTCCCTTCTTACTTCTCTTGTGATTATCGTCTGGAGCTATTTCTGGATTGACGTACTGCTTTTATTTGTTATTGCGGGGCCAATTATTGTTATGGGCATCGTAGACATGATTCAAACCCGGCAGTCCATTCGTAGAAATTTTCCGGTGCTGGGTCGGTTACGGTATGTATTTGAGGACCTGCGACCAAAAATTCAACAATACTTTGTTGAGAGTGATACCGATGGCGCCCCGATCAACCGGAATGAACGATCGGTAATCTACCAACGGGCAAAAAAGCAGGTTGACACGATTCCTTTTGGTACTCAATTGGATGTTTATGCCGAAGGCTATGAGTGGATGACCCACTCTATTGTTCCCATCGACTTTCATAAAATGGATCACAATCCGCGCGTACGAATGGGCGGAAAAGAATGCAAGCAACCGTATGACATCAGCGTTCTTAATATCAGTGCGATGAGTTTTGGTTCGCTAAGTAAAAATGCCATCCTGGCACTGAATGGCGGTGCAAAAATTGGAGGCTTTGCCCATAATACAGGCGAGGGTGGTTTAAGTCCTTACCATTTGCAACCCGGTGGAGACATTATTTGGCAAATTGGAACTGGCTATTTCGGAGCTCGAACAAAGGATGGAAAATTCTCCGATGAAGCCTTTCAACAGAATGCTACCAAGCCCAATGTGAAAATGATTGAAATCAAACTTTCGCAAGGTGCCAAACCCGGTCATGGTGGAATTTTGCCGGGCAAGAAAAATACTCCTGAAATAGCGGCCATCCGGTTAGTAGAACCGGGTACAACCGTTTTCTCGCCACCTTTTCACAGCGCCTTTGGTACGCCCATCGAGTTAATTCTCTTCATCAAGCGCTTGCGCGAGCTATCCGGTGGTAAGCCTGTTGGGTTTAAACTTTGCATTGGACGCAAGAGCGAATTTCTTTCCATCTGCAAGGCCATGGTGCAATTAGATACGTATCCGGATTTCATTACCGTTGACGGTGGAGAGGGAGGTACCGGGGCGGCTCCCCCTGAGTTTACCAACTTTGTAGGCATGCCATTATTGGATGCGATCGCGTTTGCTGACAATGCCTTGCGGGGATTTGGAATTCGAAATGAGATGAAAATTATAGCCTCCGGAAAGATTCTTACAGGATTTCATATCGTTCGGGCAATGGCACTGGGAGCAGACACTTGCAACAGTGCGCGCGCTATGATGATGGCCTTGGGCTGCATTCAGGCGTTAGAATGCAACAAGAACACCTGCCCTACCGGTGTGGCTACACAAGATCCATACTTCATGAAAGGCCTCGTGGTGGAAGATAAAACTACGCGGGTAGCAAATTACCACAAACACACGGTGGAAAGTTTTGTTGAATTGTTATCGGCCTCGGGCATTGATCACCCCGATAAAATCAATCGGTCTCACGTCTATCGCAGGGTATTTATGAACCTGGTAAAAACATACGAAGAGATTTACCCCACCGTACCGGATGGCTGCCTGCTGGATGGGGGCGATGTTCCGTTTGACTACGAAGATTATTTGAAGCGTGCTTCCGCAGAAAAGTTTGAAGTACCCGCCTGATAGAAAGCTGAAAAGTTAACGCTTTACATTTCGAGTGAACCATTCCTCTTCTGAGCTGGCAATAATCTCGTTACGCACCATGCTTTGCACCTTCTCGCGCGCCCGTTGCATAGAACGGGTGACAAACGTATGCTCGATGGGCTCTTCCTCCTTCATTCCCAATTTATCCAATAACTCCCCCAACTTGTCGGTGCCAAAGATGGTAAAAGAAGGGTCCTCAATGGACGAGTGAAAGACAAGCGGACGTTTGGGAAAGGCGGTTTGTAATTTTTGAATGATTATACTTTCCTTTTGTGGAAGCGGATAATGCCCGGCAAAAAAGAAATCCACACGAGGCAGCTGGGAGATCCAATCAAGAAATTTTTTCGAGTGTATCAATTGCGCATCCGCAACGAATACCACTTTATCCTCCTGGGCAGCAGTCAAAAGGGAGTCAGCTGTAAGGACAACGTGTGGAACCTGGTTTGTATTCAGAAAAGCAAGTACCTCTTGACGGGCTTGCTCAAAAAATGTAAAAACAACCGGAATCTCATTTTGAGTGATGGTCAACATTGCTTCCGCTATCATTCCCCGAAAGGCGAATGTTCGTGTGCGCCACACTTTATCGGTATAGGTCTGGTTCGATTTTAAAAAAGAGAAGAAACCCATAACAATACTTCATCAAGCATTAATCATTCAAAAGATAAAAATCTATTTCAATTTCTTTACATATTCCGCCTCATCAAATCCCAACAACAACACCTTATTATTTTTTTCAACGAGCGGCCGTTTGATAACACTATTCTTTTCCAACATCAGAGCAATCGCTGCCTTTTCGTTGGTGACTTTCTTTTGTATCGTTTCATCCAGCTGTCGCCAGGTGGTGCCGCGTTTGTTTATTAAACTCTCCCACCCCACCTGCTTACACCAACCGGATAGCTTAGCGGGTGTGATTCCTGCTTTCTTATAGTCATGAAATTCAAATTGAATTTTGTTTTTGCCCAGCCAGGCAAGTGCTGCTTTAACTGTGTTGCAGTTTTTAATTCCGTATAAAATAACATCCATCCGCTACACTTATTATTGATCCAAGAGAACAATCACGAATGCCTTTCTTATTGCACCAACCGTTTCACTACCTCCACTACCCGTCCCTTTTTGCGCGCATAAACGCTGTTGTCATACATAGCTTCGCAACTAACGGCAGGCAAGTAGTACGATCCGGCATAACTTGCTGTTAGCAACACCTTAAACGTTTTACGTTGATTGGCCCCCAAGTCAAAGTAGGTATACACGCGGTCATCGCGGATATCCTGATAGGTTGGTACATCCCCTGTAATTCCTGCTGTCTCATCTCCGGTAAGACGCAGGTTATTAATCTCCCAACCCGAAGGAAAAATCTGGTTGATCGCGAGATTCTTATAAATGCCACGCAAACCTGGATTGTAAATGGTAACAGAGGCTACAAATTCTGTCCCTTGCTCCAACCGGACCGGATCAACAACTGCCCCATCCGAATCAGTATAACTTACTGAAATGCTCAAATTCTTTTCGCTGTCCTCTTCCTCGCCCCGTGCCGGAACGCCTTCCTGTATAATGCGGGCAAAAAGCGCTCCTTTACTGCTGCTCACTACCTTCAGGTTACCCGCTTTCATACCATCCATCGGTAAGTTTACCTGGGCAATCGTCATCTCGGTATTCGCAGTAATTTCCTTGCCGTTGTACGTATACGTAAACTTCAAATCACCTTTTTCACCGCCTGCATAAGCACCCACCGATTTTAAACTCCATGCCAGGGTTTGTGTGCTCATCCAATAGTTAGGGTTGCTTAATGCTTCCGACAATGCTTTTACGAGTTCAAACGCAGTCGTACGATCATTAAGCAACAGCAAAGTTTCCAGGATGATAGCACGATCGCGCAAATCAGAACCGTAGGAATAAGCCATTTCCTGATATGGCTTGACTTGAATCGGTAACTTCTCAATCAGTTTTCTGGCAGCTTCGGGCTGGCCAGCTTTAACATAGGCAGCTGCTAACATCCAGGCAGCTGTTGCCGGCAGCACTTGTTCGCGTAAGCGGTTCATCGCACCCAACTCCGCCTCCCCTGCGAGTGCCAACGTGTATAAACGATACGCTTGTATTAACTCGCTGCTACTATACTCCTGGTTTTTACGCCAGCTCTGGGCTTTATTTTTCTGATATTTTTTCCATCGCTTCATCATGTCATTGGGGATGTAGTACCCATTCGCTTCCGCTTCAATCAGAAAATGCCCGGCATACGTGGTACCCCAGCTATCCGAATCTTCATGACCCGGCCAATAGCTGAACCCTCCATCGCGGTTGATGAAAGTTTTCAACCGTTCTACCCCTGCCTTCACATTGCGCTGAATCATGTTTTTCTCATCCTCCGTCAGTGATTTCACCTGGTGTAGATACAATTGTGGAAACACAGAAGAAGTAGTCTGCTCAATGCATCCATAAGGATACTGGAGCAGGTAGCGCATGCGTTGCCCCAGGTTAACCGGAGGCAAACTCGAAACTTCCAGAATAGCCCTGTTTGTACCAGTCACACCAAAAGGAGTGATGGATGTACTCCAGCTTTTTCCGGCTTCAAGAACAACATCCTGCACCCGCGTGATCGGTGGGTTCGGGTTGCGCACTTCCATTTCAATTTCATCGGTTGCGGTGTAACTGCCCGAGGTAGCCGTAACCTGAATTTTAGCAATTCCGGTTTCGCTCTTTACGGAAAGATCAAAGTCCAATGTTAAATCCGATTCATCCCCCATCGAAACGGTACGAGAGGTTTCTGCCGTCATCGCCACAGGTCCACTTACTTTTATCTCCACTTTTACGTTGTTGATATTCTTTTCGCTCTTGAACAGCGTGATGGGCAGTTTTACCTGTTCTTCCGGTCCCAGTACCCGCGGCAAGGTGGCCAACACCATGAGTGGCTTCCGTACGGGGGTTGCCTTCTCGGTTTTACCATACGCACCTTCAAAGCCGGCTATCACCATCGTGCGCACCGAACCAATGTATTGGGGCATGATGAACCTATGCTCGTGACTGGTGCCATCCAGGGTAATAGGTCCAAAGAACTTCACTACCGGTTTAAAGCGGTTTGCCTTTGCATCATCTTCCTTCGCGGCAAGTTCAGCATCACCGCCCAGCGCCAATAGTCTTTCCAACCGTCCGCCAAATGAGCCCATTACCTCATCATATAAATCCCAGGTTTTTACACCCAATGCTTCCCGTGCGTAAAACCGGGCCCATGCATCCGGAGTTTTAAAGCGGGTGAGATCGAGCAATCCTTCATCCACCATCGCCAGGGTATAGGTCATCTTGCGTTTCGATTGCTCAGATACTTTAATCACCACTTCCTTTCCTGGCTCCAATACATCAGGCATAGTAATAACAGGTTCCAGGTGAGTTTCAGGATCTTCGACCTGAATCGGGATCACACCATACATGCGCATGGGTAAATCGTTGGAAGTCTGCGCATGGGGTTGCAACAAAGTGATACTTACAAACACATTAGGAGTCATCTCTTTGGTGAGATCGAAACTGAAAGTGTTGTCGCCCTTTTGAGTTTCGAGCCAATAGGTTTGCAACACCCGGCTTCCGTTTTCGACACTGATCAACGCCCGACCCTGATCACTTCCGGGAATGACCAGATTAGCCTTTTCCCCAATGTTATAGATGGGTTTGTCGGAAGAGAACGATAACATTGTAGCCCCTTCACCTTCCTTGCGTGCACGGCCTGCCCAGCCCGGCCAATCGATGTACACAATTTTTCCGGTACTGTGGCCCGACTCTGGATCATACGCCTTAACATAAAACCTACCCCATTCAGGATATTTAATTTTAAAATTCCAGGCTCCCTTTCCATTGACTGTCCGGATGCGGCCCGTAGTAATGGGTTGCGAATAGTTCCCTGACATAAAGTTCACCGTGCCTTGCGAACTATCCCACCACCAGCGCCAGTTAATCTTATAGATGGATAATTCAATGTTTTTAGAAAGCGGGTTCCCGTCAGGATCAACCGTTACCACATCTACCTGATGGGTTGTATCCGTTAACAACATGCCACGGGCCCGGTCACCTTGAGGCAGACGAACACCCACCATTGAACGGTAGGGATAATACGGAATGCTAAATCGATCAATGCTGAAGTTGCCACTTTCTTCATAGACCTTGCCCCGGAAAATCGCATTGAGTGTTCCCGGTGCTTCGGTGGTTACTTCAATGTTGGCATTAACTTTTGCACGGCCCTCGCTATCAGTGAACCCGTCAAAAATAGTTTGTGATTCTGAATAAAAATCAATAGCCGGATCATCAAAAACGTACTCCTTGTATTGATCAAACCGGGTGGTGCCCGGGGTAAGCAGGACATCGAATTGTGCACGCAGGTTTTTACCCGGAGCCCCGTGCAGCCAGTTTACTTTTAAGTCTCCAGTGGTATTGTTATTGGCACCCATCAGTTTATCGACTCCAAAATCAAGATTGATCTTAAGTCGGTTAGGTTTTACCATCTCAATTTTGAGTGGTTGTGTGAATTCAGTACCTCCCACTTTTACACGACCCTGCCAGTTGCCGGTAGGCGCATCCGCAGATGTAGCGGTGGCGAACTTATAAAATCCATTTTCAGAGTTGGAACGCACCAGTCGGGAAGTTACCTGGCCTTGGGGGTTCTGCAGTTCAAAAACAACCGGGTGCGAAGGCGGTAACAGCTTATTTTTATCCTCCAGAATAAAACTCAGATACAGCGAATCACCCGGACGCCATACCCCGCGTTCGCCATATAAAAACCCTTTTAACCCTTTCCGAACATATTCACCGCCTACATTGAAGTTGCTTAACGAAAGTGATTCCCCATCCTGCAGTTTAAGATAACCACGCTGTGGGCCGTTTTTGGCAATGACAACAAACGGATTTTGCTTTGAAGCAATGAGCGCCTTACCATCCGTTCCAGTTGAAGCTGTTCCAATTAATTGCTGTTGAAAGTCGTATAACTCCAGCTGAACACCAGAAAGGGGCTGGGTGGTCTTCAGGTCATTTACAACAACCAATGTATTTCCATCACTGCCGCGCTTAGCCAACAAGCCAAGGTCGGATGCAATTACATTTCGTTTGATATTGCGATTACCGGTGTAGTACGAGGAATGGCATGGATTATCGCGTTGCTCCCACTCATAATCTTCACCATAATAATAGTCATCGTAGGAATCCCAATAACTGTTTTCATTTTCACCTTCATCCCAATTTTCCTCCTCAAGACCAAGCTGAGAGTTTGTGGTTCCCGACCCCGCGCCTTCTTCACAAACATAGGCCAGGTACGATCGCTTAAAGCCAATGCGTACTTGGTAAATTGCTCCTGGTTCAGCATTGATTAGAGTTGCCAGATCCAGGGTGAATCGATTCCACCTCCCCAAATCAGTTACACCGGCATTTTCAAGGGAAACCGTTTTATTCAACACTGGCTTGCCTACTCGTCTTAGCTCCTGGTTGCCACTTAAATCGTTAACCTGTAAAAACTGCAACATATTGCTTTCATACACCCTGATGATCTGCACATCCACTGACTTTAGATTCACCGCCTCAAACGGCATGATCAAACCATCGCTGGACGGGAGAACATTCCCCTTTCCGGTAAACCGAACGGCAGGAAGTACTTGTTCAAATGCGATATCAAAAGTGGATGCATCACTCATCTTATAATTAAGAATGTTTTTCACCCCAGCTTCAATGGTAATCGTTCGCGAACCTGTTTGGCGAACGGAAGGAAATACGCGCACCTCATTGTCTTTGATTTCAAAATCAAGATTAGCAAGTTCAGCAATGGTCACCAGGCCTTCCAGATTTTGTGTTTCGTTGAGCGGATCGGAAAACTGAACCACTACATGCTGGTTGCTTCCTTGTTCTACACGAACCGTGGTAACTTTAAAATCACCCAGGGCAGGAATCTCTACCTCCCGATCATCATCTCGTTCAACCCCCAGGTGGGCGCCTTGAAAGGACAGACTCACTTTGCTCACGGCTTCCTTACGGGCTACTTCTTCCACAATAAACGAGTGTTGTTTCCCCTCAGAGGTGTGGGTCCAGTTTACTTTTAAGGAATTGCCGTCCTGCTGGGCATTAAGCATTTTCTCGATAACCGCGTCATCTGCATAGTCGGCTGTTATCAATACCCCTTCAATTTTTTGCCGCTTCAAATCTGTTTTCACATACGGCTTAATGTTCTCTACGGTCACTTCAAAATTTTGAGGGATTACTTGAATGGTGTATTCGAATGTGCCAAGGGTCTTAGGAACTTCCATTAAACGCGCCAGATTGAAATTGACTTGATAAATCTGACCGGAAGTTAATCGGGCGTCCGGTCTGAATTCAACCGTGCGTTTATCCAACCAAATTGTAACTCCCTTCACAGCTGGGCTCAACTCAAAAAGCTTTACCGTAGTCTCCGCACCAACGGCAAGTGAATCTACCACGTCTTGTGAGAGTACCATACGAATTGGTGAATTCGAGCTGATTACCCCAGCGGTATAGGAAGTGATGTATTCGCCAAAAGCCGGGTTGATTGCGGAGTTGAAGGTTTTAGCGCTCTTGCTTGTCGTGTAATAGAAAATGGCTATAGCCGTAACCCCTACGGCCAATACCCCAATGATTACTTTTTTCATGGTGAATATTAATATCTACGAACAATTTTTGCAGATACTAAATATCGCAAAAGCACAAGAGAAATTGCGTTGAAGCGGTTAAAAATTCTTGATGTAAGATTGAGTAAGAATTTATACAAAAGTATGGCTCTCCAACCTAATATGCCTATTTGCAGGCAACACCATCAACATAACGGGAAATAACCTGCAAGGACTTAGCCACTTCACTACCGGTGAACCCTTTTATATCAGCGTATTTTATTTTGGTTTTATAGTGCCTTAAAAACTCACCGCTTAATGGCAAATACGACCAATGCCATTTTTCTTCCTCATACCCCGTGCGACCATTCTTCTTCGATGTGTAGGGTTGACAAAATCCATATTCTGCGGCATGGGCAGTAAGCCACTGATACGTCTTCAGGCCGTCACCGCTTTCAAAAAAACTATTCTCTAAAGAATTCAAATCCATGTCCGTTCCCCAATGGTGACGGGAGGTGGCCGGCATGGAACTGTATAACAGAATCAGGCGGGCACGTTCGTTCGGGTCTTTTACTGTTTTAAGATCCCTCCCTTCAACCGGCACTTTCCCATTCCATTTGTTCTCCCAAATCCGCTTTTGAGCTTCAAAATTACGGGTAGCAGAAATGATCACTAGCTCAACCCCATCCTTTCGGGCAGCTTCACTCATTTTTATAAATGCCTCATACGTTTCCTTTCGTAAATATGCTCCGCGAGCACTACCCCGGGTATGTTCATCCTGTAACTTGACAAACTGGATGTGAGTTGCAGGATCAAACTTCCCTACGAGATAATCCTTACTGACCGACTGGCCATTTACGCCCTGGGCAATCACAAATAAACATAAGAATAATTGTCTCATTGAGCTCACACTTACTTCAATCCTATCCCAAATGAAAGGGATAGATTATACCCTTTCCGCTACCCGGTTCATCACCTTGGTCTGAATCTGAATGGATTCGTTATGAATCAGCTTGAGCAGTTCTGCTGTAAATTCTTCACTCAACCCCATCGCCTTACACAAGGCAATGCGGGTTTGTATAATTTCTTCCCAGCGATTGACCTGCAGGATGGTTACGTTATTTTCCTTTTTATATTGTCCTATCTTCTCAGAGATTTTCATGCGTTGAGAAAGTTTCTGCATGATCTCATCATCAAGGTGGTCAATCTGCTCGCGCAGGATGCTGAGGGTATCTTTGAAGCTTTTGTTTTCAACGGTTTGCGTACGTACCACCAGGTCGCTGATAATTTTACTCAGCACAGCCGGTGTTACTTGTTGCTTGGCATCACTCCAGGCAGCATCTGGGTTGATGTGACTCTCAATCATCAAACCGGCCATATCGAGGTCAAGTGCCTTCTGTGAGATGAGGGAAATGAGATCGCGCGTTCCGGCAATGTGGCTTGGGTCGCAGATCATATCCAATTCCGGCACGCGTGTTTTCAGTTCAATGGCCAAGTCCCACATGGGTGCATTCCGGAAGGGTCCTTTTTCAAAGGAAGAAAACCCTCTATGAATGGCGGCCAGTTTCGTTATGCCGGCTTTGTTTAAACGCTCCAACGCACCCAACCACAATTCCACATCCGGGTTAATTGGGTTTTTTACCAGCACGGGTATATCCACTCCCTTCAATGCATCGGCCACTTCCTGAACTGAAAAAGGATTTACCGTGGTGCGGGCACCCACCCACAAAAAGTCGACTCCCGCTTTTAAACAGGCTTCCACGTGGGCTGCATTCGCCACTTCAGTTGTAACCGGCAATCCAGTCTCCTTCTTGGCACTGATAAGCCACTTCAATCCTTCATTACCGGCACCTTCATATTGACCAGGCCGGGTGCGGGGTTTCCAAATCCCGGCTCGCAAGGCATGAACTTTTCCTGTCGCTGCCACTTGTTTGGCAGTGGCAACGGTTTGTTCTTCCGTTTCTGCACTGCAGGGTCCGCTAATGATAATCGGGCGATTTACCTTCATCCAGGAAGAAATCGGCTCGAGCTGTAATCCTTTCTTTGTCATAAGGCTATAAAATTAACTGGATAATATTTGTTTAGGGTAATGTTGGTTCAGGTTTTTTAGGATCGGGTTGAGTTTGTTGATCGGAATGTTGGTCCAATACCCTGCGAATTTCATTGGCCTTCGACATAATGCGATGGATTTCCTTTGTGTCGTGCTTCATCAGGTGATAATGAAACTTTTGCAAGTGCATGATGTATTCCAACAAGGCCTGGCTAAGGTATTCAACATTTTGCTCAAAGATCGGTGTCCACATATCCGGTGAACTTTTTGCCAAACGAACAGTAGAAGCAAAGCCACTACCCGCCAGATCAAAAATATTCTTCTCATCTTTTTCAATGTCCAGAACAGTTTGACCGAGCAGGAAGGAACTTACGTGCGAGAGGTGCGATACATAGGCCACATGCCGGTCGTGCTCTTCTGCTTCCATGAAAATGGTTTTCATTTCCAGGGCGTCAAAAATCCGCATGGCTACCTTCAATGCGTCTACGGAGGACTTGCCAGCTTCACATATAATGTTGGTCTTACCTTTGAACAAGCCATGAAATGCAGCTTGTGGACCAGAATTTTCAGTTCCAGCAATCGGGTGGGCTGCAACAAACTGAGGACGCTTCACGTGGTTTGCCACCGACTTGCAAATGGCCCCCTTTGTTGAACCTGCATCAATTACGACTGCATCCTTTTTGATAGTATCCAGCACGGAGGGGAGAAAGGCATTCAACGCATTCACAGGAATCGATAGTACAATCAAATCCGAGGTAGCCAGGGCAACATCTTCCGTTACGATTTTATCAACCAGTCCTAATTCCACAGCTTTAACACCATGACCGGGATTAACATCCACACCCAGGATCTCTTTGGTGAGACCAGCCTTGCGCAATCCCAATGCGATTGAGCCTCCAATAAGCCCTAATCCAATTACGGTGGTCTTCATAGTACACGCAGGTTTGCCAATACTGATTTGCTCTTAAACAACTTTGAGATCCGGGTATTTGCTTCCAGAAATTTTTCTACGGGAGCACACAAGGAGACCCGAATGTGTCGCTTCCCGGCATCGCCAAAAATAAAGCCCGGGGTAATAAAAACATGGGTATTGTATAGAATCTCATCAATCCACTTCTCTACATCACGGATTCGTTCGGGTACTTTTGCCCAAATAAAAAGTCCAGATTGCTTATCAGAATAAGTACATCCCAATGAATCCAAAATCTTAACGGCTGCTGCCCTGCGCTTTTTGTAAACAGTATTTAATTCCTGGAACCACTCCGGTCCATTTTTGAGGGCCTCCACAGCAGCTTGCTGCAACCCAAGAAACATGCCCGAATCCATATTGCTCTTTACTCGCAGCACGGAATCAATGTATTCCTTCTTGCCGGCAACCCATCCAATACGCCAGCCAGCCAGGTTGTGAGATTTACTGAGGGAGTTCAATTCCAACGCTACTTCCGATGCTCCTTCGATAGCAAGAATACTTACAGGTGCATCATTCAAAATGAGTGAATACGGATTATCATTAACAATCAGGAAATTATTGTCGCGGGCCAGATCAACCAAGTCTTTCAATTCTGCCGGGGTGGCGACACGCCCTGTTGGCATGTGTGGAAAATTCACCCACATGATTTTCACATTTGATAAATCCCTGCGTTTCAACTCCTCCATATCAATGCCCCAATCCAGTGACTCCTTTAACGCATAGGTACTCACCTTAGCCCCCACCAGGTTGGCAACAGAAGCATAGGTAGGATACCCCGGATTTGGTATCAATACCTCCTCACCTTCGTTAACAAAGGCGAGTGTAATATGCATGATGCCCTCCTTGGAACCCATGAGCGGGAGAATCTCGGCTTCAGGATTGAGCCCGACTTTATATGTGTTCTGATAAAAGTTTCCAATTGCATGCCGCAACGCAGGTATCCCTTTATAGCTTTGGTAACCATGACTATTCTCCTTTTGTGCGGTAGTAATCAATGCCGCGATGGTTTTTGACGTAGGTGCAAGGTCCGGGCTGCCGATTCCAAGATTGATAACCGGAAACTCGGGCGTGTCCAAACCACGCACTTCAGCCAGCTTCTTGCTGAAGTAATACTCCTCTACCCGCTCAATTCTGTTGGCTGTTTTTATCATCACTATGCGTATTCAATTTTCGCTTTTTTATACTCACCTAAAATGTTCAGGTTCTTTACTTGCCGCAATACCGCCTGAATGGCCTGATCATAGCTTTTCCGTTTACGCCACTCTACATCGATGTGAATGGAATATTCACTCGGCTTTCCGATAATGGGTATCGATTGGATTTTAGAAAGGTTAATGCTGTTATTTTTGAACGTCATTAACGCTTCCGCCAGGCTGCCTACCTCATTGGCAACTTCAAAACACAGCGAAGCTTTGTTGCTTTCGGTGTTGTCTTTAGTCTTGCGGGTTAAAATCAGGAACCGGGTGAAGTTCTTCTTATGCGTTTCAATTCGCTTCTCTAAGATCTGCAGACCAAACTTTTTCGCTGCATACTCATTGGCAATGGCACCCGTTGTCTTCAGTTTTTGCTCCTTTACCTTTCGTGCAGAGAGGGCCGTGTCCTCACTCTCCATAATTTGAACACCGTTCAACTTGTAAAGGTACTCTGAACATTGCCGGATGGCCATGGGGTGTGATTCAATGGCTTTAATCTCATTTAACCTGACACCAGGCAATGCCAATAAGTGCATGTGAATGGGTAAATACACTTCACCGATGATCGAGAAATGGTATTCCTGCAATAGAAAGTAGTTGGGCAAAATGCTGCCTGCAATCGAGTTTTCAATGGCCATCACTGCAAAATCCGATTCTCCATTTTTCAGCGATTCGCACAATGCATGAAAGGTTAGGCACTCGATCGTCTGGATGGGTTTCTGGAAGTATTGCATCGCTGCTACTTCATGAAAGCTGGTAGCGATACCCTGAATGGCAATCGTTGGTTTTTTCTTTCTGGTCATAATCCTATCAAAAAGAAAGTCCCCCGTTTCGCGGGGGACTTTCTGAGTTTCTTCGTTTATTTTTTAGTTAACAAACCGATTTATTCTCAAGTCCCGCGCGGGATTGATAAAAAAAGTAAAAGAAATAAAATCGGTTGTTCAACATGTCGTTCAAATGTGCATCCAAGAAAAATGAAAAAATCGGCTTATGCAAAGAAGCTACCCATTTTTTACAAAAAATCAGTTATAACTAACCCTTGTTAGCCCATTTTTATAGCAATCACCAACACTTAATCATACCTTTGTAACACTCTAAATCTTATTCCGATGAACTCAGCGAAGGGTCTTGCTTTGATTCTACTCTTAAATCTAATGGCCTGTGGTAAAGGTGGTGAACACCATGCCCATGAGGACGCCTCCACCGATGGAGGCCCCAATCAAGCTTTGTATGACCAGGTAATGGATGTACATGATGAAGTGATGCCGAAGGTGGGTGAGATTATGAAATTAAAACGAGAACTTCAGGAAAAGATTGCCACCTCACCCGACATGGTGGCGGAGCGTAAGGCTGAACTGGAACAGATTATTTCCAATCTCGATTCTGCCAGTCAGGCGATGATGAACTGGATGCATGAGTTCAATCCCTTGCCCGATACAGTCGATCAGGAAAAAGCCCGCGAATACCTGGAATCTGAAATGGAACGCATCAGGAAAGTAAAGACTCTAATGTTAGAGTCGATTGAGAAAGCTCAGGCACAAACTTCAAACTGAATTTACTATGACTATTAATTACTGGTTAACAGTAACGTACTTTATCCTCATTTCCATTACCACCAATGGTCAAAACATTCTCTATAAATCAAATGAGATTTCCAATATAACTGCGTTGGTGGATGGAATTACAAATGAAGAAAGTTTGGTTTTAAATCTAAAGCTGGCGGGCACTAACAATGTTTGCATTTTTCAGGGAAATAAGTTGGTTCAATGTCTTGGTATAGAGGGGTCTAAGATCATATTGCAAGGAGTTAAAGAAAAAAGTGGTTTGACTCATGCCTTCATGACTCTAAAAATTGATGGGAAACTCCAACTTGGAATTATATCTTTTGATTTTAAGGCACCTCAAAATACAAGTTTTAAATCATTACCAATTGAGGGCGATTTACTTTTTTCCTTTGCTACAAATACTGGACTCCACATGCTAACGCTGCAAAAGAAAAAGAGTACCCTTGAATTGATTTCGGTTCAGGATAATACCTCTTCAACCTCACAAATAATTGGAATTAATGATAAGGAACTGACTGGTATACTTAGCAAAAATGAATTCAAATTTGTTGATTCTACAACAACTAATTTTGAACAACTTTCAGCAAGAAGTAAGGCATTTTACAATCGTGGCAAACTAATCTTACTCTATAATGTTTATGAGCCTCCTTTTACGGTTGCAGAATTAAAAAAAATTGAGCTTGACTTTGAAAGTGGTCATTCATCTCTGACGACCTATAAGCTACCTTTTGCTCCGCGTTCTAATCATACAAGCAATTTATATCAAGGTAATATCTATACGCTTGGTGTAAATTCCGACTATATGGCACTATCTGTTAATGATGGAGAATCGTTCAGGGCTCTTACCAATCTAGTTTACTTGAAATCATCAAACAAAATAGATTTGAAAGCTACTCCCGTATATTTTAATTCAGGTGTCCCTGCCGCTGACAACAATCAATGGAAAAAACCAAAAGAAGATGCGATCGAAGAACTTGATCTGGCAGAAATAATAAAAAAATTCAAAAATGAAACACTTGTGGTTAAGCCTTATCTTGAAGATTCGCAGTTAAAAATTTTAATTGGAGCTTATTCTGCAAATGATGCTCCCGGTAATTGGTATGGAAGCCGATATTCTCCAGGATATACCTTTTCAACCCCTGGCGGACCTGTTTCTTCACCAGGAATGGTAAACTCCGGAGGAGGGTACGCAAAAGGAACTGTAGATGAAAGAAGATATTTTTTTGGTTCAATTAATAACCTAACCTGGACCGTAAACTCACAAGAAACTAATCCATCCTTTCCTCTCCTAGAAAATAAGCTAGAAAAAAGATTAAAGGAAGTATTCGAATCAGATAAAGTCAGTGAAGCTACCTTAATTACTCAAGAAAAAAGTGGGTATGTTGTTTATCTCTTAAAAAAGACTGGTGAACTAGTGATTGAGGAGATCGAATAATACTACCGTCTTTTCAAGCGTTTAGCTGCCTTGTGATGGGGAAGTTCTGCTTTTGATTTCTTGCCCGTTTTTTCTCTATTCCGTTGTTCTAATCGAATGTTGTACCGGATCACCTGCCAATATTCTGCTCCATAGCCAACAAGAATTTCAGAGCCGGCCGGAATATCTTTGGTGGCCTCAATATAACAGCGCTTTTTTTCCGTTACATATTCAGAATTATTGGTAATTCCCTTTACCCGCACAATGCCTTTTGCATCATTCGCATAATGGGCGATCCCTTTTTTTGTTTTCCAGGCGTCAATGCAATATTGGTTATTGAAGAAAAAGACATATCCATTGCGGTCGTCCGCCATTTTTTCAACTTCTTTCCACGTGACAACTTCGCCTTTGTATTCCACAATGCGGGTTCCTTTGGGGATGAATACCTTTGTAAAGAGTCCTTTGCCCGCACCCGGCAAGGTAGACTTCTTAATTACCATTTTATTTTCCAATAACGCCATAAGGGCGCGAAGATAAATGAAATCCTGTGTTAATAAAGGAGATTGATCAGATCGCTGCGAGCGATTTTACCAGCAGCCTAATGCTGACCAGGATAACAACAAAGCCTACAAAAATCATCATTCGCTTTACGGGTAATTTGCGGGTGATGTGGGCGGCTATTGGGGCCGCAATAATACCTCCGATAATCAGCCCAACGATAATTTTAATGTGACTGATACCAATGGTAGCAAAGAAGGTAAGGGAACTGGCCAATGAAACAAAAAACTCGGCCAGGTTAACGGAGCCGATGGTGTAGCGGGGATGGCGGCCCCTAGCGATTAATGTGGTTGAAACTATGGGACCCCAGCCACCGCCCCCAATCGAATCCAAGAAGCCGCCAATAGAAGCCAAGGCAGGTACATTCTTGGTTTTGCGTCTCTTCCGGATACGCATCAAGACAGCCTTCCGGATAATCGCAACACCCAGAATGAAGGTGTAAACCGAAACCAACGGCCGGATAATGTAGTTGTATTCCTCCAAAGAATACAATACATAAGCCCCCGCCACCGCCCCCAGCATTCCAGGAATTAACAAACTCTTGAAGAGCTTCTTGTTTACATTTTGAAACCGCAGGTGAGTAAGTCCGGAAACCCCGCTGGTAAAAATTTCGGCCGTGTGCACACTGGCACTGGAAGCAGCCGGAGAGATACCAAAGGATAACAAAAAAGTTGTCGCGCTTACACCATAAGCCATACCCAAAGAACCATCAATCATCTGAGCAATAAACCCCCCTAACACAAACCATAAAAGATCACCGCTGATTAACGAGCTCCAGTCATAAGAAGAAATGGTGTCTGCTCCATAAAAAATGAGAAGGATGACGGCAATTGAGATAATCACTCCCAGTAAAACCCAGATGTGCTGCGGTCTGCTTCGGGGTTCCACCGGTTCGGGGGGCTCATCGTAGATGAGTTTCTCGTCATCCTCAATTGAATCGGGGCGCATCAGTCAGTATTTCTGAAATCAAGGTTATGAAACACAAAAAATCGGATCGCATCGATATGAACAAAGGTGTTAGGGGCAGTTAGCTGTTGAAATACAAACAGGTATCCCAACTGGGCATTGAGTTGGTTGGTGAATTGGTATCCAAGACCCATAAACAACCGGTTTTGATCAAAATAATTGTTGGTAATATTCTTACCGGCATTGATGTGAATCTCATCATTTAGAAAAATGAAAGGTGTCTTGGGAGCAACTCCACCCTTCTTTAAGGGAATAGTCAAGGCCATACTGTACCGAAACCGCCATGTATATAAATAATCATCACTCAACTCACCCGCTACCAATTGGCCGCGGAAACGTTCCTCAACCCGGAAGTATTGCATCATGTTAAAATGCTTTTTCTTTTCAAACCACTGAATTTGCTGCCACAGCCTGTGCTCTGGGATGTTCGGATTATCATCTGTATTGTACGCTGTTATGTAAGCATACCCGGCCGTTAACCGGGTTTGATCAGTCAGGTAATACATTGGGGCAACCCTAATGATGCTGAGGCCTAATCGATCTGCATAGTTGTCTGTAAAGCGAAGGTGTAAATCCGTCCACAAACCCCATTTATCTGAGAAGCGTGTCTGATTAAAATAAGCGAGCCAGGCTTGCTCTCGGTATTCAACAACTTTTTCCTGGGCCAAAAGAGTAGAATTGATCAGAGCCAGAAATAGTGCAAACATGATCTTGATTCTTGGTCTCATTATTTTATGCAGATTGTATCGCTCCAAGATAGCAGCTAGCTATTCATGGTGATTTTTAAATAATATAAGTTGTGACTGCTTAATCAGAATCCTTTAGTCTATAACATTAATAGACTTTAACAAAAGTATGTGTCCTTTATGGATTTACAAGGTCCCTACAATAAAAAAGCGCCCCTGGAGGCGCTTTCTGAAAACAAAACTTTACTTATTACTACACTTTGATTTCCACATCCACACCGCTGGGTAACTCCAACTTCATGAGTGCATCTACGGTCTTTGCGCTGTTGGAATAAATGTCCACCAATCGCTTGTAGGTACACAGTTGAAACTGCTCGCGTGATTTCTTGTTCACGTGTGGTGAACGCAATACCGTGAATTTTTCCTTTTCGGTTGGCAACGGAATCGGTCCACTTACTACAGCCCCTGTTGCTTTTACAGCTCGCACAATTTTTTCAGAAGACTTATCAACCAGGTTGTGGTCGTAAGACTTAAGCTTGATTCTGATTTTCTGATTCATAATCTAAACGTCTTTTAGATATTTATTTTGCGGCAACAGCGCCTTTTACTTCATCAATTACTTTTTCTGCCAGGTTCCGGGGTACCGGAGCATAGTGAGAGAAGGTTAAGGTGGCAGAAGCACGACCTGATGTGATGGTCCGTAGATCTGTCACGTAGCCAAATAATTCAGACAATGGAACATCGGCTTTAATTACCTGAGCGCCTCCGCGCGTGTCCATTCCCTTCATAATCCCTCTTCTGCGGTTCAAGTCACCGGTTACGGAACCCGTGTACTCATCCGGAGAAATTACTTCCACGCCCATGATGGGTTCAAGTAATTGCGGAGCACACTTCTTGGCTGCTTCTTTAAAGCCCAGGCGTGCTGCCAATTCGAATGACAATGAATCGGAATCAACATCATGGTAAGAGCCATGAAACAACCGCACCTTCATGGAATCGATCGGATAGCCTGCCAACGGGCCATTTACCATGGCTTGTTCAAACCCTTTCTGAACTGCAGGAATGAATTCGCGAGGGATTACACCTCCAACTATATCGTTCACAAATTCAAGACCTGGCTTATCTTCCGGTCCAAGCTCGCGAGGTGAAAGCTCAAACACGATGTCGGCAAATTTACCACGTCCACCAGTCTGCTTCTTGTAAACTTCCTTATGTTCAACCGCCTTGGTAAGCGCTTCTTTGTAGGCAACCTGAGGAGCACCCTGGTTGATTTCTACTTTGAACTCACGCTTAAGACGATCAATAATAATTTCCAGGTGCAATTCACCCATCCCCCGGAGAATAGTCTGACCCGTTTCCTGATCCGTATTCACACGCAGGGTAGGATCTTCCTCCACTAATTTGGAGATCGCCATGCCCAATTTATCAGCATCGGCCTGCTTCTTAGGCTCAATTGCATACCCGATAACCGGCTCGGGGAAGATCATGGATTCCAGCACTACCGGACGCTTTTCGTCACACAGTGTATCACCGGTCTTAATATCTTTAAATCCTACCACGGCACCAATATCACCGGCAGGTAGTCTTTCGATCTGATTCTGTTTGTTAGCGTGCATTTGGAATACCCTAGAAATCCGTTCCTTCTGTCCTGAACGTGTGTTCTGAATATAAGAACCTGACTCCAGTACGCCTGAATAAGCGCGCACAAAACATAGACGGCCTACGAATGGATCGGTAGCAATTTTAAAGGCAAGGCCTACAAAAGGTTCCTTCTCATCAGGACGAATTTCAACTTCCTCTTCTGTATCCGGGTTCGTACCGATGATCACGTCCTTATCCAAAGGAGAGGGAAGCAATTCCATCACATAATCCAACATGGTTTGAACACCCTTGTTCTTAAACGAAGAGCCGCACACCATCGGGACAATCTTCATGTCAATAACAGCCTTGCGAAGAGCGGTTAAAATTTCTGTCTCCGTAATAGAACTTGGATCTTCAAAGAATTTCTCAATTAATGTCTCATCGTACTCAGCCACTGCTTCCAGTAACTTCTCACGGTATTCATGAGCTTCCTCCTTCATATCATCCGGAATCGGAACTTCTTTGAAGGTCATCCCCTTGTCATCTTCATTCCAGATGATACCACGGTTGTTAATCAAATCAACAACACCTTTGAAATTTTCTTCGGCTCCAATGGGCAATTGAAGAGCAACTGCTTTACTGCCGAGCTTTTCTTTCACTTGCTTACAAACGCCTAGAAAATCAGCTCCCGAACGGTCCATCTTGTTAACGAAGCCAATACGGGCAACTTTATAATTGTCGGCCAGGCGCCAGTTTGTTTCTGATTGAGGCTCAACACCATCCACTGAACTAAACAAGAACACCAACCCATCTAATACGCGAAGTGACCGGTTTACTTCAACAGTAAAGTCAACGTGTCCCGGGGTATCGATAATATTTACATGATATTCTTTGCCGCGATACTTCCAATGCACGGTGGTAGCTGCAGACGTAATCGTGATACCACGTTCCTGTTCCTGCGCCATCCAGTCCATGGTGGCTGCTCCTTCGTGTACTTCACCAATCTTATGATTTACACCAGCGTAATAAAGAATCCGCTCCGTAGTCGTAGTCTTTCCGGCATCAATGTGCGCAGCAATACCAATGTTTCTGGTGTATTTTAAATCTCTTGCCATGTAGGATTAGAATCTGAAATGTGAAAAAGCCTTATTCGCCTCTGCCATGCGGTGGGTATCATCTTTCTTTTTGATCGCAGCACCCTCTCCCTTGGAGGCAGCGATGATTTCGGCTGCCAACTTATCCATCATGGTCTTTTCGCCACGGGCCCGTGCATAGTCGATGAGCCATTTGATGCTAAGATTGATTTTACGTTCAGGTCTTATTTCAACAGGAACCTGGAAGGTAGCTCCCCCCACGCGTCTGCTTTTTACTTCGATAGCAGGCATTACGTTATTCATCGCCCGCTTCCACACCTCAAGACCGGGTTCGCCACCTGCCTTCTTTTCCACTTGCTCAATGGCATCGTAGAAAATGTTGTAGGCAACGCTTTTCTTGCCCTCTTCCATCATGTAATTCACAAACTTGGTAACCAGGGTGTCACCAAACTTAGGGTCGGGGAGTAAGTATCTTTTCTTGGGTTTCGACTTTCTCATATTCTATTGACTATTTTTTGCCCTTGGCTGCAGGAGCGCCTTTGGCAGCAGCCGCTGCGGCACCCGCTTTAGGACGTTTTGCACCATATTTTGAACGGCCTTGAAGACGGCCATTAACACCGGAAGTATCCAATGCACCACGGATGATGTGGTAACGAACACCCGGAAGATCTTTAACCCGGCCTCCGCGGATCAAGACGATGGAGTGCTCCTGAAGATTATGTCCCTCGCCTGGAATGTATGCGTTTACTTCTTTGTGATTGGTAAGACGAACACGAGCCACCTTACGCATGGCTGAATTAGGCTTTTTAGGGGTGGTCGTGTACACTCGGGTACAAACTCCCCTGCGCTGAGGGCAAGAATCAAGGGCCGGAGACTTTGACTTGAAAGTCAATTTCTTTCTTCCTTTCCTTACAAGTTGCTGAATGGTAGGCATTTATGTTTTGTTTTTAAACCCTTAAAAAATAAGGACTGCAAAGGTATCTAAAGTAAAATAGGATGCAAAACCCGGACTTAAGAATTTTGCACCCTATTTGGCTCAAAAAGCGGTAAAACGGGTTAAGCTTCACCTACCGTACCCCCAAAATTCATCGGAAATTGAGGTGCCTCATTCGTTTGTTTAATGGGACCAAAGGTAGCCTCATACTTGCTGATGTTGTCCTTCAACGCGGCCAACAGCCGTTTGGCATGTTCCGGGGTAATAATAATCCTGGATTTTACCCGGGCCTTGGGCACACCCGGCATCAACCGGATAAAATCAATTACGAACTCACTATTGGAGTGGGCAATCATCGCCAGATTTGAATAAATACCCTCGGCAATCTCTTCCGATAATTCGATGTTGATCTGGTTTTGTTGGGGATTGTTTTTCTGTTCGGCCATATGCTTCTTATTAAATCTGAATTGGGATAAAAAAAGTGCGAACAGTCTCGGACTGTTCGCACATTCGATAGTTATTCGCGAAAAGCGGATTTATTATTAATCCTGTAATTCACGCTCTTTTGACTTGCGGTCGGGCGCTTCCACCAATCGCTTGTACTCTTCTTCTGAGTTTACGATCAGATCATTGAAGCGTCTCTGACCCGTACCAGCCGGGATCAGGTGACCAACAATTACGTTCTCTTTCAACCCCATTAATTGGTCAGCTTTACCACGAATGGCAGCCTCACTTAACACCTTGGTGGTTTCCTGGAAAGATGCAGCGGATAGCCAGCTCTCTGTCTTTAACGATGCCTGAGTAATCCCCTGCAACGTAGGTCTCGAAACAGCGGATAAGGCATCGCGAACCTCCACCACCTTCTGGTCTTTTCTCTTCAGGGATGAATTCTCATCACGCAACTCACGGGGGCTGATGATCTGACCCACTTTGAAGCGCTGCGAATCACCTGCATCCATCACTACTTTCTTATCCAATACCCGGTCGTTTTCCTCCCGGAATTCGAACTTGTCAACATATTCTCCTGGCAAGAAGGTAGTATCTCCTGAATCGATGATTTCAACTTTCTGCATCATCTGACTTACGATACATTCGATGTGCTTATCGTTGATCTTCACACCCTGCAGACGGTACACTTCCTGAATTTCATTCACCAGGTACTCTTGTACGGCCGTAGGTCCTTTGATTGAAAGGATATCCGAAGGTGTAATGGCACCATCAGACAACGGCTGGCCTGCTTTTACGAAGTCATTATCCTGAACCAAAATGTGCTTTGACAACGGCACGAGGTAACGCTTCTGTACGCCATCCTTTGATTCGATAAAGATCTCGCGGTTACCACGCTTAATACCGCCATAGGTTACCACGCCATCAATCTCACTCACCACGGCCGGGTTGGATGGATTGCGGGCTTCAAACAATTCGGTTACACGAGGCAGACCACCGGTAATATCACGCGACTTACCCATGGTACGTGGAATCTTCGCCAGCACCTGACCCGCCTTAATTTTATCTCCAGCTTCCACGGCTAAGTGAGCCCCTACCGGAATGTTGTATCCCTTGGAGTCGGTCTTTCCCTTCACGATGATAGCCGGATTTTTGGTTTTATCGCGGGTATCGGTAATTACCTTCTCACGGTGACCGGTTTGCTCATCCGACTCTTCTTTATAGGTAATCCCTTCAATGATCGATTCGAATTCAATGTCGCCATCGTACTCAGAAAGAATCACCGCGTTATAAGGATCCCAGTAACACAACTCGGTTCCCTTCTCCACCTTTTGTCCATCTTTCACTTTCAGGAAGGCTCCATACGGTACGTTGTTGCTGATTAACACCCGCTTCTCTTCATCAAGAATTCGGATTTCACCGGTACGTCCCATCACTACCTTCACTTTATTCTCATCCCGATCGGTAGTATCTACGGTGCGAACACCTTCAAATTCTACCGTACCTGTAAACTTGGCTTTGATATTGGCATCCACAGCAATGTTGGAAGCAGTACCCCCCACGTGGAACGTACGCAACGTTAACTGTGTACCGGGTTCACCAATCGACTGTGCAGCAATTACACCCACCGCTTCACCGGCTTGTACCATTTTACCGGTTGCGAGGTTGCGGCCGTAGCATTTCGCGCAGGCTCCAATCTTGGTTTCGCACGTCAACACCGAACGGATCTCAACTTCTTCGATGCTGGTTTCTTCAATCTTTTTGGCTACCTCATCGGTGATTTCTTCATTGGCAGCGCAAATCAATTCATCATTGAGGGGATCATAGATATCATGCACCGTAACACGACCCAAAATTCTTTCTGACAAGGGCTCAACGATGTCTTCATTGTCCTTAAGCGCAGTTACTTTCAAGCCACGCAGGGTGCCACAATCCTCTTCTGTAATTACAAGATCCTGCGCAACGTCTACCAACCTGCGGGTTAAGTATCCTGCATCAGCCGTTTTCAAAGCCGTATCGGCAAGACCTTTCCGCGCACCGTGCGTAGAGATAAAGTACTCCAATACATCCAATCCTTCGCGGAAGTTGGAAAGAATCGGGTTCTCGATAATGGATCCAACCGAGCCGGCAAGATTCTTCTGCGGCTTCGCCATCAACCCACGCATTCCTCCTAACTGACGGATCTGTTCCCGGCTACCACGAGCACCGGAGTGCATCATCATATAGATGGAGTTAAATCCTTGCTGATCCTCCTCCAATTGTTTCATCAGGGTGTTGGTCAGCATGGTATTCGTACGGGTCCAGATATCAATCACCTGGTTGTATCGCTCGTTGTCGGTAATAAGACCCATCATATAGTTGTTCCATACAGAGTCAACTTCTTTTTGAGCGTCTTCCACCAGCTTTTTCTTCTCGGCAGGAACCTTAACATCACCAAGACCCATTGACAATCCACCCTTGTAGGCCATCTGGAATCCAAGCTCCTTAATGTCATCCAAAAACTTAGCCGTTTTGGCTTGTCCTGCCAACTTGAATACATCAGCAATAATGGTCTGCAGCTTCTTCTTTGTTAGCAGTTCGTCTACAAAGCCCACTTCTTCCGGAACCACTTGATTGAAAATCACGCGGCCGGTTACTGTCTCCAACGTCTTTTGCTCGAGCTGACCCGTCTTTTTATCGCGGGCCTTCACGCGCACTTTAACGATGGCATGCTTGGAAAGCTTACCCTCATTGTATGCGATGATAACTTCTTCGGCAGAATAGAATTTCTTACCCTCACCTTTCTCACCTTTTCTTCCTTTCGTGAGGTAGTAAAGACCCAACACCATGTCCTGCGAAGGAACCGTTATCGGAGCTCCGTTAGCAGGATTCAAAATATTGTGTGAGGAGAGCATAAGTAACGAAGCTTCCAGAATAGCTTCCTGGCCCAGTGGCACGTGGACAGCCATCTGGTCACCGTCAAAGTCAGCATTAAACGCAGTACACACCAACGGGTGCAACTGAATTGCTTTTCCTTCAATCAACTTCGGCTGGAAGGCCTGGATACCCAGGCGGTGAAGCGTTGGAGCGCGGTTGAGAAGAACCGGATGTCCTTTCAACACATTCTCCAAAATATCCCATACAACCGGATCTTTACGATCCACAATTTTCTTGGCAGACTTTACGGTCTTTACAATTCCTCTTTCAATGAGTTTGCGGATAATGAATGGCTTGAACAACTCCGCAGCCATATCCTTCGGCAAACCGCACTCGTGTAGTTTCAATTCAGGACCTACCACAATTACCGAACGACCTGAATAGTCAACACGCTTACCCAGCAAGTTTTGACGGAAACGACCTTGCTTGCCCTTGAGCATATCACTCAACGACTTCAAGGCACGGTTACCATCGGAACGAACGGCATTCACTTTTCGTGAATTGTCGAACAAGGAATCAACAGCTTCCTGAAGCATGCGCTTCTCGTTACGAAGGATCACTTCAGGAGCTTTAATATCAATCAATCTCTTCAGGCGGTTATTACGGATAATAACACGTCTGTAAAGATCATTTAAATCAGACGTTGCAAAACGGCCACCATCCAACGGCACCAAGGGGCGTAATTCCGGAGGAATGACGGGAACCATTTTAATGGTCATCCACTGAGGACGGTTTTCGATGCGGGTGTTAGCTTCCCGGAAAGCCTCCACCACCTTCAGGCGCTTCAGGGCTTCGGCCTTGCGTTGCTGCGAAGTGTCAGTGGCTGCCTGGTGACGTAACTCGTAGGAGAGTTCATCTAGTTTTACGCGTGACAACAGCATTTCTAATGCATCGGCACCCATCTTGGCAATGAACTTCTTCGGATCGTTGTCATCAAGCATTTGATTCTCGCGTGGCAGTTTATCCACGATGTCGAGATATTCTTCTTCGGTTAAGAAGTCCAGACGGTTAACACCATCTTCTTCCTTCACACCGGGTTGAATCACCACATATCGCTCATAGTAGATAATCTGATCTAATTTCTTGGTAGGCAGACCTAAGAGATAACCAATCTTGTTTGGCAACGAACGGAAGTACCAGATGTGAGCCACCGGAACAACTAGTTCAATGTGACCCATGCGCTCCCGTCTAACTTTCTTCTCCGTAACTTCTACACCACAACGGTCGCAAATAATACCCTTGTAGCGAATGCGTTTGTACTTACCGCAATGACATTCCCAGTCTTTAACAGGTCCGAAAATCCGCTCACAAAACAAACCGCCCATCTCCGGCTTATAGGTCCGGTAGTTGATGGTTTCCGGCTGAGTCACCTCACCATGGGAACTCTCCAGAATAGATTCTGGTGAGGCAAGACTAATGGTGATTTTTGAGAAGTCGTTGTTGATCTTTTTATTTTTTCTGAAAGACATGCTCTGGTAGTTTTCAGTTATAACAATTCTATTTTATAAAACTGGCATTGGGTATTGGACATTGCTGGTTGCTAATGCCCAATACCTTATGCCTTTATTAATCCATCGTAATTTCAAGTGCCAGGCCACGCAATTCGTGTACAAGCACATTGAATGATTCCGGAATATTAGGTTTCCTCATGTTCTCACCTTTCACAATCGATTCGTAAGCCTTTGCTCTACCGATCACATCGTCCGACTTTATGGTAAGAATTTCCTGCAGGATATGCGAAGCCCCAAACGCCTCGATTGCCCAAACTTCCATCTCTCCGAAACGCTGACCACCAAATTGCGCTTTACCGCCAAGAGGCTGTTGCGTGATCAACGAGTAAGGTCCGATTGAACGGGCGTGCATCTTGTCATCTACCAGGTGACCCAGTTTGAGCATGTAAGCAATACCCACGGTTACAGGCTGATCAAATTTCTCACCGGTCAACCCATCGTATAAGTACGTGCGTCCAAACTCCGGTAAGTTGGCCTCCTTCAGTTCCGCAGAAACCTGATCGATCGAAGCACCGTCAAAAATTGGAGTGGCATACTTGCGACCCAACTTTTTACCGGCCCAGGCCAATACGGTTTCATAGATCTGACCAAGGTTCATACGCGAAGGCACACCCAGCGGGTTCAGACAGATGTCCACCGGTGTTCCGTCTTCCAGGAATGGCATGTCCTCTTCGCGAACGATTCGGGCAACCACCCCTTTATTTCCGTGACGTCCGGCCATCTTATCACCTACCTTCAATTTGCGTTTCTTGGCCACATATACTTTGGCCAATTGTACGATGCCAGCTGGCAATTCATCTCCCACCTCGAGCGTAAAGCGCTCGCGCTTAAATTCACCGGAGATTACATTTCTCTTATTCAGGTAGTTCTTGACAAGTTCGGAAACCAAATCATTGGTGTGGTCATCGGTGGTCCAGCTTTCCAGACTGATGTCTGCAATCAGGTTTACCTCCTCGGGCACATTGTAATTACTCTCATCGCGATAAATGTTCTTATCCGGGAAGAGGTTATTCTCAATCACCTTCGAAGTAAACTTAACTCCCTTGCTGATTAACTCGTCTCCAAACTTATGTTTAACGCCTTGGCTGGTTTTACCGGTTAACAGCGATGTTAACTTCTTGATCATTTCAGCCCGCAATTCTCCTAATTCCTTGCTGTAACGATTCTTCAATGCGTCCAACTCCTTTTTCGACTTTGAACGAACATCTTTGTCGCGCTTCGGTCTTGAAAATAACTTGGTTTCGATTACCACTCCTTTTAATGAGGGCGGTGCCTTCATAGAGGCATCCTTCACATCTCCGGCCTTATCCCCGAAGATCGCGCGGAGTAGCTTTTCCTCCGGAGTCGGGTCGGTTTCACCTTTAGGTGTAATCTTACCAATCAGAATATCGCCTTCTTTTACCTCCGCTCCAATGCGAATGATACCATTCTCATCCAGGTGCTTCACAGCTTCCTCACTCACGTTCGGAATTTCTGAAGTCAATTCTTCTTCACCGCGCTTGGTGTCCCGAACTTCAAGCTCAAATTCTTCAACGTGGATGGATGTGTAAACATCATCGCGCACAACGCGTTCAGAAATTACAATCGCATCCTCGAAGTTATATCCCTGCCATGGCATGTACGCTACAAGCAGGTTCCGGCCCAGGGCCAACTCGCCATTGGCGGTTCCATAACCCTGGCACAACGGCTGCCCCTTGCTTACTTTATCGCCTTTCTTAACTAACGGAGTCAGGTTGATGCAGGTGTCCTGGTTCGTTCTTCTGAATTTGATAAGACTATACGATTTTACCTCATCATCAAAGCGAACCATTTGTTGCTCGTCTGATACTTCATACCGTACCACAATCTTCTTGGCATCCACAAATTCAACGGTGCCATGGCCTTCTGCCAGAATTAAGGTGCGGGAGTCAATAGCGATTCTGCCTTCCAATCCGGTTCCCACAATGGGAGCCTCCGGCCGCATTAACGGAACTGCCTGACGTTGCATGTTCGATCCCATCAAGGCGCGGTTGGCATCATCGTGTTCCAGGAATGGAATCATGGATGCAGCAATTGACACAATCTGATTGGGGGCGATATCCATGTAGCGGATTTCCTTTGGCTCCACCACCGGGAAGTCACCCTCAAAGCGGGCTTTTACTTTTTCATCCTCCAACTCACCGTTGGATTTGATTTTCACATTGGCCTGCGCAATGTTGTGCGTATCTTCTTCCTCGGCCGTCAGGAATATTACATCCTTCCCTTTGATCTTACCATTTTCAACTTTGCGATAAGGGGTTTCGATGAAGCCCATCTTATTCACCTTGGCGTGAACGCAAAGCGAAGAAATCAAACCAATGTTTGGACCTTCGGGTGTTTCAATGGTACACAAACGACCGTAGTGCGTATAGTGCACGTCACGTACTTCGAAACCGGCACGCTCTCTGGAAAGACCGCCTGGCCCGAGTGCCGACATTCTGCGTTTGTGGGTGATCTCAGCCAATGGATTGGTTTGATCCATGAACTGGGATAACTGGTTGGTTCCAAAGAATGAGTTGATAACAGAAGACAATGTACGCGCGTTGATCAAATCAACCGGTTTGAAGTCTTCATTATCACGCACATTCATTCTTTCTTTGATAGTTCTCGCCATACGGGCAAGACCTACACCAAACTGAGAATATAATTGTTCACCAACTGTTCGAACACGTCTGTTGCTTAAGTGGTCAATATCATCGACAACTGCCTTTGAGTTAATCAGACCAATCAGGTATTTAACAATGAGGATAATATCCTCAGTAGTTAATACGCGTTGATCAAAGCTTAAGTCTAGGCCTAACTTCTTGTTAATTCTATAGCGACCAACTTCGCCTAAATCATAGCGCTTCTCGCTGAAGAACAAGCTCTGAATAATATCACGAGCCGTTTGCTCATCCGGAGCTTCTGTATTTCTCAATTGACGATAGATCTGCTCAACAGCCTCTTTTTCCGAGTTGGAGTTGTCCTTCGCCAACGTATTGAAGATGATGTGGTAATCAGCCACGTTTACATCTTCACGGTGAAGGATGATTGACTTCACTCCGGAATCCAGAATAACATCAACATCCTCGGCTGTCAATACATGGTCGCGTTCCAGCAACACTTCATTCCGGTCGATGGACACTACTTCACCGGTATCTTCATCCACGAAGTCTTCTGTCCAGGTTTTCAAAACCCGGGCAGCCAGCTTGCGGCCTACCGTCTTCTTGAGTGTATTTTTATTTGCCTCGATTTCTTCGGATAAACCAAAGAGATCAAGAATATCTTTATCGGTACCGTACCCAATGGCACGCAGCAAGGTGGTTACGGGAAATTTCTTCTTCCGGTCGATGTAGGCATACATCACCGCATTAACATCGGTAGCAAATTCAATCCAGGAACCCTTGAATGGGATAATCCGGGCCGAATAGAGCTTCGTTCCATTGGTGTGTTTACTCATGGCAAAAAACACACCGGGAGAACGATGCAATTGCGATACTATCACACGCTCAGCTCCGTTGATCACAAAGGATCCCTTCTCCGTCATGTACGGAATATTGCCAAGGAATACTTCCTGCTCAATCGTTTGAAAATCTTCATTGTCCTCATCATTGCACGTGAGGCGGAGTTTCGCCTTCAACGGTACGGAAAAGGTGAGTCCGCGGTCGATGCACTCATCCACGTTGTACTTCGGAGGATCGATGGTGTAATCCACAAACTCAAGCACGAAGTTCTCGCGCGAGTCGGAGATTGGAAAGTTCTCTGCAAATACTTTA
Source organism: uncultured Ohtaekwangia sp. (assembly GCA_964488465.1). Lineage (GTDB taxonomy): Bacteria > Bacteroidota > Bacteroidia > Cytophagales > Cyclobacteriaceae > ELB16-189. Next base: position 127,370 of record CAZAUN010000002.1, on the reverse strand, counting down.
AAGAGACCTTCGTTCTGTCGTTTCTCTGCAGGCGTTTCAATCTGCAGAAAATCCTTAAAGGATTGAAGTTGAATATCGAGAAAATCGGGATAATCAAGAACCTTCTCGATTGATGAGAAGTCAATCCTGTTATTTGCTGTTGTCTTCTTTGCCAAGGTACGCTAGGTTTAAAATTTCCTGGACTAGACTAATCCTTTCTACTACTTGTTGGGTACTATGCTTTGTAAGCTATAAATAGGGAAAGACCCCAGGTCCTTATTAAGGATCTGGGGCCTGAATTTCCGCTCAGACGGTACCCCTCGTCTTCAAGAAGATTACTTCAACTCGACTTCGGCACCTGCCTCTACCAGTTGCTTCTTGAGATTTTCAGCTTCGTCTTTAGGTAAGCCTTCTTTGATGGTTTTAGGAGCTCCGTCAACTACGTCTTTAGCTTCTTTCAAGCCAAGACCTGTCAACTCTTTCACGAGCTTCACGATCTGGAGTTTGTTAGCTCCAGGAGCTTTCAATACTACATCGAAATTGGTTTTCTCAGCAGCAGCAGCGCCACCAGCAGCACCGCCAGCAGCAGGTCCTGCCACTACAGCAGCCGCTGCAGGTTCGATACCATATGTTTCCTTCAGGTAAGAAGCTAATTCATTTACTTCTTTTACGGTAAGTTCTACCAGTTGATCGCCAAGAGATTTTACGTCAGCCATGATTTGTAAGTGTTTAAGATTCTGTTTTTAGTTTTGTTTTCTTTCTTCCAATGCCTTAACCAGCCCTGCTACGGTTTGCTTGCCGCTTAATAAAGCAGACAATACATTCTTAGCAGGTGATTGCAACAAGGAAATTACTTCACCGATAAGCTCGTTTTTAGATTTCAACTCGCTTAACACGTTCAGGTTCTCCTCTCCGATAAACAGAGTGGATTGGATGGAGGCACTTTTAAAACCGGGTTTGCCTTCCAACTTCTTTCGGTACTCCTTAATAACTTTGGCGGGAACATTACCTGCCTCTTTCGAGAAGATAACTCCGGAAAAGCCCTTCAGTGTGCCAAAAAGTTCTTCATAATTACCTTTTTGCTTTTCCAATGCTTTACGGATTAACGTGTTCTTATAAACACGATACTCAACACCGGCATTGAAACACAGTCTACGAAACGCATTGATTTGCGCTACCGTCAAACCAGAAGCATCGGTAATATAAAAGTGGTTGTGCTGAGAAAATTTCTCAGACAACTCTTCAATAATTTGCCCTTTTTCTTCCCTGGTCATTGCTTTTATTTTGTTAGACCTACAACCGAATTCTTATCCACCATTACACCTGGACTCATCGTGGAAGACAGGGAGATACTTTGAATGTACGTACCCTTCGATGAAGCTGGTTTTAACTTAACTACCATGTTGATAAGTTCAGCAGCATTGTCTTTGATTTTGTCTGCGCTGAAGGAAGCCTTACCGATGCTAGCGTGAATAATTCCTTGTTTATCAATTTTGAAGTCCACCTTCCCTGCTTTCACATCTTTCACTGCTTTTCCAACTTCCAGGGTCACGGTTCCTGACTTCGGGTTTGGCATTAACCCACGGGGGCCCAATACCTTACCTAACTTACCAACCTTTGCCATAACGGTAGGCATGGTAATAATTACATCGACATCGGTCCAACCAGCTTCAATCTTTTGAATATAGTCGTCCAACCCTACGTGTTCAGCACCGGCATCTTTTGCTTCCTGAGCTTTGTCAGGCGAGCACAATACCAATACGCGAACCGTTTTGCCTAAACCGTGTGGCAGCGATACAACACCGCGCACCATTTGGTCGGATTTCTTAGGATCTACGCCCAGGCGGATATCGACATCTACGGATGCGTCAAACTTGGTAAAGGAGATTTCCTTCAACACCTTGGCGGCATCCTCCAATGAGTACTCCTTCTCAGGATTGTATTTGGCGAGAACCGCCTTTCTGTTTTTCGTCAACTTTGCCATTGTCAAATATTATTTATCCCAGGGGGCGTTACCACTTACTGTTACTCCCATGCTGCGTGCCGTACCGGCTACCATTTTCATTGCCGATTCAACCTTGAATGCGTTCAAGTCAGGCATCTTCAATTCAGCGATCTTCTTGATCTGATCCCAGGAAATAGAACCTACCTTGGCACGGTTCGGCTCCTTAGAACCCTTCTGAATTTTGATGGCCTCCATTATTAATACAGCGGCCGGAGGCGTTTTGATAACAAAGTCGAAAGACTTGTCATTGTAAATCGTGATCAGCACGGGTAATACCTGCCCTTGCTTATCCTGTGAACGTGCATTAAACTGCTTGCAGAAATCCATGATGTTCAACCCCTTTGAACCGAGGGCCGGACCAATGGGCGGAGCAGGATTTGCCTGACCACCTTTTACCTGCAATTTCAAATAACCGGTTACTTCCTTAGCCATTGTATTACTAGTCTAACTTTTCTACTTGCATATAACTGAGCTCAACGGGGGTGTTTCTTCCAAAAATCTTCACCATCACATTAAGCTTCTTCTTGTCTTCAAATATTTCTTCAACCGACCCGGTAAAGCCACTAAACGGTCCGTCCATCACCTTCACGGACTCGCCTTTGATGAACGGAGTCTCCAGTTTCTCTTCAAACTGATCGATCTCATCAACTTTTCCCAGAATTCGGTTCACCTCCGTTTGGCGCAAGGCAACCGGTTCTTTCGAGGTGGCACTGGATCCATTGGTTCCTAAAAATCCAATCACACCCGGAATGTTATTCACCGTGTGATAGGCCTCGCCATTGGATAAATCAGCCGAAACAAGAACATAGCCCGGGAAGAAATTTCTTTCACGCACCCGCTTTTTGCCATTTCTCATTTCATACACCTTCTCGGACGGGATGAGAACCTGAGGAATAAACTCGGTTAGTTTAGACCGTTCGATCTCTGTTTCCAGGTAAGATTTTACTTTCTTTTCCTGGCCGCTTATAACGCGTAACACATACCACTTTAGCTCTCCCATCCGGATCTTATGCTTTAAAATTCACCATAAAACCAAGCCAAAGCGTTCTTAAAACCTAAGTCTATAAATCCGATGAGGATGGCAAAAATCAGCGAGGCCACCAGCACCAGAATGGCACTGCTTTGCAGCTCATTGAATTTCGGCCATGAAACCTTGTTACGGATTTCATCAATGGATTCTAAAATGTAGTTTTTAACCTTTTCCATCCATTTATTTGTTGCACGGGTGGAGAGACTCGAACTCCCAGCCAACGGTTTTGGAGACCGCTACTCTACCAATTGAGCTACACCCGTATTACCCTGGCTTTCCTTCTGACTCTCTACCCTAAATTCAAAAGGACTGCAAAGGTAGAACAACAGGAAAACAAAACAAAAGCGTTTCCGAGAAAAATCTCAGAAACGCTTTGTATTTGATTATCAGATAATTAAACCCCTCTTACTGAAGTACTGGGGACATCCGAATCTTAGTCAAGAATCTCCGTTACCTGGCCCGATCCAACGGTACGGCCACCCTCGCGGATAGCAAAACGCAGCCCTTTCTCCATCGCGATCTTGTTGATCAACTCAACTTCAATCGAAACGTTATCGCCAGGCATTACCATTTCCACTCCGGCAGGAAGTTTACACTCGCCCGTTACATCAGTGGTACGGAAATAGAATTGAGGGCGGTATTTGTTAAAGAAAGGAGTATGACGACCACCTTCTTCCTTAGACAATACGTAAACTTCAGCCTTGAATTTCGCGTGCGGGGTAACGGAACCCGGCTTGCAAATAACCATTCCACGGCAGATTTGGTCTTTTTCAATACCCCGGAGCAACAAGCCTACGTTGTCACCCGCTTCGCCTCTGTCAAGGATTTTCCGGAACATTTCAACTCCAGTGATGGTAGAAGTCAGGTTCTCTGCCCCCATGCCAAGAATTTGAACAGGATCGCCAGTCTTGATTACACCACGTTCAATACGGCCGGTGGCAACTGTACCACGACCGGTGATTGAGAACACGTCTTCAACCGGCATTAAGAAATCTTTGTCAATCAAACGAACGGGAAGCGGAATGTAAGTGTCTACATGCTTCATCAGTTCTTCCACTTTCTCAACCCACTTGGCTTCTCCGTTAAGAGCACCCAAAGCAGATCCTCTCACAATCGGAATAGCATCGCCCGGGAAGTCATAAGAAGAAAGCAGTTCGCGAACTTCCATTTCAACCAAGTCAAGCAATTCTGCATCGTCAACCAAGTCTACTTTGTTCATGAATACCACCAGGGCCGGTACACCAACCTGACGAGCCAAGAGAATGTGCTCGCGGGTTTGAGGCATCGGGCCGTCTGTAGCAGCAACCACCAGGATGGCACCGTCCATCTGGGCAGCACCGGTAACCATGTTCTTCACATAGTCAGCGTGACCCGGACAGTCAACGTGTGCGTAGTGTCTGTTTTCAGTTTGATACTCAACGTGTGAGGTATTGATGGTAATACCTCTTTCTTTTTCTTCAGGAGCGTTGTCGATGGAAGAGAAGTCTCTTTCAGCAGCAAGTCCTTTCTTAGCTAACACTTTGGTGATAGCGGCCGTAAGGGTGGTCTTTCCGTGGTCAACGTGACCAATGGTTCCAACGTTTACGTGCGGTTTCGAGCGGTCAAATGTTTCTTTTGCCATATTTGAAAATCCCAGTTAAAAGTTTAAAGTGTATAAATAATTAAATAAAGTTACTGACTTCATTTACCCCGATATTCTCGGAGTACACCCTAAACATTTTAAGCCTTTCGGATAGGTATTTGCCATACGGCAAGGTGATTGTTTCCCTTACTTATACGATGGTCGCTACTCATCGATAAGAGAAACTCTCACATACAATCTTTCAAATCTGGAGAGAATACGTTTACTCTCTCATTACTTACCAACAACAGTGTGAGCTGTTGATGAGGATTGAACTCACGACCTCTTCCTTACCAAGGAAGTGCTCTACCACTGAGCTACAACAGCAACTCAGGCATCAGGCATTGGGAATTTAGAATGACCTAAAACCGAATGCCCATTTCCTGGTTTCGAGCGGGAAACGAGGCTCGAACTCGCGACCTATAGCTTGGAAGGCTATCGCTCTACCAACTGAGCTACTCCCGCTTGAGCAATTTCAAAATCTGACATATCAAATTTGAAACCCTGCGTGGGGAGAACAGGATTCGAACCTGTGAAGACATAAGTCAACAGATTTACAGTCTGTCCTCGTTGGCCGCTTGAGTATCTCCCCTTCAATCTGTTAAAAGAACGTTTTTCAGCACTCGGTTTTACGAGCATGAAATTTCCTACTCTCAAAAAATAGGAGTGCAAAATTATACGCTTTTTCGGTTTAGACAAACCGGAACAAGCTTTTTATGACGAGCATAGTAGTGGGTATTAAACAACCTACATGATCACAAGGTCCTTGATAACCTCGGCACCAAACTCCTTCTGGAATACTTCAATTATCTTGATTTTGTGGATAGAAAGGTCATTTTTCATGGCCGGGCTATCCAATTCAACAAATAGCACCTGATTGCGCATGTAAAGCTTTTTTGTCCTTTTGGCCACTGGTTTTCCTACCAATCGCTCCCAGGAACTTATCAGGTTGGCCTGATCAAACTTCGATTTGATATGATAGCTATTGAGCAGCTTTTGTATGGCCTGGCCAATGTGCTGGGTGTTTCCGTCTTCGTTTATGCCTCGGGCCATTGGTTATGGAAGGTGTTATTCTCTAACAAAAACATCTGTGCCTTGATTCCAGCTTCTCTCAAAATCTGCTCGCTGCGCCCCGATCGGGCATCGGTAATGAATAATTGACCAAAGGTGCCTTGGCTCACCAATTTCATAAGCTGGTGGATTCGGTAATCGTCCAGTTTGTCAAAAATATCATCCAGTAAGAGAATCGGCTTAAAGCCCTTTTGTTCAGCCAGGAGTTGAAACTCCGCCAACTTAAGGCCGACTAAAAATGACTTTTGTTGTCCTTGCGAACCCACACGCTTCAACTCCAGTTTATTCAAAAGAAAAAGGAAATCATCGCGATGGATACCCGAAGTAGTTCGTTGCAACACCTGATCACGCTGAGCATTCCTCTTTAGCAGGTCAGAAAATTCGTTTGTCGTCAAATCAGATTTGTATTCGATGTCTGCCTCCTCAGCCGATTCTCCTACCAGAAATTGATAGTGATCCCTGAATTTCGGAAGGAATGTAGTCAGTACCTCCTTTCGTTTTTGGTGAATGTAATTCCCGGTTTCTACCAGCTTCTGATCATAACTTTCCAATAAAATCAAATCCATCTTCACTTCCTCCCCGGAGGTTCGCAGCAAACTGTTACGCTGCTTCAACTGATGATTATAAACAATCAGGTTTTCCAGGTAGCGTTTGTCCAATTGACTGATCAGAGTATCAAAAAACCTGCGTCTGAATTCAGAACCATCCCAAATCAATTCAATATCCTGGGGAGCGATAAGCACCACCGGATACTTACCCACGTGTTCGGAAAAGCGGGTACATTCCTGATCGTCTTCGCGGATCACTTTTTTTTCACCCGTCTGATAGGAACAAACCAGTTCTTTTTGACGATCCTGGACCTCAAAGATTCCTTTAATCAAAAAGCTGTTTTCACCATGCCGGATGTTTTGGGCATCGAATGGATTATGGGCACTTTTTGTAAAGGACAAGTAGTAGATGGCATCCAACAAGTTGGTTTTACCACTTCCGTTTTTGCCCAGCAAGCAGATAATATTATTTTCAAACGTAAGGGAAACCTCCGGATGGCTTTTAAAATTGTAGAGCCTCAAATTTTGAAGGAACACGGCCAGGAATTGTAATTCTACTATTTAGACTAACCGCAATTTGGCGATTGGCAATGGGTGGCGTATTTTCGCAACTCACATTTTGAATCAAAATTAGCAATTATGGCCACTGCCCAAGCTAAAGCAACCCCCAAAAAAGACAAGCAGGGATATTCGAAAGAAACCTACATGTTCTGGTTTGAAAGCATGCTGTTGATGCGAAAATTTGAGGAGAAGGCGGGCCAACTCTACGGAATGCAAAAAATCCGTGGGTTCTGCCACCTCTACATCGGGCAGGAAGCTTGCGCAGCGGGTGCTGTGAGTGCCTTGCGCAAAGGTGACAAATACATTACCGCGTACCGCGATCACGCCCATCCCCTAGCCCTGGGTACTAGTCCGAATGCGGTGATGGCCGAGCTGTACGGAAAGGAAACCGGAGTCTCGAAAGGAAAGGGTGGTTCCATGCACATCTTTGATAAGGAACATAATTTCTTCGGTGGCCATGGTATTGTTGGAGCACAAGTTCCGCTTGGTGCGGGTATTGGATTTGCAGAAAAGTATAATAAGACCGGAAACCTGTGCATCTGCTACATGGGCGATGGCGCGGTTCGTCAGGGTGCTTTTCACGAAGCCCTGAACCTTGCCATGTTGTGGAAGATTCCGGTAATTTTCGTTATCGAAAATAACGGTTATGCCATGGGTACTTCGGTGAAACGGACATCCAACGTACATGAATTATATACACTGGGCGAATCGTATGATATTCCTTCTGAGCCTGTAGATGCTATGAATGTGGAAGCGGTTCATGATGCGGTAGAACGAGCTGCGGAACGAGCCCGTGCGGGTGAAGGCCCGACTTTGCTCGAGTTCCGCACCTATCGTTATAAGGGACACTCCATGTCAGACCCACAAAAATACCGGTCGAAAGAAGAAGTAGAAGAATACAAACAGCGCGACCCGATCGAGCAGGTTCGGAAAACCATTTTAGACAAGAAGCTGGCAACTGAAAAGGATCTGGAAGCCATTGAACAAAAAGTGAATGCTCAGGTGGAAGAGAGTGTTCGGTTTTCGGAAGAATCCAAATTCCCCGATCCGTCTGAAGTCATGAAAGATATTTATGCAGAGCCCGATTATCCATTTATCTCGGAGTAAGCTGACTTTGTTTAGTAATCCTGAATTCTTAGTTTTGCGTCCCGCTTCAAAGGCGGGACTTTTTATTTAAAGAACATGGCAAAGAAGGAAGAAAATAAGGATTTATTAGAAAACCCGGAGGTACTCCAGGAGAAACTGGTGGATGTTGAAAGTTGGTTTGAAAGGAATCCAAAAATCGTAATCGGTGTTGTGGCCGGATTAATGTTGGTCGTAGGTGGATTTTTCGGATATCGGTATTACCTCACCAATCAGGATGCCCAAGCGCAGACCGAGATGTTTCAGGCGGTACGGTATTTTGAAGCCGATAGTTTGAATCTGGCCTTGAATGGCGATGGCAATAACCTGGGCTTTTTGCAAATCATTGAAGATTACGGTCAGACAGACGCTGCGAACCTGGCTAACTTCTATGTAGGTGCGATTTATTTAAAGCAAGGAAAATTTCCGTTGGCCATTTTCCACCTGGAAGATTTTAGTGCCGATGATATGTTGGTGCAAGCCCGGGCCTACAGTTTGATGGGCGATGCTTACATGGAGCAAAAAGATTATGAAAATGCTGCCCGGTATTATGACAAGGCTGCCAGCCATAAACCGAACAAAGAATTTACACCGATCTACCTGATGAAGGCTGCGCTTGCCTATGAAAAATTGAATCAGAATCAGAAAGCTATTTCGGCTTATCAAACCATCATTGAAAAATATTGGGAGTCCAGTGAGTTACAAAATGCTCGTAAGTTTAAGGCCAAACTGGAAGGAAACTCCTAACGGCAATCTTAGTACATTTGAAGGGATAGAGTTCTATCCCTTTTTTATTCTCCGATAATTATGGCAGGCACCCTCAAACAAGTTTCACAGAAAAGCAAGATTGACCTATCCGGAAAGAAATTTGCAATTGTTGTTGCAGAATGGAATGAGGAAATCACCGAACCCCTCTTCCAGGGCGCCCTAGACGGACTATTGAAACTCGGTGCCAAAAAGAAGAATATCATTCGCAAAACGGTGCCCGGCAGTTTCGAGTTGCCGCTCGCAGCACAATGGATGGCGGAAAAGAAAAATGTAGATGCTGTAATTTGTTTGGGCTGTGTAATTCAGGGAGAAACTGCTCACTTTGATTACCTCTGCCAGGCGGTGGCATACGGAACGATGAAAGTAAGTTTGAAGACCAACAAGCCTGTCGCCTTTGGTGTTCTGACAACGTTAAATAAACAGCAGGCTCTAGAACGAGCGGGTGGTAAGTACGGGAACAAGGGCGAGGAAGCCGCACTTACCGTGGTGAAGATGCTCGAGCTATGAGGATTCATTCCAAGTAAAAAAAAGAGGGAACCAGATTTGGCTCCCTCTTTTTTTTACAATGAATCGAGATCACATGTTCTTAATAATCTCATTTCCAAACTCAGAACACTTCAATAACGTTGCCCCTTCCATCTGACGGTGGAAATCGTAGGTTACTCTTTTGGTAGAAATTGCTTTTTCAAGTCCACGGTTAATCAGGTCGGCAGCTTCCTGCCAGCCCATATACTCCAGCATCATTACACCTGAAAGAATCACAGAGCCCGGATTTACTTTATCTTGCCCCGCATATTTTGGAGCCGTGCCGTGGGTTGCTTCGAAAATCGCATGCCCGGTAATGTAATTAATGTTTGCTCCCGGTGCGATACCAATGCCCCCTACCTGGGCAGCAAGCGCATCACTCAGGTAATCTCCATTCAGGTTCAAGGTTGCAATTACTTCAAAGTCATCAGGACGGGTAAGCACTTGTTGCAACGTGATGTCGGCAATGGAATCCTTGATGATAATTTTACCGGCTGCAACCGCTGCCTTTTGTTCGGCATTCGCTGCCTCTTCGCCTTTATCCTTCTTGGTCTTCTCCCAGGTATTCCAGGTGTACACTTTATCTCCAAAGTAATTTTCAGCCACCCAATACCCCCAATCGCGGAAAGCACCTTCGGTAAACTTCATGATGTTTCCCTTATGCACCAACGTAACCGACTTCCGGTTAAACTTAATAGCATACGAAATCGCGCTGTGGATCAATCTAACGCTTCCACTCCAACTTACAGGCTTAATGCCAATCCCCACATTCACTTCATTTTTCACATTAGGTGCTCCTACCATCTTCCAGAAAGACTCTGACTTTTCCTGGGTGTTGAAGCGAATCTTATTGAATTCTTTAGGAAATTCTTTCGCCAAAAAGTCCAGCACCTTCTGTGCATCCGGACTGCCGGCAGCAAATTCAATTCCAGCATAAATGTCTTCCGTATTTTCGCGAAAGATCACCATGTTAACGGCTCCGGGATTTTTTACGGGTGATGGAACTCCCTCATACCAGCGCACCGGCCGAAGACATACAAACAAATCGAGAATCTGACGCAGCGCCACATTCAATGACCGGATACCGCCCCCCACGGGAGTTGTCAACGGTCCTTTAATTCCCACCAGGTATTCGCGAAAAGCATCCAGGGTTTCATCAGGCAGCCAGTTGCCCACCTTTTTGAAGGACTTCTCACCCGCCAGCACTTCTTTCCAATTTATTTTCCTTTTGCCACCATAGGCCTTGGCTACCGCGGCATCAAAAACTTTTTGCGAAGCAGCCCAAATATCCGGACCTGTTCCATCCCCCTCAATAAAAGGAATAGTCGGATTTTCGGGTACGGTAAGTTTTCCGTTGCTGATGGTGATTTTCTGATCGCTCATGATAGGTATAGATTTAAGATTAGAATCGATTTTGTGCTGGCGAAATTAGAAATTATCGAGGTAATAAAAACTACCGCTAATACTTCTCTTCCTGGTTCGGGAAATCCCGGGATTTAACGTCTTCAATATATTTGCCAACAGCCCCGGTTATCACACTATTCAAATCCGCATACCTGCGCAAAAATCTGGGCTTAAATTCTTTGGTTATTCCCAACATGTCCTGCATTACCAACACCTGTCCATCCACATCCGGGCCTGCGCCAATGCCGATCACTGGAATGTGTAAGCTGGATGCTACCTTCTTTGCCAACTCAGCCGGAATCTTTTCCAACACCAAGGCAAAGCATCCACATTCTTGTAACAAGATGGCATCTTCCAGCAACTTATTTGCTTCGGCTTCTTCGCGAGCACGTACCGTGTAGGTACCAAACTTATAGATGGACTGCGGGGTCAGACCCAGATGTCCCATCACCGGAACCCCAGCACTTAAGATTCTTAACACCGAGTCCTTGACTTCACTCCCACCTTCCAATTTCACAGCATGGCCACCCGATTCTTTCATGATTCGGATGGATGACCGAAGGGCCTCTCCGGAACTACCTTGGTAATATCCGAATGGAATATCCACCACCACCAAAGCACGTTTAACTGCCTTCACTACCGATGTAGCATGGTAAATCATTTGATCTAATGTGATGGGCAACGTGGTCTCGTTTCCTGCCATCACGTTTGAGGCGGAGTCGCCCACCAGTATTACATCAATGCCGGCTCCATCCAGGATACGAGCCATGCTATAATCATAAGCCGTAAGCATGGCAATTTTCTCCCCTCGCGTCTTCATTTCCTGAAGCTGATGGGTAGTGATTTTTTTTACGTCCCGGGCTTTGTGTACTGACAAATTGGATTTAATTAGATTAATGAAGGTAGACGGCCGATTTCTTACCCAACACAACTTCAACATGATCACTCAATGTGGTGGTAAGTCGGTAACCTGTATACGTAGGGGTAATGGGGAATAACGTATGACTTCGATTTACCAGCACGGCCACTTCAATTTTTTTTATGTCCGTTATCAAAAAAGGCTTCATTCCGTAGGCAAGCGTGCGTCCTGAATTTAAAACATCGTCCACCAAAATGATGCACTTCCTTTTAAGTTCTTTTGATTCAATATCCAGGGTAACTTCGGATTGCTGAGGAGCCAGCTTGTCGAGTGATACTTTCACCACTTTTATTTGAAGCGGTGAGATGCCTTCTAGTTCAGCCGCTAATAATTTTGCAAAGGAGTACCCCTGGCCATCAATCCCAGCCAGGATGATTGACTTCTCCTTGAAGTTATTTTCATAAATCTCGTAGGCGATACGCTTGATTTTCTGATTAACTTTTTCAGAATCAAGCACCAACTCCCTGGCAGTGTCAACACTCATGGCAGCGGAACTACTTTGCTATCCTTAAAGGTGGAGAGAATCACAGTCGATTGCATGTTGTCAACCACTTCAATGTTTGTGACTTTTTCCAACATCAGATTCTGATAGGCCGGAATATCGGGGGCTACAATCTTCAGAATAAAATCAGCCTGACCAGTCACGTGGTGACACTCAATCACCTCATCAATGTTGTTTATGGCGTTGATGAATTTGGCTATGTTCTCTTTATTATGCCCTTTTAACGAGACCATTACGAAAGTTGATACCCCCAGGCCTACGCTGGCCATATCAATCACGGCATGATAACTTTTAATGATGCCTGCATTTTCGAGTTTTTTCACGCGCTCCAGGGTTGGAGCGGGAGACAGGCCTATCTCCTGCGCTAACTGGGCATTGGTAATGTTTGAGTTGCTCTGCAGGATTTCGAGAATCTTGCGATCGGTGGGGTCAAGTTTTACCTTCATCAGAAGAAAAGATAAGTTTTCAAATAATTACTACAGTAAATTAAAATAAAATTTTGGGAACGTCCAGTATAAATTCAGAATCTTTTCTACCGAACAATTGCCACCCGGTAACTGCTCACCTTCTCGCCTGCTGATAGCGAAACGTAATAGATTCCCTGCCCCAATTTACTTACATCTACTTTCACCTGATTTAGGTTGGGTAATGTGGGGTTGAATTCCTGTTGCATCATGATTTGGCCAGCCGAATTATAAATTGCAATGGAGAGTTGGTCGTATTCGGTATTGATCCAATTTACAACTAATTCATCGGATACCGGATTTGGATAAGGCAAAATGGTAACCGATTCAATGGTTAGGCTGGCACATTGTTGATTATCGAAATCATAAAGATCTTCCGCCAACCGAACCTCTGCGCAAGCATACTGCAAATTACTGACAACAAAATTGGAAGACAGGGTTTGCGTGACCGATTGATTGGGCAGCAGCGTTATTGGCAGGCGCTCTTTTATTTGCGTAAACCCTGATAAGTCTACAAATATCTCAGGGTTTGAAATGGCGAGGTTGCTTTTATTCAATACGGTTACTGTGGCTCGCCAGGTACCATCGCCTGCAGGCACTAATTCAAAGTCAATAACAGCGGCATTCATTTCGGGAACAACAACATGAATTGACTTCACGAAGGTATCGGAGCAACCTACTGAATTGCTTGCTGTTAATTGTACCGGAAAGGCTCCTAACTCATTAAAAATAAAAGATGGAGAAAATTCTGAACTGGTGGTGTTGGCAGCATCGTTAAACTCCCACACAAAGTTGGTTGCGTTTGTTGATGTGTTTGTAAAACCAACCACAAAAGGAGCAGCGCCAGCTTCCGATGATGCTGTAAACTGAGCAACCGGAGGTTGAATGATTGGAATTGATTTAGTAACCGTGTATGTGCAGCCGGATGCTCTTGTTGAACTCAACGTTACCGGAAAGGTGCCCACCGCTGGAAAGGAATGCTCCACCGGAGAACCACTTGCAGATTGACCATTAAAATCCCAACTCCACGAAACGGCTGGATCCATTCCTTCAGCGGTCAGCTCCGTGAAGGTAGCCGGTAGCGTTGCACATGTGCTTACGGCATTGAAGTTGACAGCAACCGGAATAGGAACCTGAACTGGTTTTGATAGTTGATTGATGCAGTTGTTGGCTCCGGTTACCGTTAACATCACCGGAAATTCTCCGGTTGCATTAAACGTGTGTGTAGGGTTCTTTGAGGTGTAGGTGCTATTCTGCATGGACCAAAGCCAGGCTTTTACATCTGTGCTTGAGGCATCGGTAAACCGGGTGCCCTGACTAAGGCAAGCGGGGTCATTGAAAAAATCGACCGAAGGAGGCTTAGAAATCGTAACCGTTTTTTGGACGCTGCTGCTACATCCAAAATTAGAAGCGACCTCCAAGGACACAGCGTAGTCGCCTGCACTAGAGTAAGTGTAGGTTGGATTCTGTTGCGTAGATGTACCATTGGCTGGATCGCCAAAACTCCACGTCCAGGAAGCCAGGTTGCTATCTGGTAAAGGCGGAGTGAGATCGTTGAACTGTGAAGGACTTCCTGCGCAAGAAAAAGGTGGGAGGTCGAGGGAAAAGTTGGGGGAGGGTTGGGAGTAGATCTGAATTGTTTCAACCTTCGAGTTTGCACATCCTGAATCATTTGTTGCTTCCAGTGTAACCTGATAGGTCCCAATATTTGTATACGTGTGAAGTGGATTTTCCTGAGTGGACACTTGCCCATCACCGAAATCCCAAGTAAGGAAATTTATCAAACCCGAAATGGTACTCGTGAATTCAATCATTGAATCTTCGCATGCACCGGAAACAGAAAAATCAATATCCGGTCCCTCAATGACATTATCGATGATTCTAACGATTTCGCTGGTACAACCCGGGATAGAGGCTTCCAATCGAATTGATCCAGTCGCGCCTGGAAGCGTTGCAGTCAAGTCCGGTAACGTCCCCGCTTCCAACCCATTAATACTCCAAGACCATGTTGGGTTGGAATTTGGATCAAAAACTGAGGTGTTATCAAATAGGTAAGGCTGATTTGTGCACAAGGGGGTAACACTCGGCAAATCAAAATTAGCAACCGGCTTGTCATAGACAACTAGTTCCTGCTTTACTACATTTTTGCAACCATTGTCACCTGTTACAGTTAGACGCACAGAATATGTGCCTGAAGTTGTATACTGATGGACCGGATTTTGATCATTAGAAGTTTCAGAATCTCCGAAATTCCAATCATAATTAGTAATGCTAGATGAACTCACACCTTGAAATAAAATGTCGTGTTGGGCACACCTATTAGCAGATTGTATTGAAACGACTGGTGCCTGGGTAGGGGTTACTGTTACTATTTTCTCTTCAGAATCATAAATAATACCATCCGATACTTTCAACGCAATGTGCTTAGTACCCTGAGTAGAATAAGATACAAAACCGGGTTGACTTTGATTGGAGGTGGATGGGATAGCACCACAATCGTTTTTAAAAATGAGCCGTTTAACCACACTTGAGCTTCCAAGACCCGTAACGTAAGTTTCTCCGTTAACCCGGTGACCATCTACCGAAAACAATGCTGGTAATATTGATTGTACATCAGAAGGTGGATTGGTGAAATCATTATAATCAATCAGGCTCAATCCTAGAGTTGTTGAAATATTTGATACCAATGCATAATTACGACCAGACTCATTCACTAATCGAATTCGAATAGGTTGCTCCAAAAGTGGGCTCGTATAGCTGCTGGATGATAAAGGATCTTGTAAAAGTGTACTACCATAATTCAGCAGAAGCAACTTATTATTGAAGTAAGATGTAACAAGCACGATTTTATTATTTCCGGACATACCAAGATCAAATGAAAATAATGAACTTGCTTCTGGAATATTCTCCGTCACAAAAATATCAGTGCTTTGGACGACATAATTGATTAAGTTATCAAATCGAACCCGGACCAGAGCACCGTCAATTCGATCTAACAACACCAGAATGATGCCTGCATCTTCACGCGTTGCACGCACATCATAATACACCCGAGTGGGGAAGCCGAAATCTCCCAAATTTTTAGCGGCAGGAAAATTGGTCAGAGTCGGTCCAAAGTTTAATTGAATCACACCCTGTCCTGGTGTATCATGGCCTATAAAGGCATACCAACTTCCGTCTACTTCCAGTACATCGATTGACTGGGGCTTATTCAATAGATTACCAGGATTTCCAAGATTAACAACAGTCGGGGTATTGTTAAGGCTAGAACCAAAATCGAGTCTGAATAAAATATTTCCGGCAAAACTCGGTACAAAAGCATGATACTGGCCATCATCAAAAACAGCTTTGTATCCAAATCCACCTAAGAAACCCGGAACAACTGTTGCGTCATTAATAACTGGAACTTCTGCTAAATCTCGTGCACAAAAATCCCATTCTGCATCCACTCCACCGATTGAATTATTTATTACTTCAAGTTGCTGATTTAGACAACCGTTTGACAAAATATTAAAGTCGGCTAGCTGGCAATAGCCTGATGAAACAAAAAGAATTGAAAAGCAAAACAAATAAAACCTCATGGATTAACCAACAATTGATAAATTTTACGATATCGTTCTATACCTGTTTCAAGATTAAAGTAATCGATGGCCTTTAGTCGTTGCAGGGAGTTGGGCTTATGCGTTACTAACTTTGCTATGGTAGCATCCATTTGTTCGTTTGAGAAGCCATCCATTAAATACCCATCGCCTGACCCTAATATTTCTTCTACATCGCCCCATCCCCTATTCGTGACGATGGGTATGTTCATGGCTAAAAGTTCACCCATTTTTGTTGCGGATGATG
The DNA here is from genome assembly GCA_964488465.1 of uncultured Ohtaekwangia sp. Classification (GTDB taxonomy): domain Bacteria; phylum Bacteroidota; class Bacteroidia; order Cytophagales; family Cyclobacteriaceae; genus ELB16-189. Next base: position 111,005 of record CAZAUN010000002.1, on the reverse strand, counting down.
CTTTTTTTGAAAATGTAGGTTGGATAAAAAATACTGCAGCATTTGCAAGAGTTAGATAAGCGGGTATCTGTGTGTGGTGAATTTGTCGCGTTAGAATTCCATTTAGGTTTGGTACCTGCTCTGGATCATTGGTTAAAATGAGGAAAATCGATTTCCTAACTCTTCTTAAGCGGTCAAAAAAAGCTAACATTTCATTTGTACAATACCAGGAACCCCACGAACCGAGGTAGATCAAAACAAATTCATCGTCAGCAATGCCCAGCTCCCTGCGTATTTTGCTGGTTTCTTCTAAACTAATCTTATCTGGATTAAAAACTGCAACATCCACACAGGTGGGTATAACCGTAATAGGTGTACTTGTTACCTCCCAGCGGATAATTTCTTGTTGTGCTTGCTTGGTCAGAACAACAATTTGATCAGCAGCAAAAAGCATTTCGCGTTCTCGTCTCTTAAAAAAAGTGTAAATACGTGAATAAATAAAATGGCGGGCAGGCCAAATTCCGGATTCCTTACGCTCATCAGCCCAAAACCCACGCATATCAAAAATAAATCGCGTGCCGAATTTTCGCTTCAGATAAACTCCGATAAGGGATGTCAGATAGCTTCTGCAATGAACAATTCCAAAAGGCGCTAGATGCCATGTCGCAATAGCACTGCGTCTTACCTTGTACAAATTGATAAGAGTAGCGAATACCGGAGGAAATGTATGGTACCGATGAGGTATCCAGGTAATGGAGTTTGCCGTACAAAGCCTGATGACATCTTGTTTCAATTGATTATACCGGCTAGCTTTTTCCAGACTAATAATTGCGATTGAGAAACCCTGCCTTGATAGCCCGATCAGGTAAGGCAAAATTTGTGATTGACCCAATGGATCCGTTAAACCATCGTGTGTCAGATAAAGAATGCGGCTATTTTGCATGTGTTTGCAACCACCGATGAAGCACAATTAATGCCCAAACGCGATGATATAGTTTTTCCTCTCCATTTAAAAAGCGACTGACCAGTAACCTAACTTGCTGTGTATCTACAAAGGCAAACTTCTTAATCACTTCCTGAGACAAATAGGTATCCACCAGGTATCGCAAATCAGCACGCAGCCAACTCGCCAGTGGAATACTAAAACCTTGCTTGGTCCGATGAACCAATTCATCCGGTAAATATGTTCTCAAAAGTTTTTTAGGAAGATACTTTTGAATCCTTCCACGCATTTTGTAATGGGCAGGCAACGTTAAAGCAAATTCAACCAGTTCGTGATCCATTAATGGACAGCGACACTCCAACGCATAACGCATACTGGCTCTGTCTACTTTAACCAGTAAATCGTCTTTCAAATAATAGTTCAAATCAAAAAAAGCCTGGCGCTCAGCCGCAGTGTAGATTTTTTTAAAGGGTTTGTCCGAAAAAGAAAAAGTTGCTAGCGGTTGCCTCACTAAACGACTTAATTCGAAAAGAGTAAAAAATCCCTGCTCGACTGAAAATATGTGTGATCGTTGATCTGTTCCCGCAGTTGCCAACATCTCACCAGCTTTATTCAACGGAGCAGGTAAAGCCTGAAGCAGAGTAGAAAAGGGGCTCCCCAATCGTTCCCAGGTTTTTAGTCTATCAGCCCACCGGTAAGTTCCGTATCCAAGAAATAGTTCGTCACCTCCATCCCCAGTTAAGGCAACTGTAACCTGCTTGCGAGTCAGTTCTGAAACCATCAAGGTAGGAATAGCAGAAGTATCCGCGAAAGGTTCATCAAAATGATTTAAGTATATCTCAACATACCGGATTGCCTCTTTGATCGACAAAACGAAAGTGTGATGCTCAGTGCCAAGCACTCGGGCAACTTTTTCAGCATAATGACTTTCGTTATATTCTTGCTCTTCGAAACCAATATGAAAGGTCTTGAGCTTTCCGGTAAGTTGTTCGTTTGCCAATGCACACACTAATGAAGAATCAGTGCCTCCGCTTAGTAGTGCCCCCAGGGGCACATCACTGTGCAAGCGTTTTGTTACTGCATTAAACAAAATTGAATGAAACTGATTAAGGGCATTTCGATCTGAAAATTCATTATTGCTTGGGGCATCGCCAATATCCCAATATCGTTTTATGTCTAATTTATCGGGTATGGAAAACTCCACCCAACCAGCAGCTGGAAGTCTGTGGATGTTTTTCCAGGCAGTTACAGGTTCTGGTATATAGCCAAGGTGGAGAAAGATACCTAAGGCATCATAATCAATATTGGCCTTACATGTAGGGTGTGCAAGAATAGCTTTAGGTTCAGAGGCAAAGATAAAAAGGCCATCAAAATAATAATAGTACAAGGGTTTCTTTCCAATCCGGTCGCGAGCTAAAAAGATCTTATTGTCTGCCGTATTATAAATCGCAAAAGCAAACATCCCTTCGAGATTAGTCAACATGCGTTGACCCCACATTTCATAGGCAGCCAACAATACTTCTGTATCCGACTCAGTAGTAAAGTACACGCCCTCATTTATCAAGTCATTTCGTATTGTACGATAGTTATAGATCTCACCATTGAATACGATCACAAAGCCGTTTCGTACAAAAGGCTGATTCGCTTCAAAACTTAAGTCTATTACTGATAGACGGGTATGGCCAAATGCAATATTGCGATCAGGTGATATATAAACAGCATGTGCATCGGGACCTCGATGATTCAAGGTTTGTGTTACTTTCACAATTTCTTCTTCAGAAACTTGCTTATTACTCCAGATTCCAACTATACCACACATACCTATTTTAAAGAAAGAAATCGTGAGGGTCCGATAATTACAATTCCCAAAATCCGAATAATTTCCTTGCCTCGGTCACGGGTTGACCACAGCGAAAAAAAAAGGCCTTTGAAATGTTGTAAAGCCAGAAATGTCCTTCCTTCGTAAAGCGCCTCAAGATAAGCAACCTCCTTAAGCTTCAATTTCTGTCTATGGCTTGATTTTTCCTGCCCCTGCATTTGCTTTACCAAATTGTAGGTTCTGAGTAATGTAGCGCGGCTCCGCTGCAAGGTTCGCATTGCCTTCGGTAAGGTATTTGAACTTCCACTTGAATTCTCTCCAAAAATCCTATAATTAAACAACGCCCGGTTGATGTATTCAATTTTACCAGCAGGATTAGTTGCTATTAAATATGCAGCTAACGGTTGATCCTGATGTGAAAGCTCATGGCCCCAAAGACTTTTAGACCATGCTTCGAATTTTGGCAAGTTAAGTGCAGACTTTCGGAAAGACAGTGCACTGCCCAACCAAACTCCCAGGTAGGAAAGAATAGACTCTTTGAGCAAATGGTCAAGGCTTTGCCTACCCAACTGCCAGGTATGAACAATTCGATCCAGATTAATCTGAGTAGTATCCGTCCCAGGCAAATTCTCTCCCTGAGCATTTACACGATGATAATTATGAAGAACCATCATAATGTTGGAATCCAACTCAAATAATTTCTCTATTTCCTTGAGTTTCTCTTGATCCCAAAAGTCATCTCCGTCCAACAATGCGATAACATCAGTATTGATAAGTTTTATGGCTTCGATGACAGAAGGCAAAACCCCTTGATTAATGTCGTGTGATATAACGGTTATACCATTTGTAAACTTTTTGATAATATCAAGCGATCTGTCCTCTGAAGCATCGTTGACTACAATAATTTGTTCTGCTTTCCTACTTTGTTTAAGGGCACTGAGAATTGCCTGTGCAACATAGGCCTCAAGATTATATACAGTAATAATCACCCCAATAGTCATGCAGATTCCTCACTATTTAAGGCGAGATTGAGAAGGTTCTCCATGCTTTTCACGTTGGCATCCGTCAGGGTTAAATCAGCTCCGTGAAAATCGATCTGATTAGTTTCCATGAGGACAACGCTGTACGGTATATGCAAATTGTCACATAAATGTTTAAAGAGTTCGTTCCTCATTTTTGCCGGCTTGAGTTCAATGACCCACTTCAAATTTTGAGAATAAACGATATTGGTTAAACCGGCTCCATGCAGGCCAACCAAATGGGTAGCCGATGCAAAAAGCTGTACTTGCTCAACCCACGTAAGCCTCTCAGGATAACAGGTAATAAAATTATGCTGTTTCAATAGTTGTTCTAAGTTTTCCTCGTTCGAAAGCCTTCTTCGCTGCGCTATTCTCCGGCTAATATAAATCCTTTTACCTTGGCCGAATTTGACTTGAATTAAGCTCGCAATTCTTTTCCGAAAAGCAAGCAACTCGGTCAACGAAAAATAGGGTAACATAGGTCTTACCCAAACAGATCGAACCCAATAGATTGTCTTACTATCGAGTGGAATAACTTGCATACCCAATGTTTGCAAAGACTCATAGATATACGGTGACTGTTCAAGATATTTACCAGGAATCAAAATTGCCTCACATGCTTCCATGTTGTTTAATTTCAGCATGCAGTCTAATGTCCAATGAAAATAATTGTTACTCCAATCATCCGTAATCCAACAACACGGTGCATCGATCACCTTCAGTTTGTAGGGCCAGCTTCGAAGGTTTACGAATACTACTTTTAGATAGTTGAAATAGTCCAAATTGGGTCGAATGATTGACTTATATGGCCAAGGTGGTATCCGGCATAAGAAATGACCTACGATGAACCCATTCGAAATGATCTTCCAACTCATGGAAACTGTTTCAGCTCTGCCAGGTAGTTGGCAGTTGCAAATACCTCCAGTTCGGGGTTATAACTATTGATAGCAATAAGGCCGTCTGAAACGATACGATAAAGTTGATAATTCTCAGATAGCAAATCATAAAAATCCTTCATGAAGGTACGAGCATAGATATGAAATTCACCAAACTCAAATTGGATGAACTTAATTTTACGCTCACTCAACATTGTCGAGGCTCCACAAAGGGCATAAAATTCATGCCCCTCTACGTCTAACTTCAAAAAGTCGATCTCGCCAATACCATGATTAAGACAGAAGGTGTCAATACGCTGAATCTCAATTTCTTCAGTTAGATACTTCTCCGATTCCATTTCCAATAGAAAAGACTTATACACGGAAGCAACAACCGATCCCTTTTCATTGGAATAAAGTTTAACCGATTGATCTTCTTTTCCCAAACCTAGTTTATAAGCCTTCACCTTTTCGGTAAGCCCTTTCTCAATTAAATTTTTTACCAATAAACTATACGTATAAGCCGATGGTTCGAAGCTAAAAACGGAAGCTGAATTAAAAACCGAAACTATTTCTTGGGCATATTGTCCACGATTGGCTCCAACATCAAAAATAACAGGCTCAGTTTGACCCTTTAACCTACTCTTTACATATTTCATTACAGTGATTTCTCCACTATTTAATAAGCCTGATCCTCCCCAATAATTCATTCCTATTTTCGCAAAATGGAATAATGCATACCAAAGTGGCTGAAACATCTTCCTTCGCAGTAATTTCAATAATAGATCCTTTATTTTAAGCATACATTAAACTTAATAAGCGATGTATATAAAGATTGTAGTTCTAATCGAAATCGTGCTTGTGAAAATTTTCTTGACTGATCTAAAATCCTTTGTGAATAGTGTGTCAACTGTGAATGAATTTGTACCACATGTATAATCGCTGATTCCAAGCTAGAAACTTCCTTACTTTCAAAAATGAAAGCTGCATTATCTACTGCTTCGAGAAACTGAGGTAGATTGCTGCAGACGATGGGTAATGCCGCATTCATAGCCTCAAGAAGGGCCAACGAAAATCCTTCACCTGAGTGTGAGGCAATCAAAAAGACATCATACTCGGGTAGTAATTGATAGATTTTGTCTGACTCGCCAAGAATGGTAATATTTGAAATATCTTCTTTAGCAACGAGTGCTTTCAGGGTATCCATACCCTTGCCATAAATACATAATTTAATTGGAAGATGTTGAAGATTTTTGAATGCCTCAATAATCAGGGGATAATTTTTATATGGTTGGTTATTACTTGTAGAAACGAACGTAATTGGCAAATTAAAGGGTCTGTTTAAGCGAGTATAAGTCGGTGTCGCACCAAAGTTATAAATCAATTCAATATTCCGATCTATGCCCAATTTAGATCGAAGATAGTTCTTAACGTGAGTCGAAACGGCTATTACCGAATCGACCTGATTTATGGTCAATCTTTCGAGCAAACGAAAAAAAATACCTCGAATTCCTCCGGCTTCCAGGCTTTCTCCATGGTATGTTCGAATTGTCTTTAGCGATTTTGACTTCAGAAGGCTAGCAATCAAATTCGGAACTAGCATATGGGTATGAATAATATCTACATTATACTTCTTCACCACCCCACGAAGAAACCAAGCAGCCTTAGGAAAAGAAAAAATATTTTTAAATGGAAATTGTACTACTATTGCACCTTCTGTCTCAAACTCGCTAAGCAAGTCATCGGGCTTACTCCAATAGCAAACAATGTGTTTATATTCCGGAAGTGCACGTACAACCTCCAGCACAACTTTCTGGGCCCCCCCGCGGTACATAGAATCAATGATCTGAAGTACCGTTTTTTTTTGAGGAACCTGAACAACTTGCATCTGAAATAAGAATGGGCGAGAAAAGTTAGGAAGAAGCAACCGGAACAGCCAAATTCAGTTCACGAAAGTTTATTTAGGTAAGGTACAAGATTTAGCAATCTATATGAAGTACCGCTAACCACATCTGCGGAAGGGACACCCCAACGCCAAAAGTAGGAAGAAATCACTTTTGTTTTTGATAGTTTATAATCTTCTTTAACGAAGCAAACTTTATTCTTGTATGGTAACAGATCGAAAAGCTGAACATGCCGTGTTGTGCATCCATCTCGTTCACTTAATACAATTAATAGCTTCTCATAATTGACTCGTTGTACCCGTTCCAACCACTTCTTTTTTGCTTGTTCTAAATTTTGATAATGAATAAAATGGATTTCAACATCTTTCAATAAACCGACCGGGTAATTGGTTGGGCTATTGAAGTATTTTGATTGGTGACTAAAGGTAATGGGTGATTTCAGGTAGCTGGGTAAATCCTGCAGCATGGCTAAAAAGCAATCCGCATGCATATACATGTTAACAAAGGGTGTTTGATAGGCTATCCCCAAATCATGATATACAATGCCACCCCAGCAGTTATTACTAATAATGGAAAAGTCGGTAGCGTGCAATTTAGTTTTATGGTCAACCAAATACCTTGCTTTATCACGTCTTTGAATCCAATCTACCGCCTTCCAAAAGAAGTTTCCCATAAATGTGGCGCAGTTAATGCGCCTTTTAACTTAAGCCAATACCAAAGATAATTTCTTCTTCTCGCTCTTACTATGTTGTACAAAATACCAGCCATCCAACTCACTAAAAGACGGTAAGCTTGTGCATGACTTAAAAAACGCTTTGTAAACTGAAAGTCAATTGCTCCTTGACTGAGGATACGCTTTTCAAAAGCCGTATTCCAAATAGGAGCCCGCATTTCATGGTAAACAAAAATAGTAGGTTGCTTGAGTATCTTCTTATTCTTCTCTAAATATCGAAGGGTAAGTTCTTGCTCTTCTCCAGCCTTTAATAAAGTAGTCGTTCCTAATCCCAACTTTTCGTTAAATCCTCCTATTTGTAAAAATGTGGTTCTTTTTAAAAAAAGGCAAATACAAGAAATCAAACTAAATGCCTGATGCACATTCAAAATTCCCGGTAAAAAATGAAAACGTATGGAAGGCGGCTGGTTTGTCGGATCCATCCAGTTTATAAATAAACCATCGTTATCTGTCAACTCTTGGCCAAGTAATCTGGCGATGAAATCCGGTGGATACCAACAATCATCATCCGGAAATCCAATCCAATCATACCTCGCTACTGAAACTCCTCTGTTTCTTGCTATCGAATTATTAGCTTCTGATTGCCTGAGATGGACTAATGTAAAGTAGGTCCTATACTTTCGACCCAACTCCTCCAGTATCGGATTTTCATTTTGGTCTACTAAAATCAACTCAAACCGACTATCTGTTTGAAGTTTTAAGCTCTCCAAAAGTCGTTTCAGCTCTTCTGTACGGCCATAGGTAGCGCAAACTAACGAGATCCCCATCAAATTACTCATGGCTACTGATTAACGAGTGGCTACAAAGTTACCCAATCTATCTAATGGATTTACTGCAAATCCAAATCGCTTAAGGTAATTTTCTAAATCTTGCTGAAGATCAAACGACTCGTAAATGATAGCGCGCAATTTTGAACTTTCAAGAATATGCGTAAAGCCCTGTAATATTGCCAGTTCATTTCCCTCTGTATCAAGTTTTATTACATTCGGCTCAGGAATACCCGCATTAATCAGTGAGTCGCCTGTTGTAGCATATGTGTAGACTTCCGTAGCAAACGAGTTATATAAAGAATGTATGCTTGTACGACCGGCATTATTGGGTGTGCTATATAATTTCACCAAACCCGGTTGTTTGTTAAGAGCCAAATTCAATTTATGAATTGGCAAGTCAGGATTAAGTCTCTGATTGATGCACAATCGCTCAAAGTTTTTATAGTAGGGTTCAAATGCATAACAATTCACGGACGGAATCAATTTCTTAATAGTGAAGGAATGCAACCCTACATTGGCTCCAACATCCCATAAAATTCCGTCTGCGTTCATATTCTTTTGAAGCGCAAGCAATACGGGCTCATCAAAGTATCCATCAAAAAGAACAGATCCTTCAATCGCCTCCATGGGATTTAATTTCATGCTAACGCCAAACTTATTAGTCGATATTATACCCTGAGGATAAAACTTTGAGGTAACCAAGCCAAAACCAATCCATCGCTTTCGCATCCCGGCCAGTAAAATATTCTTCAATCCAATCATGCTGTGATTGTGAAGTTAGCTTCAAACTCAACAAATCCCCGATCACGAGCTGGATAGGGCAGAGTATCGCGCGAAATTGAAACAATCTCAAAATGTCCGAGGTTATATTTGTTCCCCTGAAAAAGGTTGGAGGCTACATAAAGTCCGACATGGTATGTCCCCTCAATGAGGGGTAAGGCTTCGATGAGCCCCTCTACCCTATATCGTCTGCTGGTTGAAGACACCTGATAAAGCTGGGCATTGCGTAAATCCACAATTCCTACTCGCTCATTTAAATGATTATATATCAGCAGCGCCATACCCGATAATACGTTAATCTGCTCTTGGTCAATCTCAAACTCAAATTTTAATTGACTAAACCGCGATGTTCGAATTTGTTCAAACCTGACTTTCTTAAGCTCCATCCCCTTTGTAATCGTCCAATCCTGGATCCGGGCGACATCTCCTATTAAATCATTGTAATGGGTAATCACCTCTTCTGTTGGACCCTGCTTTACAATTAATCCTTTATCTAGTAGAATAGACTTGGGGCATAGTTGCGCTACTGCATTTAAATTATGACTGACAAATAGAATCGTTTTTCCACTCCGACTAACATCTTCCATTTTTCCTATACACTTTTTCTGAAATTCAGAGTCTCCCACGGCAAGCACTTCGTCTATGACCAGTATCTCCGGATCCAGAAAGGCAGCCACAGAAAAAGCCAAGCGTAATTGCATTCCACTTGAATAATGTTTCAGGGGTGTATCCAGAAATTTTTCAACACCACTAAATGATACGATCTCATCAAATTTTGAAAATATTTCTCTACGTCTCATGCCGAGCAGTGATCCGTTAAAAAAAATATTCTCTCTCCCCGTTAATTCAGGATGAAAACCGGTTCCAACCTCCAATAAACTGGCAATTCGTCCACGCAAGGTAATTTTACCGGTTGTCGGTCGGGTGATCCGTGATAATACTTTCAAAAGTGTTGACTTCCCCGCTCCATTACGTCCAATAATACCGATTGACTCACCAGGTAAAACATCGAAGGAGATCTCTTTCAATGCCCAGAAATCCTCAACACTACCAGCAGGTCGTAGTAACTCCGATAATCGCTCGCGCAGACTCAGGTAACCTCCTGCAATGTGCCGAATGTGAAATTTTTTACCGACAGATTTGACTTCAAGAATTGGATTCATGGCTACGCTAAATCAGCAAAAAAATCCTCCGTTGATCGGAAATAGAGAATACCGATTAGTAAGAGAAGAGAACACATCCCGATACTTACCATCATTAAGTACGCTGGGGGGTCAATGCCTGTTATTGGCTGTCTGAATAATTCAATGGCAGCATACATAGGAGAGCATGCCACCGCATATTGAAGGATCGGATTTTGCAGCAATGAAACCGGATAAATTACTGGTGTTACAAAAAACAAAAGCTGCACAAGAAAGGGGATTACATATCGAAAATCACGATACTTCACGTTCAAAGCTGCGAGCCATGTTCCTAACCCCAGGGTGCCAACAGCTGCCACTAATAATGCCGCTGGCCAATAAATAATAGCGGTGCCCGCAACCGGAAGTTGATAATAAATCAGTAACCCGGCTAACAAGATGAAGGCCATCAGGAAATCAAATACTGATACTAGTACGGAAGAAAAAGGAACTATTAATCTTGGAAAGTAAATCTTCTTAATAATTGAAGCATTATTGACCATACTGTTTGCTGCATTCACAAGACCCGATGAAAAAAAATTCCAAATCAGCAGGCCCGAAAACACATATACTGGGTATGGAAGATTTTGAGAAGGGATGCCGAGGGCGCGACCGAAAAACAAAGTGAAAATAATCATGAGTAGCAAGGGCTGAAGAATTGCCCACAAAAATCCCAAAACAGTCTGTTTGTATTTTATCTTGATATCCCGCCAGGTAAAGAAATAAAAGAGCTCTCTATAATACCACAAGTCCTTTGCATTTAGCCAATTCGGTTTGGCTGCATCAATTGTAAACTGATAAAAATCCCTTTGACTTACCATGTTAATGAAGAATATTGCACAAAGGTATCATGAAAATTCTTTTTATCTCTCCTTACCAGACTAATTCGGCTCCCTCACAGCGGTTTCGATTTGAGCAATACTTTTCTTCCTTACGCACAAAATCAATAGCCTTTCGGACAGCCCCGTTTCTTAATCACCATGACTGGCAGGTGTTATATCAACCTAAAAGGTATTTCCTTAAAATGCTCATTTTGACAAAGGGACTTGTAAGAAGAATTGGCCTTTTGTTAGCAGTCCCAGCTTATGATTTTATATTCATCCATCGTGAAGTTATGCCCATTGGCCCACCATGGTTTGAATTCATCGCTGCTAAATTATTTAACGCAAGAATTATTTTTGATTTTGATGACGCAATTTGGCTAACAGACAACAAGTCTGAAACCAGATTTGAACGCTGGATAAGGTGGCGAAGCAAAACCTCTAAAATATGTGAATGGAGTTACCGGGTTAGTTGTGGAAATTCTTATTTGGCCGATTATGCAAAAAGGTTCAATTCAAGAACTGTAGTCAATCCAACCATTGTTAACACACAAACTGTCCATAATCCTGAACTTTATCAACACGAAAGTGATCACCCATTAACAATCGGGTGGACCGGTTCACGAACTACACTTAAGTATTTAACCTTAGTACTTCCTGTAATCCGAAAACTTCAGCAAACATTTCAGTCTCTTAGATTTTTCATAATTGCAGATCAAAAACCAGAACTTAAAGACATTAAGTTTGATTTTAAGGAATGGGTTGAACAAACCGAAGCTTTGGATTTATTAGAAATCGATATCGGAATAATGCCATTACCAGATGAAGACTGGGCCCGCGGAAAATGTGGCTTTAAACTCATTCAGTACTTTAGCATGGAAATACCCGCTGTGGCTTCTCCGGTTGGCGTTAATACTGAAATTATCACGGAAAAAACCGGCCGCTTGGCCAGTACTGAATCCGAGTGGACTTGGGCGTTGACAGAGTTGCTTGAAAATGCAGAGCTTAGAAAACGCTTGGGAAAGGAAGGCCGAAAATATATTGAGAATCATTACTCAATACGGTCAAATGAGTCAGTCTTTTTTGCACTCTTTACATAGTCATAGAGGATGGCCAATGCAATCCCAAAAAAGGGGAGCATAGAAATTTTATAACGCGATAATGTGCCAAAGTTAAATGTCGATACTCCAACCGCAAAAGCGAATGAAAGGCTAAAAAAAACGCAGAAAAGAATATTAAAATCAGAAAGCTTACGAAACAGCAAAAGGCTGCCTTTCGTAACAATAAAAATTGTTATCAAAAGAAATAGCAAGCTTTCAAGTGCAGATAAAACCATAAGAGGATTTTTTACCTCCCACAGGTAGGGCCGAAACAAAGTGACGTTTATTGCAGCCGGTGCCAACAGTAAAAGAGATCGAAATGTCCCGTCCAACTCTCCCAAAGAATAACCCGACCCTGCATCCCGTCCTGTCCAATATCGTATATCGTAGGCCGTTCTTTTAGCAGTAATCGCTAAATTATCTACAGAATAACGTACATCTCCCTCACCAACTTTTGCTATACTATAAAATCCCACATAAGCCACTATTCCGAAAATAAATGGAACAATCAAGGCTTTAAAAGCATTGGATCGGATCTTACCAAAATGTGCGCCCGTCATCCAAAGCAATATCGCTGGAAGGTAGGCTTGTAAAACAAACTTCTTAATACCGAATATCGCGTACATGCATAACGCCAAAAGAAAGATTTTCCAAAGTGAAAATCTAAAATCAATAAATAAACTTTTCACCAGGGCAGTTGAAATCCCCAAACAAGCAAGTACCAGTGTATCTTTAAGTATACCACTCCCCCAAAAAAAAACAGAAGGTATAAAGAGGCAGGCTAAAGCAAGACCAAAGTGGACGCGTGGGTAAAGTTCATAAAATGTTTTGAACAACATCCATCCTCCTATAAATCCAATTACTGAAAATAATACACCGGTTGCTGAGTAGCTCGAAAATGTAAGAATATCAAATATAGAAGCGATACGAATTATAAAGAATGAATTGTGATCATGAAAAAAAATAATTCTTGATGTGTAATCATAGATTCCTACTAAATCATCTTTTGAACCAAACATCAGCTTTAACCCCTTCATCGGATCATCCACAAATGCATTCCAAATATGCCGGCTACCGTGGGTATGAAAATTAAAGGTATCACCCCCATCGTAATAGAATTGATAAATAAAGCCCAACGCAATCGCTCCAAAAATCTTCACCAACAAAGCCGGAAAAAAATAGCGCCTGGTGTTCTCGTCTGTCACACGCGGACGTATGAAGTAGGCTGCTGCCAACACCAGCAACACAACTATCGGTGTAACAATCAAATCCCGAAGTTCCACGAGTATGTTTTTCTTAAAATCGCTTTCAATCTCCCTTCTCCAAATTCTTCAACCGCTTCTTGGCATCCTTATAGGCCTCATCCTTGCGGCCGGATTTTTTCTTTACTTCTTTGAAGTACCTTTTTGCTTCCGCTTTATTGCCTTGCTTTTCATTGATCTCGCCCAAGGCAATCAACGAAAACAGATAATAGCCCGATTCAGTGGCACCAATCTCTTCGGCATACTTCACAGCAAGTTCGTAATATTTCTTGGCCTCCTCCAGCCTGCGCTGATTTTCATACAATTGCCCCAGAAAAAATGCCGCATACCTGCCGCTGGTAGCCTCGTAGCCAACATACCCACTGTCAATGCGGGCCAGAATATTTTTTGATTGCAGCTCCATCTCGGGGTAAAAGCCCCTCGCATAGAGCATCCGTGCATAGTAGCGATGGAAGTAGGGGTTGTCGGGGTAGGTTTGGTAAAGGTATTCCGAAATCTGGTAAGCTCTCGGCTGATCGTTTTCATAACTGTTCAAAATCCGCATCAACCAAACCATTGCCTCCGTACGAGTATAAAAAGCATTGTAAGAAACTTCTTTCAATTGTTTTAAGCCCAGAGCCTTATCGCCCTTCCTAAAGAACCACATCATGGGCTTGAGGGATGGATAGTTTTCTGTCACCCAAACCGAAAAGTAATTGTATAGCGCATCGCCAAACAGCAATTCGGGGCTTAGGTAATCCTTTTCACGGCAAACATCCATGTAATTCATCGCTGATTTGGCATCGATCGCAGCCTTGCCCCAATTCTTTCGCTCTTCATCTGAATATAAACGGCCCTTAAAGCCATGAGACGCAGCCAGAAAAAAGGCCGCTTCGATTTTGTATTCCGGATTTTTTTTATAAAGCCGCTCCGCCACCAGAATGGTGCTGTCCATGTAAGCCAAAAATTTCTCGTCATAGCGCGTATCGCGGGTGTTGGGCATGATCTTCCACCATTCGCTAAGGCCCAACAGAAAATAGGGCAAAGGATGCCAGGCGTATTTTTGCTTTACCCACCGAAATTGTTGCTCCGCCTTTTCGAATTTGAAATTGTAAAGATCATTGAGGGCCTGACTGATCTCAAGCTGCATGGCCGTATTGGTAATCAAAATAATGGTCGTGTCTTTCTTCACCTGCGTTCCCTGAGCGAACGCCTGGCCAACACTTCCGGCCCCCCATACCAGGAGCACCAACCCGGTCCTGACTAAAAAGAATCGAACTCTCATTTTCAATTTCAAATAAACAAAAACTTACCTTCGTAACCTTAAAAATCCATCATGACCGAAGAAACCGAAAGCAGCTCTCTGTTTTCCACTGACAAAAAATTGACGTTCGTCATTCTTTGCCTGCTCTCCATCCTGTTGCTCTACATTAAAAAGTCTTTTATAGAAAACGAAACAGCAGCCTTTGAGTTTCTCCAAGACCGACCCGAGGGAGCGGTCTTGCGAATAATCAGTGCCTTGCAGTTTTTTTCCATACCGCTCATTTACCTGTGGAAATTTACCGTCATTGGATTTGTCCTATGGGTGGGGTGTTTCACGTTTGGCTTCCGGATAACCTTTAGCCAATGCTGGAGCGTAGTGATGGCGGCTGAGTTCATTTTCATCGCTCCGGAACTGCTAAAAATCGGTTGGTTCCTGTTTATAGAAACGGATCCCACCCTTCCCGAAATCCGCGCATTTTATCCGCTCTCGCTCATGAACTTCTTTGATTTCGAAACGCTGGACAAACGCTATGCTTACCCCCTGCGAGCGCTGAGCATCTTCGAAATTTTTTACGTCCTCATCCTGGTCAATGGCGTTCATTATTTTGCAAGACGCCAAAAGCAATCGGCCTGGCTAATCGTTTCAACTTCGTACATCCTCATTTTCCTCATTTGGTTGATCTTCTACATTTTGGTTTACAAATAACCCCTCTATAACAACTTTTGTTAAGGTCAACGCATCCTAAAGAAAGTCGAAAACCTGCACTGAAACGGACTTTACAGCTAAATGACAAAGGGTATTCGTAATGCCCGGATTTTCTCTATTTTCGCCCTTTAATTTGAACGAATAGCCGATGAATTTTCAGAAAGCGAATAATATTACGGGTTGGTTGGTGTTTGGAATTGCCCTGCTCACCTATTGGCTTACCATGGAGGAGACGGCCAGCTATTGGGACTGCGGAGAGTTTATCGCTGTTTCTTACAAACTACAAGTTCCGCACCCTCCGGGCGCACCGCTGTTTTTACTGATGGGCCGCTTCTTTTCCTTTCTTGCCCTGGGGGATGTCAGCCAGGTGGCATACTGGATCAACTTTATGAGCGTATTGGCCAGCGCCTTTACCATTCTTTTCCTGTTCTGGTCCATTACCTTATTCGGCCGGAAAGTACTGAACCTGAGAAACGATGGTGAAATTTCAGAGACCAACATCTGGTTGTTGATGGGTGCCGGGTTAGTGGGGTCGTTAGCCTATACGTTCTCCGATTCCTTCTGGTTTTCAGCCGTGGAGGCAGAGGTGTACGCGATGTCTTCTTTCTTTACCGCCTTTGTGGTGTGGGGCATTTTAAAGTGGGATGTGATTGAAGATGAAAGCAAAGCCAACCGGTGGCTATTACTCATGGCCTATATGATGGGACTCTCCATCGGAGTTCACTTGCTGAACCTGGTAACCTTGCCAGCCCTTGGACTAATCTATTATTTCAAAAAGTTCAAGCCAACTACCTGGGGCGTAATTGCTGCGTTAGGCATTAGTGGGGGTATCGTGCTTTTCATAAATGATTTTATCGTTCCGGGTTTACCTACGCTGGCCGGCCACTTTGAGGTATTCTTTGTGAATACACTGGGATTGTTCTTTGGCTCGGGAGCTCTGATTTTTTTCCTTCTCTTGATAGCTGCTTTGGTTTATGGAATCTATTACACGCAAAAGCACGGTCATGTTGTCTTCAACACGTTTATCCTGGCCACTACTTTCATTTTAATCGGCTATGCCTCGTATACCACCGTTTTGATCCGCTCAAACTATGACACCCTCATCAACGAAAACGCACCGAAAGATGTGATGAGTTTTATCCGCTACCTGAAACGAGAACAATACGGAAGCCGACCCCTTCTTTTCGGTCCTTACTTTACGGCCCGCCCCATCGACATAGAGTATGGTGCACCTATCTATACGAAGGGAAAAGACAAGTACGAGATCTCCGATCGCAAGTTCACCTATGTGTATGAACCCGGAAATGAAACCATTCTTCCGCGAGCCTGGAGTTCAGACCAAGCCGAAGCATATAAAAGCATTATGGGCCTGCGGGATGGAGAAAAACCCTCGTTTGGGAAAAATCTCTACTTCATGTTCCAGCATCAGATCGGAACCATGTATATGCGTTACTTCATGTGGAATTTTGCCGGCAGGGAAAGTGATGAACAGGGCGCTGACTGGTTGAAGCCTACCCAATGGTTTTCGAAGGTGCCAACAGCCCTGGCCGAAAATAAAGGCCGCAATAACTTTTTCATGATTCCTTTTGTATTGGGATTAATCGGTATGTTCTATCAGTTTGTGAAGGACACCAAAAATTTCTCCGTGATCGCACTTCTGTTTGTCATGCTGGGGGTAGCCATCGTTGTTTACCTAAACTCACCTCCTACTGAACCACGCGAACGCGACTACATTTATGCCGGCTCCTACTATGCCTATGCCTTTTGGATCGGCTTGGCAGTTATCGGTATTTTCGAAACGGCTAAGACGGTTTTAAAGAATGGAAAAGTTGCGGTTGTTATTTCTACCCTCATCGGCCTCTCTGCTCCCACGTTGATGGCGGCCGAAGGCTGGGATGATCACAACCGGGCCAACCGTTTCTTCTCCGTTGACTCAGCCTACAATTACTTGAACTCCTGCGGCAACCAGGCGGTAATCTTTACGGGTGGTGATAACGACACTTTCCCGCTTTGGTATGCCCAGGAAGTGGAGGGCATCCGTACCGATATGCGGGCCGTGGTTTTAAGTTACTACAATACCGACTGGTACATAGAGCAGACCATGCGCAAGGCGTATGAATCCGAGCCGCTGCCGTATACCCTAACCGCGAAGCAGTATCGCCAGGGCGGACCAAACGACTACCTTCCCTTTGCCGATTTTAAACTAAAGAGCATCGATGCGAAAGAGTTCATCAACCTAATTTCAAAAGATTACCCTCAACTTCGGGATGGCGACCGCAATGTGGTACCCAGCCGCGTGTTTACCTTGGATATCAATAAAGAAGACCTCCGGGCCAGGGGTATCATCCCCAAAAATCTCGATAGCCTTGTAGTTGATCAAATGCAAATCCGGCTGTTAAAAGGTGCACTGGAAAAGAAGGATCTGGCAATTCTGGATCTTCTGGTGACGACTAACTGGGAACGCCCGATTTATTTGAACAACACTTCGCTTTCCCAAATCAATTTAGACCTAAGTCCTTATGCCGTGCAGGAAGGCAATGCTTATCGGATTCTACCCATCCGCAACCCGCACCGGGACCGGGATTATCTAGTGGATACTGAGAAGACTTTCGATAATATGATCAATAAATTCCGCTACAGCGGATTGGACGATGAAACGATCTATTTCAGTGAAGACTATCGGGGGTTTGTGCTAAACCACCGCAGTGCGCTAAACTCGCTGGCGGAAGCACTCATTGATGAAGGTCAGTTGGAGAAGGCGAATCAGGTGATTGAGTTTTCGCTGACAAAAATGCCGGATCGCGTTATCCCCTATGATCATACTTTGGCAACCACAGTTGACTTGCTGTTCAAATTAGGGCAAAAGGAAAAAGCTGGTGAACTCGCGAAACTCTTGGGCGACCGGGCCGATGAAATGGCCACCTACCTGATTGAAGAAGATTATGGATTAACCCAGGAGCTACGAAGAAATATCTTTATTCTTAACGCTTTGCAACGGTCGCTTTATGAAAATGGCGAAATGGAGTTGGGTAAAAAATATGAAGACGCTTTCAACAAACATGTGGCCAGTCTTCAGTTAGGCGGAGCTGTTGAACGAAGTCAGTATTGATTATTTCTTCACGATCAGGAATAAGTCCAGCGCTTCCGATGCGTTTTCAGTAACCGGGTAATCCTCCTGCCGGATACTCATTACCAATTCATCGGAACTGCTTTTCAATTTATTTCGATTGAACCGATTCAGAAGTTCGTAGGGAATCCGAAGAACGGCCGCTGGCAGTTTGTGTTGCAAGTCAAAAATATCCCACCGCATTAACCGGGCTACTGATTTCCTGTTCCGCTCGTAATACTCCATTACCTTGTCGTTACCGGCAAGCCCTTTCA
Organism: uncultured Ohtaekwangia sp.; assembly: GCA_964488465.1. Lineage (GTDB taxonomy): Bacteria > Bacteroidota > Bacteroidia > Cytophagales > Cyclobacteriaceae > ELB16-189. The sequence continues at coordinate 92,490 of CAZAUN010000002.1, read as the reverse complement.
TGGTTACCTGTTGAAAATATTTTTTTGCCAAGTCGGTCAACTCCTGGCTGGTATATTCCCGGATGTGCCAAGGGTTGCGCGACAAAGACAAAAGCCGATTGGGGGTGGTAATCAAACCTACGCCTCCCGGCTTTAGCACCCGGTGGATTTCCTTCATAAAAAGGTGATCGTCCTTAATGTGCTCAATTACCTGAAAGCTGACTACCGAATCAAAACTGTCACTTTTAAAAACGGATAAGGGCGGGATGTTTCCAGAATAAAAAACAGCCTGTGGATATTTCCGCTTTAGCCCTTCAATAACCGGTGCAATTTTATCAATGGCTGTATAGTGTTGAACCTTTGGAAGCAACCAGTCAATTCCCCGGCCTTCACCACAACCAACCTCCAGCAGGTCGCCCTGTACCAGGTCCGAAGCAACAACATAGGCTCGTAACAGTCGTTGGTGGATGGGGTTATCGGAAGGAATTGATTCAGAGGTGATTTCCGTAGTATAAACAGCCATAGAAAATTTTATCGGGCAAAATTAACGCAATCAAGTCGAATTATCGTTTTACCTTTAATTGCTGAAAACAGGAATATGAAAGCGTTATTGGTCATATTATCAGTTTTACTACCGATGGGGTCAATCTCACAGCCCCTCACCAGTATCAATTTTAAGGATTGGTATGATCCGGAAAATGAAGTTCAGCTAACGTTCCAGATCATTAAATCCGATAGCATGCACGTACACTACCGGTTAGTATCCCGTGCCTTCCCTGCCGACAAATACACCATTATCTGGGAGAAACGCGATTCTTATACGCAGCGGGAAGGTATTCCCATTCCGGCCGATACGATTGCCTCATCGGTTGACAAACAGTGGTTTGGTAAATTGAGTTTTGCGGTTCCGGCCAAGTCGTGGTTATTGGTTACCAAGGTCACCAATACAGAAAGTAAAAAAAGTTGGGTCTATTTTAAGTTAATCGATCCGGCTTATCCGATAAATGGATGGCTTGAAAATGAAGCCGGCCAGGTACACGAACGATATGTTACCATTCACAAAGCCTACACAGTAAATAGTGCGGGGTCGCAACCCCTTTTTGTATCCTTTTACAAATCAGACTTTCAGGCTGCCACCCCTCCGTTTTCTGACAAAACCATCAAAGCAGATCGTTTCATGTTTTACGACTCGACCTTTAAAGCACCTGTAGGAAGCAAATTTATACCCCATCAACCCGGATTATACCTCTTTCAGCGCGACACCAACGCTGCGGAAGGATTTGCTTTCCGGTGTGTCAGTGAAATCTATCCTAAATTTTCAAAAATTGCCGACCTGGCTGAACCGCTTATCTATGTTACGACCCCGGAGGAATATGGTGCCCTGGTAAATGCGAATGGCGACAAAGCCAAATTCGATAAAGTTATTCTAGACATCACCCGGGATAAAGACCGAGCGAAGACATTCATGCGGAATTATTTTCGAAGGATCGAATTAGCAAACCTCTATTTCAGCTCGTACAAAACTGGGTGGAAAACTGACCGTGGCATGATTTACACCATTTTTGGCTTGCCGGACGAGGTGAGTATTAACGATGGTTCAGAAAGTTGGAACTACGATACATTTAAGGTGCGATTCACCTTTGTGAAAAGTGGGAGCGTGTACGATCCGGATAACTATGTGCTCCTGCGCGATAAGCGCTTCACCGAGTCCTGGTTTAGCACCATCGATCTGTGGCGCAAGAGTCGGTTTTAGCGAACGGGCTTTTCCTATCTTTGCCAAAATTACTACATGGAAAAAACGGAAATGTTCTTCGGCACGCGGGCGGTAATAGAAGCCATTCGTGGAAAGCGGGAGATAGAAAAAATCTTTGTTCAAGCCGGTCTCAGCAATGATCTGATCAAGGAATTAATTCAAACAGCGAAAGCGAATGGAGTTCCATTTACTTTCGTTCCACAACAAAAACTAAATCGACTTACCAGCAAAAATCACCAGGGGGTTGTATGCTTACTCTCCAGCATTCAATACGCTAACCTGGAGAACATCATTGATAAGGCCTATGCTGAGGGAAGGGAACCATTCCTATTAATAGTGGATCGGGTTACTGATGTCAGGAACTTTGGTGCCCTTGCCCGTACTGCGGAGTGTGCCGGGCTCGATGCCATCATTCTGGGGGATGCCGGCAATGCACCCATCTCTGGCGATGCCATGAAAACATCAGCCGGTGCCCTTAGTTACATGCCGGTTTGCCGGGTTAAAGACATGCATAAAACAATTCAATTCTTAAAAGAAAACGGAATTCAGATTGTTGCCTGCACCGAAAAAGGGAGTCAGTTTCTCTATGAACTCAACCTCCATTCTCCCTTGGCCTTGATTCTTGGATCAGAAGAAGATGGAATCTCACCGCAACTTTTAAAAGATGCGGATCACCTGGCAAAAATTCCAATGAAGGGAAAGATCAGTTCGCTGAATGTTTCGGTCGCTGCCGGGGTATCGATCTATGAAGCAATCCGCCAGAAAAACAATTACAAATAATCATTTCCATCAGGCCTCGACTTCAGATCGTTTACGAATCTGCGAAACAGTTCTTCCTTGTCCTTTTCGCAAACAATTACCACATTGTCGAATGCTCCGACCAGGTAGCCGTTGAGTCCTTGTACCACAATCAGTTTATCGTTTGGCCCTTTGATTACCGAATTCCGGGTATCATAAATCATGGCCTCGGCACTAACGGCATTGTTGTTCTGATCTTTGGTGGAGTTGTCATGCAAAGAACTCCATGAACCTAAATCCGACCAGGGGAAAGTACTGAGCCAAACAAATACATTATCCGCTTTCTCCATAATCCCGTAATCAATCGAGATACTTTTGGTTTGCGAGTAGGAAGCCTGCAATGATTCTCTTTCGGAGGGAGTATCGAAATGATGCGCGGCTTCTTCAAATACTTCGGCCATTTCGGGTAAATACCTATGGAAGGCCGAAAGAATTGCTTTTATACCCCACACAAAGATGCCCGCATTCCACACAAAGTCACCACTTTGCAGAAATGTTTTGGCCAGCGCGAGTTCCGGCTTTTCGGTAAAAGTCTTAACCTTTTTTAGTGATTGCTTTGCTTCGATATACTGAATGTATCCGTAGCCCGTTTCAGGACGGGTTGGCTTTATGCCGAGCGTAATGAGTTTGTCCTGATCTTTTGCCCTATCGTAACATTTAAGAATAGTTTGCTGAAAATCCTGTTCACCTAAAATCAGGTGATCGGAAGGGCTGACCACCACCACGGCATCCGGGTTCTGCTTATAAATTTTATGACAGGCAAAGAGAATACAGGGTGCCGTATTCTTCCGCATCGGTTCGGTTAATATCTGACCGGGTGCCAACTCCGGAAGTTGTTCTTGCGTAACGGTTGCATGCTCCTCATTCGTAACCACATAAATATTCGCGCGCGGGCAAATTGGTAAAAACCGATCATAGCTTGACTGCAAAAGAGTCTTTCCAATGCCCACTACATCTAAAAATTGTTTGGGTTTGGAGTTTCTGGAATAAGGCCAAAAACGGGTACCCACACCGCCCGCCATTAGCACAACGTAAAGATTTTGATTCATGATTGCTCCGGAGTTTGGGAGTAGGAGAATTTAAACAATACCTTCTTTTAGCAGATCGTGAAGATGAATGAACCCGGCCACCTGGGCTCCGTCCTTTACCACCAATTGCGTGATATTATTTTCCTGCATCACTTGTAATGCTTTTACTGCAAATTCACTTTTATCGATGGTCTTGGGAGTTCGGGTCATAATGTCTGTCGCCTTTATGCTCGCAATATTACTTTCTTTTTGCAGCATTCTTCGCAAGTCACCATCGGTTATGATTCCAAGCAGGTTTTTATTTTCATCTACCACAGCCGTTGCGCCAACCCGCTTAGACGAGATCTCCAGGATCACATCACGCAGGGGTGTATTGGCGCTAACCAGAGGTAATTGATTGTTTGTAAAAACATCCTCCACCTTCAGATACAATTGCTTACCCAATGCACCTCCCGGATGAAACTTGGCAAAGTCTTCGCTGGTGAAATTACGCAGTTCTAACAAGCACACGGCCAGCGCATCGCCCATGGCCAGGTGGGCTGTGGTGCTGGTGGTGGGGGCCAGATTATTGGGGCACGCCTCTTCGACAATGGTTGCATTCAAAACAAAATCCGCCTGCTCTGCCAGGTAAGAATTCTTATTGCTGACTAAAGCAACAAGTTTTGAGCCTCTGCGTTTGAGGAGGGGTACTAAAACTTTGATTTCAGGAGTATTTCCGCTTTTGGAAATGCAGATCACAATATCTTCTTCCTGAATCATCCCTAAATCACCATGAATGGCATCAGCCGCATGCATAAAAAGTGCAGGCGTTCCGGTGGAATTCATTGTGGCAACAATTTTATTGGCAATGATCGCGCTCTTTCCAATACCGGTAACTACTACTCGTCCTCTTGATTGGAGTATTTCCCGTACGCAAGCTTCGAAATCGTTGTCGATAAAATTAGCCAGATTTTCAACCGCCCGGGCCTCATTTATTAGTACTTCCTTGGCGATTTGTTTGATATTTTTTATTATATTCAATGCGGTTAGTAATTAAGAAGGAACGCAAAGATAATTAAATCAAAATTTTATTAGTGGATATCATGGTCGTGGCAGAAGAGAAAGATGAATTAAAGTTAAAACTCAAAGAAATATTTGGATACAGTCAGTTTCGGGGGAACCAGGAAACCGTTATCAGAAATATATTGAATGGGCGAAATACGTTTGTGATTATGCCCACCGGGGCTGGTAAGTCACTTTGTTATCAATTGCCGGCCATGATTAAAGATGGGCTGGCGATTGTCATCTCACCGCTTATTGCGCTGATGAAAAACCAGGTGGATCAGCTCAATGCGTACGGCATCAACGCCCGGTTTTTAAACTCCACCCTTAGCAAAGGCGAAATCACCCGGCTGAAGAAAGATTGTGTAACGGGCATTGTCAAACTTCTGTACGTAGCACCCGAATCACTCAACAAAGAAGAGAACATCGAATTCCTGCAAAAGGTTAAAGTCTCTTTCGTTGCTATCGATGAAGCGCATTGTATTTCGGAATGGGGTCATGACTTCCGACCTGAATATCGCAAGATCAAAACCATGATCGCACAGCTGGGCGACATGAATGTAATCGCTTTAACTGCGACTGCAACACCCAAAGTTCAGTTGGATATTCAGAAGAATCTTCAAATGGAAGAGGCGGATGTTTTCATCTCTTCGTTCAACCGAAAGAATCTCTTTTATGAAGTTCGCCCCAAAAAGGAAACGAAAAAACAATTGATTCGCTTTCTGAAAGAACATAAAGGCAAATCGGGAATCGTTTATTGCTTAAGCAGAAAGAAGGTTGAAGAAATTGCTGAGCTGATCAATGTAAACGGCTTTAAGGCTGCACCGTACCATGCCGGGCTCGACCCGGATGTGCGAATGAAAAATCAGGACGACTTTTTGAATGAAGAGGTGGATATCATTGTGGCTACCATTGCCTTTGGCATGGGTATTGACAAACCTGACGTACGGTTTGTGGTGCATTACGATGTGCCGAAATCACTCGAAGGATACTACCAGGAAACCGGCCGCAGTGGTCGAGACGGCCTGGAAGGTCATTGCCTCATGTTCTACAGTCACAACGATTTGAACAAACTAGAGAAATTCAATAAAGACAAAGCGGTTCAGGAACGTGAAAATGCCCGGGTCCTCTTGCAAGAAATGGAATTCTATGCCGAATCACCCGTATGCAGAAGGAAACAACTGCTCCACTACTTTGGCGAAGAATATAAGCAAGACAATTGCGGGTCTTGTGACAACTGTGTGAACCCGCGCGAACGGTTTGACGGAACCGAGTATGTGAAGCTGGTGCTCGAAGCGGTAAAGCAAACCAATGAGCGATTCAACCTGAATCACCTGGTAAACGTAATCCGGGGCACTGAAGATGAGTATGTGAAAAGTTATGGACACTTTGATCTGCCCATTTTTGGAAAGGGTGATCAACAAGATGCTGACTTTTGGAAATCGGTAATCCGTCAGGCACTCATCTATCAATACCTGGAAAAAGATATCGACAATGTGGGTGTATTGAAGATTTCTAAAAAAGGAACAGAATTCCTCAAGAAGCCTCATCCAATCGAGTTAGCCCGCGATCATGACTTCACTACCGATGTGGAAGATGAAGAATCTTCCGAGCGGGTGGTGGTCAACTCGAAATCGTACGATGAAAAGCTTTTCGAAATGCTGAAAGCTCTTCGGAAAAAAGTGGCCAAGGAAAAAGACTTACCGCCCTATGTAATCTTTCAGGATCCCTCGCTGGAGGAAATGGCAACCACCTACCCCACCACCAAAGAAGAGCTGGCTTCTGTCAATGGCGTAGGCATGGGGAAGGTCAACAAGTTCGGGAAAGAGTTTTTGGATCTGATTCAGACGTATGTTGAAGAGAATGACATCGAAACTGCTTCTGATATTGTTGTTAAATCTTCTGTTAACAAGTCGAAAATAAAAATCTTCATCATTCAGCAGATCGACCGGAAGGTAGAACTGGATGAAATCGCAGATTCGAAAAATATTTCGTTCGATGAATTGCTAACGGAAATTGAGAACATCTGCTATTCAGGCACCAAACTAAATCTGGATTATTATATTGATTCGGTCCTGGACGAGGACAAGCAACAGCAGATCTATGATTACTTCCTGGAATCGGAAACTGACAGCATCGAAGATGCTGTAGACGCTTTGAAAGACGAAGATTCGGACTTCACAGAAGACAATCTCCGCCTGATGCGCGTAAAATTTTTAAGCGAGTACGCCAACTAATTGATCCTTTACAACAAGAACTTCTATCCCTCGATAAATAATTGAGGGGTAGTAGTATCTTTGGCTTTTCTAAAGGATCATGAACATTTTAATCATAGGCGGTGGTGGTCGCGAACATGCGCTGGCCTGGAAGATCAATCAAAGCACGCATTGCCAGAATTTATTTATTGCTCCAGGCAATGCCGGTACGGGCACGGTGGGCACGAATGTGCCGCTGGCAGTTGATGACTTTGCATCCCTGGGTAATTTTTGCCTCGAAAAAAAAATTGACCTGGTCGTAGTGGGTCCGGAAGTACCGCTGGTGAAAGGGATTCGCGATTATTTTGAACAAACTGATTCATTGAAATCAATTTTATTGGTCGGGCCCGGACGCGCTGGCGCCCAATTGGAAGGCAGCAAAGATTTTTCCAAACAATTCATGGTTCGCAATGGGGTGCCAACAGCGAAAGCCTGGACTTTTTATGCGCATCAGAGCAAAGAAGCCCTACACTTTCTGGATTCCTGCACCCCCCCAATCGTATTGAAGGCTGATGGGCTGGCTGCAGGCAAAGGTGTCATTATCGCACCCACAGTGGAAGAAGCCAAATCCACCATTCGTGAAATGCTGGAAGAAAAAAAATTTGGAGATGCCAGCGCCAAAGTTTTGGTTGAAGAATTTCTGGAAGGCATCGAGTTATCGGTGTTCGTATTAACGGATGGCAAAAGTTATGTCATCCTTCCGGAAGCCAAGGACTATAAGCGAATAGGAGATGGTGATATCGGGCCCAACACGGGAGGGATGGGGGCAGTTTCACCGGTTGCGTTTGCCGATCCCACCTTCATGAAAAAAGTGGAAGATCGAGTGATTATACCCACCATTGACGGCCTCAGAAAAGAGGGTATTGCCTACCAGGGGTTCATTTTCATAGGCTTGATGAATGTACAAGGTGAGCCTTTCGTTATTGAGTACAATGCGCGTATGGGTGATCCCGAAACAGAAGCCGTAATGACCCGCATTGAAAGCGACTTGGTCGAGTTGCTGATCGCTTGTGCAAAAGGTGAATTAAAAGGCAGACAGATTAAAATTAGTCCCGCCTATGCCGTTACAGTCATCATGGCATCCGGTGGGTATCCTGATCAATTTGAAAAAGGCCATGTGATTTCGGGACTTGAAGATCAAGTTGGCGCCTTCGTTTTTCATGCCGGCACCATTCAAAAGGACAATCAGGTACTAACGCAAGGCGGAAGGGTACTGGCCATAACCGGCACGGGCAGTTCCCTGAAGAGTGCTGCCACCCAGGCGTATGAAAAGGTTAAGAAAATTTCATGGGAAGGTTCCTACTACCGGAAAGACATCAGCATGGACTTGGCCCAGATCAAAAGTAATTTAAAGGCCTGAAAATCAAATTGTTTGACAAAACACAATCATCCTCCTAACTTTAAGTTTTTAACTGTATAAAACCTGTGCGATGGGCTGTGCCTGTGGAACCAAGAAAGACGGAAAAGTAAGCGGTTGTAATAACAATGGTGCCTGTGGTACAGGCGGTTGCAATAAAATGAATGTGTTCGATTGGCTATCCAACATGGAAATGCCTTCGCAGGATCGGTTTGCCATTGTTGAGGTGCGGTTTAAAAACGGGCGTAAAGATTTCTACCGGAATGTTGACCGGTTACCCTTAACAACCGGGGATGCTGTCATCCTGGAGGCACAATCGGGCCACCACCTGGGGTATGTGTCCATGCAAGGCGAACTAGTACGCCTGCAGATGCAAAAGAAGAAAGTGGCCAATGATGATGAAATCCGCAAGGTTTACCGGTTGGCCAATCAAAAAGACCTTGAGAAATACGAAGAAGTAAAAAAAAGAGATCTTCCTACCCTGTACAGAACGCGCGAAATCATTCGCCAGTTGAACCTGGCCATGAAACTTTCGGATGTTGAATATCAGGCCGATAATACAAAAGCCACTTTTTTTTACTCGGCAGAAGACCGGGTAGATTTTCGGGAATTAATTAAACTCCTCGCCATGGAATTTAAAGTACGGGTAGAAATGCGGCAAATAAGTTTGCGGCAGGAAGCCGGTCGGCTTGGCGGTATTGGGGTATGCGGTCGTGAATTATGTTGCTCCACCTGGTTAAGCGATTTTAAAAATGTGGCAACCAGTGCCGCCCGGTATCAGAATCTCTCGCTCAATCCCAGTAAACTTTCCGGCCAGTGCGGTCGATTGAAATGTTGCTTGAATTATGAGTTGGAAACCTACATGGAAGCTTTGAAAGGAATTCCGGAATTGGAGGCACCGCTCTTGACCGAAAAGGGCGAAGCCCGACTTCAAAAAACCGATATCTTCCGAAGGATCATGTGGTTTGGATATAAGGAAGAAAATACATGGTATCCGCTCAACATTGATCGTGTGAATGAAATTCTGGAATTGAACCGGACCGGAAAAAAACCAGCCAGTCTGGAAGTGAATGAAGAAGAGGCCAAGGTACCGATTGCCAAACTAAACAGCGATCTTACCAGTCTGGACAGGAAATTTCAGGATCGCTCCAAAAAGAAAAAGAAGAAAAACAAAAATCGCAATCGAGATCGTAGAAATGCCGGGCTACAAAACCATGCTCAGCAGACCCAAAATCAGCCTCCGAAAAATCAAAACAAAAGGCAACCGCCCCGCCACCCAAAAGGCCCGCAATAGCAATGAGACTGGTGCCATTCTTCTTTTTGCTACTCCTATTTGGTTGTGACTCTAATCGGGTCTTTGAACGCTACGAGGAGTTTAAAGATAAAGCCTGGAAAATTCAGGAACCTGCGGAGTTTGAGTTTACGATCAGCGATGTTTCGAAAAAATATAATGTTCTCTATAACGTTCGAAATTCACTAGACTATCCGTATGCCCGCCTTTTCATTGAGTATACATTAAGCGATTCAGCCGGTGCGGTGTTATCGAAGAAATTACTCGCCAACTATTTGTTCGACCAAAAAACCGGAAGGCCCCTGGGGCGAAGTGGACTGGGCGATGTTTATGATCATCAGTTTCTTTTGCTGCAAAATCAATCCTTTCCAAATGCAGGGGTATATCATATGCGCCTTGAGCAATTTAATCGGCTCGATACCTTAACCGGAATATTGGCCATTGGGGTGCGCGTTGAAACGGCCGAGATGGAATAAAAAATGGGGTTGTTGCGAACCCCATTTTTGGAAGAGAATCTTAATCGGTAGTTGGCTTACGTTCTGATTAGAATCACCTCTTCCCTAGAAACCTGTAAACTAAGCTAAACTCAAACAACCTTGAAAAAACTATAAACAAATGTAGCCGTGAAGTTGATTTTGTATTCTTAAAACTGATTAGAAAGGAATTAGAACCCTACGCTGATTTTAGAACGATTTTAATCCGGGTTCCCTCCCCTGGGGTAGAATCAATCGAAATTGAACCCTTATGGATAGAAATGATCCTTTGGCTTAAGGAGAGGCCGACACCATAGCCTCGGATTTTTGATGTTGCATCGGCTCGAAAAAAGGGCTGAAACACGTTTTCGAGGTCTTTCTTTTCAATACCGGGACCACGATCTGTAACTTCAATAATAAACTCCTGGCTCCGACACGTCAAGGACACAGAAGCTTTTCCATCCATCGAAAACTTGCAAGCATTTTCAATCACATTTTGAAATGCTGTTTTCAACAAGTAAGGATTGCCATTTACATATAACTCACTTTCATCTTCGGGCATTTCCAAAATGGTGACGGAAACCGCATAGGCAGGATCAATCAGGCTTACACTTTCCCGCGTCTCCCAAAGAATTTCATCCAATCGTACTTTTGACATGGTGAACGAATCGGATGACCGGGTTAATCGTGCCAGGTCGAGCAGACTATTGGAAAGATGATTTAAACTCTTAATGTCGTCCAATACCGATTCAATGGTTTCCTGGTATTCCTGCACGGTACGCTCATTTAGCAATGTTACTTCCAACTGAGACGTAATGTTGGTAAGTGGATTTTTCAACTCGTGTGACACGTTAGATACAAACATCTTTTGGAGTTGAAATGCATTCTCAATCCGAGTAAGCAAATTGTTAAAAATGTTGATCAGCTTTCCCATCTCATCGGGGTGCGGGCTTGGCTCGAGTCGTTTACTGAGGTCTTGTGGGGAAATATTTTCAACATCGTTCATGATTCGTTGAATGGGCCGAAGGGCTCTTCCCGAGTAAACCCAACCTGAAACGGATACAATGGCCATGAGAAATACAAACAAGAAGGTTAGCAATCGCCTCAAATCAATCAAGCGGTTATACCCAGTAACATCTTCAGCAAAGGCAATGATAATATACTCCTTGCCCCGGTCGGTAAAAGGAATGCCCGTAACGGTAAACTCCTTGTAATGCAATTTTGTCTCACCTTCTGATTTTACCTGATCAAATAACACCTGGCTGATGCTAATCTTCGCAGTGTCTCCACTCATGTATATTTCCTTTCCAGTTTTATCATAGACACGAATGCTCTCACGATACAGGTTGTCGCGTTTGGCACGGTCTATGATTTTAAGTAAAACGGTATCAACCTGATCCACTTTGATGAGCAATATGGCGGACGTGATGGCCCGTTCCCGCAATCGTCTGGAGAAATCCTGATCGGTGAATTGCTGCGTAAAAAAATAGATCGCCAGAAAAGACAAGAGTACAATGGTGCTCACCAGAACGGTGAACTGCAGCGTAAGTCGTGTACGGATTTGCACTAGGCCTCTTTTAGGATATACCCCATTCCAAATTGGGTATGAATAAGTTTACTTTCAAAATCCTTATCAATTTTTTTCCGAAGGTAATTGACATATACCTCCACCATGTTGGTTCCTGTGTCAAAATCAACGTTCCATACATGTTTGGCCAGTTCAGCACGGGGGATCACGCGTCCCTGATTCCGAAGAAAATATTCAAGCAATGAAAATTCCTTACTGGTGAGGTCAATGTTCTTACCAGCCCGGGTTACACTTTTCTTGTTAATATCCATTACCAGATCGCCAATGCGTAATTGAGTAACTAGCTGCCTGGGTTGACGTTTTGTTAAGGATCGGATTCGTGCAAGCAGCTCTTTAAACTCAAAGGGTTTCGACAAGTAATCATCAGCGCCACTATCCAGCCCATCCACTACATCGTCCGTTTCTCCCAAGGCGGTGAGCATCAATATTGGGGTTTCAATTTTTGCCTGTCGGAGATCACGGCACAATTCCTTTCCATTAAGCTCGGGCATAATCACATCGGTAATAATGATGTGGTACGTATTCTTAAATGCCAGATCTTTTCCGGTTTTGCCATCTTCTGCAGAATCTACTTCATAGCCATGCTCTTCCAATCCTTTCTTCAGGAACTGAATGGTCTTCCGCTCATCCTCCACCAACAATATCTTCATTTGTCAAAATTACGGCTGGTACTTTGAAATACGATTAGAATTTAGTTAAATCCCTGAATAAACAAGAATAAAAAAAGGCAGATGAAATTCACCTGCCTTCTTTTATATATAAGTATTTCTAAGCAGCTGCTTTCGCTTCTGCCCTCTTGGTAGTTTGTGCTGTTTCTTCCAAATCCAACACAATCGGGGATGCAATGAAGATAGAAGAGAACGTCCCTACCACAATCCCTATAAATAGGGCAAATGAAAATCCTCTTAATACTTCGCCACCAAAGAATAATAATACCACCACCACAATCAACGTGGTTCCGGAGGTAATCAGCGTTCTGCTCAAGGTGCTGTTAATGGCATCGTTAAACACCTTGGCACGATCGTGGGTAGCTCCAAAGCCCAGGTACTCCCGGATCCGGTCAAAAATGATCACGGTGTCATTGATAGAATATCCGATGATGGTCAGCAACGCGGCTACGAAAACCTGATCCACCTCAAAGGAGATTCCAAATGCCCGGGCAATTGCAAAGGAAGCCACCACAAACAGGGTATCATGCACGGTTGCAACGATGGCTCCGGCACTGTAGGTCCAACGTTTAAAGCGAATCAAAATGTAAAAGAAGATGAGCACCAGCGAAGCAAGTGCTGCTTCAAATGCAGACCCCTTGATGTCATCCGCTATGGTTGCACCTACTTTTGAGGAGGAGGAAATCGTAAAGTGTTTATCATCTACCTGCGCATCGTGCTCCGTGTAATCAATTCCTTTAAACTTCTGAACACCCTGAATCAATGCATTCTTTACCTTGTCATCGGCCACATCGGATTCATCATCCACCAGGTAGGAGGTAGTCACTTTCATCACTTTATCACTGCCATAATTCTTTACTTCAACGCCTGAATTCTCAAAACTTTCGTTTAAGGCCACTTTCATATCGGTGGCAACAACCGGTTGATTGAAGGAAACCACATACGAACGACCACCCTTAAAATCTACACCAAGATTTAACCCTTGAATAGCAATGAGAATAAACCCGGTCACGACAATCGCCCCGGAAACCAGATATGCCTTTTTACGAGCTCCGATAAAATCAAATTCTCTCCGCTTTTTAACCAAGCGAGCCAAGGGACTATCAAACGACACGTTTGCTTCATCACCTTTACGTACCATCCACTCAACAATTACCCGCGAGATGTAAACCGATGAGAAGAATGAGGTTGCAATACCAATCATCAATACAATCGCAAATCCTTTTAGGGGGCCTTGTCCAAGAACAAACAGAGCGATAGCCGTAATTAAGGTAGTTAGGTTGGAATCAAAAATTGTGGTAAAAGCGCGTGAATATCCTTTATTGATTGCTTCTCTGAGTTTCCTGCCCAGTCGCATTTCCTCTTTAATACGTTCATAAATCAACACGTTGGCATCCACAGCCATACCCATAGTAAGCACAATACCAGCAATACCAGGCAAGGTTAACGCTGCGTTTAACTGCGCCAGAATACCCAGAATGAAGAAAATATTGAACAACAATGCGATGTTGGCAACCCAGCCACCTTTTGAGTAGTAAGCGACCATAAAAAGTACAACAATACCCAACCCGGCAGCCATGGAAATCAACCCTTGATTTTGGGCTACCTTTCCAAGACTTGGACCAACGATCGCCTCTTCTACGATCCGCGTAGGTGCTGGGAGTGAACCGGCTTTCAATACGTTCGCCAAGTCCTTGGCTTCTTCCAATTCAAAACTTCCTGAAATCTGAGAACTGCCGTTTGGAATTTCTCCCTGGACGGTCGGGGCCGTGTAAACATAATTATCAAGCACGATGGCAATCCGGCCCTGTGGCTGTTTTGCGGCAGCGGCTGCCGTTATCTTCGCCCAGTTGCGCGATCCGGTCGCATTCATGGTCATACTTACTGCCGGCCGGGCAAATTGGTCGTAATCCAGACGGGCATCATTAATTACTTCACCCGTTAATAAGGGTTTCGCACCACGACCCAGGTTCACAAAGTTCAATTGAATATCTTCCACATCAGGTGTTACTTTCGGATCTGGTTTTACATCCCAGAAAAATCCTATCGTTCTGGGCAGCATGTTTCTGACTTCAGGTCTCCTGAGAATCCGGTTGATCTCTGCAGTATCCTTTACCTGATATAAAAATGGAATGGATGGATTGCTTAACGCAAAGAGCGTTGAGGATGTAGCAAGTCGTAAAGAGTCTAACGAACTAACCGTACTGTCGCGAACCTGGTTCAGCTGCTGTTCCAACGCTGATTTTGTCGTATCCGAAGCAGATGGTGCAGCCGGAGTTTCAGTCTGGGCTACGGCTCGTTTTGAATTTTGTTCGTTCAACAAAAACTGATTAATCGCGCCAAAAGATTGTTGCAGTTGCGGGTCATAGGCCTCCACTACCTCCCAAAATTCAAGTCGGGCAACACCCTGCAACAACTTGCGCACACGCTGAGGATTATCCGCTCCGGGAATTTCAATTTGAATCCTTCCTTTGTCTTGCAGGCGTTGAATGTTGGGTTGTGAAGTTCCAAACTGATCAATACGGGTTTTAAGAATGGTAAATGAACGATCAATAGCGCCATCCACTTCGGTATTCAAAAAGTCTAATACGGCCTCATCGCTATCCGTTAACTTTACGCGGTCTTTATTGGCAGCAGAAGTAAATAAAGATGCCAGACTCCGGTCGGGATTGGCTTCTTTGAATGCAGCATAAAATAATGAAACATAGCTATCCGTGCTGGTCTTTTGAAGCTCTCTGGCTTTTTGCAAGGCCTCCAGAAATGCCGGATCTTGATTGTTTCCACTCAGTCCTTTGATGATATCGACCGGTGAAATTTCCAGGACTACATGCATACCTCCTTGCAAATCCAACCCCAGGCTCAATTCGTTTTCCTTCACTTCCTTGTACGTGTACTCTGCACCAAACAGGTTGTACACAGGTTTATTCCACAGAGAGTCGAGATAATTTTGCTTTTTTAACAGATTCAACGATCCGTTTTTATCGGTTGCATAGGCTTCTGCATCGCGTGTTACCTGATTTGAAACGAATGTAAACGACAGGTAATACAAGCAAAGCAGCGTAATGATTATGCCTAAACCAACAACTACACCTTTGTTACGCATAAGAAAATTTAGTTTTAAGAGAATTAATTAAATACAGATTGAAAGAAGGATGGCCAGGAACTACTCCTGTTGGCCAATCAGAAAAGTCTTTTTTGAAAAAATCAGGGCGCGTTGGGTGCAATGATCACCCGAAAGATTGTTTTGATGAATGAGTTAACGATCCGATCACATTGCGGAATGTAACGCTGTACCTGTTGTGGTTCAGCCAGAATTTCGATGATACTTACGGGAACTTGCTCATTCACACGAACAACTGTGTTTTGTGGCATGGCATCAGCTGGTGCTTTGATCACCATGTCTTCCGCCTTCGAAGGATCGGTTTGCTCGGTTGCCGGCTTCGTTACGGCTTCGGCATGAACGGAAAAAGACTGAGATAATATAATCACCAGCGCGGCCAAAAGACCGGCAGCGATTAAAAAACCTCGATAAATTGATCTTTTTCGCACGTTTTAGATTTCAGAGCCCACAAAAGTAGGGGTTGGCTGCTAATTTCCAACACCCCCCAGGCGGGTTTTCAAATACCCCACCAATACAGCCAGGGCACGTTCAAACTTGCTATTATTGGGAACGACCAAATCCGCATCGTGCTTGAGTGGCTCGATGAGCCGTTCGTACACCGGCATGACGTGAAATTGGTACCGGTACAACACATCATCAATGTCATATCCGCGTTCAACCTGATCGCGCTTGATACGCCTGCCGAGTTTAACGTGATCTTTGGCTTCAATGAAAACCCGTAAATCCAACTCATTGGAAATTTCTTCAAAATATTGAACGAACAAACCTTCCACAACAAGAATAGGCGCTGTCTTAAATTCCAAAAGCTTGGTTTTGGTATGAGGGTTATTGAAGGTGTACTCCTGCTTGATTACATTTTGCCCGGCCTTAAGTTTCAGCAGGTCTTGTTGAAACGCTTCCCGGTCAATCGAATCGGGCAAGTCAAAATTCTTGATTCCGTTTTCATCCACCGGCTGCTGGTCGCGGGGCTTATAATAATTATCCTGGGAGATCAAACATATTTCCTCGGGCTTGAAACAGGACGACAAACCCTGCAGAAAATAGGTTTTGCCAGATCCGCTGCCGCCTGTAATCCCAATTGTAAAAGGTTTGTTCATGCTACACGCGTGTTGCCAAGTTCTTTTGCTTCAAGAAAAGAGTCAAGGCATGAACTGCCCGGGCCCTGTGGCTAAGCGTATTCTTCTCTGCCAACGACATCTCAGCCAACGTTTTGGTGTGTCCTTCGGGTAAAAACAAAGGGTCATAGCCAAATCCTTCAGTGCCGCGCTTTTCTTTCAGAATTTCACCCTTCAAAACACCTTCAAATTGTTTCACTCCCTCGCCTGTGATGAGTGTAACAACCGTACGAAATTTAGCGTTTCGGTTTTCTTTGTTCGCCAGATTTGCCAAGAGTAAATTCATATTGTCTTCAGCGCTCCGTTGATGTCCGGCATATCGGGCAGAGTAAACCCCGGGTGCTCCGTTTAATGCCTGCACCTCAAGACCGGTATCATCGGCAAAACAAGGCACCCGATAGTGATCATATACATACCGGGCTTTTTGCAAGGAATTGCCTTCCAGCGTATCCTGATCCTCCGCCAGTTCTTCGTTGCAGCCAATATCCATTAAACCCACTATGTGAAAGGTTGAACCCAACAGGGCCTGTACCTCCCTAATTTTGTGATCGTTATTTGTGGCGAAGCAAATCGTCATGCTCACAACACCGCTAACAATTCTATATCAAAGATCAGATTCGCGTTGGAAGGAATGGCCCCATTGGCGCCCCCTTGAGGTCCGTACCCATAACCCGAAGGAATATACAACGTAACTTTGGTTCCGGCCTGCAGCAGTGGCAATACCAATTTCCAGCCAACAATCAACCGCTCAAGCGGAAATGAAACCGGAGTGGAGGATGAATCAAACACGGTACCGCTGTAAAGCTTGCCAGAATAGGTTACACTGATTGTACTTTCCAGGCATGGGGTTGTTCCATCCCCTTGCTTTGTAATCACATACCGAACCCCATTGGGTTCTTCCGTAGCAATAATACCATTGGCAGCCAGGTATGAATCGATGGTGATGATATCGGATGCCAACCGGGTTTGATCCACAGCCGATAATTCCGACTCAGGAACTGCTTTGGTACATTCATCCGGGTCGTCTAGACAACCCGACACACTTAGGCCAACCAAAATAATAAACACAATTTTCTTCATGGCATCACTACTTAATATCAACCACTTCCATTTCAAATTTCAAAATGGAGTTTTCACCAATGATTTCGCTTCTTCTCCGTGGACCGTACGCCATGGTGGAAGGAATGTACACCGTCATGCTGGCCCCTTTGTTCATCAAACCAATAGCTTCTTCCCACCCTGGAATTACCTGTTGTGCGCCTAAAACGAACTCAATGGGTTCATACGGTGCACGCATCTCATTATAAACATTATTGACCCGTGCTACTGACTCAATGCTGCTGTCAAAGCAGGTTCCGTCTAATAAATAGCCGGTATAGTTAATTCTTACCGTTTGTCCTGCCTTCGCATTCTCTCCTTTACCCGTTTTATTTACTACATAGCTGATACCCGATCTTGTCTTTTGTGCCTTGATGGCCTTCTCTTTCAAATGAACGGCAATAATGGAAGTATCTTTGGCGTGTTGTTCCGCTTCGGCCAACATCGCCTTTTCATTCTGTTTGGCAACAATTTCGCTCTGCATCTGGCGGGCCTGATCTTCCGAAAGGATATCGATAACCCCAATTTCAAAAGTAAACTGGCTGGTAGAATCTACTCCCGGAGGAATTTGCGATTGAAATGTTTTTTCAAACAAGGTTTTGGCAGGAAGTTTCAATGTTACACTGTCTCCTTTCGTTAACATTCGAAATACTTCCAGGATCGGGTCATTCCCCGGTATTGAATCCTGCACCATGATCATCGTGGGAAACACACTTTTGCGGCTATCATTCCAAACCGAATCCTTACCATCTTTAAACAAAAAGTTCAACACCAATATCTGGCCCTGTTTACTCGCCACACCATCTCCCTTCTTTATCACCGTGAACTTATACCCCGATGGGGTTTCTTTCGTATTGGAACACGACATGAATAGCAACGCCACACAGACCGACAGCAAAAATGATTTTTTCATTGTATAGATTTAATTGTTTAGTTAATCCTTTAGTAGCAAATGCTGATACTCCGGGAGGAGGGCCAGCAATTTTTTTAATGTATCGTCTAACGACAGCTTGGATGATCCACCAGAAGCATTGCGGTGCCCGCCACCTTCAAAATGCTTTCGGGCCAGCTCATTCACTGAAAAATTTCCCAACGACCGGAATGAAAGTTTTATCTCTTCTTTCCGGTCATACATCAGCACGGACATCTTTACGTTTTTAATGGAAAGACCATAATTAACCAGTCCTTCGGTATCACCCGTTTGGGCTCCAAACTTTTTCAGCTCCTCCTGGCTAAGCATCATGTAGGCCGTGCGGAAAGCGGGTAATACCACCAACTTCTCGCTCAATACATACCCCGTTAATCGCAATCGCTCCAGTGAATTTGTATCATAAATCTGCCGGGCAATCTGATGCGGATCGGCCCCAAGCCGCACTAATTCGGAGGCAATCTGAAATTCACGATACCGTGTGTTGTTGTGTCTGAACCCACCCGTATCGGTCATTACCCCGGCATATAAACAAGAGGCAATGTTTTGATCGATTAACGATTTTTCTTCTAACTCTTCTATCAACTCAAAAACCAAACCTGCCGTAGAGGCAGCTTCAGTACTCCATTGTTCAAAATCCGCAAAGGCTTCGGGCTCAAGGTGATGGTCAATCAATACTTTAATGGCAGCGGATTGTTTAATCATTTCGCCCAGACTGTTGATTCGACTTAAATTCGAGAAGTCGAGGCAGAAAATAAGCGTAGCTTGTTGAATAAGCTTGGCCGCTTGTTGTTCAGGTCCGGGGTCTTTTGTCAACGCGATCACCGAATCGTTCCCTGGCATCCAGGTGAGAAAGTCCGGATAATCACTGGGCGTAATAACGGAAACCTGATGCCCTTTTTTGGTTAGAAACCCGGCTAACCCAAGCGATGAACCAAGGGCATCCGCGTCTGGCTTAAAGTGGGTGACAATAACGACCCGCCCGGGACGGGCAAGCAAGGACTTAAAGGCCGTTAATTTTTTCATTGAAGGGGCAAAAATGGCAATTTTAATCCGGAGTGCATAACCCATAAGTTGAACAGAATGTCAGTATTCAACTCCCTCCAAAAATCTATTTGGTTAACCCCTGTCCCTATCGACTAAAAAGCTATTTTTGCGGCCGAATTTATACCCTGAAACAATTTAAATTTCTAGATAATGGCAGGAAACAAAACTTTTACAATGATTAAACCCGATGCTACCGGGGCCGGAAACAGCGGGGCTATAACCAAAATGATAGAGGAGGCCGGTTTTCGCATCGTAGCTATGAAGAAAGTACAACTCACAAAAGAATTGGCTGGAAAGTTCTACGAAATTCACAAGGCCCGCCCATTTTATGGTGAGCTCTGCGAATACATGTCCAGCGGGCCTATCGTGCCGATGATTCTGGAAAAAGATAACGCAGTGGAAGATTTTCGAAAACTGATTGGTGCAACCGATCCAAAGAAAGCAGCTCCCGGTACGATCCGGGCCTTGTTTGCCAAATCGATTGATGCCAATGCCATTCACGGTTCTGATTCTGATGAAAACGCAGCGATTGAAGGCAACTTCTTCTTTTCGCAGTTTGAGCGATATTAACTATCGGTTACCCGTTGCTGGTGCTAAAACCAGTAACGGGTACCCAACACACTTAATTTTTTCTAGGGGCAACCTATTTCTTACGCCATGAACATGATCAATCCCACCTATTCCGAAAAATTTGAAACCCGCCACAACGCACCTAACGAGCAACAGATAAAAGAAATGCTGAAGGTGGTAAAAGCTAAATCAATCGATGAGGTAATTGATCAAACCATACCCGCCAATATCCGGTTGAAGAAAGCGTTACAACTCCCCCAAGCTCAATCTGAATTTGAGTTTCTCACTTCTTTAAGACACTTGATTTCGAAAAACAAAATTTTCAAATCCTACATCGGCACAGGTTATTACAACTGCATTACACCCGGTGTAATTCTTCGTAACATTCTCGAAAATCCAGGCTGGTATACCGCCTACACTCCGTACCAGGCAGAGATTGCACAAGGCAGAATGGAAGCTCTGATCAACTATCAAACCATGATTATTGATCTTACCGGAATGGAGATTGCCAATGCCTCCCTTTTGGATGAAGCTACGGCTGCAGCCGAAGCGATGCACTTACTGTATGCTTCGCGCAAAACGAGTAAGAAGAATGCAACTACATTATTTGTAGATGAAAATGTATTTCCTCAGGTTATTGATTTGCTGAAAACCAGATCAACTCCCATTGGTGTTACCCTTCAAATCGGGAATGTCAGTACGCTGGACCTCACCCGTCCGGATCTCTTTGCAGTCTACCTTCAAAACCCTGACAATAATGGCGAAGTAAAAGATCATTCGGCATTTATCGAATCAGCTCACGAGAAAGATGTATTTGTGGTGATGGGGGCCGATCTGATGAGCTTATTGCTAATGAAATCTCCGGGAGAAATGGGTGCCGATGTAGTGGTGGGAAATTCCCAGCGATTTGGCGTACCCATGGGGTTTGGCGGACCGCATGCTGCCTTCTTTGCAACAAAAGATGAATTCAAGCGTCAAATCCCTGGCAGAATTATCGGGATCTCCATCGATGCCCAAGGTAACTCGGGTTATCGTATGGCCCTGCAAACCCGCGAGCAACATATTCGCAGGGAAAAGGCTACCTCCAACATCTGTACTGCACAGGTGTTGCTTTCGGTAATGGCCAGCATGTATGCCGTTTACCATGGGCCGCAAGGATTAAAAAAGATCGCAGGTCGTATTCATGGATTGGCGCAAGTGTTGGAAAAAGGGTTGACTCAGGCGGGACTCAAACAAGTAAACTCATACTACTTTGATACCTTGAAGGTAGCAGTGGCTGACGTGAAAGCAATCCGGCAAAAGGCAGAAGCGGCTGGAATCAACTTCCGGTATTTTTCGAACCATGTTGGAATTTCATTGGATGAAACAACAACCTTGAAGGACATAGAAAATATAATATCTCTTTTTGGAAAAGCATCCCCCCGTACCACAGAAGTTACCGCAGTAGCCTGGCCTGCATCCTTAATTCGGACTTCGACATTTTTAAAACACCCGGTGTTCAACACCCATCATTCTGAGCATGAAATGCTGCGGTATATTAAGCGGCTTGAGAACAAGGATCTTTCCATGGTGCACTCCATGATTTCATTGGGTTCTTGCACAATGAAGCTAAACGCAACCACCGAAATGATTCCGGTTACCTGGCCTGAGTTAGGCAGCCTTCATCCCTTTGCACCAGCTGATCAAACCCTGGGCTATCAGGAAATGATTACCAACCTGGAAGCCTGGTTGAAAGAGATCACCGGGTTTACGGGCGTATCGCTGCAACCAAACAGCGGGGCGCAGGGAGAATATGCCGGATTGATGGTGATTCGCGCATACCATGAGAGCAGAAAGGATGCTCATCGCAACATTGCGCTCATTCCAGCTTCGGCACACGGTACCAACCCGGCCAGCGCTGTGATGGCGGGCATGAATGTGGTCGTGGTAAAATCAGATGCAGAAGGAAAGATTGATGTAGCGGATCTTAAAGCCAAAGCGGAGCAATATAAAGAAAGCCTCTCCTGTCTGATGGTAACGTACCCTTCCACGCACGGTGTATTCGAAGAATCGATCGTTGAAATTTGTGATACCATACATGCACATGGTGGCTTAGTATATATGGACGGTGCCAACATGAATGCTCAGGTAGGTCTTACATCACCTGCCAACATCGGGGCAGATGTGTGTCACTTGAATTTGCATAAAACATTCTGCATTCCGCACGGAGGCGGTGGCCCGGGCATGGGTCCCATTTGTGTGAATGATAAATTAAAGCCCTTCCTGCCAGGTCATCCGGTAGTGCAGACGGGTGGTGAGCAGGCGATTACCGCTGTGTCTGCAGCGCCCTATGGTAGTGCCAGCATTTTGGTAATTTCATACGCTTACATTGCCATGATGGGTGCCGAAGGGTTAACCCAAGCAACCAAGCTTGCCATTTTAAATGCGAATTATATTAAAGAGCGATTGAGTGACCACTTTAAAATTCTTTACACCGGCTCCAATGGACGATGTGCCCACGAGATGATCGTAGACTGTCGCGATTTCAAAAAAGCAGGCATCGAAGTTGAAGATATTGCGAAACGGTTGATGGATTATGGATTCCATGCACCCACCGTTTCCTTCCCGGTGGCTGGTACCTTAATGATTGAGCCAACAGAAAGCGAACCTAAATCCGAAATGGACCGGTTTGTTGATGCCTTGATTGAAATCAGGAATGAAATCCGTGAGGTGGAAGAAGGAAGGGCCGATAAAGAAAATAATGTATTAAAAAATGCACCGCACACGGCTGCCATCATTACTGCCGATGATTGGAACCGACCTTACAGCAGACAAAAGGCAGCCTACCCGCTTCCCTTTGTGAAGGAAGCTAAATTCTGGCCCAGTGTAAGCCGGGTCGATAATGCCTATGGCGATCGTAACCTGGTTTGCAGTTGCCTCCCCATAGAAGAGTATTCCGTTGAAAATATTACTGCTTAAAAGAGAAATTCTTTAACATGTTAGTAAAAAGGTGCCCATGTAATAATGGGCATTTTTTTTGGTGAATTTGATCTGCTCAATATAGTATCTTAGTAGACTATGAAATTGCGGGCCGCCATTACTTCAAGCAACAGTCTACCCGGTTGGACCTGGTTCGCCCCGCTCATTTTGTTTCATGCGGCCAGTCAAATTGCCTTGCTCTTTAAGTATGACCAGGGAATCAGCACCTTTTATTTGCCAACGGCCATTGCTATTGTTCTGGTCAATTGGTGGGGTGTATGGCGGGTACTACCGGCTATGTATTTAGTGGTAACGTTGAATACCTATTTCTGGGGAATAGAAGATTGGCGCCTATGGCCGGTTTATTCTTTGTCAGAAGTGATTGGTGTAATGCTCTCCTACTTCCTCTTCCGCATCGTTGTCCAAGGAAATTATTGGTTGTCGTCTACCCGGGCATTGATTCAATTTGTCATATTTGGTCTACTCATCCCGATCACCATTGAGCTGATCCTGCTTCAATTCACGTTAATTTATTTCAACCACCAAACATGGGAAACCTTTGGTTCGCTCTTTGCCCGAAACTGGCTTGGAGAATTCATGGCCAACTTCGGTGTATCAATTCCACTTTTGTATTCAATAACTCCCTGGATGCAACGAAAAGGCTGGTTGCTACACCCACCCCAACAGGAATTATTTCGGTCAGAACCGACACCTATTTTAAAACGAGTTGAGATTGTCTTCATCTACCTGGCACTTCTGGTGCTCTCGGTCTTTATTCCCTTTGAAAAGTATTGGTTCGCCTTTGGTATCATTTCTCTTTACGTTGCGATCCGTTTTGGTTTTGGAGAGGCTGCTTTTTGTAATCTTTTCGTATTCCTGATAACGTACATTATTCCCCTCCTGATCACCGGATCGCAGTCGAGATTATTCAGTTCCGATGAGATGTTGTTTTCGATTTTTCTTGGAAATCTTATGCTATCACTCTTTGTTGCCGTAACCGGGCGTGTGATCAGCGATTTGCAATTGGTCGAAACCCGGCTTCAACTTAAAAACCAGGAGCTGGAGAATACTAACAAGGAACTTGATCGGTTTGTATACAGTGCTTCCCATGATTTAAGTGCTCCCCTAAAATCAATATTGGGATTGGTAACCATAACCCGTCTGGAGGCAGGAAATCAGGCATCCCCAGGGTATTTAAACGAAATTGAAAAGAGTGTTTTAAAGCTGGATTCCTTCATTTCTGAAATTCTAGACTACTCTCGCAATAAGCGACAGCAAGTAGTGGTTGAACAAATTGAACTCAGAAAACTGTGTGAAGAAATTCTAGAAAACCTGCATTATTTGGATAACTACAACAAGATAAAGGTTGACCTGAATGCGTTGGATCAGGACATCCTGCAGCAGGACAAGATTCGGGTAAAAATTATTCTCAGTAATCTCATTTCCAATGCCATTAAATTTCAAAAGAGAGAACCCGGTCACCAGCCGGTTATTAAAATTTCATCGAAGCGGCTTTCTAAACGTACGCTGATCCAAGTGGAAGACAATGGCGAAGGAATCAAACCCGAACTCAGTCCTAAAATCTTTGAAATGTTTTTCAGGGCATCGGACCGGGTAAGTGGTTCCGGTCTTGGGCTCTATATCGCAAAAGAATCGGCCAGTAAAATCGGGGCCACCATCAGTCACCGATCCGAATACGGAAAAGGTTCTGTTTTTACCGTTGAATTACCTGAATTGGAAGCGAACTAAGCATACATCTTTTCAATTTCATTTTGATAGTTGGTCACGATCCGCTGACGAATCGGTTTTAATGACGCGGTGAGTTCACCTCCCTCCACGGTCCAGTCTTGCGGGCAAAGAACAAATCGTCTTACCCGCTCAACATTGGCTAACGCCTCGTTAAGTGTATCAATTTCATGTTGCAACCGGGCTAGCACTTTAATGTTATGCACCATGAACTGCGGTGATGTCCAATGGATATGTTCCTGCGTGCACCAGGCTTCCAGTACTTCGAAGTTTGGAACAATCAAGGCAGCAACAAAAGGCCGCTGAAACCCGATGATAAGGCAACGCTGAATAAATAGCGACTTGGCAAAATGGTTTTGCAAAGGTTGTGGTGCAATGTAAACACCCGCGGAAGTTTTAAAGATGTCTTTCTTCCGATCGGTTATCTGAAGGAAACGACCGTTGACAAAATGACCCACATCACCCGTGCGAAACCAGCCTTCCTGTGTAAATACCTCCTGATTTAAATCAGGGCGCTGATAGTAGCCCTTCATTACCTGGGGTCCCAACACTAAGATTTCTCCCTGGCCTTGTGCATCGGGTTGATCAATTTTTACTTCCGTTCCAGAAATCACTAATCCAACAGTGCCAAACTCATTTTGGCCAGGCTCAAACCGATTAATCGAAATGAGAGGCGCTGTTTCGGTCATCCCATAGCCCTCCACAATATGAATCCCCGCAGCTGAAAATAATCTTCCAATCTCAGGACGCAAAGAGGCGGCCCCAACAACCATGTACCGAATTTTGCCACCCAACTTTTTGCGCCATTGACTTAATACCAAAACCCGGGCAAAGAATAATTGCAGCGAAAATAAAAATGGCTTGCGGCCCTCCGATTGGTATTTCATTCCTATCTCAAACGCCCAGGCAATCAGTTTCCTTTTCAACAGGCTCTTATCCATCAACTGAGCCTGCATATAATCGTACATTTTTTCCAAGACGCGTGGCACGCAGGTACAGAAATAGGGTTTTACGGAGTTGAAGTCCTGCGCAAACGTGTCCTTTCGTTGGCTAAAATAAACCGAGACTCCAAAGGCCAGGTACCCATAACAGGCCATGCGTTCCAAAATATGGCTGAACGGTAAAAAGCTCAGCACCCGGTGTTGTGGCTCCAAAGGCAACATCGGAAGAATTGATTTTATGTTATGGACAATGTTTTTATGCGTTAACGGAACCCCTTTCGGGACCCCTGAGCTGCCAGAAGTGTACAGCATGGTCACCTCATCCTCTTCGCTAATGCTATTCTTAATTTTCTGAAGGTGAGTGTGCTCTTCCGAAGCTGGTTCTGAAACCTGCCAGTGAAAGTAACCCTCCTGGGTCGAATCAAGATGAAATACTTTCACATGACCGCCAAGGCGTTTATTGGCCGCATGAACTTTCGTGGTTCCATCAATACCAGCGCAAATACACAACCGGGCATCTGTTTCTTTCAGGATGAGTTCCAGGTCTTGTTCGGTAGAGGTAATGTGTACGGGAACGGTAACGATCCCACATTGCTGACATGCGAGATCAATGATGATCCACTCCGGACTCCCCATTACTGGCATCAAAATGACTCTGTCATTCCGGTCATAGCCGTTGCGAATGAGCCAACAAGACAGGTTATCTGTATAATGAATCAGGGTATCGATGGAATAATTGCTCCATCGGCCATCCACCATTGTATTCAATGCAGTGGGATTAGGATACTTCTCTGCCTGATACTGAAGGATGTCAAATATCCGGGTGAAGTCGCTGCTATGATGATGTCGCACTTCCATCAGGCGGATTGACTGACCGGCTTGACATAAAGTATCTCGTATAAGATCTCAAAAAACACTGGAAAATCCGGAAGGTTATTGTGGCGGGCGCCTTCAACACCATGTAAGTTTACCTTCTCAGGAAACAAGGCTTTCAACTTTTGGCTTTGAGAAAATGAAATCAACCGGTCCTTCGTTCCGTGAATAATGTGTACAGGGCAAGTAGTCGTTTTCAAGTATTGATCCGTGCGAATATCGTAACGTAAAATCAATCGCAACGGTAAGAAGAAAGCATACCGGTTGGTGTTGTAATAAAAACTGAAATAGGGAGAATCGAGTATGAGCATGCGCGGCTTATTCCATGAGGCAATGCGGGCGGCAATGCCGCTGCCCCACGAGCGGCCATAGAGCACAATCTTATCCTCAGGATAATATTGTGTGAGCCACTTGTAGATAAACTGAGCATCGTTGAACACGCGCTCTTGGGTTCGCTTTCCCCTGCTCTTCCCAAAACCCCGATAGTCCATCATGAAAAAATCATAACCATTGCTAACAAAGTCCTTGGCAAACTTGCCCCACCCCTTTATGCTTTTTGAATTTCCCTTCAGATAATAGACCACCCCGCGCGCGTTGGGCACCTTAAAATAAATGGCATTGATGCGGCCGCCATCTTCCATGTCAAAGTCCAATTCTTCAAATGGAAAAGGGTATTTGTATTGAAACGTATGTGCTAATCGTTCGGGACGGAAAAAGAAAAGATGCTGAAAGAAATAAATGAATAAACAGAGAAAGGTATAGGCTGATAGCAGGGCGACCAGGAATACAACCATATCCGAAGGTATCAAATAAAGTTGGACCAGGAAACTATCGCAATGCGGCTCGTAACGTTTCCTGATACAATTCGAAATGCCGGAGATCGTTATGACCACCTCCGTCAACAACCACAAACGAGTCAGTGGGCTTTAGTAACGGTTTCAGGCGAAGGGCCGAGCGCAATGGAACTACCCAATCGTTGGTGCCGTGCACAATCACAATTCTACAGGTCACATCTGGAATCGTTTCCTGATTGGAAAACGTATACCGGGCCGGCATTCCATAAAGCGCAGCCTTCAATTCATCAAAGGGCGTTTCCAGAAATAGTAAGGCTGCCCTGTTGTTAGCTGCCAGATGAGAAGCAACAGCCGCTCCCAGCGAACGACCATAAATCACCAACTTGAAGTGTGGAATGTGATCTCGTGCCCAGTCGTATACCCGTTGGGCATCCTCATAGAAGATAGTTTCACCGGGCTGGCCCGAACTTTTTCCATAACCCCGATAATCAATCATCAATACATCATAACCGAGGGAAGTGAAATCAAAGGCATACGTACCCCAACGTTGCAAATTGTCTGCATTTCCGTGAAAATAAAGGATGAGACCTCTGGCATCAGCGTCTGCTTTAAAATAAATCGCATGAAGGGAGTCCTGATTGGAGACCTTAATAAAGTGTTCTTCAAATGGCTGACCAAAATCAAACCGGAAATCTTGCGGTATAGGTTTGCCTTGAAATACAAACTGATCCTGAAAAATGTAAACGACTCCACAGGTCGCTAAATAGATAAGCCCAACAGCGGCTGCAATTCTTCCGACCAATGTCAGCCTTTTGCGCATGGATTATTTTAAACCGTACTGATCAATTAAATAAACCAACGCTGCCATGGAAGCAGAACCTAATTCCAATTCGCGCTTATCCACTTTGTCGATCGTATCTTCAGGTGTATGATGATAGTTGAAGTATCGCTGCGAATCGGGCAAGAACCCCAAAAGCGGAACCCCTTGGTTGGCCAGTGGACCAATATCTGCACCTCCGCCTTCCGTGCTGAAATCCGAAAGACCGTACGGCTCCAGCAACGGCTTCCAACTTCGTACGCGGGCTTTAGCCTTTTCATCGGTTGGTACGGTAAATCCCCGCGGTAAAAATCCACCCCGATCCGATTCGATGGCAGCAATGTGCTTTTCCTTTTTTAGTGCGGCTTGTTCCGCATATTTCAATCCACCCCGCAAGCCGTTCTCTTCATTCATAAACATGACAGCACGAATGGTACGTTTTGGCCGGTAGCCCATCTGCTTAAACAGACGTACTACTTCAATGGATTGTACGCATCCGGCACCATCGTCATGGGCGCCTTGTGCTAAATCCCAGGAATCAAGATGCCCCCCCACCACAATGATTTCATCTGGAAACTGACTTCCCCGGATCTCACCTATTACATTATAAGAAGGCACATCCTGTAATGTCACAGAATGATTCTCCAGATAAATTTGCACGTCTGGTTCTTCTTTGAGCAACCTGCTTAGCTGCTCGGCATGCTTCGTGCTTATGGCGAGGGCAGGAATTTTTACCACGTTTGGCGCATAGCGCATACTGCCCGTGTGCGGATAGTCTTCCAGATTGGAGCCCATCGACCGAACCAAAGCGGCAACAGCGCCATACTTGGCTGCCTCCGAAGCTCCGCTGGCGCGTTGGTCTACAGCACCCCCATAGGCTGCAAAGGTGTTTATTTTTGAAGGATCCATTGGGCGGTTAAAGAATACGATCTTTCCTTGCACCCCATTTGTTCCAAGGGTTTTCAACTCATCAAAACTCTTTACCTCAACGATGTTGGCCGCAATCCCTGCAGGCCCCGTTCCGATGGAGCCCCCCAAGGCACAAACATTTATATCCACCGTTCCACTTCGCTTTGAAATAATTCGACCAGTTTCCTTTTGGCCCCGCACCCAATGAGGTACCATCAGCGGTTGCAACCAAACCGTATCAAAACCAAAATCAGTCATTACCTGGCGACTCCATTCCACCGCTGCGGCAGCGCCAGGCGAACCGGACAGCCGCGGCCCAACATTCATCGAAAGATCATAAAGCATTTCATAGGACGTACCCTTGCTCAGGGCGTGATCAAAAATTTGCCTGATTACGGCTTCATCGTTGGATTGCGACCAGGCAACAAAACCAAAACATAAAAGGAAGGAACCAAGAAGTGATCTAATCATGGTGTGACTACGTTAGCTGATTTCAAAATATAGATGTGATGGTCGGGGTCCTTTTCGTTAAGCTGAAGAATGCCTTCTATCCAGATCGCTTGTGATGTAAATTTCACCTTGCGATTAGTCTCCACCTCGACAATGGTTTCAGGGCCGGCAGCACCACAAAAGTAACAGACATTAAAGGGCAAGGAGGAGAGCATGAATTTGCTTTCATCTCCAACCTCACTCACCGGAATAACAAAGCCTTTCAGTCGGACTTTCTTGCCATTCCAGCTTTTTAAATGATTGCTGAATACCGGCACTTCCATTTCACCCCCTTGAATTACTTCGCGCTTAAATCCTACTTCCGCTAAGACCAACCAGAAATTGTTCTGCGTAAAAAGCGGTTCTGCCAGTGCCAGTCCGATCAATAATAATCCCAATCGAATCACAGGCTTAAAGATGGTTAATTCGCACTAACTCTAAAAACAGTCTTGAAACTGGTTAAGTTGAGTTAAAATTTTCTGCCAAACATTTGAAAACAGTTCTTTTACAATCGAACTTCGTACAAAATCTAGTATGGCATTTCTTTTTGATTCATTCGAGGGTTGGAAAACGTATTGCACCGAAAAGAAGAAACCGGTGGTAACGGCTGTGCTGGAGTATGAACAGGAGCAAAAAGGGCGTACCGAAGCTGAAATTTGGGCTGGGCTGGCCAACGCATGGGAAGTGATGAAAGATGCGGTTCGTACCGGATTGGAGGAAGACATGACTTCACGCTCCGGGATGATCAACAACGGAGCAAAAAAAGTATATCGTCATCCGCAAACTGTCTTATCCAAAGAATTTCAAAATTTAATTGCCCGGGCTCTGGCTGCCAAAGAGGTTAACTCGTGCATGGGCCGAATCGTAGCTGCACCTACGGCCGGAGCGTCCGGGATTATGCCTGGGGTGCTGTTCACGTTGCAGGAAATTCATCACATCGAGGATAAGAAAATTTTAGAAGCTATGTTGCTGGCTGCAGGAATCGCGCTGATCATGGAACAAAAAGCGAGCATTGCCGGAGCGGTAGGCGGCTGCCAGGCCGAAACCGGTACAGCTGCGGCCATGGGTGCCGGTGCCATTGTTTATTGTCTTGGCGGCAACATCGATCAGATCTTTAATGCGGTTGCCATTACTGTCCAGTGTATGCTGGGTCTGGTGTGCGATCCGGTGGCAGGCCTGGTAGAGGTACCGTGCGTGGTACGCAACGCCAGTGCAGCTGCCATTGCCAACAGCTCGGCTCAAATTGCCCTTGCCAATGTGAGCAGTGTTATCCCGGTGGATGAGGTGATTGAGGCCATGGGGGAAATCGGGGCCAGCATGGAAACCCGCTATAAAGAAACTGCACTGGGTGGTTTGGCCGCTACCAAGACGGGTCAGGCAATCGCAAAGAAAGTGCTGATCCGCGACATTGAAATTTTACCAGACGAGAGTTGACCGTTACTCGTTGGGGATGATCTTTCCCGGCTGAACTTTCTCAATGAATTCCATCACAGCATCATACCCGAAATAGACCGCACTGGTAAGCACCACCGACCATAAACAAGCGCTGATCAGCATATACAGTAATATCTTTTCACGATTCGGGCTTACACTCACAGCCAACACGGTTCCGCCTATAGGCGTAAGTATGACCGGTGTAAGAAAGGCAATGCCCACTAAGCCGTATTTCTTTATAATTCCTGATTTTTCCCTGGGTGGTGCCACCGTTGGCTTTGCCTTGCGAAATCGATCGATAATTTTTTTCCGGATGAATTCACCAAAATAGGTAAAGGCAACTACGACCGTCATCATGCCGGCTGCTGTTACAATCATGGTGGTGATCAGGTGCAATCCGGCTGCCTTCCCCCCGATGGGGCCAAAAATAAATTTGATCATGCTGGACAGGTAAACCGAAAAGGCTTTGAGGATTTCCTCCCACATATCCATTCAAAATTTAAAATTCAAGATTCAATAAGGATTTCCTCATCCGATCCTGAACTTTTATACTACAGTTTTTCGCCATAACTCAGATCTCCGGCATCGCCCAATCCTGGAACAATATAATAACGACTGTCCAGCTTTTCATCCACAGAAAATGTCCAAAGTGTATAGGGTAGTTTCATGTTCTCCTGCAGAAACCGAACCCCCTCCGGTGAAGCGATCAGGGAAGCAATGTGAATATGCTTCGGAGTGCCATGGCGTGTCAACTCATTGACTGACCGCATAAACGACTTGCCCGTGGCCAGCATCGGATCAATCAGAATCAGTGTTCTATCATTCAATGAAGGCGTTGCCAAATAATCAAAATTGATTTTCACTTCCGTTTCACCTTCTTTACGATAAGCCCCGATGAAACCAGCATCCGCCTGATCAAAATATTTCAGAAAACCCTGAAAGTAAGGTAACCCTGCCCGCAATACAGTAATTAACACAGGCTGTTCGGCAAGGACCGAAACCTGTGCCGTTGCCAATGGGGTGGTTATCTGTTGCGCTTGATACTTCAATTTCTTCGAAATCTCATACGCCATGATTTCGCCCAGGCGATTCATGTTATTGCGAAACCGTTGCCGATCGGATTGCTTTGCCAAATCGCGAATCTCGCTCAGAAATTGATTGGCTATGGATGGGTATCCGCCCAGATTAATCAACTCCATGAATTCTGTAAAAATTTATTTACCATGGTCTCCTTTCTGTTACTTTAGGATTCGAATCGAAAATTTACAATAAAGTTGACTATGACCCTCGTGAAAAATAAAAAAGGGAACAAGGAAAAATCAAAACTGGATACCCGCCTCCTGAAACAACTCTGTGAAATCCACGGCCCATCCGGATCGGAAGGTGAAGTAAAGGCCTTTCTTCTTGACTATATCAAACGGGAAAAAAAGAACTGGAAGCACGAACCTGAAATAATTCAGGGTGAGGAGTTCCAGGATTGCCTGGTGTTGCGATTTGGCAAGCCTCGAACGGCCCTTTTTACACACATGGATACGGTGGGCTTTACGGTCCGGTACTTTAATCAATTGGTAGCCATCGGTAGTCCTGATGCCGAACTGGGAACAAAATTAGTTGGTGCAGATTCCAAAGGCGCCATCCAATGCGAACTGGAATTCGATAAGGAAAACCATGCCTTTTATAAATTTGGCCGGGCCATTGAACGGGGTACCACCCTTACCTACCAGGTTCACTTTAAGGAAACCAAAGAGTATATTGAATCAGCCTACCTGGATAACCGGCTCGGCATCTACAATGCATTAAAAGTTGCTGAGAAATTGAAGCATGGATTGATTGTTTTCAGTTGTTGGGAAGAACATGGCGGTGGTTCCGTTGGCTATTTAGCCGAATATCTTTACAAGAAGTGGAAGGTGCGACAGGCGCTGATCTCTGATATCACCTGGGTATCCGATGGAGTTCATCACGGGAAGGGCGTTGCCATTTCCCTACGCGACCGAAATGTACCGCGCAAGAGTTTCATCGATAAGATTCGGGCGATTGCCCGGGCGAGTAACATTGATCATCAGTTGGAGGTGGAAGGAATGGGGTCCAGCGATGGTGGCGAACTGCAACGCAGTCCTGTACCCTTCGATTGGTGTTTTGTGGGTGCACCTGAACAACATGCGCATTCTCCACACGAAAAAGTACACAAACACGACATTGAGACCATGCTTGATTTGTACCCCACTTTGATGAAAGAACTTTAACGACTTTACAACCTTGCTAGTCGCAAAAATCAACTTATATTTTCGATCCTAAAACAGACTCCTATGACTTCCACACGAAGAGATTTTATCAGAACCTCTACCACCGCGGGCCTGGGCCTATCCATTCTTCCTTCCGGTTTACTTTTTTCGAAAGACAAAGACCCGAAAGTTCGGCTGGGCTTTATCGGTGTTGGCTTGCGTGGACAGGGCCACCTTGAGTTGGCGCTAAACCGGACAGATACCGAAGTAGTAGCCATCTGCGATATTCAGCAAGTGATGATCGATGCCAGCATGGCCTTGGTTACAAAGTCGGGCAAAACAAAACCGCAGATTATCATGGACGGGCCCTACGGATACAAGAAACTGCTCGAAAACAAAGACATCGATGCGGTGATCATCTCTACGCCCTGGGAATGGCACACCGTAATGTGTATCGATGCCATGAATGCAAAAAAATATGTGGGGTGCGAAGTAATCACCGGGATGACCGTTGAAGAGTGTTGGCAATTGGTACATACCAGCGAACGTACCGGTATGCCCCTGATGATGCTGGAAAATGTCTGTTACAGACGCGATGTAATGGCGGTTATGAACATGGTACGACAAAATGTATTTGGTGAAATTGTTCACCTGCAAGGTGGCTATCAGCACGATTTGCGTGAAGTGAAGTTTAACGATGGTAAAAATGCCTATGGCAAGGGAGCTGAATTCGGCTTGAAGGGATTTTCAGAAGCGCAATGGCGTACCCAACATTCCGTGTATCGCAATGGCGATCTATACCCTACCCATGGCATCGGCCCGGTAGCCATGATGATTGACATAAATCGGGGTAATCGATTTACCCAACTGGTATCCTATTCAACAAAAGCTCGCGGGCTGCATGAGCATGTGGTTAAAATGGGCGGGCCAAACCATCCGAATGCTAACGTCAATTTTAAATTAGGAGATGTTGTCACCACCATGATCAGCACCACGAATAACGAAACTATTTTACTGCAGCACGACACGAATCTGCCAAGGCCCTATTCGTTAGGATTTCGCGTGCAGGGAACGAAAGGGATCTGGATGGATGTCAACAAGTCAATTTACATTGAAGGGCAAAGCAAAAAGCCGCACCAATGGGAAGAAGCCAAAGAATGGTTGGAGAAATACGATCACCCGCTTTGGAAAAAGTACGGCAGCGATGCCAGCGGGGCAGGACATGGTGGTATGGATTGGTTTGTTATCAATGCCTTTATTGAATCGGTGAAGCGGAAGGTGAATACGCCCCAGGATGTGTATGATGCGGTAACCTGGAGCGCCATCACACCCTTATCCGAAAGTTCTATTCAGTTGGGTGGCGAAAGTGTTGAGTTTCCCGATTTCACACAAGGTAAGTGGATGTATCGGAAAAATGACTTTGCCCAGACTGATGATTATTGAGCATATATTCGATAGCATCAACGAAAACTAAAGTTCCGCAATCGATTTAACCTGCTTCAACGTCAGGTATTCTTACAAGCAAGCAACTTTGCAAAGGTCGCTGCGTTACCTTTGTCGTAAGATTTTTTATATGAATGAAATTCAAATTCTTGGTTTAGCTGCTGGCTCTTGCACCACGATTGCATTTTTACCACAGGTGATTAAAACCTGGAAGAGTGGTTCGGCTAAAGACCTGTCGTTAGGCATGTTTTCATTTTTTTGCTTTGGGGTATTGCTCTGGCTGATTTATGGAATCATGGTAGGAGATATTCCGGTTATCGTGGCAAACCTTCTCACATTAGTTCTGGCATCCTCCCTCCTATTCTTCAAATTGAGATTTAAAGAGTAAACCGATTCAATTTTGGTTGGTGAATTTCCTATCTTCACAGGGGATTCAACTTCCTTCATGAAATTGTTTGCCATTATCTTTTTGTCTGTAGGGGTTCTTTTTGCATTTATGGGATTGGGATGGACATACGTTATGATGTCGGAAGCGTCCTCCTATGAATTCAAAGAGGAGTGGATAGGGCCCCTTGTATTTGGTGGTGTTGGGATGCTCTTCGCGGCCATTGGTGGTGGAATTCTTTATTCGCAAGCCAAACAAAAAGCCAGACGTGAACTTTTATTACGCACGGGGCGCAAACTCAGGGCGGTTATTTCAAATGTGTATTTCAATACATCGATCAGCATCAATAACCGTCATCCACGGGTTGTTGAGTGCATCACCGAAGTATCAGGGAAGAAGCAAACTTTTAAAAGTCATAATATCTGGGGCCAACAGATGCTGGAGGTGGGCCAGGAAATTTCAGTTTATTTAGATTCCCGGGATCCTGCTAATTATTGGGTAGAGATTGGGGAGTAGCCAGCACGAAAAGTAAATATTGAATTCGGAAGTCTTTATTGATACGCGGGTGCTCTTTCGCACGTACCTTCAAAAATCCTGACGCTTGTTGCATTTCGCTTTCGTAACCTGCTCTACAAAACCAGAGATTGCCATCGATGATTGGGAAGCTGCCAATGAACTCATTGCATTAGGCATACAAATACAGGCTGTGCCCTGGGATGATGATCCCATTGATTGGACTTTTTATGATGCTGTAATTTTGCGCTCGTGCTGGAATTATCATCTGCAACCACATAATTTCATTCGATGGCTGGACTCGCTCGAGAAACAACAGATACGGGTTTTTAATCCGGTGACTAGTATAAAATCAAACTTTCATAAAAGCTATTTATTAACACTCCAACAAAAAGGTGTTCGGATTCCTGAAACACTATTGATCTCTCAAGGCTCATCGGTCAACCTGAACGAGGTCATGAATAGAAAGCGTTGGGAAAAAGCAGTTGTGAAGCCCGCTATTTCTGCTACCGCCTGGAAAACATTTGTTGCCCACGTTGACGATACCAGCGATGAACAATCCTTTCAACATTCCTTGTTGGAATGCGATTTACTCGTTCAGAATTTTATCCCTGAGATTGAATCCGGGGAATTGTCACTCATCTTCTTTCAAAAAGAATTCAGTCATGCCGTAATTAAAAAACCGAAAGCCGGTGATTTTAGAGTGCAGGATAACTTTGGCGGTACGATTGAGCCCTTCAACCCTCCGGTTGCAATAATCAAACAAGCCCACTCCATTCTTAAACACATCGCTGAACCGTTACTCTACGCACGGGTGGATGGGCTCGTTATAAACAACCAGTTCCTGCTGATGGAACTCGAACTAATTGAACCGGTCTTATTTTTCAAACAAGCACCTGCGGCTGCACAATTATTTGCAAAAGCCCTGTTACATCTGTAACCACGGATTCTTTGCCTCGGCTGAAGTTAGCATCGAGATTATTTTCCCGCCAATGCCGCGTTGATGGGAGCCCGATCCAGATACATTACCACCCGATCAATTTTCTCATTGCTGTCAAAATGAAAGTCGGTATGGATCCATTGGGTTATCGTTTTGCCGCCCTTATATGTAATGGTGGCACGAAACCAACCCAATAACCAAACACCCGGAACATCGGGTCCTCGTTGCGATTGGTTGATCTTAATAGCCAGCCAGATATCGTTATCGTAGCGAAAGTTTTCAATAACATTATCCATACGATCTTTCCAATACCCTTTAATGGCTTGTTTTCCTGCAACCGAATCCCCGCTGTTCCACAGATAAACAATGTCTTCGGCATAATTTTCAACAAAGGCTTCAATATCCTTATTGGCCATGGCCGTTAATCCCTGCTTCCCGATTTCTGCGAATTGCGGATTGGCGAATTCAGCAGGGGGAGTGGTTGCTGCAATGTCTGATTGCATGACCTCGGGTTTAGGTTGATTACAACTCCACAAAAGGAAACCGGTAAACAGCAATGAAAGAAACGATCTGGTTTTCATACTTGCATTGATTTGGTGAAACAATATGTTGGCAATACAAATGACCGTTCACGAAAATAGTTGAACGTCACATCAGCTTCACAGAAAGCCAGCAGCCGGCAGCACAAAGGGAGACCGGCTGGAAGTTCAAGGAATACAAAGTTTAAGCAATAGCCGTATTAAAAGCAATTGTTGCACCTCTCTTTTTATATTGAGTATCTCCTAATAGATTGTAGTTAAAGTGACTTGTTGGCGTAAATCGGTCTAATATCGACAACCAACGTTGTTGGCTTTTAGGAAATAGGACTTGAAATTTTTTGCTTTGGGGTCCATACATCCCACCAACTCCAGCAATTCTACCTTTCTGAATTCGACCGGGTGACTTTCGCTTTGCATTGCAATAAATCCGTCAAGCAGTCGGGTTCCGTCTACTTTTATTTGAGAATCATAATGACTAACCACTCCGCCACCTATGTGCGGTTTTGTATATTCCATCACTACCTCATCCTCCACTAAATGTTGTATGAGGGAATCCCCTAACACGAGAAATTCAACAGTCACCCATTGATCACCATGATAGGTTTTAGACCGGGAATTGATACAATGGGGAGTAAACAACGTATCTGCCATGAACACGTGTGTCCCTGGCGTACATAAATTGGCAGTAGGGCGATTGCCCTGCCCAAGTCCACCCAAAAATTGAGCTTCAACACTAATTGGAAAATCCTGAGAAAGCCCCATTGTTTCAGCCGATTGCGCATGCAACATGACACCGCTGTTTCGGATGGCCCAGCCTTCGCCCCCAACTGCCTGATTTCCAACAAACCGATACTCCACCCGCAGCCGGTAGTGCGAGAATTTCTGCTTGTAAAAAATGTGACCATATTGATTTCGAAAAGAATCATATTGGTCATAGCGCACAACAAGTTTACCGCTGTCCACCCGAAAGGTATTCCCAAAATTCTCATTTAAGGGATGGCCGGATATTTTGATATCCCACCCTGTCAAATCCTTTCCATTAAATAACGAAATCCATTCTTCCAGTTGCGGATCAGTCGAGGCGCAACCCAGGCAAACCACAGCAATCATTACGAGGCATGTTCTATTCATTCGGTTAAGTTACAACTCAGAAGGAAACAGAAAAACACAGCGATCTAAAACACTTTTTTGGTCGCGGTAGAAATTGCTTGTGCCATTGCTCAAGGATTTAGGGCGTTACGTCAAACATCCTGCTTGAGTATTCCCTTCCACCGAAAAAAATCCGTTTGCTTAACCAAATCAATCATCCACTAAAAACCAATACACATATGAAAACTATTCTCATCATCAGCATGCTGTTCTCCTTTGTATCAAATTTAGGTGGAGAACATTACAGTATCTATTTCAATAATGATTTGCTGACGCAACAAGTCATTGCCCATCAGGATAAAGTGCCGGCCCTCCGGCTTGGAAAGGCGACTCAAGGAAACATTTCCATTCACTATGACCATTGCGGTCAAATCGGAACGAGCCGATCTCTTTCCTTACGGGCCGGGGAAAACAGCGTGATCAAAACCTGGAATTTTGACGATACTTTGGGTGCTAAATCCAGAATGACTCTGGACGTGAAAGAAATCACCCGGTTGTTGCAAAATCAGTCAACGTTTTCGTTGGTGTATTCTTCCAAAGAATTGAGCAAGGGTCGGGCTTTAGCCACCTTCGTACTTGACAATGAAACAACTATTGCTAAAACGGAATGAAGACCTAAGGTGGCTTCTTAAAATAACTAAGAAGCCACCTTTACCTATTGTCGCTAATTGATAGGTTCGCCTTTCTCAAGTTTTTTGATCACCCCATCAATTGTTGCTTTCGCATTTGCATTGGTTTCCACTTTCAATGCATCCTGCGCAAACTTAAGCGCTTTTTTATTGTCGTTATTCGCGGAGTACCCACGTGCCATTCCCATCAAGGCAGTTGAGTTGGTCGGATACCGCTTGTAAGCAACCTCAAAAACTTTCATTGCCTCTTTCGATCGGTTTTGAGTAATCAGGCTGCGACCATAATTTACTATCTGAGGAGCCGTAGCATCCGGCAAGTTGATCGCTTCATTCATAACGCCATCAGCATCATCCGACTTCCCCATGGCCGAAAGTACATTGGCCTTGGACTGGTAGATGGGGTAATATCTTACATTCCGGTCGATATAGGTTTGCACCCAACTTAACGCCTCCTCCAGGTTTAATTTCTTGGTGGCACAGAAGTTTGCAGCCGCCACGGCATTCTGCCAGGCAAACCCCTTTTGACCGGACATCTCTTCCTGGATCTTTTGAATATACAGCTCATCCCCATTGGGTACGGTAATTTTAAAGGGAACCGCCAACTTCTCCCACTTCAGCCGGGCGGTTGCACTGTTTTGCTGGCGATCAACAAATTCGTAGGTGAGCCACTCATTAAATTCACAAGCCACAGGTTTTACCGGGGCGCGAAGCACATCTTCGGATGGGAGGTAACTATAACTACCCCAGGCGCCCGCATTGGTAGACAGGATGACGATCCACTCGGTTTGTCCAGGAATCATATGCAAGCCATACGTTCCCGCCTTTACGGGTTTCCCCTCCACTTCCACAGCATGTGAAAAGGTAATGGTGGTGTTTTCATTCGCACCCGCCCGCCAGGGGGATGGATTCTGCTCCGTGCTTTTTCCAAAGCCTAGCGAAGTGAGCCCATACGGCACCAGCTTTCCCCAAATCTCACGACCGGCTACATCCGGGCTGCTGTAAGCAATCGAAACTTTCACAAGGCCTAAATACTGGATTACTTCACTCTTTT
The DNA here is from genome assembly GCA_964488465.1 of uncultured Ohtaekwangia sp. Taxonomy (GTDB): domain Bacteria; phylum Bacteroidota; class Bacteroidia; order Cytophagales; family Cyclobacteriaceae; genus ELB16-189. Next base: position 52,548 of record CAZAUN010000002.1, on the reverse strand, counting down.
GGTTGTTGCCGCTGGGAGGCAAGGTCATTTGAGACCAGGCGATCGTACTGACCAGAATTCCGATCAGAAGTACTAGTGTGGAAATCTTTTTCATGGCAGTTGAGATTTAATTGGCAGTGAAGTTACCATCTCTTTCCTGATAAAAAATTATTTGATTCAGAACGGTTAATGGATTGGTTTAACGGATGTCTTTAATAAATGTATCCTTCGCTATCACTCAATTTGAGGGGCTTGCGGCCTGCACGCTTTAAAAAAATTTGTAACTAGCGTCATGGCTTTATCGGTAGCATCACTCAACTCTGGAAGCAATGGAAACTGCTATTACCTGGGTACTGATCAGGATGCAGTATTGATTGATGGCGGACTTTCCTACCGGGAAACCCTAAGAAGAATGAAGCGCCTAGGATTGAATATTGATCTGCTGCGGGCCATATTCATTTCCCATGAGCATGCCGATCATATTTCCGGGGTCTCGAGGCTGGCAAAAAAAATGAATGTCCCTGTATTTATAACGCCCGATACATTTCAGTACTGCCCTGTGGAAATTCCGGACCCCCTGCGGCAAGAGTTCAAGGCATATTCACCGGTTGTCCTCGGCTCACTCACGATTACAGCTTTTCCAAAGTTACATGATGCGAGTGATCCGCATAGCTTTATTGTTTCTACGGAAGTTGCCGGCACCCGTGAAGTGGTTCGGGTCGGTGTATTTACAGATATCGGTATACCCTGCGAGCATGTGATTAACCATTTCACGCAATGTCATGCAGCCTTTTTAGAGGCCAATTATGATGAAATGATGCTAGAGCATGGTACGTATCCAATCGCACTAAAAAATCGGATCCGTGGTGGACGGGGTCACCTCTCTAATAAACAAGCGTTGCAACTATTCACGCAGCATCGACCCGCGTTTATGACGCATCTGTTTTTATCGCACCTTTCGCATCACAACAATTCACCAAAAATAGTTCAGGAATTATTTCAGCCCCAGGCGGGAAACACAAAAATTATTATTGCCTCGCGCTATCGCGAATCGGAAGTATACACCATTGAAGCGCGTGGATCTGTAAATGAGCCGGTACGGAAAAGACCCATGGGCTTTGCCTATCAATTGGATTTATTTCGTTAATCATGAATCAATCCATTTCAAAAACCCTGGTGATTCAGGAGCAAGACTATTCAATCTGGAAGTATCACGGTATTCCGGAAGCGGGGATCACTTTCTTTGAGAATACAAACTGGGGAAGTGCCGGTATGCTCTACGAGCGTAAAAATGCCCCAGAGTTAATCCGGAAACTGAAAGACCCTTACTTGTATGCAGTGCAACAAGAATCCACGATGGTAGGTACCGCTGTATTTTGTCATACAAAACCACTGATTCTTGGAACCCCTGTTAACACCTTCATCATTCGCTACTTTGCTGCGTCTCCAGAAATTCAAGGAAAGAAAGTTATGAAGCACTATGCAGGAAAAGTTATGGAAGTAGTTCGAGATGCGGAAAAAGAAAAAACCATTTATGTGGGCTGCGTTGAGAAAGGAAACGCCCGCTCTTTCAAGGTAGTAAGCAGTGCCGGGTATGAGGTGCTGGGTTCGCTCCGTGTACAAGCTTTTAGCCGCTTCTTTCCAAATCCGCAAAGAACCCTCGAACAAATTCAGACCGAATCCGGGCGGCAGGAAATCCTGGAGTTATTAAAACAGTGCTATAAGAATCATGTCCTCGTCCACTTTGATTATCTCTTTTTAAACGATAATTATTTCGTTATCCGGGAGCAAGGGAAAATCGTTGCCGGGTGTCAATATCACCGGGTTCATTGGGCGATTAAGCGCATGCCCGGAGTGAAGGGCACCATCATCATGAAGGTACTTCCCAGGCTTCCACTCCTTAATAAATTATTCAATCCAAAGAAATTTGAATTTCTTGCTATTGAAGGGATTTATTTTCAAGCTGGGCACGAAAAAACACTGCATCAATTACTGGAATGTTTGTTGTATCGCGAAAAATTGAACTCAGCCCTAATCTGGATGGGCGAATCCTGTCCCTATCGCATAACGCTGGAGCAGTTTGGGCATTTGGGTGTGATGCAAAACTTTGTTAAAGACGCTGGCGTTTTTATCATGACTTCCTATCGCAACATGAGCGAAGGCGATATCGAGCAACTTAAATCAGGGCCTCTTTACGCTTCGGCCTTTGACTACATCTGAGCTCATTTCAAATTCGAACAAAACCGACCGCCAACGAACAGATCAAGTTCGGATGTAGCTTTGGATTCGTATAGAAATAAACTTTCATTACAAAATCCATTCACCATGTAACATCCATCGAAGCTATTCGTAAAAGATGTAATAAATTTTAATGATGATGCGATCCCTGGTTATACTTTTTCTATTAATAATTCTTGTTACCGCTTGCAACGAAGATGAGTCCATTACCCCCAACGATTCAATAAGGATTGAAGGAAAGGAATATCGAACCGTAACAATTGGTAATCAAACCTGGACAGCAGTGAATTATAGTGGGCCGGGAGGTGTACCGTATGATGAAGCCGGATCAAAACCAGAATACGGAAAATATTATAGCAAAGAAGAATTGAACGAAGTTATCCTGCCGGAAGGTTGGCGAATCCCCACGGCAGAAGATTACAAGCAGTTAGCCCAACAGGTAGGCGTACCCGTTCCCAGTCAACTTACTCATGGAGAATCTATTAAGGGATTAGTATCCGTTGCAGAATGGAACCATGTTCAAGGCACGAATGAATCCGGTTTCAATGCTTACCCAACCGGTTACATCTTCGGCTCATCCAATCCGATTGATGGAGATATTGCAGAATTCTGGTCATCGGAAGGATATTCTTTCAGCATCCAGGAAGCAGGTGCCAATCTAAATACCTTGCGTGTGGCGTTGTATGATAGTAACAACAGTCCAGATTATCGCTTTACAGTACGGTTTGTTAAGAATTAGTTTGCTGACTTATTTGTTGCCACGATTTCTCCAACAGGGTTTTGGTGGCAATAATTCCATCGGGTTCAATCATATCGAAGCCTTCGAATTCAACCCCGATATGACCCTGAAAACCGGAGTCTTTTACCAACCTTAACATACGTACATAATCAATCCGTGTTTCTTCTCCTGCCTCATTGAATGCGTATGACTTTGCACTCACCCCTTTTGCAAAAGGTAAGAAGTCAGCCACTCCCTGGTAACGGTCATATACTTGCGCACACTCAATTTGGGTGGTGCCCCACTTGGCAGTTAAACACCAGTTGCCAAAATCGGGTAAGGTTCCGCAATTCGGTTTATTCAATTGCCGCATGATTTCGGCCACCCATGTGCCATCTGAACTATATAACCCGTGGTTTTCAATGATTACATTAATGTTCGCCTTTGCTGCGTACTCGCACAACTGGCCCATGGAATCAATCATTGCTTTTTGAACATCCTCTTTGGCGCCTTCTCCAAATGCATTAACCCGAATTGAATGGCATCCCAACAGGCTGGCTGCATCAATCCATTTGTAATGATTTTCAATCGCCTTGGTCCGATCTACTTCACTGGGGTTACCCAGATCGCCTTCTTCATCAACCATAATGAGTAAACTTTGAACCCCTTGATCGTCAGCCATTCGCTTCAGGTTATTCCAATACACTTCATCCGTAGCATGATCGCGATAAAATCCATTCACATATTCAACTGCCGTGAACTCATATTTTTTCGCGATCGCAGCAAAGTCGATCGCTTTTAATGAACCTTCCTCCAGGGCCCGATGGATTGACCATTGAGCCAGAGAAAGTTTGAGTGGTGATGGGGTGTTCAAATTATCCGGGATTTGTTTCGTTTTGGATTGACAGGCAGTCACCCACGAAAATTGCGAGTAGGCTGTTGCCGCAGCCATCTGCTTGATAAAAGTCCTTCTTGAATTCATAGATAACCGTTTTTCATTTTGCTTTCACTTTAGAACACCGAGTTCCTTGCCAACCTCGGTAAAGGCGCGGATGGCTTGGTCAAGATGATGACGTTCGTGTGCGGCTGAAATTTGTACCCGGATGCGGGCTTTTCCTTTAGCCACCACCGGAAAGAAAAATCCGATAACATAAATCCCTTTCTCCAGCAATCGTTCGGCAAATTTCTGAGCTAACGGAGCTTCGTACAGCATGATGGGTACAATAGGATGTACACCCGGTTTGATATCAAATCCGACAGCGGTCATCTTATCACGAAAGTATTTTGTGTTTTGTTCGAGCTTGTCACGCAAAGAAGTGGTTTCTGACAGCATATTAAATACCTCAATGGATGCCCCAACAATGGAAGGCGCCAGGGTGTTCGAAAAAAGATAGGGCCTGGAGCGCTGTCGAAGGAGTTCAATGATTTCCTTGCGACCCGATGTAAATCCACCGGAAGCACCGCCCAATGCTTTTCCAAGAGTACCGGTAATGATGTCTACACGGCCAACCACCCCACAATACTCAGGTACACCGCGACCGGTTTTGCCGATAAATCCAGACGAGTGACACTCGTCCGTCATCACCAGCGCTTCATATTGATCGGCCAGGTCACAGATTTTATCCAGTTGCGCAATCGTGCCATCCATAGAAAAGGCCCCGTCCGTTACAATGATAATCTGGTTTGCTCCGGCTTTTTTGGCTTCATCCAATTGCACTTTTAAATCGGCCATATCATTATGCTTGTACCGGTAGCGCATAGCCTTGCATAACCGAACACCATCAATGATGGAAGCATGGTTAAGTTCATCACTAATGATCGCGTCCTTTTCGCCAAACAAAGGTTCAAATACACCACCGTTGGCATCAAAGGCAGCTGCATACAAGATGGTGTCTTCCGTACCCAGGAATTCAGAAATCTTAGCTTCCAGTTCTTTGTGAATGTCCTGCGTGCCGCAGATAAAACGAACAGATGACATTCCAAACCCATGAGTGTCAATGGCGCGCTTGGCTGCAGCAATCACACGTGGATGCGAGGAAAGCCCCAGGTAATTATTGGCACAAAAGTTTATCACCTGCTTGCCATCCACCGTCTTAATATCCGCTCCTTGCGGAGTGGTGATGATTCTTTCCTTTTTAAATAAACCTGCTTCCCGGATCGACTCGAGCTCTTTTTGCAATACTGGCTTTAACTTATTATACATAGACTAATTGATTTTCGGTTTGGGTTTGATTATTGGCTTGGGTGCTGCCACGGCCTTTGAGGCTGGACCACCCTCAGTTTGTTTCAAGGGGTACTTTCTACGCACCGGATTAATCAAATACAATTTTTGTGATGTGAAACTGGTGGGACTCATCTGATCAAAGAGCGCATTCCACTCCTGCCAGCGAGCGGGTTCAGCCTGCCGAAAGGTGAGGCTGTCTATCTTTTTAGATATGAGATACTCCTCAAAATTCATGTCTCAAATCTACAATCGGAATTGATAAATCATACATCGTATTTTTATATAACTTCGCCCCGCATTCGTTTGATTCATGAAAAAAACCAGGATTCTTCTCATTGGTGCTGGCGGACAACTAGGCTCTGAACTGACCCAGGGGTTGTGGAAAATATATGGCCAGGAAAACGTAGTCGCCTCCGATATCAAAGACGCTCAGGGTATCTTGAAGGAAGGACCTTACGAGAAGTTTGATGTCATGCAGCGTGATAAGTTATTTGAGTTGTTACGAAAGTATGACATCACGCAGGTGTATCATCTGGCAGCCTTGCTTTCCGCAACCGGAGAAAAAGACCCGCGGTGGGCATGGAAGTTAAATATGGAGAGTTTGCTCTTCGTGTTGGAAGCAGCCCATGAGTTAAAGCTTCACAAAGTGTATTGGCCCAGCTCCATTGCCGCCTTTGGTCCAACCACACCAAAGCAAAATACTCCACAAGATACCATCATGGATCCGACCACGGTGTACGGTATTACCAAACTGGCCGGTGAACTTTGGTGTGAATATTATTTCCGTAGGTATGGTGTGGATGTACGGAGTTTGCGCTATCCGGGCCTGATTGGCTACAAGACTCCACCCGGAGGTGGCACAACCGACTATGCAGTGGACATCTATTTTAAGGCGATTAAAGAAAAGAAGTACGAATGCTTCCTCTCTGCCGATACGTATTTGCCCATGATGTACATGGATGATGCTGTGAAAGCTACACTCGATTTAATGGAGGCCCCCGCAGAAAAAGTAAAAATCCGATCCAGCTATAACATTGGAGCGATGAGTTTTTGTCCGGCCCAGGTAGCGGCAACCATTAAAAAGCATATTCCGGATTTTACTATCACCTACAAGCCCGACTTCCGGCAGGCCATTGCCGATTCGTGGCCCAAATCAATAGACGACTCAGCCGCCCGACAGGACTGGGGCTGGAAACATCAATTTGGGTTGGAGGAAATGACGAACGATATCCTGGTTCACTTGCAAAATCAACCCGAGCTACTCATCCACTAGGTCAAGCGGAATTGAAGGTGCCTCAATCGACTACAACAAATTTAGAAGATCCCGTAAACTCAGGTGAACTTATTCGTACCAGGTAGAGACCGGCACTAAAATTTATATTGGAAACCGACCCCTTGCCACCAGAAAGTAAAAACCTATCCACGAATCTGCCGGATAGATCATGAATGACAACCTCAGCGGGGACTTGAGGCTCAAAATTTAATTCTAGTGTCAATTCATTTCCTCTTTTCAACTGAGTTGGATAGGCTGAGAAATTTTTTTCTCCCGTAAACTCAGCAAACGTAGCAGGATAGGTAGCTTCTTTACCGTCCACATCTACCTGGCGCAATCGATAATAGGTGCGTCCCAACCTGGGTTTTTCATCAGCAACCTCGTAATCAATACGGACTTGGCTGGTGCCTCCTCCGTTAACCTGTGCCAACACTTCATAATCAAGGCCATTAAACGAGCGCTGCACCTCAAAGAAATCCGAGTTCAACTCAGAAGCTGTTGCCCATTTTAATTTGATTTGGTGAGTAGTAGCAGTAGCATTAAAAAATAATAGTTCAACCGGCAGTGTACCACTGTTACAAAATGAACTACCGCCTCCTTGCGTACATCCGCCACCAACGGTAAAGCTTCCGGGAGGTCCGGTAAGATTAGAATTGTTCCCTAAATCAATATCCCCATCTACATTTATAGAGCCACCACCTGAAATGGATACATTGGTATTGTTATTACCGATAAAATCCCCATCGATATCAACAGCTCCTGTTACTGAAATTGAGGCTCCATTGTTCATTTGAACATTCCCTTTCACTATCAAGGTACCGGAGACATTTAATACTAAGCTATTATTTACAATCAGGTCGCCCCAAATGATCATTGTTCCAGTGACTGTTAATGTTGCTGAGTTGTTTGCCGTTACATCGCGCGGATTACTGGAATTTCCAACATTCAAAACACCCGTTGAATTAATTGTTAATGCCGAAGTATTGCCAAAGTCAAGATTCCCAATGGTATAAGTTGAACCATTGTTTATAAGGGCGGATCGGTTGTTATTGATGGTCACATTTTCTGACACGAGATCACCGATATTACTTCCAGACCAATTTCCGGCTGTCTCCCAGTTTCCGGTAGTGGTGAAGGTGGCCTGGCTCATGGCTACATGGCACACCAAAACGGCCAACACGCTATAAATCAGCTTTTTCACAAACAATTATTATGCTCTATCTAGGTTTTAAACAACCCCAAATATACTAGTTATCTACTTATCCATTATTATTGATAGCCCATTGAATCACAATTAGCGCATCAATAAACCTTGATCATGCACAAAGAGCAACCCCACTCCTAAAACTACTAAGTGAATAAAATAAAGCGACTGGCTGGCGAAACGGTGATTTACGGACTGGGTAGCATCCTGCCAAGAGTCCTCAACTTCCTTTTGGTTCCGCTCCATACCATCGATATGTTTAATCGTGAGGAGTATGGCGAGGTAACCAAATTATATGCTTTTGTAGGGGTAATCAACATCGTATACATGTTTGGTATGGAAACCGCCTATTTCCGGTTTGCCACCAAATCTGGAGCTGATGCGCAGCGGGTATTCAACCTGGCCCAAACCAGCGTAGTGCTGATCAGCGGTTCGCTTTCGTTCGTTCTACTGTTGTTTGCCAACCCGATCGCAGCCAGTTTACAAATTTCAAATCCTCAATTTATTACCTGGCTTACCCTCACCATGTTGATTGATGCTGTGGTGGCAATTCCGTTTGCCCGGCTCCGGTTAGAGAAAAAAGCGATGCTGTTCGCCACGATCAAAATTATCAACGTGCTCACCCTGATCGGGTTGAATTTCTATTTCTTAAAATTAAACTTTAATCCCAACGTGGGTATCGGCTATGTTTTCCTGGCCAACCTGATTGCGAATGCGTTGTTTCTCCTCTTCTTTATTAAAACGATCATCTCCTGGCGCCCTGCATGGGACAGGTCCATCTCGCCACAAATGTTTCACTATGCGTGGCCGGTGATGCTAACCGGGGTGGCGGGAATGATTAATGAGATGTTTTCACGCAGCATGCTCGATTGGTGGTTGCCAGAAAACTTTTATGCAGGAGTAACCCGCAAAGAGGCCGGAGGAATTTTTGGTGCTTGTTATAAGTTTGCAGTCTTCATGAACCTGGGCATACAAGCCTTTCGGTATGCTGCAGAGCCGTTCTTTTTCTCCAATGCGCATGACAAAATCTCGCCCCATCTTTTCGCCAAAGTAAGTCACTATTTCATACTCACCTGTTGTGTCGTTTTGTTAGGGGTAAGTATCAACGTGGACATTCTCAAACAAATATTTATCGGAGAGCAGTACTGGCTCGCCTTACCAATCGTGCCTGTATTGTTACTGGCTTATCTCTTTCTTGGTGTTTATTACAATATGAGTGTTTGGTTTAAACTCACTGATAAAACTTATTATGGTACATTGATCACTATCCTGGGTGCCATCATTACAGTATTAGGAAATTATTGGCTGATCCCGATCTGGGGGTTCATGGGAAGTGCCCTCGCAGCGCTCTTGTGTTATTTCACCATGGTCGTTGCTTGTTATGTATCTGGCCAGCGGTTTTATCCCATTCCGTATACGGTACTCAAAGATGTGGGTTATATTCTCGCAACCTATAGCCTTTTAACGGTTGTTAATTGGATATCCCTTCCTAATCTGTGGTTAGCGACCACCTTTCACGTGATGGTGGTGCTGGTATTTATTGGCATCGTCTACCTGTTGGAAAGGAAAAATTTACCAAGCCCATCCCCTTAGAATTAGTAGTTTTACTCAATCAATTTCTACCTATGAACATCATCATCCCTATGGCCGGGCTCGGCAAACGGCTTCGGCCACATACCTTAACAACCGCTAAGCCATTGTTACCCATTGCCGGCAAACCCATTGTTCATAGGCTGGTAGAGGATATCGCCCATGTATGTCCTGAAAAAATCAAGTACATCGGCTTTATCGTGCATCCCAGTTTCGGCAAACAGGTGGAGGATGACTTGAAAGCAGTGGCAAAAGCCGTGGGTGCTGAAGGGAAAATATACTATCAGGAGCAAGCGATGGGAATTTCACATGCGCTGCTTTTTGCAAAGGAGTTATTTGAAGGAAAAGTTATTGTCGCCTTTGCGGATACGTTATTTCGTGCTGACTTTAAATTGGACACCACGCGCGATGGAACCATCTGGGTTCAGAAGGTTGATAACCCTGCCCAGTTTGGCGTTATTAAAATGAATGAGAAGGGCGAGATCACTGGCCTTGTGGAAAAGCCATCGACTTTTGTTTCGGATCTGGCCATTATCGGGATCTACTTTTTTAAGGAAGGCGAAAAACTTCGCACCGAAATGCAATATCTCCTGGATCATGACATTAAGGAAAAAGGTGAATATCAATTTACCACAGCACTTGAACACATGAGGCAGAAAGGAGCCTTGTTTGTACCGGGCCAGGTACAGGAGTGGCTGGACTGCGGGAATAAGGAAAACATGATCCAAACCAACCAGCGGTATCTGGAGTTTATTAAAGCTCAGAAATTGATTTCCGAAAAAGCAACCCTGGTTAATACAGTGGTGTTGCCCCCCGTTTATATTGATGATTCAGTCGTAATTGAGAATTCGGTGATTGGACCCTATGTATCGATCGGATCCGGAACCCGGATTGCTGACTCACGAATCTCAAATTCCATTATCCAACGGCACTGCACCCTGCGCACCGCTCATCTTACGAACAGTCTATTGGGAAATTTCGTTAATTTTGAAGGAAAATCTGCCGATCTTGATTTGGGAGATTATAGTTCTATTTGACCCTGCGGCCGTTGACTAAAAGGAAACTCCATTTATACCTTCTCATCTCCATCGTTCACCTGATGGCCGTGATCATACCTGCTCAAGCACAAAAACGAAAAGCTGATCAGGATGTAAAAACCAATGGAGCCCGGCTGCGGGAAGCCGAGTTTTTTTTCACGGAGGCACAAAAATTTTTCATTCTGGAAGATTATGCCAAAGCACTCGTTTATTTTCAACGTGTGGCAGAATTAAATCCGGAAAATGCAACTGTCCATTATAAAATAGCCGAGATCCTGGCTAAAGGAACGAAAGAAGAGGATATCCAAAAAGCCGGACAAAGTATTGAAACAGCATTGCGCCTGGAAAAAGGAAATAAGTATTTTTATTTGCTCGCCTCAAACATCTATGCTAGCCTGGGCGATTTTGACAAGGCCACCGATGCCTTGGAAACCATGATGACCCAGGTAAAAGGAACCGAAGAATACTTGTTTGAGTTGGCTGCGCTTTATCTCTACAACAAGAAAGAAGATCAGGCGCTGAAAGTGTATACCCGTGCTGAAGAAGTGATGGGCGTCAATGAGGTTTCTTCCCAGCAAAAACAACGTATTTATTTTGAGAAGGGAAAAATCAACGAAGCGCTGGCCGAAGGCGAAAAACTCATGCAAGCCTATCCGGATGAAGAACGATATGTATTAGCGTTTGCCGAAAGCCTGGCGCAGTATGGACAACGAGGAAAGGCCATTCAATACATGGAACGCTTTATAAGCGATCACCCGGACGCGGGTAACGCCAAGATGTTGCTCGCTGGATTCTATAAAGATGATGGTCAGGAGCAAAAATCCAGGAACTATGTGCAGGCGGTTTTTGCTGATCCTCAAATTGATGTGAGCAGCAAGGTGATGATGCTGGGATCCTATAATGCCACCCTGTCGCAGAATAAAAGCAAAAATATTACTGATGCAGAGCTAGAATCGTTTGTCATAAGTTTGTTTGAAAAATTAGTAACGCAGTATACCAACGAGCCCAACGTACACCTGGTAGGTGGTGATTTATTCATGACGCTGGAAAAAGATGATCTTGCAAAAAGAGAATATCGCAAGGCAATCATGAGTGGATCTAGCAGCTTCGAAGTATGGCAAAATCTATTATACCTCGAAACACAGGCCGATGAAATTGACAGCGTCATCAAACATTCGGAGCAAGCCCTGGAGTTATTCCCCAATCAAGGAATGATTTACTATTTCAATGGCTATGGGCATCTGCGGAAGAAGCATTACCGGGAAGCCTCTTATTCGCTGGAACAATCAAAAAAACTTTCAAGCTCAAATCCTGCTTTTATTGGTGAACTGAATGCCATGTTAGGCGATTGCTATAATGGAGCGAAAGAGTATACAAAATCTGATCAGGCATATGAGGAAGCGCTCACCTTCAATCCAAACAATGACATTGTGTTGAACAATTACAGCTATTACCTTTCCCTGCGAAAAGAGAATCTTGAGAAAGCCGAAAAAATGTCGACCCAGCTTATAAAGAATCATCCCGACAATGCCTCCTATTTAGATACGCACGCATGGGTTCTTTATGCACGCGAAAAATACAAAGAAGCACGCAAGGTAATGGAGAAGGCAATTGCTGGCGGCCAGGCAACGGCAACCCATTATGAGCACTATGGCGATATTTTATTTCAACTTGGTGAAATTGATAATGCTGTGCTTCAATGGCAAAAAGCCAAACAAAAAAATGGTGATAACGCCAGCCTCGATAAAAAAATTAACAATCGGAGAATAAATTGAAACGGTTCCGCTTCCAAAGGCTCATGCGTAAAACACTTGGTATACCGGCATTCCTCATCGCTCTTTTGACGATTCAATCTTGTCACCGAAAGGTTGTCCCCACTCTGCCCGAGGCACCCAAGACCATTGACATAGAAGAGATCGATTTTGGCTATTTACACGGAAAGGCCCGCATGGTTTTTAAAGACGAAAAGAAAGAACGCGATTTGAAGGCCAACATCCGAATCCGCAAGGACAGTGTTATCTGGATGACTTTTTCAGTCATTGGGGTGCAGGGAGGCAAAGCGCTAATCAACAAAGACTCCATCACCATAGTGAGTACCGTGGATAAAGAATATTATGTTTTTGATTACGCTGAATTATCCCAGCGATTCAATTTTAAAATTGATTACTCCATTATTGAAGCGGCCATGATGGGCAACCTGATTCGACCCAAGCAAGCAGACGATGAAATCGGGAAAGAAGCGGAATTTGATAAACTCTACCAACGGGTAGGATCGGTTGGCATCAAGAACCTGATTAATCCGATCACACGAAAAATTGAACGCGTGGAGATGATCGAACCTTCCACCAATAATTCCTTAAAACTGGAATACGGAAATTTTCAACCGTTGAACGATAAATTTTTTCCATACAACGGATTGGTAAATATATTCTACAAAACAGCCAATGGTACGTTTAACAACACCATTACCTTTGAATACACCAAAGTGGAAGTGGGTGACAAGGAATTGAAATTCCCTTTCAATATTCCGAAGCGATATGACCGCAGGTAAACTAGGTTCATTCATTTTCATTTTATCCTTACTGATTGTCTTCCCTGCAGCAGCCCAAAAAACAAAGGCGCAACTGCAAAAGGAAAAACAACAGAGTCTTGAAAAAATAAAAGAAACTGAAAAGATTCTGGCCGAAACCGGAGCGCAAAAAGAAAACTCGATAGGCGAGTTGGTGGCGCTCAATCAGCGCATTCTTCAGCAAGAAGCCTTAATCAAATCCATTCAATCAGAAATCTCCTTACTGGACTATGACATCACCGAAAACAATCAAATTATTAATGCGCTTGAAAGTGATTTGAATAAACTAAAAGAAGAATATGCTACCATGTTGTTTGCTGCGCAGAAGGCCAGTGGCAAAGTGGATAAGCTTACCTTTCTGTTTTCAGCCTACTCGTTCGATCAATTACTGATGCGCTTGAAATACATGGAGCAATATGGCAGAGCCCGGCAGGATCAGGCTACCGCTATAAAAAAAGTACAGAACATCCTGCAAGAGCAAGTGCGCGTAACTGAACTAAAACGGACAGAGAAGAACAGTTTGTTGAATGACGAATTGAAAGAAAACAAACAACTAGGTGATCTTAAACAGAAACAACGCTCACTAGTTCGGAATTTGGAAAAGCAAGAAAAACAACTTCGGAGAGACCTTGAAGCCACCCGGAAAGCAGTTGCCGAACTGGATAATCTGATCGCCAAAATCATTAAGGAGGAACTTGAGCGGGCAGCCCGCGAAGCCCGTGAACGCGAGAAGCGAAATACCAACAAAGCTGCTGTCGATGCATCCGTGGCGCTCTCGAGTTCGTTTGAAGACAACCGAACTAAATTTCCCTGGCCCGTTTCAGGCTTTGTGTCACAAAAGTTCGGCCGACAGCAACATCCGGTGCTGAAAGGGATTATCATCCAGAATGATGGAGTAAACATTCAAACCAAACAAGGCGAAGGGGTACGATCCATCTTTAATGGTGAGGTAAGTGCGGTTGCCTTTACCCCAGGAATAGGCAACACCGTAATTGTAAAGCATGGCGATTACTTTACGGTTTACACCGGATTGAAGGAAATCGCTGTTAAAAAAGGACAACAGGTAACCACCAACCAGGAGTTGGGAAAAGTTTTGTCCAATGGAGAAGGAATTTCGGAGCTGCGATTCCAAATCCGTAAGAATTTTGATGCCCTTGATCCGCAAGAGTGGTTAAGAAACTAGGATGAACGGTAAAATCCCTGAAATAACCTCAATTTCATGGGCAAACAAGGATTATTGCATTATTCATTTTATCATAAATCCCTATCTTTACAGTCTTAACTTTTAATTATGAGCGCAATTCTTTTGATTGGGATGCCCGGCATGGGCGAGTGGGTGGTAATCGGATTATTCGTTCTTATCTTCTTTGGCGCAAAGAAAATTCCTGAGTTTGCAAAAGGCCTTGGTAAAGGGTTTCGCGAATTCAAGGATGCCGTAAAGGATGTGAAGAAAGAAGTGGATGATGCCGGTAAGGAGATTCCGAAGATTGACGAAAAGTAAGCGTTGAGTACGGGTTCGAACTTAAAAGACTTACAGCGCAATCTCTACAACGGCACTCTTACTTGCGTTGATCGCGTAAATCAATTTCTCAAAACCATTGAAAGCAAAAGACACCTCAATGTTTACCTGAGTGTGTACCCGGAGGAAGCGCTTGCGCGCGCCCGGGAAGTGGATCGTAAAATCAAAAGCAATCAAGCCGGCAAATTGGCCGGCCTGGTTGTGGGATTAAAAGATGTGCTTAGCTATCAGGAGCATCCCCTACAGGCAAGCAGCCGGATTTTAACCGGCTTTATTGCACAATTCAATGCTACCGCAGTTCAGCGGCTTTTGGACGAAGACGCCATCATCATTGGCCGACAAAATTGCGATGAGTTCGCGATGGGCTCTTCGAACGAAAATTCAGCGTTCGGACCCGTTCTGAATGAAATTGATACCACGCGGGTACCCGGAGGTTCTTCGGGTGGTTCGGCTGTGGCGGTACAGGCCGATCTTTGTGATATCTCCCTGGGATCGGATACAGGCGGCTCGGTTCGTCAGCCCGCGGCTTTGTGTGGTATCATTGGGTTGAAGCCCACCTATTCACGCATTTCCAGACATGGATTAGTTGCCTACGGTTCTTCGTTTGATTGTATCGGCATCTTCGGAAAAAACCTGGCAGACATAAGCCTCGTGCTTGAGGTAATAGCCGGTCCGGATGAGTACGACAGCACGGTATCACAAGTTCCCGTTCCTTCGTATTCAAATGAACTCGCCTCTGGTATCGACCGGCCTTACAAGATCGCCTACCTGAAAGATGCTTTAGAATCAGAAGCCTTACAGCCGGAAATTAAATTTGCTCTGGAAGAAAAAATTGAACAGCTTAAATCTGCTGGCCATCAGGTTGAGGGAATCAACTTTCCTTTGAGCGAATTCATTTTGCCTACCTATTACATATTGGCTACTGCTGAAGCGAGTTCGAATCTTTCGCGGTATGATGGCGTACGCTATGGCTTTCGTAGCCCCCAGGTAACCGACTTGGAATCCCTGTACAAAAAGACACGGTCGGAGGGATTTGGAAAGGAAGTTCAGCGAAGGATTCTACTGGGAACATTTGTTTTGAGTGCCAGTTATTATGATGCGTATTACACAAAAGCACAAAAAGTAAGACGGC
Organism: uncultured Ohtaekwangia sp.; assembly: GCA_964488465.1. Classification (GTDB taxonomy): domain Bacteria; phylum Bacteroidota; class Bacteroidia; order Cytophagales; family Cyclobacteriaceae; genus ELB16-189. The sequence continues at coordinate 37,065 of CAZAUN010000002.1, read as the reverse complement.
TGATCCGTCAGGAGACACTTTCCATTTTTTCTAAATACGATTTCCTTCTTTCTCCTACCACTCCCACTACTGCTTTTAAAATTGGAGCGCATGCTAATAATCCATTGGAAATGTACTTGGCCGACTTGTTCTCCGTTCAAGCTAATGTGGCCGGGGTACCTGCCATTTCAATCCCCTGCGGATACGATAAACAAGGGTTGCCGATTGGCGTTCAATTGACTGCTGGCGACTTCAATGAGTCACGCCTCTTTCAGTTCTCGCAAGTTATTATGAACTTAGCGTGATTTTTGGGAATAAAAGAAGTGAAATGAAGTCTTGTGTTGCTGCTATATCTTTTGTTTTCCTTGTATGTAAGGCATTTGGGCAAGATCCATTGCCTGATACGATTGCCTTTGAGGCGCCCCAGCCTGTGCAAGAAGTTATTCCGGTAGATTCCATTCTGATCAATTCACCCTCTCTCCCAACGGACCTTGAATATATACCCGGTGACGATACCCCGGAATTGCTAGCCGATCGGTTAAGTTGTCTTCAAAAAACCATTCCGCTCACGTACAATACCACGGTGCATGGTTTTATCGATTTTTTTACGGTGCGCAATCGGGAGTATACGCGCACCATGCAACGAAAGACCGACATCTATTTTCCGCTTTTCGAAAAATACCTGGAAAAGCATCACCTTCCGGATGAACTGAAGTACTTGTCAATCATTGAATCCGGATTGAATCCGCGGGCTATCTCTCGAGCACGGGCTGTTGGGCTGTGGCAGTTTATGTCGGGCACAGGCCGTTACTTTGGATTGCATACGGATTACTACATCGATGACCGGATGGATCCTGACAAGGCAACCGAAGCGGCCTGCCGATACCTCACCCAACTGCATCGGATTTTTGGCAACTGGGAACTGGCCCTGGCTGCTTATAATTCAGGCCCGGGCACGGTTCGTAAAGCGGTTCGGAGATCAGGTTATAAGAAATCATTTTGGGAAGTGTATCCACACCTGCCCAGGGAAACCCGGGCGTATGTACCTCAGTTTATTGCCATTATTTATTCATTGAACTATGCCGAGCAGCATAATCTGTTGGAAGATGCCCGGGAAGTGTTACCTCCCTATGATACACTTCACGTAAAAAAATATCTTCATTTCGAAACTCTGGCAAAACTAACAGGTACTTGTGTAGAGGATCTTCAAAAATTAAACCCGGCAGTATTACGAAACGTGTTACCCGATAACAGCCGTTATCCAGTGTTAAAAATCCCGGTACACGCAAAAGAAATTTTAAATGAAAACCGTTTGGCTATTCTGGATTCAGCTTCACGCGTGGGAAGAACAGAAACAGAGATGCTCGCCAAAAATTCATACGGGGATACGTATGGCCGTGAGATGATCACCTACAAAGTACAGTCGGGAGATGTTTTGGGATTGATTGCTGAGCGTCATGGTGTTGGTGTACAAGATTTGAAAACCTGGAACAACCTTCGCACCAACACAATCCATCCGGGGCAACGGTTAGTGGTATGGATAAAACCCGGACGAACCACGGTGGCAAAATCAAACCCGACCGCTGATCCCGTCATCCTATCACCCGATGCAAAAACGTACATCGTGCAACCAGGCGATACCTTGTGGGACATCTCTAAAAAGGTGCCTGGATTAACCATTGAAAAAATCAAGAGCCTCAATAACTTGAAAAGCAACACCTTACAACCAGGCCAAAAATTAATTGTGGGCTAACCAAATCTTGTGACGAATCTGTCAAAAATGAATTATAAAGTATAATTTCTATCATTGTTCATGAAATACCCATTGTTGCTTGGCGTCATTGTTTTGTTTCTGGTTTCCGCATGTGCGGATGGAGATAAAACGGGAGCCAATCTCCCACCTGCTTCCGGTCGATCGGGTGACATTTTTTTAATCATGGACTCGGCACAATGGAAGGGCCCATTGGGACATGTAATTGATTCGCTCTTTGGTGCCGAAATGGAAGGGTTGCCCCGCAAAGAATCAATTTTTCATATGCGCTGGATTGATCCGCGCAAACTCAATTTTGTTTTAAAGCAACGCAGAAACCTGATTTTTGCCGTAACGTTGGATCAACGTAGCGCAGGGGCCGGTATAATCAAAAGAACGTTTACTCCCGAGTCGCTCGAAAAAATCAAAACCGACCCTACCCTGTTCAGTCAAAATGCAAAAAATATCTTTGCTAAAAATCAGGAGGTACTGTTTCTCTTTTCAAAAACAGAACAAGAACTGATTCAACATATTCGTACGCATGGCACAAAACTGATTGACTACTTTAACCTTCGTGAGCGGGAACGACTCACTACCTCATTATACAAATCCGGGCAAGTGAAGGGGGTTCCGCAAATTCTGCGGAAAGAATTCCAGTGTGAAATGAAAATTCCCTTTGGCTATCAATTGGTTCAGCATGAATCCGATTTTCTGTGGCTGCGCCAGATCAACCCAAGAGACGACAAGGATATTTTCATTGCCCGAAAAAAGTATGTATCGCCCGATCAATTTAAAAAGGACAGCCTGATAACCTTTCGTGATGAAGTTTGCAAAAAATACTTGTTTGAAGACCCGGAACGATTGGATACCTATCTTGTTACTGAGACTTCCATTCCCTTTAAACCCGTCTTGACGCGGGAGATTAATTTCAATAAAAAATTTGCCATTGAAATGAAGGGGCTCTGGCGTACCAACAATCTAACCATGGGTGGACCCTTTATCGGTTATGCGATGGTGGATGAACCCCTTGGCTACTTGTACTATGTGGAAGGGTTTACCTTTGCCCCCGGAAAAGACCAACGCGAAATTATGCGCGAACTGGAAACCATTTTATACACGTTCCGAACCAGCAACGAAATCAAAGTTGCCGCCAAATAACCTGATATAAATCAGTCAATAATTTCCTGCTAAACAGTTAATTCCTACTCGTCAGGTTGTAAATTGCTTTCCCTAATTTCTAAACCTTATCTGCTTATGTCGATTAAGATCCGAAAGCAAGATGCTTTAAACTATCACACGCAAGGCCAGCCTGGAAAAATTGAAGTGGTGCCTACAAAAATGCTAAGCACACAATTGGACCTGGCCCTGGCTTACTCACCGGGCGTAGCTGAACCTTGCAAAGAAATTGCCGCCAATAAAGACGATGTCTACAAATATACTTCTAAAGGAAATCTGGTAGCCGTGATATCAAACGGCACAGCTGTACTCGGTCTGGGCAATATTGGCCCGGAAGCTTCCAAACCGGTGATGGAAGGAAAAGCCGTACTCTTTAAAAAGTATGCCGGCATCGACAGCTTCGACATTGAGATCGATGAGGAAGACCCGGATGCTTTCATCAAAATTGTGAAAGCACTCGAACCCACTTTTGGCGGAGTGAACCTAGAGGATATCAAAGCCCCTGAGTGTTTCAAAATAGAAACCGAGTTGCGCGAAAAAATGCACATCCCCATCATGCACGATGATCAACACGGTACCGCCATTATCTCCAGTGCTGCGCTGTTGAATGCTCTTGAAATTGTAGGCAAAAAGATTTCTGAAATAGTGTTGGTGGTGAATGGTGCCGGAGCTGCTGCCGTATCGTGCTCAAAATTATACCTCGCACTCGGGCTCAAAAAAGAAAATTTGATCATGTGCGATAGCAAAGGTGTGATCACAAAAAAACGCGAAGGCCTCGATACCAGCAAGAAAGAGTTCGCCACCGATCGGAAAGTAACCACCTTGCAAGAAGCAATAAAAGGTGCCGATGTATTCGTTGGCCTTTCCATTGCCGACATTTTAAAACCTGAAGACGTTTTGGCGATGGCGAAGGATCCCATCGTATTTGCACTCGCCAACCCGAATCCCGAAATTGATTATGCCCTCGCCATGAAAACACGTCCCGATCTGATTATGGGTACGGGCCGCTCCGACCATCCAAATCAGGTGAATAACGTACTGGGCTTCCCTTATATTTTTCGTGGGGCCCTGGATGTAAGAGCAACCGAAATAAACGAAGCCATGAAGTTGGCTGCCGTGCGGGCACTTGCCGAGTTAGCCAAAGAACCCGTGCCCGATATTGTTTTTCAGGCTTACGGAATTGACCGGATTCAGTTTGGAAGAGAATACTTAATCCCCAAGCCTCTTGACCCGCGATTAATTACAACCGTTTCACCAGCCGTTGCCAAAGCGGCCATGGATTCGGGCATAGCCCGCAATCCTATCACTGATTGGGGACACTACCATCAGATTTTATTAAAGCGAGTGGGTATCGATCAGAAATTAACTTCACGCATCATTGATTTGGCGAAGAAAAAGCCAAAAACAATTGTGTTTGCAGAGGCCGATCACATCAAAATTCTGAAAGCCGCCCAGGTGTTGCAGGATGAAAAAATTGCTAATCCCATTTTGCTGGGAAGTCGCAAGGAAATTGAGCGACTGACTACTGAATACGGACTCGATCTCAGCGACTGTAAAATCATTGATCCGCGGGAGGAGCAAGAACGAACCGATAAATATGCGCAGGCATACCATCAAAAGCGTCAACGCAAAGGAATAACACTCAATGATGCTATCCGCGTCATGCGTGATCGAAATGCCTTTGGTGCCATGATGGTGGAATTTGGAGAAGCCGATGCACTCGTATCCGGTCTGACCAAGGATTACCCGAAGACCATCTTGCCTTCCTTGCAAATCATTGGTATGGCCGAAGGTGTGAATCGCGTGGCTGGCATGTACATCATCATGAATAAAAAAGGTACGTTCTTCTTTGCTGATTGTACGGTGAATGTAGACCCGACTGCTCAGGATCTGGTGGAGATTATCGGCTTGGCTGCACGGGGTGTTAAATTCTTTGATATCGAACCCCGCGTTGCGATGTTGTCCTATTCCAACTTTGGTTCCAGCAAAGGACCTGTACCCGAAAAAACGCGGGAAGCTGTTCGGCTGGCTAAAATAAAGTATCCAGATCTTACGCTTGATGGCGACATCCAGGCAAATGTTGCATTTGACACCGATCTTCAGAAAGAAAATTATCCCTTTAGCGCACTTGCCAAAGAGGGTGCAAATACACTCATCTTTCCAAACCTGGCAGCCGGAAACATTGCTTACAAACTCCTGATGGAAATTGGAGGTGCCGAAGCGATTGGCCCGGTCTTACTGGGAATGAAGAAACCCGTACACATTCTGCAACTGGGAAGTTCCATTCGCGACATCATCAACATGGCAGCCATTGCTGTGGTGGATGCCCAGCTGCACGAAAAAAATGAACACTTATAAGCTATAGTAAAACAGCTTTGAATTTTTGTGGAGCCGTTAATACCTGCCCAATACCCTTACTAACCGCCAATAAGGGCAGCGGGTCGATATGCACCGGCATTTGAAATGTCTGAGCAAATCGTTCTTTAATCCCCTTCAGAAGTGCATTGCCTCCGGTGACATGAATTCCGGATTGGTAGATATCCGCGGCTAATTCGGGTGGGCAAATTTCCAATGACTGGTGGATGCACTCTTCAATCTGACGAAATGGTTTTTCGAGTACCCGGGTTAGTTCCGACTGGTTAATGGTACGACTCGCGGGTATGCCTTCCATTAAATCCTTCCCTTTCACTACGGCCACTGTTTTCCTATCGGCCATTGGACCATAAATGCATCCGATTTCCTTTTTAATTTTCTCAGCTGATTTAAGGCCAATGGAAAGATTGTATTCCCTGCGGAAGTAATCCTGAATCTCTTCATCCAACGCATCTCCGGCAACGCGGATGGATTGAAAAGCAGCAATCCCGGACAGGGAGATGACAACCACTTCTGTAATACCCCCACCGATATCGACCACCATTTTGCCTTCAGGTTCCTGAATATTTAATCCTAATCCCAATGCGGCTGCCAGCGGTTCGTGTACCAAATGCGTATACCGAGATGAAAACTGATCCAGTGCATCGCGCAAGGCCCGTTTTTCTACAGGGGTAGTGTCATAGGGAACACCTGATAAAAGGTACTTGAATCCAGATGGAAAAAGGGACGGTTTTCTCACTTTGCCTACCAGTTCCTTCAGCATCCTTTTAGCCGATTCACCATCCGAAATCACGCCTCCCTTCAAAGGCTTTATCGGCTTCAGGTTGGAATGGGTCTTTTCCAACATATCGTAAGCCTGATCGCCCACCGCTTCGATTCTATTATTTAACTCATTCACCACCATCAACGAAGGTTGTGAAAGCAACAGGGAGGATTGATCGCACAACAAGGTGTTGTTATTGCCTAAATCAATCGCAAGATTTTTTGTTGAAGCGAAGGGATTCATATCACAAAGGTAAGAGGATTGATTCCAAAACACTTGGTCCTGTAGCCATTTAAAAGCTAGTCTGATTTCAACCGCTTTTCTACCCTTGTTTAGGTGGCTAAATCCTCGTAAACTGCAATTTATTTTTTAAGCTTTCATGATTGCATACCTGAAAGGAAAGCTCGTTCACAAAGAGCCTACGTTTGTACTGCTGGAGGTAAATGGAATGGGCTACCAGATAAGTATCTCGCTGAATACATTTTCGGAAATTAAAGACCGGGAGGATCTTCAACTGGCCACCTATTTACATGTACGCGAAGACGCCCACATTCTATACGGGTTTGCGAGCGAAGCCGAAAAACAGATGTTTCAGCATTTAATCTCAGTGAATGGCGTTGGGCCAAATACGGCCCTGGTTGTGCTATCCTACCTTCCCCCACTGGAACTACGGGCAGCCATCATCCGCGAGGATACTGCGGCTTTGCAAGCGGTGAAAGGAATCGGTGGTAAAACTGCACAACGGTTAATCCTGGAACTGAAGGATAAACTCCGTAAAGATTCGGCTGAAGACGGGGCCGGAAAAGGGGGTTTTGGACACAATACCATGCGTCAGGAAGCGTTAACTGCACTAATGACGCTGGGCATCGCTAAAGCGGCAGCCGAGAAAAGTGTTGATACCGTTCTGAAGAAGTCGGGAAACACGATAAGTTTAGAAGAGCTCGTAAAACAAGCACTTAAAAACGCCTGAACCACAATTGATTGTAAGTACGCGGAAGATTAAGCTCATCCTCGGCCTGGGTATCTTTCTCCTATCCGGCTGGACTTTGCCACAAGCCTTTGGCCAGCGTGGTGATACAACACGTATTGATTCTGCCCGATACCAGATTTCGAGCCCCTTCCGGCCATCTTTCAGAATCCGCGATCGCTATGGCGACCCCTTCTCCAATTACACGACTGCCTCACCACTTTATCTGAAAGACCCAAAAAGCCTGAGTACCGACATTCAGCTCGATACCGGTCTTCATTATAGCATTTACGAAAAGTTCGGAAAGCTGAACTACCGGGCACCTTCCTCCATGACGTTCGATGAATTCGTGAAACAGCAAGATCAACTGATGAAGCGAACCTATTGGCAAACCCGAAGCAAGGCGCTGGATGGCGAAAGTGCCGTTAGCAGCCGCAATCTTACACCCAAGATTTATGTAAGCCCGGTCCTGGATCGAATTTTTGGCGGCAGCTATGTTGAGCTGATCCCCCGTGGCTTTGTTAATCTTGATTTTGGGGGGCAATGGCAGCGCATCGAAAACCCGTCCATCCCGTTGCGGCAACAAAAGAACGGTGGCTTTGAGTTTGATCAACAGATCAATTTAAGTGTGGTGGGCAAGGTGGGCGAAAAGCTGGCGGTTACCACCAACTTTGATAACAATAACTCCTTCGATTTTCAAAACAACATGAAAGTCGAGTATTCCGGTTTTAAAGAGGACATCTTAAAAAAGCTCGAGATTGGAAATGTCAGCCTGCCCCTCAACAACAGTTTAATTACCGGATCGCAAAACCTGTTTGGGGTAAAAGCCCAGATGCAGTTTGGTAAAATGTATGTTACTACACTCGCTACTACGCAGCGCGGTAAGCAGTCTTCGATCAAAGTGAGTGGAAGTACGAATGGGGCAGCCCAGGGCCGACCGTTTGAAATCGTAGGATCAAACTATGATGAGAACCGGCATTTCTTTTTAGGTCAGTTTTTCCGCGACAATTTCGAACCCTGGCTCGGAACATTACCACAAATTACTTCGGGGGTTAACATTACCAGAGTCGAAGTCTATCTGCTCAATCGCCAGAACGATACGCAAACGCTTCGAAATGTGGTGGGGTTCATGGACATGGGCGAATCGGGCAAAGTGTATCGTAAGGATATTCTGACAACCAGCTCCAATCCGAATTTTCCCACGGCCAACAATGCCAACAACCTGTTCGACTTGCTGGGTACCGTTTCGGCTAATTCCGATGGAATCAATCAAGCGTTGGAAGGATTAGGATTTGTCAATGGCATCGACTTCGAAAAAATAACCAGCGCACGAAAATTACTCACCAGTGAATTCTCGTTCAACAAGGAATTAGGGTACTTAACCCTCCAACGAAAGTTGCAAAACGATGAAGCCCTTGCCATTGCTTTTGAATACACCTACAACGGCCGGGTATACAAAGTGGGTGAACTCTCGGAGGATTATGGAAATAAACCGGAAGACGAGGTTGTTTACTTAAAGTTGTTAAGGCCTCGTAAAATCAGTATCAAAGATCCGCAGGGGAAGATATACCCTACCTGGGATCTGATGATGAAAAACATCTACAATCTAAACGTGAGTCAGCTAACGCGCGATGGTTTTCAATTGCGATTAATTTACAGAGATGACCGCACCGGGATAGATAATCCTCAACTACAGGAAGGCGAGTACGCCCGTACCCAGCAATTGATACAGGTATTCGGTTTGGACCGGCTGAATCCGTACAACGACCCCCAGCCCGATGGCAACTTCGACTTTGTTGAACGCATTACCGTAAACCCGGAAACAGGAGCGATTATCTTCCCGTATCTGGAACCTTTTGATAAAGCGCTTCGGAATTTGTTTGCAAAAGAAACCAACATCGCGCTTCGCGACCAGTTAATCAACAAATACGTCTACGATACCCTCTATCGAACCACCAAGGCCGAAGCAGAACTTTTCGCCACCAAGAATAAATTCTATCTGGTGGGCTCTTTCAAAGCCGGATCAGGTAAAGAAATCATCATTCAGGGATTCAATATCTCACCAGGCTCCGTAAAAGTGTATGCCGGGGGTACTCCCTTGCGGGAAGGCACGGATTACACGGTCGATTATACGTTTGGAAAAGTTACCATCCTGAACGAAGGTATCCTTAGCTCCGGCAAAGACATCGATATTACGTACGAGCAGCAAGATCCATTCGCTTTCCAAACGCGGTCCCTGATCGGTACACGGCTTGATTATAAATTGAACGAGGATATCAATCTTGGTTCTACCCTCTTGTATTACAACGAGCGTCCACTCATTAGCCGAAATCCTATCGGAACGGAACCTGCCCGAAATCTGCAATACGGGGTGGACTTAAATATGCGAAAAGACTCCCGCTTCCTGACGAAGATGGTAGACTTCCTCCCTTTCCTTCAAACCAAAGAACAATCTGCAATTACGCTCAATGCCGAATTTGCACAGCTATTGCCGGGCACTTCCAACATTGTTGATGGTGAAGGAACCTCCTTCATCGATGACTTTGAAAATACGGCCACACCCTACAGTCTGCTCAGTCCACAAGCCTGGAAACTTGCCTCGGTTCCGCGTGAGTTTGATGAGGCTTCGGGCTCACCGAATGATGTGCGGGCCGGTTTCAAGCGCGCCAAGCTGGCCTGGTATCAGATTGACAATATCTTCTATCGATCCGGAGGTCAGTTTAAACCACAAAACATTCAATCAGAAGACCTGCTCAATCACTATGTACGACCGGTGGAGCCTCAGGAAATTTTCAGATACTTTGATGCCCAGGTGGGTAACTTCTATGAGCAAATCTTTGATGTGGCCTATTACCCTACGGAACGAGGGCCTTACAATTACAATGCCTCTAATCTAAACGGTGACGGCACTCTTCAGAACCCAGCCAATAATTGGGGTGGCATCATTACTGCCATCCGCACAGAAGTTGACTTTGACAAAGCAAACGTAGAGTATCTTGAGTTTTGGCTCATGGATCCTTTTATCAATTCGGAAAATGGAAAGATCAACGATGGCAATACCTCGCAAGTAAATACCACCGGTGGGCGACTTACTTTTCATTTAGGAAGTTTATCAGAAGACGTCATGCGCGATGGCAAGCACGCTTTTGAAAACGGCTTACCGGCTGATGGTGACACCACTGCAATCAATGTAACTTCGAACGATTGGGGATATGTTACAAATAAGCAGTACTTAAACAATGCCTTTGATAACAACCCGGATGGAAGACCCTTTCAGGATGTAGGGTTGGATGGAGCCAATAATACCTATGAACGAAATAAATTTTCCGGTTTTCTGAATTCGATTGCCAACCCCTCACTTCGCGATCTGGTTTCCAATGATCCTTCGGCTGATGACTTTCAATATTTTTTAAGCGATGCGTTTGATACGGCCGATGCAAAAATTCTGGAGCGGTATAAAAATTTCAACGGGCAGGAAAATAATACTCCGGTGCTAAACAGTTCGGATGAAACGCCAAAATCGGGCACCACTATTCCCGACAATGAGGACTTAAATCAGGATAATACCATCAGCGACCTGGAAGAATATTATTCCTATTCCATCGAACTAAAACCAAATCAACTGGATGTGGGCGACAAATTCATTGTTGATAAAATTTCCAACATTGTAAATGGTGATGAGGTGACCTGGTACTTGTTCCGCATTCCGGTACGCGGTTTTGACGAAAAGGTTGGCAATCTGGAAGGATTTAAATCGGTCCGGTACATCCGGATGTTTTTATCCGAGTTTCAGCAACCGGTGGTGTTGCGCATGGCCAAGTTCCGCACTGTGGGCAACCGGTGGAGACGCTATACCGCCAACCTGCAGGAGTCGCGCTTTGGCGAACCCATTGAACCCAATCTGGACAACTTTGCTGTTTCTGTTGTCAATGTTGAGGAGAATGGTGCGGGTAATAACATCAAGCCCGGCTACATCGAACCCCTCAGGCGCGACCGCGATAATACCTCCACGGTTCAACGAAGACTTAACGAGCAATCAGTTCAGATGTGTGTGAATGAATTGCCCGATGGGGATGCCCGTGCCATTTTCAAAAATGTATCGATGGACTTTTTTAACTATGGTCGCATTAAAATGTTTCTGAGTGCCCACAGCACCAACACCGATAAAAAGATTGAGGACGGTGAGTTAACCGCCTTTTTGCGGGTAGGTACTGACTTCAATGAGAACTATTATGAAATTGAAATTCCGTTGAAGATAACTCCACCCGGTACTCGGGATGTAGCGGTCGTATGGCCCGATGAAAATCAAATCGACCTTGATCTGGATGAACTGTATGCGCTAAAAGCCAATCGCGATCGCGAAGAGTTTGATTTGGGCGTATTGTATCCACAAGAAGGGCCCAGACAAGTTGATAAACATGGTATCCGGATTCTCGGCCGCCCGGATTTAAGTCAGGTTAAAATGATGATGATCGGTGTCCGCAACCCTCGCAGTGGCGATGGTAAGTCTTTCGATTTTTGCATTTGGGCAAACGAATTGCGCCTCACCGATTTTGACCGCACTGCGGGTTGGGCCGGAAACGTGGTGTTAAATACCAAGCTGGCGGATTTGGGAACGGTAACCGGAGCCATTCGGCATATTAGTTTTGGGTATGGTGGCGTGCAATCAAAAATCTCAGAGCGGGCCCGCGGTGAAACCACAACCTATGATGTTTCCGCCAACCTGAGTGTTGACAAACTGTTACCCACCTGGACGGGTTTAAAAATTCCGATGTTCATCAGCTATGAGAATACAACAATAAACCCCAATTACGATCCGGCCAATCCCGACTTACGGTTGGAAGCGGCCTTGAAATCATACAATACCGATGCGGAACGAGAGGCCTATAAAAAGCTGATTCAAGATCAGTCCATCCGAAGAAGTCTCAACTTCACCAACGTGCGAAGGGTGAAGTTGAACAAGGAAGCGAAAAGTCATATTTATGATATTGAAAATTTTGCGTTCACCTATGCATTCAGCGAGGCTACGCAAACCAATTTTAACCTGCAGGAAAACACCAGGCGAAATTACAAAGGGGCTATTGCCTGGCAGTATTCTCCTAAGTTCAAAGGGTTTGAGCCTTTTAAAGACGCAAAAATCTTGTCTTCGCCCTTTCTTCAACTTATAAAAGATTTCAATTTTAACCCGCTTCCCTCCAGCATCTCCATCCGCGGAGAATTAGATCGATCTTTTAGTAAGATGATTTATCGAAACGATAATACGGATGCCCTCAGTTCCATCCCGAATTATCAGAAGTTTTTTGTATTCAATCGATTTTATAATGTACGGTGGAGTTTAGCCAAATCATTAACGTTGGATTACTCAGCCCGGATGAATGCCATCATCGATGAACCGGATGGTGATCTTGATAACAAAGATTCGGTTGACATTGTCATCAACAATCTGAAAAATTTCGGACGCCCGAAGAATTTTGATCAGAATATTTCAGTGAACTACATCGTGCCCCTGGATAAATTACCGCTTACCAACTGGCTCGGTGCCGAATACCGCTATAATGTGGGTTATAACTGGAAAGCAGGGCCTCTTGAAACCGTGGATAGTTTGAAACTCGGTAACATTATTCAGAATACGCAAGAACAGGCGTTAAGCGGGCGTATTGATATGGTAAAACTCTACAATAAGATCGGCTTCCTAAAAAGCATTAACACGCCCAAACCAACCGTAACCTCTCAAAACAAAGCCACCCAACCCGATACCGTAAAGCGGCCTCCGGATTTAAAAGTTCTGAAAGGGTTTTTCCGGTTGATCATGTCTTTAAGAAACATTACCGGAACGTATTCGCTTAATCAGGGAACGATATTGCCAGGTTACTTACCCGAGCCACATCTCTTTGGTTTGGATAAATCCTGGAGCGCTCCGGGTTGGGGTTTTGTGTTGGGAAAACAAGATCCCAACTTCCAACAGAAAGCCGCTGATAATGGCTGGTTATCGACTAGTAATAAATTAACAACACCTTTCGTGCAAAATCAGACTACCGACCTGGGCATGCGCGCGGCTATCGAACCGACCCCTGATTTGAAAATTCAATTGGATGTAAAGAAAAATTCAATGTCTTCTTTTCAGGAAATTTTTCGCATCGATTCCACCGGAACCGCGTATGAGTCGTTAAGCCCCAGCCGGATTGGATCCTATAAAATCTCTATCCTGACGATTAACACCGCCTTTAAAAATAATGAAAGCCTTACCTCAACCGTGTTCAATCAATTCGAAGATAACATCGGTATTGTTCAGGATCGGTTTACCGGGTTGACCGGTAACTCGTATGAAACCCGGTCGCAAGATGTACTCATTCCAGCCTTTCTCGCAGCGTATACGGGCAAACCCGCTGAGTCAGTTACTCTTTCTCCCTTTCCGGTAATTCCAATTCCGAATTGGCGGCTGGATTATACGGGGCTGAGTAAACTGGAAGGATTAAAGGATATTTTCCAATCCATAACGATTAATCATGCCTATAATTCATCCTATTCGGTGGTGAATTATTCAAATTCACTGGAGTACGAAGATGTGCGGATCAGTAATCCCATTGAAGATTATAATCAAGGACAATTCGCTAGTAAGACAAATGCGAACGGAGAATTGATACCGGTTTATGTAATCAGTCAGGTGATGATTAGTGAACAATTTGCTCCTTTGATTGGAGTCAACTTCCGAACAAAGACAAAATTGAATTTCCGATTTGAGTACAAAACCAAGCGCGACCTGGCGCTCAACATTTCCAACTCACAAATAACAGAACTCAACAGCAAGGATTGGTCCGTGGATGTGGGCTATACCAAAAACAACATGAAGTTGCCCTTCAAAAGTCAGGGCCGCGTAATCACCCTCAAGAATGATATTACTTTCCAACTCAATATGAGTGTTGCCAACAACCGAACCATTCAACGAAAAATTGATGAAATCAATACCATCACGAATGGAAACATCAACTTTCAGTTACGGCCTAACATCAGCTACCTGGTCAATCAGAAACTGCGGGTTCAAACCTATCTGGAAAGAACAATTAATGAGCCCCTGGTAACCAATTCCTACAAGCGCTCTACCACCCGGGCGGGTGTCAAAATCCTCTTTAACCTCGCACAATAGTCAGGCTCCTACTGATGGAAAATAACTGGAATTTGAACCACATTAGGTCTATTCTTTCATTATTTTTGGGGCAAATTATCAATCCCTATGAACATTCCTGCAGACCTTAAGTACACTAAAGACCACGAGTGGATTAAAATTGAAGGCACAAAAGCAACCGTTGGCATTACTGATTTTGCCCAAGGCGAATTAGGAGACATCGTTTATGTTGATATCTCCACCGTTGGCCAGCAAATCAATCAGCACGAAGTATTTGGAACTGTTGAAGCTGTGAAGACTGTTTCCGATTTGTATATGCCCATCAGCGGAAAAATAGCTGAGTTTAATAAAAGTCTGGAGTCTGCACCCGAAAAGGTAAACAGCGATCCGTATGGCGAGGGATGGATGGTGAAGGTGGAAATCTCAACACCTGCCGAAGCAAGCGGCCTGTTGAGTGCTGATCAATACAAGGAACTTATCGGTAAATAACTATTGTTTTGGAGAACGGTAGGTATTAACCCTCCGCTCAATCAGATTATGATCGAACTACCGGTTATATCGAAAGAAGAAACCAGAAAACGCAAACCTGATTGGTTACGTGTGAAGTTACCCGTTGGCCCCGAATACGCAAAAGTGCGCAAGCTGGTTGACGAGAATAAACTTCATACGATTTGTGAAAGCGGCAATTGCCCAAACATGGGTGAATGCTGGGGTGCCGGTACAGCCACCTTCATGATTTTAGGAAACGTGTGTACACGAAGCTGCACCTTTTGTGCAGTAGCTACCGGAAGACCAACCGAATACGATGTTGAAGAACCTGCGCGGGTTGCAGAAGCAATAAAAAAAATGGGCGTAAAGCATGCCGTGATTACTTCTGTTAACCGCGATGAGTTGAAAGACCGGGGTGCTGAAATCTGGTATCAAACCGTGGTTCAAACAAAAGCCTTAAGTCCAACAACCACCATTGAAACATTAATTCCGGACACCAAAGGAAATTGGGATGCCTTGTACCGGATGATTGAGGGTGGCCAGGAGGTGGTTTCGCATAACATGGAAACAGTAGGCAGGCTTTACCGTCTCGTACGCCCGCAAGCAAAATACGAACGTAGTCTGGAGCAAATAAAACGGATTCGTGAAGCAGGAAAGCGAACCAAATCCGGAATCATGCTAGGGGTTGGTGAAACCAAGGAGGAAGTGTTCAAGGCCATGGATGATTTAGCGGCCAACGGATTGATGATTTTAACTCTGGGACAATATTTACAACCGACCAAAATGCACCTGGAAGTGGCCGAGTTTATCCATCCGGATACCTTTGCTATGTACAAAGAGGAAGGATTGAAACGCGGCTTGAAATACGTGGAATCCGGTCCGTTGGTTCGGTCAAGTTATCATGCTGAACGGCATGTTCATGTGCCTTTCTAATACACGAGGCAGCTATTGCTTATCCACTTTTATTCGGTTTTCGCGATTGGCCAGCTCCCAGGCAGTATAAAACAATGATTTTGTACGGGTAGCCAATAAATCAAATTCAATTTTTCCAACCTCGTCCGTTACCCGGTGATAATCTTCATGAATTCCATCAAAATAAAATATGATGGGGATTCCGTTCTTGGCAAAATTCCAATGATCCGATCTCTTATATAAGTTGGTCGGGTGATTCTCATCGTTGTAGGTATAATCAAATGCCAGTTTTGTGTAGGAGTTATTGTTACGCTCGTTGATCTCGTGTAATTCGGAAGAGAGCTTGTCAGAACCAATTACATATACATAATCCGGCTTTCCTGCATGCTCCCCATCCCTTCGTCCAATCATATCGATGTTCAGATTGGCTACGGTTTGCGCTAGCGGGTACACCGGGTTTTCAACATAATATTGTGAGCCAAACAACCCTTGCTCCTCTCCGGTTACCGTCATAAACAACAAACTTCTTCGCGGACCATTCCCCTCCTTTTCGGCTTGCACGAAGGCCTCTGCCATTTCCAACACAGCCATGGTACCGGACGCATCATCATCTGCTCCATTATTGATGCGATCTCCTGAACCACTATCACGAAGGCCGATATGATCATAGTGTGCCGTGATAACGATCACTTCTTCCTTCTTGTCAGTTCCCTCCAGATAGCCGAGCACATTCTCCGATTTTACCAAATTAATATTCATGGATACCTGATACTCAATCTTACCCGGTTTGATTTTCATCAGCGACTTTGTTTTTGGAGATTCTGCGGCCGCTTTCGTTAGTTTACTAAACGTAGTGTTAAAGATTTTTTCAGCTACTGGCTGGTTGAGCAAGAATACACCCTTATTGGCACTGCCGGAGTTAGGTTTGTTCAATGTAAGATTCCCTTCCGACAAGAATCCCTGAAGCTGGGTCGCAAATTGGCCAAACTCGTTGGAATTTGATGTTGATAAAACCATCACCATGCTGGCACCTTTCTCTAGTGCCAGCGCCACGGGTGTACGCAAAGCGGAAAAAAGGTTGAAGGAAAGCGCGTCACTAAGTAGTACCACGACTTTGTCCTTAACGGTCAGCCCCGCATAATCGGCTTCGGTTCCTTTGCCAACAAATACAACTTCACCAGAAATAACTCCATTGCTTGGCGCTGAGCCATAATACACAACGTCCTTAAAGTTATTATACTGAATGCCGTTACTCCGTACAAAGATCTCACCGGGCGTAACGGAATACAGATCAACCGGTTGGTAATACGATCCGTTTACCGGTGCCTGTAGCCCCAATTGTTCGAAGTGATTGGCAATAAATGCTGCGGCCATTTTTTGACCTCGGCTCCCCGTTTCACGACCTTCCAATGCATCCGATGCCAAAATGGTAAGGCCATCCCTTAAATCCTCCACCGTTACAGTTTCGGCATACTTCTGTGCCGGTGAATTGAGTTGGCCATAGCCGGTGATCGTAATCAGAAAATAAGAAGTCAATAAAACTAGCTGCTTCATAATCGTGTAGATTGATTGCAATTAAACCTGAACTGCAAGATGTAAAATTTTACTAAACCACCCGGGCTAGAATATTTAAAAGGTACAGTTGATTACGGGCCCGTACCTTATTTTGATCAGGATAGGAAATATGATAATAGGTGTTCCCTCGCAAAAAATCGGCCAGAAACCGCAACGCCATTATATACGTCATCATTTTGCCGGCAAATGGAACGGCCGCCAATTCCGCAGGGGTCAAGAATGGTCTCATTTCGGAAAGATACCCCGATAATAGTGCGTCATAAATCTCCTTTCGAAAAGCAATCATGGAAACATCGCTTTCTTCCTCGCTTACCGGACTTACACACGTGCGCACCATATCCCCCAGGTCATAAATGAAATAACCCGGCATCAGGGTATCCAGGTCAATAACACATATGGCCTTACTCAGGTCTTGATCGAATAGGATGTTGTTGATCTTTGTATCATTGTGTGTAATGCGTAGCGTTAACGTACCACTCTTAATTAATCTTTTGTATTCATCCACCAGGAAGCTAAACTGTTTGGCTAACGCTATTTCTTCTGAAACTTGTGCCTGAATGGAATCCGCAGCATTAGCAAGCGCTGATTCAAACTGTTCATAGCGCCAGCTGAGGTCGTGAAACCGTTCCAGGGTAGGTTCAAACAAATTACAATTTATTCCTTCAAGATTGCGCGCCAACAAACCAAATCCCTTGGCTGCTTCAAATGCTTGTTGTGCGGAGGTGACAAAATCAACCGTTACCGTATTTTGAATTAACGGATACAACCTCCAGGGAAAGCCATCCTCCGCATACACTAAATCATTTCCGTGTTGATCCGGAATCGGGGTGGGAAAAAGATACGCTGGATGATTCTTAAATAAATGCTCTGCCGCAAGTCGGTTATTCCGTGCAATTACCTCCGGCCTGGTAAACACATTTTTATTGATCCGCTGTAAAATAAATTTCCTCCCATCTTCAACCTGAAAGGTTTGATGAATATGTCCAGACCCAATCGGTTTGATCAAGGCTCCGGATGAGATCCCAAATGCACCTAAAACTAAATCCGGAACAGGTCTCATCCGTTACCAGAGTTTGGATGGGTACAACCCTTCCTGCACCAGGTTCCGGATCTTCTGCGACACCTCTTCTTTGTCCTCTTTATAGGTTACCCCGAACCATGTTTTACCGCCCGGTAAAATATGTACTTTGCCCAGGCCGCGGTTAATCAATTCAGTTACCATTAATGCGATGTAAAATTCAGAAGCAGGATTCTGATAGTTTTTAGAAACAAACTCAACAAACAGTTTTTCAGTTAATTCAAAAGCTCCAGGCTGAAACCCCCAGCAATTCATGGACACGGGCACCGTAGCATCAAACTCCATATTACCCTCATTCTTCGAAATGATCTTATTTCCTTCCCGAACAATGACCGTATGTTCCTTCATACTTTTCAAATAGCCAGCATCATCGCGGGTGGCAATGCCGCGCGAAACACTACCGTGCTCCGACAATACATTTTTTAGTGTATACCCTACCATGGCATGGTGATCAGACGGTGCCGTACGAAAGAAATTCGCCAGAGATTCAAATGCTTCCTTACCATAGAAATCATCTGCATTGATGACAGCAAAAGGTCCTTTGATAACCTCTTTGCCGCACAACATCGCATGGGTGGTTCCCCAGGGTTTCTTGCGATCGATCGGCAAAAACTGATGCGGAACAAACTTCTCCAGAGTTTGCACTACAAAATGTACATCGGCCTTGCCTTTTAGTTTTGGTTGAAAGATTTCCCTTACGGTTTCTTTAATTTCCTCGCGCACAATAAAAACCACCTCTGTAAATCCAGCTCGCAATGCGTCATAAAGAGAATAGTCCATGATAGTTTCACCATTGGGCCCAAAGCCATCAATTTGCTTGATGCCACCATACCGGCTGCCCATACCGGCCGCCATCACGAGTAAAGAGAGTTTTTGATCCTGTTTCAACTTGCGAGAATTAATTAAAAGTGGGTAATTACCCGATATTTAAAAGTTGTGCAAAAATAGAAGTTTACTGCGGAAAGCCTAACCCCCTCCTACCTATGACCCAAACCCGACCCTCCAGTTACCTCATGTCAATTACCATCATTGGGGTCCTGTTTTTCATCTTCGGATTTGTTACCTGGATTAATGGTACCCTTATCCCGTACCTTAAGATTGCTTGTGAATTAAAAACGGATTTTCAATCCTACCTGGTCGCTACCGCTTTTTTTATTGCTTATACCGTTATGGCCATTCCCTCCTCGTATGTATTGAAGAAGACAGGTTATAAAAAAGGGATGTCGGTAGGACTTTTTATTATGGCGATAGGGGCTATCCTGTTTGTACCCGCGGCAGAAGCCCGCAACTACGATTTGTTTCTGGTAGGCTTATTCATCATTGGTACAGGTCTCGCTCTTTTACAAACCGCTTCCAATCCCTATGCTACCATCATTGGTCCGATTGAAAGTGCTGCCATGCGCATCAGCATTATGGGTATTTGCAATAAGGTAGCGGGTATTCTAGCTGGTTTGATCTTTGGATACATTGCCTTGAGTGATGCCGATGCGCTGGAAGCCAGTTTAAAAACCATGGACGAGGCAACCAAAAATGCAACGCTGGATGAACTAGCGAGCCGGGTAATCGTTCCTTACATGATCATTGCCGGTGTGCTGGTCTTTCTGGCCATTGCCATCTTGTTCTCCACCTTGCCCGATATCGATGACAGTGGCGAAGGAGATGGTCAAGCCAACGCATCTTCGCACAAAACCAGCGTGTTTCAATTTCCTCATCTCATCTTAGGCGTAATTACACTTTTTCTTTACGTGGGGGTGGAAGTTTTAGCCGGAGACACAATCATCAGCTATGGAAAATCATTGGGCATTGAATTAGCAACAGCCCGCTATTTTACACAAGCTACGCTGGCCTTTATGTTGATCGGATACATCGTAGGCATCGTTGCTATTCCGAAGTATTTATCGCAAGCAACGGCTCTTAAGCTTTGTGCCTGGTTGGGAGTAATTTTTACCATCGGGGCGGTTGTTACCAGCGGCTATACTTCGGTGGCTTTCATTGCTTTGCTTGGACTGGCTAACTCGCTAATGTGGCCCGCCATTTTTCCGTTGGCGATTGATGGCCTTGGAAAATTTACCAAGATCGGGTCTGCATTATTAATTATGGCGATAGCCGGTGGTGCTATCCTACCGTTGGTTTATGGACAACTCTCCGAACTTTGGAATAGCCAGCAAGCGTATTGGATAATGGTTCCTTGTTATCTGTTCATCTGCTATTTCGCGATGAAAGGTCATAGAGTAGGTAAAACCGCATGAGATTTTGGGGAATTATATTGATCTTATTCACACCGCTTACACTCGTATTTCCGCAATACTACGAAGCCCGTGATTTTACAGCCGAAGACATCTTCTCCGAAAACATTGAAGGCCCGAATGTAGACAAGGCCGGAAACCTGTTGGTGGTTAACTATCTGAAAGATGGAACCATTGGATTGGTGAAGCCGAATGGAGAGGTTGAGCTCTATGTTACCTTGCCGGAAGGAAGCGTGGCTAACGCCATCATGTTCGATAAAAAGGGAAATTTATTACTGGCCGATTGGAAGGGACACAATGTATTAAAAGTAGATGCGAAAACCAGAGTAGTCAGCACCTATGTCCATAACCCTTCGTTCAATCAACCTAATGATCTATGCATCAACCGGAAGGGACAACTATTTGCCTCCGATCCAAACTGGACAGAGGGAACTGGAAAGCTGTGGCGAATCGATGGCCCGAATAAAGCTACTCTTCTGCAAGATGACATGGGCACTACGAATGGAATTGAACTGAGCCCGAATGAAAGGAAACTTTATGTAAACGAAAGCCTGCAAGGCAAAATCTGGGTGTTTGATGTGGATTCCAAAGGGAATGTTTCTAACAAAAAGTTATTCCATGAGTTTAATGACTTTGGAATGGATGGTATGAAATGCGACAAACAAGGTAATCTCTATGTTACCCGGCACGGTAAAGGGACGGTTGCCATTCTCTCTCCGGAAGGAAACCTGATTCGGGAGGTTGTCATGAAAGGAAAGCTTACCAGCAACCTGACGTTTGGTGGACCTTTGGGAACAACCTGTTTTGTCACTTTACAGGATAGGAAGTGTGTTGAAGTATTTGAAAGTGAAATCCCTGGCAAGCGGTATTAATCTGATAGCAGGTTGTCGCAATAAACACGAAGTATTGCCTCCCGTTCCTGATAACTTCCCCGAACTTCAATAAAGTGTAGTTTCCTTTTTGTTAACTCCTGCCGGAAGATCTGATACATTTCTAACCGCCTGGAACCCAGGTCACGCAGGTTATCGGCTACCCACGGAACATCAATATCAAATAAAAAGTATTGGTGGTAGGTAACTGCTCGTTCCAACTCGAATAGCACGGGGGGTATCTGCTTGAGATAGTGAAGGCAATAAATTTGAGTTGTAATCAGATCTGTATCACAGAATAAAATCTTGTTTGCTGTTTTTGTTTTGTCCAGAATCCGGTTGGTTTGAGCATGGCCAATTTGAATGATCTCTTCCAGTGTAAATTGATTCGATATAACCATTTCACGGGCCACTTCAGGAACCACGTTAGTCTGATAAGCCCGGGCAAGCGTTTCTGCCAGGGTGGACTTTCCCGTACTTTCCGGGCCATAGAAACAAAGTCGCTTCACAAAAAAGGGGCGTACGATAGCTGGAATAAAGGACCAATTACGGAAAGGATGCTGACGAATGTCTGATGCTGATACCGGATATTTCAGTCTGTCAGGATCAAACAAAACAGACGTTGCCGCCAACTGGGTAGCCAAGAAGGGGCCATAGGCTTCTGAACTGACCACCACATCAATCTTTCCATACCGGCCTCGTAAAAATTTTGCCCATACCCGGGTCCGATCAGTCCATGCCAGCGCAGGATCATCAAAATCATCCACTACACTTTCAATCCTGATCCGGGGATCATTTTTGAATAATTCCCGTAACCACGAAATCCGCAACACTCCGGAAATCGGATCGGCTTCGGTATAACTCATCGAGACAATCAATTCATCACAGTGTGCCAATGCGAAATGGATCAAGGCCACATGACCTTCGTGCACGGGCATGAACTTCCCGATAACCAACCCGCGTTTCATACTTTCACCGGATAACTTTTATATTCCCGAATCCAGTTCCAAAGGGCTGCACTGGCAATGATGGTAAACACGGCATACTCAACACCAAAAAACATGGCCCCTTTCAAAAAATACAGGTACGTGGCCACAACATCAATCAGGATCCAGATGATCCAGCATTCAATTTTTTTCTGTACCATTAAAAAAGTGGTGATCACGCTCATCACCAAAATGAAGGAATCAATAAATGGATAGGCGCTTGGCAGGTTGAATAAAAAGGGAAGCCACTCATGCAGTTTCGATGCCAGCGCTCCAACCACAAAGGTTCCGGCCAGTCCAACGGTCAATAATAGAATGAAATGTGATCGCTTCATAAAACTGACTTTCAATTCCCGTTTGCGATCCTCCTCCCCGGGCTTGGGATGAGCCCACCGCCACCACCCCATGATATTGGTCACAAAAAAGAAACCCATGAGAAACATATCCGGGTACAGTTGTATCTGGTAATAAAAGAATGCCGAGAGCACCACATTGATAATGCCAATCACCCAACTCCAGATGTTGGCTGCTGCCGAAAGTGCTACGGCCAGCAATCCAAATACAACAGCAAAAAACTCCAGGTAGCTTAGTGAGTAGCCCAGTACCGTAAAGAATACATGCTGGATATCAAAGAATTTCATTATCTATGAAAAGCCAAAAATAGCAGTTCGTGAGGAGTTTGTTTGCTGCCCTGCTCATTTGTTTGTGTGTTCTTGCCGTACATGCACAAGATTCATTACAAGCTCCCCCCAATACAGTCTGGTTGTCGTCCAATCTTTATATTGATAAAACCGAGATTGCCAATATCCATTGGCTTGAATACCTGCATTACCTGGAAAAAGATTCAGGAAAAGTATATTACAAGAATGCACTTCCTGATACGTCAGTGTGGCTAGCGTACGGAGATTCCGTACGCTGGAAACATTACTTAAGGTATCCAGCCTATCGATATTTTCCTGTGGTAGGGGTTACGCAGGCTCAAGCTATTAATTATTGTCGTTGGCGGTCGGAGGTAGTCTCCGCCAAAATATCGTCTGAAACAAACGCCTCCTTTGTCTACCGCTTGCCCTCGGAAGCTGAGTGGGATCGGGCGGCAACGGGTGATCTGGATATCCAGCGCTATCCCTTTGGATATGAAATTATCTACGGTTCTTCTTCCCTGGAGAAGCGAAAATCAAAACAGTACTTCAAACAAGTAAACAAGGAAGTGGAGTTTCGATACTTTAAGCGCGATCTTAAGGTGTTCATCGATAAGAAAGAAGAAATTATCTTCAATGTTATAAAATCGTTTGAAGACTATTTTCAATACGGAGATTACGCACCCGCTTATATCTATGATAAACGGACTCAACCGAATCGATTAGGCCTCTACCATATGATTGGAAATGTGGCTGAGATGACTGACCAGCCCGGAATCGCCAAGGGTGGAAGTTGGTTTCATTATCCCAGCGAAAGTGCGATTGGGAATAAGATGCTCTACTTCAAGCCAGAAGCGTGGTTAGGCTTTCGGTGTGTTTGCGAAGTGTATTCAGACTAATTCTGTTTGTCTATACATCAGACTTACTCAACTTGATCCGCGCTGGCAGTCCCAGAAAAGACGACTGGCTTACGCGTAAACAATTCGCGGAAAGGATTAACATAATTAACCCACAGATACCAACCGGAGGCAGCAAAGATCAGGCAGAGTGTTAGGTAAATAGCAAAGTAGATTAAGTCATTATTGATTAACTGCCGCAATGTTCCTTCAGAGTTCAGGCTTTCAGGATCCATCATCATGGCTACATAGCCCGTAAAATTGTTTGAGAAATGTAAGGCTATGCAGAATAAGAGTGATTTTGTTCGCCAATACAATACTCCTGCAACCACGCCCATCAAAAAGGCACCAATTCCTTGGGCAATATTGCCATGGATTAATGCGAACAAAAAGGCAGAAATTAGTATGCTATTAACCGGGCTGTAATTTTTTAGGTAGCCATCTAGAATTATGCCTCTGAAAAGAAGTTCTTCAAGCAACGGAGCCAAGACAACTATCATGATGAAAGCGAGCATTGGCATTTGAATCAATTCCGAAAAAGCTCTCTGAAGTCCTTCCGGTGGTGGTATGTTGCTCGTCAGTGGCTCTAAAATCAAATGGGAACTAATCAGGAAGGCAAACGCAATAATCAATAAAGAAACGGGGAATGTCCCCCACGAAAAAGTGAAGTCCCTCCGGAAATTCAATCCGGCAATAATCGTCAAAAACATAATCATCGCATATACACCCACAATGGCAAATGTGCTTTCTGCAACATGAAAGACGACCAAAAATAAAATAGGCACCACCCCTATCGGAATCATAAGTAAAATCAGACCGATTGACTGAGCATACGTTGGGTAATGACGCTTCATGGCAAAAAATTAAAGCTTAATGCATACATTCTTCGCCTCCGTAAAAAAACGCATGGCCTCCCATCCGCCTTCTCTGCCAACGCCCGATTGCTTCATGCCTCCAAAGGGTGTTCGTAAATCACGCAACAACCAGCAGTTAATCCAGATGATTCCACTTTTGATCTGATGGGCAACACGATGGGCACGCGTGAGGTTCTGGGTCCACAACGTTGCGCTTAACCCATATGAATTGGAATTTGCATCCTTAATTGCCTCTTCCTCCGAATCAAACGGAGCAACGGTAACCACTGGTCCGAAAATTTCTTCCTGATTGGTACGGCAGTACTGATCCAAACCCACAATCACAGTCGGTTCAACAAAAAATCCACCAGCACACCGGCCCGGTACAATGATGCGACTACCGCCACACAACACAGTTCCCCCCTCTTGTTTTGCCAGATCGATATAGGATAACACTTTTTTCATGTGCGCCTCCGATACCAACGCGCCAACCCGGGTCTGGTCATCCAAGGGATCTCCTACCTTTAAGGCCTTTGCCCGCTTTACAAATTCATCAACAAACTTTGGATAGAGACTTCGTTCCACCAGGATACGCGAACCACATAGACAGATCTCTCCCTGATTCGAAAAAGAGGAATGGATGGAAGTGCTTACGGCATTTTCAAAATCACAATCAGCAAAAATGAGGTTAGGATTTTTCCCCCCAAGTTCAAGCGAGAGTTTCTTAAACAGAGGTGCAGCGGTGGCCGCAATAGTACGCCCCGTTACGGTGCCGCCAGTAAAGGATATTGCCTTAATTTCTGGATGGCTGACGATCGCCTGTCCAACTTTATTACCAAGGCCGTGTACAATATTCAAAACCCCTGCTGGCAAGCCAGCTTCCATGCACAATTTTGAAAACAAAAAGGCCGTCATAGGGGTGAGCTCGGAAGGCTTGGCCACCACCGTGCACCCGGCCGCCAGTGCTGGGGCTATCTTCCAGGTAAATAAGTACAAGGGTAGATTCCACGGAGAAATACAACCCACCACTCCAAGGGGTGTCCGCGTTGTATAGTTAATGGCCTCCCCCTCCATTAAGTGCGACTCGGACGCAAAATGCTCGGCCGCCATCGCAAAGAACCTCATATTAGCGGAAGCCCTTGGAATATCGACAGCCTTCGCCAGCTTGAGGGGCTTCCCCTGATCAACGCATTCAGCCATCGCCAGTGGGTCGAGGTCGCGATCAATAAGGTCCGCAATCTTTAATAAAATGGCAGTTCTTTTCTGCATGGGCATACGCGACCAAGACTTGAAAGCCTGTTGTGCAGCTTCACTGGCAGCCTGAACATCCAAGTCATCAGAATCCGGTAAATGAGAATACGAACTTCCAAGTGCCGGATTAAAATTCTCCAAAAGCGCACCCCCCCTGGCTGCGATTAAACTCCCATTGATGTAATTATGGATAACCTCCATGGTTGATAAAATCTGGCTCAAGTTAACAATTAGATTTTGTTGAAGATATTTGCTAGCCAGTGATACAACTCTAGGCATTAATCACTTTTACCATACACTTTCTTTCGAAACAAAAAAATACCCGGAAAACGGTATTTTTTATATACTTGGGGTCTTGATTTTTATGAATGAACGAAAAATTTTCGTCTGTGACGATCATACCATAGTTGCAGAAGGGCTTGATCTTTTATTTAAGCAACAAAGCGGGTATCGGCTAATCGGTCAAACACAGCGCGGACAAGATCTAATCGATCAACTAGAGAAACTAAAACCAGACATCCTGCTGCTCGATCTGAACCTGAAAGAAAGTGATGGATTTACCTTGCTGGCACAAATCCGAAAGCGGGATCTGGATCTGAAAGTAATTATTCTAACCATGTATCATGATGAGCTTCTCATTCAGCGGGCTCAAAAGGAAGGCGCCAATGGATACCTGCAGAAAAATGTAAGCAGTCAAGAATTATTGGAAGCCATGGAAAAAGTTGAACACACAAACTTTTACCTGTCAAAAACCCTTCAGCAAGAACTCGATAACGCTAAATTGTTTCGGGATCAGTTTACGGATAAGATGCGCCTGACCAGGCGAGAGATTCAACTCATCAAACACCTGGCTTCCGGTAAATCTTCACAACAAATTGCCAAAGAACTTTTTCTGAGTGTTCATACCATTGATACCCACCGTAAAAATATTTTTAAGAAGCTCAAAATTAACAACGTAATTGAGCTTGTTAATTTTGCCCATGCGAATCATCTTTTGTAAGCTTTTTCTTATAGCTTTAATCGTTTCAGTGCATGCGCAGTCGCAGGATACACTCGACTTAAGAAGTTCGCGTGACAAAATTTCACTTATAAACCATGCTTACTATCTATTCGCTGATCCAGAGACGAGGATCGATTCGATTGTAACCCGAACGCTGGAAACCAAAACCTTACTCCCCTTTTCTAAATTTAATTTCGGATATACCAATAAAGCTATCTGGTTGGTTATCCCCATCAAAGGAGTGTCGGCAAAATCCGAGTACTTGCTAGAAATTCAAAATCCACATCTCGATAAAATACAAGTATTTACGCTTACGGCTGATGGGATAAAAAAACTTGGTAATGAAACCGGAGATCACCTCCCCTTCCATACCCGTTATTTTTATCACCCAAATTTTGTTTGGCCTATTGTTGGCGACTCCGCTCAAACCTATTTTATCCGAATTGAGAAATTGAATTCATCCCTCACTATTCCAATCTATCTCTGGAATACCCACGCGCATGCCGGTCAAACGTTCAAAGTAAACTTGTTTTATGGAATCTGCTTTGGCATGATGGCGGTGGTTGGGATATACAGCCTTCTTGCTGGCTTTTTCTTTCAAGCCAAAATCTACTTTTT
Source organism: uncultured Ohtaekwangia sp. (assembly GCA_964488465.1). Lineage (GTDB taxonomy): Bacteria > Bacteroidota > Bacteroidia > Cytophagales > Cyclobacteriaceae > ELB16-189. The sequence continues at coordinate 9,522 of CAZAUN010000002.1, read as the reverse complement.
GTATTTTCTATTTATTCTTTCAGCAATTACATTTCTGGCAACGGCTGAAGGCCTTAGTTTTCAATTAATCTATCCCAATGCTGAAAATATTAACAGCTTGTTTCGGGTTGTTATCAACGGCATCGCTACCTCCCTGTTTGTGTTATTTTCGAGAGAATACTTAAGCATCAAAAAGTATTCAGCCCTGATTGATCGGGTACTTATTTCGGTCGCCATTTTTTTTGGATTGCTTTTTCTAATCACCCCATTGCTATCCGATTTTTTTCTGAAGCATAGCCAACTTGTTGTCCCCTTGGTGTTGCTTATCACACTTGTTGCCAATGTTTCGTGCTTGCTGGCGGGTATCGTTTGCTACCAGCATGAAAGAAGAATTGCGGTCTTTTACCTGGCTGCATACCTCTTTACGTTGATTTCCGCTATAATTTCCATCACCGAAGATTTTGGATGGATTGAAAAACTTCCTTTTAATCCGCTTTTTATTGGGGCCTTAATTGAAATTCTGGTCTTCTCAATTGGATTGACTTATGTGATGAAAAAGGTTTATGACGAACGCAATGAACTTACGTTGAAGATTGCGCGACATCAAAAAGAAATGATGCAAGCCTATGTTCAAGGTGTAGAAAAGGAGCGCGAACGTATTGCCGGGGAATTGCACGATGATATCGGAAGCCGGTTAAGTGCCCTTCAAAGAATGGTGTCCAGCAATACAAAAAATCAGGATGTGATCAACGATCAGATCCATACCCTATCAGAAGATATCCGGAACCTGTCGCATCAGATATTGCCACCATCCATGCTCAACTTAACGTTGCAGGAACTGGTCTCCAATCTCGCAGCCTCTCAGCATAAAAGCAATCTTGATTTTCACGTACATTACTATGACGTACCGGAAAACCTACCTGCCAATTTTACCCATCAAGTCTTTCGAATAATACAGGAAGCAGTAAACAACATCATCAAGCACGCCCAGGCTTCCACCGCAGATATCCAGATCTTTGGGTACCGAAATGAGTTGGTAATTACCATCGAAGACAATGGCAAGGGCTTTACACCAACACCCGCTCGAAAAGGACTTGGGCTATCCCAAATGTATTTGCGTGCTGAAACCTTAGGCGGAAAGTTAGAAATCAGTTCCTCTGCTGAATTTGGAACAAATCTGTTGGTTACCCTGCCCCTGGAATAAGGTTGTGGCAAACCAGATGAATAAAGAAATATTTACGCTTTGGTGATTTTAAATTCTACCCGTCTGTTCCGTTGCCGGTTTTCATTGGTATCATTCGGTGCGAGTGGTCTGGAGCCTCCATATCCTTTTCCTGTAATCCGGTCCTTTTTAATTCCCTTCCCCTCCAGATAGATTTTAACTGCTTGTACACGTTCCTCTGAAAGTTTTAGCAAGGCCGCTTTATTCCCAACATTATCGGTGTGGCCCTCCAATTCAATCCTGATAGCCGGGTTCTCCATCATGATTTGTACCAACCGGTCAAGTTCAGGATAAGACTCTGGTTTTAGCAATGCTTTGCCCTGTACAAAGAAAACGTTGTTCAACAGAATAGTACCTCCTACTTCAATCGGCACCAGCAATAAATCCTTATTTAATTCCTGATATTCCGTTAACGAAACCAATTCGAGATTCTCATTCACTGACAGATATCCTTTTGCCTGAGCCCGAATCCCATAGTTCTTACCATTGGTTAACGCAATTCGATAGGATCCGGAATTGGGATCGCTGATAGCTTCTCCCACTTCTTTGCGAAGGGCAAGGTCTTCAAAGAAAATGTCAGCACTAATGGGCTCCCTTGTCTTAGCATTTAGTGTTCTACCTTTCAACAACACAACCGGATCGGGCTTAATTGCCTGGGGGAGCTTGATGCGAACCAGATCGGATGCTCCCATGGAATTGCGATCACTCACCATATAAGCATAATCGGCAGCCGCTGAAATTGTATAATAAGCATCGAACCCGGTGGTGTTGATTTCCGGGCCCAGGTTTACAGGTTCAGACCACTGTGTCCACGAGGTGCCGGTACGCTTACTCATAAAAATATCATAGTTCCCATAACCCGGTCGGCCATCGGTAGCAAAATACAGGGTACGACCATCGGCTGCCAGAAAGGGTGAGATCTCATCGCCTCTTGAATTGATTTTTGAACCAAGATTGATGGGGCTGGACCATTCGCCATTTTCATTTTGAGTTGTTACATAAATATCTTTCTCCTTACTTTCTGATGATTCATTATAAAAGAGATTTTGCGTAAGCTTTGCCGTAAACAACAATGCCTTACCATCCGGTGAAAGATTGGCCTCCATATTTTTTGATTCGTTCTTGAAACGCACGTTCAGGTACTCCGGTGGGGTCCAACCCTCTTTTGTTCGCTTTCTTATCTGAAAGCCATCGAGCCGGCAAAATAATAGCATGTTATTATCCGTACTGATGGCTGCCAGATTGTTCGCCTCCTGATCATTAATGGGACTACCCATATTTTTACTCCTGGACCACTTCACCCCATCTTCGCTGGTGGTAACCCAAATATCTTCACCATCATCTTTTCCGCCCATATTCTCGGGGGCATGCTCACGACCGAAGAGAATCATCTTGCCATCGGAAGTAATGTGAGGTCCTAAATCATCATAAACCGAGTTCACCTCCGGTCCCAGATTCTCTTTTGTGAGTCCCGAAGCAAGGTCGGGTGGAAGATTAATCTTTATATCATGTCTGAATATGAAGTTATCCACCTCCAACACCATATCGGTATAGGTAATAAACCCAATCCGGTTTCCATAAATTGGCAGCGACCCAGTTTCTGCTACTACGTCTGCATTGATTGAATAAAAAAGTCGACTTTTCTTTTGTTCGACTTTCAATACATTCGGTTGTCCCAAGGGTTTTACCTTTTTGTATTCAATCCATTGGTTTAATCCTTCCCCTGTTTCAGGGCTTAAGATTTTGTAATACCCATTGGTAGTAATCACAAAGTCATGATACTTTCCTCCTGACTCGCCCCAGAGCAATCCGAATCCATTATTGTCGCTTCCGGACTTTTGTATGAAAGTCGCTTCGATCGAAAAATCTTTTTTACTATCAATGTAAGGACTGATGGTAACATAGCGTCCATTATCCTTTTGAAGGGTTGTTAAAATATACTTACCCCGCTCAATTTTCATGACGTAATTCTCACCCTTACCCGTCCACCAACTATTGTTGTTATTCGTAAACTCCTCCTTAACAAGAATAACAGGTTGCGACCAACTCTGGTTTGAACCTATGAGTAATATGAAGATTGCTGCTCGGATACCCATTGACATCATAAGCTACCGGTGCGTCCACCGTCTATTGGAACATTGATCCCATTTATATACCCTGCAGCCGGGCTGGCCAGAAAGGCAATGGCAGCGGCTACTTCCTGTGGCTCTGAAATACGACCGGCAGGCACTTCCGCGATCATTTCTTGTTTAACCTGCTCGTAGGTCTTTCCTGATTTTTCAGCCTTGCTTTTTATCAACGCATCCAATCGCCCGGTCATGGTGGTACCCGGAAGCACATTATTAACCGTAATGCCAAAAGCACCCAACTCTACCGACAGTGTCTTTGACCAATTCGCTACGGCACCGCGGATGGTATTCGAAACACCCAGCCCCCGTAACGGAACCTTTACAGAAGTAGAGATAACATTGATGATGCGCCCGTAGCCTGATTGTTTCATTCCGGGTACAACTGCCTGCACCAGCACCTGATTGCAAATTAAATGTGATGTAAACGCACTTATAAATTCTTCAATCTTCGCCTCAACAGCCAGCCCTGCTGGCGGCCCTCCTGTATTGTTGATCAGAATATGCACTGGGTTATTGATTACAAATTGTTGGATAGCGGTTCGGACCTGATCGGGAAAATTGAAATCGGCTACGAGGTAATTATGTGTCTGCAAATAGGGAACCGGCAACTCCTTTACTGTTGATTTCAGTACTTCTTCATTTCGCGCAAGGAGAGTAACCGTTGCCCCCAACAAAGCCAATTCGATGGCCGCGGCCTTCCCAATTCCTTGTGTGCTACCGCCTACCACCGCTCTTTTTCCGCGCAAATCCAGATTCATAAATTGATTTTTAGTAAAGATAAAAGAACCTTAACTTTCACTATTCAATTCTACCATGAAATATGGAGGCGGTTCATAAAAATTGTCAAAGCTGTGGCATGCCGCTGAAGCGAGATCCGCAACAAGGTGGCACACATGCGGATGGATCGAAGTCAACCATGTACTGCAGCCATTGTTATCAACACGGTAAATTCACTCAACCTGATATTACAGTAGAGGAAATGAAGGTATTAGTAAAAGGGAAGCTTAAAGCGATGGGATTTCCGGGCATCGTAACCGGAGTGTTTACCCGTCATATCCCTAAGCTGGCACGGTGGAAAGTGAACCGATAGAACGTCTAAAGAATAACTTATGCCTATACGAAAACCCTTTCATTTAAAAAATTGGATTACTGAAAACCGCGACCTATTGAAACCCCCTGTGGGGAACAAGAACCTGTATGCCGATGCCGGTGATTACATTGTGATGATTGTGGGTGGGCCCAATGCCCGTAAGGATTTTCATTTTAATGAAACCGAAGAATTATTCTATCAGCTGGAGGGAAATATCAATGTTCGCATTCAGGAAGACGGCAAAGCGGTTGATATTCCGATCAAGGAAGGGGAGATGTTTCTTCTGCCGGCACGCGTGCCCCATCGCCCCGAACGTCCTGCAGGCTCCGTGGGCCTCGTGATTGAATGCAAGCGTCCTGAACAGGAAATACTGGATGGCCTGCAATGGTACTGTGATAAATGCAATCATAAACTTCACGAGTACAGGTTTCACCTGGATAACATCGAAAAAGACTTCCTGCCACGCTTCCGTGAGTTTTATAGTTCGAAAGAATTAAGGACCTGCAAAAACTGCGGAACCGTGATGGAGGCAGATCCCCGCTTTGTATAAACCTACCGCTATGAAATATGCACCCCTCTTGCTGATCTTATCGATCAGCCTCACTACCTCCGCTCAAAAGTTTAATGGCATCGAAACAAACATGTCGAACTTGTTTCGATTATCGGAGGCAAAAAGCCGATCCATCTCCCCTGAAAATTTTAATGGTGAAAAAGGAAAGGGCGGAATGGCGACTGAAGGGACAGGGTCCAATGCCTCTCGCGACCTGGGTCAAGGTTGGAAAGTAAGTCCTAGTGTCCGCATCAAATCAAAAACAACTTTTACGGTGGCGGAGATTGATGGTCCCGGGTCCATTCAACACATCTGGATGACCCCCACGGGCAACTGGCGCCACTCCATCCTCCGGTTTTATTGGGACGATGAAACCGAACCTTCGGTTGAAGTTCCCGTGGGTGATTTCTTTGGCATGGCCTGGGGAAAATATTCGAATCTTAATTCTTTGGCGGTGGCGGTTAATCCAGGCAGCGCTTTCAATTGTTACTGGCCCATGCCTTTTCGCAAAAAATGCAAAATCACAATGGAAAACATTGGTGACAAAGACATGATTCTGTATTACCAGGTTGATTATGTACTTACCGAAGTACCTACAGATGCTGCCTACTTTCATGCCCAGTTTCGCAGAGTTCATCGGGTACCCTACAAAGAAGACTATGTTATGGTTGACAATATTAAGGGGCGCGGTCACTATGTTGGAACGTACATGGCGTACGAAATTCATGATAACGGTTGGTGGGGAGAGGGTGAAATCAAATTCTTTATGGATGGCGACAAGCAATACCCCACCATCATCGGTACCGGTACCGAAGATTATTTCTGCGGCTCGTACGATTGGGATACCCGTAAGAAAGTAGCAGAAGGTGTTGAAGTAGTTGAATATACCGAATATACCGGCCCGTACACCGGGCTACATCAGGTAATAAAAGGCGATGGACATTACCAGATCATGCAACGATTTGGCATGTACCGTTGGCACATTAACGATCCGATACGCTTTGAAAAAGATCTCAAGATCACCATCCAGGATTTAGGTTGGCGAAACGATGGCCGGTACCTGCCCCTGCAAGATGATATTGCTTCCGTTGTATTCTGGTACCAGACGGAGCCGCACAACACATTTCCAAAACTCCCTTCGCGGGATGACCTTGATGTTTACTGACCTCTTACATGAAATTTGAAAACTCGCTGGCTTTTGCCCGTACGCTTGATAAAAAAGATCCTTTAAAGTCATTTCGGCAGCAATTTCATTTTCCAAAAGTTGGCGGAAAAAAAGCGATTTATCTAACCGGCAACTCGTTGGGATTAGAGCCTAAAATCACCAGGTCCTTCATTGATCAGGAGCTTAATGACTGGGCAAGGTTTGGCGTTGAAGGGCATGTGCATGCAAAACGGCCCTGGCTCTATTACCACAAATTCAGTAAAAAGGTTTTAGCAAACCTGGTGGGTGCCAAACCGCAGGAAGTGGTTTCGATGAACCAACTCACGGTCAACCTTCACCTTATGATGGTTTCATTTTACCGACCTACTGCTAGCCGCTATAAAGTCCTTACCGAAGCTGGAGCCTTTTCATCCGATCAATATGCATTCGAATCACAGCTTCGATATCACAACCTGAATCCAGCCGATGGCTTGATCGAACTCAAGCCAAGGGAAGGTGAACATGTTCTTCGTACAGAAGATATTCTGAAGGCGATTGAAGAACATCGCGATCAACTTGCATTGGTAGTGTTTGGTGCGGTTCAATATTATTCAGGGCAATTCTTTGACCTGAAAGCCATAGCCAAGGCCGGTCATGAAGCGGGTGCTTATGTAGGTTTCGATTTAGCACATGCCATTGGCAACGTACCCCTCTCCTTGCATGCCTGGGGTGTTGACTTTGCAGTTTGGTGCAGCTACAAATATTTGAATTCCGGTCCAGGTGGGGTGGCGGGAGCATTTGTGCATGAAAAACACTCAACCGATTTTTCAATGCCCCGGTTTGCAGGCTGGTGGGGTCATGAAGAAAAAGTGCGCTTTCAAATGAAAAAAGGATTCCAACCCATGTCGGGGGTAGATGGATGGCAACTCTCCAATTATCCCATTCTTTCGGGTGCAGCCCATCTGGCATCCCTTACCACTTTTGAAAAAGCCGGCATTAACAATCTTCGCAAGAAAAGCATTCAGCTAACAGGGTATCTGGAATACTTATTGAAATCCATCCCGAACTATACGCAATACTTTAAAATAATTACTCCTGCACAAGCTGAAGAACGGGGTTGTCAACTTTCCCTGCTGACAATAAAAAATGGTGAGAAAACTTTCAAATCAATTTCAAAAGCAGGAGTAATTGCCGATTGGCGTGAACCGGGAGTTATTCGGGTGGCCCCGGTACCGCTTTATAATTCATTTGAAGATGTTTATCGCTTTGTTGAAATTTTTAATCGTGCGTTATTGAAATGAAGCAGCGAATTGCCATCACCGGAGCAGGATTAGTGGGCTCCTTACTTTCCATTTACCTCGCTAGACGAGGCTACTCGGTTACCGTGTTTGAACGTAGAAGTGACATGCGCAAAAAGGGCGCTGAAGGAGGACGCTCTATCAATCTTGCGTTGAGCAACCGCGGATTACGTGCCCTGGAAGAAGTGGGCCTTGCCGAAGAAATGAAAAAAGTTGCGATCCCCATGCGAGGACGGATGATGCACGATCTGCAAGGTAATCTAACTTTTCAGGCTTACGGCAAAGAGGGCCAATTCATTAATTCCGTTTCGCGCAGTGCGCTCAATATTGTGTTAATGAATGCGGCCGAACAACTGGGGGTGAATTTCCAGTTCGAAAAACGCATCACCGGGGTTGATTTGGAAAAAACAACGATTACGGTACAAGACAGCAAACCAGAAGCCTTTGATCTGATCATTGGTGCCGATGGTGCATTCTCCGCTGTACGTGGTGCCCTGCAGATCACAGACCGCTTTAATTATTCTCAGGATTATATCGACCACGGCTATAAAGAACTGCAGATTCCACCGGGTATGGGCGGAGCCTTTCAATTGGAGCAACATGCCCTTCACATCTGGCCCCGCGAAAGTTACATGATGATTGCTCTTCCTAATCCGGATGGAAGCTTCACCTGCACGCTTTTCTTTCCGTTTGAAGGACCAGCCTCCTTTCAGAAACTCAATACAAATACGGAAGTGACATCGTTCTTTGAACAGATGTTTCCGGATGCACTCCGACTCATGCCCACGCTGCTGGAGGACTTCAACACAAATCCGATCTCTTCGCTGGTAACGGTGCGCTGCTATCCCTGGGTTAAAAACAAAACGCTCTTAATAGGCGATGCTGCCCATGCCATTGTACCCTTCTTTGGACAAGGTATGAATGCCGGTTTCGAAGATTGTCGCATCCTTAATCAACTGCTGCATTTCCACCGCGATAATTGGGATCACGTGTTGCCCGAATTTCAGAAAGCCCGCAAGAAAAATGCCGATGCAATTGCCCAACTGGCGCTTGATAATTTCATTGAGATGCGCGACCTGGTTGCCGATGCCGACTTTCTGCTTCGGAAAAAAATTGAAGCCAAGCTGCATGAACGTTACCCGTCAAAATGGATACCCTTGTATTCCATGGTAACTTTTTATGATGAAATGTCTTACGCACATGCCTATGACATTGGACAAAAACAGAAACGCATCATGGACGAAGTGATGAAGACTCCGAATCTGGAAAGTATCTGGCCGCAATTAAATTTGGAAGAAATCGTGAGCAAGCTCGAAAGCAGTTAAGCGTCAATCTGAAGCTTGTATTCATCATATCGCTGCAGCACCTCTTTCACATACCGAACTGGACCATCGCACCGGCAATAGCCCACCACCGTAACCGGATCTCTGAAATATTTTGGATCGGACTTCTGTAACAGAAAATATTCAACGTTGTCAGCCCAAATGGTTGGATCCTTGCCGTACTTCCGGGTCAGCTTCTGCGCATCAATAACATGGGAGAGCCCGACATTGTAAGAGGCCAGAACAAATTTCATTCGCTCTTGCGGATCAGGAACGGTTTTGGCCCAGTGGTTGTCAAGAAATTTGAGGAACTTAATGCCCACCTTTATATTCTGATCCGGATCCCAAAGGTTGCTAACACCAAAATATTCTCCGGTGGCTGGCATGATTTGCATTAATCCAATCGCTCCCGCCCACGATTTCACCTGCGGATTAAAATTCGATTCCTGGTATGCTACCGAGGCGATCAGGCGCCAATCCCAGCCAATTTGTTCCGCTCCGATTTTTATCTGCTCATCATAGGGAGACAACCGGTTACCCGACAAGGATGAGAAGTCGCTCTTAATGCGTGCTAATGAAAGGCGGGGGCTGGCAAAGTACTTTCTGTAAACCACCCGATGGTAGCCGGTGCGTTTGCTTTGCTTCATCCAGGTATTAATGGCCTCCAATAAGGCTGGTGAATTTTTTCGTACACCCCAGGCAATGTGCTGTGGTTTGCTTAATACGGTATTAATATCCAGGTTGGGATAATAGTAGGAATTGACCATGGCAATGGCCTGATCGGTAAC
>CAZAUN010000001.1:183397-516836 GCA_964488465.1 uncultured Ohtaekwangia sp. | reverse complement strand
GCTTCTCGACTGAAAAGAAAACTTTCTCCTGGCCCTATTTTAAGGGGAGCTTACATATTGACTTCTTTAATTAATGGAAACAAATAACTCAGATATTCCAGAGAAAAGTAATAAGGAGATATTATTGGATCTCTTTAGAGAATCAGTTGGTGTCGAAAGTGGGTTGATCAAAACGCTTATTGATTTACGTAAAAAACCAAAAGATGTACTTGATGGCTACCTAAAGGGTAACAAACATTACGTCAGTCCATTTAAACTACTTTTCGGGGGTTTAACCCTTTGGCTTTTCATCAACAGTTTCATTATTGATTGGTATAAAATATTTGATGGTGCTATGCAGAATTACATCGATTTTCTTAGCAATATACTTATAGAAGATAATGCCAAGAAAGCAAACTTTGACTCGGTCATTACACCCATCAGACAAATATTTGTCAAGTTCGCTGGCGATTTATTCACCAAAATTTACATTCCATTTGTTATTTGCGTAATCCCGTTATCAGCATATTTTGCAAGTAGGCTAACCAAAAAATTCAAAATCAGCTACAAGGCACTTTTATCTGTCAACTCATATGTGATGGGTACTAACTTGTTTGTATACCTTATTATGTCAATTACGGCAGCCATTAATTTCTATATATTTATCGCTCTTTGTTTTGTCTTTCTTTTATTAGCTCTAAGGGGCCTCAATTTAATGATGCTCATACCTCCAAGACGGTTTTTCACTTCGGACGGAATTATCATTGAAAAAAAAATGCTTATAGCAAATCTCTACTCAGTAGGAATTTTTATGATTATTGTTGGAGCGGGTTATTTCTTATGGTTCAATTTCATCTCCAAATTTTGATAAAAGAAAGGCTTCAGCGACAATAGGTTGAAAAAAATAGTTCCCCGCAGACAATTCGCAACACATTGTTGTAAGCATCCCTGTTTTAGTACAATTCAAACGTAAACTTTCCTTTTACTCTCCTACCAAAAATGGCATGTTATTATAAATGAATATATTCACGGGATACTCAAAAAATGAAGCCACGCCTGTCTATAATTCTTTCGCTTTTTATTCTGTTCTCCGGATGTTCTTCCTCGCTGCGCAAACAACGCAAACAATATGAGAAAGCCACTTCGGGAGTGACGTATAAAACGTACAAGACCGCGTCACAACTTGCTTTGGCCGGCTCCATGGCGGTGTATAACGATCAGCAACCCGACAGTCTGCAAATACGTACTCCCTACGCTCATTTGTTTCTTGGCTATTTCTGGAGTGTTTCGGGGAAGTCATCACTTGCTTTCGCTGAAGCCAATATCGTTGAGGAGAAAAGCAATCAGAGTAATGACTCCCATATGAAATACCTTGGGCAAAGTCTTCGTGCAATTACCCAATACCAGGCTGGATGGTATTTACTGGCTGCGGAAGAATCAGCGAAGGCAAGACAGAGTGTATCAATCGGGCAAGTATCCAGGAGAAAGTATGAAGCTGCGGTGATCCATCTGCTTCTGGGGTCCATCTACATCAAAGAAAAGGATTTTGAAAACGCCAGGTTTTTCTGGGGTGCTTTTGCTACCGAAACCGGAATAGGTTGGCCCTATCAGATTTGTGAAGCCGCTGCAGCGTTTCAGGGTGGGAACGTACAACTTGGATTGCAAAAAGTTAAAAGTATCGCTCAGGATCCCGCTGTACCCAAGCCCATTCGTGACCAATTAACTCTTGAACTCGAAAAGGTTGAAGCGCATGCCGGTAGTTCCATAGATTCTTCCTTGTTCTGGCCCTCAATCGTTGGCACGATCATCTGGCAAGAACTCAGGAATTCATCTCTTCAGTCGTTAAACAAGTTTGCAAAGACCCTCGAAGATGTCGGCTCAAAGCTTTAACCCGTCATTTATCTGCAATCAACGCTTCCATTACTCGTACCGCAGGGAATTGACCGGGTTTACCTTGGCTGCCTTTATTGATTGGTAGGAAACTGTAATCCAGGCGATCACGATGGCGCCCAGCGCACAGGCTACAAAAAGCACAGGATTCAATTCGATACGATACATGAATTCCTTTAACCACCAGTCGGCCGCGAGCCACCCGACCAGGAGGGCCGGTATTATGGAGATCAACACCAACCGGGTAAACTCTTTGGAGAGCAACACGGTGAGACTGAACACGGACGCACCCATGGCCTTGCGCACCCCAATTTCTTTGGTGCGCTGTTCGGTGGTAAAGGCGGCCAGCGCAAACAATCCCAAACAGGCAATGAAGATGGCCAGCATGGCGAAGGTGGTGAAGATGTCGCGCAGGCGCATTTCACTGCGGAAGAGCGAATCAAAGTTCTGGTCGAGGAAGGTGTATTCTAACGGCTCGCCCGGAGCCAGCTCTTTCCACTGCTTTTCGATGGCTGCGACCACGGTTTGCGGGTTGCCCTCGTAGCGCACCACCATTATCCGTGAATAGTCCACGAGGCGGATTACCATAGGCCGCACCGTGTTGCGCAAGGATTCAAAGTTGAAATCTTTCACTACTCCGATCACGCGGATGTTTTCCGGAGTTGTCCCATTGAAGTCGGTCAACTCTGCTGACAGCGGATTTTGGAAACCATATTCCCGCACGGCTGCTTCGTTAATGATAGCCGCTGTTGAATCGGTGGCAAATTCCCGTGAAAAGAAACGACCTTCCTTCAGTTCAAACTTCATCACGTCCAGGTGATCCCAATCGGCATAATACAGGCCTACCAGGTGATCCACCTCCTGCCCTTTCTCGCGCACCACCGTAGTACTGTTAACACCTGGAAAAATATTGTTGGTATAACTGGCCTTCACAATACCGGCCTGCGCCTCCAGGGCTTGTTTGAAGGCCTTGCGGTTTTCTCCCAACCGCGATGTTCCGGTAATGGAAATCACATTCTCCTTGTCGAGACCCAGATTTTTATTCTGCATGAAGGTGAGTTGTTGAAAGACCACCATCGTGGCCACAATCAGAAACGTAGAAACCGCAAACTGGAGTACCACCAGGGAACTCCGGATCCCCTTGCTTTTCATGCCCGCCCGCACCTTGCCTTTCAACACTTCTACAGGTTTATAGGCCGTGAGGTAAAACGCGGGATAGCTTCCGGCCACCAGGCCCACCACCACAATTAAGATCACCGCTGCCCCGATAAAGGTGGGGCTCATCAGGGCTTGCAACGTGAGTTGCTTACCCGAAAGCAAATTGAATTGCGGTAACAACAAGAAGCTGACCGCCAACGCCAGCGCAATGGCGATAAAACTATAGATGAATGATTCAGACAAAAATTGAAAGATCATTTGCCTGCGTTGCGAGCCCAGCGTTTTACGCAAGCCCACTTCCTTTGCCCGACCGGCAGAGCGGGCCGTTGACAAGTTCATAAAGTTGATGCATGCCAGCAGCAGGATAAACAAACCCACACCGGAGAAAATATATACATAAGTAATATCTCCTCCGGGTTCAATATCATCGGGCAAGCCGGCCTTCAGGTGGGAGTCGGCAATCGGATAGATGTAATAACTATAAATACCACCCTGCTCGCGGAACTCGTCAAACTTTATTCCTAACCCCTGCTCCAGTTCTTTGCCCACATATTTCTCAACAACGTCTTCAAGTTTATCGTTGATTTCCGCTATGGAAGTTGCGGGGTTTACCTTCACGTATGTCTGTATGGAGTTCCCGGTCCAGCCCTGGAAGAAATCATCTTCCACCGTTACATAGGAGATGATGGCATTAAAATGAAAGTGCGAATTGGACGGAGCTTCGGCCGTGATGCCGGTCACCTTACAGGCCATCTTGTCAACACCCACTACCAACGTTTTGCCCAGGGCTTCGGTGGTTCCGAAATATTTTTTTGCCAGGGCCTCGGTAATCACAATGCTGTTGGGCTCAACCAAAGCCGTTTTAGGATCACCCTGCACCAGCTCAAAGGAGAAGAACTCATAAAAGTTCGAATCGGAATAGAACACGTTTTCCTCGGTAAATGAGATGTCCTCGTTGCGAAATGCCATGCCTGCCCCGCGTGTAGCCGGTATGATACGCAGCACCTCCTCGACCCCAGGAATTTCATTCTTCATGGTGGGTCCTACCGGTAAACTGGAATTGGAAGTGAAGATCTCCTGGCCGGAAATCTTGCCGTGCAGCCCAATCCGGTGAATTTTTTCGTAATCGCGATGAAATTTATCATAGCTCAATTCATCCTGAACATAAATGAATATGAACAGGCAGCAGGTCATCCCGATCACCAGGCCGATGATGTTGATGACGGCAAAGAATTTGTGCTTGAGGATGTTGCGTAAGGCGACTTTAAAATAATTTTTAAACATGACGGTCCTTGGTTTATGATCAGATGCTAAACGTTTCCAGGAGGTTGCATGCCAATGAAGGCAAGGTATAGGCAGGTAGCCTTGAGACGCCAATCGGGAATAAGATGTTACACTGGTTGCCGATTTTTTTTATCAGAATGGTCGGTCGAACAGGACAAGATAATTCCGCCCCGGTTTTACACGAGAAGTATTGACTTGCGGCTGTTCTAAAATAAAATAAACTAACCCACCCTATTCATCGCGCAGGGTTTTCGTGGGGTTGAGGGAAGCTGTTGAAATAGTTTTATATCCAACCGAAGCAATCGCAATGAGCACCATGGCGGCCACCGAAACAAGCAGGGTAACAACACCCAGTTTCAGGTAGTATTCCCAAATGGAATCCATGAGTGAATCGGCCATCAGGTACCCCAGCCCACCCCCAATGATGGTGGCAATGCCCAGGTTGACAACAAATTCAAAATTGATGACGCGGGCGATATTGAAGACGGAAGCACCCAATACTTTTCTAACGCCAATCTCTTTCATCTTCTTTACGATGTTAAGCGATACGAGCGAGAACATGCCGATGCCCGTCATGAGGGCCGCAAAAAAACCCAGGAAGCTAAACATGGTGACAATGTTCTTGTTGATGTCATTCGTCTCCTGCAATTCCTGATCGATCATTTGCCCATTATACACGGTGTTGGGGAATACTTCCTTCCACTTCTTCTCCATGAATTCATTCACGGTGGCGATTTTTTTAGGGTCGGTTTTGATCACTACCTGTTGGTATTGTGCCGGGGCAGCATAGCGGATCATCAGAGGCCCGATGGGTTCCCACAAGGCGCGGGCGTAAATATTCTTAACCACCCCGATCACATACAATTGAACGGTGTCCATCCACACCAGGCGTTTGCCAATGGGGTTGTCGGTCCAGCCGTATTGCTTCACTAATTCTTCAGTTACCAGCACCGACTCCTTTCGATCCGTCTCTGAATCCTTTTGAAAGTTTCTACCGGCCACCAGTTTCATGTCCATCACTTCAAAGTAGTTGTCCCCGATGTCGAAAATATCCACTTCGCGTTCGATGGATTCGTATTTCACCGGATCGTTGTACCAGGAGTTGGCAATGTGGTGTTTAGTTCCGGCTATCAATTCGATGTCTTTGTTCGTAGAAAGGGCATCGCGGTAGGTATTGTAGGCCCCTTCGTTGTTTACCCACACCGAAATAGCACCATGCGTAGCAAACCCGAGATCGTAATTTTTTTGGTACTCGCCATTCTGATAGAAGGCCAC
Source organism: uncultured Ohtaekwangia sp. (assembly GCA_964488465.1). Taxonomy (GTDB): domain Bacteria; phylum Bacteroidota; class Bacteroidia; order Cytophagales; family Cyclobacteriaceae; genus ELB16-189. The sequence continues at coordinate 511,250 of CAZAUN010000001.1, read as the reverse complement.
CCCCATGATGATGGAGAGCAGAGAAATGACAAACTGGCCACCCAGTAATACGCGGGTAAACCAATTTGTGCCTCCGAATTTTGCTTTGCCCTTCAGGATACTGACTGGCTCAAATGAAGTCACATAAAAGGAAGGATAGCCGCCCGCAATCAAGGCGGTGAGCAAGAGTAACACAAATAAGAACGCCAAGAATCCGATGTTCTCGGCATAGACCAATTTCAATTCCAGCCACGGCCATAATGAATCATAGGCGGGCACCAGCCACTCGGCCAGCAGCAACCCGGCAGCCAGACCCAGTATGCAAAGGATCAGGTTCTCTCCTAAAAACTGGAAGATCAGTTGTGAGCGCATGCCCCCCATTACCTTACGAATACCGATTTCCTTCAACCTGCGGCTGGAGATCGCTATGGAGGTATTGGTGAAATTAAAACATGCCAGCAACAACAACATACCCGCCATGATAGCCGGAACCAGGATTGCTTCATTGGGAATGCCACCCCGTAACCAATCGTTGTTTACCCGTGGGTTTGACCGGTTGCGCTTCATCATCCCGTCAAAGTTCTCCAGGTAATAAGAAGTTATTTGAAAATCTTCGCGGGCCTGGTTTTGCGGTTCGATGTAATTCTGAAGTTGCTGCGCTACAATGGCAGCATCCGCAGGATTATCGATTTGAAGGAACAGGGTATTCCACCGCTTCCAGCTGTTCTCGCTGTTATCGGGATCGAGGTTGATGTCCCAGAAGTTGTCGAACTGGGTGGCGATATCAAACCGGAAACTGGAGTTATGTGGCAGTTGCTTGAAGACACCCCCTATTTCAAACTCTTTCGGCCTGCGTACTCCGTCTTTTCCCAGTACAATCTGAGTAATGGTTCGACCCACTACATTCTCTTCGTTGAAGTATTTTAATGCCACCTCATCGCTGATGAAGACTTTGCTTTTATCGTAGAAGTCTGTGAACGTACCGTACTTTAGCTCATAGGTAAACAAATCGAAGAAAGCCGAATCCACGAATACCATGCCGGTGCCAAATACTTCTTCGCCAATGCGGATGTCGCTGTACGAAGAAACATAGCGCACCACTTTCGAAACTTCCTTCACATTTTGTTTGACGTAGTTTCCCAGCGGCATGGGGGCCATTCCATACCGTTCATTTCGTCCCTGGAATTCGCGATGAAACTGAACCCGGTAGACTTTGTCTGCATTCAACTGTGTTTTGTCCCAATCGGCAGCAAACTCCCAATTGACATAGGCTACCACACAACAGGCAATGGCAATGCCCATCCCAAAAACGTTGATCAGAATAAAGAGCTTATTTTTCGCGAGGCTGCGAAGGGTGATGAGCAAGTAGTTCTTAATCATGCGGGTTGGGGGTTAACACAAACAATGACTTGTCTTTGATGTAAAGGGTTGCAACCAATTGCCAAGAAATGTGCCACACTGCAAACCGGCTTATTTTTCAATCAAATCCAAAGAATCAAAAACACCCACCTTCCGGTTTGTTCGCAAGCGTACAGCTTGGTGTACGGTTTATACGCGTACAAGTTTCATTAAAAACAATAAAGCCCATTCTGAAAAACAGAACGGGCTTTACCTAACCTAAACCTAAACTATGAAGAACGAATCAGGAAAGCGGATTCCCTGAAATCTTAAATCACTCTAAATATGGAATTGCTCCTTGATGTTTTCTGTTACCACCTTACCGTCAAAGAGGTTTACAATGCGGTGTGCGTAATTGGCATCGTAGGGTGAGTGCGTTACCATGATTACGGTTGTGCCCTCCTCATTTAATTGCGATAACAACTTCATCACTTCTTCGCCATTGGCCGAATCCAGGTTTCCCGTAGGTTCGTCAGCCAGAATCACTTTGGGCTTGGCCACAATGGCTCTGGAAATGGCCACGCGCTGCTGTTGTCCGCCCGATAACTGCTGCGGGAAGTGATTTCTGCGGTGCATGATGTTCATGCGCTCTAGCACTTCTTCCACTCTTTTCTTGCGCTCATCGGAAGGCACCTTGAGGTAAAGCAAGGGCAATTCAACGTTTTCAAATACCGTCAGTTCATCAATCAAATTGAAGCTTTGGAACACGAAACCAATGGAGCCTTTGCGCAATTGTGCACGCTGGCGTTCCGAATATTTGGCTACTTCGTGCTCACCGAAGAAATACTCGCCTCCGGTGGGGTTATCCAGCAATCCCAGGATGTTCAGTAAGGTAGACTTACCGCATCCGGAGGGACCCATGATGGCCACAAATTCACCATCCTTGATTTCGAGGTTGATGTTGTTGAGGGCTGTGGTTTCGACTTCTTCTGTCGTATAGACTTTTTCGAGATTTTTTAATTTGATCATGACCTTGTTCGGTTTAATGTTAGATGATGTGTGTGGGAGTATAGTTTTAAGGGTTACTTGCTTTTTTTAAAATGGTTACTTGAAATACGTTGTATTAGACGCCAATTCTCATAAATAGTTGCATCAATTCAGGATTAATACTTCATTGTTGCCAAAATTCTCGTACGAAGAAGTGATCACACGGTCGCCCGGTTGCAGTCCTTCCAGCACTTCAAAGTTTTCCGAATTCTTGCGGCCCAGCTTAATATTTCTGCGGACGGCCTTGTTGTCGTCTTCCAAAACAAATACCCAGTTGCCGCCTGTATCCTTATAAAATCCGCCCACTGGCAACAATAATTCTTCCGATGCCTGACCGAGTTCGATGCGCATGCGCAACGATTGGCCTCTGCGAATTCCCTGGGGCGTTTCCCCTTCAAATTCCATATCTACTTCGAACCGGCCGTTCTGAATGTTGGGATAGATGTAGGTGATGGCCAACCGGTAATCTTTGTTTGCGAAGCTGGTGGAGGCGGGCAACCCTACCGAAATTTTAGGCAGATACAATTCATCGATGGGTACCCGTACTTTATAACTGCCCACAATGTCCACCTGCCCTAACCGCTGACCTTGAGAAACCGCCTGGCCTATTTCCCAATGCGGGGTGGAAAGTTGACCATCAATCGGGGCCCGGATAATCAGGTTATCGAGAATTTTGCTGAGGTTATTCAAACTAATCATCATCTTCTGCTCCGATTCGGCCGTGAATTTCAACTGGCGGATGCGGTCGATGGAGTCGTTGCGGTATACTTCGTAGGTGATTCGTTTGCGTTCGAGGTTATATCTATAATCAGCTTCTGTTCGTTCAAAATCCTGTTTAGAAATCAACTTTTTCTCAAACAATTGTTTTTGTCGTTGGTACTGAGGTTCAAGGATTGCAAGCTGATTATCAATCAATGCCAATTGCTGGCGCTGATCCAGGTCGTTGCGCATGATGTTTAATTTTGTTTCGCGCGCGCGGTTGATACTTTCGTTAAAGGAAGCTTCCTGTTGCAAGACGGTCAGCTCGCGGTTGAGGTTCGTGAGTTCCAGAATCACATCGCCTTTCTTCAGCAGCTGACCACTTTCACTGACAATGCGCTTGATGTTACCACCTTCGATGGCATCGAGGTACACGGTGCGTGCCGGTTCAACCGTTCCGGTTTGAGGGATGAATTCTTTAAACTCACCGCGTTGTACGGTAGAAACGGTGAGCTTATCGCGATCCGTTTTAAATGTCGATCTGCGATCGGCAAAAATAAATTGATACCCAACAAAACTAACGAGCAGGGCAATACCCAAATAGGTTCCGATTCTTTTAACAGTCCAGGTCTTCTTGGCAATCTTCTTATCCATGTGTCTCTAAATGCGCGGTTATAAATGCTTGATGATCACTTCCACCCCCACTTGCCAACAAGCGTGCCAATGGGCATTATGACCAGAAAAAGACCTTTTAAGGCCTATCAGGTTGATTTGCTCGTTCAGATGTGAACGTGCCTGTCCGATTGCGGACAAGACTTCTTATATTTGTTAGCACGGTACTTCAAAATCGCATCAAAACACGCATTTCCCGATTTCGGCACCCATATTGCCCACGAGCGGACAGGTAAACCCCCACGAATTGATATGTCTGAGTCCAAACAAGGAAAAATACTGATCGTTGATGATAACGAAGACCTGTTGAAAGCCGCGAAGATGTACCTGAAGCGGTATGTAGCCCAGGTTGATATTGAGAAAAATCCGGAAGCCATTCCCGCCCTGATGGGCAATGAAGATTATGATGTGATTTTACTCGACATGAACTTCACCAAAGATGTGAGCAGCGGCAGTGAAGGGTATTATTGGCTGGAGCGTATCCTCACCATTGATCCTTCGGCTGTGGTGGTATTGATTACCGCTTATGGCGATGTGCAGATGGCGGTGAAAGCGATTAAAGCCGGAGCAACAGATTTTGTATTGAAACCTTGGGAGAATGAAAAGTTGCTGGCCACCATTTACAGTTCCATGCGGCTGCGCGAATCGCGCGACCAGATACAAACGCTGAAGAGTAAAAATCAGGAAATCAACCAGGCGTTGAATGAAAAATACAGCGACATCATCGGGCAAAGCCAATCCATGCAGCGGATCTTCCAAACCATTGAGCGGGTAGCTCAAACCGATGCCAACGTACTAATCTTAGGTGAAAACGGAACCGGCAAGGAACTGATCGCGCGGGCCATCCATCGCAACTCGGCCCGTAAAAATGAATCGTTTGTCTCGGTGGATCTGGGCTCGATCACAGAGACACTTTTTGAAAGCGAATTATTCGGTCATAAGAAAGGTTCGTTTACCGATGCCAAAGAAGATCGTGCCGGCCGCTTTGAGTTGGCCAATCAGGGCACGCTGTTTCTGGATGAGATCGGAAACCTTTCGATGCCCTTGCAGGCAAAACTACTGACGGCCATTCAGAATAAGAAAGTGAGCCGGGTAGGTTCCAACAAGGACACACAAATAGACTTACGTTTGATTTGCGCTACGAACATGCCGCTGTATGAAATGGTGAAGGAGAACCGGTTTCGGCAGGATTTACTGTATCGCATTAACACGATTGAAATTGAAATTCCTCCTTTGCGTGAACGGCTTGAGGACATACCGTTGTTGGCCAATCATTTTTTAAAACAATATACTTCCCGCTACGGAAAAAATATTTCCAAAATCAGTGAGGGGGCCATGTCGCGCATGACCAAACATCCCTGGCCCGGCAACATCCGGGAATTACAGCATTCGTTGGAGCGGGCAATTATCCTGAGCAACTCTTCGGTGCTGCAACCGGAGGACTTCAACTTTGCGGCTCCTGCTGCGAAAGAAAACGATCAGCAGATTAATCTCGATCAGTTTAACCTGGACGAGGTGGAGAAACTCTTGATCCGGAAGGTGCTGAAGAAATACAATGGCAACATTACGCAGGCCGCAGCCGAACTGGGATTGACCCGGTCTTCGCTCTACCGCAGACTTGAAAAGCACGGACTCTGAGGACTCGCTTTGATTTCGTAGCTTGAAATCCTGAATCTCGCGCTTTACAAACAGAGATCCCGCATGCAATTTAATGACTTTCGGTTTCGGGTAGCATTTCGGGTGGTGTTGATCGGCATCACCATGGCCCTGTTTATTTACATGGTGAGCAAACCGAACATGATCTTTGCTGCGGCCCTTACTTCCTTGATCATCATTGGGCAACTCATTGAATTATACCGCTTCACCTCACAGACGAATCGTAAACTGACGCGTTTTCTGGAGTCGGTAAAGTATTCAGATTTTATTTCAGGCTTCGCCCACGACAATAAGCTGGGAAGAAGTTTCCGCGAACTGAATACGGCCTTCAACGAAGTATTGGAAGCCTTTCGCAAAGCAAGAACCGAGAAGGAGGAACATTGGCAATACCTCAACACGATTGTACAACAAGTGCGTACCGGGATTATTTCGTTCGACCCGGAAGGCAGGATTCAGTTAATAAACCCCATTGCAAAAAAGTTTATTGGAATTCCGAATCCAAAGAATATCCGAGAGTTGGCTACCAGCAATCCCAAACTTTTTGCAGCCCTGATTGACGTTCAATCGGGCAAGAGCACGTTGTATAAATCCGGAGGTGAATACTTGCTTACGTTACAGTCTACTGAATTGCGGATCCGCGGAAACACAGTAAAATTGGTTACCCTTCAAAACATTCAAACCGAATTACAAAAGCAGGAGCTGGAAGCGTGGCAGAATTTAACGCGCGTACTGCGGCATGAGATCATGAATTCCATTACGCCCATTTCCTCCCTCACCTCTACCTTGCGCGAAATTCTGGACCATGACCTGGTGAAAAAGAACAGTCATTATGAATTAAAAACCGATGGTGCGGAAGACTTGCGCGAAGGATTGAACACCATTGAGGGCCGGAGCAAAGGCCTGATTAAATTCATTGATGCGTACCGCGAATACACATCCCTGCCGCAACCCAAACTGAAAACGATCCGGTTGATGGACCTCATTGAGAAAGTAGCGCAGTTGCTCAAACCGGAGATCAAGAAAACCAATATTCAGTTTGACTACTCGTGTGATTCAGAGTACCTCACGCTTCAAGCCGATGAGGAAATGATCGAGCAGGTGTTGATCAACCTTTTAAAAAATGCGATGGAAGCCCTGGAGCCCAATCCGAATCCACGAATCATCCTAAAGGGTACGTACGATAACAATGCAGTGATCATTCAAATCACCGACAACGGGCCGGGTATCATACCCGAAGCAATCGAACGGATTTTTGTTCCATTCTTTACCACTAAAAAAACAGGATCCGGAATTGGTCTTGCCCTTTCCCGTCAGATCATGCAAATGCACAACGGGACCCTGACGGTGGAGTCGGAACCGGATGTAAACACAACATTTACGTTGCGGTTCTAAATTTCAATTTTTTCGATGGCGCGAACCGGTATCGTGTATCCGCCTTTTAGTTCTACGAAGTCGCCACTCATCTCAATGAAGTTACAATTTACCTCTACCCGGTCGCCATTGGCCAATCGTACAATCAACCCGATGTCGTCATGGTCCAGGTTCGTTTCGTTCATGGCGGTGCGTAAATCATGTAAGCGATCCAGCCGGGCTGCTTCGGTGTACAAGACATCGCCCTTTGGAAATTGCTGCAGCGAGATTTCGTGCGGTGTCAACTTTTGAAGAGACGAGGTGGGGGTAGCGGTATAGCCTTCCAACTCCGCCAACTGATTATGAAACCAGACTTTGGCACCATCGGTCCAGTGAAAATTATGCAGAATGTGATTGACGGTATCCTTCTCCACTTCGGTGAACACATGGCCATCTTTTACGGCTGCCCAAAGTTTTTGAGCATCCCGCACCGAAATGCGACCATCGCGGGCGCCATCCACCGCGGCATGGGCCAGATCTAAAAGATGACGATCCATCTTTTTCTCGTTGGTGATTTGATAGTAGTTCATAGTGGTTAAATTTTAGCTTCCCATCGTTTCAGGAATGCACTACAATTAACCAATCCGAAAACGGAATAACTATGACTTTCGTCAGCCAGCGAAATGAAATTGAAATTAGTTCAGGTAATCGTCCCACTCGTTGTGAGGACTGTTGTTATCCCGCAGAAAGAGTGCATAGGAGGGTTTATGGGGCTTTCTTTTCAGGGGCATTTCGGCCTCCTCCGGTGTGAAGTCACCCTTTTTGGCATTGCACCGCTTGCAGGCGGTGACGAGGTTGGTCCAGGTATGGGCCCCACCGCGGGAACTGGGAATGACGTGGTCCAGCGTTAAGTCCCTGCGCGTGCCACAATACTGACATTCGAAGTTATCGCGCTTGAATACATTTTGACGGGTAAGGCTTACCCCTTTATAGGGGGCATGTACGTAGCGGTTGAGCCGGATGACCGAGGGCATGGGAAAGGACTGAGTAACCGAATGGATCCGGTGGCCGTTGGCCGGGCGCACCAGTTCGCTTTTGTTCAGGAACACCAACACAAAGGCCCGCTGAACGGAGCAAACCATCAACGGGCTATCGTCTTGATTTAACACCAGAACCCGGTTATTCATAGAGTGAAAGATAACCCCAAAGTTTGGGTTATTCAAACACTATTAACAGGGTAAAAAAGGGTTTGGTTATTGGCGGGTGATAAAGACGAAGTCGCTTTCTTTGTTGTCGGAACCAAAACTGCCGGAGCGGGCTTCATTTCAATCAGGTAGTAATCAATTCCGTGATTGGGGATTTAATATCCGCTTTGCATTAGGTTGTGAATCTGGATTTATTGCGATCCGCTCTGCCAAAGAGTCAATCCGGACCTGCCCGTTTACATTGATCAGTTTATGATCGTCCAATAAAATTCCGGCCTGTAATTCTACTGTATAGTCCGTCCATAGTACTAGATCTCCTGGTTGCGCTTCCTGCCATGGTACTTCCTCACCCGCCTGCAGCAACTGCTTTGCCTGACGCGGTAATGTATAGCCCGCTATCTTGTACACCATCTGAACCAATCCACTTCCGTCAATGCCAAACGGAGTTCGGCCGCCCGCCAGTGCCGGTGCATTCAAATATTTCATGGCGATCGTTTTAAGGAACTCCGCTTCGCGCTTCTGCCCTAAACTTTTAGCCTCCCCGTTAAACGCAAACTGCTCCTCCATTTTGAAGAGCTCGGAATTCGAGATAGGCACAATGCTGCCGATCAGAATGGTGAGCGGACTTTTTTTATACAGGATGTTACAGGTTAAGTCGGTAGTGATTTTGAAGTTGGCATGGTTGATCTGCTCAAAGTACTCCTGCGTAATACCATGGTGTTGGGTCGCATCGATCCAGCCCTCCATTTTATCAAAATGCATGCGGATGTAAATCCAATACTTTTGATCGGGCACGTTCAATACCTCGTAATGATCACCAAATAAAAGCTGCGTAACCAGGGGAGCCTGGTGCTCGGGTGCCTGGCGAACCGCCACCACCGATAACCGACAAACACCATATCCCAATACTTCCATGAATTTGAATTTATCGGATCTTGATTCTACTTAACTCCCGCTTAACATCGCGCTCCTTAATGCTTTCGCGTTTGTCGTGTAATTTCTTTCCCCGTGCCAGGGCTATTTCCAGCTTCGCCAACCCCCGGTCATTAATAAAGAGCCGAACCGGAATTAAGGCCAGCCCTTTCTCCTCCACTTTGGCTTCCAACCTTTTTAACTCAGACTTCTTCAACAAGAGCTTTCGTTCGCGTGCCGCTTCGTGGTTGTAGTGCGTACCCTGAGTATAGGGGGTGATGGTGATGCCTTTTACAAATGCCTCGCCTTTGTTGAAATAACAATACCCATCTTGCAGGTTCACTTTCCCTTCGCGGATGGATTTAATTTCCGTGCCCCGCAACGCCACCCCGGCAATAAACTTTTCAATCAATTCAAATTGAAAAGATGCATGCTTGTTCCGGATATTAATAGAGTTGGAAAATCGCTGTTCTGCCACGTGTTTACCGGAATAGTGAATTTACCTTTTCTAACGATAACATCTTCTGACCCGTTTTACCTGTCGCGATCAATCGATTGCCACAGCGGGCTTCAATGTTACAAATTAATTCATTGCCCTGAAGGGATTCCACGGTGGCGGTAATCACCACGGCCTCCCCCACCCGGGCCGGACTTTTGTGTTCAATACTCAACGAAGTACCCACCCCTTCTTCATGCGCCTCCTTCATCTCCAAAAAAAATAATCTTGACGACCACTCGAAATCGCGGGCGAGTGCAAACGTAGAGTACACACGATGCAACACTTCGTTGTTAAAGGTGGCCACGTCCGCCTCCGTCACCGTTTTGTGAAACACTTTTTGATCGCCTGGCTTAAAAATTAATTTCATGATCCGATTGCCAGGTTTGCCAACGGTGCTACCTCCAGGCCGCTAAATTGATTGGCTATGTATTTATAATGTGCTGCCATGGCAATCATGGCGGCATTGTCGGTACAATATTGAAACTCGGGAATAAAAACTGTCCACCCCAGTGCGGTGGCTTGCTCCTGTATCGTTTTCCTCAATTCCGAATTGGCAGCAACACCGCCTGCAATGGCCACCCGGTTGATGCCGGTCTCCTGGGTAGCTTTGATCAATTTCTGCATCAACATGCCGATCAGATTTTTCTGCAGGCTGGCGCAGATATCATTTCTCCGATCGTCAATAAAATTTGGATTTACCACTTGTTGATCGCGGAGGAAATACAAGAAAGCGGTTTTAATTCCGCTAAACGAAAAATCAAGACCGGGAATAGAGGTAGTAGGAAATTGAAACGCTGTGGGGATGCCCTGTTGCGCATGGTAATCAATGAGGGGACCGCCCGGATAGGGGAAGCCTAACATTTTAGCGGCCTTATCAAAGGCCTCACCCACGGCATCATCGCGGGTTTCGCCTATTACTTCCATGTCCAGATAATCGTTCACTTTCACCAACTGAGTATGACCGCCACTGACCGTGAGACACAAAAATGGAAAGGCAGGTCTTGGCTCATCGATAAAGTGCGCCAAAACATGGGCCTCCATATGATTGACCTCAATCAACGGAATACCCAACGCAACAGCCATTCCCTTGGCAAAGGAAACCCCCACTAATAAAGAGCCCAACAACCCGGGGCCCCGGGTAAAGGCTATGGCATTTAACTCCGCTGGGGTAATACCGCTGGTGGTAATTGCTTCGTTAACCACCTGAAGAATGTGTTGCTGATGCGCCCGTGATGCTAGCTCCGGAACAACGCCTCCATATTTCTGGTGCACTGTTTGTGAGGCGATTACATTATTAAGTACCTTGCCATTCCGAATTACGGAAGCTGAAGTTTCATCACAGGAGGACTCGATGGCCAGGATAACAGGACGCATTTTTTAGCTAATGAAACTGCAAGTTATCAAAATTCGCATTCTGCTGGGGCTTAAGAGATTCTTGCTCTACGGAACTTATTTTGCGCTCGTTTTTATCGTGCTAGGCTTCTCGCTTTTACAAGTTCCTGCTGTTCAAAAGAACCTGATTGATCGGATTACAGCCCGGTTTGCATTCGCCTCCGGTTTTAATATTCAATACGACCGCATTTATCTGATCTGGTATGACCGACTGGAAATCGAAGGTCTCGTGGTTGAAGATCCGAAACAAAACACCATGATTAAGGCGGGTAAATTACAGGTCAATTTCAGTTTAACTACCCTCCTGGATAACCGTAATATAAATATTGACGGTGTTACACTGGAAGCCGGTGCGGTGAACCTGATTAAGATAATGGCTCAGGATTCGGTGCGTGACTTGAATATCAATTTTTTCATCAATGAAATCAACAAACAAACGGCTTCTGGCAACGGTGGCGGAGGCGGCTCTCCGCAGGTTAATATTGGCGAGATCGTCATCCATCAAACCGAATTCAGGTTGCATGATCCGTGGAAAGACTCACTTAAAAATGCCTTTGACTACAATCACATCACCTTGCAGATTAACGAAGCGGAGGCGAACAACTTTACCGTGTTGGGCGACACCATTCAGTTTAACATGAACACGTTGATTGCAGAAGAAGAAAACTGTCATTTGCCCATTCACAACCTGAGTACCTTTTACCGTGTGTCGCAGGGCGGAATGGAATTTCTAGGGTTGAATGCGCAAATCGGTAATAGTCAGGTAAGTGATACGATCATTCTAAAATATAACAGTCTATTGGACCTGAATGATTTCAACAACCAGGTCAACATGAAGATCCTGTTTGAGAAAACGGTGCTTCATCCAGAGGATCTGGTATTATTTACTCCGGGCACTCCACCCCTACCGCACCCCTTGCACCTGCAAGGAACTTTAACCGGTAAGGTCTCACGCTTCAACTACCAAAATATGGAGGTCGCTTTGGGTAACACAACCTTGCGAGGTAAACTTCAACTGGATGGGTTGCCTTCCCTGAATGAAACCTTCATCAACCTCGATGTTAAAAATGGGGACATCGACATCCGGGATCTTTCTTTCCTTTTTCCACATACTATTTTTGATCGGCTTGAGCCTTTGGGGCGCTTCCGGCTCACCGGAAAATTCACCGGCTTCATTGATGACTTTGTAGCCAATGGCGATTTCCGTGGATCGTTTGGTCAGATCCGTTCCGACATCAACCTGAAAATTGATCAAGCGGCTATTGATCGATCTACCTTTAAGGGAAATCTGAATCTGGACGATTTTAATCTCGGTTTACTCCTACGGGATACTGCGGTCTTTAAGAATGTCACCCTTTCCGGTCGCATCAATGGCAAGGGGTTAACGAAAGAGACCACCGACTTTGTCCTTGCCGGGAACATTGCTTCCATTCACATCCTGGATTATACCTACGTGAATATTACTACCAATGCACGCTTTGCCAAAGAACTCTTTAATGGAAGTGTTTCGATTGATGATCCGAATGTGAAGCTGAGTGCCGAAGGTACTATCAATGTTCGGCAGGGCGAGGAACTCGTGAATGTACAGGCTCAGTTAGATACGTTGCTTACCCAACCGCTGGGTTTCACCCGCGACCATTTCTTTATCCGGTCGGGTATTGATATAAACACAAAAGGTTTGGAGTTGGATAGCTTGTTTGGAAAAATCAACCTGCAGGATGCAAGAATGGAATATAAAAGTAAATCACTTTCCATTGACTCGATTTTGGTTCATTCCTTTTTAGATAATCAAAACCATCATCTTCGATTGCGCAGCAATCTTGTGGATGCAGATTTAACCGGCAATTTTTTTTACTCCTCCCTGTTTCAGGATTTGCAACGGTTGAGTTATGAGTTTCAATTGAACGTTCGGAACAATAAACAGGATCTGGAAGCCTACTATGCCACCAAAACAAAAACGGATCAGGAGTATGCGGCAGATTTTACGATTGACCTGAAGGATATCAATCCCATTTTTGAATTGACGGGAGTCAATCTTCAGGTTTCGAAAGAAAGTCACCTGGAAGGAGATTTTTCAAATGGTTTTACTTCTCGTCTCCAGGCGTATATCCAAACGGATACCGTCACTTTTCAGGGAAAAACCTTTATCGATAATGAAGTTGAATTTTCAGGATCCAAAATCCGCGACAGCACCCGTGTATTGGCAGTGCTTAGCGTTAACTCCCGCAGGCAGGAAATCAGCAAAGCCTTTGTAACCAAAAATCTTTTTGCAGAAGCGATCTGGAATCAGGATCATATTGACCTGAACCTGGATTTCGATCAGGAAGGTGCTTCCAATTTTGTTCGGCTGCAATCGGAGATTGATTTTCTGAATGACAGCACCCGGATTAAGCTGCTCCCCACTCGTATTCAGGCGCTCGACAAATTATGGGAAGTTAATCCTAAGAATGTGACCATGATGAAAGGAAGTGAATGGGTGATCCGGAATCTGGAATTTACCCATCAGGATGAATCCATTCTTCTTGATGGATTTATCGCACAAGACCCCACTCCTGCGATAACCCTTTCCATTGCCAACCTGAACCTTGATATTTTAAACTCCATCGGTACCTCCAAGTTTGGAGGCATCCTCACCGGCAACGTGGAGGTTCGGGATGTCTACCACAACATCTTCCTTCAAAATGATTTGTCGATAAAGGATTTAGAGATTGACAAATTTTTGGTCGGGGATGTTACCGGCACCACGCATTGGAATCAGGATGACAGGCAGTTTAATATCAACTTCTTTATTGACCGGCTCCAGAAGCGAACGCTTTCACTCTCCGGAATCTACAATCCGCAGGATGCGAAATCACCCCTCCAGGTAACAGCCGTCCTGGCGGAAACCAATATCAAGCTGATGGAACCGTTTCTCCGCGGCATCTTTTCGCAAATGGATGGCTCGCTGACGGGTGAATATGAAATCACTGGAAAGTTAAATCAGCCGCTGGTGAAAGGAGAAGGCAAAATAGCAGGTGGCAAAATCATGATTGATTATTTAAAAACTCTGTACTCGTTTAACGGCACGCTGGGGATGGCCTATAATCAATACTACAATCAAATCATTTTTAAAGATTTCATTATTAATGACATGTTTAAAAACAGCGGGTACCTGGATGGATACCTGACCCACAAGAACTATGATAAATTCAGGATCAATCTGGATGCCACGTTCACCAACTTTCAGGTGATGAATACCACCTCGAAAGATAACTCCTTATTTTACGGGCAAGCGTATGGAACCGGGAATCTGAACATGTTCGGACCCCTGGATAACATGAAGATTTCCGCCACCGCGCGCACGGCAAAAAATACACGAATCTTTATTCCGATCAGTGGCGCTGAAAGCACAGAAAAAAGTGATTTCATCTCCTTTGTTCATTTCAATGATTCAACAACCAACGCTACAATACAAGCTAATAAAAATAAAACTAATCAGGAACCGACCGGAATTATTCTGGATCTGAACCTGGACATTACACCCGATGCATATTCCGAGATCATCTTCGACATTAAGGCGGGTGACATTATTCGGGGATATGGCTACGGGGATATCAAATTGCAAATTGATACCAAAGGCGAGTTTAACATGTTTGGGTTATATGAATTTGAACAAGGGTACTACAATTTCACTTTGTACGACTTGATCAATAAAGAGTTTAGTATTTCCAAGGGTAGCCGGATCAGTTGGTTTGGCGATCCGTATGCGGGTGTACTCGATTTAACAGCCCGGTACCGCCAATTGGCTTCGTTGGGGCCCATACTACCGTACCAGGATGAAGAAACACTTTCATCCCCTCAGATCCGAAGAAAATATCCGGTGGAAGTATTGCTGAACCTGGACGGCCCCATGCTTTCGCCTTTGATTTCGTTCGATATCGTGGCCCAGGACTTACCGGATAATGTTACTCTTGAAAACGGGCATAACATTCAATTGAATTTTGCCTTTGATGCTTTCAAAGCAAAGCTGGATGAGCAGGAATTGAAACGCCAGGTATTCAGCCTCATTATCCTTCGCAGGTTCTCACCCCCCGATGCCTTTAATACCAGCGGATCCATTTCAAACAGTGTGAGCGAATTGTTATCGAATCAACTAAGCTATTGGTTGACGCAAGTGGATCAAAACCTGGAAATCGACCTGGATTTGGGAACCCTGGACCAGGAAGCCTTTAATACCTTTCAGCTCAGGCTCTCCTACTCCTTCCTGAATGGCCGCCTGCGGGTAACTAGGGATGGTGCGTTCAATACGCAATATGAACGATCAGACATTGCCAACATGCTGGGGGACTGGACCATTGATTACGTACTCACCCCCGATGGAAAGTTCAAAGTGAAAATGTATAGTCGCTCCAACTACAATCAAATCAATAGCTCCATTGGTACACAAACGGCCATCACCACCGGGGTCAGTCTCCTACACACACAAAGCTTCAATCAGATCAAAGACCTGATTCAGGTGGCCCGGGATAAACGAAGGAAGGAGATTGAGGAGAATCCCGAATTGGAGGAAGAGACCCTCAACAAAAATGGAAGCAGCGAAAACTAACCTACCATCTCACCGACTGGTGTTGATAGCCAGCCTGCTTACGCTCCAAAGTATTTTCATTCCGGCTCTCGCGCAATCCGATTCGCTCCAGCAAGTGAACAAGGCGAGACTGCGCTTTGTAGTGATTGGATCGGGTGTGGCCTATACCGGAGCCATGATCGGACTTAGTTCGGTATGGTATAGTCAATACGACAAAGAGCCGTTTCACTTTTTCAACGACTTTCATGAATGGAAGCAAATGGATAAGGCGGGCCATTTTTATTCCGCCTTTCAGGTTTCCTCCATGGGCTCGCGGGCGTTGCAATGGAGTGGGGTTGCACCTAAAAAATCAGATGTGGCCGGTGCGCTTGCTGGTTTTGCCATTATTTCCTCCATTGAAATTCTGGATGGGTTTTCAGCGGGATATGGAGCCTCGGCTAGTGATCTGGCATTTAATGCGTTGGGGGCAGGATTTTATCTGGGACAACAAGCGATTTGGAAAGAAATCCGGATTCATCCTAAATTCTCTTTTCACACGACCGTGTATGCACCGCAACGCCCGGAGGTGCTTGGTTCAACCTTATTGGAACAAGTGATCAAGGACTATAATGGACAAACCTATTGGTTAAGTGTGGATGTTGATAAATTCATCCCCTTTCCAAAATGGCTTAATATCAGTGTTGGATATGGAGCCGAGGATATGTTGTATGCGCTGGATGAAGACAACGAAGCGAACAACCTGAACCCTTACCGCCAATTTTATATAGGGCTTGATTTGGATGTATCCCATCTCCGATGCCGGTCAAAATTTGCGAATTCCCTGCTGTATTTTGTTAATATGATAAAAATACCCGGTCCCACACTGGAATTTTCAAACGGTAAAATAAAGGGTCATTTCTTGTACTTCTGATTCCAACAGTCGCACCGTTTTGTTAACTTTAAATGAACCTAAACCTACTGTATGGATTTACCTGCATTTATGAGAAAATATGCTGACCAGATTGGAGGCCAGTATACCGAATATGATCCCTCCCATTCCGTGATCATCGTACCCGTATCCGGTAACCGGTTTCAAACGGTTCTTGGTACGATCAAGAAAAATGACTTGTACAATCGCAGTCTGATCGCCCTTTCCTCCAAAGTGTGTGCCCTCAAACCCAATATGGATTTTAAAATGTTGCTGGAACAAGGCGCATACTTCAATTATTGCCGGTTTGTAATTACCGACAACTACCTGATGGTCGAGGCCGTGAATGCATTGGATGGGATCACCGAAAATACAGTAAAGGAAATGTTACAAGAAGTGGCCAACCTGGCCGATCAGTATGAATTGAAACTGACTGATTCGGATATCCATTAAAATTCCTGATTACCTTATTCACCCGCGAAGTCTTACCTTTGCAGGAATGCAAGCCGGCTTATCGCCCTTCATCAACTGATGATGGGAGGAAAGTCCGGGCAACATAGAGCATCGTACTTCCTAACAGGAAGGTCCGCCAGTTGGCGGAACAGACAGTGCCACAGAAAACAAACTACCTTGGCGGTTTCCGTCAGGGAAAAGGTGAAACGGTGGAGTAAGAGCCCACCGCCTGCGTGGTGACAGGCAGGGCACGGCAAACCTTACGAGTTGAAAGGCCAAATAGGTCACGCCCATGAAAGTGATTAGCGGCTCGCTAATAGGTAACACTGGCGTGATTGGGTAGGCTGCTTGAGCCGTACTGCGAAGTACGGTCCAGATAAATGATAGGCACTCCGATTTATCGGAGAACAGAACCCGGCTTACAGGCTTGCATTTACTTTTTATTTAAGTTTAACAATCAAATAATTTTTTACTGTGCCGAAAGTTCTCATCATCGAAGACGAAGCCAGCATTCGGGCCGTCTTAAAAGACATCCTTAAAGATCAAAAGGAATTAAAACTGGAAGTAGACGAGGCCAAAGACGGTGCCGAAGGATTATCTCGCCTGGAGCAGGATCATTACGATGTGGTATTTTGCGATATCAAAATGCCAAAAATGGATGGCATGGAAGTCTTACAACAGGCAAAATCCAAGGGAATACTTTCCACCTTCATTATGATCTCGGCCCATGGCACCACCGAGATTGCTGTTGATGCAACCAAACTGGGTGCTTATGACTTTCTGCAAAAGCCACCAGATTTGAACCGGCTCTTGATTACGCTCCGCAATGCGCTGGACAAAAACAATCTGGTTAAGGAAACCAGGTCGCTCAAGAAAAAAGTGTCTCAGAAATACGAAATCATTGGCGCATCGCAAGCCCTTACCGGGGTGATGGAAATGATTGAAAAGGTAGCCCCCACCGATGCGCGGGTATTGATTACCGGTCCAAATGGATCTGGAAAAGAGTTGGTAGCCCGGCAAATTCATGAACGAAGTTCACGTTCTACCGGGCTTTTTGTGGAAGTAAATTGCGCGGCCATTCCGTCTGAACTGATTGAAAGTGAGTTATTCGGTCACGAGAAAGGTTCTTTCACCTCTGCCATCAAACAACGCATCGGAAAATTTGAACAAGCCGAAGGAGGTACGCTTTTCCTCGATGAAATCGGGGATATGAGTTTGGCTGCCCAGGCCAAGGTATTGCGGGCTCTGCAAGAAAGTAAAATTACCAGGGTGGGTGGCGATAAGGATATTGTGGTGAACGTGCGGGTTCTGGCTGCCACCAATAAAGACCTGAAGAAAGAGATTGCCGAGAATCGGTTCCGGGAGGATCTCTATCATCGACTCACTGTCATCGTGATCAAAGTGCCTGCCCTTCAGGACCGAACGGAGGATATACCCTTGCTCGTTGAAAAATTCCTGGGGGATATAGCCCTGGACTACGGAAATAAAAAGAAAGAAATCACAAAGGAGGCCGTGGAGTTACTTAAGAAACACCCGTGGACAGGGAACATCCGTGAGTTGAGGAACGTGACTGAACGGTTGGTAATTATGAGCGGTGATCCGATTGGAACCGCAGACGTGAAGAAATACCTTTAAAAGCCTTTAAATACGGCTTTCAGTAGGCTTCTTCACTTCCTTCTTGCTGTAAGTCGGGCAGGTGTACTGGCTGCACGAAGTAAGGAATGCAAGCAGGGCAGCAAAAGCGAGGATTTTCTTCATAATTAGTGGCTTTAGTAAAAACAAAAATATCAATCTTTTATTTTCTAACAAATTATATACCTAAAAAATGCCGTTTGGCGAAAAAAACGACTACCCAACCAGCAAATTACAACCGCGGACATCCGAATTGTCCATTCTGCCAAGTACTTCAAAATTACCCGGTTGACTAAGCCTGCCTAAATCCTGGGTTTCAATAAAGGCACAGGAATGAAAATTTGCCAGGTCAATCACATTAATAACCCCTGCCCGCCCTGAAACCCATTGAAAGGGATCATTCAAATCCCGGGTAAAAACCTTCATCCAGGGAGGACATGTATAGTAACCCCCACCCCGGGAGTACGCCTGCGACATTAATTCAGTCATTCCATATTCGGAGTGAATGGCGGGCACCCGAAACCGATCCATCAAATAGCCATGGACCTCTTCCCGGATTAATTCCTTTCTTCGGCCCTTCATGCCCCCCGTTTCCATTATGATGGCGTTTCCTAAATCAACAGGATGTGCTTCAGCCAAATCCAGTAACGCAAAAGTAACGCCCCACAATATAACCTGTCGTTTATCGTGCTTTATAGTGCCTAGATTTTCGATAAGTTCCTTGTGGTTATACAAATAGAACCCCGAATATTCAGATTCACTTTGCTTTATAAAATGGTCCACCATCGCAATTAATGACGAACCGCTGCGCTCCAGATACGAAGGCAACAAGGCGACAATATGATAATTCGTTAGCGGCCCGTAGGTATCCTCGAAAATTCGGGTCGATAATTCCCGGTAGAAATCAAGATCATAAACCTGGTGCCGGCTGGTAATGGAGCCGGTTGTACCACTGCTGGTAAACTCCGCCTGAGGTGTCCAGTCTCCGGACTTTACCGCTTGAGATTTAAAGAAACTAATTGGAAGAAACGGAATTTGAGAAACCGTGTGGATAGAATCTATACGGGTATTGAGATGCTTTAAATAATGTCGATAAACCGGGTTGTTCAACGCCTGAAATCGGAACAAATGCAGTGCAATATCCTCGAAATTGCTGTCGTTTACAGAATACAATGCATCTTTAAAACTTTTGAATGTATCCAAGCGTTGCTTATTTTACGAGGTCTAAAGGTAGAAAATGAGTGTGAAAAGAGGATTGTGGCTGTTTTTGATTACCCTTGGCGTAAGTGCCTGCTTTGACCCCCCGGAATATCCGCTCCAGCCGCAAATAGAATTTGAAAGCATCGAGTTCAAAGAATATGGTTCCGGCTTCGATAGTGAACCCGATTCCCTGATCTTGAAAATCTCTTTTCAGGATGGCGATGGCGACCTGGGGTTGGATCCAAGCGAATTGGGTTGTGTCAGCGATAATATCTGCTTCAATAACAAGTATTACTTCATTAAACAAGACGGAACCCCCGTAACTTATCGCGACAAACGTACCAATCCGAATTTTAGCAACCTTCCCGACTTTGTTAAACCTTATAACTGCATCAACTGGGAAGTTCGAACCCTTAGTTCCGGAGGACCCGTAGATACTTTATATTTTGAGATCAATCCGGATCATTACAATATTGAAGTGGATTTCCTGGTAAAGAATCCAACCAACGGAACCTTTGAGGA
The DNA here is from genome assembly GCA_964488465.1 of uncultured Ohtaekwangia sp. Lineage (GTDB taxonomy): Bacteria > Bacteroidota > Bacteroidia > Cytophagales > Cyclobacteriaceae > ELB16-189. Next base: position 491,223 of record CAZAUN010000001.1, on the reverse strand, counting down.
GTTTGATTGGACCAAGGAATTTAACTACCCGAATTGCGGAATTTCTTTTGATGGCCGGTTCCCGATTCTATTCAAAGACAGGCCAGGATCACCCCTCGAGGGCACGATCAAATATGGAATGGGATCACTCGGGTTTAAGGCCCTGTTTAGCATCAAAACCCTTAAGCTTCGGGTGTTGATCAAAGACCGTACGCTCAATCAGAGCAACGTTATTGAAACGCCTGAGTTTACTTTTCAATAGCTTCTAATACAGTTTTGGATACCGTTCCGGTTCAACCTCGTTCATGAGGGAATATACGGAGTCAAAAACATCCTCGGGGTTGGGCTTTGAAAAATAGTCACCATCCGATCCATAAGCCGGTCGATGTTCTTTGGCCGTAAGTGTACGCGGGGCAGAATCCAGAAATTGATAGGCTTGTTGTCCTTCCAACACTTGTTGCATCATAAAGGCTGTGGCTCCACCGGGTACATCTTCATCGGTAAAAAGTACCCGATTCGTTTTCTTAATTGATTCAACAATTAAATGGTGACGATCGAACGGTAGTAAACTCTGCACATCAATTACTTCACATGAAATTCCAACCTGTGCCAGGTCACTCGCGGCTTCCATGACGATCCGGCACATTGAAGCATAGGTAACAATGGTTACATCGGTTCCTTCTTGCAGGATTTCCGGTACGCCTAATGGAACGGTAAATGTAGCAATGTTGTCGGGCAGCTTTTCTTTTAAGCGATACCCGTTCAGACATTCAATGATCAAGGCCGGGTCATCCGATTTCAGCATCGTGTTGTAAAAACCAGCTGCCTGTGTCATATCGCGCGGAACCAATACATGAATACCGCGGATCGCATGCAAAATCATACCCATGGGCGAGCCGGCATGCCAAACACCTTCCAACCGGTGACCTCGGGTGCGGATTATCAGGGGAGCTTTTTGTCCGCCTTTCGTACGATATTGTAAACATGCCAGGTCATCAGACATAATCTGAATGGCATAAAGAAGGTAATCAAGGTATTGAATTTCGGCAATCGGTCGTAATCCCCGCAAGGCGGCCCCGATTCCCTGACCCACGATGGTACACTCACGAATTCCGGTATCGGTTACGCGCAATTCACCAAACTTCTGCTGTAAGCCGGCAAAACCCTGGTTAACATCCCCGATTTTACCAACATCTTCTCCAAATGCAAGAATACGCGGATCGCGGCTCAGGGCCTCGCGGAAACAAGCTTGCAAAACTTCACGGCCATCTACCAACGGTGACTTTTCGGAATAAACTGGTTTAACACCTTCAACATGCAAGGCTGACCATTCGGATTGACTGTAGAGATGAGAACTAAATCGATCTTCATTGGCCACTTCCATTTCCTTAATCCAGGCTGCTAAGTCCACGCGTGTTGATGTTGGATCATCTCTTAACACACGAATAGCTTTGCGGGCTATCTTCATCGCATCCATGCGGAGCGGATTGATCGTCTTTCTCAGTTCAAGCAGGTACTCTTCAAGTTGTGGATACTCAGCAGTGGCGTTTTCCAAGATTTGCTCAAGACGTTTCTGATCTTTTTGGATTTCCTGATTGAAGATTTTCCAGGCGGTCTCTTTAGCAGATTTTGCTGTGGCTTTCGCTTCTTTCTCCACCTCATTCATTTCCTCAGAAGTGGCGATTCCGTTTTCCAAAATCCACTCACGCATCTTCCGGATACAATCATGCTGGGTTTCCCAGGCCAGGCGCTCTTTCGTCTTATAACGTTCGTGCGACCCTGAGGTAGAGTGGCCCTGCGGCTGGGTCATCTCAGTAACATGAAGCAGTACAGGTACGTGCTCTTCACGACAAACCTTTTCTGCTGCCTCATAGGTTTTAAGCAATGCTGTATAATCCCACCCTCGCACCGTAAAGATTTCATAGCCTTTTTCCGTGGAGGTGCGTTGAAAGCCTGCTAAAATTTTGGAGATGCTGCCCTTCGTTGTTTGATATTCTTTCGGAACGGAAATTCCATATTCATCATCCCACACCGAAACCAACATAGGCACCTGCAAAACTCCCGCAGCATTGATTGCTTCAAAAAACAAGCCTTCCGAAGTGGATGCATTACCAATTGTACCAAAAGCAATTTCACGTCCTTGATTGCTCAACTCCTTAAAGGTTGCCAATTCAGGATTGTTTTTGAACAGCTTGGAAGCATAAGCCAAGCCTACCAACCGTGGCATCTGGCCAGCTGTTGGTGAGATATCCGAACTGCTGTTTCTTAATTGTGCTAAATTCTTAAATGCACCACGCTCATCAATCATGCGGGTGGCAAAGTGGCCGTTCATTAATCTACCCGCTGAGGCAGGATCTGCCTCCACATCGGGGTGGGCGTACAGTTGCGCAAAATATTGTTGCAAGGTGAGTTCACCAATAGCCAACATAAAGGTCTGATCACGGTAATATCCGGCCCGGTGGTCACCTGCCCGGAACACTTTGGCCATGGCAATCTGTGCCAACTCTTTCCCATCGCCAAAAATTCCGAATTTGGCTTTGCCCATGAAAACTTCTTTACGGCCCAATAAGCTTGCTTCACGACTTTCACATGCCAATCGGTAATCCGCCAGGATGGACGAAACTTTCTTAGCGGATAATCCACTCACCATTGTCTTCGTTGGGCTCATGGCAATGAGGTTGGTTGTTCGTCAAAAATAGGTAAAATAGCAGGAGGACTCAAAGCAAAAAAAATCTCAATAGAAAATACCGCAAATTCGTTTACGAACCAAAGAATGTCACCCAATCGCCATGCATCACAATCGGATAATTTGCGGCACTTTCAAACAAGTAGATTTTTATCGGTTGCCCTTGAATTGAAACTGTAGTTACGAAGTAACCGGCATTCATTTCAATCTCCTGTATCCTGCGCTCCGTTTCCGGATGACGAACCTGCATTACTTCAATCAGAATCTTGCTGTTGGGGTTGCTCGATTTTACAGCACAGGGATACGCCCCCAGGGAGTATAAATCATATCCGGTCAGCCATTGACTGAATTGATAATGTAAGTCTGCTTGAAATTCCTGATAAAGCGGCATCCCTCTGCGCAAGGAACCATAAAATGCGTAAGCCGGTTGAGCAATCCTGGTCATCAAAAAGTATTAAAACACCTCCCGCAATCGTATCCGAATGCTATCTTTGCGGTGCTTTTTTAAGCAGCAAAAAGACTTGTAATAGTAATAAAATAACCCACAATCCATATGATCATTGGCGTACCGAAAGAAATAAAGAATAACGAGAATCGGGTTGCCGTAACACCGGCCGGAGCTCAGGAGTTTATCAAGAAAGGACATACCGTTTACATTCAAACCAAAGCGGGTGAAGGCAGTGGCTTCAGCGATGAAGAGTATGCCGGTGCCGGTGCCAAAATTTTACCAAAGGCGGAAGATGTCTTCAGTATAGCCGAAATGATTGTAAAAGTGAAGGAGCCCATTGAACAGGAGTATGGACTCATTAAAAAAGATCAGCTCGTATTCACTTATTTTCATTTCGCATCTTACGAACCGCTGGCACATGCGATGATTAAAACCGGTGCGGTATGTCTGGCCTACGAAACTGTTGAACGTCCGGATAGAAGTTTACCGCTATTGGTACCGATGTCAGAAGTTGCCGGCCGGATGGCCATCCAGGAGGGTGCCAAATACCTGGAGAAACCGTTGAAAGGAAGGGGAATATTATTAGGAGGCGTACCGGGTGTTATGCCCGCTAAAGTATTGATTTTAGGAGGTGGCGTTGTGGGTACCAATGCAGCAAAAATTGCGGCTGGTATGGGGGCTGATGTGATCATCACCGATGTGAATTTAAACCGCCTTCGGTACCTCGATGATGTGATGCCTAAAAATGTACACACCATGGCATCGAATGATTATGTACTGCGAGAACTTGTCAAGACTTCCGATCTGATTGTGGGTGGAGTTTTAATTCCTGGAGCCAAAGCTCCTAAACTGATAACCCGCGATATGCTGAAGACGATGCGCCCCGGTACTGTATTGGTTGATGTGGCCGTTGATCAGGGTGGGTGCATTGAAACCTGCAAGCCTACCACGCATGAAAACCCGACTTACATCATTGATGATATTGTTCACTATTGTGTTGCCAACATGCCGGGGGCTGTTCCGTACACCTCTACGCTGGCGTTAACCAATGCCACGCTGCCGTATGCGCTCAAGCTTGCCAATTTAGGTTGGAAGAAAGCGTGCAAAGATTACGAAGACTTGCAAAAGGGATTGAACGTAGTGCAAGGCAAGGTTGTCTACAAAGCAGTTGCGGATGCCTTCAGCCTTCCGTACGTGGATGTAAAAGAGGTTTTGAATTGACTTTGGGCTCAGGTTGCGAGGATAATCCGCAACCTGAATTACTTACTCATAAGGAGGAAACGACTCCAGAAACTTAACGTCAATCCCCGGCTTTTCCGGGGCTTCAAAGCAATATTGCACCATACCATTGGTTACAGCTACATACCGCGCTCCAATGGTCATATTATACACCGCCACCTGGTTGAAAGCCCTCTGTGTTAATTTTATTGTCGGTGACTTACACTCGATCAGCATCCAGGGTTTACCCTGGCGATTGTGAATAACAATGTCCGATCGCTTTTGAAGTTTATTGTAGGTCAAACTACTTTCTACCCGAAACAGTGCTTTCGGATACTTCATATGTTCCACCAAATAATGAATGAAATGCTGACGAACCCATTCTTCAGGGGTAAGGACTAAGTACTTTTTTCGGATCACATCAAAAATCCATACTTTGCCTTTGTCTTTGCGTAAAGACAAATTGAATTCAGGAAGATTTAACTTGTACACGGACTAAAAATAGGAAATCAATCGAATATGAAGACCAAACAGGAAATTGTAGAAAACTGGTTGCCACGTTATACAGGAGTCAAATTGGAGGACTTTGGGAAATTTATTTTACTGACCAATTTCGATAACTACGTTAAAAAGTTTGCTGAATGGAATGATGTGGAGATTCAAGGAGCAGACCGGGCCATGCGCAGTGCTACGGCTGGGGGCATCACCATCATCAATTTCGGTATGGGCAGCCCCAATGCAGCTACGATTATCGATTGTCTTACTGCCATTAAACCAGAAGCTTGTTTGTTTTTAGGCAAGTGTGGCGGATTGAAAAAGAAGAATGATCTGGGCGATTTCATTTTACCCATCGCTGCCATCCGGGGTGAGGGTACCTCGAATGACTATTTCCCGGCAGAAGTCCCCGCCCTGCCTGCCTTCGCACTGCAAAAGGCCATCTCCACCACCATCCGCGACAACAACCAGGATTACTGGACCGGAACGGTGTATACAACCAATCGCAGAGTGTGGGAGTGGGATGAACATTTTAAGGAATACCTAAGGAAAATTCGGGCCATGGCCATTGACATGGAAACAGCCACCATCTTTTCCACAGCGTTTTATAATGAAATCCCGGCCGGGGCACTTTTATTGGTATCGGATCAACCTATGGTGGTGGATGGCATTAAGACAGAAGCCAGTGACCGGGTGGTTACCACCAGTTATGTTGACTTACACTTAAAGATCGGAATAGAGTCGCTCAAACAGCTGATCAATAATGGTATGACCGTTAAGCATCTTCGGTATTGAGGTTCCGGTCGGTCCGCTCAACCATTTTAGCAATGGTCAGGGCTATGAATCCAATCGCAAAAAATACGATCAGAATCAGGACTGAATTTTTCATTCCAAACAATTCATCGATATAGCCAAAGCTGAAAATGCCAATCACGATGGCAACTTTTTCGGTGACATCATAAAAACTAAAAAAAGACGAGGTATCTTTTGTTGTTGGCATTAGTTTGCTGTAGGTACTTCGGCTTAGGGATTGAATTCCGCCCATCACCAGGCCCACCCCTACGGCTAATCCATAAAAGTGATACTCGACATTATACCCTTGCTCTTTCAGGAGTGCAACATTGTACGCAGTGATGCATACGATCACCCAAAAGAATACTACTCCCATCAAGACAGTAATATTTCCAAACTTGCCTGAGAGCAACGACATCAGCATGGCCCCTGGAATGGCCACCAACTGTATCAGCACCACCGTAATGATTAATTTATCCGATGGCAGCCCCAACATCTGGCTGCCAAAGAGAGTAGCCGCCAACATGACTGTTTGAACGCCCATGCTGTAGAAAAAGAATGCCACTAAAAACCATTTTAGCAAACGTAAGTGCTTAACCTGATGCCACACCTTGGTCAATTCAATAAACCCTGAACTTACAATCTTGCGAAAGGACTTTGATTTGAGATGGTGACTGGAAGGAAGATAGGCAAATGTTATCTGGGCAAATCCCATCCACCATAAGCCCACCAATAAAAATGTATACCGGGGACCGGAAGTATTGTCGCCCTGACCACTGAAGTATACCACCAGGGCAAATCCAATTAGTTGCAATAATACACTGCCCGAATACCCCATGGAATACCCACGGGCACTTACCCAATCGCGATCTTCCGGCTCTACGATCTCTGGCAAATAGGAGTTATAAAAAACGAGGCTGCCGACATAACCCATCACTGCCAGGATAAAACAAAAGACCCCCCAGGCTACATTTGGATTGGGGCCTTTAAACCAAAACAAGCCCATACAGGCAAATCCACCCAGGTAGGTAAAGAATTGCATGAATCGCTTCTTATTGCCTCGCGAATCGGCAATGGAAGATAGAATGGGTAGTGCGAAGGCAATCATTAAATACGCAGTGGCCAGGGCATAGTCATAGAGAGCCGTGTTCTTAAATGTTCTGCCGGCCAGGGGTACAGTATCTGCACCGTAAGCCGAACCGGTTATACCCGCAAAGTAAATTGGAAAAAAAGTGGTGGTGATCACCAGGTTGTAGACGGAGTTTGCCCAGTCATACATGCACCAGGCATTGATAACTTTTGTGTTCCGGTAAGTAGTTGCCAACTGTGTCATAAAAAAATAGCCTTCCGATAAGGGAAGGCTACTTTATAAACCATGAACTTCAATTAATTCTCGTCCTGCTTGTCTTCGAGTGTAGTGTAGAGGAGTTTTCGGGCATTCGCCTTTCGAAGCTCTGTCTCCACATCTGAAATGAGACCTCTCTTCGCATCCCGATCAACCTTTAAGGCAACCGTTAATTGATCGCGCTCCACTTCATCCAACTTGGCTTTTTGTTCATTTACCCACCGGATGATATCCTTGGTATCAATGAATACGTCATCGGCCTGGATCTTTGGCTCCTTGCCAAATTGCTGAGATTTTACAGGTTCACCAATATATAAGTTCGCCACCAACCCCTTCCGCATCAACTTACGAAGTTGAGTAGCTTTAGGCACCTGTTGTTTAACTTCAATTGAAGTCTCTCGTAATTCAGTCGTCACCATGAAGAAGAACAACAACATAAACACCACATCGGGCATGGATGATGTTGGGATCTCCTGCTTTACTTCAGTTTTTTTCTTAAACTTTGACATACTCCTTAGTTAGTTACCCACCTTGGTAGGATCAGCAATTGAAATGTTTAAAGGAATTCCTTCCCGGCCTTTCTCATAGATGGCCTTATTCTCCGGAATCGATAAATCGGAAGCGGCATCCCTAAACTTCTGATTGGTTACTCCAGCCTGCTCAGCATAGATATCATAATAAGCTCCCTGAATGATGTCCAGAAGTTCAATGAATCGTCTATGACTGGTTCCGCGGTCAGTTTTGAACGACACGATGGCTTTTTCAGGCGAATCCGAACTGGCCGGATCCCTGCCATTGTTTAACACGAACGCCTTAATCTCATCCTTTAATGTGCTAATGTCTTCCCGCGGTTCTCCTTCAATCAATAATGCATCAGAAGAATTAATCTGAATCTTGAACATATTGCGTTCCTGAATTTTGACATCCTCCGGTGGTGTGGCCTCTGGAGGAGGTGGGAGGGCAATACTCAAACCCCGATTGTTGGGCATAGTCGTTGTAACCAGAAAGAATGTTAACAACAAGAAGGCGATGTCCGCCATCGATGCATTAGGAATATCTGGTGTTGATCGAGCCATTACTTTAAGGCTTTATTAATTTCTGAAACAACTATTCCAATCGCAGCAAGCACGAAAACAATGTAAAACAAGGTTAGGCCGGCTCCAATTAATTTTGATGATGATTCAGTTATTCCTAACGCTGCTGCTTTTGTAGTCACTTCACTACCCGAAAGCGCATAAGCCAGGACGAACAACACCACCAAACCACCAACACCCATTAAGGATTTCACTAATCCCGCAGGAGCTTTTATCGCGCTGATGAGTGGCAGAACAATGGCTGCCACAAGCCCTACCCCAAAAAATAGGTAGGCCAGATAAATGCCAATATCAATAGCTTCCATGCCGCTTATTTAGATAATTTATGCTTAACCAAAATATCAACCAAAGTGATCGAAGCATCTTCCATGCTGTTCACCAAACTGTCAATCTTAGATACCAGGTAGTTATAAAATACTTGAAGAATCATACCAACGATAAGACCTCCAACGGTTGTAATCAACGCCACCTTCATACCACCGGCAACAACCTGAGGAGAAATATCACCTGCTGCTTCAATTGCATCAAAGGCCTGCACCATCCCGATTACCGTTCCGAAGAATCCCAACATGGGTCCGAGTGAAATAAAGAGGGAGATCCAAATTAACCCTCTTTCCAGGCGGGCCATTTCAACACCACCGTACGAAACAATGGACTTCTCAACCATGTCAATCCCTTCAGAGGATCTCATCAAACCTTGTGTAAAGATGGAAGCTACGGGACCGCGGGTATTTTTCGTAACGTCTTTAGCGGCTTCAATTCCTCCCTTTGCGAGGGCATCTTCAATTTGATTTAATAATTTCTTTGTATTGGTAGTGGCAAGATTAAGTGTGATGATTCTTTCGATGGCTACGGCTAATCCAAGGATTAAGCAGATCAAGATTGGCCACATAAATTCAACACCACCCTGAATAAATTTCTCTTTGATTGCCTGATGGAATGTTTGTTCCTCTACGATGTCTTCCTCGTCAGCAACAACGGTTTCCTCAACGGCAGCAGGTTCTTCCGTAGCAACTTCCGTAGAATCTTGCGCAAAGGATTGGGAGGCACCAAAGGTCATTACCCCCAGAAAAGCGAAAATCGACAATAATTTTTTCATGGTTTAAGGTTTAGATAATTCTTGAAGTGGCCAAATTTAAAGGTTTTGCTGATTCACAAACAAGATTTTAAAAAAAAAACTGAAATTCTATTTGGTGCATTTCCTGGATCAGCCATATAATTCAAAATACGTCCGTTAGTCACGTAAAATTTGACTCGGTTTGCCTGTTTCGATGCCTAATCAAATTTAAAATGAGCATGTTGGAGGCTTTGATGGGGTGTTATTAATCTTTTTCTTTGTGGGCTTTTTTTAAGGAGAGGTGTCCGAGTGGTTGAAGGAGCACGCCTGGAAAGTGTGTATACCTGAAAGGGTATCGCGGGTTCGAATCCCGCCCTCTCCGCCAAACTGCGCTTGCCTCGCACCCTCCACGCAATAGCTTCGTTTGGCTGGCCAATGTGGTATGTTTACATCATAAAAAGCCTCTCTTCCGAATTCCTCTACATCGGCTCCACTAATGATGTCGAAAGGAGAGTTGAAGAGCATAACCAATTGAAGTCTCAATCCACCAAAGCGTTTGCTCCTTTCGAGCTGATCGCCTATGTGGCTGTAAACTCCGAAAGAAAAGCCCGGGAATTGGAAAAATATTTTAAAACCGGGTCAGGAAAAGCCATACTAAAAAAGAGAATCCTTTAGCTGACGAAGTTTTAACGTAGTCAGCCGCCCTCTCCGCCAAAACTGCGCTTGCCTCGCACCTTCCCACACTATAGCTTCGTTTGGCTGGCCAACACTTCTATTGATTAACAATTGTTAGCTTAGCTCGCCCGCAACTGGTCGATTGATTTGTCTCTTAACCTGATCCATCTCAAACTCGCCTAACAAAAGCATCAATTTTGTAACAGCCGCCTCCAGCGTCATGTCGCCTCCGCTAATTACTCCGATTTCAGCCAGGAACTTACTGGTCTCATACTTCCCCTGAACAACCATACCCCCCGGACATTGTGAGACGTTAAGAATGAGAATCCCCCTTTTTATTGCTTCCGTGAGGGTATCAATAAACCAGGGGGCCGAGGGTGCATTTCCAGAACCGTAGGTTTCCAATATGAGGGCTTTTAACCCTTTTGTTTGAAGGATCGCCTCTATGGTGCGACTCTCAATACCTGGAAATAACTTCAGCACAGAAACATCGCTACTAAACCTGGTTAGCAAACGCAACGAACCCTTTTCCGGTTTGCGAATGGCGCTGAGGTTATAATCAATCTTAACACCTGCCTTCGCCAAGGATGGAAAATTCTCGGACCGGAAAGCATCAAAATGCATACTTTCAACTTTTTTCGAGCGATTGCCACGCAACAACTCGTAATCAAAATAGATGCAGACTTCAGGAACCAATGGTTCGCCATTTTCCCTGGCAGAAGCAATCTCCAGTGATGTGATCAGATTTTCACGTGCATCCGAACGAGGCTCGGAAATGGGCAATTGCGCACCTGTAAAAATCACAGGCTTCGCTAAGCCCGGCAGCATAAAACTGAGGGCTGAAGCGGTAAACGACATGGTATCGGTTCCATGCAAAACCACAAACCCATCCTGTTCCTGATAGTTCTTGAAAATAATCTCTCCAATCATCTTCCAATGAGCAGGCTGGATGTTAGAAGAGTCAATGGGTTGGTCAAAAGAAATTACGGTGATATCAAGAAATAGATTTCGAAGGGCGGGCAATTGCTGCAGTATTAACGAGAAGTCAAAGGGGATTAAAACACCTGCCGCATCATAGGTCATCCCGAACGTGCCGCCTGTATAGATGATCATAACCCGGGATTTTGCTTTGCCGGGTAATGCCGTATTGATGCTTATTCTTTTATGCATAGGTTATAAATCATTAAATAAACGCATGGCATTATTCGTGGTAATTTTTTTCAACTCCGCCAGCGATAGGTGCTTAAGGTCAGCAACTTTTTGAGCAATCAGTGGAATATATTCCGGTGTGTTTCGCTTTCCGCGATACGGTACCGGGGCAAGAAATGGACTATCGGTTTCCAATACAAGATACTCCTGATTCAACGCGGGAAGTACCTTATCCATTCCTCCATTTTTAAAGGTGGCCACACCGCCAAAACCAAGGAAGAAACCCATATCCATAATTTTCCGGGCCTGTTCCAATGTACCGGAGAAGCAATGAAACACGCCTTTTAGTGTCTCATCAACCAGAGGAGTTAACAGCTCAATCGTTTCCTCGATGGACTCCCGGCAATGAATCACCACCGGCAGTTGATACTGTTTTGCCCAGCCAATCTGAATCTTAAAGGCTTCTTGTTGTTGAGGCCAATAGGTCTTATCCCAATATAAGTCAGTGCCCATTTCACCTATGGCAACAAATTTTCGTTTACTCAACCATTCTTCCACCCGGTACAGTTCCTGCTCAAAATCCTTCTTTATCGAACAGGGGTGTAACCCCATCATGGCCACACATTGATCTGGAAACTTCAATTCCACTTCCAACATGGCATCAATGGAGGTATGATCAATGTTTGGCATGTAGATTCTCGACACCGACAAATCTTTACAGTGTTGCAACACGGTATACCGATCTACATCAAACTCCTTTAAATAAATATGGGCGTGCGTATCAATCCAGCAATCCATGAGCATTATTGTTGTTTCAATTGAACAAGTTCATCAAGGGCACCTTCCAGCAAATTAGGTTGAGAATTGATGGCTTCAAAACCTGTATAAGTTTTCAGTGCCTGAATTGCCTGCGTCAAGTTGAATTGGTCCTGAGCTACCCTCAATGCTATTTTTTTCCGGTCCAAATCGGTAGATAAATATTCTTGCTCAGGTTGACCGGGAGTAGGAATAAAAATTACCTTTTTCTTACCTAGCCGACACAGATCCATGACCGTACTATACCCACTGCGTGCAACGATAATTCCCGCCTGTTGAACCATCTTATTGAGTTCTGAGCCACGTACGTGATTAATAAAGGTAATCTGAGCGTGTGTCTTTTCTGAACCCTCTGGAATACCCCGGATTATCACCGATTTCCCGGTCCAGGATGCAAAGGCACCGGTAAGAACTACCTCCAAATTAGTACGCTGTTCTTCGGGTCCAGAAATCAAGCCCAGCATTAATTCAGGGTCTTCAATTTCATCCTTCGGTTGAAAGCGTGAAAGCATCCCGATGTATTTTATGGTGAGCCTTTTAGAATCTGATAGCTTTCCCGAAATGCGATGTTGCGGATCATCTGGCACCCAACAGATGCTGAAATTAGTAATGAATTGGTGATTAAAATAATTAACAATTGCTTTCAGTGGCGAAGGTAGCAGGACTGTCAACTGATGTGTAATGAATACACTGGGCACACGTTTGCTGTAACAACCATACCGATTGTCTGAAATAATGAAATCAACCTTCTGCGCAGAAACTATTTTCTCAATCTGCAGATGTTCTTTCCGGATGGCAGCCAAAAATTTTGGAAGTTGGAAAAAAATCGTTGTAAGCAACGAACCCGCAGCAGGGTAGGTAACACGATAGGATACTAATTCATTGAATGTCAGATCCGGAAATTCCTGCTTCAGCAGGCTCAACGATTGACCGTTTCCAGCGATGGATATTTTATAGTTTCTCTTTTGTAACAATCGAATAATTGGAATACTGCGAGTGGCATGCCCGAGACCCCAATCCAATATGGCAACTAAAATATGCACCCGGGTTTCCTGCATAAAGACAAAGGTATTCGATGCCAATCAAAGCGCAGAAAAACGATACCCTCGTTCCGTAAAATGTTGTAGGAAGCGGGGTAAAACGAAAATAAGATTCTTCTTTGCCTTTAAACTGTCATGAAAGACAACAATTGAACCGGGTCGCGTTGCTGCCAGAGATCCTTTCAAACAGTGCTCGGGAGATAGCGATGCTGCGTAGTCGCGGGTCAGCACGTCCCACATAATAACTTGATACTTGTCTTTTACGGCCCGTATCTGATTGAATGTAATCCTACCGTAGGGAGGCCTGAAAAGCTGGCATCCGTTAACCTGGTGAAGCCTGAATTGCTCATCACACTTTTGAATGTTCTGTATGTAGTCACTCGTTGAGTGGTTCCATCCCTTCCAATGATTGTACGTGTGATTTCCGATGGTGTGACCGCCAGCTAACACTTTTTGAAAGATTTCAGGATACTTGCGCACATTATCGCCAATGCAAAAAAAGGTAGCCCTTGCCTGCGCTTTTTCCAATTCGGTCAACACATATTCAGTTGGATCGGGAACGGGTCCATCATCGAATGTTAGAAAAATCTCCTTCTCTGATGTGGGCATGCGCCAGGTTAAACCTCCAAAAAGTGCCGGAAGAAAAAAGGGCGTCCGGAAACTCATTCCACCCGACAGGTAAGCATAGTGATATCATCGCGGTAGCTGTTGCGACCTTTAAAACCATCCAGTGAAACAATAATATCCTGATGAATTGTCTTGATGTCTTTCATTTGATTGTCTTTGAAATAATCAAGCAGGGATTGAAGCCCGAATTCCTGACCCTCTTCATTCACCGTCTCCGTCAATCCATCGGTATAAGCAAACAGCGTAAAGTCATCCAGGTCTGTCACAAACCCTTCATTCATAAAGGGCAGTGGATTCATTGCCCCTAATACCGTTGAACCCTCCTCCAGCAGACGAATGCCACTTTTCTTGTCCATTAAAATGGGAGCATTGTGTCCTGCATTGACATACACCATTGTTTTCAGGCTCAGGTCATAGATGGCTCCAAAAAAGGTGATGAACTTTTCGCCCTTCGTGTTTTCCATTACCTGAAAATTAAGGGCTTCCACAATTTCTTTCAGATTGGGTGTTTGTCGAAGCAAGGTGCGCAAAGAAGCCTGGAAATTAGACATCATCAAGGCCGCGGGAATTCCTTTACCACTGACATCGGCCACACAAAGCAAGAATTGATTTTTATTGATGGGTATGTAGTCATAATAGTCACCCCCTACCCGATCGTGGGGCAGGTAGCTGGCTTCCATCTTTAACCGAGGTGTGTAGGGCAGTCTTTCGGGAAACAAAAATTGTTGTACATCACTGGCAATTTCCAATTCCTTTCGGAAAGCTTCCTGCTCCAATTGCTTGCGGGCCAGTTTCTTATTCTCAATGGCAACAATGATAATGTTACTCAATGCCTGAATAAACTTGATTCCTTCCTCCCGATCATGGCCCTGATTTTGCAATCCCCCAACAAACACCAATGCCAACGTATCGGATTTGTGAGACACCGGGATGACCATGTCAAATTCATGAAACTCACATTCTTCAAACTCCTCCATGCGGTGGATATTTTTGATCAGCTTGAAGCGATCATCGAGCTTATGTTTAAGAAAATTGACCTGCGTTCCAAAGTTCACTTTACAATTCCAGATCTCATCCAATACAAAAAGTGCCAGCTTCTTGATACTTAGGTTGGATCGCAGGGTGAAGTTGAAAATTTTGTACAAAGATTCTTCCGGTACGTTGTTGTTTATGGACTGCGTGATTTCCAGCAACGCATTGAGTTCCAGCTCCTTTCTTTCGATCTGCTTTCTTAATTCTACTTCAGTCATAGTTTATGTAGTGTAAAATTAAGAATAAATGGTGAAGTGCACGGATTGTTAACAAGCCTTACCCTACTGCGGACAAGCTTCGCTCTTTCCATTGAAACGAAAGGAATTGTGAAAACACTCCAATAAAGATTATATAGAAAGGATAAATAATCTGAAGGCATGCAAAAGCAATGAAATCGAATGGCTGCTTTAACCCCTTGCTTACATTACCCAAAAAAAATCCCTCCAGAAATAGCTTCAATAAAATGAGTACAAATATTTGAGTAGAACAGTTGAACAAGGCCAAGCCTGTCAAAAGCAGCCAACTTACCTGCACAACGAATATAAAGATGGCCACCAGTTTTGCGAATCCTGAATCATTTGCTCGCCATTTGCTAGCCCAGCGTAGTCGCTGATGAAGAAAGCCACTGAATGAACCGGCCGGGGCAGTAACCACAACAGAATTTAAATCCTGAACCGGGTGAACAGCACCAGAATACCTTGCCTGAATTTTTCGCATCAAAAACTCATCATCCCCGGAAGCGATCTGAAAATTCCCTGTATATCCCTGAACTGCCTCGTAGGCCTCTTTGCGGTAGGCTAGACTGGCACCATTACACATGAGCGGAAGCCGCCAACGCAAAGCAGCAATGCCCGTGCCCATCACACTCACAAACTCGAGTGCCTGAAGTCGGTCGAAAAAATTATGAGGTTCAATCCTCACGAGTCCTACTACCATCTGGGTGTCGGAATTGAAACTGGATACCATGTTTAAGATCCAATCCGGTGGCAGGAAACAATCTGCATCCGTGTTTAGGATTATTTCCCCCTGTGCCATTTCCACCCCAGTAGCCAGCGCCCGCTTTTTACCTGATCCCGCAGACGGAATAATGGTAACGCTAAGTCGAGTGTATGGCAGCCACTCTTTCAATGTTAAAACCGACCGATCCGTAGAATGATCGTCAACAAAAATGACTTCAAAATTTGATCGTTCGTATTTCTGATTCTCCAGGGCATCTATCAATACACGTAAATTCTTTTCCTCGTTACGAAAGGGTATCACTACGGAAACGAATAAATTCTTTTGTTCAAGAGGAGTTGATTGACGGATTCTATTCCACCCCACCAGCAGAAATATCAGTACCGTGAAATAGAGACCAAAGATGAGGAGGAAATAGACCAGCATTGCCCGATTCTTGGTAAGTTTGGGTCGTGGGCAAAGTTGACAAAAAACTTGTGAAGGAAAAGATAATTCTAGGGCTCGACCCCGGAACTAACGTAATGGGGTATGGTGTAATTATGATTCAACTGAGCCAGGTGAAATTATTGCAATTTGGTGTTATTCAGATGGGAAAATTTGGTGCCCATGAATTAAAACTGAAAAAGATTTTTGATCGGGTACTATCCCTGGTGGATGAATTTCATCCGGATGAAGTGGCCTTGGAAGCTCCCTTCTTTGGCAAGAATGTGCAGTCGATGCTGAAGTTGGGTCGGGCGCAAGGTGTGGCGATGTCTGCGGCCTTGTATCGTGAAGTTCCGATTACCGAGTACGCTCCAAAAAAAGTTAAACAATCAGTAACCGGAAATGGAAACGCCAGCAAAGAGCAGGTAGCCAGGATGTTGATGCAGATCTTCAGCATCAAAGAAATGCCGAAATTACTCGATGCTTCCGATGCCCTGGCAGTAGCCGTCTGTCACCATTTTCAAAATGGATCGGTAAAGACCATTAGCAAATCCTGGGAAAACTTTTTACGGGATAACCCCAAACGACTCAAACTACCCTAACTCCAGAATTTTTGAAATAATCCGATCCGAGGTCCGGCCATCCCAAAGCTCCGGGATCGCACCCTTTTTCCAGGTTCCTGCAGTTAGTTTGGTAAGTGCTGCCGCTAACGAATCATAATTGTCACCCACCATTTCATTGGTTCCAATGGAAACTGTTTCGGGTCGCTCCGTATTGTTTCGCAGGGTGATGCACGGAACCCCCAATACAGTGGTCTCTTCCTGCACCCCACCAGAGTCAGTAATCACTGCCTGGGCCTCCTTTAATAAGTAGATGAATTCAAGGTAACTGAGCGGGTCGCAAGCAATGATGTGCTTCGGTTTATTCTTGAGCTTCAAAAAATTCTTTAGTGTGCGCGGGTGTACCGGAAAAATTGCCTTGATCCCAATTTCATCAATAGTCTTCATCCATTGTTCAAACCGATTCAGATCGTCAACGTTCGATGGGCGATGAAGCGTAAGCACAAAATATTGGTTGGACTTAAGGTGGTGTTCTTCCCAAAGTATGGGTTGCCTGGCCTTTGGAAGATGCAACAGCAACGTGTCGATCATGGTGTTGCCAACAAAAAAGATTTGGCTATCACGCACACCGGTTTTTTTAAGGTTCTGATTGGCCACCTGCGAGGTTGTAAAAAAATAATCCGCGAGCGAGTCCGTTACGATGCGGTTTATCTCCTCCGGCATTGACATATCAAAAGAGCGAATCCCACCTTCTACATGGGCCACTTTCGTATTCAGTTTCTTAGCTACAATTGTGCATGCCATGGTAGAAGTAACATCCCCAACCACGACCACAAGATGGGTGGGGTTAGCAATCAGGTCTTTTTCAAACTCAATCATAATCCGGGCCGTTTGCTCCGCCTGGGTACCGGAACCTGCGCCCAGGTTTACATGAGGTTCGGGAATCTGAAGTTGTTCAAAGAAAACTTTACTGAGCTTATCATCATAATGCTGACCCGTATGAACAAGCCGGTATTCGATCACCTTTCCTTCCGTCTGCTTTCGCTCGATGGCTCGAATCATCGGAGCTATTTTCATGAAGTTCGGGCGTGCACCAGCGATCAGGGTAATTTTCATTGACGGGTTAATTGAAGCGCTAAAATTCCCTTTCTTTGTGCAAAAGAAAAAATCTGGTGAAGAAAATTCTGATGTTCTTAAACGCACCTTATCCGGCTGACATCCGGGTTAAGAAAGAATCAGATGCGTTGCTCAAAGCCGGATTTGAAATTCACTTGCTCTGTCTTCGCAAGAAAAATCAAGCCTATACAGAACAATTTGAAGGAATTCACCTTCATCGTATTGATGCCGGAAAAAATAACTACCAGCTTGCTTTTTGGGACGTAGTCATGTCCATTCAATTCGTCCATCCATTATTTAAGAAGGCTGCCCGGAGCATCGTTAAAAAACACAATATCGATGCCCTTCATGTTCATGATTTGCCCCTGGCAGGAACTGCGCTTGCCCTGAAAAAAAATCTGCGTATTCCTGTGTTGGTAGATTTTCATGAAAATTATCCGGAGGCTTTGAGGACCTGGTTTAAGTGGAAGAAGAATCCAGTGGTTAGGATCAAGAATTACTTCTTTATGAATCCAACCCGATGGACGCAATGTGAGAAACTGGCCTGCGTACAGTGTGATCGGATTATTGCTGTTGTGGACGAAATGAAAACCCGTTTGATAAATGAACATCGGGTTTCGGAAGATAAGATTACGGTGGTTACCAATACCGAGGATAAACAGTTTATCCAACAACCGCTGGATACTTCCGTCTATGATTCCTTGGCCGGGAAATTCATCCTGACTTACTCGGGTGGGATTGGACCGCACCGCGGAGTGGATACGGCTATTACGGGGATGCAGTACCTGAAAGATTTCCCGGACATTCAATTGGCAATTGTTGGATTCGGAAGTCCGTCTGTGATGAATAATCTTAAGACACTGGTCGCCTCCTTACAACTCAATAACGTTCATTTCTTCGGGTACCAACCCTTTTCAAAATTCTACTCCTATATGCATCTGGCCAGTGTTAATGTGATCCCGCATCAATCCAATGGTCACACGGACAACACCGTTCCGCATAAACTTTTTCAGGGAATGATGGCCGCGAAACCCCTTTTAGTCAGCTCATGCGCTCCCTTGAAAAGACTTGCTGAAAAGTACGGAAGCGGGCTTGTCTTTGAAGCAGGAGATCCACAACAATTTGCAGAAAAAGTCTTGATGCTGTATACTACTCCAGCTTTGTGCAAACAATTGGGAGATCGTGGCAAACAGGTCACGTTAGAAGAAAATGTAAATTGGGAGTATGATCAACAAGCGCTGGTAAGTCTGTACCAGAATTTATAATGGATTCAACTGCCTTATACGATCTTAAAAATAAAACGCTGCATGTACGCTATACGAATACCCTGCGCTTTCTGAAACAAGGTTTGCCTACAGGAAAAACTATTCTTGACATTGGTATTGAAAACCCATTCTCGTTGATCATGAAACAGGAAGGGTACCTGGTGAGTAATACTTCGGGAGAAGATTTAGATGTGTACCCGGAACGGGTAGCCCACCACAGGACCGATGCCGCAACTGCTTTTGAAATTTTTGAACATTTAGTGAATCCGTTGGGGGTGCTTCAACACCTGCAGACTGATCACTTATTTGCCAGTGTACCGCTGTCCTTGTGGTTTGCAAGAGCTTATCGACATAAAACCAACGCATGGGACCGGCACTTTCATGAATTTGAAGACTGGCAATTCGATTGGTTGCTGGAAAAGGCGGGGTGGAAAATTATTCGCAGTGAAAAATGGACTTCACCAGCAGGCACCATAGGCATTCGTCCTCTTTTGAGGAGATTCATCCCCCGGTATTATATAGTTGAAGCAAAAAGAATCAGATGATCACTATCCATAGCAATGGTTATTTTTATTGGTCAATAGTAATCTGATGGGTCTCGTTGTACGCCAAAGCATTCAATCTTCCATCATCTCCTATGCCGGGGTGGCCATTGGGTATATCAACCTGCTTTATCTGTATCCCAAATTTCTCTCTTTAGAACAGGTTGGACTATTTCGAACCATTCAGGATGCAGCCATTCTATTTGCGCCCTTTGCGCAATTTGGATTAGCACAAACCATTGTACGCTACTACCCGCGGCTTGTAAAGGACAAAAAATCTTCTCAAGCCTTTATCAACCTCATTCTATTACTTTCTCTTCTTGGCTTTGGCATTTTCTTCCTGGTCTTCAAAATTTTTGAGGCCTCCATCCTTTCTTACTTTGACGATAATGCAGCGCAACTTATTCAATATACCTCGATCGTTATTGGAGCTACTCTCCTTCTTGTATTGATCGCAGTGTTGGAAGCCTTTTCCCGATCACTTCTTAAGACTGTCATCCCTAATCTTTTACGCGAAGTCGTATCGCGGCTTCTCCTCTCGATACTCGTTTTACTATACTTTTCTCAGATCCTCACATTCGATCAGTTTATCCTTGGTTCTCTGATCGGCTATCTGATCTGGTTAGTTGTTCTAATCGGTTATTTGTGGCTGAACGGGGAGTTAACGTTCAATACGAGCTTTACGTCACTGGATCGAAGACACCTTCCCGATTTATTACAATTCAGTTTGCTGAGTTTTGCCGGCATGGCGGGAATGATTCTGGTTGGCAAGCTCGATAGTATAATGGTTTCAGCCATGCTCGACTTTGCCGCCAATGCCATTTACACTACCGCCTTTTACATGGCCACGGTTATTGAAATCCCTAAGCGGGCGCTGAGTCAATTAGCAATGCCGTTGATCTCGCGGGCTTTTGAAAGAGGGGATACCAGCGAGATTGCCTCGATTTATAAGAAAACGTCTATCAATCAAATGATCGTTGGTTTTCTCTTGCTCATTGGAGTATGGATTAATCTGGACAATGTATTTGCCCTAATGCCAAATGGTGATTCCTACTACGTTGGTAAATGGGTAGTGATTATTGTGGGAGGTGGTAAACTGATGGATATGATTTTTGGACCCAGCAGTGAAATAATTGTGCTTTCCAGGTACTATGCGTTTAACATCGTCTTGATTTTGTTGTTGGCAATTGTTGTCGTTGTTTCTAATAATATTCTGATTCCACTGATGGGTATTGAGGGAGCTGCATGGGGAAGCGCCCTGGCATTGACTGTATTTAATGTTGTCAAATTCTTCTTTATTTATTGGAAAGTTGGAGTGCAGCCCTTTCAACTAAAAACTGTTTTAGTGATGGCCATCGGTGGAATTACTTTTTTGTTTAACTATCTGATCCCCAAACTTGACATACTTGTCCTTGATATCATCCTTCGATCCAGCCTGGTTACCATTTTATTTTCCGCCTTGATTTATTTCAGTAAATGCTCACCAGAAGCCAATCAAGTACTCCATTCCTTACTGGCAAAATCAAACTCGATTTGGAAGAAATTAAAGTCATAATTCCTCTAAAGTTCGGGCGTTCTTTTTAATTTCACTGGTCTAAGCGATCTCCGTTGAGGTACCGAAGTCTTTACCTGCTTTTCTTTGTATTTCACTCCGCCCTCGTTACCGGGCAGGAAAATTCGTATATCAATTTTTCAGTAGCTGATGGCTTACCCAGCTCAGAAGTCTACTATGCCATTCAAGATCGTAACGGTTTTATCTGGTTCGCCACGGATAATGGAGTTGTAAAGTTTGACGGAGCCGAATTCGAAATCATCAACACGAACAGTGGACTAAGCGACCCGGTTGTTTTTGGAATCCATGAAGATCCTTATGGTCGTATTTGGTTCCGTACGTTTACCGGTAAATTATCGTACTATCAGAAAGGTCAGGTGCATAAATACCAGCATAATGAATCCATACTCAAAAACATGGGAAAGAGTATTATTTCTGATTTTTACTATGATTCATCGGACAATATCTGGCTGGCTGCTGCCGCACAAATTTTCCGATTTGATAAGGATGGCATACTTCATAAGCAGAATACAAGTCTTAACTCGGTAGAGTTATTTCCACTTAATGCAAACAAGGATATACTGGCGTTCAGTGGCCCCACACAACGAGTAAACTGGGCACTGATTAATGATTATAAAATCCCGTTACATCATTCGGATACCACGCAGGCAGTGGGATTCTTGTGCAACATCGCCTGGCAAGGTAAAAAATACTTCTCCATTAATCGGGACTTATATGAATACTCATCATCCACCGTAACAAAAGTTTTTACTACCAGTAAGCCAATCATCAGCTTATCCATCGATCTCGAAAATCAACTTTGGATTGGCGAATTAAACGGTGGAGTTACCCGTGCAAATGATGACAGCTTCACAGGACTTGGGCGAATCTTAGAACTTAAAGAAAATTCGGTCTCTAAAGTTTTACAGGATAATGAAAAGGGATACTGGATCACCACCTTGGAAAAAGGTGTCTTTTATTTTCCAAATTTTTCAATAAATAGCTATTCAAACACATCAAGCGCTAAACTAAGTTCCGCTAGCGCAACGGCAGATAAAGTAATTACAACAGATTATGCGGGTCAAACTATTGCCTACGATAAGGCCACTCTTTCAGTTGCCTGGATAAAATATTTAAACCATCCGATCATCACCTCACATACTGATCAGAAAGGAAATATTTGGGTTTCTACCAATGAAGAGACTATGCTTTTTAATCCTGAAGGGGAAATTATTAAGGACCACTTACCACCCAACATGATAGACCTAGCAGAATCGGGTGGCTTTGTTTACGGGGTTAATACTTTTGGTATTTTCATGTTTGATCTAAATGGAAATTTAGTTCAGAAGAAATTACAAGATGTTCAATATCGAAGTGTTTATGTGGATGACTCAGGAATGTATTTGGGTGGTAAAAATGGATTATTTCAATTTAACCACAATGTTGATCTCATTCGCGAGTTAAACCCCTTCACCGACATTAAAGTTACCAATATCACTCCCTTAACCGATTCGCTGTTACTGATTTCCACCATTGGCAATGGCTTTTTTGTCCTTCATCAATTTAATGATGCGTTAAAAAATTACAACACCGAATCCGGCTTCTTTGCTAATAATATTTACTGTGTATTAAAAACCGATTCGACTCTTTGGTTGGGTACCGAAAATGGAATTGCGATCACCAACCTAAATTCTCTGGCCCAGGGAAATCCAAATTATAAGTTCATTACCCAATACAGTGGTTTATTGGGCAACAAAGTGAATTTTCTGTTAGCGCTACCCGAAAGGGTAATGGCTTTTAGTGATGAAGGATATTCCTTGTTGCCGTTCAATCAAATTAATTACATCAACATGAGTCCAGTTCCTTACATAAAGGAATTAAGAATTAACAATTCAAAAGTTGACTATAGAAATAATCTCAATCTTGCTTCGAACAATAACAATATTCAAATAAAACTGGGCTTTTTAAGCTTTAACAATCAACATATCTTAACACGATACAGACTATCAGCCGATGCGGCCTGGATTCGATCCGAAGATTGGACGTTTGCATTTAGCTCTATGTCGCCTGGTATTTACAGGTTTGAGAGTGAGTATTCCATCGACAACCTGAATTGGAATACCGTTCCAATTGAATTCGTCTTTACCATTCAGCCACCCTGGTGGAACTCCTGGTATTTCCGAATTACAACGGGGATGTTTTTACTAGCCGGTGGCCTGGTGCTTTATCGAAGGCGGGTGAATCGGTACAAAGAAAAAGCGCAATACCTGGGCGTTATTAATGATCAACAAAAAAAGCTTTTAGATGCTGAAATTGAGGCAACCGAACGCGAACGAACCCGAATCGCCAAAGATCTGCACGATGGTATCAGTATTGATCTTGTTGCGATAAAACTCATGCTCAATAAAGTTTCAAAAAAACTAGATAGCTCGGAGGCTATAGAAATTGAGAATCAATTGCAGAAGACACTGGCTGATATTAAAGGCATTATTTATGGATTAACACCTCCCGGTTTAGAACTTTTTGGCTTATCCGCTGGATTGCAAAATTATATTTCGATCATCAACAAGACTTCAACAGTAAAAATCAATTTGGAATTCACTGGAAATGAAATCCGGGATCAAAGTTCGGGTTCCATCATTTTTAGAATTATTCAAGAACTCATCGCCAACTCGTTAAAACATTCAAACTGTGATTCCATCCATATCCGCATCGCACGATCAGATGACCGAATTATTATCAATTATTCAGACGATGGCATTGGCTTTGATCCACAGCAGGTTCGTGTTGGATTGGGGTTAAGCAATATACAATCGCGGGTGGAATCGCTAAAAGGTAACATTCAACTTGCCTCCGGGCCAACCGGAACCCGATATGAAATTGAAATCCCGGTAGCACGAAAATAGGTTTGGTTAATTCGATTTAACCTCGCTTAAAATTTTAATCAATTGATTTGTCAATTGCTTCCGGCTATACAATGCTGAACCTTTACTTTTTACTATTTCACCATTTCTCCAGGCCGAATAATAGTTGAACAGGTCAGTTGCAATTCCATTCGCATCCTCTCGCTCCCGGATAGAGCCCGCCTCTGATTGCTTTAGGATATGGCCAGCATCGCCCATCACGGGTCCTATGGCGAGAATCGGATTGCCCGAAGCCAGGTATTCAAAAAACTTTCCAGGCAAATTTCCGGGGGCAATGACCGTATGCGCCAACACCAGGAGTTGCAAGTCGGTAACACCATACAGCAGTAATAATTGATCATGTGGCAGATGATCTACAAACCGGGTGATGGGTGCCAATACAGGATCTGCTTCAACAAAAGACTTGAAATTTGAATTCACCTTTCCAATAAATTCGATAACTATTTTGTTGGCGAATTCACCATTTTTCTGGAAAAGTGTTTTAACAGCCAACATAAAGGGTTTAGGATCTCGTAGTTCATCAACAATTCCGATGTGACGAACGGTAAATTTTTCAGTTTTCTGATGAACAATCCCGGAAAAATCATCCTCATCAAAACCATTGGTTATCAGGTGAACGTGCCGACCACCAAGTTCTTCGAGCCGTTGAACATGGTACGGTGCGATGGTAATAACTTCATCTGCTTGAGTAAGCACCGACCGTTCCAATTTTTTGTGCCTTCTCCGTGCCCACGTGGTCAGCGAAAGTGCATCCAACAAATCCCACTGACTCCACGGATCTCGAAAGTCAGCAATCCAGAATAAAGCAGGATTCTGTCTTTTTAATTTTAATCCAATCAAATGAATGCTGTGTGGCGGCCCGGTGGTAATGATTTTGTCAATCTTATTCCTTTCCAGAAAATCAATTAGGTATCGTACCGAGGGTTTCACCCAATAAACGCGTGCATCCGGGATGAAAAAATTACCCCGAACCCATGCACTGACTTTTTGAAGTAACGATTTCTTTCCGGTGGTAATGAAGTCAGCTTGTTGGGGTGATTTATTTCCCAACAACTTGGCTACCTTGTAAAATAATTGATACGGTTCCCAAATAGGAAATCGGATTACTTCTACTGATGCCGGTATATCTTTTTGCAGAGAAGGGTCTTGAATCGTAAAAGAAGGATTCTCCGGAGTAAAAACGGAGGGCTCCCAACCCGCCAGCGTCAGGTACTTGACAAATTTAAGCCACCGTTGCACCCCACTTCCGCCCGAGGGTGGCCAATAATACGTGATGATGAGAACCCGCTTCTTCATTCAATGGTAAAAGTAGGGAGTTGGTAGAGATCTGTTACCTTTTTTCTTCAATGTGGTTGATGATCGATTCAATCTGAGAAGGATGAAACCAGGTGATCTCTTGATCTCTCCTGAACCAGGTTTGTTGTCGTTTTGCATACTGCCGCGTATTGCGTTTTAGTAGCCGGATCGCCTCCTTCCAATCATAGGCTCCCTCCATAAACCCAAATATTTCGCGGTACCCGACCGTTTGCAAGGCATTCAAATCCTTATTGACAAAAAAGCGGTTTGCTTCGTCAAACAATCCTGCAGCAATCATATTATCCATCCGATCGTCAATTCGCTTATAAAGTTCTGTGCGCTCCAATTCCAATCCGATTTTTACCACCTGGAATGGATGCTCCATTTTCTTTTTCAAGCGCAATTGATGCAAAGGTTTTTTGATGGCCCGATGTAACTCCAGGGCTCGAATTAACCGATGTGGATTATTAATATCTACTATCTCAAAATAGTCAGGATCAATGGATTTCACTTCCGCTTGCAACCATTTTAAACCACGGGCCTGGTACTCCTCCATGATTTTCTCCCGAGTACCCGATGGAATTTCAGGCATTTCATCAAAACCTTCCAACACGGCTTTCACATACAAGCCTGAACCTCCGCAAAGAATGAGGTAATCCAACTTTTCGAACAAAGTATATATTAACTGAATTGCTTCACGGCCATAAGTTCCGGCATCGTAAGACTCGTTAATCGAATGCGAACTGATAAAATGATGGGGAACCCTTGACAACTCATCACGCGATGGTTTTGCTGTACCTATTTCCAATTCCTTAAAGATCTGCCGTGAATCAGCGGAGATAATTTCCGTTTGAAAATGTTGTGCCAACCGGATTGCCACTTCGGTTTTACCCACTGCAGTTGGCCCCACAACAACAATCAGTTTCTTTGAATGCACCCTTAAAATTAGTCAATTGAGATATTTCAACCCGTTATTTAGTCACTTCGGATTTGCTTATCTTGCACCGTTAAAATTCGCCACTACGAATGATTAAGTACACCCATCAATTCTTAACTAAACTGGAAGACCTGATTGCCGAATCAGATTACATCCTTCGGTATGAAAAAGGCAACTTTAAATCGGGGTATTGTCTTTTGAAGGAACAGAAGATCATGATTATCAACAAGTTCTTTACGGTTGAGGGTAAGATAAATGCCTTGTTGGACATCTTAAAAAACCTGGAACTCGATACCACCCGGTTTTCTGAAAAAAGTCAGAAGCTTTACGAAGAACTTTCGCAAGCCGAACTGAAACTTTAGCCCCGTATTGTGAGAGTCACCTTTCTGGGAACCGGAACTTCACAAGGTGTGCCTGTGATTGGGTGCGAATGTGAAGTATGCCGTTCCCTGGACTACCGTGATAAAAGGCTGCGCTCATCGGTGCACATTTCTGTGAATGGAAAAAGCCTCGTCATTGATTCAGGTCCCGACTTCCGGCAGCAAATGTTACGCGAACGAATTAAAAAACTTGATGCTATCCTGTTGACCCACAGTCACAAAGATCACATAGCGGGATTAGATGATGTTCGCGCCTATAATTTTTCACAACAAATGGATATGCCGGTATATGGCACGGCTTCTTCACTCCGGCAATTGGAGGTGGAATTTTACTATGCATTTGAAAAAAATAAATACCCGGGCACACCCCAATTGCAGCTAACCGAAATTACAGAGGAACCTTTCGCAATAAATAATGTCACGGTGGTTCCCCTGCCTGTGCTTCACTTCCGATTACCGGTTTTAGGATTCCGCATTCAGGACTTCAGTTACATTACGGATGCCAACCAGATTCCGGAAGAAACTTATGAGCGTTTAAAGGGCACCAAAGTGATGGTAATTAATGCCTTGCAACGCGAAAAACATATCTCTCACTTCAATTTGGAAGAGGCACTCACTGCAGCCGACAGAATTAGTGCCGACCAAACTTATTTTATTCACGTAAGTCATAAGTTGGGGCAACACAAACTGGTCGAAAAGGAGCTACCAAAATCTGTAGCTTTGGCTTACGATGGCCTGACTATCGAAATCTGATTGTGCACAATAATTATTACTTCCTTAAACAATTGACTCGCCAATTGAACCAGGAGCTTGTGGGGTATACCCTCGTGTCTTGTTTCAGTCAGAATAAAGGAGAATTGGTAATTGAATTCAACAACGAGCAACAGTCTTTCTTCATTAAAGCTTCTTTGCTGCCCCAATTTTGCTGCCTCTCCTTTCCTGAAAGTTATAACAGAGCCCGCAAGAATAGCATTGATCTATTCAATGAAATTCTGCTAAAGAAGGTGATTGGAATCCAGCAATTTGAAAACGAGCGTAGTTTCTCACTGGAGCTAAGTGATTCCTATCACTTGCTTTTCAAAATGCATGGGAATCGGGGTAACATCATTCTTTTTAAAGACTCCTCTCCGATCGGTCTCTTTAGAAGTCAATTAAAAGCTGATTTGAAATTGTCACTGCGTACCCTTGACAGGCCTCTTGATTTTAGCTGGCAACAATTTGAAAAAAAATACCCCAATCTATCAACCCACTACGTCACGTTTGGAACATTGATCTGGGAATATTGGAAGGAGCAAGGGTTTGACCAGCGAACTGCCCGCGAACAATGTGAAGCACTTGAAAAAATTCGTCACGTATTAGAGTCACCACGCTATTACATCATTCAGAAAGACCATCGGATAATCTTTTCCCTGCTCCCGCTGGGAAATATCCTGCATCAATTCTCAAGGCCAACGGAAGGCGTTCACGCGTTCTTTTCGCTGTATTCAAGTACGCATGCGTTTCAAACTGAAAAATATGCGTTGCTGAAGAACTTGAATGAGCAGATCCGATCCGGACGGAAATACATCGAACAAAACAATCGGAAGTTGGAAGAGTTACTTTCCGATCATCATTACCAACAGTGGGGCGATTTGATTATGGCCAACTTACAGATCATTAAACAAGGACAAGAGCTGATCAAAGTAACCGACTTCTACACCCAGGTTCCAATAGAAATTAAATTGAAAAAAGAATTATCTCCGCAAAAGAATGCGGAAGTATATTACCGCAAATCCAAAAATCAGCAGATTGAAATCAATCAATTGAAGAAATCAATCAAGCTTAAAGAAGATGAACTCGCAAAATTGGAGACAGCCTTGTTTGAAGTTGAGAACGCCAACGATTTGAAGAGCTTGCGAAAATCGCAAACAATGCTGCCTGCCCCATCAAAAAAAATCACCACTTTGCCCTACCATGAGTTCGAATTCCAGGGCTTTCGGATTTGGGTAGGCCGCAATGCAGTGTTAAACGATACACTGACCTTAAAGCATACCTATAAGGATGACCTTTGGCTTCATGCCAAGGATGTAGCCGGTTCTCATGTGGTAATTAAATATCAAGCTGGTAAAAAATTCCCGAAAGAAGTTATAGAACGAGCCGCCCAGTTGGCAGCATACAATTCAAAGCGGAAAACGGAAACGTTGTGTCCTGTTATTGTTACTCCGAAAAAATTCGTGCGAAAACGCAAAGGAGATCCTCCAGGCATGGTAGTGGTGGAAAGAGAAAATGTAATACTGGTAGAGCCGAGATTGTAGCCCGATATAGGGGGCTGCAAATCAGCTCACCACATGCACCTTAATCATATTCGATCGTCCCCGCTCCTGAATGGGCATACTGGCTAAAATGATAAAGATGTCGCCCGACTTAACGTGTCCATCACGCTTCAGGATTTTTTCAACATCCGCAATCGTCTCGTCTGTAGAGGCTGCCTTATCATAATGATAAGCCCGTGTTGCCCACACGAGGTTCATGGTATTCAATATGGTGTCGTTGCTGGTAAACGCAAAAATGTTGGCTTTGGGCCGGTGGGATGAAGCCTTGATGGCAGCATAGCCCAACTGGGTCATTCCAACAATCGCTTTGGCATTAACATCCTTTGCCAATTTACAGGCGGTCAGAATCAAGCTGTCATTGAAGAAATTGGAGGAATTAGGATCAACATTGCGGAATCTGAAAAATATATCCCCTTGCTTTTCAACCGAGCCAATGGTTCGCACCATGCTGCGGATAACTTCAATCGGATATTTGCCAGCAGCCGTTTCGGCCGACAGCATCAAGGCATCGGCTCCATCCATCACCGCATTGGCTACATCATTGGTTTCCGCTCGTGTCGGTCGCGGATTCTCAATCATGCTCTCCATCATCTGAGTAGCCACAATTACCGGCTTGGACGCGCTGTTGCATTTCTCCACCAGCATCTTTTGTACCATGGGTACTTCCTCCATCCAGATTTCTACCCCCAAATCACCACGGGCAACCATCACTGCATCGGTTGCCGCAATAATAGCATCAATGTTCTCCAGCGCTTCCGGTTTTTCGATCTTAGCGACAATGCGGGTATTCGATTTGAAACGATCAATAACCGCTCTCAGGATTTCAATGTCCGTAGCTTTTCGAACAAACGACAAGGCGACCCAATCAACATTATTCTTCAAGCCAAATTCGAGATCTTCATAATCCTTGTCCGTGAGGGATGGCGCTGACACTTTGGAGAAGGGCAGATTTATACCCTTGCGTGATTTTAATGGCCCGCCATAAATGACCGTACACACCACTTCGATGCCTCGGATTTCCTTTACCTTCAATTCAATCTTACCATCATCAATCAAAATCATGTCACCCACCTTCACATCCTTTGGTAATCCCTCGTAGGAGGTACTAACCAATTCGTGATTACCCAACACTTCCTTGGTGGTAATGGTAATTTTATCGCCTGCCTTGATTTCAATTCCAGGCTGCATTTCGTTAACCCGAATCTTTGGACCTTGTAAATCTTGCAAAAGGGCAATGTGGGTGCCTAATTCCTTATTTATTTCGCGTACATAGTTGATCACCTTCAGGTGATCCTCATGCTTGCCATGTGAGAAGTTTAGTCGGAACACATCCACACCCTCCTTGGCCAGTGCCATAAGCATTTCCTTATTGTTGGATGCCGGACCTACCGTAGCTACGATTTTGGTCTTATTGTACGAGATGCGTTCCATTGAATTGGGTTAGAAGATGAAATTATCTTTCGATTTCAAAGCGGCCAAAGGTATAAAAGCAGCTAATTCGATGGAAGGAATATTACGCAAGAGTTCTTGCAAACGTTTGCTGTCCATGTGGCCCTCCCCTTGGCTTAATATAATGTAATCGTAATGCGGAAACTCAGGAATTAAAACGTGCTTTGCCAATTCCGGTTCATTCGGTTTGTTGCGAAACAATTTCAAAATATTTACCTCATTCTCGAAAGAATAATGACTATAACTTGCTGTAACATTTCTCTTTAAGTCAATTAACACATCTTTCTGTTTAACTAACTTCGATGAAAGGACGGAATTAACCTCCCAGGCTAGTTTATAGCCCTTTGCAGAAGAAATTATGCCCATTAACTCAAAATCAAAGGTATATTCGATTTCAAGCCTTTTTTTCTTCATTTTTGCCACCCGATTGGTGTCCCGAAGGACTCTAAAAGTTTGACAATATTGCACCAAATCTCTTTATTTGCACAGATTTTTGAATACTCTAAACCTTAAAAACATGTCTGAAATCGCACAAAAAGTAAAACAGATCATCATCGACAAACTGGGCGTGGAAGAATCTGAAGTTACTCCGGAAGCAAGCTTTACCAACGACCTCGGAGCAGACTCCCTGGACACCGTAGAACTGATTATGGAATTCGAAAAAGAATTCAACATCTCCATCCCTGACGACCAGGCCGAAAACATTGCAACTGTGGGCCAGGCGATTTCTTACCTCGAAGAGAACGTAAAGAAATAATTGGTTTAGTCAGTTCCTTTTGCTCCACTAACGGATTGTATGACATTTAAAAGAGTAGTAGTTACAGGTGCAGGCGCATTAACCCCCATCGGAAACAACCTTCAGCAATACTGGGAAGGTTTAAAAGCCGGTAAAAGTGGCGCGGCTCCGATTACTAAATTCAACGCTACACTCTTTAAGACCAAGTTTGCCTGCGAAGTAAAAGGCTTCAACATTGAAGACTTTATGGATCGCAAAGAAGGCCGCAAACTGGATCCCTTTGCACAATACGCCATGGTGGTGGCTGACGAAGCTATCCTTGATTCCAACCTTCCGCTAACTGAACTCAATCCCGATCGCATTGGGGTAATCTGGGGCTCTGGTATCGGGGGGTTGTTTACATTTCAGGAGGAGGTAAAGTCCTTTGCGCGTGGCGATGGTACTCCTCGATTCAACCCCTTCTTCATTCCAAAAATGATCCCGGACCTCAGTGCGGGACACATTTCCATTAAGTATGGTTTTCGCGGACCAAATTTTGTAACGGTTTCGGCCTGCGCTTCCTCTACCAACGCCATCTACGATGCGTTCACCTACATCAAACTTGGGAAAGCGGATGTTATTGTAACAGGCGGTTCAGAAGCAGCTGTATGCGAAGCCGGAGTGGGTGGTTTCAACGCCATGAAGGCGTTATCGGAAAGAAATGATTCACCAGAAACAGCGTCACGTCCCTACGACAAAGACCGCGATGGATTTGTATTGGGAGAAGGTGCCGGTGCTTTGATACTGGAAGAATATGAGCACGCTAAAAAACGAGGTGCTAAAATTTATGCAGAAATCTTAGGGGGCGGTTTATCAGCCGATGCCTATCATATTACAGCTCCTCATCCGGAAGGATTTGGCATTATTAAGGTGATGCAGAACGCATTGGAAGATGCTGGTATTAAAGCTGAGGAAGTTGATTACATTAATACCCACGGAACGTCCACCCCGCTGGGCGATCTTGGCGAAATCAAAGCCATCCAAAAAGTATTCGGAGAGCAGGCCTACAAAATGAACATCAGTTCCACCAAGTCAATGACCGGTCATTTACTGGGTGCTGCCGGTGCCATTGAGGCCTTGGCCTGTATTCTTGCACTGAAGGAAGGTATTGTTGCTCCCACCATCAATCACTTTACCGATGACGATGGTCTGGATCCCCGCCTCAATCTTACCTTTAATAAATCCCAAAAACGAGATGTGAAGATTGCCATTAGCAACACATTTGGTTTTGGGGGTCATAATGCATCTGTGATTTTAAAGAAAGTTGAGTAAGGCCCAAGTTTGTGTGGAACTTACTAACCTTAACAAAACCCAATTCCAAAGAAGATAAGAAACTGGTAGTGGCCATAAAAACCATTGCCGGTTTTGCACCCTCCAATCTTGCCTTGTATAAACTGGCAACCCTGCACAGTTCGCGTTCGAAAGAAAAAAATGGATTTCGGGAATCGAATGAACGGCTTGAGTATTTGGGCGATGCCATTTTAGGGGCTGCCGTTGCTGATTACCTCTTTAAGAAATACCCCTTCAAAGATGAAGGCTTTCTCACAGAAATCCGGTCCCGCATTGTTAACCGCGAATCGTTGAATAACCTGGCCAGGAAAGTTGGGGTTTCCTCCATCGTTCAATTTGACCGAAAGAACACGCAGTTGCAACAAGTGATTTTGGGAAATACCCTCGAAGCCCTTGTTGGTGCCATTTACCTGGACAAGGGCTATCTCCGAACCAAAAAATTTGTGATCGACAAATTGATTCAGCCCTACTTTGATTTAGAAGTCGTGGTGAATTCAAACTCCAACCACAAGAGCAAAGTAATTGAATGGTCGCAACGGAGCGGAAAAGAAATCCGCTTCGAAGTGGAGGAAATAAAAAAAGGCCGGAATAAAGAATTTTCTGCTCAGGTATTTATTGACGAGCAACCCTATGGCCAGGGCTTTGGGTATACAAAAAAGAAAGCAGAACAGGATGCGGCCGAAAAAACGTGTGTTTTGCTAAGTATTTAACAATCAATTCAAAATGAGTCAGGTAGTGCGAATAGGCGGTGCGACAGTAAATCAGACTCCTTTGGATTGGGCGCAAAACACGGGAAATATCATTTCTGCTATTCAACAGGCCCGCCAGGAGAAAGTATCCATTCTCTGCTTTCCAGAATTATGTCTTACCGGATATGGTTGCGAAGATCTTTTCCTTAGCGATTGGTTAAGCGAGCAGGCCTGGCAGCAGCTACAAGTAATAATACCTCATTGCGACTCCATCCTGGTTTGCATTGGATTGCCCATTCGGATGAATAGTATTACCTATAATGGGGTCTGTGTGATTCATAATAGGAAGATTGTGGGCATCACCCTGAAGCAAAATCTTGCTCGGGATGGTGTTCACTACGAACCGCGGTGGTTTGATGCGTGGACGGGGGGCAGCGTGACTGAACTAAGTAAGGACGATCAGAAGATTCAAGTAGGTGACCTGATTTATGAAGCCTTTGGCATCAAGTTTGGCTTTGAAATCTGTGAAGATGCCTGGCGAAAAGATAAACGCCCGGGATACCGGTTATTCCAACGGGGCGTGGATTTGATCATGAACCCAAGTGCGAGCCACTTCGCAATTCGCAAAAGTCAACAGCGCGAGCATGAAGTGGTTATTGAGGGCTCCGAAAATTTCAATTGCGTTTACCTGTTTGTCAATCACCTGGGCAACGAGGCCGGCAGAATGATCTATGATGGAGATATTGTCTTCGGGCAGCGTGGAAAACTCTTGAAAATCAACAACCGGCTGTCTATGAAACCCTATAATGTGTTGTGGACGGATGTTGATTTTGAAGCAATCGATCCAGTTACTTATCCTATTACAGACAATAAGGATCCAAACGAAGAACTGGCAAAAGCTGCCGCACTGGCTTTGTTTGACTACCTGCGCAAGAGTAAGGCGAAAGGGTTTGTACTGAGCTTGAGTGGTGGCGCGGACTCTTCCCTTTGTGCGGTGTTAGTTGCTGAGATGGTGAGAAGGGCTTCGAATGAATTGGGTTGGGAATCATTTTGTAAGGCCCTGAGTATTCCACCCACCACCAACCTCAAGGCAGCCGTAGGCGAACTCTTAACCTGTGCGTACCAGGGAACCAAAAACTCTTCGGATGCAACCCTCCTTGCAGCACGTCATTTAGCTGAATCATTAGGTTCAGGATTTCACCAATGGTCAATCGATGAAGAAGTGAAATCGTACGAGGAAAAAATTGAAAAAGTAATCGGCCGCAAACTTTCCTGGAACGAAGACGACATTGCCCGGCAAAACATTCAGGCCCGTAGCCGTTCGCCAATCATTTGGTTATTGGCGAATCTCAAACAGGCCGTACTGTTAACTACCTCCAATCGCAGCGAGGGCGATGTAGGGTACGCTACCATGGATGGTGATACCAGTGGCAGCCTGGCGCCTATAGCAGGTCTCGATAAACCCTTCATTTTGCAGTGGCTCCGCTGGGCTGAAAAAGAGCTCGGGTATACTGGTTTGTCTTACGTCAATACCTTAACACCTACCGCAGAACTCCGGCCCACCGAGCGGGCTCAAACCGATGAAAATGATCTTATGCCCTACGCAGTGTTGGTAGAAATAGAGAAGTTGGCCATTCGTGATCGCAAAAGCCCGGTAGAAGTTTATAATCTTCTCAAAGCTCAATCGTCTCTAAGAATTACGCAGGAACAACTAAAAAACTACATAAAAAAATTCTTCAAACTATGGGCTGCCAACCAATGGAAGCGGGAACGACTGGCACCCTCCTTTCATTTGGATGACCTGAATGTTGATCCACGCAGTTGGTGCCGATTCCCCATTTTATCAGGCAGTTTTAAGCTGGAATTGGAAGCCCTGGATCCGTTGTCATGACACCTTGGCCATAAGCCTTTAGTCATTATATTTGCCCCTTAGCCTACTCGAAATAGGCCTTTTCACTAATACTTTGATACTATGATCAGTTACATTATCTGGAACGGAAGTCCGGAGATCTTCTCTTTTGAGTCATTTGCCCTGCGTTGGTATGGTTTACTGTTTGCGCTCGGCTTTTTAATCAGCCAGCAAGTCATGTATTATTTTTTCCGCCAGGAAGGGCGTCCCGAAAAGCATGTGGATACCTTGACTATCTATATGGTGGTCGCTACCATTTTAGGGGCGCGTTTAGGTCACGTAATCTTTTACCAGCCCGAATTATTTGTCACCGATCCGCTCAGCATTTTATTGCCTTTTGAATTTTCTCCCTTCCGGTTTACCGGATTACAGGGCCTTGCCAGCCACGGTGCCGCCATTGGAATTTTATTTGCACTCTGGCTTTTCAGCAGGAAGAAAGAACACAATATGAGTTACCTGCAAACCGTTGACCGGATTGTAATCGTAGTGGCCCTAACCGGGGCCCTAATCCGCCTGGGCAACTTCTTTAACTCTGAAATTGTTGGACTTCCTTCAAACAATCCGCTCAGCGTAGTTTTTGTAAACAAAATCACCGAAGGACTCATGGATAACCCACGAGGTTCCAATCCAGTCGAAACGATTAAAGTGGAAAAAAACAAGTCGTTGCCGGAAGGAGCCAATGGCCGGGTGCCCATCTATCTCTACGTCATTTTCAAAAAAGGCACTTCCCAACTACAGGCCGCCTCTTACATGGATGGCGAGGTAAAACATTATCTCACTTATTTCAATGAATTCGTAGATGAACCCACAACCACACCCCTGAATTACCAAATCGACACCGAGCCTTCAGGAAGTATTGCAGCACGGGTCAGTACGTTTGGCATTGCACGGCACCCCGCTCAACTCTATGAAGCGATTTCGTGTGTGGTCTTGTTTGTACTCCTATTCTTGATGTGGCATAAGGACAAAATAAATTCACCCCCCGGAAGGATCTTTGGTGTGTTTATGATCATTCTGTGGAGTCTCCGGTTTGCCTATGAGTTCCTGAAGGAAAATCAGGTTGACTTTGAAGATAAACTCCCGCTCAACATGGGACAGATCCTGAGCATACCCATGGTGCTGGCGGGCATTTTAATTTTGATCTGGTCGTATCGAAATCAATCGAAGAAGCAGGCTTAATTAACGGGCACGAGAAGGCATGTGGGCATTGATTATCGGTATTCTAAGTTTTACAGCTCAACCCACGAGCGATACCGCCATCAATCGTACCGATACCTTAGCGAACCGGATTGTTACCATCAATCGGGTGCTTATTATTGGGAATAAGATCACACGCGATCGGATCATTTCGCGCGAACTTTCACTCAATCCGGGGGATACCATTAGTACCAATCGGTTGGAATTGATCCTTCAGCGAGACCAACAAAAAATTTATAACCTGCGTTTATTCAATACAGTTACTATAAAGCGATTGGAAATAACCAGTGACCAGATCGATCTATTGGTGGAGGTTAACGAGCGTTGGTATACTTTCCCGGTTCCCATTTTCGAATTATCCGATCGTAACTTTAATGAATGGGTTCAGAACTATGGTGCGGATTTCAAGCGCATCAACTACGGCCTGCGATTATACCAGTACAATTTCCGCGGACGTAACGAAACGCTTAGGTTTACAGCACAATTTGGATTTACCAGACGCTTTGAATTGAGTTATCGGATTCCTTACATCGACCGCCAGCAAAAACATGGTTTGATTTTCGACTTTAACTATAGCGAACCAAAAAACCTGGCCTACTTCACAGATGATCATAAATTAAGTTTCGAAGAAGGGAGAAAGACCCTTCGAACTACCTACGGTGCTGGCGTTACCTACACCTACCGAAAGTCATTCTACGAAACCCACTCCTTTAGCATGGGCTATCAGGACAATCAAATTGCCGATACCATTGCGTTCCTGAATCCCAACTACTACGGAGGGGGTTCCGTTCATCAACGGTATGGTGGATTTACCTATTCCTTTGTTTCAGAGCACCGGGACGTAATTGCCTATCCATTAACAGGCTACCAAATTACTGCCTTCGTTCATCGCGCTGGGTTGGGGTTTGAATCCAACGTCAATCAATGGGAGTTAAACATTACTTACGCTAAATACCTTGATCTTAAAAGTAATTTTTTCCTCTCCAACTTCTCATCCGCGTATGTTTCCACACCCACCGATCAGCCTTACTCCATGTACAGTGCCCTGGGGTATCGCAGGCAGTTGGTTAAAGGATATGAGGTGTACGTAATAGAAGGACCCAACTTCTTCCTGAACAAGACAACCCTCCGTAAGAAGATATTCTCCAGAACGTGGCAAATAGAGGAAATGCCAATAGAACAGTTTCGCCATTTTCCCTTGACTATTTACCTAAAGACGTATCTGGACCTGGGATATGTAGAGAACTACCCGTATTACCAGGAACAAAATCTGAATACCCGGCTATCCAACCGTATGCTGGTAGGTACCGGAGGCGGCATTGATATTGTCACCGCATATGATGCGGTGATTCGTATTGAATACACATTCACGCGTGAAAAAACCAGTGGCTTCTTCTTCCATATGAAAAAGGAATTCTAATAACGCTGATAGATTTTTTTCTTTCCTTTCCGATAGTGATACCAGATGCCAACCGGCTTTCCCTGCAAATAACTTCCAACATACTCCAGTTCACCCGTATTCGTATAAAATTTCCACTCTCCATCCTCCAGCCCCTCTTTGTAAAAGCCTTGCTGGATTAAGGTGCCAGCTTCATTAAAAACTTTGGTTTCGCCCTGCGGCAATCCATTTTCATAGTGAACCTCCCGTTCAGGGTTACCATTCTCAAAAAAATGAATCCAGGTACCTGTGTATTCACTCTTTCTGTACATTCCTTTACGATGTAGCTTCCCGTTCGGGTGATAATACCAGGCTGAATCGGTAAGACTGCCCAACTTCCAGGTTTCCCGAGCCTGTATTATTTCTGTGGGGTAGTAGTAAAGTATTTCCCCATCCAGGAGTCCTTGATTGTAATTTTCAACGGCACTTTTCTTTCCATTGGGATAATAGTAATGCCATTGGCCCACCTTGTCCACTCCGGATACCGGTCCAACACCTTTCAGTGCCCCATTGCTATAAAACTCACGTTGTTCCTGAGCATGGCAAACCACGCAAAAATTCATACCTATGGCGGCCGCAAATATTTTGATCAAAAAATGTATCTTAGTTACACCCATCGCATGAACAAACTTGCAATTGCATTTCTGATGCTTGCTTGTGCAAAAGTAGGCAATGGTCAGAGTATCTCCACCCTGATGGGTGCCCGGGCTGCCGGAATGGGGTTCGCCTCCTCCGGACTTGCCGATGAGTGGAGTCTCTTCAATAATCCCGGAGCCCTTGGCACACAATCCACCCTCAGCGCAGCTGCCGCTTACGAAGTACGAATGCAACTATCGAATGCAAACCGAATGGCCTTTGCTTTCAACGCCCCTATGCGGTGGGGAGTTGCTTCCCTGGGGGTTTTCAAATTTGGCGATAATCTGTATAGCGAACAGATGATCTCTGCCGGCTATGGGAATACATTCGGAATCGCATCACTGGGAAT
Source organism: uncultured Ohtaekwangia sp. (assembly GCA_964488465.1). Taxonomy (GTDB): domain Bacteria; phylum Bacteroidota; class Bacteroidia; order Cytophagales; family Cyclobacteriaceae; genus ELB16-189. The sequence continues at coordinate 452,774 of CAZAUN010000001.1, read as the reverse complement.
AAAAGTGAATTACATTCAATACCGCGCGGAAGGATTTCAAACCATGGGTGCAGTTAGTCTTGATTTTGGCGGACTCGTTGAATTGTCTGATCAAATTTTTATAGGTGCCTATATTTTCAATCTGAACCAGGCCAAGGTAAGTTCCGATGTATCTTCTGAACCCCTGCCCACCCGCCTCACTGCCGGGATTACCTATAAACCAACAGCATCGATCCTGATTACAACTGAATTAGACAAAGACATCGACTACAAACCGATCTGGCGTACCGGTATGGAATATTCCTTTCGTGAGAAGTTCTATGCGCGCACCGGTTTCAACCTGTATCCACAAAGTGGATTCGTTGGAATAGGTGCCCGGAGAAAAAAATTACAAGCCGATTATGCCGTACAGTTCAATGCGATTACCGGCATCAGCCACCAGGTTTCAGCTACCTATTCAATTTTGGAGAACAAGAAAAAATGAAACCGGGATTGATCATACTCTTGTTTATCGCAGCCTCCAACGTTTACGCTCAGGAATTTCCCAAAAGAGAAATTGATTTACAGCAGTTTGTGGATGAGTTGTTTGCCAATCAGGATGACGATTTGAACTATGAAGATCTCTACGAAAACCTGGCTCAATTACTCTCCAATCCAGCCGATCTGAACCGGGTTTCCAAAGAACAATTACAAGCACTTTTTTTTCTCAACGATTCGGTTATTGAATCCATTCTGAATTACCGCCAGCAAGCAGGTCCGTTTTTATCGGTATACGAACTTCAAAATGTACCAGGAATGACGCGCGATCTCTTTCTTAGAATCGTACCCTTTGTTACAGTGAATGACGCTGGTGCATGGCAGAGCAGTTCCCTATGGAACCGAATTCAATCCGGTCAAAACAATTATCTTATTCTGAGATACGATCAAACGCTGGAAAAGAAATTAGGGTATCAGGAAGCAGCCCCACCCGGAAGTAAGTATACAGGTTCACCGGGACGGTATTACGCCCGATTCCGATCGAGTTACCCGGGTGATTACAGTTTTGGAGTTACAGCCGAGAAAGATGCAGGCGAAGCGATAACGTGGTCTCCAACCCGAAAACAGTATGGTCCGGATTATTTATCGTTTCATGCCCAGGTGTTAAATAAAGGTAAACTCAAAAATCTCATCGTGGGCGACTATCAGGCCCAGTTTGGTCAGGGTTTGTTGTTGGGATCGGCCTTTGGGATAGGCAAAAGTGCAGAGGCTGTAACTACCATTCGCAGACCTACCATCGGCTTTATGCCCTATACTTCCCTTTATGAATCTGGTTATTTCAGAGGTGTTTCCGCTACCTACAGCCTGCACAACCAACTTCAACTGCATGGCATGTACTCATCGCGGTGGCGTGATGGGAACCTGGTACGGGATACCCTGGATGAAAACGCTACCATCTCTTCCTTTTCAACCTCAGGACTTCACCGTACTGCTACAGAACTGGCAAACAAGAATACCTTATTCGAACAGAATGTTGTCGGAGGATTGACTTTTAAAGTCAAAACACTGGAACTTGGGATGTTGCTCCATCATACTTGGTTCAATCGTGATGTTATTCGGAATCCAACCGTTTATAATCAATTCTACTTTAACGGAGATCAAAATACCAATGTAGGCGCCTATTGGAATTATTCCCTTCGACAAGTTGCCTTGTTTGGAGAAGTTGCACAAACACTCGGCAAAGGTTTTGCAGCCACCACCGGCTTAATTGCAAGCCTCACCTCTTCGTTGGACTTTTCATTCTTAGTAAGAACCTTTGATCGGGATTACACCAGCTTTTATAGCAATGCCCTGGCAGAAAATTCAATAGCCCAGAATGAACTGGGTTTTTACTGGGGTTGGAAATATCAATTCGGTAAAAAGTTCTCGTTTACTGGCTATGTTGATATGTTCCGATTCCCGTGGCTTCGTTACCGGAGTTATTCACCTTCCAATGGAACAGAATGGTTGTTGCGATTCAATTACAAGCCCTCGCGAAATATTTTATTTTTCATTCAGTTTATGGAGGAAACGAAACAACGAAATCTTTCTGAAGAATCGAACCTATATACGAATGCTCCCGGCATCAAAAGAAACTATTGGATTCATCTTCAATATGAAGCCTCGCCACAGTTACAGTTTCGCACGCGGGCCCAATTCAATACCTATCAGCTAGGGAAAGCCACCACCGGGGGAATGGTTTTGTTACAGGATATTACCTTGAACATTCAAAAGTTTTCAATCAGTGGCCGGTATGCCCTATTTGATACCGACTCTTACGACAATCGCATTTACATTTACGAGCGGGATGTATGGCTCGCTTTCACCTTTCCGGCATACGAAGGGGTAGGCGTAAAAAATTACGTACTTGCTCAATACAGCCTCAATCGCCAGGTCGATCTTTGGCTGCGATGGTCCTATAAGCGATATACCGATCGCGACACGATTGGGTCAGCCGGTGAGACGATCGATGGAAATCGACAAAATGATGTTAGATTTCAGATGCGAATCCGGTTCTAACATTTAAAAACATGCATGCCGTAAAACTCATCACCCCCACTGTTTTCTTCCTGATTTGCGTTGGTTTGGCCATTTTCGTGATCCTTTATCGGTACATTTTCAGGAAAAAATAACATCGTCAGGTTTTGTTTAACCCCGGTTTAGACTTTTTACCGTCAACGTAGTAATTTTATCGATTCAGACCCAAGGCTCTGCCAAAAGCGTTGCAGTTTGTAACCCTAATTCGCAAAACCCATGAGAAAAATTAATTTCATCTTCGCCATCATTCTGGTGTCCCTTGTCCTGTTAACCATCGCTTCCTTTACGTTTGCACAAACCACAAAAAAGACCCTGGAACTTCCCGAGTTCAAAAGTATTTATGTCAATTCGAATTATACGGTCTATGTAAAGCAAACCAACAAGCAGGAAGTAACGGTGGAAGCGTTAACGGAAATCTGGGAACTGACGCAGGTGAAAGTTGAAAACGGGGTATTGATGGTCAATGTAGAACGGAAACCGGATAATCCGAACAAAAGCATCTGGGCCAAAATTGACGATATAAAAGTAAAGCCAACCATGAAGCTGATGGTCAGCGTTAAAAACCTCAATGAACTGCAAGTGAATGGCGGAGGCAAGATTATTTCCGAAAACTCAATTGCTTCTGACTATATGAGTTTGTCCGTTTCAGGAAGTGGTGGCATTGAATTGGATCTCAAAGGCAATAACCTGAAATCAGAAATCAGTGGTGCAGGAAATATCCTGCTGAAAGGATATGCCACCACCAACGATATTGTCATGAGCGGCAGTGGTTCCATGAATGCATTTGACTGTGAGTTAGAAACTGCCAAAGTAAAAATCAGCGGTTCCGGAACGTGCGAGATTTCAGCTACCGGCTCCCTGGATGCAGTTGTGTTAGGCAGTGGAATCGTGAAGCACAAAGGCAACACGAAATCAGTAACAAAGAAAGTGTATGGCTCCGGTTCAGTTGACCGGGCATACTAAAGAAAGTACAGGTGGTTGTCCGTGTCGGCCTTGGCCAGCGAACAACCCCCCGCAATTTTCAATCACCACCCTATTCCATAGTCTTCACCATGGTTGCTGGAGCCACCCCAGAAACTTCCATGAACCCAATCAAAGTAAATCGCATTAATCGGCCCGCTGGTTCGGTCATCAAAACGCATGCGGTACCCCATGCCTTGTAGTTCTTTCCGAACATAAGGGGGCGTGCTATCGTGTAAAAGAATATTTCCGGCTTTGGGTTTGCGGTCCTCCCCACCCAATGACAACCGCAGCTGATCGGTATTGATATTCGGAGCTTCGGTAGCCTCCTGAACAGTCATTCCAAATTCCACCATGTTTAGAAAAAATTGCAATAAGTTTTGGTCCTGGGTATCACCCCCTTGCACCGCAAAGGATAGAAACGGTTTACCTTCTTTTAAGGCCATGGTGGGAGTCAAGGTTACCCGTGGCCGTTTTCCTGGTTCTACGACATTGTATGGGTTTTCTTTCGGATCCGTTACAAAACTTTGCATACGCTGGCTCATGCCGATACCGGTCTTACCGGCAATGCAGGCAGGATTCCAACCTCCACTGGGGGTAATCGAAACAACCCAGCCCTCCTTATCAGCTGCTTCAACGGAAGTGGTCCCTAAAAAAACCTGATTCAAATATTCTTCACTGAGTGGTGAGGTATAGGTAGTAGTGGCAGCCTGGGTCCATTGCTTTAAATAATCTCCATAAGGATTTACCTTCCCTTCAAAGGGATAGGGATCGCCCGGTGCAGCTTTCGGATCATTGCGTTCCCAGTTAATGGCCTTCACACGCTCTTTGGCATATTCTTTTGATAACAGTCCTTTGATAGGTTCTTCCGGAGCAAAGTAGGGATCCCCGTAATAAAAGTCGCGGTCAGCAAACGTCAGGTTCATTACCTGATACAAGGTGTGGATATACTTGGCTGAGTTGAACCCCATCCCTTTCAGATCAAGGTTTTCCAGCATGTTCAACGCTTGCAAAAGTACCGGCCCTTGTGTCCATTGTTGCATCTTATACACATCAATGCCTTTGTAATTCACCATCAAGGGCTCTTCGGTAATCACTTTCCAGTTTGCGAGATCCTGCTCGGTAATCAAGCCTCCCTGTTCCTGCGCGCCCCGGGCAATCTCTTTGGCAATATCCCCTTTATAGAAACGCTCGTAGGCAGCATAAATAGCTTCTTTGCGAGACTTCCCCTTTTTCAAGGCTTGCTGTTCTGTATCCACCAACTTTTGAAGTGTGGCCAGCAAGTCTTTTTGAACAAAAATTTCACCCGCCACAGGTGCTTCACGCTTTTCACCGAGGTGCGGGAGGAAAACCGCTTTTGAATACGGCCATTGTTTGATCCGTTCTTTTTCACGCTCAAAACTATTGGCGGTTTGGGCCTCAATGGGATAGCCTTCCGCTAATTGCATGGCTGGAGTCAACACATCCTTTAAACTGAGTGTTCCATATTCGGCCAACATCACCATCAACCCACCCGGAGTTCCTGGGGTTACAGCAGCCAGCGGTCCATATTGTGGCGGGTAATTCATGCCTTTGCTTTTAAAAAACTCAGCAGTGGCCCCGGTGGGGGCAACGCCTAAAGCATTGATGGCAATTACCTTCTTCGTCTTCGGATTGTAGATCAGCGCCTGGGTTTCTCCGCCCCAACTAAGAACATCAAACATGGTGCAGGTTGCCGCCAACATCGCACACGATGCGTCAACTGCATTCCCCCCTTTGCTGAAGATCATCGCCCCAGCTGTTGCCGCCAGAGGCTTGCCGGTGATCGCCATCCAGTGTTTGCCATGCAACGGTGGCTTTTGTGTTATCACAGGAAGGTTGTTAAATGATTGGGCAGTGGTCATAAAACTGATGCCTGCCACCAGCATGCCGAGAATGAGTTGTTTTACTTTCATAAATAATTCCGTTAGCTTTCTTGAGAATCCTGGCTAAAGTACGGTAAGAAACCGGGCAGTAAAAGAATTGCCTGCGGGAAGGATTAATTGTTCCACCAGCGGATAAAATATGGACCACCAATTCCTGATTACTAAATTTTATACGGCATTTCAAAATCGCGACTGGCAAACAATGAATGGATACTACCATCCCCAGGCTACTTTCTATGATCCCGCTTTCCGGCAGTTAACGGCCAAGGAAGTGCAAGCCATGTGGCATTTGCTATGTTTAAATGCAAAGGATTTCACGCTTACTTTTTCGGATGTGGAGGTAAACAACGACTCAGGGAGTTGCCATTGGCAGGCTTCCTACTCTTTTTCAAAGACCGGAAGAAAGGTGCATAACAAGATCAACGCTGCCTTCACATTTAAAGAAGGTCAGATCTACAACCATAAGGACTCCTTTGATCTATGGCGATGGAGCCAGATGGCATTGGGGTTACCCGGAGTACTTCTGGGATGGTCTCCATTTCTTCAAAACAAAATTCATTCTACCGCCCGCTATAGCCTAACGAAATTCATTAACGAACACCCCGAATATCAATAGGAACCAAGATTCCAAGAAGGTACCTGTGGAATCAAACTGGCAAAACCACTCAAAAAGGCAGGTGAACTACCCGATTAAGGCAATCTGGGCTATAAAAAAGTGGGTTTAGAGGGTGATTTTAATGATAATTCAAAAAAACTATTACCTTTGAATTAGTTAATGAGATAATTCCCACCCGTAATCACTCCCCTAATCGAGATTTTATTGGCAGGCCTTATTGAGTTAGCAAGAACATTTATCACTTAATTTCAAAGACAAAAAATGAACATTTATGTAGCCAACATTCCCTGGAAGGCATCCGAGGAACAATTGAAGCAGTTATTTTCCGAGTACGGTGAAGTAAGCTCAGCAAAGATCATTATGGACAAAGTTACCCAGCGCAGCCGTGGCTTTGGTTTTGTAGAAATGGCCGATGACACCGCAGGTCGTGCAGCCATCACCAACTTAAATGGTGCCGATTTCATGGGAAAGAACCTGGTCGTTAACGAGGCCCGCCCACGCGAAGAAGGTAGCCGGGGTGGCAACCGCGGTGGCGGTGGTGGCTTCCGCAGAGGTGATTTCAATAAAGATTATTAATCGATTTGAAATAGAAATTGAAAACCCTCGCCCTCAGGCGGGGGTTTTTCGTTATGAGCATTAGTGGACTTCATATAAATTATCAACCCATGCAAGCTCTCCACAAAAGATTCTCACTGGTTCTCATGGCGCTTTATGCTAGCGCTGGATTGTACGCACAACAAGTCGCAGACACCACCTACCGGCCACCCATCAACAGTCCAGCCTATTCACCAGGAAAAGGTCCGGTTGTCTTTATAGATGAAGGCCATTTCAACTTTCACACTAAAGACGGCCGGTATAATTCATTTGCTACCTTCTTGGAACGGGATGGATACCGGGTGCAGGGATATGCTGGAGCATTTGTAAAAGAAAAGCTGGCTGGTGGAAAAATACTGGTGATCTCCAATGCCCTTCATGAGATCAACCAGGAAAATTGGTACCTGCCAACGCCTTCTGCGTTTACCAATACTGAGATCGAAACGGTACGCCAGTGGGTTCAGGATGGTGGAAGTTTGTTTCTGATTGCTGACCACATGCCCCTGGCAGGTGCTGCTACTGACCTTGCTGCTGCGTTCAACTTCAAATTTACCAACGGATTTGTGATCGATACACTGTCGCAAGGTCCTGCAATTTTTAAGTTGAGCGATGGATCCTTAAAGGAAAGCTCCATTACCAAAGGGCGTTCCGAAACAGAACGAGTGGATCAGATTGCCTCGTTTACCGGACAAGGATTTCAAATTCCAGCCAGCGCAACTCCCATTCTGGTCTTCAATGAACGCTACGTTAATCTGCTGCCCGATACCGCCTGGGTTTTTGACGCGAAGACCCCCAGACACAATGTGCAGGGCTGGTCGCAAGGCGCCTATCAAAAATTTGGGAAGGGCCGGATTGTAATGTTTGGGGAAGCCGCCATGTTTTCAGCTCAACTTGCCGGCCCACAGCGGGTGAAGATGGGGATGAACCATGCGATAGCCGCCCAGAATTACAAACTCCTACTCAACATCATTCACTGGTTGGATGGTCGGTTCGACTAAGTAAACCTGCTTATTCACTTCGCAACGCACCTATCGGATTTTGCACCGCGGCCCGGATGGATTGATAACTCACCGTAATCCAGGCAATCAGTAACGCTGCTCCTCCACTCACAAGAATGATCCACGCGCTGATGGAAATTCGGTAAGCAAAGTTTTGCAACCACCAATTCTCCATCACATACCAGGCCACCGGTACAGCCAGCACAAAAGCGATGAGAATCATCTTTGTAAAATCTTTGGAGAGCAAGACCACCACTCCGGTAACGGAAGATCCCAGAACTTTGCGAACACCAATCTCTTTCGTACGTAAACTGGTGATGTAGGCCGATAAAGCAAACAATCCAATACACGAAACAAAAATGGCCAAGGCCGAAAAGACGGCAAACAACCTACCGGATTGCTGCTCACTTCGATACTGGTTATCCAGATTCTGGTCTAAAAAGGAAAACTTAAACCCTTGTTCAGGAGCAAGTTCTTTCCATTTGGCCTCCACCGAGGTTATGGCACTTTGAATTTGACCCGCCTTAACACGCACCGCTATGTACTGATTAGCGCCACCATACGATTCATTACTTTGCAATACCAGCGGAGTAACTTCATCGCGCAACGACATGAAGTTAAAGTCCTTTACCACACCAATAATTTTCATGGGCAACGAAACATTGCCCTCCTGAGTCTGCCGCACCTCCATCAGCGTAAGCCCAATGGGATTTTCAAGATCCATCACCTTAACCGCTGCCTCATTTAGAATAAGGTGAAGCGAATCATTGGTTTCGGTTGCGAACCACCGACCAGCTACTAATTCCATACCAAGCACTTCTGGTAATCCATCGGAGGTAACCATCGACTTGGTTGTCAGAATTTCAGACGAGCCTTCCGGTTGAAACTGGATGCCAAAAAAGTCATTCTCATTTCCCGGCAAGGCAAATGATCCAGCCGCACCGGTTACTTCAGGCAATCGTCTGAACTCTTCCATCAAAGTCTTGGCAACCTGGGGCCCCAATCCAAATCCGCGTTCCACTACCAATACCTGCTCGCGGTTGAAACCCAGCGCCCGTTCCGACATGTATTGCATTTGCTGCTGTATAACCAGGGTTCCTATCATTAAGATGATGGATATCCAAAATTGAAAAATCACCAATCCGTTACGAATCCATTTTCCCTCTTGCTGACCCGTAAATTTCCCTTTCAAAACCACCACTGGATTGAACGATGACAACACCAGGGAAGGATAACTGCCCGCCAGCAAGCCCACAACCAGAGCCAGGCCCAACAACATACTGCCCGTAGTAAGATTGATTGGCAACTCCAGTTGCTTGCCCGTAAGGTTATTAAAGAAGGGTAAGGCCAAATAGATAACACCTACAGCCAACCCAACTCCCAGCGCGCTTAATACAAACGACTCCGTTAAAAACTGACCTACCAATTGTTGACGGAAGGAACCCATGACTTTGCGTACGCCTACTTCCCGGGCGCGCTCAGCCGAACGGGCCGTGGCAAGATTCATGAAATTAATACAGGCAATGACCAGAATGAGGATCGCCACCGAGATCATGATATAAACGGAAGTCCGGTTACCACCGGGTTTCATTTGGGCTTCGAGGTTTAACGGATCTAAATGAATGGAGGCCAGGGGCTGCAGAAAATACCGATAGCCATTTCCTTCTTTCCGGTAATCCTCCCACGATTTACCGAGGTTCTGTTCAATTTGGGCGGCTGCATAGGTGTCTACTACCTTTGGTATTTTAGCTTCCATAACAGCAGGATCGCTGCCAGGTTTTAATTTGAAAAATGTGAATACCGAAAATCCGGTAAAATTTTCACGTGTTGTGAATGGGTAAGTAGAAGCGGCTAAGATGGCACTAAATTTAAAATGCGAATTGGACGGTATATCCTGTAAAACACCCACTACTTTGAATTCCTGCTGACCACCCGTAATAATTTTTCCGATCGGCTCGTCATCGCCAAAATAACGCTTCGCCATTTCTTCGGTGACAACTATTTCATTGGCTTGCCCCAGGGCTGTCTCACGATTCCCTTTAAGAAGATTGAAACTAAACAACGCCAAAAAACTGGTATCCGAGAGTATAACTGCGTCCTCATCAAACTGACTTACTTCATCGCGTTCATTTTTATAGGACATCGTAAAGTTCGTGAACCCAAAAGCATTGGTCGACATCTCCACTTCAGGGAAATCCCGCCTGATTACCGCCTCATACGAGTGTGGCACAATGGAATAGTACGTTGAATGATTCGGATACTTTCGCTCCAACACCATCCGGTAGATGCGCTCATGGTCCTTAAAAAACTTGTCATACGAGAACTCATTTTGAATATAGAGCACAATCAGCAGGCAACTCGCTACCCCCACCGCAAGACCCAGCAGATTGATCAGGGTATAGACTTTTTGCTTAAGCAAACTGCGCAGGGCGATTTTCAGGTTGTTTTTGAACATGACAGGAGGGTTTTGGGTTCTAAAAACAGAAATACTCTCTTAAACGGATTCGGTTACCAATCGGACAAAATTTCCGACCCGTTTCTTTAAGTGGCTCAATTTCCTTACCGACTGGTAAAGGCATCAATTCCATCGAAGTCTAAAAGCGTTCGGGATAAAAGGCTGCCAGGGAAACTTCCGGAGTCGCGCCAGTAATTAAATCTGCAACTATTTTCCCGGATCCGGGCCCTAGGCTTAATCCCATCATCGCATGTCCAGTAGCAAAAATCAGGTTCTTGATTCTGCTCGAGCGGCCAATGTAGGGCAAGCCATCGGGTGAGCAGGGTCTTAACCCGTGCCATACCTCCGCCTGCTTTGGCATGGCTACTTTCATTTCTGGATAGTACCGGGGAATCGAATCAACGATACCCTTTACACGGTTCATGCTGATCGTGTGATCCACACCAGTTATCTCCATGGTTCCACCAAAGCGTAACGTGGTACCCATGGGCGTTACTGCAACACGGGCTTCAAGAAAGATGGAAGGGATGCGTATGTTCTTTTCTACGTTCTGAATCGTGAAACTGTACCCCTTGCCGGCCTGCATGGGCAAATTAATTTTCAATCGGGCTGCTACTTCACCCGACCAGGATCCTGTGGCCAATACAACCTCGTCATAGGGATGCTCACCTCTATCCGTTACAATCTTTTTGATCTTCTGGTTCTCAACCGTAAAATCCTTAACGATCGTATTGGTTAGAAATTGAACGCCATGATCTTTCAAAAAACGAATTAATTGCGTGACCAGCGCCTGCGGTGTGATATGAGCATCGCCCGGAAAATAAACTCCGCCCCGCACATTCACTTTCACATCGGGCTCGAGGTGTTGCACTTCCTCCGCTGATAAAATATGAGCTTGAATTCCGTGGTCATTGGCGATCCGGGCCGTTTTCGATTCTTCGTGTTCCGTTTCTTTTGTTTGATACAACATCAGCAAGCCACGCTCGTGATAGCCAAAGTCGAACGGTAATTCCTTGGCAAGCTGCTGGTACCGGGCCTTGCTGTACAAACTCAATTCCTTTAGAGCCGGAATAGATTTTGTAACATGGCCAGTCGTTGCATGCTTATAAAATTGAAATCCCCATTTTAGGAGATCCACACGCAAACGTGGTTTTACATAAAACGGACTGGTGGAATTGAACATCCACCGCATCCCTTTGGAAATCATACCCGGTGCCGCCAAAGGAATGATGTGGCTGGGGACAATCATGCCCGCATTGCCCACGGAGCAACCATCCTTCAAATCACTTTGGTCAATAATCGTAACCTGATGACCTGTCTGCAGCAAGTAATAAGCCGTGCTTAATCCGATAATTCCGCCACCGATAATTCCAATCTGCATATTGGTAACTAGTTTCTGGTTACTGGTTACTGGTTACTGGCCTTTAACCCCACGCTCAACTGCTTTAATAAAATTATTAAGCTTCTTAAAACGTTGTAAACGACTCGTTGATATCATCGTATCAAGTCTGATCAGTAATTGATTTTGTCTCATACAATGCTCTTGCTTCCTTCCAAATTTCCAGATTTTTGTAACTCATACTTTTTATCGTCAGCGAATACAACCAGAGACTAGAAACAAGTAACCAGCAACCAATTTCAAATCACCTGAAACCCATACGCATACGGATCATCCTCCGGATCGATGGTTATCGTGTTGTGTCCATAAATTTTCGCCCACCCCTCCACACTGGGAATGATCGCAGGCTTGCCGTTTAATTCAGTCTCCTCTTCAATCCGGCCAATGAATTTGGAACCGATGATGCTTTCATGAATAAAGTCCTGACCCTTCTTCAACTTACCCTTAGCATACCATTGAGCCAACCGGGCCGAAGTACCTGTACCGCAGGGTGAACGATCAATGGCTTTATCCCCATAAAACACCGCGTTGCGGGCAGTTGAAGTTGGGTCTATCACGTTGCCCGTCCAAAGGATATGACTGCACCCGTTAATGGTCGGATTTTCCGGATGCACAAATTGATACCGCTTATTAATGTCCTTTCGTAATTCCCGGCTCCAACTGACTAATTGATCAGCTGTAAAGTGCTCCAACCCGGGAAAGTTTTTCTGAACATCCACGATCGCATAGAAATTTCCACCATAGGAAACATCCACCGTCAGTTCACCAAGATCAGGGCACTCGGCCCTCAAATTTTCAGCAGCCAGATAGGCTTTCACATTTCGGATCTTCACCGATTTAACCTTACCTCCTGCTTGTTGATATTCCACCCGCACCAACCCTGCCGGAACTTCCAGGTTCAATACCCCGGGTGTCTTTGGTTTTACAAGGCCTTCTTCAATAGCAATCGTTACCGTACCGATCGTTCCATGACCACACATCGGCAGGCAGCCGCTGGTTTCAATAAACAGAATGCCTATATCGTTAGCCGGATCGGAAGGTGGATACAAAATACTGCCACTCATCATATCATGACCCCGGGGCTCAAACATGAGGCCTTTGCGGATCCAGTCATACGAGCGCATGAAGTGCTGACGTTTCTCACTCATATTCCTGCCCTCCAGTGCCGGACCTCCTTCGGCAACCACCCGAACCGGATTACCACACGTATGGGCATCAATGCACTTAAAGACATTCATCTCAAGAATTTTTACTTGTGGTCATAAAGCATGGCATCGAGGTACAGCTACATCTTACTTCTTATTCCACTCACCATTATATAGCCTCCAGATAGCCAGTGGATTTGATTCTTTCAATTCATCGGGCAACAACGAATCCGGAAAGTTTTGAAATGCTACCGGTCGGGAAAATCGTTTGATCGCGTCCGTGCCCACAGCACTAAAACGCGAATCGGTAGTGGCCGGAAAGGGTCCTCCATGTTGCATCGATGGACATACTTCCACACCGGTGGGAACTCCATTAATGATCAATCGGCCCGCCTTCTCTACGAGCACATTCATTAAACTGGAACATGTTGAAATCTCCCCTTCTTCTCCAAGGACAGAGGCCGTAAGCTGACCTTGCATACGATTTGCTACGGTGTTTAATTCGTCCAGTGATTTACACTTTACGATGAGTGAAAAAGGGCCGAACACTTCTTCGGCCAAGGTTGGATTTTTGATGAAGGACTCCGCCAATACGGATGCCACCAACGGCCGCCCCTGCGCAATCGTGCCGGTGGCAGATGATTGTCCTTCGATTGTTACCCCCTTTTGCGATAACGCTTGCGCTAATTTCTTTGCATAGTTATCGGCAATCCCCTGGTGCAACATGGTACCCGGCATGGCCTTCTGAATTTCGTTGCCAAGAAACTCCATGAACTTAACCAACCCTGTTCCTTCAACCGCCAAAATTAATCCGGGGTTGGTACAGAATTGACCAACTCCTAACGTAATGGATGCGGCTAACGAAGCGGCCGTCTTTTCGAAATTTCTGCTTAGTGATTCTGGTAAGAGGATAACCGGATTAATGCTGCTCATTTCAGCAAATACCGGAATGGGTTCTGTACGTTGGTTCGCCAGATCGAACAACGCCTTTCCACCTGTCAGCGATCCGGTAAATCCTACCGCTTTCGTTAAAGGATGTTTTACAAGGGCCTGGCCTACTTCAAAACCAGAACCATATAAATGTTGGAATACTCTGCCTGGCAACCCACATTTTTCAATGGCTTTTTTAATAGCGCCCGCTACCAACCCGGAAGTTTCCGGATGCGCAGGATGCGCTTTGACAATCACCGGACAACCGGCTGCCAGTGCTGAAATTGTATCACCCCCGGCTGTTGAGTAGGCTAACGGAAAATTGGCCGCGCCAAAAACCACCACGGGCCCGATCGGCACCAGCATTTTACGAATATCAGGCTTGGGGGCGGGCATGCGGTTGGGCAAAGCCGTATCCACCCGCGCTTCCACCCACGAGCCCTCCTCCACCAGGGTGGCAAACATCCGGCAATGACCTGTTGTACGACCACGTTCATTCACGATGCGCGCTTCAGGTAAATTGGTCTCGCGCATGGCGGTTGATACAAGCGATTGATCCAGTGCTTCAATCTCATCAGCAATGGCTCTGAGAAACTCAGCCTTCTTCTTTCCTGAAAAATTCTTGTAGGACAAAAAAGCGATGTGTGCTTCCTGCAGGGCTGCGTTTACCGATTCTGATGTTGCCGCTGGATAGTTTGTTTGCATGATCGTTGCGTTAACGGAGTGCCGGACGATTCTTAATTCCTTCCCGGATAATCTTCAGGATGCGCTCACGCTCTTCCCCTACCAATGGTAAACGCGGAGCTCGCACAGTTTCCGAACCAATGCCGACTTCCTGTTCAGCCAGCTTAATGTATTGCACCAGTTTCGGATGAAGATCCAACTCAAGTAACGGTAAAAACCAACGGTAGATGGATACCGCTTCGCTGATCTTTCCCGCTTTGGTGAGTTTATAAACAGCTACTGTCTCTTTTGGAAACGCACATACCAGGCCTGCCACCCAGCCATCCGCACCCAGCATCAGTTCCTCCATGGCAAGGGTATCCACGCCACACAGCAGTTTAAACCGGTCGCCAAAGCGATTGATCATGCGCGTCACGTTGCTCACATCGCGGGTGGATTCTTTAACGGCTTGAATATTTTTATTCTCCGCCAACTCCGCAAACATGTCGAGGGTTACTTCAATTTTATAATCAACCGGGTTGTTGTAAATCATGATTGGCAGACTGGATACTTCCGCTACGGCTTTGAAATAGGCAACCGTTTCGCGGTGATCTGACTTGTACCGCATGGGCGGCAACATCATTAAACCTTTGGCTCCACACTTCTCTGCCTCCGCAGCCAGCTTAACGGCTTCGCGTGTACTGCCTTCCGCAATGTTCATGATCACGGGTATTTTCCCGCCCACCTTTTCAACCGTGAATTTCACGAGATCAAATTTCTCATCGTTGCTTAACACACTGGCTTCTCCCAACGTACCTCCCAATATTACACCCTCTACGCCTGCCGCTACCTGGGCGCTTAAGTTCTTTTCAAATAGAGTGAAATCAAGGTTGTCGTTGGTAGTAAACTTGGTGGTAAGTGCTGGGTAAACCCCTTTCCATTGAACCATAGTCTTCAATTTGCGGCAATCTATCCAACTTCCGTTGAGTCATCAAGGATTTTCCTTGTCCGTCCGTGCTTTTTTTCTTAAACTTTGTTTATCCACTAACCCCGTTTGTTATGAATGTTATGACCAAAATTGAGGACTGGGGTAATTCGCATCGCCCCGGCTTTCTCGACATTTTCAGAATTGCGTTGGGTATCTTCATCACCTACAAAGGCTTCAATTTTCTGGGCAATCTCGACAACCTGGAGATGACTTTGCATGGAATGAATATGAGTTTTCTCGCTGTTTCCATTGCGCACTATGTGGTGTTCGCCCATGTACTATGCGGACCCCTGATTGCATTCGGATTGCTAACACGAATTATGTGTGCCGTGCAACTACCCATTCTGGCGGGTGCTGTGATTCTCGTGAATTTTCCCAAAGGGTTTCTTTCGGTGGGAAATCACATGGAGTTGGAAATCTCCATCATCGTACTGGTTGGACTGATTACGTTTATGATCTTCGGTGCCGGTAAATTCTCTATTGACGAAAAACGCAGACAGGAGCGAGCCTTACACAACAAAGGAGTTTAAGCCCGCTTTAATTCGAGTACAGTAATTTCGGGCGGCATCCCAACACGTCCCGGATAGCCGAGGTACCCAAAGCCCCGGTTTACATACAAGAATTGATTTTCTTCCTGGTACAATCCAGCCCATTGCTTGTAGGCATACTGCGAAGGGCTCCATTTGAAGTTCCCAAGCTCCACTCCGAATTGAAAGCCATGCGTATGGCCCGATAACATCAAATCGATGTCTTTATATTCTGGTCTAACTTGCGCATCCCAATGACTGGGATCATGTGATAATAAAATCTTCGTTGTCGCTTCCTCGGTACCTTCATAGGCCACTTCCAGCTTTCCGTATTTTGAAAAGCGGCCTGCACCCCAGTTTTCAATTCCGATAATGGCGAGTTTCTCTCCACTTTGCTCAATCATTCGGTGCTCATTCATCAGAAGATCAAAACCCAGCTCGCGATGGGCAGCCATCAAGTCGTTAAAGTTTTGTTGCTTGGCTTCCTTCGTGGCCCAACTCTTGTAATCACCATAATCGTGATTGCCCGTTACAGAATATACACCGAGGGGTGCACGTAATTTGTTAAATACATCAAGATAATCTTTCACCTCGGTGCTCTCATTATTCACCAAATCTCCGGTGAAGAAAATCAGGTCAGGCTTTTCATTCAGTACCATCTCCACGCCACCTTTAACTGCAGTCTTATTGAAGAAACTTCCGGCATGGATATCGGATACTTGTG
Source organism: uncultured Ohtaekwangia sp. (assembly GCA_964488465.1). GTDB lineage: Bacteria > Bacteroidota > Bacteroidia > Cytophagales > Cyclobacteriaceae > ELB16-189. The sequence goes on along the minus strand of CAZAUN010000001.1, from coordinate 436,339 downwards.
CAATCCGAACCCCGTCAAAGCTTTTAGGTAGGTTGGGTAAATTCACAGTAACACGTCTGACCCGGTAGTCGTGCGCACCAGAGATGATTCCGTAAGCCATGGCCCCAAAAGGAATGGCCGTAGCCACCACAGCAGCTTGCGAAAAAAACTCCGATCGGCTGATGACTTCTCCCGGCAACGGATTGGCTGAATTTTTTGTAAAGAGGCTTGCCACCCAGCGCACCAATCGCTGCCCATCATCGAGCAACAAAAAGAATACGCCAAACAGTTTGGAGAAATAAGTTGCAAACAGTCCGGTTAAAATCCAGTTGCGCAATCCGGCTCCCACTTTATAAGGATCGGCCGCCATCCACCAAATCAGGGCACCGATACACAACACCGTGGGCACCCAGAAACCATACCGCAGAAGATTCTTCCAACCAACAGGCCAATTCTTACTCACATTTAAGATTGCCTGAAAGACATAAATATCGATCAGCAAAAACAGGGTGATGAAGATAAATAATGTCATAAGCCTCTGGTACATAAACAAGAAAGTCGTCTTACAGTTCAATAAGACGACTTTCTTCTGATTTTAGTTCAATTTAGTTTGCGGATCGCAAATTTATCCCGGTCCGGTGGTTCACCCAGAACAGGAATTTCTCCGATAATAAATACATCACGGGAACCACCACGAGGGTTAAAAAGGTGGCAAAGGTTAACCCAAAGATGATGGTCCACGACAAAGGACCCCAGAAAATTACGCTATCCCCACCCAGGTAAAAATCGGGATTGTAACTTCCGAATAAACCCAGAAAATCAATGTTAATTCCCACAGCCAAAGGAATAAGTCCTAATACCGTAGTGATGGCGGTTAACAGAACGGGGCGCAGACGAGTTTTACCGGCTTCAATAATGGCCTCCTTCACTTCCTCAATGGTCAATTCCGCTCCGGTTAGCTCTTTCTTGCGTTTCTTCTTTAACTCAACAAAATCAAGAAGTACAATGGCGTTGTTAACTACAATCCCCGCCAGCGATATAATGCCGATCATCGTCATCATAATCACGAATTCCATCTGGAAGATGATTAACCCAAAGAATACACCGATGGTACTGAACAACACTGAAGTCATAATGATCAACGGAGAAGTAAGTTTGTTAAACTGGGCCACGATGATCAGGAAGATGATAAACACAGCCAGAATCAACGCCTGCGACAAGAAAGCCATTTCTTTTGCCTGATCTTCTTGCTCCCCTCCGAAACGATAGCTGTACCCCACCGGCATTTCGAAATCGGCCAGTACTTTTTTGATTTGATCATTGATGATGGTGCCATTGTAGCCACCCACCACGTTTGAAGAGATGGTGATCTGACGCTTCATGTCTTTACGCTTGATTGATCCATAGGTGGAACTGAATTGAGCACTCGCCACAGCCGATATCGGTACTTGTGAAATCTGCCCATTGGTCTGATCGCGGAACGTAATGCTCTTGTTCATCAACGCATCAATATTGTACCGATACTTATCATCCAGGCGCAATTGCACTTTGTAATCATCCTCACCCTGTTTGAACTTGGTGATCTCTTTACCGAACAAAGAAGTACGTACTTCGTTGGCTACGGAATAGGTAGACAGTCCAAACCGTCTGGCTTTTTCCCGGTCAATGTTCACTAGCAACTCGGGTTTTCCGGTTTCAATATCCAGTTTCAATTTTTCAATTCCTTGGATGCCCGATTCGTTAATGTAGGTTTTCATCCGCTCGGAAAGACTGATCAACGTTTCCAAATCTTCCCCGGTGATTTCAATACTAATAGGCTTGCCTACCGGTGGACCATCGGCATTTTTATTCACGGTAACGGCCACGCCCGGATACCCGCTGATGCCATCCCGGATTTTATCCAGTACTTCCGCGGTATTCACACCCTGCCGATACTTAAAATCCAGAAAGTTTACGGTAATACGGGCTTTGTTAGGTGACTCCGCCTGGCCGATGCTCGACATATCCATTGGATCTCCAGTACCAGCACCTACGTTGGCGACAACCGATTCAACAGCCCGTTCATACGGTTTGATAATTTCGATCACACGGTCTTCAACCCGTTTGGTAAACTGGTTGGTTTCTTCAATATCAGCGCCTACCGGATATTCAATAAAGATGTTGATATACGTTGGTACGTTTTCCGGAAAGAATAGCACTTTGGGCGGAAAGATTCCCATCAGCATGAACGACATGATTAACAAGCCAAACGTCCCCGAAAAAATTGCAATAGGTCGTTTCCCTTGTAAGGCGAAGGTGATTGTTCGCTCATAAACTCTTTCCAACCATGGCAAAACAGTCGCCTGAAATTTTTTCGACCAAGGAGCCAACACATACACATTTAACAAAGTGAGACCCGCCAGGAAGACTAAAATGTTACCCAACCAATACACCTTCAAAAAAATGAAGAGCGCACCAAGGACAACCATGATTACTGCATTTCTCCAGAGAGCTTTGTGATTCGTTACATGCTCTCCATCCAATTGCATGTAGCGCACAATGAAAACCGGATTGATCACCAGAGCCACAAACAAGGAAGCCGATAAGGAAATGATCAGCGTAATGGGGAGATATTTCATGAATTGCCCCATAATCCCGGGCCATAACATCAACGGAATGAAGGCTGCCAACGTGGTGGCGGTTGAAGAGATGATAGGAACAGCCACTTCACCCACCCCTAAGCGAGTTGCGTCCCACATGGTATAGCCCTCGGATCGAAGGCGGTAAATATTCTCTACCACCACAATCCCATTATCCACCAACATCCCCAGCGCCATAATCAGTCCGAACAACACCATCATGTTAATGTTCATACCCAAGGCACTCAGCACAATAAAGGTGATGAACATTGACAACGGAATGGCCATACCCACAAACAATGCATTGCGCGTACCTATAAACATTAGCAACACAATCACAACCACAATTACTCCGGAGATGATGTTGTTCTCCAGACTGCTCACCATCTCTTTGGTAACGGATGATTGGTCGTTGGTGATGGACACTTTCAGGTCTTTTGGAAATACGTCCGCCTTCGCTTTATCCAATACGGCCCGGATCTGATCTGTGGCGATCAAGAGGTTTTCACCACTCCGCTTGATTACGTCCACCATCACCACTGGCTCCTTTCGCAGGCGCGCATAGCTCTGTTTTTCGATGTAATCAAACTCCACCCGGGCAACATCCTTCAAGTAAACGATGTTTCCTTTTTCATTTTTGATCACAATGTCTTCCAGGTCTTTCGGATCGGTAAATTCACCCACCACGCGGATCGTTCTCCGCACCCCGGCATCCAACACGTTTCCACCCGACATGGTCACGTTCTCCGCACTCACTGCATTTTCAATGTCAGCGAAATTGAGATTGCGCGCTTCGAGTTCATACGGGTCCACTTTAATCTTAACTTCCTTATCATCCAACCCGCGAATCTCTACCTTGGAGATTTCAGAAATCTTTTCAATCTCATCTTCCAGGTATTCTCCATACTTTTTTAACTGCTCCAGCGGATAGTTTCCCGCCAGGTTAATGTTCATGATGGGGAACTCCGAAAAGTTGATCTCAAACACATTCGGATCGGCCGGCAAATCATCCGGCAATTCAGGCTTGGCCTTATCTACGGCATCCTTTACCTTGGTCAAAGCATCCTCAATGGAAATTTTCGGATCAAACTCAACAATGATGGTAGAATAATCCTGCACCGAAGTGGACTGGATATTATCTACTTCTGAAATTGTGTTGATCTCTTTTTCAATCTGGCGGGTCACCAGGTTCTCCATATCCACCGGAGAGTTTCCGGGATAGGTGGTACCGATATAAACAATAGGCTGTTTTACCTCCGGGAAGCTGTCTTTCGGCAGCGACTGGTAGGTGATGACACCCATGATTACAAACATGAAGGTGAGGAACATGACCATCGTTCCGTTCTTGAGCGAGAACGTAGTCAAGCCAAACTCCTTATCTACTTTTCTTTCAATGGGCTCCGGTGTATTTTTTGGTTCACTCATACAATACTGATTAGAATAGGTTTATTTGCTGGCCACTACGGCCTTCTCGGTTTCGGCAATCTTCAATTCAGCACCTTCGGTTACTTCGCGGAACCCTTCGTATACTAACTGCTCGGTTCCTGTTAATCCCTTCAGAATTTCTGTCAGGCCATCGTACGATAAGCCCGGCTCAACATATACTTTTTTGGCAACAAGGGTATTCTCCTGATTCTCGATTCTGAACACGTATTGCCCTTCGCTGTCGCGTTGTAAAATTTTTGTTGGTACCTGAAACACCTTGGGGTTAACATAATCCCGTACCGAAATCACCACCACCTGATTGGGCTTTGCGTTAACCTCATTCACCAAACGCGCCTCCACCCGGAATGTTCTGTTCTCCGCGTTGATCACCTGGCCCACTGATAAAATGGTGCTCTTAATTTTTTTATCAAAAGCTGGAAAGAAAATCTCCACGCCATCGCCTGCCTTCAGTTTGCCAATAAAATCTTCCGATACATCGGCTTTCACATACATGTCATTAGGATTCACCATGCGCACCAACGGAATCCCGGGGGAAGCCATCTCACCTACCAGCGCATCCACCCGATCAATGGTTCCGGAAAACGGAGCCTTCACCATTGTTTGATCCAGCTGCGCTTTTGATACTTCCAGGCGTTTCTCCAAAGACTCTTTGTTATTCTTGGCTTGCAAATACTGCACTTCCGATCCGATCTTTTGAGCCCACAATTTTTCCTGCTTCTCATAAATGGTTGTCGCCAGTTCCAGCGAGGTTTTCAATTCAGAAATTGTACTCTTTAAAATATCGGCTTCCAGCGCTACCAACACCTGACCGGCTGCTACCGATTGACCTTCTGTAACGTAGACCTGGTCAACTTTTCCGCCCGTCATTGCACTTAAGGAAACATTCTTACGCGATTCAACCGCCCCGCGAACATCCACAAAGTGTGCGAAGGGTTTTGCTTCCAAGGTCCAGGTGGAGATAAGCACGGCATTGTTGTTGCGGGCAAAGGTGGGGTCCATCGCCACGATCTCTTTTTCAAGTGTACCGATTTTCTCTTTTAGAGAAATCATTTCATTGCGGGCCGACTCCAACTCTTTCTTTTTAGCCTCCAACCCGGAATCCGTTTCCGGATTGCCGCAGGCTGCCAACACAAATAGAATTAAAAGGGTATATAGGTTTTTCATAGTTATTGGGTGTTCAGTTTTCATTTAGACAATAATTTTCCATATGCTTTCTCAAGCTCTACAGAGGCAATCAGCGCATCGTATAGCGCAGCGAAATAATTGGTTTGTGCCTCTTTATATGCAGCATCCGCATCAATCACTTCCAGGTTAGAACCTACACCTTGCTGATACTTGATCACCGATACATCATACACTTCTTTCGATAGGTCCATATTTTCGCGTTGGGTCCGCAGCGTCTGCACGTTACTCTCGAAATTCATGTTGGCTTGTTCCTGCTCCAGATCAATCTGACTCTTGGTAAGCACCAGGCTGTTTTCGATTTGTGATAATTGCGATTTCTTCTGTTGAACAACCTTGCTCTTGCGCATGCCATCGAAAATGGGCAGGTTGGCACGAAGCCCTACGGCCCCCAATGCCCGCCAATTCGGACCAAACTGAATCAGACTGTTAAAGGCGGAGGTTCCATAACTCGCACCATAATTGCCAAACAAATCGATGGAAGGAAGGTATTGCGACCGGGTATTCTTTATATCCAGTTCCACCAGGGCCTTGTTCACTTCCAACGTGCTGTACTCAATCCGGTTGCTGTATTGAAATCCTTCTTTAAAAGACTCGTCCAACACCACTGCTTTTATCGTTTCCAGATTGTCGGTCAATTCAATTTGCTCTTCTATTGGCAAGCCCATTTGAAATTTCAACAGGTTGTAACTCATCACCAGGCCTATGGCTGCGGTCTTGCGGGTATTGGCTATGTTGTTATACTGCACCTGAATGCGGTTCACATCAATCTTCTCAACAAAACCATTTTCATATTGAATGCGGGTTTGCTTCAACAACGAGTCGAGACGCTGAAAGTTTTTATCCACCAGTTCGGCCCGCTCCTTGTTCACCAACACCGAGTAGTACGCCTTTTTAATCGCCTCGACCATATCGGTTTCTGATTTGATGAAATCCCTTCGGGCCAACTCCGTGTACGTCTTGCTCGCTTTCAAGCCAACGAAGTACGAACCGTTGAAGATCATTTGATCAAGGGTGATGGACGCGTTGCCGGTATATTTGGTTCCAAACTGAACACCTACATAATCATCGGGTCCGGCATTGGGGTCAAACACAATGGCTGGTAAAAACGAAGTTGGGATCACATAGTTATCCGTCAAGTTGGCCGAAGCATTGAGCTGCGGAAGACCGGTGGCGAGGAATTCACCGACACGGGCTTCGGCCGCATCAATGGCCGACCTGGCACTTTTCAGATTCGGATTGTTTTCACGGGCAAAGTCAATGCTCTCCTGCAAGGAGAAAAACCGACTGGCTTGTTTATTCTGGGCACTGCCTTCGAATGTCAACAGCAACACCAGGAAGAATAAGGGGTATATAAACTTCATAACAATTATAGTATTGAGGGTTGGTAACTTGATTCTTTGTATTTCTGATAGAGTTTTTTGCCTCTTTCGGTGCATAAACCGTGAACAAAAAATTCAAACAATTGCGATTGCACATCGGCAAAATTGAATTTATCGCGTGGAAACATCCGGGCATCAAACGCATTCTCAATCAGAATCAGGCGGGTAATCGCCATCACTTCCGGATTAATCTCCGGTCGGAAATAGCCATCGTCAACACCCTGGCGAATGTTCCGGATCACGGATTCGGTAATCACTTTCGTCTTATGTTCGATCCAAAGATTCCAGGCTTTTGGATGATACTTCTGTAAGTCAAACAACATGGAAGGATTCAGGTGTTCCATATCGTGCTTCATGCACACCGAAATTTTGCTCAGTTCTTCAATTGAGTTTTTTGAATGCTGGGCGATTTCCTCATACTGGCGAAAAGCCCGTTCCAAAAATGATTCCGACATTTTATACACCAGATCATCCTTGTCGGCAAAATGCTGATACAAGGTCTTCTTCGAAATTGCCAGGTGCCGGGCGATATCGTCCATGGTCACACTGCGAACCCCGTACTTCATGAAAAGTGCCTCTACACCTTCCAAAATCTTCTCTCTTGTCTCTAACTCTTCCATAAGCGGGCGCAAAACTATGGAAACTATTTACTTTACAAAAGTTTCCACAGTTTCCTTCAACGCCTCTTTTTTGGATTTGTTCGGGGTTTTTGAAAAAAAGTTTAGGAATTTTTCCCGAAGTGCTTCCTCAACCGTTTGAAGTGCCGGATTCTGCCCCTGGGCCGCTTTCACCCCGGTAGCACCATTTTTCCTTCATCTTCTGCTTAAACTTCTCCCGGTCTTCGGGTGTCATGCTGCCCCACTTTTCTTTCCAGTAATATTTCCAGGGGCCCCGGCCATGAGCCTGATGCCCGCGGCACCTGCCGCCAAAACCAAAGAATATCTTGGCCAGCACCAGCAAACCCAGGGTTTGCCAGAAGTTGATGACCGGACCACTAAATAATTCAGGGACCAGCCAATTCCACAAATACATGGTGCCCAGCACGATCCCAAAGGCAATGAAGAAAATAACCACCACCCATACCAACATTTTTCCTACCCACACGGCTTTGTTCATAGCTGTATTGTTTTTAAAGTTCTTTCAATCTTGTGTTAAATCATCATAAAATTTCTGCAGTCGCTTGCGCAAGGCCATGATGGCATACCGCTTGCGCGATAACAGCGTGTTGATCGAAACCCCGGTCTCTGCTGCGATCTCGCGAAATCCCTTTTCTTCGATTTCATTGAGAATAAAGATCTCTCGTTGCTCTTCCGGTAAATCGGCCAACGCTTCGGAGATTTCATCCCAAATGGCTTCCCGCAACAAGGTTGCTTCCGGGGTGTTGTCCAGGTCGGGTAAAATCTCCTGCAATGTGAGCGGAGCCTCATCATCCCTGCCCGAAATCAATTCAAAGTCGGTGCGCTGCGGCCGGCTCGCATCCCTGCGGTAGCGATCAATAATTTTATTGCGGGCAACGCTGTAGAGCCACGAGGTTACCCGGTCCAGCGATTCGATGGATTGAAACCCGGCAACAAACTGATAAAACACATCCTGAAGGATATCCTCCGCCTCCTCCATGGTAGACACGCGGCTGCGGATAAATCCCAGCAGCTTGTCTTTTTCCTTCAGGAATGTGTTCTGTTTGATTTCTTGCATGGCCAAATCCATCACCCGCTGCATTATAGCTGCATAGACGGGCGGGGGGAAGTTTTATTTTGTAAAGGTGGGGAAAAGCTTAAAGTTGAAAGTCTAAAGTTCAAAGTTTAAAGACTTAAAAATGCATCCCTTGGCTAACAAACAAGCGATAATCATTAAACCTTACCCATTTGCTTTAATTATGAAGGTGAGAAAAGTTCAAAGTTTAAAGACCAGACTAACTTTAAACTTTAAACTTTGAACTTTGAACTTCTCATAGGTTTCCCTTCTTCATCTCCGCCACCGCATAATCCGTTGCCCGCGCGGTAAGGGCCATGTAGGTGATGGATGGATTCTGGCAAGCCGAAGATGTCATACAGGCGCCATCGGTGATGAAGACATTCTTCACTTCATGCATCTGATTCCACTTATTAAGGACCGAAGTCTTCGGGTCTTTGCCCATGCGGGCCGTGCCCATTTCGTGGATGCATAATCCGGGATAGGACTTGGTATCATCAAAGGTATAGATGTCTTTCAGGCCACCACTCTCCAGCATTTCGGCAGCGCTGTTCATCATGTCCTTGCGCATGGCCCATTCGTTCTCCTTAAACTCACAATCAATATCCACCAGCGGCAAGCCCCATTTATCCTTCTTGTCTTTGCTCAACGTCACCTTATTATTATAGTCAGGAAGCTGCTCACCCCAGCTGCCCAGCCACATCGTCCAGTCGCCTAACCCGGCAGCTTCGGCTTTCAACTCAACACCGATTTTCTCCGACCCGTTAAAGCGGCCCCGTGAGGCTCCGCCCTGGTAGCCAAAGCCCCGCACATAGTCGGTGCGTTTCGTTTTCGCATCCAGGTTCCGGAACCGCGGAATGTAAATGCCGTTGGCCCTTCGGCCGGAATGATATTGATCCTGAAAACCCTCATGGCTGCCTCCGGCTCCTACCCGGTAATGATGGTCCATTAAATTATGGCCCACCTGGTCGCTACCGTTGCCAAGCCCGTTGGGGAATGCATTCGAAACCGAATTCAATAAGATAAACGTGGTGCCAATGGTAGAGGCATTCAAAAAGATAACGGAAGCATAATATTCTACGGATTGAAGAGTATCAGCATCAATGACGCGAACCCCCGTTGCCCGCTTCTTCTCCTGATCATAAATCACTTCGGCCACCACCGAGTTGGGCCGGATCGTAAGATTGCCGGTAGCATTGGCAGCCGGCAAGGTGGCACTGTTGCTGCTAAAGTATCCAGCAAACGGACATCCACGATCGCACGCATTTCGAAACTGACAGGGGCCCCGTGAACTTAACCCCCGCGTTAAATTGGCCACCCGGCCTATGATCATGGTGCGCTCCGGAAATTTTGACTTGATACTACCAGCCACATGTTGCTCCAGGCAATTCATCTCCATGGGCGGAAGAAAATCGCCATCGGGTAGTTGCGGCAAGCCCTCCATCGAACCGCTCACACCTACAAACTTTTCGACATAACTATACCACGGGGCAATGTCTTTGTAGCGGATGGGCCAATCCACACCAAAGCCGTCTTTGGCATTCGCTTCAAAGTCGAGGTCGCTCCACCGGTAACACTGCCGGCCCCACGTAAGACTGCGCCCACCCACATGGTAGCCACGAATCCAATCGAAAGGCTTTACCTGAGTGTAAGGGTGTTCGATGTCGTTGACAAAAAAATGGCTGTTGTATTCGTTGCAGAAACCACGCACCTGGATGTGCTGTTCGGCCCGCATTTTTTCAGTAACCAGGTTGCGGTGAGGCGGATCCCACGGGGCAAACGAGGCCGTGGGATAATCCTTCACATGTTCAACCATCGGACCTCGTTCCAGCACAAGGGTCTTTAATCCTTTCTCACAAAGTTCTTTGGCCGCCCAGCCCCCGCTGATGCCGGAGCCTACGACTATGGCATCGTAGGTATTTTCTGATTGTGCTTTCAGGTTGAGGTTGCTCATGAGGGTATCTGTTGATACCCTGAAAGTACGGAAACAGGAAGGGATAAAAAACAAAAAACCTCCGCAGTCTTACCGCAGAGGTTTTTAATTAACAAGTGGTTGCATTACAACGGGGGTTTATTGAATCGCAATTGACTTACTTCCTGGTGCTGTGAACTTTGGAAACCAAACACCCCACGGATGTACTGCTTGGATGCCATCGCTGTGGAGACCAGGTTTCCCTCCATTTGGTAGAAAACCAGGTTTCGTTCCCTGCGGGCTTGCGTCAACCGGATCTCGGCTTGTGTAACTGCTGCATTCAATTTGAGCAGATTCCCAAGCTTCTTCTGTAACCCTTCCACCGATAGGTGATCCTCGTTAGGACCGTACGTTGGTTCGGCTATAACCAGTTCCACCAACCGGGCAAAATGGTTCGCCACACTCGCAAAGTCGAGGCCATACACAAAGACCTTCGGTTTTTCACCCGCAGCCATCGCAGCCGCATTCTCTTTTCGCTTTGCTTTTCGGGCGCCCCAAATCCTGCGATTGAGTGCATACGCATCAGCTACGGTACCTGGGTCAACACCACTTGACTTCAGCACGAGGCAGACACTCGAGCTAAGTCTGCGTAGACCGTAGAACCCTCGTTCGCGGGCGTTGGTCACCTGATCGTAAAGCGCTTGCGCTTCGTTGCAGGCATCCATCACTTGTTGTGCGCTGATCATTAAGGTAGTCATCGCATCCACCTGAAGGTTTTGTTGTCCGGGGTTGTACTGTCCTCCATACCCGGTGCAGATGCCCGTGAGCTTCCCAAAGGCTTGCATGTTTTTTACGTGTGACATAACTTTTAATTGTTTTAAGTTACTTAGTCTTATACACGCAAGCCGTTGTACCGTGTTGTGGTTTTTAATTGGTTTTTTGAAAACTATATTTCTATTGAAACCTGAAACCTCTAAGTGACTGGCACGTTAGTAGGACTTTTTTTAGTGTAGCGCTGATTAAATTTTTCTTAGAATTTTTTTCTTAAACCAATACGATCTCGTTCCCGATTCGTGCTTACTCGTTCCCGCTCAACGCGAACTCGTTTTCGTTCAATGCGTACTCGTTCCTGCTCAGGGCAAGTTCGTTCCCGCTCAACGCGAACTCGTTCCCGTCCAATGCGTACTCGTTCCCGCTCAGGGCAAGTTCGTTCCCGCTCAACGCAAACTCGTTCCCGCTCAGGGCAAGCTCGTTCCCGCTCAGGGCAAGTTCGTTCCCGCTCAACGCAAACTCGTTCCCGCTCAACGCAAACTCGTTCCCACTCAACGCAAGCTCGTTCCCGCTTCGGGCACGGATTTCAAGGTTTTTAATAACTATTCAATATATTTATTGAATAGTTGGAACCACCTCTATTTGTTTGTGGTTGAAGTCCTATTCAACCAAAAGACCATGAATAAACGGCAATTCAAAGACACCGTATACAACGAGCTGGCCCGGATTACCAAATCCCTGGCCAATCCGCATCGCCTGGAGATCATTGAGTTATTGGCGCAGGGTGAATTTTCAGTAGAACAAATTGCCGGACAAACCAATCTCCCCATCGCCAATGCCTCCCAACATTTGCAGGTTTTAAAGAATGCGTACCTGGTGGAGATCAATCGCCAGGGAAATTTCATTTTCTATCGCCTGTCGAACGACAATGTATTCAAAGCCTGGAAGGCGTTGCGTGAGTTGGGCGTGGAACGGATTTCATCCATCGAAAAAGTAGTAAAGGAATTCCGGAAGTCGAAGTTCGACTTTGAAACCGTTACGATCGATAAACTCATTGAGAAACTGGATTCGGGCAAAGTTACCATCGTGGATGTTCGTCCTGAATCAGAATACAAGCAAGGACATATCGCCAACGCAATCTCTATTCCGATTGAGGAATTATCAAAGCGACTGAAAGAGTTACCGAAGCGGGGTGAGATCATTGCCTATTGCCGGGGACCCTTTTGTGTGTATGCCGATGAAGCGGTGGCTTTGCTGACCAAAGCCGGGTACAAAGCAAATCGGCTGGAATTGGGTTTTCCCGATTGGAAATTGCAAAACCTGCCGGTGGAAGTATCCATGAACTAACCGATGCCTGTACAACTTGGACTTAAAGAAAACTGGAAACAATTCACCTTGCTGGTGATCGTCAATGCCTTTGTTGGTGGCATGATCGGTTTAGAACGCACCATCATCCCGCAACTTGCAGAAGCCGATTTCGGATTAGCCGCCAAGACAGCCATCCTTTCCTTCATCGTGGTGTTTGGTGTAACTAAAGCGATCACCAACTATTACACCGGTGCTTTGGCCAACCGTTTCGGTAGAAAAAATTTGTTGGTAGCGGGTTGGATCCTCGCGTTGCCGGTTCCCTTACTCCTTATCTATGCGCCCTCCTGGAACTGGATAATAGCGGCCAACATTTTTCTCGGTGTCAGTCAGGGACTCACCTGGTCGAGTACCGTGGTGATGAAGATTGACCTGGTGGGCGAAAAAGACCGGGGCTTTGCCATGGGTTTAAATGAATTTGCAGGATACATCGCCCTGGCAGCCATTGCCTTTCTTACCGGGTGGATTGCCAGCCACTACGGATTGCGGCCCTATCCTTTTTACATAGGCATCGTCCTTGGGATCGTGGGCTTGCTGATGAGTTGGCTCCTGCTCAAAGACACACACCCACATGTACAACTCGAATCGGTTACCAGTACCATCCCGTTCCTGAAAAATATTTTTTGGGACACTACCTGGAAGCATAAAAACCTGGGCTCCATCACACAAGCTGGACTAATCAATAACCTGAATGATGGAATGGTGTGGGGTTTGTTTCCAATGCTTCTCGTATCAAAAGGATTTGATCTTCACGAAACCGGAATCATCGTGGCCACCTATCCCGCAGTGTGGGGATTGGGGCAATTATACTCCGGCAAACTCGCAGACCAGTATTGCAAAAAGACATTACTCTTCATCGGCATGTTCTTACAAGGAGTTGCGTTGCTGGCGATGCTCTGGGCAAACGCTTTCACCGGGTTCCTTGTACTTTCAAGTCTGCTGGGTATCGGGACCGCCATTGTCTATCCGACTTTTCTGGCGGCCATTTCGGATTACACCCATCCTGACCAACGACCGAAGAGCATTGGTATCTTCAGGTTGTGGCGCGACCTCGGCTATGCCATTGGTGCCATCGCAACCGGACTGATCGCTGATCGCTTTGGACTGGTTGCTCCTATTCTCGCCATCGGATTATTAACGGTAGCGTCTTCTATGATTGTTAAGTTCAGGATGAGCTGCTTCAAACAAAACTCAAGCAGGATTCCTGTGCCCTTTGTCGTTACAAGAACATAATTTTAAAACTCCAGGATAATAAATTCTGTTCTTCGGTTTGCCTTGCGGCCGTCTTCGGTGTCGTTGGATGCCACCGGGTTCAGTTCTCCATAGCCTTTTGCCTGTACCCGATCAGGCGGAACCCCGCCATTCACCAGATAATCGCGCACAGAGCGGGCCCGATCGTGTGAAAGCTTCATATTTAAATTATCATCCCCCACATTGTCCGTATGCCCACCCACTTCAATCACCATACTGGGATTAGCCCGCAACAATTCCATTGCCTTTTCCAACTCCAACCGACTTTGCGAAGTAATGGTTGCTTTTCCCGTCTCGAAGAAAATATTGTTTAGCACTACTTTGGCACCCTTTTCAATGGGCTTCAATTGAATGTCTTTTGTGATCTCCTGAAACCGGGTGGTCGCGGGTACTTCAAAACGTTGCGAATAGAAAAAGTACCCTTCTTTATTAGCCGACACGCTATACGTGCGCCCCGCAGGCAGCACCACCAGGTACTGGCCTGTCGCAGCATTGCTTTTATTGGCGGCTATTAATTCACCTGTATTTAAATCCTCCACCAAAATATAGGCGCCCACTTTCTTGCCATCCTTCAGGTTGGTTACAATGCCCGTCACCACAATGGTTGGCTCGGGGCGAATGCTTTCGGGAATCTCAATCTCATAGAGGTCGTCATTGCCTCCGCGATTGGAAGAGAAGTATCCCTTCTCGCCCGAACCACCAATGGTAAAAAAGCGATCATCGTTAGGCGTATTGAGCGGACGCCCCAGGTTAACAGGCGGTGACCACTTGCCGTCTTCCAATACGGTTTTAAAAATATCCATTCCGCCAAAGCCGGGATGACCATTGGAGGAGAAATACAACGTCTTACCATCCTGGCTGAGAAAGGGAGAGTCCTCCGTGAACGGTGTGTTGATCATCGGCCCCAGGTTCATAGCCGGGCCCCATTCACCAAAGTGATTTCGCTCTACCAGGTAAAAGTCGGTTTCCCCATACCCATAGTCCCGTCCGGAAACAAAAATCATCCGCATGCCATCAAAGGATAAAGTTGCCTGAGAATCCCATGCCACGCTGTTCACCACGTCCCCAAAACTCTCCGGCACCGACCACTGATCGCCTTGCAATACAGAATAATATAAATCACATGAACCGATCCCCTGTTCGCGATTGCATCCAGTCATTACCATAAACTGGCCGTCTGCCGAAAAGCTGTCAACACCTTCATTGAGCGTGGAATTGAGGGGTTCGGGAAGGAGTTGGGCAGATGACCAGCTGGTACCGTTCTTCTCAATGAAATAACCATCTTCATCCCCTTCCTTTGTTCCCATGGTCTCGGAACTGATCCCTCCTAACCTTCTGGATGTAAAAAATAGTCGGGTGCCGGTGGCATCCATCACCGGAGAATAATCCGGGTATAATGTATTGACGTGATCCGGTAGTTTCACCGGCTCGTGCATTACCAGGGGCATGTTTCTTAATTTCTTCTGTTCACGTGCATAGTGCAACCGGTACATCGCTTTATGCTTTTCGAGGGCACTCCCGGCACTGGACTTGGCATGGGTCGTATAATACGTAAGCAACGGAATGGCTGCATCGTCATTTCCGGTTTGTACGTAGGCCAGCCCCAGGTAGTAGTTTACTTCCAGTTGCGTGCTGTCTTTGGCCAACGCCTGTGTGAGCAGCGCAATGGCTTCTGCATAATTTCCCTTTTCGTACTGCTCCTTTCCTTTCGCAAGCCATTGCTTCTCGGGGCTGATGAGCATGTTGCGCTGGCCAATGGCCGGAGGAGAGAACAGCAGCAGGATCAGCGCAAGTAGCCATGTGCCTAACCAATACGTTGATTTTAATAAATACACATCCCAAGCTAAACTTTTGTACCGCAATGGTAAATCACATTTTCATGCGATTGTGGTGCAATGGGAAGCTTGCCAATTTGGTACAAAATCAAACACCCAATGAAAAATCATAAGCCGATCCCCAACGCAATAATTATTCTTTTGTGTGCAGTGAGTATGCCTTGCCAGGCCCAAACGATCACCGAATCAGCACAAAAGCTAAGCAAGGAAGCACAGAAAGGCTACATCGATGAGGTACGCATGGAGCCGGATGGAAACATTCATGTCATCTATCAAAACAAAATTGAGAAAAAGAGTGCGGCCGTGAATTATGAAGATTATGTGTTTGACAAAAGTCTGAAGTTCATTGAAAAAAAGGGGACCAGTGAAAATAAGGAAGTCAAGCCGGACAAAAAGGTTAAGGTGATGAATGCCTTTGTGGGCGGTACCAAATGTAATTCCTTTGATGTGCTCAGCATGAAAGTAAGAGTGGTAACGGCAACCCGGGTGTACAGCAATTGGAATTACAAAAAACAGCGATATGAGAAAGTAAAAGATGAAGATGTTGAAGCCGGTAAAATCAGATCCGATGAAGACAAACCTTACTATGGAATAGAATCATGGTGGCGCGAAGATGACAACAAGTTGGCGATATTGGGTTATGTTGAGACGAAGGATAAGAAAAACCCAAAACGATATGTCATTCTGAATGTTGACTTTGATGGCAACGTAACCGAAAAGGCATTGGATGTAACCGGAAATTACTCGGTGGTGTACTCGCAGATGATCTCCGAAACGGAAGCGGGCAAGCCGGTGGGCAAGCAGGATTTCATAGTGCTACTAGCCCCGCAGAAAGGCTCTCCCAATATTTCTGAATATGTATACCTGCATTACGACATGGCGGGTACGTTGAAAAATAAAGTCATTTTTCAAACTCAGAATCCGGCTACCTTATATACCAACGCTACCGTAATTGATGGATCGGTGTATCTGTTTGGGCAATCCCTGGATGGCAAAAAAGCATTTGAAGAGGTATTTGAAGACTACGCAGAAATCGAGGGGCCTTGCTTCATCGGTTCGGGTGGTGATGCTGAAAATCCCCAGCGCGCTAAATACAATAAAGCCGCAAATGAAGAAATGGATAACTTCCATATCATGCGCATCTCGGGTGGCAAAGTAGACTTTGCTACCATGGCTCCCCTAAAAAACTTAAAGGCCAAAATGAAAACACCTCCTTCCGATAAGGGAGCGTCCCCATATAAAGGAAAGAAATTCTCGATACACAAGTTTGAAGTTACTCCGGACAATGAGTACCTGATAGCGGGTCAGCTTTTAGGAAGAGCGAACGTGGGCTCACTTCAAAATCCATTATTCCTAACCACCTATGGAGACATTGTGTGTCTGCATCTTGATTCGAAAGGTGAGTTAAAAGCACAATATGCGGTGGACCGGATGTTTGAAACCAAGAAGAGCGCCATCTTCGAAATGCCTCAAAGTTTTTATTTCGGAGCCGATGGCAAAACGGTGTACTGGGAAATACTCGAGGCAAAAGGCGAGCGCGACTTCTGGACGGGTTCCATTGAGAATGTGGAGTACTATCCCCGAATCACAAAAATTGATTTAGAAAAAACATCCATTGCTGACTTTAAGGTATTCGGAGGTAAGAAGTATTTTGTGTATCAGACATTCCCGGGAACCTTTGTGCCCGAACAAAATTGCATTGTGTATTTCGGCAAAGATGATAATGAATCTGTATTGTGGGTAGGCAAGGCTTCGTTTGATTGATTTCACGGGTACAGGATACACGATCAAATGACTCGTAAATCCAACGCATGCGGAAGGGCCAGGGTATTGCCTATGATGAGTGTTATCCTCATCATGGGCTGCTCCTCGCAACGGTTTGGAGCCCATTTCAACGATTATCAGAAAGTCAATTCAATCAACGCACCTCCTGGGGCTTCTTCGGGCAGCGACCAAGTCCCTTTGGAAAAGCGAGATGGACCACCTTTATTAACTTCCCTGCGGAGTGACCCCGTGCTTCTGGATGAACCGGGCGAGCAATTGACCTTGGCGATCCCAACGGATATAAAATCAAACCTTTCTTATCCGTTAAGTAAATCAGAGATAAAATCGATTAAACGCGAAGTAACGAAAAGAGTGCTGAGTTATGAAAGAACCAGCAAAGCAGACTCCATATCAAGCATAAAGGAAATGCCCCGCTACAAATACTTAACCTGGGCAGGTATCCTCGTCTTGGCAGGTATTCTGTTTGTTGCTTTTAGCGCTGCAGCAAGTGCCCTGGGTGTGTTGGGAACAATTGCCTTTACCGGTGCGCTAGTGTTCTTTATCCTATGGATCCTTAAAAAATAAGCAAGAAAATCACGCTGCCCCGTTTTCGTAAAATGCCGGAGCTCTCCGGTTTAACATTAGTGTGGGTAAATTTTATTCAACGCCTCCGCTCTGCTTTGCACTTCCAGTTTGCGATAGATATTTCGGATGTGCGTGCGGATCGTATCAATGGATAAACTTAGCTTATCCGCAATTTCCTTATACCGAAAGCCCTGTGCTAATAAATCAAGCAACTCTTGTTCACGTTTGGTTAGCAGTTGTGTCACATCGTTGAGTACCGGCTTTTGAAAAGACGAGATCACTTTGCGTGCGATCTGGGCGCTCATGGGTGAGCCACCTTCATAAATCTCCTGGATTGCCTCCAGCAATTTGGTGGGGGGAGTTTTTTTTAGAATGTATCCTGTTGCGCCAACTTTCAATGCTTTAAAAACAAGCTCACTATCTTCATAGACAGTGCACATCATAAACTGCATGTGGGGATGTCCCGGTTTCAGTTTTTGTACCAGCTCAATGCCATTGATACCCCCGGGCAAGTTAATGTCCACCAACACCACATCCACCGGTTCTACCGAAAGAACCGCAAATGCTTTATCCGCATCGGCAAACGTATGTTTACACTCCAGGCTATCATTGGCATTTACAATCATCGCTAACCCTTTCCGGATATCGTCAATATCTTCCACAATAGCCACTTTGATCATAGTAGAAAGCTGGTGAGTCTATCGCTATTAAACAATCGCATGAAAGTAGTAAATCACAGTGGAACAATCAGGTGGATCTGCGTACCCGCACCCAGCTGACTTTCGATCGAGACACTGCCTCCACAATCGGCCATGCGCTTTCTGATGTTAATGAGTCCATTGCCCGGAGTCGTGCGGCTGAGATCAAACCCCCTTCCATTGTCTGAAATGGAAATGTGTACGTGTTGGTCATGTACTTTAAAATCCAATTCCACCCGCGAAGCCTGTGCATGTTTCAACACATTGTGCAACGATTCCTTCACGGCTAAAAAAACATTTCTGCGCCAGGCAGCAGGTACCGATCGGTCGGTAGTCAGGTCGGGCACGGACAATTGCAAGACGGTTGTCGTACCATCAAAAACCGGACTCAGGTGCTCGCGGATATACCAAAACAGCTTCGTTAAGCTATCGTTGGCCGGATTATGTGACCAGATCAATTCTCCCAGGTTATCAATCAATTCATGGGATGAGTCTGATATTTTCTCCAGTTGGCGTTGGGTGAAGTCATCCGCACTTTTGGATTGCTTGGCAAGTTCACTCAGGATCGAAATCTTTGAGAGGCCGGTACCCAGATCATCGTGAATATCTTTGCTAATCCGTTCTCGCTCTTCCCATATAGCTCGTTGCATCTCCAGTTCCCGGACTTTCTTTTCAATCTTTCGGTGCGCAATAAATCGCGTACCCGCCCCCAGCATGCCGATTACGACAAGACCACATACACTATAAAACCAGGCCGTCTTCCAAAACGGGGATCGAATAAGAATGCTGACCTGATCTTCCGGCCCCCAAGGCGAGTTGCCGGTGGAAGCCCGAACCTTAAAATGATACGAGCCGGGTGAGAGATTGGAATAGCGTGCTATTTTTTGATCGGTGGTTATCCAGTTCTGATCCCACCCTGTTAACATGTATTGTACTTTGTTGGCTTCCGGATGCGTATAATTAAAAACCGCAAATTCAAAGACATAATCGTTTTGATGATGAGGTCGGGTTAAAGACCGCGTGAAATAGAAAGTACTGTCGTGAGAGACAACAACATCATTTACCTGAACGGAGGTGACCCTGGATCGGGGTGGGGTGCGCGTAGGTCTTTCCGCTCCGGTGGAAAACCAGTTAAAGCCTTTGATGCCACCAAAATACAATGTGCCTGTTGGACCCTTGTAAAAGGCTCCGGAGTTGAACTCATTGCTTTGAAGCCCATCGGCCACCGTAAAGTGTTGGAAGGTTTCGTTCTTCCGGTCAAAAAAACAAAGTCCTGAATTCGTACTTAACCAAAAGTTATGATCTGCATCTTCCAGCAGTCCATAAACAAAACTGCCAGGAATGCCAGCCTCCTCATCATAGAGTTTGTAGCTGCCGGTTTGGGTATCAAACCGGATGAGTCCCGCACCCGAACAAAGCCAAAGGATCTGCGGGTTCTGTTCATCCTGGTGGATGCTTTTTAAATTGATGCGACTGAATAAAGCGCGAGTTTCCAGGGTGCGGGGCTCATCCGGAAGCACATGATATAACCCTTGTACCTGCGATGCTACCCAATAATGTCCATCGGGTGTTTGAGTAATACCAACCGCACGAGACGTAAATTCTTTCCAATTGGTGCCGCGATACTGCCCCGATTGATCTTGTTCAATTTTATAAATACCATAATAACAAGACAGGAGGAGTTCGCCCGATGGCAATTCGATCATCTGGGTCACATAATTATCGTCCCTGTTAAAGTACTGGGACTGCATCAGTACCGGATAGAATTTTCCGGTGGCCTCATCAAACCTGGAAATTCCCTGATTATACCCAATCCAAACCTGATCCTTTCGATCGCGAAATATACTTCCAACAGAATTTCCGGGCAATCCATTCTCAGTTGAGTACTTCTTGATCGTCCTGTCCAGGAAATCGAATATGAAAAATCCATCCTGCAAGGTTCCAAACCAAATACGACTACGGTCGTCTTCATAGAAGCATCGAATAAAATAATCTTTCATCACAGGGTCCCCATCCGACAGTGAGAAGATATTAAAACGGGGTGGTCTTAAATCCAATCGACTAACCCCACCTCCATCCATTCCAATCCAAAGATTCTGATCGGCATCGATAAATAACCCGGTGGTGAAATTCGAAGGAAGTGTCTTAAGCTTTGTCCGATCATTGCGAAACACCCAGGATTTGCCTCGATCAATTACGTGTAACCCATCACCACGTGTGGCAACCCAATACCTGCCAAAGGCATCTTGTTGGGCATAGGAAATGGTACTTTTTGTTTGAATGGGAATAGGCTCCAGGCGCTGGTTTGTAGAGTCGTAATAAAACAGAGATTCATTTTTGCTGACGAAAAGTTGAGTGCTTTCTGCAACCACCTTTACTTTGGGCAGGTCATCAAAAATCCAATCATACGTAAAAGCTTTTTTATCAAAGCGTAAAACACCGTTTCGGTTTGAGATCTGTAAATAAACATATCGTTTTCCGGATTGGGGATCGAGTGCATATTCTCCCGGGAGTATGCTCGCTGGAAATTTAAACGTTTCGACTAATTTCGTGTGAATGGAGAAACGGATGACTCCACGTCCGGGGTCCAACAACCAAAAATCACCTTGTTCGTCCAATGCCAGCGCACTATAGTAAATAAATCCTGCTCCTTGCTTGGTCAGAAAATCATAGGCCTGTTCAATTTTTTCGGTCACTGGATTATAGAAATAGATCCCGGTTTCATTGGCATACCAAATGCGCCCCTGTTGATCCTCGAGGAGTAAACCGCGTACGGCATTGGAATTAGCAAATGTAATCGAGGGCGCAGTGTACTTAAAGACCCGGATGGTGTTCCCATCATATCGGTTCAGGCCATCCGCTGTGCCAAACCACATAAACCCAGTACGATCCTGAAAGATGCGATAAACAGAGTTTTGGGATAATCCATTTTCAACATCCAGCGTCTCAAAGCGGGGAGCAATAGGCTGAGCAAATCCTGGCAAAATCAGTATAAGAACGAGCACTGAACTGAAGTGCCAACGGAAAGAACAGGCCGAACTCACGGGTTTGGGGGTTTAAGTAAACTTAATCAGTCCTGCTTAAATATGGAAGGCATGGAAGGATACTCTTCATTTTCGGTGAACAATCTCAGAATCAAATTGTAACTTGTTTCCAAAAAATTACCAATATGAAACGAACTGCCACCGCCAACTGGAAAGGAACCGGAAAAGAAGGAAAGGGCCTTGTCTCTACCGCCAGCACCGTACTCAACAACACCCAATACTCCTTTAACTCACGGTTCGCAGAAGGCGTGGGTACCAACCCGGAGGAACTGGTTGCAGCCGCCCACAGCGGGTGCTTTGCCATGAAACTCAGTTTTGTCTTGAACGAAGCAGGCTTCACCGCAGAGGACTTGACAGTTACGTGCACCATTACATTTGTCGATGGCGTAATCACAAATTCGCACCTCGCTTTGAAGGGCCGGGTGCCCGGCATCAGCAAAGAAAAATTCGAAGCCTGCGCTGCGGATGCGAAAGCAAACTGCCCCATTTCGAAGCTCTTGAATACCAACATTACCCTGGAGGCACAATTAGTATAGACCAGGATGTTGGGCGTATTTATTGGCAGCTGAATGGATTGTGTTCTTCATTACAATAACAGTTCACTTGCCTATCATAAAACCGGCAACGGAAAAAAAGCCTTCTTGTTGTTTCATGGATTTGGGCAGCACCATCAGGCTTTCGATGCGCTGACGGAATCCCTTGGCTCGCACTACACGTTGTTTGCCTTTGACCTGTTCTTTCATGGCCAAAGCGAATGGAGTGAGGGTGAGCACCCGTTGGAGAAATCGACCTGGCGTGAAATCATGACCCGGTTTTTCGAGGAAAACAACCTGGAGCGCTTTGGTGTGTTGGGCTTCAGCATGGGTGGGAAGTTCGCCCTGGCTACGCTGGAATCATTTCCCACGCGCATCGAAAATCTGATCCTGCTCGCCCCCGATGGCATCAAAACCAGTTTCTGGTACAGTCTGGCTACCTATCCCCTGCTGTTGCGCAAATTCTTTCGCAGTATGATCTTCCATCCCGGCCGGTTACACAAACTTGTTTTTCTGCTGCGCACCTTGCGGTTGGTTGACAAAGGCGTGTTGCGGTTTGCCGAACATCAGATGAACACACGTGAGAAACGGGAACGGGTGTATTATTCGTGGGTGGTATTCCGTCATTTGCACTTTGATATGAAGTCCATCGCCACCCACATTCAAGAACAGTCTATTCCCCTAACCTTGATTGTTGGCAAGCATGATAAAATCATTACGGCTACCAACATGCGCCATTTGTTGCGTCATTTACCGCAACACGCATGCCTCGTAATAGATTCCGGACACAACCAGATTATTGAAGAAAGCATTCCGACCGTAAAGCAAGTTCTTGGTCTGTAAGATTTTTTACTATTTTTATAGCATCAAACTATTACTACTATGTCAAAAGGAATGGATCGCAAGAAAGATGAGAAGAAGAAGCCCACCAAAACCTTAAAGGAAAAGCGGGCTGAAAAAAGAGCGAAGAAAGCCAACAGCTAAGCGACTCTTTCTCTTCACAGCGAGGCTTTATTCCTGTTGGGATAAAGCCTTTTTTACCTAAACCTTTATCGTTCCTGGTATCTTTTATCTAATTCTAGTTCGTCATGAAACTCCTGCTTTCCATCCTGCTGTTTCCATTCGTGCTTCATTCACAAGATCTCACCCTCTTTGAAAAGCGAACGCATACATCGGCTACAGGCAATACCTTACCTTACCGGATTCTCTTTCCAGAGAATTACGACCGGTCAAAAAAATATCCCGTAGTGTTGTTTCTGCATGGAGCTGGTGAACGGGGCAACGACAATGAAAAGCAACTAACCCATGGGGCGAAACTTTTTCTGACTCCAGAGAATCGAAGCAACTTCCCGGCTATTGTTATTTTCCCACAATGCCCGGCTGAAAGTTATTGGGGCAGTGTAATCATTGATCGTACGAAAACCCCGTTTACATTCGATTTTGATTATACCCGGCCAGAACCCGAACCGTTGCAAATGGCGATCGCCCTGGTAAAACAAATAAGTGCGGAAGAAGGAGTCGATAAAAAGCGGATCTATATAACCGGGCTATCCATGGGCGGCATGGGCACCTTTGAGGCGGTGTATCGGTATCCCAACCTGTTTGCCGCTGCCACACCCATTTGTGGTGGCGGAGATGCTACCCACTACGACAAACGCATCCGCAAAATTCCGTTTTCCATTTACCACGGTGATGCCGATAGCGTGGTGGGAGTCGCGGAATCGCGGAGAATGGTTGAGAAGTTAAAGGAACTTAAAGCTTCTGTACACTACAAAGAATTTCCTGGTATCAATCACAACAGTTGGGATAATGCCTTTGCCGAACCGGATTACCTGAGCTGGATGTTTTCGAAGAAGCAATAATGGGTTGCCGGAATAAGGGAGTTTAATGCCTTGAAATTCCTGGCTCCCAGATCAACCGGTAAACATACTAAAGCGTTGATTCTCGCGATTAATGGGAACACCACCCAAAATTCCGATCAGAAAATTCGGAGCAATACCCAATCTCATTTGCGGGCGTACCACTGCGTCAAATTCATTGTTTAACCAGGTCTTGTTGACCTCCACACCAATAAAGTTCCTTGTGCCGGAGATCATATAATGAAAACTGGTATTTAAATCGTACCTGGAATGCCATGTCTGATTTATAAAATCCCGTTCCCAATGAGGGCCTGTATAAATAAGTGTGTGGTAGTTGCTACCCCATCGTTTGGCAGCAACCAGAAATGGATTGTAAACATTTCCCTTTAATAAGGGATTGCCAAACTCCTTCCAATCAGAAAACACAAGTTCATTGATATAACCAACAGCCAACGAAGTTTTCAATCGTTCAGAAACAAAAAAAGACCATTGTACAGCCGATTTCAAGCTCTCTATCCGGCTTGAAGGGACCGTATCATCTTTCGCATTTCGATACGGTGCGATGAGCGTAATGGGAACTTCAATTTCAAATCCCAGTCGATCAACAGGTGCCCATTCGTATTCCAGCAAGGTCTGATAGGTGTCGTAACGCAAATTGTCGGTTAACCCGATACCTAGGTTCCATTCTTGCTCACCTTTTCTTGCTCCCAGATCGCGTATTAAATCAATGTATAACGGTTCGGCATGAAGCACCTTCACCCGTTCAGATCGATGCTCAACTTCGACAATGTATAAACTATCCAATTCCCGGTTTGCTGCCCGAAGCGAATCGAGATCTTGTGCACCTACGACTTTAACGGTGATGTAAATTATGGTAAGCAAAAAAATAAAACGCATAGTTATCCATTGAGATAAGTAATTGAACTATCTATTCTTGATTTTCGTGAATCTGATGATCAAAAGCTAAACCACGTACTGAGGAGTGTGAGTAGCGCAATGATTAACAGAATAAATAAAAACAGGATGTTGATTTTAAATCGACCCGACATGATTGTTTAGTTTGATAATAATTCCTGCGAGAGGCGTAATCAAACTATCTGCGGTGGTGGGGTTAAAATCGTTGGAGTGAGGTTTGTAAAAGAGCTCGTAAGTTCAGCGAAATCTGATTGCAAATCGACTTCATGCCGGACAGGCAATTGCAACGGACCGGAAATAATAAATATCAGGGTAAAATTGACCTTCACAATGGGCTCTCGATCTGACTCCGGAAGTTCCTCAAAAAAATCCTCTACTTGTACAATTTCTTCAACTACTAATTCAGCAAGCGATTCAATTTCATTGATGGAGATATCTTCACGGACGTTAATTCGTGGATGTTGGAAATCAACACTTATGTTCAAAAGGTATAACGCCAACAAGCCTGCCAAAAATCGATTCCAACCCTGACGCATAAACGTATCCGATCGAATTATATCTGGTAAAAATACGGAATTCGTTGAAAACGGTTTCACTAAGAAACCTTAGTAAAATCATTCCGAATAAATTCAACTGAGAGCCTTTGAAACATTATTTTTGTGCTTACGCTCACCACTATGATCGTCTTCTTTCGGGCTTCCGGTTCTACCCTTTATGCAGTAGGAAGCACCCAACCCTTTGGTAGTCAAGAATATGAAAAGCTGATCTGGCTTTTTGGTGGTGGAAAACCCCTGGAACAGAAATCACTATCCGGCTATTTTCTGGGGCCCCGCAAGGAGATGATTACCCCCTGGAGTACGAATGCCGTGGAGATCACCCAAACCATGGGGATCCGCGGAATTGAACGCATCGAGGAATTTGTTGAAGTAGCGAGCGAATCCGTACCGCATGACCGCATGTTGCAACGACTGTACAAAGGTCTTGATCAGGATCTATTCACTATCCACCACACACCGGAGCCCATCTTCGAAGTTGACGACATCAAAGCCTTCAATGAAAAAGAAGGCCTTGCGCTGAGTCAGGAAGAAATCGAATATCTGAACGATGTACGTTGGAAACTGGGCCGCAAACTTACCGACAGCGAGGTGTTTGGCTTCTCGCAAGTGAACAGTGAGCACTGCCGGCATAAAATCTTTAATGGCACCTTTATCATCGATGGCGAAGAAAAGAAAGCCACGCTTTTTCAACTGATAAAAAAAACATCCAAAGAAAACCCCAACTACCTGGTATCAGCCTACAAAGATAACGTGGCTTTTATTAAAGGTCCGCGGGTAGAACAATTTGCTCCGGCCACGCAGGACAAACCCGATTACTTCCAGGTGGATGAGTTCGACTCAGTGATTTCATTGAAAGCGGAAACACATAATTTTCCCACTACCGTGGAGCCGTTTAATGGCGCAGCAACCGGTGGCGGTGGCGAAATCCGCGATCGCCTTGCGGGTGGCAAAGGATCCATCCCCTTGTCGGGAACTGCCGTGTACATCACCTCCTACCCCCGGTTGGAAAACGGAAGGCCGTGGGAGAAAAAGTTTGAAGCACGCCCCTGGTTGTACCATAACCCGGCCGAAATCTTAATTAAGGCTTCGGATGGCGCGAGTGATTTTGGAAATAAGTTTGGCCAACCCTTGATTGGTGGCAGCGTGCTCACATTCGAGCATATTGAAAACGATAAGAAGTTTGGGTTTGATAAAGTGATCATGCTGGCCGGGGGTGTTGGTTATGGAAAGGAGAAGGACAGCAAAAAAGAACACCTGCAAAAAGGAGACAAAATAATTTTACTGGGTGGCGATAACTATCGGATCGGCATGGGCGGTGCGGCTGTCTCTTCGGTTATTACAGGTGAATTCGGCAATGCTCTTGAATTAAATGCCGTTCAGCGTTCCAATCCCGAAATGCAAAAACGAGTGATGAATGCGATCCGCGCCTTGGTGGAGTCGGAACATAATCCCATCGTTTCCATTCACGATCATGGAGCAGGCGGTCATTTAAATTGCTTTTCCGAACTGTTGGAAGAAACCGGTGGTACCATCGAAATCGATAAACTACCCATTGGAGATCCTACCCTGTCTGACAAAGAAATTATCAGCAACGAATCACAGGAACGCATGGGCGTGGCCATGCATGAAAAAGATGTCGCGACACTGAAACGGGTAGCCGAGCGCGAACGGGCCCCGATGTATGTGGTGGGAATGGCTACCGGTGACAACCAGTTTCAATTTGTTGATCACAAAAAAAATACAAAACCCGTTGCATTGGCGATGAGCCATCTCTTTGGTTCGTCTCCCAAGACCATTTTGATTGATAAAACCATTCCCAATCGGTTTGCGGAAGTAGTGTATGAGGCTAAGCACCTCACCGCTTACATCGAACAGGTGTTGCAATTGGAAGCGGTGGCGTGTAAAGATTGGTTAACAAACAAAGTAGATCGGTCAGTAACCGGTCGAGTGGCGATGCAGCAAACGTGTGGGCAAATTCAATTGCCGCTGAACAATGTGTCGGTCATGGCCCTGGACTTCACCAGCAACAAAGGAATTGCCACGGGCATAGGACATGCACCGGGTGCTGCCTTGGTGGATCCTGCTGCCGGAAGTAAACTCGCCATCGCAGAGTCATTGCTCAACCTGATCTGGGCTCCGCTTACCTATGGATTAAAAGGCGTCTCGCTCAGTGCCAATTGGATGTGGCCTGCAAAGAATGAAGGAGAAAATGCACGCCTCTATGCTGCTGTGGAAGCAGTGAGTGATTTTGCATGTACACTCGGCATTAACATCCCAACGGGCAAGGATTCGCTCTCGATGACGCAGAAGTATCCGAATGGCGAAGTAGTTTACTCTCCGGGCACCGTCATTATTTCAGCGGTAGCCGAAGTGAGTGACATCCGTCAAACGATTTCTCCCGCATTGGTGCCCATCATCGGATCAAAACTCCTTTATATTGATTTCTCGAAGGATGCATTGAAACTGGGCGGCAGCAGTTTTGCCCAGGTAGTGAATCAACTTGGTATTACGGCTCCTACCATTCAGGACGAAGCCTACTTTGTGAACGCCTTCGAAACAGTTCAACAGTTGATTAAGAATAACCAGATTCTGACCGGACATGATATTTCATCGGGTGGATTAATCACTACGGTACTGGAAATGTGTTTCCCTACACCGGAAGTGGGTGTGAAACTTAATCTTGATACCCTGGATCAGGATCTGGTAAAGACCTTGTTTGCCGAAAATCCGGGTGTTGTTCTTCAGGTTTCAGACGTGGAAGCTGTTCAAAAGTTTCTTTCTTCGCAGGAGATAAAGGGTATTGTAGTTGGTGAGGTTACAGCCACCCGCCAGCTATCGATGATCAATTATCAATTGTCCATTGAAAACTTAAGGGATTCCTGGTTTAAAACCTCTTATTTACTTGATGCCTTGCAACGCACAAAAGGTCATGCCGTGCAACGAAAAGAAAACCTCTTCAGGCAACCCCTGTACTATCAATTTCCGAAAAAGTTTACCGGATCTTTTTCTACTTACCAGATCGATCCCAATCGTAGAAAACCCACGGGCATCAAGGCTGCCATCATTCGCGAAAAAGGCGTGAATGGCGATCGCGAGATGGCCTACGCATTATACCTGGCCGGCTTCGATGTAAAAGATGTACACATGACCGACTTGATGACCGGGCGTGAAGATTTGAGTGCGGTGAACCTGATTGTCTTTGTCGGGGGCTTCTCCAATTCCGATGTGCTGGGGTCAGCCAAGGGATGGGCGGGTGCGTTCTTATACAATCCAAAAGCCAAAGCCGCGCTTGATAATTTTTATAATCGCGAAGACACCTTGAGCCTCGGAGTGTGTAATGGATGTCAGTTGATGATGGAGTTGGGCCTGGTGTATCGCGAACAGGAAATGCAGGCTCATCCAAAAATGCACCACAACGGTTCCGGCAAGTTTGAGTCAATATTTGTCAACATTACTGTACCTAAAAACAATTCCGTCATGCTCTCCAGTTACGAAGGAACGCGGCTGGGTGTTTGGGTGGCACACGGTGAGGGCAGGTTCGATCTGAAAAATCATCGTGGGTATCAGGTGGCAGCAACCTACAGTTATGCCGAATATCCGGGTAACCCGAATGATTCTGACTTTGCTGCAGCGGCATTATGTTCAACCGATGGAAGGCATCTCGCCATCATGCCACACATAGAACGTACGCTGTATCCGTGGAACTGGGGATACTATCCGCGTGAACGCAAGCAGGATGAAATCGGTCCCTGGATCGAAGCCTTTGTGAATGCACGGGAGTGGGTAAAATCAGTTACCGGTTCCTAGACTAAGGTACTTGTCACTGGTACCTGGCAACGATCATTTCACTTCCAACACGACCACCGAATGTTTGGGCAACGTTACTTTCAATATACCGTCTTTTAATGTGGCGCCTTTGAATGTAGCAGGTTTAACCTGTTCCGGTTTTTCAAAGGAGTTATAGTCCTGCACATTCGTGCTGGTTAAAATCCTTCCGGTGACTGCACTAAATTTTCCACCCCGTAAGTCGATGGAAATTTCCTGAGCTGCTTTTGCATCGATGTTAACCAATGAAATGTGTACGACCCCGGCTGCATTCTTTGAAGCGGATGCCGAAATAGCCGGAAGTTTTTCGCCATCGAGTGTATACGATCCGGTAGTAAGATCTAACGGTAAGTAGGTGGCATCCTGGTGCACGTTGTACATTTCCATGGCATGGTAAGTGGGTGTTAGAATCATTTTTTCCTCCTGGGTAAGTACCACGGCCTGCAACACATTTACGGTTTGTGCCAGGTTGGCCATGCGTACACGCTCACTGTGTTTGTGAAAAATGTTTAGGGTGGCCCCGGCCAATACCGCATCGCGCATCGTATTTTGCTGAAACAGAAATCCCGGATTAGTGTTAGGTTCCACATCATACCATCCACCCCACTCGTCAACAATCAATGCTACTTTCTTTTTCGGATCATATTTATCCATGATCGTACTATGACGTTGAATCAACTCGTCCATGAACAACGCCTTTTGCATGGTTTGGAAGTATTGCTTTTCCGTAAACGCTGTTGCCGATCCCTTTTTATTCCAATCGATGACGGAGTAATGGTGCAAGGCAACGCCTTCCAGCATGTTGAGCGGAATATCACGCATTAATACCTCGGTCCAATTATAATCGGAAGAGTTGGCACCCGAAGCAATACGAAAGATTTTGCTTTCATTGCTCCAACCCGTCATGAAGGTGGCATATTGCCGGTAGAGGTTGGCATAATATTCTGGTTTCATATTTCCCCCACAGCCCCAGGTTTCATTGCCTACGCCCCAATACGTTACATTCCACGGTTTATCCCGACCATTCTCCCTACGCCACTTCGACATAGGGCTTTCACCCGCGAAGTTTACATACTGTACCCAATCGATCAGTTCTTGCACAGTTCCACTGCCTACATTGGCGGCCAGGTAAGGTTCGGCACCGATCAACTCGCACATGTTTAAAAAGTCGTGCGTTCCAAAACTGTTGTCTTCGGTAACGCCACCCCACCACGTATTAACAATGGTCGGTCGTTTTGCTTTCGGCCCCACCCCATCCTTCCAATGATAGGTATCGGCAAAACAACCCCCGGGCCAGCGCAGGTTGGGCACTTTCAATTTTTTCAATGCATCCACC
The DNA here is from genome assembly GCA_964488465.1 of uncultured Ohtaekwangia sp. Lineage (GTDB taxonomy): Bacteria > Bacteroidota > Bacteroidia > Cytophagales > Cyclobacteriaceae > ELB16-189. The sequence goes on along the minus strand of CAZAUN010000001.1, from coordinate 405,790 downwards.
ACATCGTTTCGCACGCCTGCCGTGTGTGGAATGGTTGTATTGTTATCGCCCACATAAAACCCGCCATAGATGCAGCGGCCCAAGTGTTCAGAAAAATGACCATAAATGTGCCGGTCTATTTTCTCGGCTCCCTGATCGGTGTGCAGGATGGCTTTATTCTGCGCCCATGCCAGGTTGGTAAAAGCGGTTAGAAACAGTGCTAAGAATAGTTTCATAATTTAAAAATTTACGAGTTGTAAGTTGTTTGTTGATAGTTGTTAGTCTTGAATGTCAGCAACGAACTACTCCAACCATCAACTAATTATGCCGAGTTACGGGCCGCATTAATAATTCCAAACATACATCGAATGATCAACTTGCGATACCGGAGTTCATACATCTTGTTTGTCTCATTCAGATTTCGAATGTTCATGAGTGCAAACTGTTGAATGGCAATCAGCGGTAATACGATGCGTTCGCGCAGGCGAACTGAATCGCGAATACCCGGATTGTTTTCCATCAAACCACTCAGCCCCGAAACTTCCAGCACCTGTTGCCGCGATAGTTCAAATTCAGTATACATCTTCTTCCAAAAGTCGCCAAACTCCGCATCATGATTTAGATAAGTTGTGGCTTGATAATATGTTTTGGTGAGCGACATCATGCTGTTGCCTAACAAGGTTCGGAAGAAAAGAGAATCCTGATAAAACGATCGCAGTCGCTGGGCGCCACGCCTCTCCCCCACGGTTTTCAATGCGGAACCTACCCCGTAAAATCCGGGAATGTTTTGCTTCATCATGGCCCACGATCCAACAAAGGGAATGGCCCGGAGGTCCTCAAACTTCAATCCTTCGGTTGCGCTTCGTTTCACGGGGCGGGAACCAATGTTGGTGTCTCCAAAAAAGGAAAGCGGAGTAACTTTTTCCAGGTACGGAACAAACCGATCGTGATGCTTTAAACTAAGGTATTCCTTATATCCTTCTTCGGCTAGTTCATCCAAGACTTTCTTCTGTTCATCCGAGAGTTGATTTTCCTCGCGTTTGAAAACTGCTCCCTCCAATCCGGCTGAAAGCAATTGCTCGAGGTTGTATTTACAAGAAGCAATTTTTCCAAAATTAGAGCTGATGGTTTGTCCCTGAATGGTTATTTGTACTTCTTCATCCTCAATAGTATCACCCAACGATGCATAGAAGTCGTGCGTGTTACCGCCACCCCGTGCAGGCGGCCCACCACGGCCGTCAAAAAAGACGGCTTTCAGTTCATGCTTGCGTGAAATGGTGGTAAGATTCTCCTTTGCCCGGAAAATGGACCAGTTGGCGCGGAGATACCCACCGTCTTTAGTGCCATCGGAAAATCCAAGCATGATCGTTTGATGCGATTGTCGCTGGCTCAGGTGCTGACGGTATATTTGAATGCCATATAACTCATCCATGATCTTTGGAGCGTGCGTCAAGTCATCGATCGTCTCAAATAAGGGAACTACATCCAGTTCCAGGCCCGCTTCGGTGCCGATTAACAACCGGGCTAACACAAAAACTTCAATGACATGCAAGGCACTTTGGCAATTGCTGATGACGTATCGATGACTTCCCGTAACGCCATTGTTTTTCTGTATTTCTCCTATTACCCGAATGCTGTTCAATGTCTCCTTGACAAACGCATCTGGTATTTCCAGGGTATTCAAATCGAGCTTGAGTGAGAGCAGATACCGAATCTGTTCCGCCTGTGAAAGTTTTTCAAATTCTGCCCCCGAAATCGTTTTGCCGGCCTTAGCCCCACAATCCAAAATCTGGGACCAAACATAATCGTGTTTTCTACTATCCTGTCGTACATCGAGGCTGGCAAAATAGAATCCGAACAGTTTTACTTTTATTATGAAGACATCCAGCAAATCCAGAAACAAACCATCATGATCATCCACCAGTTTTTTCCTGACTGCTCTCAGATCAGTTAATAATTGGGATGCTTGCATATATCCACGTTCCGTTCCGTACGCCCATTGATAAATTTTCTTTTCGATTTCGATCACGAGCTTATCTACGCCACGAAACGTAAGCCGCCTCCGCAATCCACGAATATCGCGGTAGTAACACTTGAGAATACTCTCCTGTAACCGGGCCGCAACCTTTCGCGTAATTTCACTGGTAACAAACGGGTTTCCATCCCGGTCGCCACCCGGCCAAAAACCGATCACCACCAGCCGGTCGTTTTTCCATTCTGACAAGGGCATTTGCAATCCGGCACACAAGGTTTGAATGATCTCGGGAATGGCCTGGTAAAAAACATTCTCGAGGTACCAACATAAACTGACTGCTTCGTCATACGGAGTTGGTTTATCCTGGTTGATAAAACCGGTCTTCCCAAGTTGTTGCAACAACAAATTGATTTGGGGTAAATCACTCTCGCGAATGGAACGCTCCAGATCTGTTAAAATACCCAACACGTGCCCAGGATAGAATTGGGTTGGGTGTGCGGTGAGCACCGTACGCAAACTGAAATGTTCCAGGCGTTCCATCAATTCTTTCTCCTTGCGATCGAATTTAGTGCGTTGCAAAAGGGAGGTAACGGTTCCTTTTCCTGTCGTGTCGTTGATTTGTTCAAACGCTGAATCTTCAATAGAGTCAAACAAGGCAACCTGCCGCTCTATGTATTGGATGAATTTGAATAGCAAGTCGAATTGTTCTTCCTTTTTAGCCTGAGGCACCAGGTCACCAAAAAATTGCTCCAGAATTTCGGTAGCCGGCCGCCCTTTCTCAAATCCCTCTTCGCAGTATTGCTGCAAAAAAGGCAACAGCGTACCCGTTCTTAAAATGTCCTGATAGGGAAGATTCAGGAACAGACTGTTGTAAATATGGTAGCGGGCGCCTACTGTTTGATCGTACTTCGAAAGCATGCAGAAAAGATTGAACCAAAATTTACATGAAGTTACAGTTTAGGCGGTTATGGTTTTAAATTTTTAGCCCTTAAACCGAATATTTATCGGGATTAAATTGGCTCCTGCATCGAAGACTTGTTTCCGACCGGTAAATCTTCTAACTTTTGTCCAAACCACTCCTTATGAGGAAATTATACGTGCCTGCCTTGTTGCTTGTGTTGCTGACTTCCTGCCTGGGTTATAAAGAATTACCGGTAGAATACGATTACAGTTACAAGGGTAACTTTAAGAAGTACCGCACCTTTGATATCATGCGCCCGATTGGGTTAGCCGATACTACCATGGTGAATGAGATCGTGGAGAAATCCATAGTGTCGAGGATGAAGTTTCTGGGGTACCGGCAGTCTGAAACAAGACCTCACCTCATAATCGGATTTAAAATGTATAATGACAGCCTCCGATTCAATGGTTATGATCAGCCGGAAATTGAGGAATGGATCAAAAGCCAGGATGAAGATATTGCATACGAAGCCCGGAAGCTGGATCTCAAAACCGGTACTCTCTTGATTCAGTTTTTTGACAGGCGTCAAAACCGGTCTATCTGGCAAGGCTATGCTACCACGTTATACGGCAGCATTAATTTCAACAATGAGCGGCACCTTCGAAATGCGGTCATTTCCATCCTGGATAAGTATCGCTTTATGGCCGAAGGATTTGCCGAAGGATCCACAGCCAGCCTGCCCGATAATGACCCCAATAAGCCTTAAAAACAGGTAAAAAGATTGAAAAACAGTGAAAATCGAATTTTCACTTGTCGAAATTAATCCTACCTTTGCGAACCCTTTTTTAGGGGTATTGGATTGCCCGATGGTGTAACTGGCAACACGCTTGATTTTGATTCAAGAAAGTCCAGGTTCGAGCCCTGGTCGGGCAACTGAAAAATCCTGGCGCAATGGCCAGGATTTAATTTTTGAGATGTACTCATGGCTGTAAAAATCTTTTCAGGAAGAGCGACCACCTACCTCGCGGAGAAAATTGCTCACGCGTATGGCGAGCCATTGGGTACGGTTAACTATCAACAATTCAGCGATGGTGAAATGTCACCGTTTATTGGCGAGTCGGTGCGCGGCCACGATGTGTTCATCGTTCAATCAACGTTTGCACCAGCCGATAACTTCATGGAGTTGCTGCTGATGATTGATGCGGCCAGACGGGCGAGTGCCTCAAACGTGAACGTGATCATTCCCTACTTTGGATATGCCCGCCAGGATCGCAAAGACAAACCCCGGGTGGCCATCGCAGCAAAACTGATTGCCAACCTGCTTTCCGCGGCCGGTGCAAATCGCATCATGACCTGCGACTTACATGCCGATCAGATTCAAGGTTTTTTTGATATCCCAGTAGATCACCTGGATGGGAACTACATTTTTGTTCCCTACCTGAAGTCGTTAAATCTTCAGAATATCATGTTTGCCACCCCTGATGTTGGGGGCATTAAGAGGGCCCGTAGCTTTGCCAAGTTTTTTAATGCTGACCTGGCCGTGTGTGATAAATATCGCAGGGAAGCCAACAAAATTGAATCCATGCGGTTGATTGGTGAAGTGGAAGGAAAAGATGTTATTCTGGTTGATGATTTGGTGGATACCGCAGGTACGATCTGCAAAGCTGCCTCGCTGTTGAAAGAAAATGGTGCGAAGAGTGTGCGTGCCATTTGTACCCATCCGGTATTATCCGGAAATGCTTACGAGAACATTCAAAATTCAGTATTGGAGGAATTGGTGGTCTCAGATACGATTCCTTTAAAGCAGTCCTTGCCAAAAATCAAGGTGCTCTCTGTTTCTGACCTTTTTGCGAAGGCAATCCGAAAAATCCACGACCACGAATCCATCAGTTCACTTTTTATCCGATTGTAATTTTAGTAACACCATTAATAAACCATAAACAATTATCTATTATGAAAACCATCGAGATTATAGGGTATCGAAGAGCAAATCTCGGCAAGAATGACGCTCAGAAAATCCGTGAAGAAGGAAACGTACCGTGTGTACTGTACGGAGGTCAAGAGCAAGTGCATTTTTATGCACCCGTCATTTTATTCCGCGATTTGATTTACACCAACGAAGCACACTTTGTACACCTGAACATTGAAGGCGAAGAGTGCCAGGCCATTATGCAGGAAGTTCAGTTCCACCCGGTAAGTGAATTAATCCTGCACGTTGACTTTTTGAAAATCAGTGAAGAGCGAAAAATAAAAATGGACATCCCTACCCGCTTGGTAGGTCAATCTCCGGGTGTTTCCAAAGGTGGCACCCTTGTGCGTAAACGTGCTTCCCTGAAAGTATATGCATTTCCGAAGGACATGCCCGATCATATTGATGTGGATTGTTCAGAGTTGGATTTTCATCACTCCGTAAAAGTGGGTGACCTGAAATTCGCCAATCTGGAGTTTGTCGATCCCAAGCAGGCATCGATAGCTGTGGTAGAAGTACCACGATCTGCGAAGCTGGCTGAAGAAACTGCCGCTGCTGCAACCGTAGCTGCTCCTGCTGCCGGTGCTGCTCCTGCTGCGGGTGCTGCTCCAGCTGCGGGTGCTGCTCCTGCTGCCGATGCCAAGAAGGCTGAAGCACCGAAGAAAGACGAAAAGAAGAAGTAATCTGTCTTTATCAATACAAAAATCCCGTCTCGAATTGTTTCGCAGACGGGATTTTTATTTTAGCGCCCCTCAAATAACGTTTACCTTTGCTTTATGAAATACCTGATTGCCGGATTGGGCAACATCGGACCAGAATACGAACTCACCCGCCACAACATCGGATTTTTGATCCTGGACCGAATGGCCGACCTTCAGAAGGTAGATTTCGCCACCACCCGACTTGCCGACAAAGCTGAGTTGAAGCACAAAGGCAAACAAATTCATCTCATCAAACCCAATACCTACATGAATCTGAGCGGGAAAGCCATTGCCTACTGGCTGCAGGAATTGAAAATCCCCAAAGAGCATTTGTTGGTCGTGTTGGATGATATCGCTCTGCCTTTTGGTACCCTGCGAATGCGCACGAAAGGAGGTTCGGCAGGACACAATGGGTTAAAAAATATTGAAGAATTGCTGGGTGGACAAGATTACTCCCGGCTACGCTTTGGCATCGGGAGTGAATTCAATAGGGGTCAGCAGGTTGATTATGTTCTCAGTAACTTTTCAAAACAGGAAGTGGATGCGTTGCCCGGCCTGATGGATAAAGCCACTGAAATGATCTATTCCTTTTGCACCATCGGCCCGGAACGGACCATGAGTTTACACAATGGATAAAAAAAGGAGAGTCGTCAATATTTCTACTGACGACTCAGCCAACCCTCACCAACCAAAAATCAGATAAAAATTATCTGAGTACCCTCACCTTCAGCTAATGCGTACATGTCGCCTACGGTGATGATGTCTTTCACTTCCTCCAGAAAATCTTCTTTCTTCAGGTGGAACATATCAGCAGCTAGTTTGCAAGCATAGATTTCGCCACCTCCGGCATCAATCATTTGAATAAATTCCGTTACATGCGGTATGTCCAGTTTATCCATTTCCTTCTTCATCATGTACGATGCGAACGCTTCAAAACCGGGTAATCCAGCTACTACGGTGGGCATACCCGGCATAAAAGCAGGGTTGCCAACCGTGGCGGTGTGCAAATGATCGGCATGCTTCTTAGTAATGGCTTCCAGGCCAAAGAAGGTAAAGAACATTTTTGCTTGTATGCCTTCCATCAGGGCACCATTGGCCATCACCAGGGCTGCATACACATCTTCCAATTTGCCTTTAGAACAGATGATCAGGACCTTCTTAACTTTTCTCTTATTTTTATCAACCTTCACGTCAGCTACTTTCGTGGTCGGTTTTTCAAGTACGTCTTGCATAATATTTGTGTTTATTGGTTGGAATGTTGGTTAAATACAGCTGGCTGGTTTGGGTATGCCGGCCAATTTGCTTGAAATTTTCAAAGGGCCACCCGGAAAAAGTTGATAGAATTGCTTGATGTCAACCAGGCCAGAGTTCCCCACTTTGCGAATACTCAGCGGCACACCTTCCTGTTGCTTGGCGCGAAGCCAGTTCAATACTTCAAAGTGCTTGTCGGTGAGTTCAATATTCTCCTCCCGGGCCATTTGGCGTGCCAATTCGGGAGTCCATTGTTTCATGTCCTTTAAATACCCTTCGGCATTTACTTCTACCTGTATTCCGTTGTTTGTGAGCGTTTCCATATAGTTGTTGTTTATTGGTTGGTGATTTATGTTAGTTGGATTCTACCAGCTTTCCCGACATCGACATGTTGGTACTTACCGGAAGTTTTTTTCCTGTTAAGAGCATGTGCCAATACACCCATTTGAAAGCCAACTTGCCAAAGTGATTGGCACGGGTAACTTTCAATAAGTCCATGGGGCCTACCATGGCAAAGGGAAATTTGCCGGGCAGGGGTTCGGTATCATAATTAAAGTCAATTAAGGTTGCCTTGCCATGTCCTGTTTCGATAAAGCAGTTGGAGTGCCCATCGAATTTAGCCCGGAAAGGCTCCTTGATGATGTAGCTTAAAATATTCTCGGTAAGAATCTCCGCCTCAAAATGTGCAACAGATCCTGCCTTGCTGGCCGGCACGTTTGTTGCATCGCCAATCACAAACATGTTTTCATATTTCTTGGATTGGAGTGAATGCTTATCGGTAGGAACAAAGTTCAGACCGTCTTCATCGCCCAGGTTACTGGCTTCAATTACTTCATCTCCCTTATTGACGGGTATGGAAACCAAAAGATCAAAAGGCACCTCTTTGCCATCATACGAGATCAACACCTTGCGCTGGTTGTCCACCATTTGAAGGTAGAAATCGGGAATGACATTGATTTTTTTCTCCTCCAACAGCTTGCTTAACATGGCTGTTGCCTTGGGCTTGGTAAACGCCCCGGAGAGTGGTGTTACGTAGGAGATCTCGACCTTATCACGCATGCCCTTTTCAGTAAAATAGGCATCCGCCAGGAAGGTGAACTCGAGCGGTGCCACAGGACATTTGATTAACGTCTCGGCAAGGTTGATCACCAACTTGCCTCCTTCCCATGTTTCTAATTTTTTAGCTAACCGGGTCGTGCCTTCGAAGGTATAGAAATCGAAAATATCCTTGTACCAAAGTTTTCCCTTCAGGCCCTCTGTTTCTTCGGGCACGGGAACAGTACCGGTAGCAACGATAAGAATATCATATGGGAGAATAGTGTTGTTGGCTAAAAGTACCCGGTTTTGTTCGGGCTCAATCTTCTCAATTCGGTCAACGATAAACGTAACTCCTTTCGGAATAAATTCTTTCTTCGGGCGAATAACTTCTTCCGGTTGATAGACGCCAAACGGAATAAATAAAAAACCTGGCTGATAATAATGGTTTTCATCTTTATCAACGATGGTGATTTCCCACACATCCTTGTTAAGGCTTCTATGCAGTTTGTTGGCCATCATCGTCCCTGCGGTGCCGGCCCCTAAAATCAGGATCTTTTTCATCTGGTTTTCTGATTGGTTGGTGAGTCAAAAGTAGATTCTCACCAGCACCTGGGTAATGATGGTGCTCACCGGGTAGCATGATCTTTATCAAGCCCGGAACATCGGTTTGTAACCAATGTTACCGATCCGAATGCTCCGAAAATTGACAGGTATAGTATTTTCCGGAGTTGATCGAATTTTGTGGGCCAGTTATCTCATTTTTATGCCCGGAAAGTAAGTTTTTAACAACTTTGCCGTTGAAAACCGAGATGTAGTAAGATGAAACGATCGCTTTTTGTTCTTTCTGTTCTGTGCCTGCTGGTTCTGGTCTCTCAATCCACTAATGCTCAGACTGATACAAGCATTTTCCCCTACGATCCGGTGTTTTGGGCACCCAGCCTTAAATTATCGCAGGAGCAGATGCGTAGAATCCGGGATATCAATTCAGAATTTTATACCCAATTGAAATCAGCTCCTGACAGGACATTGCTACCCGAATATTTGCAAGCCCGAAACAATCAAATCTGGAACACGTTCTACCCGCGTCAGAAACGCAGGTGGGAGAAAATTGCCTCTCACTATTGAATTAATCTAGCTGATTACAGAACCGGGTGAAACCGGTTCTCCTGGTGAAATCAATTTCAAGGATCCATCCTTATCGGTAGCCATCAAGATCATTCCTTGCGACTCCACTCCCATGATTTTGCGGGGAGCCAGATTCACCAGAATCGTAACCTGTTTACCCACTACCTGGTCGGGACTAAAGTGCTCAGCAATCCCGCTCATGACGGTTCGAACATCAAGACCTGTATCCACCTGAAGTTTCAAAAGCTTCTTCGATTTGTCCACCCGTTCCGCTTTCAAAATCGTGCCGATGCGGACATCCAGTTTCGAAAAATCGTCAAACGAAATCTCTGCCTTAGCCGGGGCAGCCGGTTGTGATGCGAGTTCCATTGTGCGTTTGGTATCCAGTAACTTTTTAATCTGAGCTTCGATAACTGCGTCTTCAATCTTTTCAAATAACAGCGGGGCATCGTGCAAGGCACTGCCAGCTCTCAACAAATTGGGTTGTCCGGCTTGTTGCCACGTTAATTCCCCCACGCCCAACATGTCTTTCAATTTTCGTGCAGTAAAGGGGAGAAAGGGTTCGGACACCACAGCCAGCGAAGCCGCAATTTGTAAAGCAATATTCAGGATTGTACCTACCCGGTCCAGGTCGGTTTTCGCCAGTTTCCAGGGTTCTGTCTCCGCCAGGTATTTATTTCCAACCCGTGCCAGATCCATGAGGTTGGCGGTGGCTTCCCGAAAACGAAAGGTTTCAATAGAAGCAGCAATCTTTGCAGGATACTGGCTTAACTCTTCCAACGCCTTCTTATCCACCGCCTGTAAGTTTTTTTGCGCGGGAACCTTGTTCTCAAAATATTTTTGCGTCAGCACCACTGCCCGGTTTATAAAATTGCCCAGGATAGCTACCAATTCATTGTTGTTCTTGGCCTGAAAGTCCTTCCAGGTAAATTCACTGTCCTTCGCTTCCGGCAAGTTGGTGAGCAAGGCATACCGCAATACATCGGGTTTGTCCGGAAAATCGGCCAGGTACTCATGCATTTCGATCGACCACCCACGGCTGGTGGACATCTTGTCGCCTTCCAGATTCATGAACTCGTTGGCGGGTACATTATCGGGTACAATGTATTCCCCGGTGGCGTGCAACATAACCGGAAAGATGATGCAGTGAAAGACAATGTTGTCTTTGCCTATAAAGTGAATCAGGCGGGTATCATTTGATTGCCAGTATTTTTTCCAATCGTCCTTTGAAACTTTACCCAAATCCCGTCTAGGCGTGGCATACTTCAGCTGACCCGACTGCACTTCTTCGAACAATGCCCGCGTAGCGGAGATATATCCAATTGGGGCATCGAACCATACATACAGCACTTTGCCCTCGGCTTCTTTCAAGGGGACTTTAATGCCCCAGTCCAGGTCGCGGGTCATGGCTCTGGGTTGTAAGCCCGCTTCGATCCACGATTTACATTGCCCATACACATTGGGCTTCCAATCTTCCTGGTGCGACTTTAAAATCCATTCGCGCAACCAGGGCTCGTAATTCTCCAAGGGCAAGTACCAATGTTTGGTTAGTTTCAACACCGGGCTTTTTCCACTCAGCGTGGACCGCGGGTTTATCAACTCGCGTGGGCTAAGGGTGGAGCCGCACTTCTCACACTGATCGCCATAGGCATTGGTGTGACCGCATTTAGGGCAGGTGCCCACAATGTAACGATCGGCCAAAAAAACATTGGCTTCAGGATCAAAGTATTGCTCGGAAGACTCTTCCTTTAACAGCCCCTTGTTATAAAGCGTTAAAAATATCTCTTGCGATGTTTGATGATGAATGGGCTCGCTGGTGCGATGATAAATGTCGAACGACATGCCGAGCTTCTCAAAACAGATGCGGATCAGATCATCGTACTTATCGATGATGGCCCGAGGCGTTGTGTTTTCCTTGAGCGCCTGATTTGGGATGGCCGTGCCGTGTTCATCGCTTCCGCATACAAAAATAACATCCTGCCCCGTCAACCTCAGGTAGCGCACATACACATCCGAAGGAATGTACGCTCCGGCCAGGTGGCCGATGTGTTTGGGGCCGTTGGCATAAGGCAAGGCAGCCGTAACGGTATAGCGCTTGAAGGACTTTGTCATAAACAGGCTACTGAAAGCAGCGCAAAGATGGTAAATGAAGGGGAATTTTTCAGGATGCTAAGGCATCCTTTTGCTTATTGTGAGGCAGGTATTGGTTCATCATGGCATCCTGTTCGCGCTGGGACTGAAGTTCACGATCGCGCTTTGCCCGCTCACGTTTCATCTGTTCCTCAGCTTGTTTCCGCTTTTCCAGAATGGGTCGCAAATCGGCAGGTAAGAAGACATGGAAAGTGGATCCCTTATCAGAAGTTGCTATCAATTTAATCTCCCCACCTAACCGCTGTGCCGCCACGCGGGTTAGGTACAGGCCAATGCCGCCCGTCTCCGACCGTTCTGAGGCACGAACAAACAGATGAAAAATTTCATTCTTCTCAGCGGGGTCAATCCCAATGCCATTGTCTTCTACTTTCACCAGAATCAGACCTGGCGAGGCTGTTGTAATGTCGATGTTGACATACGGTTCGATGCGATCGGAGGTATTGTAAAACTTAACGGAATTATCAATCAGATTTTCGAGAATGATACGAATTAAATATCGATCCGATATCAGGGAGACAGATTGATCAACCTGATGACTGATTTTCATGCGGGGTGGAATGGCCGTTCTCCGGTCCGACACCAGGATATCATCAATCAACGCCTTTAGATCAATGGGAGTAGCTTCCAGCTCCGTGTGATTGATTTGATTAACAACCAATAACCGCGTGAGAATGGAATTTAGTTTTTCAGCAGTCAGGTCGAGCCGCTTCAGGTAATCCAATGCCAATGGATCCTTTACATCCAGGCTGGCCACGTTGCACACACCTTTTAGGGTTACGAGCGGGCCACGAATATCGTGTGAAGTTCGGTAAATGAAATTGTCCAGTTCCTCATTGACTTGAATCAGCGTCTCATTGGTGGTTAGCAAATCGCGGGTTTTTTCCTGCACACGCTGATCCAATTCTTCGTTGGACCTTGTTAACTCCTTATTTTGGTTCTCAATGATTTTTTTTGCCTCACTCAAGGCAAGATTATGTTTTTGTTGCCTTCTGTTGGCCCACACCAATACAGAAGCCAACCCTACTGTTAATACAGTAACCAAGACGACAAATAAATATTGAATTCGCTGGCGTGAGATCAGCTCATTTTGAAGACGAATGTTTTCGTTTTTTTCCTGGATGGTGCGAATATTCTCGCGTTCTTCATAATTGGTTTGAACCTTTGCCAGATTCCTGATCAGCTCACTTCCGTAAATACTGTCTTTCAATGTGATGTATTGTTTTTGAAAAAGGGAAGCATTCTGATAGTCCGATATCGCATCGTATGTTTTATATGACTCCCGATAAATGTTTAACAACAATTCGACATAATCAAATTGCTGGGCCAACTCATTAGCTTCTGATAAATAGTCAATGCTAGCATCATAGTTTTTGAATTCTCTTTCAATTCGTGCAAGCCCTATTAAATTTTCAATCCAGTACCGGGTATCATTCTTCTTTTTAGATAACTCAAGTGAACGCATGAAATTCTCGCGTGCCTGTATATGATTACCCAATGCAAGATTGGCCTGACCCATCCCGTAGTTAGCTTCTTCGAGAGCCGCCTCCGAACAATCTGATTGACATTCCGCGAGAGCCTCCGTAAAGGATTTCAATGCTTCTTCGGGCCGCTCCAGCCCTACAAAGCATAATCCGATGTTGATCAATATTTTCTCTGTGTCGGTATCATCTTTCAGTTCCCGCTTGATAGCCAACGATTGTTGATAAAACTCCAACGCTCTTTCGAAATTGGATAGTTTGAAATATACCAATCCGATATTATTCTTGGCGGTACCAATGGCTCGCTCATCCTTTTCCTGCTCCCTAATTTCCAGGGATTTGAAATGATAACTTAACGAAGAATCATAATTGCCCCGATACATGTACGCAATGGCAGCATTATTATATAAGAATTTAATTTTGGATTTCAACTCAGGATACCGGGCTCTATTTCGGTTAGCGATGCCAATTACTTTATTCAAGATCGCAATCACCTCATCATTCCTGCCCAGATCGTCCAAGGTGTAAGCCATCATTCTTCCACCTTCAACGATTCTGGCACTATCGCCCAGCGCCTCTGCCTCGCGATAAGCTTGTTCAGCGTACATGAGAGCCGCTTCATAATCTGACCGATTTGTTTCCCTGAATAACTGCGCTAAAATGTTAAAGCGTGTTGTGTCTCGTGCCGACTTAAGCAGCAAGGTTAATGAATCTATTTGTTGCTGCTGACTTAAGGCTGGAAACAACCCACCAAAACACAGTAGCAAAGTGAACAGGGAGATCGCTTTTATATAGTTAAAGTACGTGGGCAAGTTGGACTCTGTTATTTGATCATTTAACCGGAAAACTAATGCGAAATTTGAATCAACAAATTAAACAGGAAACAAAACAATAAAAAATCCGGAAAGCCAAATCTAGTGAAAAATAGCTGTACGAACTTTCAGTTCGAGGAGTGCTTTATAATGCTTGTTATAAGGAATGATTCGCGAAGAAAGGTGAATCCGGCAACTCTAACATCAAAGTAAAAAAATACAAACCATCTAAACCATAAAAATTAATACTATGAAAAAGTTCTTATGCCTGTTGCTCTTCATCGCTTTTACCGCTACGTCCATTACGTCCTGCACCGAGGAGGAAGTTAAACCTCAAACGGAAGGAAACAACGGTGGTGGAAGCCCCATCAAAGAATAGATGATACACTAAACCCATACTAACTCTAAACCACAAACCAAATGAAAAAATTAATCTTTATCCTCCTGATGTTCTCACTCACGGTATCAACGTTTTCAGCCTGTACCGAAGAAGAAGTTAAACCTCAAACAGAAGGAAACAACGGAGGTGGAAGTCCCATCAAAGAATAAATGTTACGTTAAACCTTACCCATCTAAACCAGAAACCATATGAAAAAATTAATCTTTATCCTCCTGATGTTCTCGCTCACGGTATCAACGTTTTCAGCCTGTACTGAAGAAGAAGTTAAACCTCAAACGGAAGGAAACAATGGCGGTGGAAGCCCCATTAAAGAATAAATGTTACACTAAACCTTACCAATTCTAAACCAGAAACCATATGAAAAAATTAATCTTTATCCTCCTGATGTTCTCGCTCACGGTATCAACGTTTTCAGCCTGTACCGAAGAAGAGGTTAAACCTCAAACAGAGGGAAATAACGGAGGAGGAAGTCCCATTAAAGAATAATAATGTATCCCACTAAAAATATCAATCACATGAAAACCAAAACAATAATCCTGATCAGTGCTGCGGCAATCCTTTTATCAACAACCCTGGCCTTTAGAGCAAAAACCACTGAACCAGCTTCCATCGCAAAAGAGGAAATGTCTGCGCAAGAAAGAAGTGGTGGCTTTGCACTGGAAGACCAAGATCAGTGGAAATAATGCTTTGCCCTAGGTAAAGCAAACGGCTTGGGAAGATGAATTGAGTAAATCACTGTCCTGCGGAATGAACTTGCTATCAATACAGCAAGCATTCCAGGTTCGTGATTTACACCTATTTGAACATCAATTCGAAAGCGACACCTTTAAACGGGTGTTAGATAGTAGTCTATTTTGTAAACTTTTCTGAAAAATCTGGACTTTTTATGTAATTTCTTACACTCCTTTTTGATCGAAATAGCCTACTGGATCACCAATTGGAAGGGCATCCTTGCCTGACTGCCCTGATAATTTTTCAGGAGCTTTAGCTGTCGGTATAGCTCGTAGTGCTGACCGAATTCCTTTTGAAGGGCTTCAGACTCTGCATTTTCCTCGATGCCTGTTAGCCATTCCTGCAAGAAACTCTTCTGAACTGGATAATAACGGAGCTTATAGTCTTCTTTTACATTAGCACGGCTCGCAGCGATCGCCACTGCATCATCAAAATTTCCTAATACATCTACCAGCCCACGGGCTTGCGCCTGGGTTCCCGTCCACACCCGGCCAGAGGCCACCTTTTTAAGGTCCTCTACACTCATACCACGTCCGGATGCTGCCTTGGTAGTGAAGGTCTCATAGATTTCATCGGTGCGTTTTTGCCAAATCGCTTTCTCAGCATTCGTCAAGGGGCGAGTGACGGTCACCATCTCACCAAGATCTCCCGTCTTCACTTCTTCGAATGTAATGCCAAGTTTATGGTCGAGAAAACTACTTAAATCAAACAACACACTGAACACCCCAATGGATCCCGTAATGGAGGTAGGCTGGGCAACAATCGTATCGCACGCCATCGCCAGATAATAACCTCCGGAAGCAGCATAATCGCTCATGGAAGCAATTACGGGTTTCACCTCGCTGGCTAACTCAATCTCGCGCCACATCACATCCGAAGCAAGAGCACTGCCGCCTGGAGAATTAATGCGCAACACAATGGCCTTTACCCGATCATTGGTTCGGGCCTTTCTCAATTCTTCGGCAAACGTATCAGAGCCAATCATACCGGTTTGAGCTTTTCCGGGAAGGATATCTCCATCGGCAACAATCACAGCAATTTCATTTTTGGAAGTGGAATAAGACGAGAAGCTTTTCTTATACTTCCCAACCTTCACCAACGCGACCTTGCCATCTTCACCAAGTCCAATCCGGTTCCGCATCGCTGCTACCACCTGATCGAAGTACACGAGCGAGTCTACGAGTCCATTTTCGCGGGCGGTTAGCGGGTTGGTGATGATCGCTTGTTTAGCGATGGTGCGAATCTGATCGACTTCCATTCCACGCGTTGCAGCAATATCTTGGACCATCGTGGTATGGAGATCGGTAATCAGCCCGTTCAGTTGGAGCTTATTCTCGGCACTCAGGTGATCCAGCATAAACGGTTCCACCGCACTTTTGAAATCCCCTACCCTGAAAATCTGAGGTTTGATCTCCAGTTTGTCAAATAGTTTTTTAAAGAAGGATACTTCAACCGAAAGACCGTTGAATTCAAGTTCACCCTCCGGGTGTAACAGCACCTGATCCGCCACAGAAGCAATGTAATAGGATGGCTCTGTATAGAATTCACTGTAGGCAATGATCCATTTACCTGACGCTTTGAAATCCAACAAACTCTCACGGATTTCGCGTGCCACTCCATAACCACTCATGAACGTGCTTACCTCCAGGTAGATTCCTTCAATTTTCGGATCGGTTTTCGCATGTTCGATGGCCCGTTTCAACGGCAGTAATCCCATGGTAGAAACTGCTCCCGGAATCGGAAGGTCCTCCAGCGGATCTTCAATATCATTTTCTGTAATGGGCACATCCAAATTCAGGTTCAAAACGGATTTTTCTTTCACAACCGTTAGCGAGTCATCACTCGACAATCCCGAGATCAGGGCCGTGAAAAAGAAAATCATCAAGACACTTAAAACAAGGAAGGCGACCAACGACCCCAGGCAGGAAGCAAGAAAGGTTTTAAAGAAATTCATGTCCAAAAATTGAACGACAAAATTACGGAAAGCGAACCCGGAATAAAACCAGTTCCTTATCTTTCCACAACAATGACCCCTACCCTTGTGTTTCTTTCTTTGGGAAGTAATCTGGGCCAGCGCAAGTTGAATATTAAGACGGCTACAGAGTTGCTCACCCAACAACTGGGGCCCAAAATGCGCGCATCATCGCTTTACGAAACAAAACCTTGGGGTAAGTCGGATCAGCCCGACTTTATCAACCAGGTGCTTGTATGGAACAATCAGACCCCCGTTCATGAGATACTAAATGCCTGCCTCGAAATTGAACGCACCATGGGCCGTAAACGCATCGAAAAATGGGGTGCACGAATTATCGATCTTGATATTCTGTATGCCGGATCGCTCATCCTTAAAACGGACACCTTAACGGTACCCCACCCGGGTATCGCAACCCGTAGGTTTGTGCTCGAACCTCTTGTAGAGATTGCGCCCGCTTTCATCCATCCCCTGTTGCTTAAAACCAATCAACAACTGTTGGATGTATGCCCCGATTCTCTTCCCGTTAAGAAATTGTTACAAACTTGATACTTCCGCTGCGGGGGCAATCTTTTTCACCAAGCCCTGAAGTACTTTACCCGGCCCACATTCAATGAAGGATGTGCCACCGTCTTTCACCATTTTCTGAACGGATTGTGTCCAGCGAACCGGTGCTGTTAACTGGGCAATCAGGTTTTTCTTGATCGTTGCAATATCGGTAGATGGCAAGGCATTAACATTTTGATAAACCGGGCAGGCAGGAGGATTGAATTGTGTTGCATCAATAGCAGCCGCTAATTCTTCACGTGCGGGCTCCATTAAGGGCGAGTGAAAAGCTCCACCCACTTGTAACGGTAATGCTCGCTTGGCTCCGGCTGCTTTTAACTTTTCGCAAGCGATATCAATCCCTTTTATTGATCCGGAAATAACCAACTGGCCTGGGCAGTTATAGTTGGCCGCCACAACAATCTCTTCGTTTATGGAGGCACAAATATCTTCAACGACCTGGTCATCCAACCCAAGGATGGCCGCCATTGTAGAGGGATTAATCTCGCAGGCACGTTGCATGGCCATCGCACGCTTATAGACAAGGGCCAGGCCATCTTCAAAGGATAAGCAGCGGTTTGCAACCAGCGCGGAAAATTCGCCCAAAGAATGTCCAGCCACCATTTGTGGCTGTACAGCATCTTGCGAAAGGGCCGTAATTACAGAATGTAGAAATACTGCCGGCTGTGTGACCGAGGTTTGTTTCAATTCATCGGCTGATCCTGCGAACATACTCTCGGTGATTTTGAATCCTAAAATCCGATCCGCCTGATCGAACAAGTTTTTGGCAACTGGCTTGGTCTCATACAGATCTTTTCCCATGCCTGAAAATTGTGCACCCTGTCCGGGAAAAATAAATGCCTTCATGCAACTTCAAATTTGATTTGCGAAGATGAAAATTTAGCAGGAATCAGCCTATAAAACGGGATTTTAATTCTGGTGTTGGAATCATGCATACTTCCCGCTTTCCAAACCAGCGATACCGGTTTTTGGCCACCCAAACATAAATACCATCCCGAACGCATACAGGAACAACCCTGAAAATGGTCAACAATGGCCAACCTGCATTTAATCGACCTGCAATTTTAATCGCGGCACTGCTCTTTTGGTAAAGCTTTCCATCGACCAACAGCAAGACACTATTTAATTCGGAAGTCGGCAACCCAAAACGCTTGAGTTGCTCTTGACCAAATTCGGATTGCAGCGGTGCAAATTTAAATCGAGCCCGGGGATCTCGCCTGATAATAAAAAGGACCGAACTGTTACAGAGATTGCATACCCCATCAAACAGGACAACCGGAGTTATCGGATCAAGTGTACCCATCCTTTAAAGACTTGCTTCTCTTTAGCAGGGTCCACTACGTCAAAAATAACTTCAGCAGTATAATAGTATACGCCACCAGTCAAATCCTTTCCACCATTATCCTTGCCATCCCAATCGATAAAGATGGATCGTTCGCCTCCTGATTGGTATGTGTAAACCACATTACCCCATCGATTGTATACGGTGAAGTCGACCCGGGATACAAATCGCGCACACCGTTTCCGCAGATCATTTATATCCTGACCGCAGGGACCCAGTTCGCCTTCACCCACTTCGCTGGAGATGCGGTCGCTGTAAGCGCTGAACAAATCATTGCAGCCATCTTCATTCGGGGTAAATACATTGGGCAATTCATAATACGGACAATTATCAAAACAATAAACTTCGCTCAGCTCACTTTCATTCCCCGCGCGATCCACCGCGGAGATCTTATAACATCCGGCAAACGATGGCAGGTTGGAGTGTACAAAAAAGGTATCTGTTACCATGGCGATCTCAGAGAACTCTTCCTCATCGCTTTTCTGGGACCAATAAATTTTATAGCTACGGATATCATCCCGGCAAGCCTGGTCGGGTGGACGGTTCCAGGTGAGTACGTTACTATACACATTCACACCACACGAAGAGGTTTGCAGATATTCCTCACAATCCCGTCCTTCGATCGCCAGTACAGGAGTACACGGAGGTTGGTCATCGTTGGGTTGTGCACAAATAATCTGAGAGAAATTCTCTAGCGGCTCATCCACCCGTGGATTGCCATAGGCTCCGCGGGTCATTACGCGATAACAATATAACTCTGTCTCCTTCAGGGCTTCGTTGTTGTATTGACCAGAGTCAATGTAGTTAAACTGAAACTGATTCACGTCCACGCTATCAATTAAAACAAGTTGACCTTCAGTGGCATTAGCAGGGCCGCGGTAGATCAGATGCCGAGGATAATCCTGAGTTTGATTGGACCAAGGAACATCGGCATTCCAAGACAAAGCAATGCGTAAGAACTGCGGAGAGGGTTCCAGACGTACCGTTGACGCGGTAGGAGATTCATCGATGCGGGTTCCATCACTGGCAAAAGCGGTTACGCGATAATTGTAAACAATGTCGCGGGTGTTCAATTGGGTATCCACCCAAACAGTGTCTGAGATTCTGCCCGGGAAGGCAGGGGTTAAGCGGATGTCTCCGGAAAATCCTTCTGCCCTATGAACTTCATAGGTGTACGGTGGAGGAAATTGTCCGGTATTGGCTTCAAAGGGGGGCCGCCAACGGACTGTCACCTGGCCATCGTTGTTGCTGTTCAGACTCTGATTCAGCGTGCTGGTTACATCCACGGTAACATTGGTAATTACAGGAGCATCTGCCAGGATGGGCGGTAGGCAAACTTCTTGTGAAACATAGCTTTCACCGCCCCCTGGTTGCGGAAAGACGGCAACCAATCGATAACAATATTGTGCTCCGACTGCTAACCCTTTTCCACTGTTGTTATCCGTGAATGTGGTGGTATTGATGGGCAATTCTGCGATCTGAGAATAGCCCAGAAAATCAGGCATTCCGGTTACGCATTCGGGTGGTGTAAAAGTGTATTGATCCACTCTGCGCCACAACTGCATGCTGGTGGCCTTTACTTTACAAGCATAGTCTTCCCAATTTAATATTGCCGATCGACTACCCAGGTCAACCTGCGGGGGCTCCCAAATGGGGGCCGGTCCAACCACCCGCACATTCCAGGTTGCAAATTGCACCAACGTAGGCCCGGTGTCCGATTCATCACTAATCTTGAAAACAACCTGGTAGGGTTGATCCTTTATGTGTTCGCAGGTGGTATTCCAGGTAAATGTAAGCTTAGCATCTACCCCCGGAGCTGTAGCCTGATAGACCGGTGGATTCGGTGAAAATGTTGCCTGTGACGGATTGATGCTGAACACTTGTGAGAAGGCCTCAATTTTCACACTATCAAAATCAGGGTCGGTACCGAATATGTCAATCGTGATGGTTTCACCGGCTTCCACACAAATATCCGGTGGTACTTGTAGCTCAGGTCGTTGATTTAAACAATCTTCGATGATGATTTGCATATCGCGGATCACGTACCCCTGCTGAATCCAGATGCCATTGATTTCGCGCCATTCGATAATCTTGAATGCAACGTTGTACTCACCCGGAGCACCGGGGGCATCCCATACCAACGTACCGGTTTTGGGATCGATGCTAAATTCGGGCGGACCATCACTATCTTCATTAGCTGTTCCATAGTTTAATCCAATGGCATCGTAGAATTTTTTGTTGTTGGGATCCAGGTATCCTACCACATCCGATTCCTTCTCGCGCTTGGGGATGGTTAACTCATACGAAAGGCTATCTCCATCAGGATCGAACGCACCAGCATTGTGATAAAAAGCGGCCCCCGTACATCCCTTGTCAACGGGTGGCACCAATAACACGGGTGTATTGGAGCACCCCAGAAATGGATCAATTCGGATTTCAGTTTCAACAAAGAAGCGGGTATCCACCGAATTGGTCATGTTGAGCACCCCTGCATTTCGATTGGCTTCCAGGTAGCTGACTACGTAGCGACCCGGTCCACCGTACGTATGCTCTATAGTAAAGGTCACAAAACCCACCTCGGGTCCAAGATCAGGCCGTAGCGTATTGTCTATTTGTGGTGTAATGAAGGTCGTTCCATCGCCAAAGTCCAAGGTTCCATCGCCAAACTTAATGGGCGAACCTGTATCGGTATAGATGTTAATGGTAATTCGGAATGTGAGGCTTGTACAACTTACGCGTTCCAGGATAATTTCGCCCGCCCGCAAATGGGTAGCCCACAGATCGGCATGGATAAAAAAAATGAGTGCCAACGCCCCCAAAAGTCTGCTTGCCACGAACATCTTTCTGCCGTTACCCATGTCTCTTATATCGACTTACAAACAGTAAAAATAATAGATAGGTTACAAGTAACGATAAATAGTTGCGTCATAAAAGCCTTTTTTACTCGATGAACGACCAAACTATACCAATTATTTGATGAAATCGTAAGAACTAATTCCGGGGGCCTGAAAAATTGTACTTTTATCACAAAGAAGTATGAGAATCGTTGCAGAGATACCCTACCCTCAATTCAAAATCACTATTTTCCACTGGAATAATCGGTATTTGGTCAAACTGGAATCCGGATCTCTGGAACAAACTTTCAAGATCAGTGAATTCGATGTTTCTTCCGAAGAAGAAGTTAGAAGTATATTAGACGATGGATTTTTAAGGGAAGCCCTTGCGCGTTTTGAGGAGATGTCGGCTAGTCTTTCAAAAGCGTTGAATCGACAATGATAAGCATTTTTGTGTTTGATCGTTCTCCCCTTAACTTTGGCCCCCTGCCCGTGTAGCACAGCATAGTGGATGGAAATACTCGAAGAAAAGAAAAATAAAAACCGACCCTACGAACCGATCCTTGAAGGAATTCCGGACTGGCCTGTCTATCAGCTCAGCAAAAACCGGAAGGAATTCGTTGAGTTGGTGACGCGTAAGTCCATCGAACGTATTAAACTCCTCCGCCCCACCCGCAAGCAGTTGATTGATGAATTGGAGGCCACTGTATATCGGGAACAAAACCGGATCAAACGAAACCGTTGGCGGGTTGACCCTAAGGATGACGCCCGCTTTTGGTCAGGTATAAAAAATCAATTGATTGAACTGAGTTCAAAAACAGAAGAGGAGGTTAGTGTTGTTGAAGACGAACTCCTTTTAAAAATTGTCCACCGGTATGCCAACGAAATTGCCGGGAACTTCAAACCTAACTCGTATCGGTTTACACGCGAAGTTGTTAAGTTTTGGTTTCAACGGTTGCTCAATGGAGCCCGCGTGAAAAAGTTCGGTGCTTTCTTCCGCAATCAGTACACCCTCCGCGATAAAATTCAGATTGTTGGTAAGGTAAAAATGTTGCGAAGCCTCGCTAAAAAAGGAACGGTGGTGATGGTACCGACACACTTCAGCAACCTCGATTCAATATTAATTGGATGGGTTATCCATTCTCTTGGCCTGCCTGCATTTATCTACGGGGCGGGTCTTAACCTTTTCAATATTAAAATTTTTGCTTACTTCATGAATAGCCTGGGGGCGTATAAAGTGGACCGAAGAAAGAAAAATCTTCCCTACCTGGAGACCCTGAAAATGTATTCCAATCTGGCCATTCAAAAAGGCGCCCATAGCTTGTTCTTTCCTGGCGGAACCCGCTCGCGATCCGGATTAATTGAAAAACAACTGAAGTTAGGTTTACTCAGTACGGCCATTGAAGCTCAGCGAAACCTGTATCAGGAAACTCAGGAAGGCGAAGTCCGGAAAATTTTTGTTGTGCCCGTTACCCTCAATTACAATTTTGTTCTGGAAGCCCCCGACATGATTGAAGATTATTTGCAGGTAAAAGGTCAGGATAAGTACTTTCCCGAACAGGATAAGTATGGAAGTGTTCAACTTCTGCGATTCCTGTTCAAGTTCTTTACGAAAGGCTCCAATATTTCCGTATCCATTGGCCCCGGATTGGATGTTATGGGGAATTATGTTGACGCAGAGGGCAATAGCCTCGATTCGCAAGGTCGCATCATCGCCACAAAAGACTACTTTGTATCCAACGGTAACATCACCGAAGACAAGCAACGGGAAGATGAGTATACCCGGATGCTTAGTCATAAAATTGTAACCGAGTACCATCGTATCAACCGGGTATTCGCAAGCCATGTGGCGGCTTTTGTGGCCTTTGAAATGTGGCAAAAGAAATTCCCCAAACTTGATCTTTTCAGTTTGCTCCGGTTACCGGAAGAGGAACTGGAACTTGATTACGCTGAATTCAGACAGGTCTTTAAACGCGTCCGAAAAAAGATTTATGAATTGAAAGACAACGGCAAAGTTCATCACGCCACCCATCTGAAAGGCAAAGTGGATCAGGTGATTAAACTGGGCATAGAAAATGTAGGCATCTTTCATCTCAAGCGCCCCCTGCTAAAAAATAAAAAAGGTAATATCATCACCAACGATCTTACCGTGCTCTACTATTACCATAACCGACTAGTAGGCTATGACCTTGAGCAGTATGTCTGAAAAACCGGTGGGCGTAATTGGTGCCGGTAATTTTGGAACCGTCATTGCAAACATTCTGGCGCTCAATCGCAAAGTACTTTTATACGCACGCGACCCACTGGTGGCTGATCACATTAACAGCAAGCGCGAAAACAGAGGTTATATCATCCATGAACATGTGGAAGCAACCAATGACTTAGCGAAACTCGCCACCGCCTGCGATGTGATTTTTCCAATGGTTCCCTCCCAGCACTTTCGCACCATGATGAAGCAGTTATCTCCCAACCTGCATCCATATCATATCCTGATCCACGGAACGAAAGGGTTCGACATCTCCTTGCCTCCTGGCGAAACTATTGAAAGAATGCCCAAGCTCACCCGGCAACAAGTAAAAACGATGAGCGAGGTAATTCAGGAGGAAAGTGTGGTCGTTCGGGTAGGATGTCTTGCCGGGCCTAACCTGGCCAAGGAACTTGCCCAGCGCCAACCCGGAGCAACAGTGGTGGCCAGTCATTTCAATGAAGTGATTCAAATCGGGAAACGACTCTTGCGCAACGATCGTTTTCAGGTGTACGAAAACAATGACATAGTGGGTGTTGAGATTGCGGGTGTACTTAAGAACATTATTGCTATCGCCTCAGGAGCGTTAAGTGGACTAGGATATGGCGAAAATGCAAAAGGGTTATTGATCAGTCGGGGAGCAGTGGAGATGGTTTATCTGGGACGTGCCCTGGGGGGGGATCTAAAAGCATTTCTGGGGGTAGCTGGAATTGGCGACCTGGTTACCACCTGCAATAGTCCCATGAGCCGGAACTTCACCGTGGGGTATCGCCTGGCAAAAGGTGAAAAGCTGGATACGATCCTGGCGGATATGGCCGAAGTTGCCGAAGGTATTAATACCGTGCGAATCGCCAAGAAGTGTGCCGACCACTACAAAATCCGCGCTTTAATCACAGACCGTTTGTATCGGGTGTTGTTTGAAGGAATGACGGTAGAAGAAGCCCTTGAGTTCCTGATGCGGTATCCATTGAATGTGGATATTGACTTCATTTAATTATTAATATAGGATTGCCTGGCGCTTCTATCCTATAGCAGACTTGATTTGTTCTGCCAGAAGTTTCATTCTTTCTGAGGAAACGGAGAGTTTCGGTTTAGTAAAATTGATATCGCCCATCGAATTCATGGGAACAAGGTGTATATGGGTATGCGGTACCTCGAGCCCAATCACCGCCACACCAATCCGTTTACAAGGAATCATTTTCTTTACTCCTTGTGCCACTTTTTTGGCAAACACCATCATGTCCGCCAACGTAGCATCATCGAGGTCAAAAATGTAATCCACTTCCTTTTTTGGTACAACCAACGTATGCCCTTCCACAAGCGGCATTACATCAAGAAAGGCAATGAATCGTTCATCCTCAGCTACGATGTAACCCGGAATTTCGCGGTTGATAATCTTAGTAAAAATGGATGCCATGGTTTATTAGGCGCCAATGTTTAAAATTTCGAATTCCATTTCACCGGCAGGTGTTTTAATCATTGCCATATCTCCCTTTTTCTTTCCCAGCAATCCTTTTCCTATCGGTGATTGGGTGGAAATCTTTCCAGCCTTTAAATCTGCCTCTTCTTCTGAAACGAGCATGTACGTCATGGACGCGCCATTCTTCTTATTCTTAATCGTAACCTTGGAAAGGATGGAAACGATGCTGGTATCAATTTTTGTTTCATCCAATAACCGGGCAGAACTGAGCAAATCCTCCAACTGGGCAATCTTGGCTTCTAAATGACCCTGTGCATCTTTGGCAGCATCGTATTCTGCATTCTCGCTTAAGTCACCTTTGTCACGTGCTTCCGCAATTTGTCGGGCAATATCAGCGCGGCCTTTAGTTTTTAAATGGGCAAGCTCATTGGTCAGTTTTTCCAATCCTTCTTTGGTGTAATACGAAATTTTTTTACTCATAATCTTCACTTTTAATAAATCCACCCCAGCTTATCGATCCTCCATCACGATTAGTAAAAAAAAGAAACAACGGCTTCGGGGGTTGAAACCGTTGTTTAAAAACGTAAGGCAAAACTAAATCATTAATTCACGAAATCAAAATCAAGCCCCCACCAGTTCAGGGATGGCAACCTTAACTTGTTCCAACAACTCATCATCAAACTTTGCCAGGTACAGGGTTTTCGCTTTGGTCAATTGTTCCAGGGTTAATCCCTTTGCTCCGCGCAAATCCGCTTTGTATAAGCTGGCATTCTCAAAATCAGCGCCCATCAGGTAACTACCACTTAAGTTCGCTTCCATAAGAAATGCATTTTTGAAATTGGTTTTAATCAGGAAGGCATTTTCAAATTGCGATTTGATTAAAAAGGCATCTTTAAAATTGGCACCGCTGGCATAGGCACCTTTCAGTGCTGCTTGATTCAAATTGGCATTCTCAAAATTTGTTTGATTGAGGCGCGTGTTTTCAAGATTGGTTTCGATCAGCGAGGAGTTTGAAAAGTTGGCTGAATTCATGTTCGATCCTCTCAAATTCACGTAATTGAGGTTGGTGCGGGCTAAGTAACAATTCACCAGATTGATCTCATGAATTTTGTGACGGTTGAGGCGCTTGATATTTCCGACTGTTCGAAAGGCCGCTTCATCGGATTCCCACAACCTGAAGTCATCAATTTCATCGCGGTAAAAGCGGATTCGCTGCCGGGTTTCCCCATTTTGGTTAAGCCAGAATAACAAAATACCAATGATGGCAATATCGAAAATCATACCATGCGCCTCGGCCAGAATCTGTGGGGTAAAATTTTCAAAATCATTGAGGTAGTACTTGAAGCTTAGGCTGAGTACCAACATGGAAACCATGGCCAGCACTAAAGCGGCCGTCAGCAATGGCTTTTCAATGATCTCATTGTATTGATCAATGATTCGCTCTTTAATTTTCTTAATAGCTGACATAACCGACTCAACCTGCAGTCAAATGAGCTGCTGTTGATTTTTATTTTTGATTCAGATTCAAATAAAAGCAAAAAAGAAACACCGGATTAATCAAAATCACCAAATAATATACACGTTTATTACGTCTGCTGCCATTCATGGCTCTTACAGCAGCAAATGGATGGTGAGAAAATAAATTCCCAATCCCAACAAATCATTGGTGGTGGTAATGAAGGGACCCGATGCTAAAGCTGGATTAAACCCTAACTGATTTAAAATAAGGGGTGTGATGGTACCAATAAAAGAGGCGAATATGACAACAAAAAATAAGGCAATCGCCACGACAAGATTCAGCGAATCCGGACCGAACACGATCCAGGTAATCGCAAAAACTACGGCTGCTAATGCAATCCCATTAAGCAAAGCAACGCTAAATACTTTCAACAACCGCTTCCAAAGACCCTCATCAACTATCCCCGGGCTCACCAGGCTTTGAACCACCAGGGATGATGACTGAATGCCCACATTGCCACCGGTTGCCTGAATTAATGGAACAAAAAATGAAATAGCTGTGATGCGAGCAATTTCCGCTTCAAAGAATCCCATAAAACGCGCACTCACCATGCCACCCAGAATACCTATTAATAACCAGGGCAAGCGTGCCCGGGTATTCCTCCAAACACTATCATCTTCCTCAACATCTTCGGTGATACCGGACATAATTTGTCGCTCTTCCTCGGCCTGTTCGGTAATCACATCCACTACGTCATCAATAGTAATGCGCCCCACCAGATGGCCTTGAACATTGACTACCGGTACGGATTCCAAATCGTATTTACTCATGATCTCTGCCACTTCGCGGTCTTCCATATACGTTTCAACGGCAACCACGTCCTCTTCAAGGATATCTTTCACAATGGTGCGCGGGTCAGAAAGAATCAGCTTTTGCAGCGAAACACGGCCTAACAATTTGTCTTTGTCATCCACGACATAGACAGCATAAAATTTCGTCACGTTTTCTGCCTGCTTCCGGATTTCATCAACACATTGTACCACAGTCCAGTGGTCACGGGCCTTGATCAATTCTTTGGCCATCAACCCTCCCGCCACATTTTCATCGTATCGGAGAAGATCAATTACCTGCGAACGTAAATCTGCATCCAGCAAGGCAATGATTTCTTCGCTGGTTTTGATGGGCAGTTCGTTCAGAATATCCGCAGCATCATCGGAATCCAGCAGGTTTACGATCTGGGTAATCTCATTTGTGTTGTAGATGGTGAGAAAACTTTTTCGGGTATCAGAATCAAGGTCGTTAATGATCTTTGCCCGGGTCTCAAGCGGCAACAGGTCCAATACATACTTTGATTCTTCCGCATTGAATTCATACAGCAGAGCCGTAATATCAGCCGGATTAACTTCCTCCAGGGTTTGACGAATAAATACACTGTCACGCGCATTCAACGCATCCTGAAAACGGTCGCGAAACTCTTTGTTTAATTCAAATTCAACGGGCGTCACGGTGTTGCTCCAATGCTCTGGTTAGAAAAATAAACTGATCTACCGCCAACTGTTCAGCCCGTTTATCCAGAATGGGATCAGCCAACAAGGTGGCAGGCAAATTTAAAACTTTCAATGCGTTACGCAAGGTTTTACGCCTGTTTTGGAAAGCTTGCTTCACCACGGTCTTGAACAAGACTTCATCACATCCAAGTTGCGATCGTTGATTGCGCTTCAGTTGGATAACAGCCGACATCACCTTGGGAGGCGGAAAGAATACACCGGGCGGAACTTTAAAAAGATAGTCAACATCGTAATACGCCTGAAGTAAGACACTCAGTATTCCATAAGTTTTACTTCCTGGTTTCTCCGCAATTCGATCCGCCACCTCCTTCTGTAGCATGCATACTACTTGTGTTATCTGATTTCGATGATCCAGGATCTTAAAGAAAATCTGCGATGAAATGTTGTACGGAAAATTTCCAATAATGCTAAAGTTATCGGCAAATATTGTATCAAGAGCGGTTGTTAAAAAATCACCTTCCACGATCCGATCATGCACCTGAGGAAAGTGCTGTTGAAGGTAGGCAACCGATTCGCGATCAATTTCAATTAACTTCAAATCGATGTGCGGAAGCTCAATTAAGTATTGTGTTAAGACCCCTGTGCCCGGGCCAATCTCCAACACCTGACTTTGACCGGTTGACAGACTCAGTGATTCAACGATGCGCCTGGCAACGTTTTTATCTTTCAGAAAATGCTGACCCAGATATTTTTTAGGACGCACCATGGCTTTTATAAAATACGCAGCAAACTACAA
Organism: uncultured Ohtaekwangia sp.; assembly: GCA_964488465.1. Classification (GTDB taxonomy): domain Bacteria; phylum Bacteroidota; class Bacteroidia; order Cytophagales; family Cyclobacteriaceae; genus ELB16-189. The sequence goes on along the minus strand of CAZAUN010000001.1, from coordinate 377,135 downwards.
AGTATAAAATCAAAACAAGAAAATTACACTAACTTGCGAGCAAGCCAGTTTTCAATAATTTATCCCATGACACATCCACTCACACATGATAAACCGCGAATTGGAATTACCCTTGGTGATCTGAATGGAATTGGTCCGGAAGTGGTCATAAAAGCATTGGCAGATCATCGTTTAATGAGTTTAATGACCCCCGTTGTATATGGATCGACCAAAGTACTTTCTTTCTACCGGAAGATGATGAACCTGGAAGAGTTCAATTACAGCCAGGTGAAAGCTAAGGGACAATTTTTTCCCAAGACCATCAACGTGGTTAATTGTTGGGAAGAAGTTATTGAAATCAACCCCGGGCAGCCCTCCCGGCTAACGGCCAAAGCGGCACTGCTGTGTTTGAAGCGTGCTGTGGAAGAAATGAAAGAAGGATTAATTGATGGACTGGTCACCGGACCCATTGATAAAAACACAATTCATGGTGATGAATTCCCCTTTCAGGGACATACGGAATACCTGACGCAGGAGTTCAATGCCGGAGAAAGTCTGATGTTTATGATTGGAAATGATATCCGGGTTGGTCTGGTAACAGAACACGTACCCGTCAAAGACATTTCCTCATACATCACCAAAGAGCGGGTAGAATTGAAAATCCGACTAATGGAACTGACTCTGAAAAAGGACTTTCTCATCAGCAAACCGAAAATTGCAGTATTAGGATTAAACCCCCATGCCGGAGATGAAGGCTTGCTGGGCAAAGAAGAAATTGAGGTAATCCGACCGGTGATTCAGGATTTGAAGACGAAAGGCAAACTGATTTTTGGTCCCTATCCTGCGGATGGATTTTTTGCCACCGGCCAGCATGCTAAATACGATGGCATCCTTGCCATGTACCATGATCAGGGATTGGTTGCTTTCAAGACACTTTCATTTGAGTCGGGTATCAATTATACGGCCGGACTCCCCTATGTCCGCACGTCTCCGGATCATGGCACCGCCTACGGACTGGTTGGAAAGAATGTTGCCAGCGAGAATTCCATGCGGCAGGCAATGTATGTAGCCTGCGATATTATTAAGAATCGGCAATTACAATTGGTAGAAAAATAAAGAACCTTACATGGTTTTTTAGCGCGGTATCAAGCCGACTGGCTGAAACCCATATATTAATGTTAGATTTGATTTCGCGAACGGAAATTCATGGATATCATCACCAAAAAGAAGCTTAATATTCTGATTCAACTGGCTGAAGCGGATAAGCATTTTGCCCGGGCCGAACGCGAAATGATTTTGAAAATAGCCCTGGACAGGAAGTTTCCAGAGGAAGAAGTGAACCAACTCATCCGCAGCCCTGAGCCCATTGATACCCTGGGTGCACTTTCAAACGATCAGAAATTCAATTACCTGAAGGATTGTATTGATTTGATCTTTGCGGATCAGAAAGTTTTTGAAAGTGAAGTGATCTTTACCAAAAGCATTGCTATTAAGTTGGGATTCAAAAAAAACGTAGTGGACTTCCTGATAGAAAATTCGGGAAAACGGCCCCTGGACGAACTAAAGTCGGTCGCATTTAGTGAGTATTGGTAACAAATTGGGCCATTTGGCATAAAATCCAAAAACCCTTAAAAAACGAGATTTAAAGGGGTACAAATCCAATAAATTCTGATAAATTTGCCCGCTCATTTTAAAAACCCTTCGGGTTTGAGAGAATTTAGTGTCAATATCATCGGGCTGAGTAAAAAAGCCCATCTTTTTGAGTTTGAGATAAAAGATGGATTTTTTGAAAAGTATGGGAAAGAGGTGGTTTCCGGTGGCAATTTTCACGTTCAGGTTACTCTCGATAAGAAGGAAACGTTCATTGAGGTTGATTTTATGATTTCTGGGAAAGCGCATTTGATTTGCGATCGTACCCTGCAAGCTTTTGATTATCCTATCGAAAATGCCCACAAGGTGGTTTTCAAGTATGGAGAAGAGGCCAAGGAAATCAGTGATGAAATCGTAGTTATTACCCGTGATCAGGACAGGTTGGACCTGGGACAGTTTATCTACGAATTCATTGTATTGTCGATCCCCATTAAAAAACTCCATCCCAGTCTATCGATTGAAGATGAGAATGAGGATAAGATAGTTTATAGCACTTCTTCTGATACTGCGGCTGAAGAAGGTAGCGATACAATTGATCCGCGGTGGGAAAAATTGAAAAAGTTAAAATAAACAGATAGGTTATGCCAAATCCGAAACGTAAGACTTCAAAGACTCGCAGAGATAAAAGAAGAACACACTACAAGGCTACTGCCAAGCAAATGACCGTGTGCCCCACCACAGGCGAAAATCACTTGCCCCATCGCGCTTTTTGGCACGAAGGCAAGCTTTACTACAGAGGCAATGTGGTGATGGAGAAGGAGGTTTTGGCTTAATACGCCATGATCTGCGTCCGAAAGCGAGAGAATCTTGATTTTTCTTTTGTTTGTGATCATCACAAACAGGTTGATTAAATGTGGATTAAGCCCGGTTGGATTTGTTCAATCGGGCATTTGTTTTTTTAAATAGAGATGGCTAACCCAACGCCAAAGTACCTATGAATAAACTGAGAGCAGCCATTACAGGAGTCGGTGGCTATGTGCCCGATTATATTCTTACCAACAAAGAGTTGGAAACGATGGTGGATACGAACGATGAGTGGATCACCTCCCGCACAGGCATCAAAGAACGAAGAATCCTGAAGGGAGAAAATCAAGGTGTCAGTGTCATGGGCATTGCTGCGGTAAAGGACATGCTGGCCAAAACCAAAACCGATCCAAAGGAAATTGATCTGATCATTTTTGCCACGGTAACACCGGACATGACATTTCCAGCCACTGCCAACATTGTAGCCACCACCATTGGAGCAACCAATGCCTTTAGTTTTGATATGGGTGCCGCCTGTTCCGGATTTATTTATGCGTTGGCTACCGGTGCTAGCTACATTCAGGCTGGCATTTACAAAAAAGTAATTGTGATCGGTGGTGATAAAATGTCATCGATCATCGATTATACAGACCGTACTACGTGTATCATCTTTGGCGATGGTGCAGGTTGCGTCTTGCTTGAGCCCACCACCGAAGAGGTTGGAGTAATCGATTGGTTGTTGCGAAGTGATGGCAGTGGAGAATCGTATTTGCATATGAAAGCCGGAGGAAGCCGGATGCCGGCTACCCATGAAACGGTGGACAACCGGCAACATTTTGTCTATCAGGAAGGCTCCGCTGTATTTAAGTTTGCAGTAACCAATATGGCGGATATTTCGGCCCAGGTGGCCGAACGAAATCATTTAACTGCCGATACCATACAATGGCTTGTTCCGCACCAGGCAAACAAGCGGATCATTGATGCCACCGCTAACCGGGTGGGCATCAGTGAAGACAAAGTAATGATGAACATTGAGCGTTATGGAAATACCACTGCGGGTACAATCCCACTCTTATTATGGGATTATGAGAAGCAACTTAAGAAAGGTGATAACCTTTTGCTGGCAGCCTTTGGAGGAGGATTTACCTGGGGTGCCGTTTATGTAAAATGGGCCTACAATAGCTAGTCAAGACGAATCACAATTCCATTTAAAATTGTAAATAGTTATATCCTTTGTAAATTAAAGTTTGATTTTTTTATGGCAACTGTTTCTGATCTAAGTAAGGGAAATTTCATCCGGTATAATGGAGAAGTTGTGCAGGTAGAGGAACTTCAACACAGAACGCCCGGCAACTTACGTGCATTCTACCAGGTAAAAATGAGAAGTGTTCGTACAGGTAAAATTGTCGAGAACCGTTTCCGCCCCGGAGATGCAGTCGATCAACTGCGGGTTGAGACAAAAGAATACCAATATCTCTACCAGGATGGTGACAGTCTGGTGTGTATGGACAATGATACCTTTGAGCAGATCTACCTTGATAAAGTCTTGTTGGGCAATTCTGCAAACTTCATTAAGGAAGGGGTTACACTGCTAATTGCTTTTGAAAATGGAGCCAATCCCATCACGGCCGAAGCTCCCGCCCATGTGGTGGTGGATGTAACCTATACGGAACCCGGTGTGCAAGGAGATACTGCCACCCGTACATTAAAGCCTGCTACTATTGAGACCGGTGCCGAAATACGAGTACCTCTCTTTGTTAACACAGGCGATAAAATCAAAATCAAAACAGACACCGGTGAATATGTAGAACGTGTCAAAGAATAACTATGGCAAAAAAAACTACCTCTACGAACGGATCTTCTGAACCTAAAAAACAAGCCGAAATGAAAACTTCTGAAATCAGAGACCTTATCGACTTCATCGCTCAATCGGGCTTGAATGAAGTGGATATTGAAACGAAAGAATTAAAGCTGCACGTTAAACGTGAGCCGGATCAGAAAGTGATTAAATCGGCAGCTCCGGTAATAGCAGCCCCCGTACCGGTGGCAGCAGCAACGCCAGTAGCTGCCACTGTGGCTGCACCAGCAAAAACAGAAAAACCCGTTGTTGCTTCCAGCACGACCGTAGAAATTAAATCTCCCATGATTGGCACCTTTTATCGCTCGGCTAATCCGGATTCGCCTCCTTTCGTTTCTGTTGGTGATAAAATTACGAAGGGCCAAACCGTGTGCATCATTGAGGCCATGAAGCTTTTCAATGAAATCGAATCTGAAGTTTCAGGAACCATTGTGAAGGCGATGGTTGAAAATTCATCTCCGGTTGAGTATGATCAAGTTCTCTTTGTAGTTGAACCCGATTAATTTCCACGTACCAGGTTGTTGATGCTGGGCCTTTGGTCTCGTATTGTGCCAGCTACCAGCAACCCGTAACCATTAACTACTTTATGTTTAAGAAAATATTAATAGCGAACCGGGGCGAAATTGCATTGCGGGTAATCCGTACCTGTAAAGAGATGGACATCAAAACGGTTGCAGTTTATTCTACGGCCGACCGGGAAAGTTTGCATGTACGGTTTGCCGATGAAGCTGTATGCATAGGGGCAGCCCCCAGCAAGGAATCGTATCTGAATATTCCCCGCATCATTTCAGCCGCAGAAATTACGAATGCGGATGCCATTCATCCGGGTTATGGTTTTCTTTCTGAAAACGCAGAGTTCTCTTCGGTGTGTCATGAATATGGAATCAAGTTCATCGGGCCTACGCCTGAAATGATTCGCGCCATGGGCGATAAATCTACGGCCAAGGCCACCATGATCAAAGCCGGGGTTCCCTGTATTCCTGGTTCCGAAGGGTTGCTTGAATCCATGGAGCAAGGAATGAAGATTGCTAAGGAAATCAAATATCCGGTTATTGTGAAGGCAACCGCTGGTGGGGGTGGTAAGGGAATGCGTATCATTAACGATGAATCAGAATTTAAAAAGGCCTGGGACGATGCCAAACGTGAAGCCGGTGCGGCCTTTGGAAACGATGGGTTGTATCTCGAGAAATTTGTTGAAGAACCACGTCACATTGAAATACAGGTAGTGGGCGATCAGTATGGAAAGGTATGTCATCTTTCTGAACGCGATTGCTCTATTCAACGCAGGCACCAGAAACTGGTGGAGGAAACTCCCTCTCCTGTTGTAAGCCAGGAACTGCGCGATAAGATGGGGGAAGCCGCCATTAAAGGTGCTAAAGCCATCAACTACGAAGGTGCCGGGACTATTGAATTCCTGGTGGACAAGCATGGAGATTTTTACTTCATGGAGATGAACACCCGGATTCAGGTAGAGCATCCGATCACCGAGGAAGTAACCAACTATGACCTCATCAAAGAACAGATTAAAGTAGCTGCCGGAGTACCCATTTCCGGTAACAACTACTATCCAAACCTGTTTGCGATGGAATGCAGGATCAACGCAGAAGATCCAGCCAACGGGTTCCGGCCTTCGCCCGGCAAGATCATCAACCTCCACAAACCTGGTGGTCATGGTGTGCGGGTAGACAGCCATGTTTATGCTGGATACACCATCCCCCCCAATTACGACTCGATGATTGGAAAATTAATTGTTACCGGTCAATCGCGCGAAGAGGTGATCACCCGAATGAAGCGCGCATTAAGCGAGTTCATTATTGAAGGTGTAAAAACTACGATTCCTTTCCATTTGAAGTTGATGGACAATCCTATCTTCCGGTCAGGTAAGTTTACGACCAAGTTTTTGGAAACTTCATTCGATTTTTCGGATTTGAAATAATCTCATTACTACCAAAACTAGAAAGGCCCGTAACCCGGGCCTTTCTAGTTTCTTTATTTACTTTTCTCTTTCCCTGTATCTTTCTTGTCGGCCTCCCCTATCGCTCCTTGTTTGGCTTTAGCTTCATCGGCCATTGTTTGCAATTCGGCAGCCGTCTTCCCTTTTAAGTATTCCGGCAATTCCATACCCGCCATGTTAAAGATCTCCTGCAATGGAGGAACCGACTTGTACAATCCTGAAATAAAATTGGCTGTGGAGGTCTTTCCATCAGGAGAACCCGAACCACCATCCCACACGGTGAGTTTATCAATTTTAATATTTTTGATTGCTTCCGTTTGTAATCGCACCAATTCGGGCAACTTATCAACAATCAATAACAAAACGGCATCGCGGGCATTGTCACCAGAAGCCTGAACAATTTGTTGTAAACCCTGTGCCTGTTTGGTGAGAATCTCAAACATACCTCGTGCCTCAGCTTCCAGCTTGGCATAAATTGCATCTGCCTCCCCTTTGGCTCGCTCTCTTAACTTCTCAGCTTCTGCCTGGGCTTCAATGATTGCTTTTTGCTTCTGGATTTCAGCAGCTACCACAATGTTAGCATTTTGTGAAGCCCGGTCGCGCTCGGCACGTGCCTGTTCAGCTTTTTGCTCAGCGAGATACGCTTCTTCCAACGCTTTTGCTGCCTGCACCTTCTCGGCTGCAATGGCTTTCTTTAAGGCTTCCGCTTCACGCTCCCTACGTTGGGCGTCCGAGTTGGCTATGGCGATCTTGGATTGGTTTTCACCGGTAACCGCCAGTGCATTTGCCTCTGCTGATTTAATACGGGTGTCGCGTTCCGCTTCAACTTTTCCGATCTGCTCATCGCGCTTCGCGCCTGCAATCAAAACCTCCTTATCCTTAATGGTAACGGCTACCTGCGTATCACGGTCGCGCACCATCTCCGATACTTTAATGTCACGTTCCTTTTCAGCCTCGGTTTTACCAATATCACCCAGACGCTCCTGATCAGCCACCCGGATTTTAGCCTCGTTGATGGCCTTTGCTGCAGCTTCTTTCCCCAAGGCGGCTATGTAACCGCTCTCATCTTTGATATCCGTAATGTTCACGTTTATCAACTTCAAACCAATCTTCTTCAACTCGACTTCCACATTGTGCGAAACGTTAAGCAAAAATTTATCGCGGTTCGTGTTAATCTCCTCAATGTCCATCATGGCCACCACCAATCGCATCTGACCCACAATAATATCATGTGCCAAAGCATGAACATCAGGACGCTGTAAGCCCAGCAAACGCTCCGCAGCATTTTCCATGACTCCGGACTCCGTAGAAATACCGACCGTGAATTTGGAAGGAACATCCACCCGAATGTTCTGCTTACTCAAGGCATTGGTGAGATTCACCTCGATGGATATCGGGGTCAAATCCATAAACGAATAATCCTGAAAGACAGGCCAGATAAAAGCAGCCCCACCATGAATACACTTGGCCGAACCACCTCCACCAACTTTACCATATACTACCAGGATTCGGTCGGAAGGACAGCGCTTGTACCTGCGTAATACCGTGGTGATTATAACAAAAACAAAAAGACCAACAAGGGCCAGGATTGGCAGCGTAAACATAGACTGGAATTATTTAGAGGTTACTAATAGGATATTATCATTAACAATTTCCACTACCTGGGCAAGTTGGCCGCTGGTTAGCGGTTGCTCATCATCGGTCATGGCATCCAGGGTGCGTAACGAGCCACTCACTTTCACCTGGATCTTACCCATACCCGTGCGCTTCGGTTGGATAGTCAGATAAATTTCGCCCACCTGACCAATGGCATTCCTGATCTTCATGGTTCCATCGGCTCCGCTTTTCATCATCAGATAAAATAACCCGGCCATTAACCCCATCATCATCAAACCGGCCACCGTTGCCAGCACTAAGGTGATTCCATTTGAAAATCCGGCTTCGGTACACGCTATGCCAGTCCATGCAAAAATGGTGAAGAACCCAATCAGGTTTTTTACTGTCAGGAACTGAAAGGGGATACCATGATCGGCTTCAATTTCAGAATCCGGTAAATCATCCGGGGACTCCGCGCCTAGAAATGAAAGCACCAGTTGAAGCACAAAAAAAAGCGTGAATGGAACGGCAATTCCCCAATAGATTTTTAACACTACACTAAGGCCATCCCACCACGTATTGAAATCTTCCATAGACAAATTTGAAATAAGTTAAATCGGAAATTCATGAATTACAATACATAAAAGTAACCATCAGAAAAAAAGAAAACCACGCAACCTGCGTGGTTTTCAATGGTTTAGGCAGTATTATGTGATTGTTAAACGTACTGATTCAGCATGACTGGCATTACCAGCATCAGGATATCTTCCCCTTTCTCTTTTTCTGCGGGAAGAATTACTCCGGCTTTGTTCGGAGCCGACATATTTAACTTAATCTGATCCGTATCCAGGTTGGTTAACATCTCGATCAAAAACTTGGCATTAAAGCCAATCTCAATATCCTCACCTTCATGTTCACAAGAAAGGCGCTCATTCGCTTCATTTGAAAAGTCCAGGTCTTCTGCTGAAACCTGTAACTCACTGCCCGTGATTTTCAGTCGTACCTGGTGGGTAGTCTTATTGGCATAAATAGAAATCCGCTTCAACGAACCCAACAGATCGGTGCGACTGATTGTCATTTTGATCGGGTTTTGTGAAGGAATCACATTCTCATAATCCGGGAAACGCTCGTCAATTAACCGGCAAATCATACGAATGTGCCCAAACTTAAAGAAGGCATTCGACATGTTGAAGTCGATAGTGACATCCGTATTCTCTGTGGGCAGCGTTGCCTTTAACAAGTTGAGTGCTTTCCGCGGAATAATAATGGAATTCCCATTATCCGATTTAATGTCCGTTCTGCGATAACGAACTAACCGATGACCATCAGTGGCTACAAAGGTGGTGCTCTTATCCGCCAGATTAACATAAACACCGGTCATGGCAGGACGAAGTTCATCATTGCTGGTTGCAAAAATGGTATTGTTGATTGCCCGCGCCAATACATCCGAAGAAATCGAAGCCGAAAAATCGTTCGAAACCGAAGGGACTTTTGGAAAATCGGTTGCATTCTCGCCAGCTAATTTATAGCGACCATTATCCGAACTTATCTCAATGCTATAAGTTGATTCATCAATCGAAAACGTAACGGGTTGATCGGGCAGGTTTTTTAATGTATCCAATAAGATGCGAGCGGGCACCGCAATGTTACCTCGTTCTTTCGACTCGACCGTAATCTCCGTAATCATGGACGTTTGTAAATCGGAAGCGGTAACAGTAAGATTGCTTTTATCTATTTCAAAAAGGAAATTCTCTAAAATGGGTACTACTGGGTTGGTAGTAATTACTCCGTTGATATTAGAAAGCTGCTTGAGCAGATAGCTTGAATTAACAATAAACTTCATTGTAAATCAGTGGTTTGTGGTTGTATAGGGCGGTAAAGTTAGAAAGAAAAACCAATCTGAAAAACGAATGTTCGGGGTCGGTTTTAGCGCTTAAAATCCCTGCGTTTACGGGCGATGCGGACGATGTCCTGGGCACTAAATAAGGCCAGCGTTTGACGGTTAATCCTGCCTAAAACAGAGGATTGCTCCGGTGCCTTAGGGAATATCTCGAGCGTATATTCCCGGTTTGCAATATCCAATACCTGGATGGAAAACTCCGGCTGTTGATTTCTCACATGCTCCCCGCGCACCGTGTCCTTCGGTTCAATGTATCGGCTCGCCTGGAGCAAAGACACAGCATCCAGAAAATCATTGAGACGTGTTGTATCCGCTTGGGATAAATCATCGATTCCGAAGAACTGATCCTGGAAGGAAACCGTAAAATTATTTTGAGCATCCTGGTGGTTCATAGAAAGGCTTTTGAAGTTCTGCCAATTGAAATTAAAGATCCTGCGATCACGCCATTCACCCGGGGTTAATTCAAATACGGAGCCAACATAAACGCGATATCCGGGGATGGTTACGAGGTACGGTGTATTATCCTGATTCAGTTGAAAGTACGTTTCCGTTTTTCGCTCATTACCGATCACCCTGAAATCCTGCACGACTTCATCTCCTATGAACAACTTCACTTGTACACCGTGTTGGTTAATCTCCTGGCTGATTGAATCGCGTTGCCCAATGGCCGCGGGCCGTTTAGGTTCTGCCTGCAACAACGTAGCAAAAAATATGGTAATTAATTGACGATCGGCTTCGAAAGAATTATTCACCATCCATTTGGAACCGTCAAATCGTATTTCAATTAAATCAGCCCCTGGCTTCTGAATCGTGAATTGATCCACCTCATTTTGATCAACAGCCCGGAACAAATCCTTATCCACCACCTCACGGGAAGGTGCATTTCCTAAATAGAGAAGCACTCCTGCTACGGCCATTAGCACGCCCCATGAAATCAATAGCCGAGTATTCCGTTTCTCTTGCATTTAAAACCGGGTGTATTTTCTTTTCCGCCAATAGGAACGAGACAATCCGAACATTACCAACACTACCAATGGCGAAACAAGGTTAATCACCTGCCACCGGATCCGTTCGTTCTGTACCCGGCCCTTATCCAAGGGCCGGACTTTCACTTCCTTATTTCTTGCTTTGATCAATCCGTTTTCATCAACCAGAAATGCGACCATGTTCAGCAGCAGATCCTGATTCGAAAAGGTGTATTGGGTAAAAGGATCCAACCCTAGCGGCTGTGGACTATGATCCCGAGGATTAACATCATTTCTTGCCAGGTCCCCATCCGCCACTACGATTATTTTGGTGGGCTTACTTTGATCTAAAAAGCCAGTGTCATCTACCGCCTCCGGAGCAAACCGATTTTTGAATAGTGAAGTGAAGGTTCCCTCCAGCAAGTAAGCCACTGCGATAGAACCACTGGAAAATTGCTCTTCCTGGATTTGCCTGCGCAAATCATTTACCCCTACTTTTACCGGAGCCATTACCGTGCGGGAATAGGCCGATGAGAAAAGGAGCGGTGTCTTCTTTACACCGATCGCTTTCACAGTGTCGATTGAACTAACAAACTTTATGAGCGAAGCATCCAGGTTGCGAGTAATGGGGTGGTTGGTATATTGATTTACGAGCGGAAAGAAGGGCCATTCCAATTGCATTATCTGAGGCTGATTCCGGTCACCACCCACCACAATTGGATAGCGCCCCGAAACCCGGTCCTGAATTAAATCCTGATTTATTCGCACTCCATACTTAAACAACTGATCATCCAGGTTCAAGTCATAGGGAAATGCAAAATAATCTTCTTCCGAAGCCCGATTCATATCGGCATCAAGTCGATCGAGCAGAAAAAGAATCTTTCCCCCCTGCATCAAAAATTGATCGAGCTTGTATTTATCCTGATTTGAAAATTCCAATCTGGGTTTGGCCACAATCAACAGATCGTATCCGGTGATTGTCATTCTTCGGGTTAAATCCACGTTAAACACTTCATATTGGTCTAACAATGCATTGTTAAAACTGGCGATGGATAAACTATCCAGCTCACCATGCCCTGTTACAAGGCCCACGCGTTTGCGATTGGCGTTACTTAGCTTGTGAATGGCATTCGCTAGTTCATATTCAATGCCCTCCAGGGATTGGTTAATATTCTGGGCCCGGCTCCCTTTCAAGAGATTCACCCCGGTCTCAAACCCATCATAAGATACCAGCGCACCCGGAAAAACAAATTTTTCTACCCGTTGTCCTTCCCGGGTTTCAATCACATTGCGTGGACTTATCCCCTTGTCGTTAAGCTCAGCAATGAATTCATTGCGTGCCTGTTGGTTACCGGCCTGTAAGGGATTGGTAAACGTATACTCAACCCGGTTACCCGAATGAATCCGAAACTCTTCGAGGGTCTCGCGGATGGACTTTTGAAAGCGTCTGAACTCGGGATTCAAATCCTCCCCCTCCAGAAAGACTTCAATAAATACAATATCCTCCAGATTTTTGAGAAGTGCTTTGGTTTGTGGCTGAATGGTGAAGCGTTTCTCTTCCGTCAGGTCAATCCGTAAGTAATAAAATGAAGCCGCCAGGTTTAGCACGACCAATAACGTTAACCCGTTGGCTAACAACAATAAATCGCCTGTTCGCTTGGTCGTCATCCAGGTCACCATTGTCTGCTGCTGATTGTTACTTTGGTTGCCAATAGGAGGAAGCCGGTCACGCTGAAGAAGTAAACTACATCACGGCTGTCAATTAACCCCTTACTCAACGACTCATAATGATAGAGGATGCCGAACTGCTTTACGAGCAAAGCGCCCCGTTCCAGCAATGCGGCCAATGAATCGAAACCGATATAAAAAATAAAACACAAAAATGCCGCAAGAATAAATGAAATGATTTGATTGTGGGTGACCGCAGAAGCTAATAAGCCGATCGCACAAAATACCATCGCCAATAAAGCTATGCCAATGTACGAGCCCGCAACTCCAGCCGAATCAATGTTGCCTGGTGGACTGCCCAGTTGATACACGGAATAGTAATAAATTAATGTCGGCACCAGCGATAGAAATACCAGGGCAAAAGCAGCCATAAATTTTCCGATCACCAGGTCCCAGTCACTCAATGGTTTCGTGAGCAACAATTCAAGCGTGCCCATTTTTCTTTCCTCGGCAAAACTTTTCATCGTGATGGCAGGAATCAGGAAAATGAAAACATATGGTCCCATCGAAAAAAGCGTATCCAGATCGGCAAAGCCATAATCCAATACCGAGGTTTCCGGGAACACCCACATCAGCAAGCCGATGCCGGTGAGAAAAGCCCCGATAACAATATACGCGATCAATGAATTGAGAAAACTACTAAACTCTTTGGCAAACACCTGGATCATTGGATTTTACGAGTTTATCGTCAATGATCGGAACATATCCTCCAGCGAATTCTCCTCCTGCCGCAAACCAACCAATGAAAGATTTTTATCTGCAGCAAAACGAAAAACATGTGCGCGTAAGTCAGCACCCTCTTTGGCAGTTAACTTATATACCCCCGGCTTTAGACGGGAAATCTGTTCTACACCAGGAAGCGCTTGCAAATCATTCTCGTTTACATCGTTTTCAAATTCAACCACTACATGTAGTTGCTTTTGCTTCTGCAGCAGATTCGTGACTTTATCATCGGCCACGATCTCACCTTGATTTATCACAATAACCCGGTTGCACAGTGCTTGTACCTCCTGAAGGATGTGCGTGGAAAAAATCACGGTCTTATCCATACTGATCTCCTGAATTAATTTCCTGATTTCTAAAATCTGATTTGGATCAAGCCCGGTAGTAGGTTCATCTAAAATCAATACCTCCGGATTATGTATTAATGCCTGGGCCAGGCCAACCCGTTGGCGGTAGCCCTTCGAAAGAGCCTCTATTTTTTTATTTTGCTCCGGGAGCAGTCCGCATTGTAACACAATCTCGGGAATTCGCCTTTTTAACTGGGCGTTTGACATCCCGAATACACGACCAATAAAATGAAGGTATTCATGCACGTACATGTCCAGGTACAGGGGATTATGCTCTGGTAGATAGCCAATCAGCTTGCGCACCTGAATAGACTGTGTAGTTACGTCCAACCCATTGACATGCACCGTGCCCGAGGTAGGGGGCAGGTATCCGGTAGCGATCTTCATGGTGGTGGACTTGCCTGCACCATTCGGACCCAAAAAGCCCACGATTTCACCTTTCTCAACAAAAAAGGATGCATGATTGACCGCTTTTTGTTGGCCATAGCACTTCGTTAGATTCGAAACGTGTAGCGACATTTTTTGCGCAGCAAAAGTAATTGTAAAAGTTGATAGTGCATAGACTGTGTAAATCGACTTACTTTATCGCAGCCTGGCCTATTAATTGCAGTTTATCAACTTCTTTTTAGAAATTTGTGGACTATTAACAACGTAAAATGAGGCTCACAATTGCATTTCTGCTGGTACTATGTCTCACCTCTGCCCTGGCCCAGCCGGGGTACAAGATTGATTTCAAAATCAAAGGCTGGAAAGATACAACCGTTTACCTTGGGCATTATTATGGAGAGCAAACCCTGATACGGGACACCGCCCAGGTAAATCAGGCAGGAGCATTTTATTATGACAATGAAAAAACACTGCCCCAGGGAGTTTATTTTCTGGTACTAAACAATGCAAAAGTGTTTGATTTTGTTGTAAGTAGTGATCAGCGTTTTGCCATCGAGGGTGATTCGAAAGATTTCTTTAAAACGGCCACCATTTCCGGAGACCTTGACAATAAATTATTCTTTGAAAACATGCGATTCAATATGGAGCGCGGTCAGGAAGCCGAGCCCTTTTTGAAAATTCTCAGAGACAGTACGCTTACCGAAGAAAAGAAAAAACCGGCCCGGGAATCGTTCTCGAAAATCAGTGAGCAGGTGAAAGTATATCAACAAAAGTTGATTCAGGAAAATCCAACTACCCTCACTGCGCGTTTGTTGCTGGCCACCCAACCCATCGAGGTACCGGCACCACCAAAAAAAGCAGATGGTACCATTGACTCGACCTTTCAACTTCGATACTACCGTCAACACTTCTTTGACAAATTTGATCTGGCCGATGATGCCTTGATTCGATTGCCGAGGCCCATTTACCAGGAGAAAATAAAAGAGTATCTACAAAAGCTTTACGCCCCTGTTCCCGACACCCTTATGAAGGCTATCGATTTTATGGTTTCAAAGGCGAAAAAGAATCCTGAAACTTATAAATACCTCGTATGGAATTGTCTCTTCCTCTATACAAATCCGGAGATCATGGGGCTGGATGAAGTGTACGTCCGGCTATATGATAAGTATTATGCCAGTGGTGAAATGAATTTTTGGATTACGGACAAAGTCAAGCAAAATCTGAAAGATTATGCGGATAAAATCCGTGGCAGCCTGGTAGGTAAAACCGGGGCTAACCTGATTATGCAGGATCAAAATCTGCAACCCCGTGCTTTGTACGACATCAAGAATAAGTATACCATTTTATGGATCTTCGACCCGGAGTGTGGCCACTGCAAAGAAGAGACTCCAAAGCTGGTTGAGTTCTACAACAAGTTTAAGACAAAATTCGATCTTGAAGTTTTTGCTGTTGCCTCAGATACTTCGATGCAAAAAATGAAAACCTTCATGAAAGACATGAAGACTCCATGGATTACCGTAAACGGGCCCCGCTCCTACATTCCGCAACATTACTCGAAGCTTTATTACGCAGAAACAACTCCCTCCCTATACATCCTGGACCGGAATCATAAGATTATTGCAAAGAAATTACCAGTCGTTCAATTAGAGGATTTCTTCACCAAACACGAACGGTTCATCCAGAGCCAGAAAAATGGAAATAAGGGCGGTTAACCTTTGATCCCATAACTCCGAAACAGGCGAAAACAACCGTTCACGTCATTTTTTTGATGTTTTACTCAAAAAATCAGGTGCTGGGTGCAACTATTTATCCTTTTGGGAGTATCTAAGAAGGTAAAACACAAGTATCATGGCACTCCTCGACCTGTTTGGAAAGAAAAAGAAAGAATTCAAGGCTACTTGCCAGATTACAAAAGAGCCCATTGAAAAAGGATTTGGATACTTACTTACTACTGCTCAAGTAGTTACCTCAAAAAAATATTGGGATATGGTGATGACCGAACCAGAAACCATGTCCTATACCCTTTCCCATTTCAAGAATCAATCCACTGGCACTCAAATGCGGTCGATGATATTTGAAAAATACGCTACCATCGCAAAACCCTGGATCATTTCGGATTCGATTATCAACTACTTTGAGGTAGACAAATCTGAGGCGCGGCAGAAGGCGAAAATGTGGTGGGAATCCGAAGGAAATTATGCGCCTGAAAATATTGGTCCTGCGTCACAAATTCTGGAAGAACCGATCTATAAGCGGTTGAAAGAATACGCCATTCTGGAAGCCGGACGCGACCGGGTTAAAGTATAAATCAGAGCCCTTTTTATCGTAAATAATAGAACCCATCGCCTCACCGCAGTGGGTTAACTTTTTCGCTCGATTGTAAACTGCACTAGATCTGCGAGCGAGGTTTTATAGGCCGAAGGTGGAATTTCATCCAGAATCGTCATTGCTCGTTGATGGTATTCTTTCATTTTGCTATTCGCATAGTCAATGCCTCCTGATTTTTTCACAAAGTCAATGACGTATTTCACTTTGTTTGAGTCCTCGGTACCACTCTTTACAATGCCTATAATTTTACGCTTCTCCAGCCAGGGTGCTTGAGCCAGGGAATAGATCAACGGCAACGTCATTTTCTTCTCTTTGATATCAATGCCCACCGGCTTTCCAATTTCATCCTCACCATAGTCAAACAAATCATCTTTGATTTGAAATGCCATGCCCACATGTTCTCCAAATTTTTTCAGTTTGCTTATGGTTTCCGGAGGCGCGCCTGAAGAACTAGCGCCAATCGAGCAACAGGATGCGATGAGGGAAGCTGTCTTTTGCCGAATCACTTCATAATAAATGTCCTCGCTGATGTCCAACTTGCGAGCCTTTTCCATTTGCATTAACTCCCCTTCACTCATTTCTTTTACGGCATCGGTACAAATGCTCAGCAGTTCATAGTCTTTGTGCTCCAGCGCCAAAAACAGACCCCGCGTGAGCAAGAAATCACCCACCAGAACCGCAATCTTGTTCTTCCACAGGGCGTTGACCGAAAAGAATCCCCTGCGGTAATTTGAATTATCCACGACATCGTCATGCACCAAACTGGCCGTATGAACCAATTCAATTAAAGACGCTCCCCGAAAGGTTGATTCATTGATGATGCCGGTTGCCCCCGCGCTCAGGAAAACAAACAAGGGTCGCATCTGCTTACCCTTCCGTTTCACGATATAATTCATGATTTTGTCCAGCAGCATAACCCGGGTCTTCATGGAAGCCCTGAACTTTTGTTCAAACTCTTCCATCTCGCGGGCCACCGGGGCTTTAATTGTATCGAGGTTTCTGGTCACGGACTGCAATAATAAGCAATCACCCGAATTCTCAATATGAAAATACTTGCCAACGTAAACCTGTTATTCTAAAAAACCGACACGTTTAACGCCTAACTGTTAACTAATTGCTATTTTCGATGCCATGAATATGGTTGACAAGCAATGGGAACAGGTTGTCTTTTCCCTGATTGTACTGGCGGTTGCCTTCCTTGTCTCCCGGCTGCTTCGATTTCTAATCGGCAGGTTCATCCGTGGCGCAGCCCAAAAACTTAAGGTAGACCCCACCCGCTATAATTTCTTCAAGAATGCTGTAGACTTCATCATATACCTGATTGCTGCAATCATTATTTTCAGGTCGATACCTTCTTTCCGGGCCGTGGGTACCACCCTGCTGACCGGAGCCGGGGTGCTGGCAGCCATTGTCGGGTTTGCCTCACAATCGGCTTTTTCAAATATCATCAGCGGTTTCTTTTTAGTGATTTTCAAACCCTTTAGTGTGGGTGATCGGGTTAAAATAGGGCAACTTTATACGGGCGATGTAGAAGATATCACCTTACGACATACAATAATCAAAGATTTTGAAAACCGTAGGATCGTCATTCCCAACAGCGTGATCAGTAATGAAACGATCATTAACTCAACGCTTACCGATGAGAAAATCTGTGTATTTATTGAAGTACCGGTAGCATTTACTGCCAACCTGAACCGTGCCATGGACATCATTCAACAAGCTGGATTAAACCACCCGTATTGTATTGACAACCGATCACCGGAAGAACTCACTAAAGGAGAACAACCCGTGATGGTACGCGTGATGACATTTGCCGATTTCGGAATTCAACTGCGAGGGTATGTGTGGGCCACCAATCCAACCAATGCTTTCGAATTGAAGTGCGATGTCCTGAAAACCATCCAGGAGCGGTTTCAGCAGGAAAATATAGAATTTGGCTACCCGGGACGATTACTAATGAATCGTTGACGGATTACTCTTTTCACCATGAAGAAAACTGACTCAAAAAGAAAAGCCGTACTCAAACAGTTAAATGAACATTTAACCGAACACGAACATCAAATTTTTGAAAGACAAAAGGTTATCCTGGAACTCATTACGTTTGATGAAACTACCCACAGCTTTCGGGAAAATATACCTGTAGATAATTTGTTAGACCATTGCGATCTCAACAAGATTAATTGGTTGAATGTTGACGGTTTATCGGATGATGCGCTCATCAAGAAAATCAGCAAAAAATTTGATCTTCACTATTTATTGGTGGAAGATATCCTCAATACCGACCACCAACCCAAGGCTGATGAGTATGACAATCATCTATTCTTTACGCTCAAAATGCTTTACCGGATTGAGGGCCAAAGCATCGACTACGAGCATATAAGTTTTGTTTTAGGCAAGAATTACATTCTCTCTTTTCAGGAGAAAGAAGGCGATATTTTCGACAGTCTGCGAAATCGAATTAAACAAGAAACGAACATCATTCGTAAACGTGGGGCGGACTACCTATTGTATCGACTCATCGATACAATCGTGGATAGCTATTATTCCGTGCTGGAGAACATTGGCCGGCAAGTGGAGGAAATTGAAGAAAGTATTTCCAGCAACCCCACCGTGATGGATTTTCAACGTATCCAGAAACTCCGTAAGGAGTTCATTTATCTCCGAAAAGTAGTGTATCCGCTTCGAGAGGCTCTGAACCGGGTTGTTAAGAACGAAGAGGGATTTATTGAAGACCGGAACCTGAAGTATTTCAATGATGTATACGATCATGTTATTCACCTGATCGATTCTCTGGATACCTATAAAGATCTTACTTCTACGTTAATGGATTTATACATGAATACCATTAATTATAAGATGAACGAAGTGATGAAACTGCTTACGGTGATCACCACCATTTTCATACCCCTGTCCTTTGTAGCAGGCATCTACGGAATGAATTTTCATAATATGCCAGAACTAACGTGGTCGTGGGGATATTATGGGGTATTGGGGTTAATGGGCGGTATCTTTATCCTGATGATCCTGTACTTCAAACACAAGAAGTGGTTTTAAGTTACCCGTCAACCGATTAGGCTTTTTCAGCAACTACTAATTTCGCCTCCACCAACTCAGGCAAGGTCTGATTGATCTTCAGGATTTTTACCTGATAATTAAGGACCGACAAAACATCGCCTTCTTTTAAGGCGGGATGCTCATACGTTAACAACCCAGCCAGGGTCTCATACTCTTCGGCCTCCGGAAAGGGCACATCGAGCAATTTGTTGATATCATGTAAAGAAGATTGAGCAGCGATTTGGAATGTTTTCTTATCGGTGGTGACCACAATTTGCTGCTCCTGATCGTGCTCATCCTGAATTTCTCCCACCAATTCTTCCAGGATATCTTCCAGGGTAACAAGGCCAATAATGCCGCCAAACTCACTCACGACAAATGCCATCTGCGCCTTGGTTCGCTGAAAGTCCCGCAACAACACATCGATCGGTTTGGTTTCAGGTATAAATTGAACGGGTCGCATAATTTCCTTTAGGCCTTTGCCAGTTTGCTGGATGTAGTTCGAGACAATATCCTTGGAATGAACAACGCCTATAATTTCATCTTTCGATTGCTCATAAATGGGATAACGCGAATACCCCTCTTTCAAAACGATATTCATCGCTTCCTGAATGGTGGTATCGGCTTTGATCATACTCATTTTTACGCGAGGCACCATCACCTGGCGGGCAACCCGGTTATCAAAATCAAAAACATTCTGAATTAACTCCCGTTCGGATGTTTCGATCGCCCCTCCTTCTTCGCTTTCTGCAATAATCAGTTTCAACTCTTCTTCCGAGTGAATTTCTATTTCACTCATGGGCTTAATTCCAAACAGTTTCAGGATCAAATTGGCAAATCCGTTCAGGAGCCAAATGAAGGGGCGGAAGACAAAATAGAAAATCCGCAAGGCAATGGAGACCCGCAAGGTGGTGCTGGCGGGATAGCGGATGGCAATCGACTTTGGCGCTAATTCGCCAAAAACAATGTGCAGGATGGTTAATACAAGGAATGCAACTGGCAGAGCTATACGATGGGCTGCCGATTCACTCAACTCAAGATTGAGCGAGTTCATTAAGTTCAGAATGATGGTGGATACCACATCCTCGCCAACCCATCCTAATCCCAAACTGGCCAGGGTAATTCCCAACTGGGTCGCGGCCAAAAATCCATCGAGGTTGTTGACAATAATTTTGGCTGCATCTTTCGATAATGTACCTTTTTCGAGTGCGATTTGCGAAGACCGGACCTTTACAATGGCAAACTCGGCAGCAACAAAAAAGCCATTCAAAAGGACCAGAAAAAGAGTAATTATGATGTCTAGGGTCATAAAGCGAACTGCAAATTTAACAGAAACCGCGGTTCTGAACAGGGTAATTTTTTGAATGTACCTTTTTAGTGATAAAGAAAAGATTTTATCTTTCGGATACCCTAAACACCACATTCATGCTTTCCTATTTCTTCGAAGGTCTCACCTTTCAATTTATTGACCTTCTGATCGGTTTTGTCATACTCATCAAAGGGGCTGATTTTCTGGTAAATGGTTCATCCTCAATCGCTAAAAAGAATGGCATCTCCAATCTGGCCATCGGCCTTACCGTAGTTGCTTTTGGAACTTCTATGCCTGAATTGATTGTAAGTTTATTGTCCGCTTTGAATGGAAAAAATGATGCCTCTTTTGGCAACGTTATCGGCAGCAACAATTTCAATCTCTTATTTATTCTGGGTATTGCAGGATTGATCTATCCACTGGTGGTTCAACGTAATACAGTGAAGTTTGAAGTGCCCCTTTCCTTATTGGCTGCCGGAGTTCTATTTATTCTCGTCAATGATCAGTTGTTATGGAAAAGTGATAGCGACATGATCAGCCGCATGGACAGTTTTATTCTTTTACTTTTCTTCGGAGGGTTCCTTTTGTACATCTACCGAACCATGAAAAACGCAAGCGAATATGGGGAGACGCAAGAAATAAAAATTTATAAAACCACACTCGCAGTGGGCATGGTTGCCTTGGGGCTAGCCATGCTGATTGGGGGCGGTACCACAGTGGTGAACAGCGCCACCAGCATTGCCAAGTATTTTGGTTTGAGTGAGAAATTGATCGGATTAACCATCCTGGCAGCCGGTACCTCTTTACCGGAATTGGCCACCTCCGCTGTAGCAGCCTATCGTAAAAATACAGACATCGCGATCGGCAATGTCGTGGGTTCTAATATTTTCAATGTCTTCTTCATATTAGGGGTTACGGGTTTTATTAATCCGATGCCCTACAACCAGGCGTTGAATTTTGATTTATATGTCACTATGGCCTCTACGCTGGTATTAATGATCTTTATGTTCACCCTCAATCAACGCAAGTTGGATCGGTGGGAGGCCTTTCTCTTGTTATCCAGTTATGTTGCCTATACCGTTTACCTGATTGGCATGGAATAACACAGCATGAATTCTCTGCAAAAGGCGCGCTGGAGCGCCCTTGGTATTGGTCTGATTATTATTGCGGGTTCCTCTGTTCCCGGCAGCAATATTCCAAAAGCATTTCAACTCACTCCTGACAAACTCATTCACTGTGTTGAATATTTTGTGCTCGGAATATTTTTATCCCACTGGTCGCGGCTTGAGTTTTCAAGCAAAAGAAATTATGTCCTTCTTACACTCGTCATCGGTTCATTATTTGGCATTTTGGATGAGAGCTACCAACGTTTGATACCGGGAAGAACTCCGGATCTTTGGGATTGGGTTCTGGATACGATCGGGGTTGTCCTGTCTGTGCTTGTGGCTTCTTTTATCTGGCCAACCTCATCAACAAAAAAGCCCTGACGTTTGCCAGGGCTCCTTCCGAACAGCGATCTCCATTAAATCTTTTTCTCTAATTCAGTAATCTTGGCTTGGGCTTCTTCCTTACCCAAAGAAAGTGACTTCTTGTATAGTTCAATGGCTTCTTTCAGAGTCTCCTTCTTCTTCTTAGGAGCTAGTTTGGTACGGTTGGCAGCTTCCTCCACCGCCTGCGCGCGGGCATAATACGAATCCGCCTCACTTACTTTGCTGGCAATCATCAGTTCCTGAATCTTGGCTTCAATCAAAGCAAGTTCTTGTTGTTTGGCAGCGATTTGTGCTTCCTTGTCATTCAGCTCTGCTTCCTGCAAGCCCACAGTAGTGATCAGGTTTTGGTTTTCATTGCGCAACTGATCCACGTGCTCATTCAGCGCTGCTATTTCTTTATTCCGCTCTTCCAAATCAGCCTTTAACTTTTTGATCGTGGCACTCAATGCATTGGTGTTTCCTTTCGATTTCTTCAACGATTTTTCAAGATCTTCAATCTTGTTTTGCGTATCCTTCACGTAATTGTTAATGTCCTTCATCCGCGCGGTATAATCATCGTAGGTGGTTCCTTCCACCATGTTCACCCGCAATAACTTTCTGTTTTCATCAATGGAGTCCATCAAAACGCCCACTTCCTGCAAGGTTTGAGCGAATTGCTGGCTGGTTTCAAGTTCATTTCTTAAACTATCAACTTGTGTTCTCAACTTTTCGGCCTCCCCGCCACAGCTCATCATGACGGCACCGATTGAACATACTACTAAGAATTGCTTTACCATAACGGTTGTTTGTTTAGTATTCAAAATTACAGGGTTTACTCTGGTTAAAGGTTCAAGAACAAAAAAAATTTTCAAACCGGAATAAATCATTCGACAACCTGTAAATTGCACACTTTTTAAGGCCAGAATTCTCTTTAAATGCCAAAATTAATTACTACGCGCACGCGTATTGCCGACCTTGGCAGACCTCGCGTTATCGTGATCGGTGGCGGCTTTGGAGGCCTGGAAGTAGTAAAAGGATTGCGCGGCTTCCATACCCAGGTCGTATTATTTGATAAATATAATCACCACACCTTTCAACCCCTGCTTTATCAGGTAGCCACCTCTGGCCTGGAGACCAACTCCATTGTGGCGCCTTTCCGAAAGCTATTTGGTAAGCAAGATGACTTTTATTTTCGCCTGGGCGAAGTAAAAACGATCCACCCGGAAGAAAACTACATCGAAACTTCCATTGGTGGAGTGAAATACGACTACCTGGTCATTGCTACCGGTGCTGTTACCAACTTTTATGGGATGAGTGAGGTGGAGAAAAACGCATCGTCCATGAAGAATATTGTGGATGCCACCAAACTCCGAAACAAAATAATCAGGCAACTGGAGTATGCGCTGCTTACCGAAGATATGGAAGTGATGAACAGCCTGATGGATTTTGTGATTGTTGGGGGTGGGCCCACCGGTGTGGAACTGGCTGGGGCGTTAACCGAACTGAAGAAAAATGTCTTTCCTAAAGACTACAAAGAATTGGATATGCGTCAGATGGATATCCATCTGATCGAGGCATCCCCGCGGCTATTAAATGGGATGTCGGAGCAAGCCGGTAAAAAGGCACTGGAATTTTTAACCGACATGGGCGTTAAAGTGCACCTTAATGCTGCGGTAAAATCGTACGATGGGTATGAAGTGATTTTAAGTTCAGGTGAGCGTCTGATTTCCCGGTCGCTGATCTGGGCAGCCGGTGTGAAAGGGAATCCGGTAGGCGGTATTGCACCCGAATTGATTGCGCGTGGTAACCGGATTATGGTGGATGAATTCAATCGCGTAAAAGGATACACCAATATTTTTGCCATTGGGGATGTGGCCTTGCTGGATGGAGATGAGAAATTTCCCAAAGGACACCCCATGATGGCTCCTCCTGCCCAGCAACAAGGCCGGCTGGTAGCCCGCAATATCCGGAACATCATCCTGAAGAAACCGTTAAAGCCATTTCGTTACTTTGACAAGGGCTCGATGGCAACCATTGGACGACACAAGGCGGTGGTAGACATGAAGGGCATCCGGTTTCAGGGATTTTTTGCCTGGTATGTCTGGATGTTTGTCCATCTAATGTCAATTGTTGGATTTCGGAATAAAGTGTTTACCTTTTTCAGCTGGATGTGGAATTACTTCAGCTACGATCGAAGCAACCGACTGATTATAGGGCGCAATGAGGAAAAGATTAACCAGGAAGAGTTGAACAAGCAACCGGTATAATGGATTCCAAAGATTCACGTCTTCATAAAATTTCAGCGGCCGGAATGTTGGTGGCCCTGGGCATCATCTACGGAGACATCGGAACTTCTCCGATTTATACGCTTCGGTTTATTGTGGGCGATCACGTGATAACGGAAGATTTGATTTATGGAGGACTGTCCTGTGTATTCTGGACACTCACCCTGATCACCACCCTTAAGTATGTTTACCTCGCATTAAATGCCGACAACAAAGGGGAAGGTGGAATTTTTGCTTTGTATGCGCTCGTGCGCAGGTACAAGGCCCGGTGGGTTATCTTTCCCGCCATCATTGGGTGCTGTACGTTGATTGCCGATGGCTTCATAACCCCTGCCATTAGTGTTACCTCAGCCATTGAAGGGTTACGGACACTCAACCAGGATATTTCCGAGCAAACGATCCTCACGATTGTGATTGCCATCCTCCTTGGCTTGTTCATCTTCCAGCAATTTGGCAGCCGCGTGGTGGGCACCACCTTCGGTCCTGTTATGTTGTTATGGTTCGTGTTCATCGGCTCTATAGGGCTCTATCATTTAGCAGGAAATTTTGGTGTATTAAGAGCCCTCAATCCTGTATACGCCTATGATTTATTGGTTAAATATCCGGGAGGGTTCTGGATTCTAGGTGCCGTATTTCTGTGTACCACAGGGGCGGAAGCCATGTATTCAGACCTTGGGCATTGCGGAAAGGCAAACATCCGCCTGGGTTGGGGCTTTGTAAAAGTATGCTTGTTGCTGAGCTACTTTGGTCAGGGAGCCTGGCTGTTGGAACATCAGGGTACCCGGCTGGAAGGTGCCATTCCTTTCTTTGAAATCATGCCGCAAGCTTTGCTTTTCATTGGCGTTGTGTTGGCTACTATGGCCACCATCATCGCCAGCCAAGCTTTGATCTCAGGTACCTTCACCCTGGTGAATGAGGCCATGAAATTAAAATTATGGCCGGCCACCCGGGTACGCTATCCAAGTCAGGTAATGGGGCAAATTTATATCCCCGCAATCAATTGGATTCTTATGCTGGGTTGTATCATGGTGGTACTTTACTTTAAAGAGTCGGATGCAATGCAGTCCGCTTACGGGTTAGCCATCACCTTCGATATGCTGATGACCACTTCGTTACTTGTTTACTATTTTTCCACTTCCAAAAAATCAACCATCCGAACCTCGGTCATTGCGTTGCTCTTTTTCTCTATTGAAGGGTCCTTCCTCATCTCCAACCTGAGTAAGTTTACCCATGGCGGGTGGTTCTCCTTTTCCATTGCCTTTGTCTTCTTCCTGATGATGTATATCCTGTTACGGGCCCGCATCCTGCGCGACCGGCATACCGAGTTTGTGGACTTAAAGCATTATGTGCCACTCATTCAGGATCTGCAAGCCGATACAAGTGTGCCAAAAGAAGCCACAAACCTGGTGTACATGGCGGTTGCCAACAGCAAGCGCTACATTGATTCGAACATTGTCTACTCCATCTTTAAGAAACGACCCAAACGAGCCGATGTGTATTGGTTCATTCACGTGGATACGGTGGATAGCCCCTATACCTCCAAGTATTCTGTAGACACCATCATTCCAAAAAAGTGTTTCTTCATCCGGATCAAATTGGGCTTCAAAACCGATCATCGGGTAAACCTCTTGTTCAATAAAATCCTGCACGACATGGCCGAGAGTGCTGAAATTGATTTAACCAGTCATTATGATTCGTTGCAAAAGCACAGCATGCCGGCCGACTTCAAGTTTATTATTCTGCATTCATTGGCCTCCGTGGATAGCGAAATCTCTAACTTCGACAACCTGATCATTCAGGGCTATCGGTTCATTAAAAACTACAGTCTCTCCACCGAAGAAATGTACGGACTGGAATTGGCCAATGTTGAAGTGGAACGCGTTCCGATCATGGTTGGGCCCCCGGCTAAAGTCCGCATCAAACGCGAGAAGGAAGAATCGGAACGGGAAAAGGAGCTACGGTACCACGGGTAAAGTAGATGGTCGATAGCGGACGGCTACGTCCAAAAATGACCGCAAATAGGCAAACATACCTGCTTAATTATGTCAAAAAACCCTATTTTCATCTGGCATTGATTTAGAGTAAGCGGGTAGAAATAAATACCCATGCTTCAGAATTATCTGAAAATCGCCCTCCGTAACCTGCTGCGTAACAAACTCTACTCCATTATTAATATCTCCGGGTTAGCCCTGGGCGTAGCTTGTTGTTTAATCTTAGCCTTGTACATTCAAGATGAACTGAGCTATGATCAGTACCATCATCAACGGGATGATTTGTATCTGATCACCACTCAATTTGAGTCTGACCGGGGCATTGATAAATTAGGGTCCACCTCTCCGCCCATCGGCATGACCATGAAGGAGGAGATTCCGGAAGTGCAAGCGGCCACCCGGTTACTAAACCCTCCCGGTGTTGCACAGAATCTGATCAAGCATGAGGATAACATCTTTTACGAAACCAATGGATTTATTGCCGACTCCACCCTGTTTGAAGTATTGACCTTTGAATTCATTGAAGGAGATCCAGCTAAAGCGCTTACGGATGCGAATACCGTAGTGATTTGCGATCGACTGGCAAAGAAACTTTTTGGGGATGAGCTGGCTTTGGACCAAGACATTCAAATCGCCCAGGGTGGCGACCCGATTAACTTTAAAATAACCGGTGTGTTTCGGTCCACCGTAAAGAGCCATGTGCAACCCAATTTTATTGTTTCGATGATGAGTTCGGGATGGGCCGAATACCTGCGATCAAATGCGGAGGCAACAGGGGAATGGGCCGGTCAAAATTTTGTTCCTGCTTATTTGAAACTTCATCCCGGAAGTGATCCGCAAACGGTGATCCGCAAAATGAATGAAGTGCTGATTAAGTACGGTGCTGAAGACATGAAAGCATTGGGCATGAGTAAAACCCTGGGGCTTGAACCCGTGAAAGATATCTACTTAAGGTCCGATATCCGTCAAAGTCCCCGCATCACCTACCTGTATGTCATTGCCTCCATCGCGGTTTTCATTTTGTTAATCGCCTGCATCAATTTTATGAACCTGTCTACTGCCAAAGCCTCCAAACGGGCGGGAGAAATTGGAATCCGAAAAGTGATGGGTGCATTTAGAAGTTCATTGATCAGTCAACTGCTGGGGGAAGCGATGGTTATTGTAATACTCGCCATCCTGGTAAGTGTTGTTTTGGTTCAGTTGGGATTACCGGCATTCAATCAGATTACCGGTAAGACGATTGCACTCAACACGGAGAATATCTACTTCATTGCTAGCGCCTTGTTAGCCATCACCTTGATCACCGGAATCGTAGCAGGAAGTTATCCTGCTTTCTACCTTTCTTCTTTCCAACCCGCCCAGGTACTGAAGGGAAAATCAGGTCTTCAGAATGCCTCCGGATGGCTGCGCCAATCGTTGGTGGTATTTCAATTTATGATTGCCATTACCTTGGTTTGCGGAATGATCATTGTATCTCAACAATTAAATTATTTGCAGAACAAGGATCTGGGATTCGATTCAAAAGCAAAAATTGTTTTACCGTTGCGCACTACCGAGGCCCGCACCCAATTTGAAATTCTGAAGCGCGAATTCGAACAAACCAGTGAAGTGAACTCCGTATCGGCTGCGGACTATATGCCGGGGTCAGTCATATTTAGCGATGCCGTGTATTATAAAGACGGAGGCAGCATGGACAACGCCATTATCCACAGACGAAACCGGATTGCACCCGGGTATTTGGAGATGCTGAACATTCCCCTGCTCGCAGGCCGTACTTTTTCCGATAATCAGGAAATGGAGCGAAGAAAAGTTATTGTCAACGCCACTTCCGTTAAGCAATTAGGCTTTACTCAGGATGAAATTATTGGGCAATCGATTCATTTCGACTGGCAAGGCGAGAAATATACGTACGAAGTGATCGGTGTAATGGCCGATTATCACCAGACTTCTTTAAAAGAGCTGATTAATCCTACCTTATTTGAACTTGCCTCTACTAACCAGCAGTATTCATTTCTGATAGCGGATGTCTCTACTGCGCAACTTGAGCAAACGCTCACAACACTCGAGAAAATCTGGAAAAGTCAGATCCAGGATACTCCTTTTGAATATTCCTTTCTGGATCAGAATATTCAAAAGCTCTATGACGAAGATCGTAAAGTGGGCTACATCATCACCAGCTTCACCATCATTGCCATGATCATTTGCTGCCTGGGTTTATATGGACTCTCCACCTACATGGCAGAACGGAGGTTTAAGGAAATAGGAGTACGTAAAGTGATGGGCGCCAGCGTAAGTCAGATTGTTGGCATGATGTCGCAGGAATTCATCCGGTTGGTATTAGTAGCTTTTATTATCTCCGTTCCGTTGGCCTGGTATTTCATGACCGAATGGTTAAACGGTTTCGCTTACCACATTCCGATTTCACTTTGGGTGTTTGTGTATGCAGGTCTGGCTGCGATTGTCATTGCTTTGTTAACAGTAATCTATGAATCTCTAAAAGCGGCTTCGGTCAATCCGGTACAATCATTACGCAACGAATAAGTATCCTATGTTTCGCAACTATTTAAAAATCGCCCTTCGCAGCTTAGCCAAAAATCAGTTTTATGCCATGATTAATATTGGCGGTTTGGCGGTTGGCATTGCGTCCAGCATTCTCATTCTATTGTGGGTAGTGGATGAATATTCGTTCGATAAATTTCATACGAATTATAATCGCATCTACAAACTCTACCAAAGTCAGCAATGGGCACAGGGGATTGGCACCGGCAATGCCATGCCCTATCCTTTAAAAGAGGTGATTGGCACAAAATCCAGTCAGATTGAATCCGTAGTGATGACCAACTGGGGTGAGGGCAACATGCTGCAGGTCGGTGAAAAACGGTTGAATAAACTAGGCCTCTGCGCTTCGGAGAACTTCTTTACGATGTTCAGTTTTACAATGAAGCAGGGGGACCCTGCTACTGCATTGAACGAAGTTAACTCGATTGTGCTTACCGAATCTACGGCCAAAGCATTTTTTGGGGATCAGGATCCCATCAATCAATTTATTAAAATAGATAACGACCGTGAATTGAAAGTAACGGGGGTGATCGAAGATGTTCGCACCAAACGCACAGCATTTTTATTTGATTATGTCTTGCCTTTCAGCTTCTACGAAGCCACTCAACCCTGGGTGCGGTACTCCAAAGACGTATGGGACAACAATTCATTTCAGATGTATGTACTATTGCGCGAAAGCGCAACAGAAGCGGAAGTGAATGCCAACATCGCCAACATCATAAAGGATAATAATCCAAAAGCACCCACGGCAAAGTTATTCCTGCATCCCATGAGCAAATGGCGGCTGTACTCAAATTTTGAAAACGGTGTGAATTCCGGTGGTCAGATTGAGTATGTTCAGTTGTTTACAGCCATTGCCATTTTTGTTATCATCATTGCCTGCATCAACTTTATGAACCTGGCTACGGCCCGCAGCGAAGGCCGGGCCCGTGAGGTGGGGATTCGCAAGAGTATAGGTTCCCGCAGAGGCGAACTGATCCGTCAATTTCTGGGTGAATCGATCCTAGTGACCACCTTCGCCTTTCTATTGGCAATAGTGTTGGTGGAAGTTGCATTACCCTTTTACAATCAACTCGTAAACAAACATATTGCCATTGACTATAGCAATCCTGTGCTCTGGATTGCATCGGCAGCCATTATTCTGTTGCTTGGCATAGTTGCCGGCAGCTACCCGGCCTTTTACCTTTCTGCTTTTAAGCCAGTAACTGTATTAAAAGGGAAACTGAACCTGGGCAAAAGCGGAAGTACACCGCGCAAGGTATTGGTCACGCTGCAATTCGGATTTTCCATTTTCCTGATCATCGGCACCCTGATTGTATACCAACAAATCATGCACGTAAAAAATCGCGACATGGGGTACGACCGTGAAAACCTGATTCAGATGTGGACCAATGGCGAGATTGAGGACCATTTTCAAACCATTCGCGAGGCGTTGCTGCAAACCGGAGTGGTTAAATCAGTGGCAAAAAGCAACAGCCCCATTACCTCCATTTTCTCCAACATCGAAGTGAAATGGGCCGGCATGCCCAGCGACAGCCGGGTAGCGTTCAGTACCATCGCCACCGAGTACGATTACCTCGAAACAATGGGCATCACACCCTTGGCAGGCCGCGATTTTTCCAGGGATTTCAAGAGTGATACAGCTGCCGTCATCATCAATCAGGCCGCAGTAGACCTGATGGCGTTGAAAGACCCTTTGGGTGCAAAGCTTCTTTTCAACGACCGGGAACTGGAAATAATTGGTGTGGTTCCGAATATTGTAATGGCCTCCCCCTATCAACCGGTGGAAGCGATGTCGATCATTTTTGATCGCGATTGGAGTAGCACCATTACCGTACGACTTACCGAGACACAGGATTTGAAAGGTGCTTTGGCCAAGATTGAACAGGTATTCAAACAGCACAATCCGAATTATCCATTTGAATACCGGTTTGTGGATGCCGACTTCGAAAAGAAGTTCAGCGACATAAATTTGATAAGCCGGTTGGCCACCATTTTTGCAGGCCTGGCCATTGTGATAACCTGTTTAGGTTTATTTGGGTTAGCCGCCTATACGGCTGAACAGCGTACAAAAGAAGTTGGTATCCGAAAAGTTTTGGGTGCTTCCGTTCCGAGTCTGGTCTTATTAATCTCAAAAGACTTTTCAAGGCTGGTGATCCTTGCCTTTGTTCTCTCTGCACCCATTGCCTGGTGGTTTTTGAATAACTTCTTACAGCGCTATACTTACCGCATTGAAATTGCCTGGTGGGTGTTGCTTGGAGCAGGTGCCTTTGCGTTAGTACTCGCATTGCTCATCGTCAGCACCCAGGCGCTCAAAGCAGCTGTTGCCAATCCTACGTCCAGTTTACGAAGTGAATAAGTGTAAAAACCCCCACTATGTTCCGTCATTATTTAATTGTCTCGCTCCGAAATCTCTGGCGCAACCGGTTTCACAGCGCCATTAATATTGTCGGGTTGTCGGTAGGCATCAGTGCCTGTTTGGTGATCTTCCTGATCGTCACCTTCGAGCTCAGTTACAACAAAGGACTGGCTGACTATGATCGGATTTACCGGATTCACTCTTCCTTTTCTGGTATCTTCTCTGGGTTGAATCGGGGTGTACCTTCCGGGGTGGCTCCGTTCGTAAAAGAGAATTTCAAAGGCATCGAATCCAGTACGCTCTTTCATTCGCATTCCAATAATGTGAAGATTCCTCTGCCCGCTGAGAAAAAAGACCTTGGCCGGCAAACTACCCTGGCATTTGTCTCGCCCGACTATTTTGAAGTATTCGAACCCTACCAGTGGTTGTATGGAAATCCAGAGGAATCCCTCTCCAAACCCTTTCAGGTTGTATTGACTGAGGAGAAAGCGAAACTTTATTTCGGAGCGTTGCCCATCGATCAGTTTATTAACAAAGAAATTATCTACCGCGATTCTCTGGTCATGTCGGTTTCAGGGATTGTTGCCACACTACCATTCACAACTGATCTTGAGATTACCGATTTCCTGAGCAGTGCTACCATTGAAGCCAGCTGGCTGAAAAAAAACTATCCAGCCAACGACTGGAATAGTGTTAACAGCAGCGCTCAATTTTTTGTCAAAGTAGAGCCCTCCACCGTCCAACAAGATATCGAAGAACAACTCGGATCGCTGGCCACCAAGTATAAAGAAAATAGTACGTGGGGTGCCGAGAACCATTTCAGCATTCAGCCGTTGTCCGACATTCATTATGATTTTGACACTGGCATTTTTGACTTTAGCCGTGAGCCTGCCCATCTGCCTACCCTCCTTACCCTTTCCATTGTTGCTATCCTGCTCCTGATCATCGGGTGTATCAACTTCATTAACCTCGAAACCGCTCAGGCAGTACGCAGAGCAAAGGAAGTAGGTGTGAGAAAAGTACTGGGTAGCGACCGCCTTCGACTCATCTTTCAATTCATCGCGGAGAGTACATTGATTACATTCATAAGCGTGCTCCTGGCGTTGCCATTAACCGAAGCCGGCCTTATCTACTTTGCAGAGTTTGTTCCGAAAGGACTCTCCCTGGATGTGATAAGCGTGCTGCCTTTCCTTGGCTTCATCTTGCTGCTGGTGGGTTTTCTGGCGGGTATGTATCCTGCTTTTGTACTCTCTTCCTTTTTACCTGCACTGGCTCTAAAAAATGCAGCCCATGCCAATAGTTCACAAAGCCGGTCAGCCTTCTTGCGTAAAACACTGATCGTAACACAATTCACGTTTGCCCAGGTACTTATTATAGGCACGCTGGTGGTGGGTTGGCAAATACGGTTCATGCTCACCAAAGACATGGGTTTTTCCAAAGATGAGGTTATTTATTTTGATACCCCCTGGTGGGAAAAACAAGAAAAAGTTGCCTTGCTAAAAACCGAAATAGAATCGTTGAGCGAGGTTACCAACCTCTCGCTTAGCGGGGCACCCCCTGCCTACAATGGCTGGAGTTCCTCTACGTTAACCCATAAAACTGATTCCGGTGAGAATAACGTTAACGCCTTTCGGAAATTTGGTGACCCCAACTACCTTCACTTTTATGATATTAAACTCCTGGCAGGAAGAAATTTGCTTGAAAGTGATACGGTTAAGGAATTAATCATCAATGAAACCCTGAGCAAGAAGTTGGGATTTAATTCACCCGACCAGGCCTTGGGTGAAGTGGTAACGTTGGGAAAGAGATTGCTGCCCATTGTTGGTGTAGTTAAAGACTTCCACACCAAATCGATGCATCAGGCTATTGATCCGGTGATGATCAGTTGTGAAAATAAAAACTTTTCGTGTTTCAACCTGAAATTGCATACGATGGGTAAAAGCGGAGATGAAATAAAAATCAGCCTGGAGAAAATTGAGCAGGCGTGGAAAAAGATCTACCCGAATTCACCCTTTGAATATCACTTTCTGAATGATACCATCCAGGATTTCTACCAGGCGGAGCAGCGTATTGCCAAGCTGATCAATACGGCCATGGCATTTGCGATCTTTATTTCGTGTTTAGGGTTGTTTGGGTTGGCCTCTTACAGCACCACCCAACGAACGAAAGAAATTGGTATCCGCAAGGTGCTGGGTGCATCGGCACAACAAATTACTCTATTGCTCTCGCGCGACTTTTTACTCTTTGTCTTCATCGCTTTTATCATCGCCATTCCGATTGCGAGTTGGGGTGCGAAGCAATGGCTCAACGGGTATGCATACCGAATTGATCTGTCTGCATGGATGTTTGTGGTAACCGCGGGAGTAGCCCTGCTCGTGGCTTTTGCAACCATTAGCCTTAAAACGATTAAAGCAGCCCAAAGCAATCCGGTCGATAGTTTACGACATGAATAACCTCTTTTTGAAAACGCATGATTAGCAACTATATTAAAATAGCCTGGCGGGTATTAAACCGTCATCGTAACTATTCCATCATCAATGTGCTGGGGCTTGCCCTCGGGTTGGCTGCGGGTGCCTTTGCCTTGCTCTACATTCTTGAAGAAAATTCCTTCGACCGGTTCCACGCCAAGGGTGACCGCATCTATCGGGTGCTGTCGAACATTACTACGGCCGATAACCCTGACATCAATTACAGCAATGCCAACGGATGGCCGGTGGGGTATACGCTTGCTGACAAATTTCCGGAGGTGGAAGAAGTGTTGTACATGCGTTCCTCTTCCGGCTTCAGTCTCAATTACAAGGATACGTATGTGGATGAGCAAATCCGGTTAGCTAGCAACACCTTCTTTACGCTGTTCGATTTCCCGCTCATTCAGGGTGATCCTGCTACCGCTTTGTCAAAACCTTATTCCATGGTGCTTACTGAGCGCATGGCCGCGAAATATTTTCCTGGGGAAGACCCGGTGGGTAAAATCCTGACGGCCAATGACACGATTCAATTTGCCGTTACCGGTGTTGTGCAAAATCCACCGCGCCATTCGCACATTCAGTTTGATATCCTGGTTTCTTTTGCTACGTGGGAAGATGGCCGGGGTAACCGCATTCGAACGGAGGGCTGGTTTAATATCAACATGCTGAACTACATATTGCTAAGGGAAGGCACCGATGTACAGGCCTTTCAAAAGAAAGCCGCCTCGCTGTATATGGATGAAGCGGGCACTGATTTCAAACAGTTTGGCTATGTGGCAGAGCTGGCATTTGAACCCTTGCAAAATATTTACCTGCACTCCGAGGTGTATAATGCGCTGGGGCCTAAAGGAAAGTTCAGTCATGTATTGATCCTCAGCGGAATTGCTGCCATGATCATCTTACTGGCCGCCATCAATTTCATCAATCTCACAACGGCCCGTTCGGTAGACCGTGCACGGGAAGTGGGTTTGCGCAAAGTGTCGGGGTCCAGTCGCGCGCGGTTAATGGGGCAATTTTTAAGTGAGTCGTTGGTGACAACACTCGTATCCCTGCTACTGGCATTTATTCTATTAGGCCTTGCACTGCCCCTACTGAATCTTTATACCAATAAAAATTTCACGCTCAATGATTGGGCTGACTGGCGGGTATTGATTTCTGTTTTTTCACTCTGGTTGGTGGTCGGGTTCAGTGCTGGTTTTTATCCGGCTCTTATTCTTTCGCGATACGCACCGTTGCAGGTACTCCGCGGACAATTTAAAACCAGTCATCGCGGCCTGGCGCTGAGGCGTACGCTGGTGGTGGCTCAATTTTTTATCTCTGTCATCCTGATTGCTGCGGTGTTCATTATTAACCGGCAGGTAAATTATATGCAAGGCCAATCCCTTGGGTTTAATAAAGAACAAGTGCTGGTGGTAAATACCGGAAAACTGGCTTATTCTAGTGGCGTTGAAAAATACCCGCTCTTCAAGAACACTCTGTTGCAGAATTCCTTTGTCTCCGCGGTGTCGGCTTCCAATGGCATACCGGGTACCAATGGCTGGCGTGGGCAGGTAGCCTTTCCGGAAGGGAAATCTCCGGAAGAAAGTATTGATACGGAATACCTGGCCGTTGATCCCGATTATATTTCTTTGCTGGATATTGAAATCATTGCTGGCCGGAATTTCAATCACCTCGAAGCCGACCGCATTGATGGATTGCTTATCAATGAGGCAACGGCCCGCGAGATGGGCTGGGGTACAGCCGAAAATGCTGTGGGCAAGAGAATACTTTCCCCTTCGAATAGTCCGGCAGGGTTGGTATTGGGTGTGTTTAAAGATTACCACCAACATGGTTTGCAGGAAAGAATTCAACCGGTAGTAATGGATATTGAATCTAAGTATTTATCCTACTACCTGATCCGGTTTCAGCCCGGGGCAACGCAGGAAGTCATTGACCGGGCCGAAGCTTCCTGGAAAGAATTATTTCCCGGGTATGAATTCAAGTACACCTTTCTGGAGGATGCCTTTGCCCAACAATATCAGGCGGAAGCAACGTTGAACAAAATGTTTTTAGGGTTTGCGGTCGTGGCGGTAGTCATCGCTGCCATTGGTTTGTTCGGGTTGTCGGCTTTTATGATTGTCCATCGCACCAAAGAAATTGGTGTGCGTAAAGTGTTGGGCGCGCCCGACTTTTCCATTCTTTCCTTGCTCAGCCGCGATTTTATTGTGTGGGTACTCGTAGGCAACATCCTGGCCTGGCCTGTGCTGTATTGGGCGGGGCAAGCCTGGTTACAACGGTTTGCCTATCGCACTACGCTGGGAGTCGATTTGTTTGTGCTTACGCTCTTCATCAGTTTGGGTGTAACGCTATTCGCCATCAGCTTTCAGGCGTTCCAGGCCATTCGGATGAATCCAACTCAATCGTTGCGCACCGAATAGGAGGAATCAGAACTGCTAACTTTTTGCGATCTTCGAGCCCATGCCAAAGGAGTCGCATTCCTTTCTCAAAATGAATACCATCCAACGGATCGCGCTGATCCTGGTAGTGGTGTTTCTGATTCCCGTCCTTTTTTTTACGGCCTATGAACTCACTTCCTTGAATCGGAATGAAGCGATGATTGAAGAGATCTATCAGAAACAATTGGAGGCGATCCTCTTCTCCGTCAATCAATATTCGGATGATGCCGTGAACAGTTGGATGACGAAGGCCGAGGCTGGATTTACCCGGTTGGAGTCAGATTCCAGTTCGTTAAAAAATCTCCTCTCCCTTACTCCTGCCATCCGGTTAATTTTTCTTACAGAGGGTGTGGACCCCATCACAGACGTACACTTAATTTCCCCTGATCCGCTAGTAAAAGATTCACTGAAACGCCCGCTGAAAACGATTCTGAACCAACACACCCCGCTCATTCAAAAGCTCATTCAATACAAAAGCACCGGGTTTCAAAAGACCATGGTAGTACCGGATTCTTCAAATACTGTGTGGGGGTACACAACCCTCCTCTTTATTACCAGCGATTCAGATCAGGAATTGCGGGTAGCCGGATTTGTGATTGATGCGGATTTATTTGTAGAGGATTTGATGGGACCGCGACTTCAAAGTATTGCCAAGGATCAATTTATCCTTTCTGTATTTAAAGGAAACGACCGCCTCTACTCCACCCTGATGTTCGATTCGACCACTCAATTCTCAGCAGCGTTAACGAAAGATTTGTGGGTATTTCCGGATTATAAAATCGGAATTC
Organism: uncultured Ohtaekwangia sp.; assembly: GCA_964488465.1. Classification (GTDB taxonomy): domain Bacteria; phylum Bacteroidota; class Bacteroidia; order Cytophagales; family Cyclobacteriaceae; genus ELB16-189. The sequence goes on along the minus strand of CAZAUN010000001.1, from coordinate 340,259 downwards.
GCACAGAAGGTACTTCCTTACAGCAACTGGTGCGCGAACGCACCTACACCAACCTGTATTTGTTAACCGGCCTGAATGTTGTCTTGGTCCTCGCGTTGGTGCTCACCTTTCGCAGTGTTAAAAAAGAAGTGCAGTTGGCACAAAACAAAGCCGACTTCGTTTCGAATGTATCCCATGAAATCCGCACTCCCCTGTCGCTCATCAGCATGTTTGCCGAGACGTTGGAACTGGGTCGGGCCAAGTCGGAAGAAAAGAAACAAGAGTACTATTCGATCATCAGCAAAGAAGCACACCGGCTTACCGGTATTGTCAATACCATCCTCAATTTCAGCCAGACGGAAGCCGGCAAGAAGACGCTCCATCCCGCACCCCTTGATTTGACCAGGGAGGTGAAAGAAGTTTTACGAACGTACGATTATCACTTACGCAGCAAAGGATTTGACTTTACGTTTGAGGGCCCGGAGGGGATTACGGTGTGGGCCGATCAGCAAGCACTCACCGAAATCATCATCAACCTGATCGACAATGCGATTAAATACAGTCGCGATAAAAAGCAGATTGAAATTTCTACTGGCCGTGAAGCCACGCGGGGTTGGTTAGCGGTTCGCGATCACGGCATTGGCATCAGCGCGAACGATCAGAAGCACATCTTTGATAAGTTTTACCGGGTTTCTACCGGCAACCTGGCCAAGAGTCCCGGTACCGGGTTGGGATTATCGTTGGTAAAACAATTAATCGAGCAACAGAATGGTACCATTTCCGTTAAGAGCGAATTAGGAACCGGATCTACATTTAAGGTATATTTTCCCCTTCATACGTAACTGAATGGCCGCCATACTAATTGTTGAAGATGAACCCGCCATGCAGATGGGTCTAAAAGACAATCTGGAGTTGGAATCCTATACCGTCACCTTAGCCAATGATGGAGTCGAAGGTTTATCAAAAATCAAATCGGGACACTACGATCTGATTTTATTGGATGTGATGCTGCCTAAATTATCAGGGTTTGATGTATGTAAAGCTGCGCGGGAAGCCGGCATTACAGCACCCATCTTGTTATTAACCGCCCGGGGTGAGGAAATTGATAAGGTACTGGGCCTGGAATTGGGGGCCGATGATTACATCACCAAACCCTTCAGTGTGCGCGAATTGCTGGCACGCATTAAAGCACATTTGCGCAGAACTCAATCCGTTCCGCTTCATCACGCGCAAGGAATCCGGATTGGGCGGTTACAGATTGACTTCCATGCCTTCCGGGCGGAAGAAAATGGAATGGAAGTTAAACTCTCCCATAAAGAATTTGAAATCCTATCCCACCTCCTGCAGCACAAGAATCAGGTTGTAACCCGCTACGATTTGCTGGAAAAGGTGTGGGGTTATGAAGAGCAACCTACCACCCGCACCGTTGATAATTTTGTGGTGCGGTTACGGCAAAAAGTGGAGGTGAATCCCAACCAACCCAAGGTCATCCTGACGGTGCATGGTACGGGTTACAAGTTGCTGGCCTAGCGTAGGGCATCCTGTTACATCTTGTTACAAGGCTTTACCAACCGGTGACATCCCGGCCTGGGGAGAGGCCGTTATTTGTATTGTGAACAGGATATAAAATTGAACCACACCAAAAAAATGAAAACAAGTATCATCATCGCAGGCGTATTGGTAGCAGCTATCAGTGCATTTGCCATCACGAGTGCTCAGGCACAGGTTGAGCCGAATGTAAAAGTCATTCCGGCTAGTGAACAAGATATGATCAAGGTGATCTACGCCTATGAATCAGCAGCATCGATTGATGTCCGGTTTCTGGATGCGGACAAGGTCCTCTTCACGGATCAGGTAAAAGCCAAAAATTTCTCGAGTGGTTTTATGAGAAAGTATAGTCTCGAAAAATTTGAATCGAAGGATTTATGGGTAGAAGTGATCAGTCCGGAATTAACCGTTACCTATAAGTTAGTGCAGGGCGAGAACGGCCGCTGGATTGCCCAACTGGAAAAGGCTACCTACACCTACGCAGTAGTAGCGTCACGATAGGGTTTGTTTGGGGTGGGTGGTGCGATTGCTTGGTCTGGTCGCTCACCCACACTCAAACGTTTTTGTATTTTTACCTAACCTAATTGTTCTTGAAAACTGTTGTTCTATTCGTATCCGCCTTTTTCTTCACCGCTTCCGTAGCTGCGCAAACCATTACCCTCCGTGGTAACTGGAAGTTCAAGATCGGAGACCAGGCGCGGTGGGCCGAACCCGGCTTTGATGATGCAACCTGGGAAGTTGTCTTTGCCCCGGCCGCATGGGAAGACGAAGGTTTTCATGGATATGATGGATTTGCCTGGTACCGCAAATCATTTGATGGTAAAAAACTTTCCCCGGAATTTTCCTATTACCTCAGCCTCGGATACATTGATGATTGCGATGAGGTATACCTGAACGGTACCCTCATTGGTCTTTCCGGCAGTATGCCTCCCAAATTCAAAACCGCCTATAATTCGGAACGAAAATATTCGCTCCCGTCAGACCTCATCAACTTTAATGGTGAAAACATCTTAGCAATCCGCGTATTTGATACGACTCTGGCCGGTGGGATTGTTGACGGTCCGTTGGGTATTTTCCGAAATACCAACAACCGTATGTTGCTGGACTTGCAGGGACTTTGGCAATTTTACCGCACCTCCAACAGCAATCCGGTAGTCGAAGATGCTGAATGGAAACAGATCATGGTCCCCTCGCCTTGGGAACATCAGGGCTACCCTAAATACGATGGCTACGCCTGGTACAAGCGTACGTTTAAATTGCCTTCCGCAATTAACCCGAATGACAATTTGGTGTTGATCCTGGGGAAGGTGGACGACTTTGACAAGACGTACCTGAACGGCAAGCCTATCGGAAAAACGAATGATGGCGAGGAGTATGGACGGAGCCAATCTTACTCACAACTGCGCGTTTATTCCATCCCCGCAGGGTTGCTGAAAAAAAACGGGCTCAATACCGTGGAGGTTTTTGTTGAAGATATGGGCAACGTGGGCGGTATTTATGAAGGACCGGTGGGCATTACCACACGCGCCAATTATGAACGGTATTATAAAAAGAGCAGCGACTTTTTTTTCTGGAATGAGTAATTCACATAATTTTTAATCCACCCAGCAAGAACTGGATCTGCTAAATTCCCAAAACAAGTATTTTTGAGCCTTCAATAAGCCCATGCTCAAAAATTACGGTACTCTCATTCTGCGAATGACACTGCGTCAGCGGGGCTTCTCTTTTATCAACCTGGCAGGCTTAACCATTGGCATTACCTGCAGTTTATTGCTGGTGATTTACATCGAAGATGAATTGAACTTCGATCGCTTTCATCCTGACTATGAGCAGATCTACCGCATCGGCTTTCGGGGAAAGCTGGAGGGCAATGAATTCAATACCGCAGAAACTCCGGCTCCCCTCGCTCAGGAACTGCAAATGCAAAGCACGAATGTAACCAGTGTACTCCGGGTTGCGCACTGGCCTACCTTCCCGATCCGGTACGAAGATCAATCCTATACAGAACCCTATCTCCTGCTGGCTGATTCCAACTTTTTCTCCTTTTTTAACTTTTCATTGACCTTGGGAGATCCGCAAACGGTCTTAAAAGGCCCCGATAAGCTGGTCATTAGCGAGAGCACTGCGCGAAAATATTTTGGTGATTCCATTCCCGCTCACCAAATCATCGGCAAGCAATTCACGCTGGCACAAGGGTACAAGGCAACCATCAGTGGTATCGCCTCTGATGCACCTTCGGCAAGTCATTTTCATTTTACGTTCATTCTATCGGCTGCCTCGTGGCCGGTGTTCAGCGATGGAATCTGGGCGGAGAATCCGGTTCACACCTATATAAAATTAAAACCGGAGGCCAACCTCGGAGCCCTCGAGAGCCTCCTTGATTCCACCATTAAAACAAATCTGGGTCGTGAAATTCAGGAACGCTATCAAACCGATCTGGAGAAAATGAATCCGGAAGAGAATGCGTTCCGCTTATTCATCCAACCCCTGGCTTCAATCCATCTTCAATCCAACTTGTCCGATGAGATTGAACCACCTGGTAATTTGAGTTACATACAGTTGTTCGCAGCCATTGCCATTTTCATCACCTTGCTGGCCTGCATCAACTTTGTCAACCTCTCCACCGCTCGCTCCGCCAGCCGGGCAAAAGAAGTGGGTGTCCGAAAAACCCTGGGTGCCCGTAATGGTCAATTGATCCGGCAATTCTTGATGGAGTCCTATTTCTATACCATCCTGGCTGTGCTGATTTCCTTGGGCGTAATTGCGTTGGTGCTTGTTCCATTTAACCTGATCGTTGGAAAAACACTGACTACAGCAGCCTTTAGTCAACCTTACTTTCTCGGCAGCATCGGCCTGTTCATTCTCATCCTGGGTTTGCTATCCGGAAGTTACCCGGCCTTCTTCCTCACGTACTTTAGTCCGGCACAAATCCTGAAAGGCAACCTGCGCAGCGGGGTCAGCAGTCATCAACTAAGAAACATTCTTGTCGCTGTTCAGTTTTTTATTTCCATCGGACTGATAATCGCCACCTTGGTCATCTATCAACAGGTGCGATATATTCAACAACGGAGCGTGGGGTTTGACCGGTCGAACTTGATTGCACTCCTGCATACTGCCAATCTGGAAGAACATGCCGCTGACTTTAAACACGATTTACTTGCCTTGCCCGGAATAAAACATGCCAGCTTTGCGAATCGACTACCCCCCCACCTGGATTGGAACGGAGTCTTCAAATTAAAAGATTCCGAAAAAGATTACCTGATGAGCGTTTATGAAATGGATGAGGATCATCTCGCCACGATGGGCTATGAAGTGATACAAGGTCGTGCTTTTCAACCAGGCGATACTGCGGTTGTCTTGGTAAATGAAACGGCCGCCCACCAGCTCGGGATCCAGCAACTGGCCGGACAACGCATCTTTACCACCTATGACGGAGCCAGTCGGGAGCGCGAAATCATCGGCATTGTTAAGGATTTTAATTTCAGGAGTCTGAGAGAACCGGTTACACCGCTGGTCATGGTGCCCGGTAAAATTCCGAACTGGGAGATGGCCATTCGCATAGAATCGGAGAACGAGCAGAATCTGATCGAGCAATTAAAAAAACTGTGGACGCAACATGCCCCCGGAGCCCCTTTTGAATATTCGTTCATTGAAGATAATTACCGCGATGCCTATCAGGCGGAAGAAAAAATTGGGGAAGTCTTCATCACCTTTACCTTGCTGGCCATGGTGATTGCAAGTTTGGGATTGTATGGCCTCGCCACCTATACCACCGTACAGCGAACAAAAGAAATCGGGATTCGAAAAGTGTTGGGCGCTTCAACATACTCCATTGCCGTCTTGATGGTGAAGGATTTTACCAAAGTGACTTTGATCGCCTTTGTTCTGGCAGCCCCACTCGAAGTGTGGGTATTGAATCGATGGTTGGATCAATACCCGTATCGGATTGAGATCATTCCGTGGAACTTCGTGATCACTACTGTCATCATACTGTTACTAACCATTGCCACGGTGTCCTACCAAGCCATCCGGGCTGCGTTGATGAATCCGGTAAAAACCCTGCGCAACGAATAGGTCCCATTTTCGAACAGGGCTGTTCGAAGTCGCCCAACTACCAATGCAGTAATCACTTCAAACCCTTTGAAAAAGTGGGATTTCACCATGGCATTGAAATTGACAACCACGGTGGTCAACTATAACTACCCCAGCATGTTCAAAAGCTTCTTCCTGATTGGGATCCGCAACTTAGTAAAGCAAAAAGGATACTCGGTAATAAAAATTGCTGGCCTGGCCTTTGGTTTGGCCGCCAGCATGATGATCTTCCTCTATATTCAGGAAGATTTATCATACGATACCCAACATCGTAACTACAAGTACATTGGCCGGTTACTCACCATTGATCAAGGTGAAGGCGTTAGCAGCAAGCTGGTTGGAGTTACTCCTCCCCCGCTCGGGCCTGCCGCAGAAGCTGAATTACCCGAAGTGATTAAGAGTACGCGAATTTCCGGGGGCAGCCGGCAGGACCTGAGTTATGAAGACAAATCCTTGAAATGCGATGCCTTTTTCCGTGCGGAATCATCCTTCTTTGAAGTTTTTGATTTTCCGATTGTCGCGGGGCCTACTACCGGAATGCTGGATGAACCCAATTCCATTGTGATCACAGAGACATTGGCGAAGCGAATTTTTGGTGACGAGAATCCCATCGGCAAAACCATTCGACTGAACCTGAACACCGAACTGCATGTAACGGCCATCGCTGCTGACCCACCCAAAAACTCCCACATCCAATTTGATTTACTGCGGTCGATGACTCCGGCACAGAATGAAGACGGATACCGCCAATACCTTGAGACCTGGCAAGGCATCAGCATGTTCACCTATCTCCTTTTTGATCGTCCGATTGATGTGGACGATGTCAACACCAAATTGCAAGCCATCAGTAAAAAGAACAATGCGGTTGAATTTTTCTTCCCGGTGATTCAACCGTTGAAGGATGTGCATTTAAAGTCGAAGGAAATTCTGTTTGAAACCAATGCCAATAAGTCGGATTTGCTGAATGTGTATGTGCTGTCTACCATTGCCCTATTGATCCTCATATTGGCGGCTGTGAACTTCATGAATCTGGTTACCGCCAAGTCGACCAGCCGTGCAAAAGAAGTGGGCATGCGTAAAGTGATTGGTGCTGTTCGGCACCAGCTAATTCTGCAGCACCTGGTGGAATCCATCCTGGTAACGCTGTTTGGAGCCATCCTGGCGGTGGCAGCCGTCTATGCCTTACTTCCTCTTCTTAATAACGCGTACCATCGCTATGCCGACTTCATGATTCTGTTAACCCCTTCAAATGTTTTAATTCTGGGCGCGTTCGTGCTTGGCATCGGCATCCTGGCAGGGTTGTACCCGGCCTTTGTACTTTCTTCGTTCAAGCCGGTTGTTGTATTGAAAGGAGCTTTCAAGAACTCCGCCAGTGGTATTCAGTTGCGAAGGGCGTTGGTGGTGTTACAATTTACCATCTCCATTGCGCTGATGGTGGGTACCGGCATCGTATACCAGCAGATGAAATACATCTATTCTGCTGATCTGGGTTATAGTCGAGAGCAAGTGCTTACCATTCAGCAAACCGGCCCGAATGCAAGCCGGGCTACTACGTTGAAAACAGAAATCCTGCGCAATCCAAACGTGGTTGCTGCCGGTACTTCCACGGTACGGTTGGGGCAGCAATTGGGCCGTACCCAAATTTACCCCGAAGGAACCAGCAATGAAACAAACATCATCACCAGCATCATGGCGGTGGACGAAGGATTTATTCCCACCATGAATATGACGATGGCTGCCGGAAGAAATTTCTCACTCGATTATAATGACTCCCTCAGCATGATCATCAATGAAGAGATGATGCGGTTATTAAAATGGGAAGAAGCCGTAGGCCGCAAGATCAGTTTGCAAAGCGGACCGAACCCTACCGATCTCACCGCTTACACGGTGGTGGGGGTGGTTAAAGATTTTCATTTTGCCACGATCCGGCATCGGCTGGAGCCCATGTTTATGTTGTATAATCAAAACAATGGGTCGTTGGCGGTGAAGATTAAAGCCGAAGAGGCAACGGCCACCATTGCCACCATCGAAGAAGCCTGGAAGAAAGTAAACCCGGGCGCCACCTTCGAGTATGACTTTCTCGATGCCCAGTTCGCCAACCTGTATCGCAATGAGCAGGCGTTTGCCACCATGTTTACCCACTTTACTGTGCTGGCCATCATCATTGCCGGGCTCGGACTGTTTGCACTCTCGGCCTTCACGGCTGAACAGCGGAAGAAGGAAATCGGTATCCGCAAAGTGTTGGGGGCCAGCAACGGCACCATTTTATACAAGCTTTCATCCGAATTCATTCTGTTGATTGCGGTAGCCTTTGTACTGGCCAGTGGGGCCGCTTATTTTGTGATGGACCGATGGCTGAGTGATTTTCAATACAGCATAAAAATCGGGGCGGGTGTCTTTGTGTTGGCCGGTATCGCGTCTCTGGTAATTGCCATGCTCACCATCAGTTTCCAGGCTCTGAAAGCGGCCTGGAGCAATCCGGTAAACGCTTTGCGATCAGAATAAATAATGACAGTCCGAGTAGGGGGTGTTCTGCGTTGGGTTGTCTTCCTGTAAAACCAACATGAAAACAACCATCCGATTGGCCCTGATCGTACTGTGTACGGCACCGGCCCTTGCGTTTGCCCAGGAAATCAAGAAAGACCTCCGGTTCTTTTCTGAAATCATCGTTTCCCCTAAAATCAATCTGATCCTGGAGCAAGGGGAACGTGAATCCATTCGAATTGTGTATGCCCAGGTGGATCCTGAAAAAATCAACATTGAACAAGAAGGCGACCGACTGAAACTTTACCTGGATGATGCCCGGTTGGTAGACAAGCGCGAATACCGCGATGATGAGTACGATTCGAAAGTGAGCATCTACCGCGATGCTGAAGTAACCGCACACGTTACCTATACGGAATTGGAATTACTGGAAGTGCGTGGAGAGCAGGAAGTAACGTGTCGCACTCCTATTCAGGCAAACGACTTTGTGTTGCGCGTTTATGGCGAAACAGAAATCACCCTCGACACGCTGAACACCGACCGGTTTAAGTTGGTGGCGTATGGAGAAAATAAAATCAAAATCCAGGGCAAGGCTGAACGCCAACGGTACACGTTGTATGGCGAAAACCGAGTGGATGGGCGGGGATTAGCCGGGGTTACGATTACCACGAATATTTACGGTGAGGGCCGGTTGCAAGTCAATGCCACGGACGAAGTGAAGATCAATGCCTTTGGTGAGCCCCGGATTGATGTGGAAGGTACTTCCATGATTAACAAGGGACTGATGCTTGGTAAATCAGAGATCCGGCACTAACTGTGCGCGTCATTTTTAATTCACCAATACGCCTTCCTGTTCAAAATTTATAAAAACTTTTTGCCCAGGTGGGTTACCAAATTGCGTACATTGGGGTTAAGAACATACCCTATTCTTATGAAAAAGTTATGCCTATTCCTTCTGTTCACTGGTTTTATTGTTCACTCCAGTCAGGCGCAAGGTGATTTTGAAGATATATTGAAAGGAAGTTTAAAGGATGCCAACCTGTTGACGGAAGGGTATATTGGGCCCGTTATGCGAGGCATTGGAGCGGGCTTTAATCATGGGTGGTACAACACGGCCAAACCGCATCAAACTTTGGGTTTCGATCTGACGCTCACCGCCACCCTTATGTACCTTCCCAGTTCGGATGACTTTTATACGGTTGATAACAACCAACTCACCCAAGTAAAATTAGTATCCTATGACGGCAAGACCATCAGCCCAACAGGGTCAGGCAATGTGCCCACCATCTTCGGTCCGAGCAAATCACCGACCTACGAGTTTGTGGCGGATGGAACCACATTTCAGGGACCTGAGGGTCAGGATCTGAAAGAAACGATTAAGATTGCCGATGCATTGCCGGTACCCATGTATCAATTGGGGTTGGGATTACCCAAAGGTTTTGAATTGAAGGTCCGGTTTGCCCCAACGGTAACCCTTACCGATTTCAAGTTCAACCTGTTGGGGATCGGAATCATGCATGACATCAAACAATATATTCCGGGTATAAAAATGTTGCCCTTCGATCTTTCCATGTTTGCTGCCTACACCAAAGTGAAGGCGGAGCAAGGGATTGATGCAACGGTGGGGCAGAATCAAAAGGGTGAAATACAATTCAATTCAACCACCATTCAGGCGCTGGTGTCGAAGAAAATTTCTGTGCTTACTTTTTATGGCGGGTTGGGGTACGACTTCACTTCCTCTAGCCTGGATTTAAAGGGTACCTATGATCTGGATGATGACGGTACGGCCGAGGCAACAGATCCGGTGAACACGGATTTCTCAACGTCCGGGTTCCGGGCAACGGCCGGCATGCGCCTGAAACTGGCCGTGATCACGTTCCATGGTGATTATACGTTGGGGCAATACAATGCCTTGAATGTGGGCTTTGGTATTAATGTGCGCTAACGGCACGATTATCTAAAAACTTTTCATTCTTAAAGCCCAGGCGTCTTGCCTGGGCTTTTTTCGTTACCACCCTTCGAGCTTCGTCAGGTACTGATAGGCATTTTCCAACGACTCCTTCGGATTGGTGATCACATCATTCTCCACCACAAAATGCTCCACTCCTGCTTTGGAGGCATGACTTAAAATTGTCTTGAGGTCGAGTACACCACTGCCGGCATCGGTGATGTGCGGAAACAATTCCATCCATTGTTGCGGGTTACCACCATCGCCCGAGAAACGGACTAACTGCTTCATGTCTTTTACGTGCATGAGTTTGAAACGACCCGGGTTGGCATCCAGGTATTTCACGGGATCAGCACCACCGGCTGTTGTCCAGAAAATATCCATCTCAAAGAATACCAAAGCCGTATCGGTGCGCTCCAGAATCATATCGAAAGGAACAGTACCCTCCATGGGCACCAGCCCATAGCCGTGATTGTGATAATAAAACCGGAGGCCATTCGCTTTGGCCTTTTCACCAAGGGTATTAAAATCATCGGCCACGCGCTTATAGCCGTCCAAGGTTTGCCGCTCCTCATCGGGAATGGCTGCGATGCCGACATAGGTCTGTCCCAGTTGGTTGGCGGCTTCGGCCAGTTCATCAAACTTGTTGCGCAGGGTATCCAGGCCCACATGCATGGCCGGGGTTTTCAGGCCGTGATCATCGAGGAGTTGTTTAAACTCCTTTGCCGATAAACCGAAATATCCGCTTTGTGAAAACCCGAGGGCCGATGTGATGGAATTCCAGCGCTCCTTGTCCAAATCCGTACTGAAGGGATACGGTCCAAAGAGTTCGATTTCCTGGTATCCGATTTGGGAGAGCAGGTTCAAACTGCCGTGTAAATCCGTGGCGAGGTTTTTAGCGATTGACCAAACCTGGAGGCCAATCTTCTTACCGGACTCCGCGGGTGAAAAGGTACAGGCCGGGAGTGCGAATGAAGCTGCAGCAACAGCTGCCGATTGCTTGATAAACGTACGTCTGTTCAGTTTCATAAACCGAATGTAAGGGAAAGGCCAGCCGTTTGCAATGGAAGTTAGTCTCTGTCAGGTCGAAAGACCTGGCAGTAGTAAAGAATAATAAACCTGACTTATCAGCCCATCATTATCAGCTCACGTGGTTGAACCAGGAGCTCGCCCCGCTGCAGGGCTTCGAGGTTCAGCGGAAGCAGTGGGTGGTATTTCTCCGGCAGGACCGCTTCCAGCGCTTTCATCACGGATTCAATCTTTACCACGGGTTTCACCTGTAAGTAAGCTCCCAACATGATCATGTTCATGATCTTGTCGTTCTTCAATCGGTTGGCCTCCGTGGTGGCAGAGATGCCGACCTGCCGGATATCGGTGCGGGCACTCGGTTTGAAGATGTTGCCCGATTCGTACAGCAGCAAGCCGCCCGGTTTTATGCGGGCCGCAAATTTATCCAGCGATGGCTGATTGAGCAGGATGGCCGAATCGAACAGTGCGATGATGGGCGAACTGATTTTACTGTCGGATAAGATGGTGATGCAGTTGGCCGTGCCACCCCGCATCTCCGGCCCGTAGGATGGCATCCAGGAAATTTCCTTCCCCTCGATCATACCCGCATAAGCGAGTGTCATGCCCATTGAGAGCACGCCTTGACCACCAAAGCCGGCCACGATGAGTTCCTCTTGTTGTTTCATACCGGAATTATTTTTGTTCAACCTGATCCGGGGTTTTGATATCGCCCAACGGAAATGCTTTTATCATTTCTTCATCAATAAAATGCGAAGCTTCCAGTGGGGTCATGCGCCAGTTGCTCGGACAGTTGCCGATGATTTCCACCAGGCATGTGCCTTTGTTTTCTTTTTGACAGTCAAATGCCTTGAGCAACGCTTGTTTTGTTTTACGAACCCCATGCGCGCTGTTCACCACCTGCCGCGTTACATAATACGAGCCAGGGAGTTGCGCTACGAGCTCCGCGATTTTGAGGGGTGCCCCATGAAACTTTGTATCGCGACCAAACGGACTCGTGGTGGTTTTCATACCCGGCAACGTAGTGGGTGCCATTTGTCCGCTGGTCATTCCATACACGGCATTGTTCATGAATACGATCAGTATATTTTCACCCCGGTTGATGGCATGAATTGTTTCCGCGATGCCGATGGCGGCCAGGTCGCCATCGCCCTGATAGGTGAACACAAACTTGTCGGGCATCAGGCGCTTAACAGCCGTACCCACTGCCGCTGCGCGGCCGTGAGCAGCCTCCTGCATATCAATGTCCATATAGTCGTACGCAAACACAGAACACCCCACGGGCGCAATGCCAATGGTTTTGTCCTGAATACCTAACTCCGACACGACTTCCATCAGCAGTTTGTGTACCAGGCTATGAGCGCAGCCGGGGCAATAGTGCATGTTCACATCCACCAGCGCAGCGGGACGGTGGTACGCTACTTCGTACTCATCCTTCAAACAGGTGGGCAGGGTTATGTTCGCGTCAGGTTGCATAAACTTTCTCGACTAAGGTTTCCACCTGCTGTTCTATTTCTTCGGGGGTGAAAATCATTCCTCCCATACGACCGTAAAAGGTTACGGGTACGTGGCCTGCTACTGCCAGGCGCACATCTTCCACCATCTGGCCGCTGTTCAGTTCCACCGTCAGCATGCCTTGCACCTCCCTAGCCAGTTCCCGCAGCCGCTGTTCCGGGAAGGGGAACAAGGTGATTGGGCGAAGGAGTCCTACGCGGATTCCTTTTTCGCGCGCGAGGTCCATCGCCTTATGCGCGATGCGGGCACTTAAGCCATAGGCTACGAGCAGGTAGTCGGCATCGTGCGTGTTAATTTCTTCAAACCGTACTTCGCATTCACGAATGCGGTCGAACTTCTGTTGCAGCTTTTGGTTGTGCTGCTCCATGCGCTCCGGCTGAATGAACAGCGAAGTGATGGAATTGCGTTTGCGTGAAGGAGGCTTTCCCGTGGTAGCCCACGACTTATCCGTCAATGGTTTCTGATACGGCTTAAATGTGACCTTCTCCATCATTTGCCCAATGGCACCGTCTGAAAGAATGACCACCGGGTTGCGGTATTGATCGGCCAGATCGAAACCAAGAAATACGAAGTCAGCCATTTCTTGTACCGAAGCGGGTGCCAATACAATTAAACGATAGTCACCATGACCACCACCTTTGGTGGCCTGAAAGTAGTCGCCCTGTCCGGGTTGAATGGTGCCGAGGCCGGGACCAGCCCGGTTCACGTTCACGAGCAGGCACGGCAGTTCTGCACCGGCCAGGTACGAGATGCCTTCCTGCATCAGGCTGAAGCCGGGCGAAGACGAACTTGTCATTGCGCGGAAGCCGGCCCCCGCAGCTCCATACACCATATTAATAGAGGCCACTTCGCTTTCGGCTTGCAGGGCCATGCCGCTGCGCGAGGGCATTTCGCGGGCCAGGTATTCCAGCACTTCGGATTGGGGTGTAATGGGATACCCGAAATAGGCATCGCACCCGGCCTGGATGGCCGCTTCGGCCAGGGCTTCGTTACCCTTCATGAGTTTGGTTACAGTCATACGGGTTCGGGTTTAGGTGTGGCTGCTGCACGCAGTTGTTCTTTGATGTCGGGCGGGGTGATGTTGACCTTTTTGTTGCGTTGCAATTTGTACACGGTGATCACCGCATCGGGGCAAACCAGTGCACAATCGAGGCAGGCATTACAGGCTTCGTTGTTGACGATGATGTAATGGTAGCCTTTGATGTTGAGGGCATTGGACAGCACGAGTGTCTGCTTTTTGCAAGCCTCGGTGCACAGTTCGCAGCCTTTGCATTTCTGGATATCGATTTCTACACGGCCGCGGGGTTTGCGGGGCGTTTGGGTGGGCGTTGCTTCCATAGACGAAACACAGTTAGAAGTCGCCCGGAAGATGCATAAGCTTCGGTCATTTTTCCATGTGCACCGTCAGGTGGTGGGATGACAGATATCAGGGTTTGGTGGCGGGTGTGATAAAGTCTACCCTCAGTCAGGGAAGAAAGATCTGACTGCAGGGTGGTCAGTCAGGTCGTAAGACCTGACAGCAACTACCTATCTACTTGCGGAGTGTTGGCTTCACAATTTCGTATTTGCGGACCAGGTTGTACTCTGGGCTTCCCCAGCCAAACACTGCGCGCAGGTATTTCTTCACCGCCCACAACGTATTCGAAACTGAATAAAAGTCCAAGTACAACAAGTGGTTCCGCTTAATGATGGCAAACCGGTACGTAGTGCGGGCCTGGTCCACCCGATTGTTCATCTGTTGCAACCCATTAGCGTGGGCCATCAGATTGTTTACCTGCAAGTAAGGTTCATTCGGCTTATATAAGGGCTCACGTTGCAAGGCTTCAATCAGCTTAATAAACGTGTCTACCTTGCTGGCAAACGCCAACTGAGAATGAGGATGACTTGCCGGTTGTTCGGCAGGCCGGCTTTTCGGCTTACCTACCAACTCCCGAACGTATTGGCGGGCATCGGCCAGCATTTCAGCCGAAGCTCTTGATGCTTCCAGTGTACGCATGATGCGGGCTGCCAACCGGGGCAGCTGATCAAAAACATACCTGCGCTCATTCACCAACCAGTCGAGTTGTGCTTTTGCTACCTTCATCAACTCGATCTGCATGCGTACCTCTTCCAACTGCTTCCGCAAAGCAGGTAACTGGAGGTTTGTCTGACCGGGATTATAAACACCTCCAAACCCGGAGCAGAACTCCACCACCTGGGTGAACGAATCTACATTTTGGATATGGGTCATAGTTGTCGTTATTTATTTTATGTAATACAACGGAAACCCAGGATATTCTGGTTGCCGAGTTGAATCACTTTTGATAAAAATAAATACTGCTTGCATCGTGAAACTGAATTGCATCCGATTCGTTTGCAGGCATTCTTTCAGTCAACAGGTGTTTGATCAATAGCGGTACTCTCATTACCCGCATCAAGCACGGGTAGTGCCCCTGAGAAGCACCCGCTTTACCCCGTGTCGATCCTGGAAAAGGCACTGCCATGAGGTGGCTTTGCACCCATTGATGATTGGCAATGACGCTGATCGCAAGTTGCCGTACTGCGCGCGTTCGCCCACTCTGCCGCTTACAGGTTCTCCCGTTGACCGATACCGGAAGTAAAAATGCCCCGTACAGAAAATAGAAATGCCCCCTACGCAAACTTCCACCAGCACCGCCATGCGGTACCTTCGCCACCCTACCCACCTTCCTTCAGCCGCATCCCTTTCTCGCCCTGCCCCCTGCTGGTACTTACTTTCGAATGCATCCGTACTCCGGATCTGATTCTCTCCTAATGAGAACTTCTGCGCTGGCGTCTTATGTAGTTCATTAGAATCGTGAAAAACGCAACGGGCTGCTCCTCGATCATCTCATGACCGCATTGTTCAATTACCTGCACTTCACTGTTCTTTAAACTGGTCTGTTGTATGTAGAACGTGGATTCGCCCTGGTCATCCTGCCGGCCATAGATGATGAGGGCAGGCGTCTTCAGTTTTTTCAGTGCTGCAGTGATGTCCCATTTTGTTTCCAACACTTCCTGATCGATGAAGGGTATTGGTTGAAAGTTGAAGGAATTGAATAACGCTTCAAAATTTGTCTTTGAAATATTTCGTTTGTCGTAATACATGGCGCGAATGTGGATCGCCATAAATGCTTTGTAGGCTTGCACTACTTTATTAGCAGGATCTACTCGCTTCAGGGAATCCAGCTCACGGTCGGTATGCACGGAAAAAATATTTTGCAACAGGACCATTGAATCCAACTCCGCCTGCGAGCGTCTGGCAAATTGATTGTCGAACAATACATTCCAAACCGTGTAGGAAGGGGGTGCCGATGCCAGCAAGAAAAGATGCGAGACTAACCGGGGGTATTGCGCTGCATAGGCCTGAACCAACAGGCCGCCCCACGAATACCCCAGCAGGGCTATTTGCTTATCCTTGCGCAACTCCTGCAATCGGTGAATATCCTCGACATAGTTTTTGATCGCAATGGTTTCGGCATTAATGGGTATGTTGCGCGACAAACCCGAGCCGCGTTGATGAAGCAGCACACAGGTATAAAATGTTTTCAAGCTATCGATGATCTGCCGGTAGGGATGATCCGGAGCTTCACCCGGCCCCCCGGATAAGATATAGAGCGGGGGGCCGCTGCCATGCTCTTCATAATACAGTGTAATGGAACCATTTTGAAAGGACTTGGGCGCTTGACCTTTCGCATGACTTATCATCAACAGCCCGAACAACCCAATCCAATATACTTGCCTGTACTTCATGGCGATGCGTTAACAGATAAAATAAAGTTACGATTATGCTGCTTCCTGAATTAAAGATACCATTCCTACTTCCCCGATGAAAGCCGTACCTTTGTGGAATGTCGAAGAAAGTATTGATCACACGCATCATTCCCCCCCTGGCGCAGGAGTTGTTGATGAAGGCCGGGTTTGAAGTTTCAGTGTGGCCGGGAGCAGGACCTATGACCCAACCCGATCTGATTGAACGGGCTAAACATGTCAATGCCCTGCTTTCGCTCGGTGCTGACAAGCTTGATAAAAATTTTTTTAGTCAGTGCGGCCACCTGGACATCATCGCCCAATTTGCTGTGGGCTATGACAACATTGATGTAGGCGAAGCTACCCGGTTGGGCATTCCTGTGGGCAACACCCCCGATGTGCTGAGCGATGCCACAGCCGATGTTGCCTTTGGGTTGATGATCGCAGTTTCGCGCAAGATGTTTTACCTGCATAAGACCATTCAGCAAGGTGCGTGGAAACAATTTGAGCCGCTGAAAAACCTGGGACAGGAATTAACCGGCAAGACGTTGGGTATTTTCGGGATGGGCCGCATCGGCCAGGTGATGGCGCAGCGCTGCATGGGTGCCTATTCCATGAAGGTGATCTATCACAACCGAAGCCGAAATGCGGAGGTTGAACAGCAATTCAATGCCCGCTATGTCTCATTCGATGAATTGCTCCACGAAAGCGATGTACTGTCGGTGCACAGCGTATTGAGTGCGGAAACCAAAGGTCTCTTTAACAAAGAAGTGTTTAAGCGAATGAAACCCACTTCGATCTTCATTAACACTTCCCGTGGAGGTGTGCATAACGAAGTCGATTTAATTGAAGCGCTGCAGCAAGGTACGATTTGGGGAGCCGGCCTGGATGTAACCAATCCCGAGCCGATGAAATCCGACAACCCGTTGTTGTTGATGCCTACGGTGGCCGTGCTGCCCCACATCGGTTCCGCCACAGTGGAAGCCCGCAACGGCATGGCCCGTGTTGCAGCCGAAAACATCATTGCATTTTATCAGCGCGGGCACGTTCCGTATTGTGTTAATCCCGGTGTGTTGGTTGAACGAAAATAATCCTGGAATAAATAACGTGGATCTTTCAGGCTTAATGCTACGAACCCCCTTCATGCAATGACGATCGAAAAATCTACCCTCGACTTTCTTAAGGCACTTGCCCGAAACAACCACCGCGAGTGGTTTCAGATAAACAAAGACCGGTATCTGCACGCTCAACAAAATACCATCGCCTGGCTCGATGCGCTGATTGCCGAAATGAACAAACACGATCAGTTGCAAACCCTTAGCGGAAAGGCAGCACTTTACCGGATCTACAACGATGTGCGTTTTTCGGATGATAAAACTCCGTACAATCCACGGTTTGCCGGAAACCTGAAGCGCATAAAACCTTTTTTGCGCGGAGGCTATTACTTCTGGATCAAGCCCGGGGCATCCCGTATTGGTGCCGGGTTTACATACCCCAACCCGCAAGACTTATTGCGCATCCGTCAGGATATTGATCTGAACTATGCCGACTGGAGAAAAATACTCCGGCAGAAAAAGTTACAATCGGTGTTTGGTGAGATGCAAGGCGACCAGGTGAAGACTGCCCCAAAGGGATTTCCAAAAGATCATCCCGCCATCGACTTGCTGCGATTCAAACAATTCTGGTTTGAAAAGGCATACACTGATGCGGAAGTCACTTCCAAAAACTTCTTACCACAAGTCAACCGTGATTTCAAAGCGATTCGACCTTTTTTCGATTATATGACAGAAGTGTTGACAACCGATGCGAATGGGGTTTCGGTGTTATGATTTTGATTTGATTATTTCTGGGTCAGGTATTTGATCTTCTGCTGATCATCCTTTTACAAACAACTTGTTCCGATGCTTTTCCCCCAATCGTGCATGGCTACGATTTCGCATCGAGTGTTTTGCGATAGGAGTTCATCCCTTTTCGACTCCCTGACGGAAGTGCTGCCACACCTACCTGTGACGTTTCTATTCTATAACATGACCTTGTGCATCCCTGTAAAGATATGTAGCTTCCGGTATGGCCATGCTCACTGACCCCTACCAGATCAGCAATCAATCGATTCGCACACCGCCCACTACGATGCTGGGTCGACTTAAATTTCTGGGGCCGGGATTCATTCTTTCTGCGTCCATTGTTGGCTCGGGTGAGTTGATTGCCACCACGGTGCTGGGAGCGCGAGCCGGTTTTGCAGCGCTGTGGATTATCGTGATCAGTTGCCTGGCGAAAGTGGCCATTCAACTTGAGTTTGGCCGGCATGCCATCCTGACGGGCGAAACTTCGATGCAGGCTTTTAATAAATTACCAGGCACACGCATTGGAAAGGCCAATTGGACCCTTTGGGTATATTTTCTACTCCAACTATTGAAAGTGGTACAAATTGGTGGCATCCTCGGTAGTTCCGCGGTTGTCATGCAATTGCTACTCCCAGAAATTGGTATCTCCATCTGGACCTTTCTTATCGCAGGCATTGCAGCACTCCTGATTTTTAATGGCCGTTATGGATGGGTAGAAAAAATTTCGCTCTTTATGATTGCCATGTTCACCGTGTTTACCCTGACCTCATTGATGTCGCTACAACAAACAGAATTTGCTTTTACGTTCGGTGACGTGATTGATGGATTTCGGCTCAACCTGACCGGAGAAGAAATTGGAATTGCACTGGGAGCCTTTGGAATAACCGGAGTAGCCAGTGATGAGATCATTGCCTACAATTACTGGTGTATTGAAAAAGGGTATGCCCGATATGCCGGAGTTCCTGATCATTCACCCGCCTGGAAGCAACGGGCGCAGGGCTGGATTAACGTGATGTATCTGGATGCGATCGTGGCGATGATCATCTATACCATCGTTACCACTGCCTTTTACTTGCTGGGTGCCGCCATTCTCTTTGGAAGAGAAACGGTACCCAATGGAAACGGAGTGATTGAAGCTTTGGCTTTGATCTATACGCAATCGTTGGGCACTGGTGTGAAGACGATGTACCTGGTCGGTGCTTTCTTTGTCTTGTTCTCCAGCGTGTATGCCACGCTTGCCGCGTGGACACGCATCTTTACCGATCTGTTTGGATTACTGGGCTTGTTTAATTTTTCAGATCTGCAGAAACGCAAACGGATGGTGTCTGTATTGGCGTTGTTGTTTCCCATAATCTGGGCGTTGTTGTTTCTCTACTTAGAACTCCCGGTCCTCATGGTGCTTTCGGGAGGCATCATTG
This sequence comes from uncultured Ohtaekwangia sp., assembly GCA_964488465.1. GTDB lineage: Bacteria > Bacteroidota > Bacteroidia > Cytophagales > Cyclobacteriaceae > ELB16-189. The sequence continues at coordinate 320,658 of CAZAUN010000001.1, read as the reverse complement.
GGTCGGTGATGTTATTGTTAGTGGTGTATGCCGGTTGGCACTTCAAGTATCAGCGCGCACAGGAATTACCTGCGGGCTGGTTCTACAATCTGTTATTCTGGATCAGCATCCTCTCCATTTTGGTAGTGGCCGGCTATGGGTTGATCCAGGTAGGCCATGCGATCTTTTAAAACCACTTAATTAAGATGCTTTCGCGGAGAATCGAATGTGGGCATATTTTCCCCGAAATCCTTTCCTTCGGCTATCCCGATTTGCTTATCTTGGATTGATAAAAACAGAAGCGGTATGAGTATGGAAACGCCAAAACAAATGCCTATCAAATACAAGTTTCGGGGCATTAAAATTCATTCGTCAGACGAATGGATGGCCGATGCCACTAAAAAATACCGCAAAGTGTATGATCGCTTCGAAACCACCTTTTTGCGGGTTGAGTTTTCCTTTTTTAACAAACTGTTTGATGAGGAGGAATGGGAGACCAGCGTTCGCCTGAAATGTTTTTCATTGAAAGGTGCACAGAAAACTGAGTTGTGCAACCTGGACCAGAAACGCAAGGTGTTGAAGGAAGAGAACATTGTGTACATCCGCGATTCGTGGGGCCAGGCCAATCCGGGATCCTACTGGTTGAAAGGGGATTACGTGTGGGAAGCCTATGTGGATGACATACTGGTTGGTGAGACCAAATTCTATGTGGAAGATGTAGGACCTTCACAGCCCGGTGAAAATCTCTTCTTCGATATTGAGTCGATCAAACTCTTTGAAGGCGATGGCAATGCTCATGCGGTGGAGCAAAAAAAGTATGTGAAGAAGTTCAGTCAGCGCGACACGCGGTACGTGTGGAGTGAATTCAAGTTCAAGAACAAGGTTGACAAAGATTACTATGCAGAAATCTTCTTTAACTTTTATGATAAAGCAGGACAACCCAAAGGCAGCAATGCATACCTGACGTATGTTACCGCCAATACCTCCGGGCAAGTATACACGATTTATCCGGGCTGGGGCGGAGAAGCCCCCGGGCGGTGGAAGAGTGACGCCTATACGATGGAGGTCGTGTTTCTTGATACATTGATCGCTACCGTTCCATTTCAAGTAGGCGATAGTTTTGAAGAAGGTGCTGCCGCTGTGATTACGGATTCGGGACAACTGCACCAACAACCCACCCACACGGCCACCCCCTCCACCAACAAGAGTCTTGATGATATCCTGTTTGAAAGCCTGAATGAATTGAATTCGTTAACGGGGTTGGAAAACATCAAGACCGAAGTGAATGAAATGGTGAAGTTGGTACGGTTTTATCAGGAAACCGGAAAAGATGTTCTCAATAAATTTTCCTTACACACTGTTTTCACCGGCAATCCGGGAACCGGCAAGACCACGGTGGCGAGAATTCTGGCGAAAGTGTACAAAGGGTTAGGCATTTTAGAGAAAGGACATTTGGTTGAAGTGGATCGTGAAGGCCTGGTGGCCGGGTATGTGGGGCAGACTGCGATCAAGACCGGAGAAAAGATCAACGAAGCCATGGGAGGAATTTTGTTTATTGATGAGGCTTATTCATTGGCACAAGGGAAAGGATCGCAATATGACTTTGGCGGTGAAGCCATTCAGATTATTCTGAAGCGAATGGAAGATATGCGCGGCAAGTTTGGCGTGATTGTAGCCGGATATACCGAGAACATGCACCAATTTATTGAGTCGAACCCGGGGTTGAAGTCACGCTTTGACAAATATTTTGTCTTTGAAGATTATTCTCCGGAAGAAATGCTGACCATTGCTGACATGCTTTTTAAGAAAGAAGGTGTGAAGCCGGAAGAGGCGGCACGCAAGCATCTGGAAAGTTATTTTGATTTCATTCATGCGGAGCGTGATGAGCATTTTGGGAATGCCCGTACCGTGCGGCAAGTGGTGGGTGAATCGGTAAAGAACCAGCACCTGCGCCTGGCGTCCATGAAAAAAGAAGAACGCACACCTGAGTTGATGGAGAGGATCATTTATGATGATGTGAAAGAGTTTGAGATTAAAGAAGGTAAATCGAATCGCCCCCGGTTAGGATTCAGAACGGGTAAAAGTTAATTTATGAAGAAAATTTTTATTGTCTTGTTTACACTGCTCTCTTCGGTTTCTATAGCGCAGGTTACGGCCGACATGAGTCAACTCAGCTTTTTCGCTGGTGAATGGCGCGGAAAAATGGATTGGGGAGATATTGAAGAGTATTGGAGTGAACCGCTTGGCGACAACATGATGTGTACCTTCCGGTGTGTGAAAAATGGCAAAGCGCTGTTTTATGAATTTGTGTTAATTGAATCGAAAGCGGGAGTTCCTACGATGAAGCTTCGCCACTTTAATCCGGGCAGCATTGGTTGGGAGGATAAAGACAACCCCTACGAATATGTGCTTATCGAGCTTACTCCCACCAAATGTGTATTTGAAGCAACTGATAAAAAAACGCGCCTGGCTTATGAGCGCGTCAGTACCGATCAACTACTCGCGGTGTTGGAGCAGGAGAAGAATGGCAAGTTAGAGCGAACAGAGTTTTTGTATACGAAATCAAAGTAGAAGTATTCTGAAAAGCAGAGGGCTGACAACGCATGCTGACAACCCCTGCTTGTCTTTAAAAAATTGGTGTAGCCTTCTTACCATGCTGCCTGGATGGTTACGTAGGCCGGCCGCCTACGCTGCAGGTAAAAATCAAAGTCATCCTCCCAGTAATCCACTCCACTCACCCGGGAGCGATTAAAATCGATGCGTGCCATGACGTGTGGTACCCGGGTGGTTGCCACCCAATTGCGTCCTGTCCATAAGATGAACCGATCGCGGTGACAGTCGTAGTAGATGTTATACTCTTCATAAAAGATATACCGGGTATTATAGTTATACCCATACCATGGAGCCCAGTGCGGCCGTTGATGACGGTGATGCTTGTAGGTTACATAGCGTTTGAAACCACCCCAACGGTAGTCGGCATTGAACCACGCTGAATTGCGGTTATCATGACGGTCATAGTGGTTCCGCTCATTCCTTTCCACACCCCGTTGATTATGATCGTTCCTGTTCCGATCATACCGGTCCTTTTCATCCGGCTTGTTGCGGTGATAATCACCTCGGTGATGGCCGGCAGCAATTTCATCTCCGCGTTTACGATCGCGCTCCGTTTCACTTTCCCACTCCCGGTGTTGCGCCCCTGCTGTAGTTCCCACCAGGAACACCAGCAACCCTACATACATTGCATTTCCAGTTTTCATACTCTTGCAGTTTTAGTTGAACAAGAAAGCCAAAGCCTTCCGGGAATAGATAGGCAACCGGTATGCCAAACATCCTGCACCAAAATTTGGTAGTTATGCCAGCCCCCTTTTTTCTGGATTATTTCATGAATTGAAGCATTTGCAGGCTTCGAAATCCTATCTTTAAATTTGCCAAACTATGTACAATCGTTGACCATGCGGAAACTCCACGAATCTCCAATCCTGTTCTGCCTGCTCCGGATATGCGTATTCGCCACTATGCTGGTGGGCATCTGGTACCTGATGCTGTTGGATTCTCTTTCCGATCGCTCAGACGAAAAGTTTGGTGAGAAGTCGTACACCGAATATTTACAGCAAACCTTCCTGTTGCTGAGCAGCTTTGTTTTTCTGGTAATTGCGCGGCAGGATGGTAAGGTGCGGGGGTTTGCTATTGCCGCGTGTGGTTTTTGCCTGATGCTACTCGTTCGGGAGTTCAATAATTTTTTTCATACACTTTTTATCGGTGCCTGGCAAGTGCTCGTGGCACTGATTGCCGGTGTGACCGCGTACTTCGTTTATCAGAATAACGAGACGTTCCTGAAACCGGCCCGTAAATTTTTGCGCACCCCGGCCTTTGGATTTGTGCTTTCCGGAATGCTGATTGTGATGATCTTCTCGCGCTTGTATGGTTTGCACGACTTATGGTATAACCTGATGGGCGAAACCTTTACCGATTCACACCGGTGGGTTAAGAATGCCTCCGAGGAAGCAATCGAACTCCTGGGATATACCATCTTCTTCTTCGGTACTGTAGAGTATCTCGTGCAACGAAATAAAAAGTGGCTCGCTGTATCCGTTCAGAAAATCAGCCCACCTTAATCATTCATACCGAAGCGATTGAGCCGGATTTACCAGCGATGCTTTCAGGGAGTGATAGGTAACGGTAGCGACCGACACGACCAAACAGGCTACGGTGGCGATCACCAGCGTGATCCATCCTACTTCTACGCGGTACGGATAATTGCCCAGCCAACTGTCCATGATGTACCAGCCTACCGGGCAACCGATTAGTGCAGCGAGTGCCACCAGCATAGCAAACTCCGTCCCCATACGTTGTACTAACCCGGTGACCGAGGCGCCCAGCACCTTGCGTATACCCATCTCCTTGATTCTCCGTTCTGCCGAGTAGGCTGATAATCCAAACAAGCCCAGGCATGAGATGAGGATAGAGAGGAATGCTAACCCATTGAAAATTTTACCGCGCTGACCTTCGGCCTTGTAAAACTCTTCCCAATCCTGATTGAGGAAGGAGTATTTATAGGGATATCCCGGTGCATACTCCTTCCAGATTTTCTCAACCGCGCTTAAGGCGGCAGCCGTTTCATTCGGTTTTGCCCGCACCAGCATACAGCCGAAGTTGACCTGCTGTGGAATGCGCATCACCAACGGTTCGATGGCAGCATGCAGCGACCCAAAGTTGAAATCCTTTACCACACCAACAATTTTGCCTTTGCGATCCCACATGGTTAAGTCCTGATTAGCCGTACCGGTTTGAAATCCAAACTTTTCGGCTGCCTGCTGATTGACGATGTAACTCACACTATCCGAAATGATGGTGCGATCAAACGGGCGGCCTTCCACCATTTCCATCTTCATCGTTTGAATGAATTCATAGTCGACATCGATGTTGGTGAACAAGATCTCCGTTTCCGGGTCTTTCCCTTCCCATTCCAATCCCATGGTGGAATTTCCGATATCGATCGGCAATTGACTGGACATGGTTACTCCTTCTATGCCGGGTTCCTGCAACAACCGGTTCCGCACGGTTTCAAACTTGGGGGCTACACTACCTTCCATCCAGAGATAAAAGACATTCTCGCGGTCGAAGCCGATGTCGCGATTTTGCATATAGTCCATTTGCCGATATACAACGATTGTACTGATGATTAAGATGATGGACAAACTGAATTGTACCACTACTAGTGACTTTCGGAAAAAGGCGGCATTGGAACCACTCTTCAGTTGTCCTTTCAGTACCTGCACCGGTTTAAATTCAGCGATAAAGAGTGCGGGATAACTGCCCGCCAAAAAGGAGGTGAAGAAAATCAACCCGAAGGCAATTAGCAGGATGCGATAATCCAGTAAGTTGAGGCTCAGTTGTTTTCCGGTGAGGTCATTGAATGCGGGGATTAGTAAGGCCACTAGCACAAAGGCCAGCACGGCTGACAGCAATACAGTCAGAAATGATTCGCCCATAAATTGGCGAAACACCTGGTGGGGTACGGCTCCGATCACTTTTCGTAACCCTACTTCCTTCGCCCGTTTGGTTGCCTGTGCGGTAGCCAGGTTCATGAAGTTGATGCAGGCAATGGCCAGCACAAACAGCGCCACAATAAAGAAGATCCGAACATATTCAATGCGGCCACCGGTTAGCTTACCTTCTTCAAATTGACCAAGGAGATAAGCATCACCAAACGGTTGAATGAACAACTCCACATTGGACTCCTTGTTGTGTTCGCGGACTTCGTACTTTAACTTTTTCTCGAACTCCAATGCATTCACACCTTCTGCCAACTGGAGGTATGTGCGAATATTGTTGTTGCCCCATTGATCCAACCATCCTTTGTTAACATCCCAAAAAACCTGAAAGGGCAACAGGTATTCGAAGGTGATGGAACTTTGAGCGGGGATGGTTTCCAATACACCTGATACGACATAGGTTTGATTCGTGTTCATCACCAACAATTTGCCAACCGCCTCTTCGGTATTGAAGAACCGTGTTGCCATTGCGCGGCTGATGATGATGTTGTTTTTTTCGTTGAGGGCCGTGGCCGGATCTCCATACTTCAGGTTGAAATCAAACATCTGAATAAAGTCCGGATCCGCATACCGGCCATCCTGATAAAACGATTTGTCTTCGTGCTGAAACAGATTGGTCACCTGCCAGGTAAATCGTGAAGCCCGTTCAATTTCTGGGAATTTCTCTTTAATAAAGGGCGCCATGGGCCCCGGGGTGGAGGCGAATGTATAAACCCGCCCGTCTGAATAGCGCTGGTTTTCCATCACCCGGTATAGCCGGGATGAGTTTTTGTGAAAACGGTCGACTGACCATTCATCCTTCACCCATAGAAAAATGACCAGCGCGCTGCCCATGCCAAAGGCGAGGCCCAGGACATTGAGCGATGAGAAGAGTTTATTCCTTACAATATTGCGGATTGCGGTGCGAAGGTAATTTTTAAGCATGGTGGCGGGGTTGGCTCTTATGACAATACCGAGCCAATCCGGAAAGGTTGCACTTGATTACCCACTAAATTTTTAGGAAACATCCATTCCTGTCAGCCCCTGAGGAGAAGGCCGATCACATTTTATGATGATTTAGGAAGGTCGGTTTAACATCGGACCTTATTTTTCCTCAGTACGTACCCTGATTGCGATGATCCCCAAATCGTTGCTTCACTGTGCGCTTCAACGGAATCTGCATGCCCCCGGTTTCTTCCAACCAATTGTAAATGGAAGCCGACAATTCTTCGATCATCGGCTGGTGTTCGGGACTGGCAATGAGGTTATTCATTTCGTGCGGGTCTTCCTGCAAATCATAAAATTCGTTGGTATCCCAAATGCCATGGTATCGAATCAACTTGAAGCGATCCGTGCGCACCCCATGCATGGTGGGCGTTTGCGGAAAATCAAACTCCCAGTAATACTCGTAAAAGATTTTATCGCGCCAGGCAACCGATTGTTCCTGCAACAACGGTAAGATCGATTGGCCTTGAAAGTGGCTGGGCGCCTGAAGACCGGCTGCTGCCAAAATGGTTGGCGCCACATCAATGTTTTGAATCATGGCCTTCGGTCGGGCATTGCCTTTAAACAACTCCGGACAACGAATCAAAAAAGGCACTTTAGCCGACTCTTCATAAAAATGCCGTTTGTCGATGAGTCCATGTTCGCCAAAAGAGAATCCGTTGTCGCCCATGTAGATGACCAACGTTGATTCTCTCAACCCATTCTTATCCAGGTAATCGAGCACGGTGCCCACACTTTCATCCACACCCAACAAAGTTTCGCAATAGCGCCTGTAAAAATCAGGGAAGGAGATGGCCCCATGATACATGTAGTCTACACCGTGCCAACTTTCACGCTGCATCTTTTGCCAATCCGGAGTGCGGCCTTCTCCATAATATTCAGCCCCCGACAGCGGCTTCTTGCCGCCCACTTCCCGCTCCAGTTCACGGTTGGTAGATTGCTTCCCGCTCACCGGCACATCGGAGGTGCGAAAAGAAGGTGGTAATGAAATGGGTTCATCCTTGTATTTATTTACATGACGTTGTGCCGGGGCGAATTCGGAATGCACTGCTTTGTGCGACAAATACATAAAAAACGGTTTGGAGGGATCGCGTTGCTCCAGCCAGCTGACCGCATGCTCCGTTAATAGATCGGTTATGTACGTGGAATCAGAATAGGTGACCTGTTGGCCATTGATATTAAGAGTCGGTTTATAATAAACACCCTGCCCTTTAAAACTCTCCCAATGAGTAAAGCCTGGACGCGGTGCGTCCGTCTCTCCACCCATGTGCCATTTGCCAAAGAATGCGGTTTGATATCCAGCCTCCTGTAAATATTGTGGAAAGAAAATTAAGCTATCCGGACTCGGTGCCAGGTTATCGACTACCGTATGGGTGTGTGAAAACAACCCCGTTAAAATGGAGGCGCGGCTGGGGGAACACAAGGCGGTGGTTACAAATGCATTTTCAAAGTAAGCGCCTTCGTTCGCGAGCCGGTCCAGATTTGGTGTATTCAACCACGGCACTTTGCCCGTGAAGCCCATGAAGTCATACCGGTGGTCGTCTGTCAAGATGAAAATTACATTTCGGGGTTTGATCCCTCCTTCTCGCGCCAACACCAATTTGTTTTGATGCGAGGGTTGCTGGCAACCAAACAAAATCAATACCGCAAGCGTGCTTAGAAAGAGTTTGTTTATCGCATTCACAGAGCGTATAACCATGACCTAAATTACGGCATTTACAGGAATTCTGGACAGATCGCAAATCCAGACTTCAAATAAGGCGGCCAGGTAATAACCACTAGGGTGGTAGTTGTTTTTGCTACTTTGAAAAAAGAGGTCATCCGGTTATGGAATTGTTTCTTGAGCTGCATCTGGATAAATAAAATCTATTATGAAAAAAATACTGATTGCCCTGCTCGGCCTGGTGGCCCTTGGGGTTTTACTTTCCTTCTCCCGAACGAAGGAAGTCACAAAGCGCTACACTACTTATAAAAGCATTCCGCGGGGGTGCGTGTTCCGCACCATCATGGGTGAAGAACGTTCGGATTCAAGTTTTCGGTACAAAACACCTGAGCGGGTGAACACTGCAATCAACCATGGCCTTGCGTGGGTAGCACGGGCTCAAAATTCTAATGGCGGTTGGGGCGCGGGAAGTCATCACCGGCAGGATGTTATGGATCCGCATGCGGTACAACCTGATCCGGCAACAACCAGCATGGTTGCCATGGCGATTTTGCGCAGCGGTTCAACCCTCCATTCAGGGCCTTATTCAAAACAACTCTCCGCAGCCGTAACCTACTTGCTAACCGCCATTGAAATGACCCCTCCGGATAACCTCAACATCACGCAACTTCAGGGTACGCAAATACAGACCAAGTTGGGCGCCAATATTGATGTGATCTTAACGGCTCAGTTTCTCAGCAACTTGCTTCCCTTCGTGGAAGATCAGCCTTCGTTGCACGCACGTGTTAAGAAAAATCTGAACACCTGTGTATCCAAAATACAACAGGCACAAGACCCCAATGGCAGCACCAGCGGATCCGGTTGGGCGGGAGTGCTGCAATCTTCTTTTGCCAGCAATGCACTGGAAGCAGCCCAGGCGCAAGGGGCAGCCGTGGATGCTGAAGCATTGGAAAGATCGCGCGACTTTCAGAAAAACAATTACAATGCAAAGACCGGGGATGTGAACACCGCGTTGGGGGCGGGGATTATGCTGTATTCCGTAACGGGTTCGGCCCGGGCCAGTGCCAAAGAAGCCCGCAAAGTGGAAGAAGAAATTTCCAAAGCTAAACAGGATGGCCGACTCGCACCCAATGCTCCCGCTTCGGCAGAAAATTTAAGCAAGATCGGCTTTGCGGAAGATGAAGCAATCAAATATTCTACTGCCTATGAAGTATATCAGTCCGCAAAAGTGCAGGCCCAGAAGGAAGAGGTCATGCAGGGATTTGGTAATAACGGAGGTGAAGAATTTCTCAGCTACCTGCAAACGGGCGAAGGATTGATCATCAGCAAAGACACCACCTGGAAGAATTGGTATGATAATGTTTCCGGTCGAATGTTGAGTATTCAGAATGATGACGGTAGTTGGAGCGGCCACCATTGCATTACCAGTCCGGTGTTTTGCACCGCTACCTGCTTGCTAATTCTGTCCATCAACAACGATGCACACGCCTTGATGGAATTAGGAAAAAACTAAGGGTAGAACTGATCCGATAGAAATTAGTGAACATTTGACCTTGTTGGTGCAAACGCATCAACAAGGTTATTTTGGGTGACCCCTACCCTTGCAACCTTAAAGTAAAACGGCCGGCTCATCTTCCACTACGCGCTTGCGGGCACGGTACCGCACCACTACGTTAGCGGTCGCCAGAATGATTCCGCCCAGGATAACAACAAAGGTCATACCCGCCACCATGGGCAAGGCGGTGCCATCGTGCCAGGCACTGACCACCACAGTTATCAATCCGCCAACCAGCATTCTGAAACTGCCGAGCAACGAAGCAGCACTGCCGGCATGTTTGGTAAACGGAGCCAGCGCTAATGCCGAGCTGTTGGGTCCTACCAAGCCCTGACCTAACACAAACAGAAAAATACACACCGTAAGCCCGATCAGGTTAAACCAGTTCAGAACTACTCCGGTCACCAAAATAATCCCTACGATTGTCTGGTACATCAACGCATACTTTACCAATTGTTGACTCGTGAATCTTTTCAACAACAGATGATTGAATTGAGCTGACCCAATCATGCCCGAAGCCACAAAGCCAAAGATCCAACCGTACTGGCGCTCTGTGGCCTGGAACAAGTTTAAAAATACATCGGCTGAAGCCGCGATGTATGCAAACGGGGCCGACATGGCAATGCCACCGGCCACCGCATACATGATGAACTGCGGCTGTTTCAATACCAGTGCAAAATTGGAAACGATAGCAGGAAGCTTCAATGAAATTTCGGGATCGGCCGGCTTACCTTCTGGCAAGAGGAAGTAAGCGGCTAACAAAATCAGAAACGTAAGGAGTGTTAACACCATAAACACAGCAGGCCATCCGTAAGCCGTGGTGATGTAACCGCCCACGGTGGGGGCGATCATGGGTGAAACCGCAATTACCAGAATGATGGAAGAAAATGCCTGGGCGGTTTTGCGTGCCGGAAACAGATCCCGAACCAACGTCTGTGCCGCCACCATGCCTGCACACCCGCCCAGGGCCTGCAAGAAACGCATCACCACCAGCGATTGTAATGAAGTGGAGAAGGCACAAACTACCGAACTGATGATGTAGATCCCCAACCCGATGTACAACGGTTTCTTTCTACCGAAGCGATCGAGCATGGGTCCGTAAACCAATTGCCCGATAGCAATGCCAATGAGGTAAGCCGTGAGCGACAATTGTACCTGCGCAATGCTGACGCCCAAATCGCTGGCGATGGCCGGAAACCCCGGCAGGTACATGTCAATCGAAAACGGACTGATGGTGGAAAGGGCCCCAAGAATGAGAATCAATAAAACGTACTGGCCGCGGGTCATGAAGAAAGGTGCAAAGATAACTATCTGCGCCAGATGAAATTAAGAGGCACAAGTGTGATGAATGCGCCCTAATTCGATTTCCTGCTTAGGTTAAATTAACTTTTACAAATTCCCCTTCTTCGCTTCTTCCACGGCATAGTTTGCTGCGCGGGCGGTTAATGCCATGAACGTAAGCGATGGATTCTGATTGCCTACACTGGTCATGCAGGCGCCATCGGTAACAAACACATTCTTGCACGCGTGAAATTGATTCCATTTGTTGAGCAGCGAAGTCTTCGGGTCGCGCCCCATGCGCACCCCGCCCATCTCATGGATATCCAGACCGGGCGCTTGCTTGCTATCGTGCGGACGAATGTTTTTGCAGCCCGCCTTGTCCAGCATCTCCTGAGCCTGTACTAAAAAGTCTTCTTTCACTTTCTCATCGTTGTCGGTATGCTCAATGGCGGTGATCAGTTGGGGAATCCCCCAGGCATCCTTCTGGTCAGGGCTCAGGCGCACGTGGTTGCTTTCGATCGGCACGGTTTCGCCTTGCATCATCATGCTTACTGCCCAGGTGCCGGGTTTGGCGATGGATTCTTTCAGCTCCGCTCCGATCCCTTGTGACCCCGAGTTCATTCGCGAAGCACCATAGAAGCTCATGTAGCCCCGCATAAAGTCTTCTTCCTGTTTGCGTACATTCCGGAACGAGGGCATCATCAATTGCGTTGGCCTGCGCCCATAATAATACGTGTCTTCATAGCCTTCGAAGGTAGCGCTCACAGAGCCACGATAGTTGTGAAAGGCAACGTACTTACCCAAGATTCCATTGTCGTTGCCCAATCCGTTCGGGAACCGACTGGAAGTGGAGTTTAACAAAATTAAATTTGTATTTAGGCAGGCAGCATTTACAAAAATGATGCGCGCATAGTAATCGAATACTTCCTTGGTGTTTGCGTCAATGACCCGTACACCCGCTGCTTTTCCTTTCTTTTCATCGTAAAGAATGGAGTGCACCACCGAGAAGGGACGCAACGTCATGTTGCCCGTGCGCGCGGCCCATGGCAAGGTAGACGAGTTTGAACTGAAGTAGCCGCCAAAAGGACAGCCGCGCTCGCACAACGTGCGGGCCTGGCATTGGCCGCGGCCTTGCTGCTTATGAATTTCCTTAGGTTCGGTTAAATGCGCGCAGCGCCCCATCACTACGTTACGATCTTTGTAAGCTTCCAGAATCTTTTTCTGAATGTGTTGCTCCACACAATTGCTCTCCCACGCTTTCATCACTTCACTGTCGGGCAACGTTTCGAGTCCATCGCGGTTGCCGCTGATGCCCACAAACTTTTCGACATAGGAATACCAAGGGGCGAGGTCATCATACCGAATGGGCCAGTCAACGGCAAACCCATCGCGACCGGGGGCTTCAAATTCAAACCGACTCCACCGCTGCACCTGGCGCGCCCACAACAGCGACTTGCCTCCGGTTTGGTAGCCGCGAATCCAGTCGAACGGTTTTTCCTGGATGTAGGGATGCTCGTTGTCTTTTACAAAAAAATGTTCGGTGGTGTCATTGAAGGCATAACACCGGCCTACCACCGGGTTCGGTTCCTCCATGTCCAGCGGAAGGCGCATGCGATAGGGAAACTCCCAGGGATGCATGTTCGTGGTAGGATAATCCTGCAGGTGTTTTACTTCACGGCCGCGTTCGAGTACGAGCGTTTTTAGTCCGTTATCGCACAGTTCTTTGGCTGCCCAGCCACCACTCATGCCCGACCCGATGACAATCGCATCGTAGGTCATTTCTTTGGCTGCATCTCCCTGGATATACATAATTAAAGGTTTTGGATTCCAAATTAAGAAGGAATTCTATCCGGTCAAGCCGAAAACAGGATGGGTGCAACTTTATGGACTAATATTTGTCTTTTGGCCAGTAGACGATATTCGTAAGGATTTTTTACACTAAGCCCCTCGCCCATGATTCGCAATTATCTGAAAGTAGCCTTCCGGTCCATATTTCGAAACAAACTGACAGCCTTCATCAACATTGCGGGCCTGGCCCTGGCCATGATGTGTTGCATCCTGATCTATGTTTTTGTAGCGGATGAATTGAGTTACGACCGGTATCATGCGAAAGCCGACCGAACCTACCGGGTTACCCGCAACTTTTTAAGTAAAGACGGTGTGCCCAACCTGCACCTGGCCAATGTAGCCCCGCCCATCGGACCGCTTTTGAAAAATGATTTCGGGGAGATTGAGGTGCTGGCCCGTACTGTCAACTTTAATTTGACCATTGGCCTGGAGAAGGATGGCGAGCTGGTTAAAAATTTTATCGAAGAGCAGGTATTTATTGTGGAGCCTGACCTCTTCCGGATTTTTGATATTGACGTAGTGTCGGGTGATCCCACTAAAGCGTTGACACGGCCCTTGACCGCGATGCTTTCTGAAACGGCCGCGCTGAAATACTTTGATTCGGAGGATGTGATTGGCAAGCGATTGCGCGTCAACAATCAGCTTGATCTGGAAGTAACGGGATTGTATAAAGATTTCCCAAATCAATCGCACTGGCACCCTGAATTTCTGGTTTCATTCAGCACCCTGCACGATGATAACATCTACGGCCGCACCCGTTTGGAGACGAGTTGGGGCAATAATGCTTTTGGAACTTATGTGTTACTGGAAGAAGGTGCCGATCCCGCCAAGGTAGAAGCTGGTTTCGCTGACTTTATGGAACGTCACTTTGCCACTTACGCGCGCACCAACTTTGGTGCCCCACCCGATTTCAAAGCTTCACAATCGACTACCCTGTTTTTACAGAAACTGACGGACATCCACCTGTACTCTCACCTCGATGACGAACTGGAGGTCAATGGTAATATCAACAATGTACGCATGATGGCGGTGATTGGGATTTTCATCATCCTGATTGCGTGTTTCAACTTCATTAACCTGTCTACCGCCCGGGCCACCAAACGTGCCAAAGAAGTAGGCTTACGTAAAGTGGTAGGTGCTTTCAAAACCCAACTGGTGAGTCAATATTTAAGCGAGTCCGTCATGATTTCCTTTTTCGCCCTGGTAGGCGCGATTGCGCTGGCCGGTTTATCCATCTCCTGGCTCAATACTTTCACTGGAAAAGAGTTATCGCTTAACCCCATCAACAACTGGCCCTTGTTAGTAGGATTAGTTGGCTTCGCAGTGGTAGTAGGTATGGTTGCTGGTTTATATCCCGCCTTTGTACTTTCCGGTTTCAAACCGGCACTGGTATTGAAAGGGCAGCAAGGATCTGTAAAAGGAAAGGGATTGGTGCGAAAGTCCTTGGTGGTGGCTCAGTTTGCTATTTCTATTGTGTTGCTTATCTCCACCGCGATCACCTTTCAGCAATTAAATTTTTTAAATACCCGCACGCTGGGCTATGATAAAGATCAGGTAGTAATTTTCACTTATTATGGTCGCGACCTGGCCGAGAATTATGATGCCTTTTATAATGAGTTATTGAAGTCTTCGGCTATCGAAAATGCGGGCCGTTCATCCCGCATCCCCACGGGTCGGTTGCTGGATAGTTCCGGGCCGCCTCTGATAACCAAGGGCGACAGTCTTGTTAACTCCACGGTAACGACCAAGTATGTGGCGATTGATGAGGAGTTTTTCAGAACGTATGGGATGGAAATGGCCGCAGGACGCGATCTATCGCGCGATATTACCAACGATGACTCGCTTGCTTTTATCGTGAATGTAACTGCAGCCAAAGCCTATGGTTGGCAAAATCTTTCTGATGGACTCGATAAGGACTTTAAGTATGGTGGCACCCAGGGTAAACTCGTTGGCGTGGTCAACGACTTCCATTTTGAATCCCTGCACCAGGCTATTATTCCGATTGTATTCGTAGCCCGGCCCGACAACTTCAATAATTTATCCGTACGGATATCTGGTAACCAGATGCAAGCGGGGTTAGAGCACATTGAAAAAGTATGGAAAGAGTTTTTACCTAACCGGCCCTTTGACTACACTTTCTTGAGTGAGGGATATCAACGTTTGTACGAAGCCGAGCAAAAGCAAAATCAGTTGTTCACCATTTTCTCGGGTCTTGCCATCTTCATCGCTTGTCTGGGATTATTCGGGTTAGCCACCTTCAACACCTTGCAACGGGTAAAAGAGATTGGCATCCGTAAAGTATTGGGGGCATCGGTACCGAGTATTCTCGCATTGCTTTCGAGGGAAATTGTGATGCTGATTGTCGTTGCCAATCTGATTGCCTGGCCCCTGGCCTGGTACTTCATGCAGCAGTGGCTGGACAGTTTCGCCTACCACGTGGATATGAATCTGGCCATCTATGTACTGGCGGCTATCGGAGCTGTTTTACTGGCGTTGATCACCGTGAGTTCGCAAACCGTAAAGGCTGCGATGACGAACCCATCGTCAACGCTTCGGTATGAGTAGGGATTAAATACCTGATCGCGCGTTGAGGGCTATTCCGGAATGGCCATGTTTCTCGATGCCGCCCAACGGACGGTGAATCCGATGAGCAGGCCCAGTGCGCCAAAACCCAGCATGATGAAGAGGAAGTTTTCCTCAAACACCTGGGTCTTGAGATCCAGTAACCGGCCCACCCAATAGCCGGTGGTGCTAACGAGCGTTGCCCAGATCAACCCGGATATCGTACTGTAAAAGAGGTAGGCGGCCGGACGAAGACCGCTCATGCCCACGACCAGCGGAATGATGATCCGGAATCCATAGAGAAAACGGTAGCTGAACAGGATCTGAAATTTGTGTTTGTGAAAGAAGTCGGTAACCGGTTTCACCTTGGTTGCCAGGTGGGGTCGCTTCGCCAGAAAGTACTTCCCGTTCAATCGGCCGATCAGGTAGTAGATCCAATCACTGGCAAACGAACCAAGAAAGGCTATTACAACGGTATACGGAAACTCGAAGAGACCGTGGTAGATGAGTGAGGAGGCGATGAGAATAGCCGTTTCACCTTCCAGAAAGGTGCCGAGTAGCAATGCCAGGTATCCGTATTGATCGAGAAAGTTTTCCATGTCCAAAACCTGCTTCCAAAAAAACTTGTCATAAAAATGAACCAACTATTGAAATAATCGTTTTTTAATCCATTAATTTTGTAAAAACATTTTTTGAATGCCTTTTATCTGACGATTTAAACGCAAACACAGAAATTGAAAACAACCACCACACCCCTTGAGCCTGCTGACGTGATGTTCAGCCACGCCCTCCCGGCAAATACGCTCATGTCCGATTGCCTGCCCCGTCCGGGGTTCAGAAGCTTTCGAAGGCAAATCAGAATCTGATACCTTCTCTTACTAACAATTGTATGGCGGTTCCGCAAGGCGGATCACGCCTGAAGTGCTTTCAAGCATTTTGATTCAATCAACCCATTAACACGAAACAACTTTGGATAATAATATAATTGTCAGACCCGCTACGGCTGATGACACCCATTACGCAGAGACCATCACCAATGAGATGGCCGAATCCGCAAAAGCGCGAGGCACCGGTATTGCCAAGCGCTCGCCCGACTATGTAAAAATGAAAATGGAGGAAGGCAAAGCCGTTATCGCCCTGACCAAGGACGGTACCTGGGTTGGCTTTTGCTACATCGAAGCGTGGGAACACGAGAAGTATGTTGCCAACTCGGGCCTCATTGTTGCCCCACCCTTCCGCAAGTCGGGAGTGGCCACGGAAATAAAACGCAGGGTCTTTGAGCTCTCCCGCAAGAAATACCCCCATGCCAAGATCTTTGGGTTGACCACCGGTTTGGCGGTGATGAAGATTAACTCCGACCTTGGATATGAGCCCGTCACCTATTCTGAATTAACCACCGATGAGGAGTTCTGGAAAGGCTGCCGCAGTTGTGTGAACTATGAAATTCTCATGAGCAAGGAGCGGAAGAACTGCATGTGCACGGCCATGCTTTTCGACCCGGTGGAAGATGCCCGTAAGAAAGCCGAGTTGGCCAAAACGGTAGTAACGCCTGAAGGTGAATTGGAACATCATCGCAAGCGCGAGTTCAAGGGCAACTTCAAGCTTTTTGAACGCTGGGTTCGCTTCAAGCAGTTTGTGTTGCTGAAAGGCTGGAAGAAAAAGGAAGGCGAAGAGGGCAAGAAGTCTTCGTTCATGAGTTTCCTGTTCTTTTGGTAATACACCCATTCTAAATTTTAAAATACCCAACAACGCGCTTCTTCTGTTGAAACGCGCGGGGATGAGACCATGAAAAAAGTTGTACTGGCATTTAGCGGAGGGTTGGATACCTCCTACTGCGCGATTTATTTGGCCAAAGACCTGGGGTATGAAGTTCATACCCTGACGGTGAATACCGGAGGCTTCGGTCCGGAAGAAGTTAAGGAAATTGAGAAGCGGGCACTGAGCCTGGGGGTGGCTTCGCATAAAACGGTGGATGAAACCAAAAACTATTACGAGAAGGTAATCAAGTACCTGGTTTTCGGAAATGTGTTGAAAAACGGAACCTACCCACTCAGTGTGAGTGCCGAACGGATGAGTCAGGCATTGGCAGCAGCAACCTATGCGAAAGAACTGAAGGCCGATGCTGTTGCCCATGGAAGTACGGGTGCCGGGAATGATCAGGTGCGGTTTGATATGATCATACAGATCCTTCACCCAACCGCTGAAATTATTACACCCATCCGGGATAAGAAACTAAGCCGCGAGGAAGAGGTGAATTATCTGAAGGCAAAAGGGATTCACTTCAGTGCCGAGAAAGCCCGTTACTCTATTAATAAAGGTATCTGGGGAACGTCTGTCGGTGGCAAGGAAACGTTGAATTCCATGGGGCAACTTCCGGAAGAAGCGTGGCCAACGCAGGTAACGAAGAGCGGTAGTGAAGAAGTGCAGGTGGGTTTTGAGAAAGGGCAATTGGTGACGGTCAATGGAAAGCTGTTTTCACATCCGGTCGAGGCCATCTACGCCTTGCAAGCTTTGGCCGGCCCTTATGGAATCGGTCGCGACATCCATGTGGGCGACACGATTATTGGAATTAAAGGCCGTGTGGGATTTGAAGCGGCCGCACCCGTGTTAATCATCAAAGCCCATCACGCCCTGGAGAAGCACGTGCTTACGAAGTGGCAGCTTAGCTGGAAAGATCAACTCGCTCAGTTTTATGGAAATTGGCTGCACGAGGGACAGTACCTCGACCCGGTAATGCGCGATCTGGAGGCCTTCCTCACCAGTTCGCAGCAAACCGTAACGGGTAAAGTTTCGATTACCTTAAATCCCTACCGGTTTCAAATCAATGGCATTGAGTCGAAGTATGACTTGATGTCAGCCAAGTTTGGCAAGTATGGTGAAATGAACCTGGGCTGGACGGGAGACGATGTGAAAGGCTTTACTAAAATATTCGGTAATCAGGTGGCAATTTATCATCAGGTAAAAGGAGAAGCGGAAAGCGGAAAGCTGTAAAGCTGGTATGCTTACAATTTTATTAACCATATCGAGCGAGTAGCTTTCTAGCTTTGAGCTTTTCGCTATAAAGACAATGAAAAAAATTAAAGCAGGTATTATAGGAGGAGCCGGATATACCGGGGGGGAAACGCTGCGGTTGTTGTTAAACCACCCGCACGTGGAGGTCGCTTTTGTACAAAGTCGAAGTCAGGCCGGCAAACCGGTTACCTCAACCCACACTGATTTACATGGCGAAACGGATCTCCTCTATTCCGCAGATTTCAAGCAGGCGGCCGATGTGTTGTTTTTGTGCATGGGCCATGGGGAAAGTAAAAAGTTATTGAGCGAACACGCCTTTCCGGCTGGTACCCGCATAATTGATCTGGGTAATGATTTTCGACTGACCAATAAAAGTGGTGACCGTGAATTTGTTTATGGGCTGCCGGAATATCAGCGCGAGAAGATCAAGGCTGCGAAGAACGTTGCTAACCCCGGATGCTTTGCCACCACCATTCAGTTAGGTTTGTTGCCGTTGGCACAAGCGGGCCTCTTGACAGAAGTTCATACTACGGGAATTACGGGCGCTACCGGAGCCGGGCAAAAGTTGCAAGACACCACGCACTTTACCTGGCGCGCCAATAATGTTTCAGCCTACAAGACCCTCACCCACCAACACCTGGGCGAGATTCAACAAACCATTAAGGCGCTGCAGCCGGGTTTTTCGGAGGCCATTCATTTCGTGCCGTGGCGAGGCGATTTTACCCGCGGAATTTTCGTGACTTCTCTGGTTACGACTTCGCTTTCATTGGAAGCAATTATTAAACTTTATGAGGACTACTATGCACCCCATCCGTTTACGCATGTAATCCGACAGACCATCGATCTGAAACAAGTCGTGAACACCAACAAGTGTTTGATCCACCTGGAAAAAGTAGGTGACAAACTCGCCATTCATTCCATTACCGATAATTTGTTAAAAGGAGCCAGTGGCCAGGCCGTGCAGAATATGAATTTGATGTTTGGACTGGAAGAGACGGAGGGACTTAGGTTGAAGGGGTCTGCGTTTTAGAAGCTGAAAGCTGAAAGCTTTAAAGCTTAAAGCAAAAGTAAGCCTGTTAGAAACATGAAGGATTATAAGGAGTTGAATGTATGGCATAAAGCACATGAGAATGTGTTAGGTGTTTACCGATTAACTAAAAACTTCCCAAAAGAAGAACAGTTTGGTTTAACAAGTCAGCTTCGAAGAGCCATCATTTCTGTTGCAAATAATATTGTTGAGGGTTGTGGCAAACATACTGACAAGGATTTTGTGAACTTTTTACAAATTGTTTTGGTTCATGCCAGGAATCTGAATATTTACTTATGCTTTCGTTTCAATTGGAATATTTAAAGAAATCGGATTACGAAAAAATAAGTTCGCAAGTTGGTGAAGTTAAGGCCATGCTAATTTCACTAATTAAAAGGCTCAGAAACTAATCGATAAACAAGGAAAGGCTTTAAGCTTTTAGCTTTAAGCTTAATTATAAAAAAATGAAATTATTTGACGTATATCCTCTTTTCCCCATCGAGCCGGTGAAGGCCAGTGGTTCCTGGTTGTGGGATCGGGAAGGAAAAAAATATTTGGATCTTTATGGCGGGCACGCGGTGATCTCGATCGGGCACAACCATCCTCGGTTTGTGGAAGCCTTGAAGAGTCAGTTGGATACGATCAGCTTTTACTCCAACAGTGTAAAAAATTCCTTGCAGGAAAAGTTGGCAGAGAAACTCGGTCAGCTTTCCGGGTATCCCGATCATCAACTGTTTCTATGCAACTCGGGTGCCGAAGCCAATGAAAATGCATTGAAGCTGGCCTCGTTTGTAACCGGAAGAAAAAAAATCATTGCATTTAAAAAAGCGTTTCATGGTCGCACTTCGGGTGCGGTGGCAGCCACTGACAATCCAAAAATTGTAGCCCCCTTCAATGCCGGCCATGATATTGTATTTCTCCCCCTAAATGATGAGGATGCGTTCAGAAAGACAATCCATGAGGAGGTAGCAGCCGTGATCATTGAGGGCATTCAAGGAGTGGGGGGTATTCAAGTACCGGATGATTCATTCCTGAGGTTGCTTGCTACCGAATGTAAAAAAGCAGCAGCGCTTTTAATCCTGGATGAAGTGCAATCAGGCTATGGCCGTTCGGGCAAATTCTTTGCACACCAGCATGCCGGCATCGAAGCCGATCTGATCACAATCGCCAAGGGAATGGGCAATGGGTTTCCGATCGGAGGCGTTCTCATTCATCCCACGATTAAACCCTGGAGCGGTATGCTCGGCACCACCTTTGGCGGTAACTACCTCGCCTGCGCGGCCGGTCTGGCGGTACTGGAAGTTATTGATGCGCAAGGGTTGATGGCTAACGCGGACCAACTCGGCACTTATTGGATGGAACAACTCGCCACCTTTCCCGCCATTCTGCAAGTTCGCGGCAAGGGTCTGATGATTGGATTTGACTTGCCCGATTCCCTTGCCGGTTTACGAAAGGACTTACTCTTTAAACACTCTATATTTACAGGTGAAGCAAAACCGAATACTGTGCGCTTACTTCCCTCATTGGCTCTCTCCAAAGCAGAAGCCGACATTTTTCTTGAAGCCCTTGCGGCTGAGCTTAAACAGACTGCCGTACTATGAAGAACTTCCTGTCCGTTCATGAAGTAAGTGACTTAACTCAACTCGTAACAAATGCTTTGGCATATAAGGCCAATCCCTTTAAAGACGCCACACTGGGCCAGCGCAAGCGATTGGGCATGCTGTTTCTCAATCCCAGTATGCGAACTCGCATCAGTACGCAGTTGGCAGCCAAAAACCTGGGCATGGATGTGATCGTGTTTAATGTGGGCCAGGACGGCTGGGCATTGGAGTTTGAAGATGAGGCCATCATGAGCGGATCTACCGTTGAACACGTGAAAGAAGCAGCTCCGGTATTAGGAAACTATTTTGACATCCTGGGGGTACGAACCTTTCCTTCGCTTAAAAACAAAACCGATGATTACAGCGAACTTTACATCAACCAGTTTATCAAGTATGCCGGGGTGCCGATTCTGAGCCTGGAAAGTGCCACCCTCCATCCGTTGCAAAGCCTGACTGACTTAATCACCATCCAGGAAACTTTTAAAGAAAAGAGAAAACCAAAAATCGTGCTGACCTGGGCACCGCATGTGAAAGCTTTGCCGCAATGTGTGGCGAACAGTTTTTCGCAATGGATCACGGCCTGGGGCAACGCTGATTTTGTAATCACCCATCCGGAAGATTACGAGTTGGATTCTAAATTCACGAACGGGGCTACCATCACGCACGATCAGGACGTGGCACTAAAGAATGCCGACATTGTTTATGTAAAAAACTGGAGTACCTATCAGGATTACGGCAAGATTTATTGCAATGACCCCGAGTGGATGCTCACAAATGAAAAACTTGCGCTTACAAACAATGCCAGGATCATGCATTGTTTACCCGTCCGCAGAAATGTGGAGGTAAGCGATGAAATTCTGGATGGACCCAACAGCCTGGTAACCCAACAAGCGGGTAATCGTGTATGGGCGGCACAAGCCGTGTTGGCAGAACTGCTTAAACAGACATAAGTGGTTAGAATTTATACAGACCTACTATGAATAAACTCTACATCATAAAAATCGGAGGCAATGTGTTGGACGATGAGAAGGCCTTGAAGGGATTTCTCCGGGACTTTGCTTCAATACAATCGCCAAAGATTCTGATTCATGGCGGTGGAAAGATTGCAACCAAACTGGGTGACCAGTTGGGTATTCAATCGCACTATGTAAAAGGAAGAAGGATTACCGATGCTCCTACCCTCGATCTGGTTACCATGGTGTATGGCGGGCTGGTTAATAAACAAATTGTGGCCACGCTACAGTCCCATCATTGCAATGCCCTGGGTGTAACCGGAGCAGATGGCAACCTGATCAAAGCCACCAAGCGCCCTCTTGGGGAGGTTGATTTCGGATATGTGGGAGATATTACTCCGGACAGCGTTAACAGCACTTTATTATATTTTCTGTTGAAGCAAAATGTGATTCCGGTATTCGCACCCCTTACGCATGAACATGGGGTCATGCTGAATACCAATGCGGATACCATCGCTTCGGTGCTCGCGATTTCATTAAGCAAGCACTTTGATGTGCGTTTGATTTTTTGCTTTGAAAAGCAAGGCGTGCTCCAGGATGTTTCGAAGGAAGATTCGGTGATTCGCAATCTGAATTATGCACGCTATCAGGAATTATTGCAGCAAGGTGCATTTCACGATGGCATCCTTCCCAAACTCGAGAATGCTTTTCATGCTATACAATCGGGTGTGAAGGAAGTGTTGATTGGTGAACATACCAACCTGCTGGCCAATACCGGCTATGATACGCGGGGTACGCTCATCACCCAGGCATGAGAGAGCACCTCGCAGATATTGCCACGGATTTACTTCAGCAGCTGATTTCTGTTCCTTCCTTCAGCAAAGAAGAAGATAAGACGGCAGGATTGCTGATGAGTTTCTGCATGCACCATGGCATCGAGGCCATTCGGCAAGGCAATAATGTGTGGGCAAAGAACAAATTCTTTGATGCAGCAAAACCCACCCTCCTCCTCAACTCACATCACGACACCGTTAAGCCCAACCCAGCGTATACCCGCAACCCTTTTTCGGCAGATATCGAGGGTGGTAAACTGTATGGATTGGGCAGCAACGATGCGGGTGGCCCCCTGGTTTCGCTGATCATGACTTTTTTTTATTTCTACAATACGCCCAACCTTAAGTATAACCTCGTATTAGCGGCCACTGCCGAAGAAGAAATTTCAGGTACCGGGGGGATTGAACTGATCTGGAACGAGTTGCCAAAAATTGATTGCGCCATTGTGGGCGAACCCACGCTAACCGATATTGCCATTGCGGAAAAGGGATTGCTTGTTTTGGATTGCCTGGTAAAAGGAAAAGCCGGACATGCCGCCCGCGAAGAAGGCGTGAATGCTATTTACGAATCGTTGAAAGACATTGCGTGGTTTCGCACGTATCAATTCCCAAAAAACTCTTCCACCCTCGGACCGGTTAAAATGTCGGTAACCGTTATTCATGCCGGGCAGGCGCACAACCAGGTGCCGGCTGAATGCCGGTTTACGGTGGATGTGCGAGCGACTGATGCCTACACGCTCGAAGAAATTCTGGAAACAGTAAAGCAACATGTTTCGTGTGACGTTAACCCTCGATCCATGCGACTTCGTCCTTCAGGGATTGATCAAAATCACCCTTTGGTTCTTGCCGGAAAAGCCCTCGGTAAGAAATTGTACGGCTCGCCCACCACTTCCGATCAGG
This sequence comes from uncultured Ohtaekwangia sp., assembly GCA_964488465.1. Lineage (GTDB taxonomy): Bacteria > Bacteroidota > Bacteroidia > Cytophagales > Cyclobacteriaceae > ELB16-189. Next base: position 296,905 of record CAZAUN010000001.1, on the reverse strand, counting down.
CTTTGATCCCGGCACCCTCCATAAAAATGGGGCCGGGAGATTCGGCCCGGTCGCACAGTGCCGATGAGTTTATGTATGTGCATGAAATTGAATCCGGTATTGACTCATACATCGCCTTACTCGAAAAATTACTCTAATGAACCCACGCGTTCGAATTCAGAAGACTGAAATCCTTTCAGACAATTGGTATGTTCTGAAAAAGATTACGTTCGACTATCAGACCAAATCCGGTACCTGGACTCAGCAAAACCGGGAAGCTTACGATCGTGGAAATGGGGCTACCATATTATTATATAATAAGAATTCAAAAACCGTCATCCTAACCCGTCAGTTCCAGTTGCCCACGTACATCAATGGAAATGCCGATGGAATGTTGATTGAATCCTGTGCCGGATTGTTGGATCTGGATAATCCGGAAGATTGTATTCGCAAGGAAACCGAAGAAGAGACAGGTTTTACCTTGAAAGAGGTAAAGAAGATTATGGAGGTTTACATGTCTCCGGGTTCCGTGACCGAGCTCGTTTATTTTTTCATTGCCGAATACTCGAACGAAATGAAAACTTCCACCGGTGGCGGATTGGTTGGCCATGAAGATATTGAAGTTCTGGAATTACCATTTGAACGGGCCCTGGAGATGATTGAAACCGGTGAAATTAAGGATGGCAAAACCATTCTGTTGCTTCACTACCTGAGGCTGCACCAGGTTCTATAAGCAAACCAAAGGATGCAAAACTTCCTTACCTTAGTATTTCAATAATTAGAAATAGGGACTCTGATCGGAAATGAAACTCTGGAGCAAAGACAAGGAATCGTTAACAGCCGTTACCGACTTTACCACCGGATTGGATAACCTGCTGGATTTGCAGCTTGCTCCGTTTGATGTGATGGGATCGCTGGCGCACATCACCATGCTTGAAACGATTGGTTTGTTGACCCAGGCCGAGCTCGAATTGCTAAGCCGGGAATTGAAAGTAATCTATAAAGAAATCAAGGCGGGTAAGTTCGCGATTGAACCCGGTGTTGAGGATGTTCACTCGCAGGTCGAGCTCTTGCTAACACGAAAACTCGGTGATGTGGGAAAGAAAATTCATAGTGGCCGGTCGCGCAATGATCAAGTATTGGTGGATATTAAACTTTACCTGCGGCACGAAATCGAGCAACTCACTCTGGCCATCCACCAGGTTTTCGAATTGCTGATCGCGCAAAGTGAGAAACATAAAGATAAACTGGTGCCGGGTTATACGCATTTGCAATTAGCCATGCCTTCCTCCTTCGGGTTGTGGTTTGGTGCCTATGCTGAAAGTCTGGCGGATGATCTTATTACCGTTCATGCAGCCTACCAGGTGGTGAACAAAAATCCATTGGGGTCGGCAGCCGGGTATGGATCCTCCTTTCCACTCAATCGCACCCTTACGACCCGCTTACTTGGTTTTGATGATTTGCACTACAATGTAGTGTATGCGCAAATGGGGCGTGGTAAAACGGAACGCATCCTGGCACAAAGCATGAGTACCGTAGCCGCCACGTTGGGTAAGCTGGCCATGGATTGCACGCTGTTTCTCAACCAGAATTTTGAATTCATCTCCTTCCCGGATGAACTGACAACCGGATCGAGTATCATGCCGCACAAAAAAAACCCGGATGTTTTTGAATTGATCCGTGCGAAATGCAACAGCCTGCAAGCCTTGCCTAATGAACTCACGTTGATTACAACCAATCTTCCTTCCGGCTACCACCGTGATTTACAAATATTAAAAGACAAGTTGTTCCCGGCTATACAAACATTGAAGGATTGCCTGCGAATGACCCACCTGATGATTTCGGCAATCCATGCCAACGACAACCTCCTGCAGGATGAGAAATACAAATACCTCTTTAGTGTTGAGGAAGTGAATAAGCTGGTTCTATCCGGCATCCCCTTCCGCGATGCTTATAAGAAAGTGGGATTAGAAATAGAACAGGGCAAGTTCACTCATTCCACCAACTTGAAGCACACCCATGAGGGTAGCCTTGGCAACCTGATGAATGACAAAATAAAAAATACCTTCGAACAGGTGATGAGTCGATTTGGTTTTACAAGGGTGCATGATGCATTAGAAAAGTTGATTAAGTCGTAAATTCAGGAATGTCTCCATCTACTATTTTAGTCGTCATCTTAACCATTTCGGTCGTCACGTATTTGTTCGATCAGGTATTGGACTACATCAACCTGAAAGCCCTTCGGAAGGATATACCGTCTGACATTGAAGCGTTCTATAACAAAGAGAAGTATGAAAAGTCGTTGACGTATCAGCGCGAGCGAATGCGGTTCTCTTTCATTACGTCCGGATTCAGTTTTGTTTTATCCATCGCGATGCTTGCCCTGGGCGGATTTGGTTGGTTGGATGGTTTGTTGAGACCGCTTATTCTCCATCCAATTGTATTGGCGCTTGTCTTCTTTGGTGTAATCATGATCGCCTCCGACCTGCTCACCATCCCCTTTCAATGGTACAGCACCTTTGTAATTGAAGAAAAGTTCGGGTTCAATAAAACCACCCTCCGTACGTTTATTACGGATAAACTAAAAGGATATCTGTTGGCAGCCTTGGTGGGTGGTGTCTTGCTGACGTTGCTGATGTACCTGGTGTTTTGGATCGGACCCAACTTCTGGATCTGGTTTGGCCTGGTGGCAGCCTTGTTTATCCTGTTCGTTAACATGTTTTATACAACTCTGATATTACCCTTGTTCAACAAACTTACCCCGCTGGCAGAAGGAGAGTTGAAAACCGCTATCACTACCTTCGCGAACAAAGTTGATTTTCCGCTGGACAATATCTTTGTCATGGATGGGTCAAAGCGTTCGGCCAAAGCGAATGCGTTTTTTTCGGGAATTGGTGAAAAGAAGAAGATCGTGCTGTACGATACATTAATTAATAATCACACCACGGAAGAACTGGTAGCGGTGCTGGCGCATGAGGTGGGGCATTTTAAAAAGAAACACATTGTGTGGAGTTACCTGATCTCCATCGTGCAAGTTTTTTTCGTGCTATTCATTTTATCACGAATGGTTTTTAACGAGAATCTTTCGCTGGCCCTGGGTGGACAACAGCAAGCCATTCACCTGAACCTGATTGCCTTTGGTATTCTCTTCTCTCCCATCTCGGGAATTACGGGATTGCTGATGAGTTTGTTGAGTCGAAAAAATGAGTTTGAAGCGGATGCGTATGCCAAAGAAACCTTTGACGGAAATGCGTTATCCAACGCGTTGAAAAAACTTTCCGTTGATTCGTTGAGTAATCTGTATCCACATCCGTGGTATGTGTTTTTTCACTACTCGCATCCCCCCCTATTGCAGCGATTAGCTGCGTTGAAGTAATCGATGCTTCTAATTATTCGACCCAAATCATTTTGAATTTTCATACGGAAATCTCATCTTCGAAAATAATTAAGCGGGAGTAGCTCAGTTGGTAGAGTGTCAGCTTCCCAAGCTGAAAGTCGCGGGTTCGAATCCCGTTTCCCGCTCAACTAAGTAACGCATCCAATCACCACAGTAAGCATAGCCCGGTCTGTAGTTCCATCCGTGTGCGTACTACCACGCTCAACGACTCGGTGCCCGTTTCTACCGGATGTTAATCGAGTGTTTCATTGATACAACTGAAGTCAAATCGCCTGCTCTCGCTGGATTTCCTCCGTGGTTTTATCATGGTATTATTAGCTTTAGAGAGTACGAGGCTCTATGACAATCTTTTTGAGATAACCGAAGGCAGTTTCGTTCAGAATTTCTTCCTGCAATTCATGCACCATCCCTGGCATGGGCTTCGGTTTTGGGATCTGATTCAACCCGGCTTCATGTTTATTGCGGGCACAGCTTTGGCCTATTCCTTACACCGACAAACCCAAGCCGGTTTTCCGTGGAAAGACCAATTGATAAAAACACTGAAGCGAAGCAGCTGGCTTTTCTTCTGGGGTGTGCTGGACTATGCTGTGCGACCCGGTGGGCTTTCCTTCGAGTTATGGGATGTACTTACCCAACTCGCATTCACCACGTTGGTGGCTTTCCTGATTTTCCGATGGTCAGTGGCAAGTCAATTAGGGGTGAGTTTAGGTTTGTTACTATTGACGGAGGTGTTGTATCGCTTCACGAATGTTTCGGGGTTTGATCAGCCCTTTACCGATCAGCACAACTTTGGCAATTTCATGGATCTGATCTTAATGAATAAAATCAATGGGGGTGGTTGGGTTGCCATTAACTGCCTGCCCACAGCGGCCCATACTATTTGGGGGGCAATGGCAGGAAAGCTACTCCTGAGCGAAGAAAGTAACACCAAAAAGGTGCGATGGCTTTTCATCGCGGCAGGTGCTGGTTTGCTCTTGGGTTATAGCCTGGATTGGACGATTACACCCATCATCAAACGAATTGCCACCAGTTCCTTTGTATTCGTTTCAGGCGGTTGGTGTTTGTTGGCGCTGGCTGCGGCTTATTGGTGGATTGACATCCGGCAACATCGCAGCCACTTGAAATTCTTTACCATCGTTGGAATGAATTCCATTTTCCTTTATCTCTTCTTCGAGATTGTGGGTGGCCGGTGGTTTAACGGGTATGTGGGTGCCATTACCAACGGGTTGATGGGACTTATTAACACACCGGAAGCGGTGATGATGATTATTACCCCCCTTTGCATTTTTGGTTTGGAGTGGGGGCTCTGTTACTTCCTATACCGGAAGCAGATTTTCTTTAAGGTATAACTAAGAGCAGGATTTTTTTGAGCCCGGAATCAGTGAATCTTATGAGTTCGCTGGATTTGTACTTCCTTGGGGTTTCCTTTATGCCTTTTATTCCATTCATTATTCGAAAGCTTACTGTTTCTTCCTAGTTATTAGATACTAAATGCGTCTTAATGCTTTTAAGAAATGGAGACAGCTTTTCCTATTTTTATCAAAAAATGATGGTTCAATGAGTACTGATAGCTTATATCCCAACCTATTCCGTAAGGAAATCATTAGCCAGACTGACATGAACGGTATCTATAGCCTCGCAGCCCTCTTACTTTTGAATCTTGGAGTCGTTTTCTGGACGGGAGGTTTTGGTTCTTTTACGTCTCAGTATATGGCAGGTGAAAGCAACATGCTCACAAAACCGAAGCAAACTTCATCGAATCCATTTGAGAATCTGCTGATTGGCCAATCGGAAAATCAGGAAGCACAAACAATAACCTTTAATCCTCTTACTCCAGTCACTTACGGAGATCCTGTAATCACCCTTTCCGCCACAGCAAGCTCCGGCTTGCCTATAACTTTCGAAAGCGATGATCCCAGCGTTGCCACCATCTCCGGTAATTCACTCACCATTGTCGGGGCCGGAACCGCAAACATTACCGCCAGTCAGGATGGCGATGAAACCTTTGATCCCGCGCCCGAAGTGTCGCAAGTACTAACCGTAAACAAAGCAATTCTTTCCGCCAAGGCGGATAACAAGACAAAAATTTTTGGTGATCCTAACCCCGCACTCACCATTACCTATACCGGCTTCAAAGGAACAGATGATGCTTCGGTATTGGATACACCACCCACGATCGCCACCACGGTTACCCAGTTTAGTCCGGTTGACTCGTACGACATTTCCTTTATGACTGGTGGAAGTGATCATAATTATACCTTCAGTCTCACCGATGGTACCCTGACCATCACGAAAGCTCCCTTGTCTGTTACAACGGACAACAAAACAAAAATTTATGGCGATGCCAATCCTCCGCTCAGCCTTTCCTATACAGGCTTGAAAGGAACAGACGATGCTTTGGTTATCGATATGCCACCCTCCATTTCAACCGAAGCTACGCAATTTAGTGCGGCCGACTCCTACCCCATTTCCTTCCTCACCGCGGGGGCCGATGATAATTATACCTTTACCTCTTATACGGAGGGATCACTTACCATCACAAAAGCCAGTTTAACGGCTACTGCCGATAACAAAACAAGAGCTTACGGTGCACCGGACCCGGTATTCACCATCACCTATACCGGCTTTAAAGGATCTGATGATGCTACCGTCATTGACGTACCCCCGGTATTGGCAACGGATGCCACCCAATTCAGTCCGGTCAATGACTACACCATTGCCTTTGTTACGGATGGCGATGATAATAACTATGAAATCTCCGGGCTGAACGATGGTACCCTCACCATCATCAAAGCGAATCAAACAATCGATTTCCCGGCTATTACAGGTAAGACGAAGTTTGATCCGCCTTTTACGCCCACCGCTACGGCTACCTCCGGGTTGCCAGTTGCCTTTTCCAGCAGCGACCCAGGCATCCTATCTTTTAGCGGAACCACCGCCACAATTCATAGCAGCGGTACGGTGATTATCACGGCATCGCAGGCAGGTGATACCAATTATAATCCCGCAGATGATGTGGAACAAGAGATTTTGGTCAATGACAAAATGTATCAAACTATTACATTTAACGAATTACCAACCAAAGCATTTGGCGCTGCACCGTTTGACCTTACTGCAACAGCCACGTCCGGACTCCCAATAAGTTATACCAGCAGCAACCCGCTAGTGGCTACAATCACAGGTTCAACGGTTACCGTTACAGGAGTGGGTACAACCACTATCACCGCAAGTCAGTCTGGCAACGATAGTTACGAACCAGCTCCGCACGTTGACCGGGAATTGGTTGTTAGTAAAGGCAATCAGTCAATCACCTTTGCACCGCTGGAAGATAAAATTTTGGGGAGTCCACCCTTTAATCTCACTGCTACCGCAAGTTCCGGATTGCCTGTAAGTTACGTCAGCAGTAATCCGGAAATTGCAACGATCGAAGGCTCTCTGGTAATCTTGCATGCCGCTGGCAGCGTAACTCTTACCGCCAGCCAACCAGGAAATGATTTTTATAATACGGCCGAGGATGTGGATCAGGAACTTGTGGTCGTGAAAATTAACCAGGAAATTACATTCGCAGAAATAGCTGATAAAACAGTAGGAGACCCTCCTTTTTCAATTTCCGCTTCCAGTTCTTCAGATCTGGAGGTGGCCTTTGAAGCAATGACGTCAACCCTGAGCGTGAACGGAAATCAGGTTACCATTTTAAGTGCGGGACCAGCCACAATTCGTGCCACTCAATCCGGAAATGATGAGTACAATGCTGCAGAACCTGTCTTACAATCATTTTGTATCAATCCGGCCAAGCCAACCATTTCCGTCACTAACTACCCTGGCCCTGAACCTTTGTTAACCAGCAGCGCATCAACTGGAAATCAATGGTACCTGAATGGATTACCCATACCGGGAGCAACCAATTCTGCGCATACTGCCGTTGCACCGGGTGCTTACTCAGTAAAAGTATCAGTGGAGACCTGCGAAAGTCTTGCTTCAGAACAGGTTGCCATACTAATTACAGGAGATATACAGGAACCTGCTATTGATTTTGAAATGCATCCTAACCCGGTGGAAAAACAGTTGGAGGTAGATTTTATGGGATTCGGGTCTGGTGAAATTACAGTTGTCTTTGTTGATCCCCTGGGAAGAATAATTGAACGCCATGGGGTTCAAAATGGAAGAGAAACATTTGACCTGCATCATTTCGCTCCCGGCACCTACTGGATTCTGGCAACGCAGTCCAGGTATAAGATCACAAAACAATTTGTTAAGAAATAGCAGAGATGAATTCAGTCTATTTCCTTCTTAGATTTTAAATTAATTCCTGCATGACCTCTGAAATTATCCTCCGCTACCTGCACTTCATCAGCATCTTTGCTATTGTTGGCACCTTGGTTTCGGAGCATTTGTTGTTAAAACCTCAGCTAACCCGAAAAGAAATTGGCCGGCTCGCTAACATTGACGGCATTTACGGACTGGCCGCGCTACTCCTGCTGGGCGTTGGGCTTACGTTGTGGTTAGGAGGCATTGGCAAACCCACAGATTATTATTCAAAAAACTGGATCTTTCATAGCAAACTCACCTTGTTCGTGCTGATCGGGTTGTTTTCAATCTACCCCACCATCTTCTTTCTAAAGAATCGCAAGGGTAACCCGGATGACCTTGTTTCTGTACCGAAATCCATTTTCTTGTTGCTGCGATTGGAACTGCTCCTGTTGTTCATTATCCCAATCCTGGCAGGGTTGATGGCCAAAGGAATCGGACTTTCAATCGAGTAAAAAAATACCGGGCAAGCCCGGTATTCATATAAGATGAGCGTTCATCAACATCGCGTGAACTATTTCTTCCGGATAATCACATCGCCATTATAATTACGCATGGAAATCTCGGCTCCACCGCCATTTACTTCTCCCTTCACCCACTCATCCACGGTAACTTTGTACGTGCCCGAACCGGAATCCTTTTTCTGAATGGGGCCTGTTTTAATCAAGGTCATATCAAAGCCACTCAGAATTTCGCCTTGTCCGGTCTTCATTTTGAAGGTCGCTTTCAGGTTAGCCGGATAGGTGATGTCGATATCTCCATTGTAGGTGGAGTAAGACATTGGCACTCCTTCAGTTACTTTATCAAAGGTTATTTTGATTTCGCCATTGTACGTACTCGCTACCACCGAGCCGGAAATTTTATGCGCTTCAATTTCTCCATTGTAAGATGTAATCTCCACCTCGCCCTGAATGTTTTCTACAAAAATGTCTCCATCGTTGTAGGAACTGGCCTTGACATCAAACCCAACCGGTACCTCTACTTCTACTTTCATCCGGTTCGTCCAGGAACTGGATTCCACAACAACATAGTTATCCTTCTCCGATACTTCCAGGTCCAACGAGCCACCACTGATGCGTTTCAGTCCATCCTTCTCGGCAGTCTTCTTGCCCGACCGGTCATCCAGTTCAGTATAGCGCACCAGTACATCTTTTCGCGGACTGCCCTTAATGAAAACAGACCCATAATGAATATCCACTTTTAGTTTTCCCCGTTTGGCCGGATCACTGATCGGAACCGGGAACTCGCCAGAATTTTGACCAAACCCAGATACCACACCACTCATCAACACGATTATCAATAACACCTTTTTCATAGTCAACAACTTTTAAATTTTTTCTTTCAAATACACATTTCCATTAAACGTTTCGAAGTCCAGCAGCACGCCACCCGCTCCGATCTTGAATCGGTTTCCATTAATTTTATACTTGACACCATTTTTTGTGGATTCCTTCTCCATTTGCACCGGTAACGACTCCAAACCGTTTACATTGGTGTACAACTCTCCATTAAAACTTTCGAAACTCAACTCGGCCGCTAATCCCTTTTGAAACCAGGCATTGATATCGCCATTCAGCGTATAAAAACGACAAGGCTTCTGTGGATTTTTCTCATAAGAAATATCGACATCCCCATTAATCGTGTGTGCCGATGCCTCCCGTGATAGCCCGGTGAGTTCGATGCTTCCATTCACATTATTAGCCACAACGCCTCCGGCCACATTTTCAATTTTAAGATCGCCATTGTTTACCGTGCTCACGAGTACGTTGACTGATCTAGGTACCTTAACAACATAGTCAAATGAATAGTCGGCCTTTTCATCACAATCCTCCTTGCCTTCGCTCCACAGATATCCCCATCCGTTTTTATGGGTCCAGTCGCCTTTCTTTTTGGAAGTTTTACCAAACCGGCTGCAAAGCCCTTCTGTATAAAAAATCAATGTATCCGCACGATCCAGAAATCCCAGCCGGATTTGTGCTTTCGCATTATCCAATCGCTCTGGCGTTTTGGCTTTGATGATTCGGGTTACTTCCACCATTATTTTCTCGCCATCATAGCCGGTCACCGTTACTGAGCCGTTGATGTTGGCGATCAACAAAGCATTGTTAACTCCTTTCTTTTCAAACATCAATTCCTTATTGATCTTTTCTGTAAAGGATTGGGAATATACCCAATACTGCATGAACAGGAACACGGCCGTTATCGTTGTTTTCATGTTTCTTTCTTTTACGCCCATTCGGGCTAGTTAAATTAGAATTTTAATACTCTCAGATATTTTGGCTTTCACTTCCTTCGGAGTGCTCTCCTTTTCCAGCAATTGCCGCAATGCCTCCACGGATTTTTTCTCCTGGATAGAGACCATGAGTTCCGCCAGGGCAACCTGCACCAGGGGTGAATCCTGAACCTGGATTGATTCGATTAACCGGGCCCGCACTTCGCTTTGTTTTACGTAGGGTTTGAGGGCCTCCAACGCGGCCAGACGAACATTCACATTTTCGTCCTGATTGAGTGTTACCAATAACGCATCCGTAACTTTTTCACTGGCTTGTGTCATGTCGCTGGTTAAACTAACAGCTTTCAATCGCTGCGAAGCCGATTCCTTCTCGAGCAATGAAAGCATTATCATCTCTTTCAATTGACTTACCTCATTTGTCAATTGACTTACTTCCGCTTGCTGACGGGGCGCTTGAAGAAAGTACCCTGCCGAGAAACCCACCACAATCAAAACGGTTGCAACCACTAGGCGTGGAAATAACGTACTCCACGCAGAAAATGAAAAGCTTCGGGACGTTGAATCTCTCTTTTCCCTGGCCAGTACAGCATAAAATTGATCGTCCAGTCGCAAAGAAGGTGTTGGTGTGGCCAGCGTTTGAAATTGTTTATCGAGAAGTTGCAACTCACGCAATTGAGTCAGGTCTACGATGCCCGATTCAATCAGGTGCTCCAACATCTGTACTTCCGATGGGTCAGCGAGGCCCTCATTGTACTTTTCAATCAATTCATCGATCTGCTTCTTTTCCATACTGAGTCAATTAATGCGTTCCAACTGTTTGTAAATCACCTTCAGCTCTTGCAGTGCCCTGAACACCTTTACTTTCACAGCGCCTTCGCTACACCCCAGCACGATTCCGATTTCGCTGTACTTCTTTTCCTCAAATTTGCTCAAGAGCAGGATCTCGCGTTTATCCGCAGGCAGCCGGTCCAGTGCCTGCAGCAACATGGTTTGTTCTTCCCGCTGCTGAATCTCTGAGGATTGATTTTCATCGTGGCCAATCCGATGTTGCCAATGTTCGAGGTCCTCGGAAGCCTTGACTTTGTTTTTACGGTGATGGTCGTAATTCACATTTCGCGCTATGTGAAACATCCAGGCCCGGAAGTCGCCCCCGTCTGTCCGGCCGGCAGATTCTCCGCGAAAGAGGTGGCGGTACTTCATGATCCGTAAGAAGGTATTTTGCACGAGGTCCTCGCTCAGTTCGGGCTCGCGGTTGAGGCCATAAAAGAAACCATACAACGGTCTTTTATAGCGTTCAAAGAGCAGACCCAGCTTGTCGAGGTCCCCATCTTTGACCTTCACCATCAAGGCATTATCGGAAAGCGCTTCCAAATTTCACAGGTTCTTGTGCAGGGAAACTGAAGGTAATCAAATTGGTTACAGGATTTTTCTAATTTTATCCAAAGAAAAAGACATGAAGCGCTCCTTACCCCTTGGGCTGGTTATCCTCATTTTGATCGGCTGTCAGAACAAGCCTGTATGGTTCGATGAATTTGACTATTCCGGTTCCCCGGATTCTACCAAATGGAACTATGACCTCGGAGATGGCTGCCCCAATGTGTGTGGCTGGGGAAATAACGAAGCACAATATTATACCCAGGATTTGAAAAACGTGCGGGTAGAAAACGGAAATCTGATCATTGAAGCGCATCAGGATTCCCTGGGTGGAAAAGCATACACTTCCACACGCATCGTAAGCAAGCACAAAGGCGACTGGCTTTATGGCCGGATTGAAGTAAAAGCAAAGTTACCGCGTGGCAAAGGCACCTGGCCCGCCATCTGGATGCTCTCCACCGACTGGAAATATGGCGGCTGGCCCGAAAGTGGCGAGATTGATATTATGGAACATGTTGGCTATGACCCGGGGGTGATTCATGGCACGATCCATACCGAAGCTTATAATCATGTTAAGGGAACACAAAAAGAAGGAAAGATCACGGTGGCTGATTGCATGGATGAATTTCACGTGTATGCCATTGACTGGACGAAGGATAAAATTGATTTCTTTATTGACGAAAAATTGTATCATACGGTAAATCGGGATCCGAAGGATGACTTCAAAGGGTGGCCCTTTGATCAACCCTTTCACCTGATCATGAATATAGCAGTAGGCGGCAATTGGGGCGGCAAGGAAGGAATTGATCCTGCCATCTGGCCGCAGCGTATGGAAGTGGATTATGTTCGTGTTTATCAATAAAGTATATGAAGCTAATTTTCTATTTGTTATTGTTTGTTTCCGGATTGGCGTTCGGCCAACAACAAAAAGGAGCTGGTGAAGTTGATCGGCTGCATCGCCAAAAATTCACCTGGTTGATTTCTAAAAACTACGACTCTTTGAATTGGCTCATGGATGACCGGGCGAAATACATTCACTCTAACGGCTGGATTCAAACTAAGCAGGAAGTAATTGATGATTTGAGGACCGGTAAATTGAATTATACATCCGTACAGGTTGATGAAGTGAACGTTACGCTCTATGAATCAAGTGCCTTGGTAACGGGGAAAGGTACCTTCAAAGGATTGATGCCAGACCAATCTGAATTTAGTCTCCGGCTTCTCTACACAGAAGTTTATGTAAGAAGTAAAAACCAGTGGAAGCTAGTATCGCGGCTCGCTACAAAAATCTGATCAGATTTTCTGTCCACGCATCTCCACTAACTTGTTGCGTTCGTTCTGCAACTCGCGCGAAAGTTTTGTCTGCTTCTCCAGGGCTTTCCGTTTGTAGTCTTCAAACTCGAGCGAAATACTTTGTGCGACCAGCGACTTCTCGTTCATTTCCGAATTCAAGAGCTTCATCCTGCCGGCTATAGCCACAACCAGCACCACGAGTCCGGCTACCAGCGCAGCAACAATCACCAGAAAAACTCCTTTGTTGAATGGGATACCGAAAACAGCAATGTGTTTACTATCATAGACCAAGCCCTCTACACTGGCCAGATGATTTTTCAATTCATTCTGTGAATTCATCAGTTCGGTTTCGAGGGTGGTGATCCGTTGCTTTGCCTCGGCTAACTGATTTTGCTTGAGTTGGAACGAATCGGTTGTGATCTTCCAGAAGCCTTCTAAAATATATTCTTTAATCACTTTATAATCCTCGTATGTCTGCGAATTGTTTTTCATTACCTGGTAGCGATCGTGCAAGCCCAGATTCTTGTCTTCAATGGCTTTTGCAGCGGGTTGTGCCATGCCGTAGATGGAACTAAGCAGGATGAGAATTGTCGCAAGTGACTTCATAAGCGTTATATTGGAAAATCAACCTAATGTATTTATAATTTCCATGCTACCCCAAATCTACCAAGGGGCAGGAAATTCAGATGGATGGCTTTGGAGGTGGTTGAATTAAGAATTATTCCACTATTTCCAGCAATTCCATCTCGTAAGACAGATTGGAGTTAGCTGGTACTTGAACGCCTGATCCTTGGGTAATCTGGTTGCCAAATCCCAGGCCGGAAGGAACATATAAGGTAGCCTTACTTCCCACTGGCATTTTGGTTAACCCCGCCTGAAATCCATAGATGTAGTTAATAACGCGGCTGTCAAAAAAATCTGTTGGGCCATTGGTTCCGCTGAAAAAAACGATCTCATTTACTAATATTTTACCTGTATACCTGATTCTTACCTTATCATATAAAGTAGGGATCGGACCGTTTCCAAGGGTGGTAATATTATAACGGAGCCCCGACTTGTCTGCTGTAAAGGGAAGGGAGTTATTGGTCAGGTATTCATCAATAGCTACCGTATCTGAAGCTAGCCGCTGCTTTTCAACTTCAGTAATAATTACGTCCAAGAGTTGAATCTCAAAAATAAGGTTCGAGTTGGCCGGGATTGCATTAACGGTGGTATTGCCATAGGCAAAACCGGAAGGGATGTATATTCTCGCCTTACTGCCCTTTGGCATGAGGGAGAGGCCTATTTGCATGCCGGTGATCATGTCTTCCACATCGGCCGTCACTGTATTTTGTTCAAAAATCTGTCCCGATAACAGCCTGCCTGTATATTTAAACCGAATCGAACTCGATACTTTGGGTGGAAATCCGGACCCTAATGAATCAATGATAAAACTTACCCCGCTGGCATCTTTCAGGGCGGGTATGTTTTCCTTCCTTAAAAAGACTCCAATTGCGGTGGTATCTTGTTTCCACTGCTCTTCAAAGGAAAGGGTCTTATCCGAATCAACATTTAAACACGAAGATACCACCCCCCCCAATCCTATAATCCAGACGATCCAAAAAATTCCTCTCATTTCTCCAACTTTTTGATTTCAACGCGCAAAGCAATAAAAAATTTCAATAATATCTTACTATTGACCCGGTAAGCACAGTAAAAATGACGTTGGTCATTTGATTTGCGCTTCACGCAATGCAAATTACAGAAGATAATTACTGACTCATGAATACTATTTTGGTGCCCACCGATTTCTCAAACAATGCCAACAATGCCCTGGAATATGCAGCTGAAATAGCCGCTATCTCCGGATCTCGAATTGTTTTATTGTATGTCTATACTCCTATCGTTTCGCGCGGGAATGTAGTTGGCGCATTGATAACCGATGAAATTGGTGATGCACGAAGAGATGCAACTGAAAAGCTGGAAGTTATCCAAACCACCCTGAAGAAGGAATACCAACAAATCAATTGCCAGCTACAGGTATTGGTGGGGGAAGCCGTGGAAGAGATCTTGAAGGCATCGCTTGAGTTAAAAGCAGATTTGATTGTGATGGGAACGCTTGGCGCCAGTAATCTTACCCGAACTCTTTTTGGAAGCAATACGGCTTCGGTGGTGGAAAAATCAATGTGTCCGGTACTGTGCATCCCTTCTACGTGCGCATTTAAAAAACCAGAAAAGATTCTTTTTGCTACCAATTTCTCATACCACGACATTCAGGGAATTGTACGTTTGTCAAGACTGGCGGCAGCCTTTGGTTCCGAAATCGTGCTTGGTCATGTGGATACTTCCGTTCATGAGGAAAATGAGACGGTAGAGAAATCAATGGAGAAGTTTCTACTAGAAGCAGAACGAGCCAGCCAATATGCCAAAATTTCGCAGAAAATTGTAAACGATCACAACGTGAGTATGGGCTTAGAATCCATCATTCAGCAAGGCGCGGTGGATATGGTTGCACTTTCAACACACAAGCGAAACTTTTTTGAGAAATTCTACAACCCCAGCTTGACAAAAAAGCTCGCTATGTATACCAGCATCCCCCTGGTGGTATTTCAAAATCCACCGGATGATGAAAAAACGGGTCGCGATTTTTAGATCATCGCAAAAAAGTAATGCTATTACTTTTTCACTGAGAGAGTTTTTAAAATTGGTGGTGTCCATGAAACCAGCGTGCCCTGTTTCTCGTAAAATTTCCGATTTAAATTTGACGGCTGAAATGATTCGATCCCAATGAAAAAGGTGCGACTTGTTTTGGGCAGTGGTGGTGCGCGGGGGATGGCCCACATTGGGGTGATTGAAGAACTCGAAAAATCAGGATTTGAAATTGTTGAAGTGGTGGGCTGTTCCATGGGTGCTGTGGTGGGCGGAATCTATTGTGCCGGCTACCTGCCCGAATACAAACACTGGCTCATCAACCTCAGCCGCCTCGATGTATTCCGGTTGTTAGACTTTACCTTATCTGCGCAGGGTTTTGTAAAAGGAGAGCGCGTATTTAAAGCCATGGAGGAATTTATTGGTGATCATGCAATTGAGAACTTTAAAATCCCCTTCACCGCAGTGGCCACCGACATCACCCATGAAAAGGAAATTCATTACCGAACCGGAAGTTTGTTCAGGGCCCTCCGGGCTTCGATCGCCATTCCCACCATTCTGACTCCCGTACAGGCGGATAAAGCCACCTTGGTAGATGGTGGGGTACTAAATCCTTTGCCCATAAATCTGATCCATAAAGAGCATGGAGATTATGTTGTGGCGGTAAACCTGAATGCCAACCTTGCCAGTTCTCCCACAAATGCCGTGGAAGAAAATCAGGAACGAGCCGCTTACTTGAAGATGTTGGATGCAATCAAAACCTACCTTCCCAGGTTTGACAACAGCGGAGATACAACCGCAGAAAGTCTTGGCTTATTTGATCTTTTAAATAAGTCGTATGACATGACCCAGGACCGGTTGACCGAGATTATGATCGCGATCCACAAGCCGGATCTGGTCGTGAACATATCACGAAATGCGTGCGGGGTGTTTGAATTTTACCGGGCGAATGAAATCATTGAGGTGGGCAGGCAGGCATTTCATTCAGCTTATAAAGCAACGCCCTTCTAACAGATACCGTTTATTTCACTACCTTTGTGCATCACTCCTCCAAATTCTCGTAGAAAAGCCCTTTCTGCGGTGCCGCTAAGTCGGAAATGAGCCAAGAGGCGTCAAACATTTAAAATCATTTTTTTATTAACTGCACAGATTGCTGTGTCATTCAACTCTCAAAACATGTTCGAAAATTTAAATCTCATTGAACCTATTCTTAAATCGTTAAAAGCCGAAGGATACGTTAAACCAACACCCATTCAGGAACAAGCCATTCCGGTATTATTACAACGCAAAGACTTATTAGGCTGTGCGCAAACCGGTACCGGTAAGACGGCCGCATTCTCTCTGCCGATGTTGCAATTGCTGCATCAGGATGAATTGTATAAAAAAGGACCGCAAGGAATCAAAGCATTGATCCTGACTCCTACCCGAGAACTCGCCATTCAAATTGGTGAAAGCATCACTGCTTATGGCAAACTCCTGCGCTTGCGTCACACCGTGATCTTTGGAGGCGTGCCCCAAAAATCTCAAACCGATGCCCTTCGTGCCGGTGTGGATATTCTGGTGGCAACACCCGGTCGGTTATTGGACCTAATGGATCAGCGTTATATACGACTGGAACAACTAACGATGTTTGTACTGGATGAAGCCGATCGCATGCTGGACATGGGCTTTATTCATGATGTTAAAAAAATTATCGGTCGTATTCCTGCAAAGCGACAGACCATCTTCTTCTCGGCTACCATGCCCCCGGAAATTGCAAAGTTGGCAGATACAATTTTAACAAATCCGGTGCGGGTTGAAGTGACGCCTGTGTCGTCAACTGCCAACACCGTAAGACAAGAAATTTATTTTGTTGATAAAGGGAATAAACGCCATCTGCTGTTGCATTTGCTTAATAATTCAGACATCAACACAGCACTGGTTTTTACGCGCACCAAACATGGAGCCGACCGCGTGGCAAAAGACCTGAACCGGGCCGGTGTAATGGCCGAAGCCATTCACGGTAACAAATCTCAAAACGCCAGACAACGGGCACTCAGTAACTTCAAAGCTCAGAAAACGCGCGTGCTGGTGGCCACTGATATCGCAGCCCGCGGCATTGATATCGATGAACTTTCGCACGTTGTTAATTTTGAATTACCGAACGTACCCGAAACGTACGTACATCGCATTGGCCGTACAGGTCGTGCCGGAGCCAGCGGGATTTCGATTTCATTCTGTGATGCCGAAGAGAAAGCCTACCTGAAAGACATTCAAAAACTGATTGGCAAATCGGTGCCGGTTGCCGAAAACAACCCCTACCCGATGACCGGAGCTGCCTCTGTTAAAACACCCGAGTCTAAACCGCAACGGAGTAATGATTCCCGGAGACACGGATTTAAACAAAGTTCTGCTTCAAACTCAACCCGGAAATCCAACACGTCCGCACCTTCCCGCAGGCCCAGTCGGGATTGGAGAAGTATTTCGGTGGAAAGAAATTATTAAGCAATCGGAGTATTTTTAAATAGCAACCAGTCCGCTCGTAAGTGGACTGGTTTTTTTACGCCTAATTGTTTCCTGCAGATTATACCTAATCTTAGCCGTTTGTCCAGTCTTATTACTATCGACACGGAAAGTGCCATACCTTCGGCATTCCATTTCCAAGACCTATGAAAAAAACTATTCATTCCCTTTTCGCTTTCCTCCTACTTATCGGAATACACTGCACCGTTCTTGGCCAACTCATTGACGAGGAGTACAATAAAAAAATCATTGAGTACACTACCGATCCGCGCTTTTTACCAGCCTCCGTACTTAATCTTCCTGATGATGCCAATATTCCTTCACCCCGCAAATACTTTGGGCAGATCATTGGTGCTCCGGGTGTGATGCACCGTACCACTGAGATATATGCCTACTATCAGGAACTTGCAAAAGCTTCGCCTTTGATTAGGGTTCAGCGTGTGGGGATATCTGAAGAAGGACGGGACATTAATCTGGTGATCATTGCCAATCAGGAATCCATCAACCGGTTGGATCATTTTAAACAGCAACTGGCCAAGTTGGCAGATCCCCGAACCATTACGCCAGCCGATGCCGAAAAAATCATTGCAGATAGCAAACCTATCTTCTACCTCAATGGTGGGTTACATTCCACCGAAATGGGCTCCCCCGAAATGCTGATGGAACTGGCCTATCGCCTGGTAACCAGTCAAACAGAAGACATAAAAAACATCCGTGACAACGTTATTGTTTTGATCAATCCCGTCTCCGAGCCCGATGGTCGCGACAAGCAGGTGGATTGGTACTACCGCTATACCAAAGCAAGAAAAGAATATGATGATGGGTTCAGACGCAGTGCTCCTTATTGGGGTAAATATGTGTTTCATGATAATAACCGCGATGGCATTCAGGTCTCACAAGCTTTGTCCAAAGCCATTTACAAAATCTATTTTGACTGGCACCCGTCCGTTATGCTGGACTTACATGAGTCGGTGCCCTTGTTATACATCAGCACCGGTACAGGACCTTATAACGATAACATGGATCCCATCGCCATAGGAGAATGGCAAGTGATGGCCAACCACGACATCACTACGCTGGCTGCGCAAGGATTGCCGGGAACATTCACCTGGGCATTCTTTGATGGTTGGTGGCCAGGCTATGCCATGTGGGTGGCAAACAATCACAACAGCATTGGTCGCTTTTATGAAACGTTTGGCAATGCCGGTGCCAACACCTATCTCCGTAACCTGTCGAATCAGCGTTATGCAGGCGATCCAGCAACCAGTCGCGAATGGTACCGGCCTGCCCCACCCACCGAGTGGGTAAATTGGTCGAGTCGAAATAACACCAACTACATGCAAGCAGGAGTGTTGGCTTCTCTCACGTACACCGCTGATAACAGCCGATTATTACTTCGCAATTATTATCAGAAGGGTGTCAATAATATTAAGCGAGGAAAAGAAGAAGCCATCAAAGCCTTTGTTATTCCAAAAAAACAACGCGACCCGGCCATGGTAGTGTACCTGGTTAATCAATTGCGGGTGCAAGGCATTGAAGTTCATGAATCTGCGGGTGAGTATGTAGTGATGATGGATCAGCCGTACCGCGATCTGGCGGTAACCCTACTTACCAAACAGAACTACCCCAAAGAAGCCAAGTTTCCGCCCTACGATGACATTGGATGGACATTAGGTCTCAATTATGGTGTTGATGTAACTACTCAGGATAGCCTGAAGTACAATCGCAATGATTTAAAAATGCTTACTGAGGATATAAAATATGTTGGGGAAATTAGTGGCAATGGTTCTACTTACATCCTTAACTACAAAGCACAAAACACCGTATTGCCGGCTTTATACTGGATAAAATCGCAGAACAAGAAGGCGAAACTTATCATTACCGATGAACAACAAATCCTGGGTACCGATACTTTGCCAGCGGGCTCGCTGGTCTTCAGAGAAATTACGAAAGCCCAGGCCGATCACATCCGAAATCAGTTTGCACTCGATCTGATGGCATCATCTTCCATGCCTGGAGGAAAACAACATGAAGTAGTCCTCCCACGGGTAGCCATTTACCATAGTTGGTTCAATACGCAGGATGAAGGCTGGTCGCGATTTACATTTGAGCAACGCGGCATTCCGTATACCTCCATTGATAAAGACGACTTGAAAGCTGGTGAATTGCGGAAAAAATTTGATGTCATTTTGGTTCCCCGAATGGGCGGACAGGTGAGTGATTTCATTTATGGCGTAAGCTCCAACTACGGTCCGATGCCCTACACAAAAACAGCTGAATACCCTTCCCACGGAACTCCTGATTCTACCCCCGACATGACGGGCGGACCAGGACTGAATGGTATGCATCAATTGAAATTGTTTGTGGATGGCGGTGGCGTTTTAGTGACCCTGGATAATTCTACGCGGATGGCTGCTGAAACCGGAATCGCCCGCGACCTGCGCCCGTATGAAGCACAAGGTCTTTTCCATCCGGGTTCGTTTGTGCAGGCAAAAGCCCGTCAATCCAACAGTCCCATTTTATACGGTTACCCGGAACTGTTTCATGTCTTTCGGGGCAATGGACCACTTTACCAGGTTGAAAAATACAACCGCAACATGATTGTGATGCAATACGGTACTAAACCATTGAAAGATGAAGTAGAGTACACCGGTCTCATTATGGGTATGCCCGACCGAAAACCCGTTAAAGAAAAAAAAGAAGAAAAGAAGGATCCACCCTATGTATTATCCGGCATGGTGCGCAATGAGCAAACCATTATTGGGCATGGGGGTATCTTTAATGTTCCTATCGGTACGGGCCGGGTAATAGCCTTTACTTTTGACCCCCTCCACCGGTTCCTTAATCATCATGATGCTCCCCTCGTTTGGAATGTGCTGATAAACTGGGATCACCTCGGCAATTGAACTACACGAATTCGTTAGAAGCAACTGGATGACGCGTATTGGATTATTGTCAGACACCCACAGTTTCCTGGATGCGAAAGTAGTCGATTCCTTTAAGGACTGTGACGAGATCTGGCATGCCGGTGATCTTGGCGATGGCATAGCAGAAGTCTTGGAAAAAGTAAAACCATTTCGGGCGGTGTATGGAAATATCGATGATCAAGCAATACGATCACGCTTTCCCGAAGACCTCTGGTTTACCTGCGAGGGACTCACCATCTGGATGACGCACATAGGCGGAGCGCCACCCAACTACAATCCGCGAATCAAAAGAATTCTGAAGGACCGCATTCCGAACATTTTCATTTGCGGGCACTCGCATATCCTTCGGGTAAAAAAAGATCCGACTTATAAGAACATGCTTTATGTAAATCCGGGAGCGGCCGGCAATCAGGGATTTCACTCCATGAAAACCATGATCAGGCTGGAGATCAGCAATGCGATTGTATCCAAACTGGAGGTGATTGAATTAGGCAAACGGGGAGCCCTAATCTGAGAAGGGGTTCAGGGTGATAAAAACAAAAGCCAACAGAGCGCACCCTGCTGGCTTATCATACATTCAATGAGAATTACTTGGCCTTTTTAGCTTTGAATTCTTCTTTGATCTTCTCTATATCAACCCCTTTCGCTACGGGCTTGAAGTTTTGATTTTTCAAATCGGTTCTTCTGCGAGCCGCTTTTGCCTTATCCTTGCGGTTCTTTCTTTTCAATCGGGTAACAGACATGACTTCTGATTTTTAATAGGGCGCAAAAATAATCAGGTTTTGCGATTTTCAGCGCCTATGGGGTGGATTATTTCAATTTAAAATCAGTGATTCTGTGGGCGATGTGCTTAAATTGCTCCGTTTTAGTATGGAAAAACCAACATTGCCCAAAGGCACCCGCGACTTTGGCCCGATTCAGATGGCCAAACGTCAGTTTATCCTCGATCACATCCGCACGGTATTTCAAACCTATGGGTTCCAACCCTTGGAAACTCCGGCCATGGAAAATCTGACAACCCTTACCGGGAAGTATGGAGAAGAAGGCGATCAACTGCTCTTTAAGGTTTTGAATTCAGGCGATTTTTTAAAAGACGTTGATGCATCAAAACTAGAATCGAAAAATTCGAAAGCGATCACATTCGATATTTCTGAAAAAGGGCTTCGCTACGATCTCACCGTTCCCTTTGCCCGGTATGTGGTGATGAACCGGCATGAAATCACTTTTCCGTTTAAGCGTTATCAGATACAACCCGTGTGGCGGGCCGACCGGCCACAGAAGGGACGATACCGCGAGTTTTATCAATGCGATGCCGATGTAGTGGGAACGGATTCTTTGATCTGCGAAGCGGAAATTATTCTGATGATCAAAGAGGTGTTTACCCGGCTGGGTATTCAGGATTATACGATAAAGATCAATCACCGCGCCATTCTTACCGGCCTGGCTGATCTTTGTCAGGCAAAAGGAAATGAATCGGCCCTCTTTGTTGCTATTGACAAACTTGATAAAATCGGTGAAGAAAAGGTAAAAGAAGAATTACAGAGTCGTGGATTTTCAGAAAAAAGTTTGAATGAATTACTTCAAATCCTGAACTTCAAAGGGGCAACTGAAGAAAAAATTCTTTTTGCGAATGAGAAATTTTCAACCGTTGAATCCGGCAAGAAGGGAATCAATGACCTGAAAGAAGTTTTAGCCATGCTGAAAGAATTTGGCACAACCGAAGATCACGTAGAATTTGATATTGCCCTTGCCCGTGGGTTGAGTTATTACACCGGTTGCATCTTTGAAGTAAAAATCAACAACGTTTCCATTGGCAGTGTAAGCGGGGGCGGTAGGTATGATAATCTCACCGGGGTGTTTGGGATGCCTGGTGTTTCGGGTGTTGGGTTTTCGTTTGGGGTTGACAGGCTCTACGATGCAATGGAAGAATTAAAACTCTTCCCCCAGGAGGCACAAATTTCATCCAAAGTAATGATTGCCCACTTTGATGCGGAAAGTAAACGGTATGGATTGGGCATCCTGCAAGCGCTTCGAAACAAAGGAATTGCCGCGGAGATTTATCCGGACTCCGTAAAAATTCAGAAACAGCTTGAGTATGCCAATAAGAAGTTGATTCCCTTCACGATTGTACTTGGGTCGGAAGAAATGAAAAGTGGTTTGCTGGCCTTCAAGAACATGAAAACCGGAGAACAGCAGAAAATCACCCTCGATAAAATCATTGCCCTGTTCAAAACGAACAACGAATAATAATCAACAAACACTCCGTTGGAACCCACCCACCACATCGCCAACAAACCGCTTACCCTCAACGACCTTGATCACATTCTGCGAGGTCATTCCAAATTAGCGTTGTCCGAAAGTTCACGTCAACAAATTATCAAGTGCCGCGATTACCTCGATCAAAAATTGGCTTCCTCAACCAGTCCGATTTATGGCATCAACACAGGCTTTGGTTCGTTGTACAATAAAAATATTCCGAAAGATCACCTGGAAAAACTGCAGGATAACCTGGTCCGTTCGCATGCCTGCGGAACCGGGCCAGACGTTCCGCGTGAGGTCGTTCTGCTCATGTTGTTTCTGAAAATCCAGTCTTTGTCGTATGGATACTCAGGCGTACAGGTAGAAACGGTAGAACGACTCATCGACATGTTCAATCAGCGGGTGTTGCCGCGCGTGTATGAAATGGGATCGCTGGGTGCTTCAGGCGACCTGGCACCGCTGGCTCACTTGTCACTGATTCTGATTGGCTCAGGCGAAGCCCATTACCTCGGCAAAATCTATTCTGGTGAAGAGATCTTGAAATTATTGGGTTGGGAAAAGATTCACTTCAAAGCCAAGGAAGGACTTGCCTTGTTGAACGGAACTCAGTTCATGAGTGCGTATGGTTCATGGTCATTGCTTCACGCACATCGGTTGCTGAAGCTGGCTAACCTGATCGGGGCGCTTTCGCTGGATGCCTTTGATGGGCGCCTGGAACCTTTTGATCCGGCCGTCCATGCCATTCGGCCCCATGCAGGACAGGTCACGGTTGCCGCAGAAATAAAATCATTGCTGACAGGAAGTGCCATTGCCACCCAATCCAAAAAACATGTTCAGGACCCCTACTCCTTCCGCTGTATTCCGCAGGTGCACGGGGCGAGCTACGATGCCATTCAGTTCGTAAAGCATAGTTTTCTAACGGAAATCAACTCGGTCAGCGATAATCCTAACATCTTTGTGGATGAAGATAAAATTATCTCTGCAGGTAATTTTCACGGTCAACCGCTGGCCCTGCCGTTGGATTTTCTGGCCATTGCCTTGGCCGAGTTAGGAAATATTTCAGAGCGCAGAACGTATCAATTAATTTCCGGATCGCGCGATTTACCCAATTACTTAGTGGCCAATCCAGGTATTAACTCCGGACTTATGATTCCACAATACACCGCTGCCTCGCTGGTTAGCCAGAACAAGCAACTTTGTACACCTGCCTCGGTGGATTCAATTGTATCCTCGAATGGTCAGGAAGATCATGTGAGCATGGGTGCCAATGCTGCCACCAAAGTATACCGCATTATCAATAATCTCTATTCGATCTTTGCCATAGAACTGATAACCGCCACCCAGGCCGTTCATTTCAGACGGCCGCTGCGAACCAGCCCGGTACTGGAGGAATTTGCTGATACTTTCCGACAGGTTGTTCCGTTTATAGAAACAGATCGTGAACTGCATGTGGATATGGTGGCCGCTGAAAAGTTTTTGAAGGAATATGCACTTAGATTTTCTGTTTAACGGATGTGCCCCGGAAATCTGAAATATTGAACCCGTGAAGAAGGGATTGCTGATTGTACTGATGTTAACCCTTGCACTTACCAGTGCCCATGCGCAGTATGTAAGCAGGTTGGGTCGTTTTCAGGTAGATGAAGTAAAAGGTTGTGCCCCGTTAACGGTTACCATACTGGACACCAATTTAATTACCACAGGCGAATGCACCGCGGGCAAACCGTGCCTGATGAATGCGGGCAATGGTACTCCTCAACAACAAAATCAATTCATCATCACCTATCCTCAAGCGGGCACCTTTACCTTATCGGTACTGTATCAAAGTATTGGTGCGGATGATATTGTAATCACTGTAGACCCAAACATCCAACCGGATTTTGAAGTCTACACGTGTTCCGGGTTACAAACCCAAATTAAGATCACGGATAAAAATTACGATCAGTATCAGATTGATTTTAATAACGATGGCACCCTGGAAACGATTATTCCCAACAGCAATAATCAAACCGCCAGTCATAATTACGGAGTGGCTGGCAATTTCACGATCAGCGTGCGCGGTAAAGACCTTAATGCCGCTAACAATTGTACTGCGAAGGTTTTACCCTTAACCTCTTTGTCAACCTTACCTACCCCCCAGATTACCTCGCTTACTGCTCTAGATGGAACTTCTTTGAAGCTCGACTTCAATCAACAACAAAACATTCAATACAAACTGGAGATTGCGGTAAATAATGCAACCACCTTTCAGCAATTTCAAACGTTGTATGGTGTGAATTCCGTTACGATTCCCAACCTGAAGACCGATGACAACTACTATTGCTTCCGGTTAAGTTCGTTTGATCCCTGCACAAACAGCAATACCTACTCAGCGCCCATTTGCAGTCAGAATTTTGATCTGGCCGTTTTAAACGGGTTAAACCGGCTTACCTGGTCAACGGCCTCTGCCGGAGTGCTTTCGACAGAAATTTTACGCAACAATACCTCTTACACCATCATTCCGGGTTCGCCCACATTCTTAAACGATGTGGATGTGGTTTGTAAAACAAATTATTGCTACCAAGTAATTAATCTTTATGCAGGCGGCACCCGCAGCATCTCGCTTGAAAAATGTGGCGAAGCATTTACCACGGTAAATCCACCTGCCATTAATAATGTTTCCTCGGTAGTCGGGTCGAATGGCGTTCAATTAACGTGGACAAACAATCCGCTGTTTACCGTGGAGGAACATGCCATATTACGGGGGTTCGGATCTTCCTTTGCGTTAGTTGGTAAAACGGTCAATCCGGAATTTTCAGATCCGGGGTACACTACTGAAAATGCTACTTGCTATCGGATCAATTATGGTGACCTCTGCGGAAATGCCAGCCTGCAAGGTGAATTGGTTTGCCCGATGCGTCTTTCCGCGAGTCTGGATGATCAGAATGTTATAACAGTACGCTGGACTTCCTTAAAGGGATGGCGATTGGGTGTCAATCAGTACCTCCTTCGAAGATTTGATAAAAGCGGAGGATTGATGCAAACCGTGAACATGGGCACCGATACGGTATTTGTGGATGATCAACCGGATGTGAACAACCAGGTAGTTCAGTATGAAGTTGTAGCGGTTGCCAACGAAACAGGGTTGGTAAATTCCCGCTCCAATCGTCTTGCCGTAACCAAAGAAGTGAATCTGTTTTATCCTACGGCTTTCACTCCGGATGGTGTTGGTCCTGCTGAAAATGAAACGTTTACTGTGCGGGGACAATACATAGTAGCGCTGGAGTTGAAAGTTTTCGATCGTTGGGGCACCCTGGTTTTCTATTCTGACAAAAATGAACCCTGGAACGGGACGAATAACGGCAAACCCTTGCCAGAGGGAACTTATGTGTGGCAAGTGCAACTGAGCGATCTAGCTGGTCGATCGTTAAACTTTGGAAGCACCGTGGTGATTCTTAAGAAAAAGAGTTGATCACAGCCTTTACAGATTCCTTACCTTTGTTACCTTAATTCGTATAGTATGTTTGATATGATGAAAATGATGGGCAAGATGAAGGAAGTGCAGGTTCGCATAAAGGAGGCCCAGGATAATTTGGTTAAGGTGAAGGCTACAGGAGAATCCGGTGGTGGCATGGTGAGAGCCACGGTGAATGGAAAGAAACAACTGATCGCACTGGAAATTGATCCGGCCATCCTGAAAGTTGAAGATAAAATATTGGTACAAGATCTGGTGGTGGCTGCTGTAAACAAGGCATCGGAAGAAGCGGAAGTACTGGCTAAAGAAGAATTGAAAAAAGCGACCGAGGGATTGTTGCCCAACATTCCTGGGATGGATTTAAGCAGCCTAATGGGATGACCGAAGTCGCAGTTGTTATCCTCAACTACAATGGAAGAAACTTTCTGTTACAATTTCTTCCAACCGTTATTACCCACAGTGTCGGAGCCAAAATTGTAGTCGCTGATAATTGCTCTACGGACGATTCATTGGAAATCCTTGAAAAAAACTTCTCCGGTAGGGTTGACGTAATCAAGCTTGAAAAAAATCTGGGGTTTTGTGGTGGGTACAACCAAGCGCTGAAATCCATTGAAGCCGAGTTTTTTGTCCTTCTTAATTCTGATGTTGAAGTTACTCGGGGATGGATAGAGCCCATCATCCAGGTACTTAAGAGCGATGCAACCATCGCTGCGGCACAACCAAAAATACGCTCCTATCATCAAAAAGATCACTTTGAATACGCAGGGGCAGCGGGTGGATTTATTGACGCATTAGGGTATCCATTCTGTCGCGGTCGTTTATTTAACGCACTTGAAAAAGATGCTGGTCAATACAATGATACCCGACCCGTATTTTGGGCAACCGGAGCCTGTCTTTTCATTCGCTCAAAAAGCTTCTTTGAATGTGGAGGCTTTGACGAAAAATTCTTTGCCCATATGGAGGAGATTGATCTTTGCTGGCAATTGAACCGGAGGGGGCAAAAAGTGTACTATGTAGGTGAAAGTGTTGTTTATCACGTGGGGGGTGGAACCTTATCCAAATCAAATCCCCGAAAAACCTATCTGAACTTTAAAAATGGATTAAGTCTACTCACCAAAAACATACCGGGTAGTCAGTTGATTTGGAAGCTGCCTTTACGATTCCTTTTAGATTGGGTGGCAGCCTTGAAGTTTTTAATACAAGGTTCCCCAACCGATTGCATTGCGGTGGTGCGAGCACACGTCAACTTTATTGGGGGACTTAAATGGGATTTAGAAAAGAGAAGGAAGTTAGTTCGCCAGGGTGTTGCCTATCCGATTACCATGCAATACAAGGGATTTCTAACGATTGATTTTTTCCTTTTGGGGAAAAGGACCTTTGATAGGTTAGAGCTTTAATAGTCCCAAATGGTGCTCCTTCTGCGCAAATGCCTGCGCATATTGAGTATAAATGCCAGAGACAGGTAGATAATGATGGGTGACCCGAAGGTAAGGAACGAGGCATAAATGAAAAATAACCGGATGGAAGAGGTAGCTATCCCCATTTTCTCGCCCAATGCAGTACAAACGCCAAATGCCTGGCGTTCGAAAAATAGCTGTATTTCCTTGATCAATCCTGCCATTGTGATTTGATTAAATTTCTCCTCGAATCATCCATTTACCCAAGTAAAAGGTCTATTTATCGACAATTTTACCCCCTTGCAAATATAAGCGGTCACACATCTATTATGGGCGGTCGCCTTGTTATTTTTTTGACTATAATTGCAAAAAAAGGGGTATAAAGTTAACTTTGCACCTCGTTTTACGGAAACCATAAATCTATATCCATGAGAAAATTATTTTACGCATTCGTGATCATTGGGGCGCTCACCTTCTCGAGCTGTACACTCCCTCAAATGATCAAAGCTGCCAAGGAACAAAAATTAGAAGCAACCCCGAATCCACTGGAAGTTCATAAGGATACCGTGAACTTCGATCTGGCGGGCAACCTTCCCATTAAAATGCTGAAGAAGGGTACCGTTTATACCCTGAACACCTTCTATAAGTATGGTGAAAGTGAATTGGCCTTAGATCCAGTTCCTTTTAAAGCCGAAGATTATCCGAACAGCAGCGTTGAAGAAATTAAGGTTTCAAAAACATTTACTTTCCCTTATCAGGAAGCGTACAAAGTAGGTACAGTGGAAGTACAGGGAGTTGCCTCAAAAGGCACCAAGTCCAAGACCACCCCTCGGATGCCTCTGGCTACCGGTTTGATTACCACTTCCAAGTTGGTTCAAAACTCGTATTATGCAGCCTTTGCAGATCATGGTTATAACAATCAGGAAGAATTGATTCCGGTGATCATCCCGGACTTCATTTTTGAAAGAGGCAAATCAGTATTGCGTACTTCCGAAACGAAAGCTGAGAAAGGAAAGCAACTAGACGCGTTTATCGCTGCCAAGAACGTAACCAGAACCGTTACGATTACCGGTACCCACTCACCCGAAGGTGCTGAGCGTATCAATAGTAAACTCTCTCAAGAGCGTGCACAAGCCATCGAAAAGTATTATCGCGCTCAAATGAAAAAATATGATTATAAGGGAGCCGCTGATTCCATCAAGTTCATTTTGAAGCCGATTGTTGACGATTGGACTGAATTCAAAACTGCGTTAGCAGCTTATGCTGGAATTTCCAATGATGAAAAAACTGCCTACCTGGATATCATTAACGGAGGTGGTTCATTCGAAGATCAGGAGAAACAAATGAAGAAGCTGAAAACGTACAACAAAGTTTTCAAAGATGTGTATCCGGGCTTACGTACTGCAAAAACTGAAATCCTGACGATAAAAGACAAAAAGACCGATGCTGAAATTTCTGTTTTGGCTAAGCAAATTACATCCGGTCAAGCCAATGCCGATGCTTTGAGTTTCGAAGAATTGATGTATTCCGCTACGCTTACTCCTTCTACTGAAGAGAAAGCTGCCATCTATGAAGCCGCTACTAAGAAGGGAAGCAACTGGAATGCACACAATAACCTGGGCGCTGCCTACATCAAGTTAGCTATGGAAAACCCGGGTCGTGCTGCTGAATATGCCGATAAAGCTGCTGCACAATTGGAGATTGCCGCCAAACTGCGTGAAACTCCTGAAGTACACGCGAACCTGGCTACCATTGCATTGTGGAAAGGGAATCCTTACAAAGCCAACAGTCATGCTACCAAGGCCCTGCGCGGTGCCAGCAACGAAGTTACCCGCGGTGTAAACGGAGTTAAAGGTGCCTCTGAAATATACATGGCGAATTACAGTTCTGCAGTAAGTTCAACTTCTTCCGCACTGGATACGGATGTTAACCTGTTCAATAAGGGTTTGGCTCAGCTGCTGAATAAAGATTATAGCAATGCAGCTGCTTCTTTTGCAGAAGCTACCCGTAAAAACAGCAACTATGCTATCGCTTATTATGGCGCTGCTGTAGCAGCAGCTCGTTCCGGTAATGGCGATGCCGTGGTTAGCAACCTGACCAGCGCAGTTAAGATTGATGCTTCCCTGAAGGAAAAGGCATTGACTGATCTGGAGTTTACAAAGTTTGCTACTACCGAAGCGTTCCGTAACGCGCTGAAATAATTTCCTCTACATAGGATTAAAAGACCCCGGCAAAACCGGGGTTTTTTATTGATCAAAAGCTTTCAAAACCGCAAAAAATCAATCCATTCCCTTTAACCTGATGCTCCGGATACCTATTTTTACGGGCTTTCCAAACTAACGGCAGCTATGAGAGAAATTCAATTAAGAGAAGCTTTGCGCGAGGCAATGAGCGAGGAAATGAGAAGAGACCCAGCAGTGCTTCTCATGGGCGAAGAAGTTGCCGAGTACAATGGGGCATATAAGGTCAGCCAGGGCATGCTGGATGAATTTGGACCCGACCGGGTAATAGACACGCCCATTTCTGAACTGGGCTTTGCGGGTATTGGGGTAGGTGCAGCCATGAATGGAATTCGCCCTATTGTGGAGTTCATGACGTTCAACTTCTCGTTAGTAGCCATCGATCAGGTGATTAACTCAGCCGCTAAAATGCTCTCCATGTCGGGCGGGCAGTTTAACGTGCCGATTGTATTTCGTGGGCCTACTGGCAATGCCGGCCAATTAGGTGCCCAGCACTCACAAAATTTTGAAAACTGGTTTGCCAATACCCCCGGGCTAAAGGTAGTGGTGCCTTCCAACCCCTACGATGCAAAAGGGTTGCTAAAAACTTCCATACGCGATAACGACCCCGTTATTTACATGGAATCGGAATTGATGTATGGAGATAAAGGTGAAGTACCTACAGAAGAATATCTGATTCCGATCGGTGTAGCTGACGTAAAACGCAGTGGTAACGATGTTACGATCGTTTCCTTTGGGAAAATCATGAAAGTGGCATTAGCAGCCGCCCAGGAACTGGAAAAAGAAGGTATCTCTGCCGAGGTGATCGACTTACGGTCAGTTCGACCCATCGATTATGCAACCGTTGTTGAATCCGTGAAGAAAACTAACCGGTTGGTAATTGTAGAGGAAGCCTGGCCCCTTTCATCCATCGCCACGGAAATTACCTATCACATTCAAAAGCATGCATTCGACTACCTGGATGCACCCGTACATCGCATCAACAGCCTGGATGTTCCGCTACCCTATGCACCCACGCTAATTGACGCCATTCTTCCCAATGTGGCCCGCACCGTTAAAGCAGTAAAGGCTGTGATGTATCGGTCTTGAAGATTTATTAATTATAAGAATGCCAGTTATATGCTGGCATTTGATTTTATAACAGAATCTTCCAGGCATCCTCCACCCTTCCGGCCATCAAATACTGATGGGCTAATCGGTGCAGATCATCAATACCTTTGCGTGCGGCTGTTTTCCATTCGTCCTGTTTCTGAAACTCCTCAATGGCACTTCGTTCCGGGAGTTTTTCGAGATTGCCCAACCGGCCAAGATCGTTGCCTGTTAAAATCCGGCTGCTTCTGATCTTTTCCGGAATCTGATCATATCCCATCCCGATTTTCTCATTGGGCTTTGGAACAACAAAAATATTCGGACCCTGGGCACGGCAGTAATAGTCTTGCCCCATCCTGGCAACAGCATCTAATTTTTGAGGATCAATCTTGCCTTGCTCATCCAATACTTCATCACGGATATGCATGAGCAACACCTCACAAACTACCAGATTTCCGGCTCCACCTTCTTCCCCCAAGGGGATTACCTGATTGACTTTACATTCGAACGACACCGGAGATTCAGCAACCCGCGGTGGTTTCACCTTTTGTGAATCAATCGCGGTAAACCCAGCTTTAAGAAATTCATTCGTTCCTTTCGGAAACTCACAACTGGCCAGGGATGCCTGCTCAACCATGCAATAGGACACGATGTTAATCACTACCTCGGGCACCTCCAATACATTTTGAAGGGTGTGTTTGGTTGAATTATCACGCACCCTTCTGGAAGGCGAGAATACAAGAATGGGCGGGTTCATGCTAAACATGTTGAAGAAGCTGAAGGGGCTCAGATTCACCTGCCCAGCTTTATCAATGGAACTAACAAAAGCAATCGGTCTTGGTGCAACTGCTCCCTGCAAATAACCTTGCAGTTTAGGTACGGGCAAAAGCTTTGGTTCAATGATCATACTTATGTGGCTGGCAAAATTTTTCCGCTGCAATCTCCGAAGCCAATACGAACCCCCTTGTGTTCCGCATGGGCTCTTAGGATGATTGAATCTCCATCTTCCAGAAAGGTGCGAGCCGATCCATCTGTTAAATGCAACGGTCGGTTTCCATTCCAAGATAGTTCGAGCATGGAGCCAAAAGAACCCGGTGAGGGACCGCTGATGGTACCAGAAGCATAAAGATCTCCCACCTGAATGTTGCATCCATTGACAGTATGATGGGCCAGCTGCTGATTGACATTCCAATACAGGTATTTGAAATTGGACCGGCTGATCGTGGTTTCAGATGCTCCTTCTGGCCTTAAGAAAACCTCCAATGTGATATCAAAATTCCGTTCGCCTTCAATCGCGAGGTAAGGAAGTACATTCGGAAACTGCTCTGGGCCTTTTACCCGAAAAGGTTCCAACGCGTCAAGAGTGACGATCCAAGGTGAGATGGTTGAACCAAAGTTTTTTCCAAGAAAAGGTCCCAGGGGTACATATTCCCATTGTTGTATATCGCGGGCCGACCAATCGTTGAACAAGACAAAACCAAAAATGTAATTATCAGTATCATGAACAGGCACCGATGTTCCAAGCCGGGTATTTTGGTTCGTGATAAACGCCATCTCCAATTCAAAGTCGAGTTTTTGACTTGGACAAAATACCGGAAGTTCGGAATCGGCTGGTTTGATTTGACCTTTTGGCCGGTGGATGGGCGTTCCGGAAACAACAATAGAAGAAGCCCGGCCGTGATACCCCACCGGCAAGTGTTTCCAGTTGGGCAACAAGGCATTTTTTGGATCCCGAAACATGGAACCTACGTTAAACGCGTGTTCTTCGCTGCTATAAAAATCGGTGTAGTTGGGAATCTTAACTGGTAACAACATTTCCACTTCATCCATGGGGATCAACGCAAGTTCGCGGGCACCCACATTATTTTTTAGTTCGTCATTATCCAGCCGTAACAATTCTGATAATCGTTCACGAATAGCACGTGTCTTCTTTTTTCCCAATGCGATGAAATCATTGAGGTAGGGTTGATTGAAAATTCCCGGTGGCAGGTCATAGCCATCCAGGAAACCGTTCTCGTGAAGATAGACGAGATCCAACACAAAGTTGCCAATGGCTACCCCGGCTACCGGTGATAAGTACTTCGTTTTAAAAATCCCAAAGGGCAAATTCTGAATGGGAAAATCCGATCCTTTCGGTACTTCCAACCAACTGGTCAATGCCGGATCATTAGCCTTTATCATATTACTCCGTTACCTTCACAAGATATTTCTTTTCTTCCGAATTCAGGTAGTGCTTTAATGACTGTCTCCTTCCCCATAGAGTTTGAAAAGCGAATGCAGGCGCAATTGAAAGAGGAATGGGAGCCTTTTGTTCAGACACATCAAACTGTGCCTCCTACCAGTATTCGCATTAATCCACATAAAATTAATTCCTGGAATGAAAACAAAATTCCGTGGACTGATTTTGGATATTACTTAAAGGAACGTCCGGCATTTACATTCGATCCTCTATTCCATGCGGGAACCTATTACGTTCAAGAACCTAGCTCCATGCTATTGGAACAAGCCGTGAAACAAACCCTTGACCTCTCTAAACCCTTGCGGGTATTGGATTTATGCGGAGCCCCCGGTGGAAAATCAACTCACTTATTAAGCCTCCTCGGCAAAGATTCCTTGCTGGTATCGAATGAAGTGATCCGATCACGGGCTCAGGTGCTGGCCGAAAATATAGTTAAGTGGGGATGTAACAATGTGGTCGTGAGCAATAACGATCCGGAAGTCTTCCAAAAGCTTCCGGGATTTTTTGATTTAATCGTGGTAGATGCACCTTGCTCGGGGGAAGGTTTGTTTCGAAAAGATCCGGAAGCGATGCGGGAGTGGTCCACCGATAATGCGGTACTTTGTTCGCATCGTCAGCGGAGGATACTCAAGGACGTGTGGCCAGCGCTCAAAGAAAACGGGATCTTGATCTACAGCACCTGTACCTACAATCCCGAAGAAAACGAAAACAACCTTGCCTGGTTAGCACAGCAGGAATCCATCGAGCAAATTCCGATAAAACTTGAGCCAGATTGGAAAGTCAAATCTGTTAAAGCAGGAAAACTGATTGGATACCAATGTTTTCCGCATACGGTTTTGGGAGAAGGATTCTTCTTTTCAGCGATTCGTAAAACCGGACAACAAACCGAAATCAAAATCCGAACCGGTAAAAGTTTTTTTCACCTGGCTTCGAAAAAAATTGTAGAGCAGCTTAGCTCCTGGGTTTTATTCCCAGAACACTTTCGCATCATACAACAGCATGATTTATTACTATTACTTCCGGAGGAATGGTTTGATGAACTTAATTTTTTAGCCCAACAATTGCATGTGGTGAGCAAAGGAACTGCCCTGGCAGAAGTAAAACATGAAAAGTTAATACCCGAACATGCACTGGCTTTATCCATTCATTTGAACAAACCGAAATTTGTTTCCTTTGAGCTTTCTTTAGATCAAGCGTTAACCTATTTGAGAAAGGAGACCTTGAACCAACTGGATACTGAAAAAGGATTCGCACTCGTTACCTATCAGAATCAGCCCCTTGGTTGGATTAACAGATTAGGAAACCGGATAAATAATCTTTATCCAGCAGCCTGGAGAATCCGACAGTCAGGCTGATCAGTAGCCCAACGCCTGAAGCGATTCAACGATTCCATCCGGTAAGGCGACTCCACTGAAAAAAATTCCAACGCAGAATACTTTCTCGAAGTAATTAGCCCGTTCAATCGCCAATGGCAATGAACTAATGGAAAGTACCGTGAAGGAAATTGTAAACAGAATAATGGCAAGTATGGTAACTATTGATGA
Source organism: uncultured Ohtaekwangia sp. (assembly GCA_964488465.1). Classification (GTDB taxonomy): domain Bacteria; phylum Bacteroidota; class Bacteroidia; order Cytophagales; family Cyclobacteriaceae; genus ELB16-189. Next base: position 262,045 of record CAZAUN010000001.1, on the reverse strand, counting down.
ACCGGTAACAAAAATAATCGCGATTGATAGCAAGTTGATGGCTAAACTCCACCAGAAGGAGTTGCTGATTCCAAGGGTGGTGATCCAGGAGCTGGCTGGTAAAGAAAGTACGGCTGTCAAAAATAAGACCAATACCAACAACCACTTCCCTTCCCACTGTAAAATACCGGCCAGATTGGTCTCCAAAATAGACGGGAAGTAATTGAACAAAAGCGTGGTGGAAATACCTAGACCTATCCCCATCAAGAATATGTAACCATAATTTGAACGTTGTGTATCTAATTTGAAGTCAGTCTTTCGCTGAGACCCGGAATTGAATAAGCTCATGGAGTTCTTTCTCAACGCATAGCCCGATACGAAAACAGCCAAGCCACCAATTATGAATGTGATGGGGGCGCCCAAATAATCAATCAAATCGACAATTACCGGTTCGAGGCTATAAATAAGGTTAGCAACAATGGTTAAAATCGCCATGGCACGGGGCAATTGATCTATGGGAGTAAATAATTCTAATGTCGATAAGGCAGGACTGGTAAAAATGCTCATGGCCACTAACCATAAGACAATTAGAAAGGGTAATATCCATCGAAGGGTTTCACTTGGGCTTGACATTAAAGTGAAGGCTACCGCCATAAAAACCATTGCTGCGAAGCTGATACCGGATGAGATAATCGGGAGACGATGGCCTTGACGAAATCTAAAACGGTCACCGAATTTACCGGCAATCGGGGGGGTAGCAATAAGAATGAAACCTTGAACAATTACCAATAAAAAGGAGTACTGCGTAAAATTGAATTGAACCAGCAACTTCGGCTGGTAATTGTGGTAGGTAATCCAGCCAATGACAATGGAACCATACAAAGCAGCCAGACTCCACAATTGTTTCCATTCAATTTGATCAATTCTTACATTTTCGGCCGAAGCGGTTTTTTCCATACTTAAATTTGAATTTCTCCATTGAAACTAATAATAATCTTAACCTTTTGATAGATAAAAAGTTCAAGCCCTAGATTGCCGGGCTTTTCCTATTTTTGCCGTCTTAATAAGGCATTTTTTTATCGATTTATGACCCTTTCCACAAAATACAATCCATCGGAAGTTGAAGATAAGTGGTACCAGCATTGGATGCAGCAAGGCTTTTTTCACGCCCAGCCCAATCCCAATAAAAAACCGTATTGTATCGTTATACCCCCACCCAACGTAACCGGGGTATTGCATATGGGTCATATGCTCAATAATACCATTCAGGACGTATTGATTCGGAAAGCCCGCATGGAAGGGAAAGAGGCCTGTTGGGTACCCGGAACAGATCATGCTTCGATCGCCACAGAAGCAAGGGTGGTAGCCATGTTGCGCGAAAAAGGAATCAAAAAATCGAGTCTCTCCCGCGATGAGTTTTTGAAATATGCCTGGGAATGGAAAGAAAAATACGGTGGCATTATTCTGGAACAATTGAAAAAACTCGGAGCCTCCTGCGATTGGGATCGCACCGCCTTTACCATGGATCCAGCCTACTACCAGGCGGTAATCCGGGTATTTGTCGACTTATATAAGAAGGGCTATATCTACCGTGGGTTGAGGATGATCAATTGGGATTGCGAAGCCAAAACCGCGCTCTCTAACGAGGAAGTATTATACAAAGAAGATGGAGAGAAGTCCATTCTCTATTCCATTCGCTATAAGATAAAAGATACGGATGGTTGGGTGGTGATTGCCACCCAACGACCTGAAACAATCATGGGAGATGTGGCTATTGCTGTCAATCCAACCGATGAACGATACACCCACCTGATCGGCAAGAACGTGCTGGTGCCCTTTATCAACCGCGAAATTCCGGTGATTGCCGATGACTATGTGGATAAGACCTTTGGTACAGGTTGCCTGAAGGTGACCCCTGCACATGACGTAAATGACTACGAGATTGGTCTTCGGCACAATTTGCCGGTAATTGATACCCTCAATGATGACGGAACATTGAACGAAAAATGTGAGATTCCAAAATTTTATGGAAAGGATCGTTTTGCTGTCCGTAAGGAAATTGTTAGAGACTTACGCGAAGCTGGCCAACTCATCAAGGAGGAAGAATTTGTTACGCGCATTGGACGATCGGAACGAACCAATTCGGTTGTAGAACCAAAGCTATCCTTACAGTGGTTCGTGAAGATGAAAGAAATTTCGCGAAAGGCATACCGAGCAGTAGAAGAAGATGAGATCAGGCTTCACCCGGCCAAGTTCAAAAACACCTACCGCCATTGGATGGAAAACGTTCGCGACTGGTGCATTTCGCGGCAACTGTGGTGGGGACATCGCATTCCGGCTTACTATTATGGTCCGGGTGAGAATGACTTTGTGGTTGCTGAAACATTGGAAGAAGCGATAAAAATTGGTTCCAATAAGTGCGGCCGCTCGCTTACAGAAAAAGATTTGCAACAAGATCCGGATGTATTGGACACCTGGGCTTCCTCCTGGTTATGGCCGATTGAGGTATTTCACGGATTTAAGAATGAGTACTTTGATCATCAAACCGGAAAAATTAATACGGCATCTAATAAAGACCTTACCTACTTCTACCCCACACAGGTGTTGGTTACTGCACCGGAGATTCTTTTCTTCTGGGTAGCCCGGATGATCATTGCCGGGTATGAATACATGGGCAAAAAGCCTTTTGAGGATGTTTATCTTACCGGCATTGTTCGCGATAAGCAAGGACGCAAAATGTCCAAATCGCTGGGCAACTCGCCCGATCCGTTGGAACTAATTGCTACCTATGGTGCCGATGCCGTTCGTACCGGAATGCTATTCAGTTCCCCGGCAGGGAATGATTTGTTATACGATGAAAAGCTGGTTGAACAAGGTAGAAACTTTACCAATAAAATCTGGAATGCCTTTCGTTTGGTGAAAGGGTGGCAGGTGGATTCTTCGTTGGTACAACCCGAAGAGAATAAAGTTGCCACCGCTTGGTTTGAAGCGAAGTTTAACCAATCGCTGCATGAACTGAACGAGCATTTTGCCAGGTTCCGCATGTCGGATGCACTCCTAACCGTGTACAAATTGATCTGGGATGATTTCTGCTCCTGGTACCTGGAGATGGTGAAGCCGGAGTTTGGCAAACCGATGGACAGCAATACGTATCAGCAAACTGTTTCCTTGTTTGAGTCGGTCCTGCAGGTATTGCATCCCTTTATGCCCTTTATCACGGAGGAGCTTTGGAATGAACTTCAGCCCAGAGAGGAAAGTAACTGTATCATCGTTTCGAGGTGGCCTGCACCGGGTACGCTTAACGAATCTATTTTGAAGGAAGCAGCCTTCGCATTTGAAATCATCTCTCAAATCCGGAACATCCGGAGTGCGAAAGGCATTTCCCCCCGAGAGTCGGTTAAGGTATACACCATGGAAGCCCGCAACCACCCCCGGCAGTTTGCGTCTCTTGTAAAAAAGCTTTCAAACGTAACCACCCTGGAAAGCGGATCAGACAAACCTGCCGGTGTTTCGTTCCTGGTGGGTACCATTGAATTCACCGTTCCATTGGTTGGCAAAATGGATGTAGAAAAAGAGCGTGAAACCATTATGAAGGACCTGGAGTATCATCGTGGATTTCTGGCCACGGTTGAAAAGAAACTATCAAATGAAAAGTTTGTGAATAGTGCACCGCCTCAGGTAATTGAGATGGAACGAAAAAAGAAAGCGGATGCGGAAGCTAAAATCCGATCATATGAGTTGGCATTACAAGGGTTGAACTAACTACATCCGGATGGCCAGCAGCAATTCGATATTTTTAAATTTCATATCGAACTTGCGGGCCACCGATTCGTTGGTAAGAGAACCTTTGTAGGTATAAACCCCTTTCATAAACCACTTGTGGCTGTAAATCATCTCTTCCACCCCTCCTTCCTCTGCAGCCCTTAAAATAGTAGGAGTAAATATATTGCTGAGTGCAGTAGTAGCCGTAGTGGCCACCCGTGACGCAACGTTAGGCACGCAGTAGTGTATGATGTCGTGCTTCCGAAATACCGGTCGGTTTAAGCTCGTAGTTTCCGAGGTTTCAATGCAACCACCCTGATCAATGCTAAGATCAATGATCAGCGAGTCTGGTTTCATTTGCTTCACCATCTCTTCCGATACCACATGCCGCACCTTTCCTTTTTCTGCCCGCAACGCACCAATCACTACATCAGCATTTTTTAAACTTTCACTAAGGGTATAGGTATCAATAGTAGACGTATAAAATTGATGACCCAATGTGTGCTTGATCCGTCTCAGTTTATACAAATGATTATCGAACACTTGAATTTCGGCTCCCAAGCTGAGGGCCGCCCGGGCAGCGTATTCAGCCACAGTGCCGGCTCCAATAATCACCACTTTGGTGGGTGGCACTCCGGTTATCCCTCCTAAAATAATTCCCTTGCCTTTGTTTACCGTGCTGAGGTATTCCGCGGCAATCAGCATCACGGTGCTCCCAGCAATCTCGCTCATCGCGCGGATGATCGGCATACCTCCCACTTTATCTTCAATAAACTCATACGCCAGTGCTGTCACCCGCTTTTTCAACAGAGCATTGACGCATTCAGGCTTTAAATTACCCATCTGCAATGCAGAGATCAGCGTATGCCCCGGACGGAAGTACTCTAATTCATCGATGGTTGGCGGCTCAATTTTTAAGATAATGTTTGCCTTATAGACTTCCTCAACCGAATACACAATCTTTGCTCCCGCCTCGCTGTATTGCTTATCCGAAAACTTTGACCCTTCACCGGCCATCGTCTCGACCCAAACTTCATGGCCATTGTTTACCAATAAGGCTACTGCATCAGGCGTAAGGCTGATCCGGTTCTCTTGTAGCGAAATTTCACGGGGCAAGCCAATAAAAAAAGAATGCTTACCCCTTTTGACCTTCAGCATTTCTTCCTGGGGATAAAGTCCCGATTTCGCCAGGGTTTCAAAACCCGATTTCTTCTTTTCACTCATGCCTTCTGTAGTATAATTCCCTGCTCATTGCATCGTGGTATTGGATGTTTACTTCGAACACAGCTTCCGGTAGCAAACTTTTCACCTTTTCTGGCCACTCAATTAAACACAAATTACCCGAGGTCAAGTACTCTTCAAAGCCAATGTCCAACGCTTCCGGCTCGCTTTTCAACCGGTAAAAATCAAAATGATAAACCGGGTTTTTATCCGGACTGCCATACATGTTTACGATTGAATACGTTGGGCTCACCACGGCATCCTGCAATCCCAATGCCTTAACCAAATACTTGATGAGGGTAGTCTTTCCGCTTCCCATTTCGCCATAAAATAACCAGATCGTGTATCCTCGGCCTAGCTTCAACAACTCTCTGGCCACCTCCGGCCATTGTTCTGCTGTTACAACTCCAAACCGTGTGGCCTTCCACGCATCAGGCATTTTTCGAAGATAATAAAATAAAAGGAATGATGATCTCTTCCAGGCTAATGCCACCATGCTGAAATGTATCCTTATATAAGTTTACATAGTAGTTGTAGTTATTGGGATATGCAAAGAACTGATCCTCCGTTGCAAATACATAGGCTGTGGAAACGTTCGTCTTTGGGAGGAAAAAACGTTCGGGTTTAGCCGCCTCAAATACTTTTTCACCTTCAAATCCCAGATTCTTTCCCTGTTTATACCGAAGGTTTGTATTGACGCTCCGATCGCCAACGATTTTGAATGCTCGTTTCACACGGATGGTGCCGTGATCGGTGGTAATGATTAATCTCGCCTTTTTGTCGGCAATCTTTCGCAACACCTCAAACAAGGGTGAGTGAATAAACCACGACTTCGTGATCGATCGGTAAGCAGATTCATCCGGGGCCAACTCCCGAACCATGGCCATATCGGTACGCGCATGCGAAAGCATGTCAACAAAATTGTAAACGATTACATTCAGATCGTTGTGAAAAAGATTGTTAATGGAGTCAGCCAGGTCTCGACCTTCTTCCAGTTTCTTTATCTTGTTATATGAGAATTTGATGCTCAAATTATTCTTACGAATCTGCTTGGCCAAAAAATCATCTTCATAATTGTTCTTTGACTCATCCTCATCTTCGCCAACCCAAAGATCCGGATGGATCTTGGCCATCTCCGAGGGCATCATCCCGGAGAATATGGCATTGCGGGCATAGGCGGTAGTGGTTGGCAAAATGGAATAATAGGTCTCTTCACGATCCACATTAAAAAATTCGCTCAGGACGGGTTCAATGGTTTTCCATTGATCAAACCTCAGGTTATCAATCAAAACAAAAAAAGTAGATATGCCGGGTTTAATTTCCGGAAATACATTTTTCTTCATGATTTGATGCGACATCAGAGGCTTATCGATATTCGGATTGTTCAGCCAGCTCTCATAATTCCGTTTAATGAACCGGCAAAAATTAACATTGGCCTCTCCTTTCTGCATCTCCAATACCTCGGCCATATCCCGATTACCCGACTCCTCCATTTGAAGTTCCCAATACACTAACTTCCGGTAGATTTCTGCCCACTGTTCGTGGTTCATATCATCCAGAAAAGCCATGCTGATTTTTCTAAACTCCTGCTGATAATTCAAATTCGTCTTTTCAATTACCAGCCTTTTATTATCTAAAATCTTCTTGATCGACAATAGGATTTGGCTAGGGTTAATGGGCTTGATTAAATAGTCATCGATCTTGGCACCAATGGCCTCTTCCATGATTTGTTCCTCCTCATTTTTGGTAATCATTACCACTGGTAAGGAGGGTTTCTGATTCTTAATAAGGTTTAATGCTTCCAACCCGGACATTCCAGGCATGTGTTCATCCAAAAAGACAATATCAAAATGCTTCGATTCGCAAAGTTCCACTGCTTCCGAACCATTATTAACCGGTGTTACATCATAACCACGCTGCTGAAGAAATAAAATATGAGGTTTGAGTAAATCAATCTCATCATCCGCCCACAAAATGCTGTATCTTTGCATGAAACCTGGATAAAAATCTTCCTAATTTACAGCATCTATTTCAATCTTAACCCCTCGCTTGAATAAAAAGAAAATTATCAATGATCCGGTGTATGGATTTATATCCATTCAAAGTGATTTGATCTACGACCTGATTCAGCATCCGTATTTCCAACGACTTCGGTACATTAAACAACTGGGATTAAGTGACCTGGTGTATCCCGGGGCCATGCACACACGATTTCATCATGCATTGGGTGCTTTGCACCTGATGAACCGGGTGATCAAAAATTTGCAGCTGAAAGGAATTGAAATCTCAGACCAGGAAGCGGAGGCCGCTCAGATTGCCATTTTGCTCCACGATATAGGCCATGGACCCTTATCCCATGCGTTGGAAGAAACTCTCCTTATGGATGTCAGGCATGAGAGTCTTTCCTACCTGTTCATGAAAGAATTAAATAAACAGTTTAACGGTGCATTGGGCCTGGCCATTCAATTTTTCAGAAACAGCTACTCAAGAAAATTCTTTCACCAGTTAATCAGCAGTCAGTTGGATATTGACCGCCTGGATTATCTTACCCGCGACAGTTTTTTTACCGGAGTGCTGGAAGGCACGATTGGCGTGGACCGGATTATCGCCATGCTGAATGTACATCGGGATCAACTGGTTGTAGAAGAAAAAGGCATTTATAGCATAGAAAGTTTTTTACATGCTCGGAGACTAATGTACTGGCAAGTCTATTTACATAAGACCGCTTTAAGTGCCGAGCGCATGATGGTGAACATCATTCGAAGAGGGCAATACTTGTTGCAAGCTGGGGAAGATCTACCTACAACTGATGCTTTGAGAAATTTCCTGATGAATGATTACAAGCTAGTCGATTTTAACGACCGCCCTGAATTACTAGACATTTTTGGGCAGATGGATGACAATGATATTTGGGGTACCATCAAAAACTGGAGAAATCATACGGATGCCATTTTATCAGGACTTTGTAACCGTCTTTTACAACGAGAACTGTTTCAGATTGTGCTCTCCACCGAACCCATTAAAAAAACAGCAGTCGAAAAAGTCAGGCTTGAAATTCATCAACGCTATGGCATTTTAAGAAAGGATACAAATTATCTTTATTCACTGGGTACCGTCAGTAATGAAGCCTATGTTTCCGGTGGTAAACCGATCAACATCCTGACAAAAAAGGGTGAAGTCGTAGATATTGCACATGCCTCCGATCTTCCCAGCATTAAAGCCATCAGCAAAATCGTAGAAAAAAACTATTTATGCTGGCCCAAAAATGTATCTTTGTAAGACCGTCAATAAGCACCTACCCATTTCATTATTAATCTAAATAGTATATGGAGTTTAGCATTGCTCAAATTGCAGCCATGTTGGGTGGAGAGGTGAAAGGCAATGGAGCAGAGAAAATCAACATGCTCGCTAAAATTCAGGATGCCAAAAAAGGACAAATAGCATTTTTGTCGAACCCCAAGTACGAACATTTTATTTATACTACCCAGGCCAGTGCGGTCATCGTAAAGAAAGATTTTCAGCCTAGAAAAGAAATTTCAACCACACTGATTTTGGTGGATGATCCTTATATCAGTTTTACTGCATTGCTGGAAGAGTATCATAAGGTCATTTCGTTTCAGAAATCAGGCATTGAACAACCATCCTTTATCGGTGATGGAACAACCACCGGAACACAGATTTATCGGGGTGCCTTCTCGTATATCGGTAATAAAACAACAATCGGAGATAACGTAAAAATTTACCCTCATGTATTTATTGGTGATAATGTTGTGATCGGGAACAACACCATTTTACATCCCAACGTAAAGATTTACGCGGATTCGCGTATTGGCAATAACTGTGTAATACATGCAGGCGCTGTGATTGGAAGCGATGGGTTCGGATTTGCACCTCAGGGGGATGGTTCCTACAAATCCATTCCACAACTAGGTAATGTATTGATTGAAGATAATGTGACCATTGGTGCCAACACCGTCATTGATTGTGCCACATTATTTGGCGACTCTACGATTGTAAGGCGGGGGGTAAAATTGGATAACCTGATCCAGATTGCACACAACGTAGAGATCGGAAAAAATACAGTCATTGCAGCCCAAACCGGCATTTCAGGATCAACCAAAGTTGGTGAGAGCGTGATGATTGCTGGTCAGGTTGGAATTGCCGGTCATCTTGTAATCGCAAACCGAACGCAAATCGGAGCGCAATCCGGAATTTTGAAATCGCCAAAAGAAGAAGGTACTCAACTCAATGGGTCACCAGCATTTGATTTAAAAGACCATTTCCGCTCCTACGTCATTTTCAAACGATTGCCCGAGCTAAATGACCGGCTTCGGGAGCTTGAAAAGAAGACTGCAGACCTGAAAGCCGTCAATATCACTCCAGGAAACAACGGCCAGTAGCCGCCATTTAGTTTGGTAATGGGCCTATAACCCCTTAAATTTGCCCACTTTTTACCTATGAGGCTCAATCATAAGCAACAAACGATTAAGAAGTCGGTGACCCTTTCGGGGGTGGGTTTGCATACGGGCGTACAAACCAACATGACCTTCATTCCGGCTAAGCCTAACCACGGAATCAAGTTTCAGCGGATTGATTTACCTGGTTCGCCCATAATCGATGCTGATTGTGATCGCGTGGTGGACGTGTCCCGTGGAACGACCATTGAACAGAGCGGAGCCCGTGTGAGCACGATAGAACATACCTTGGCCGCCTTGGTGGGCCTTGAAATTGACAATGTGCTCATCCAACTGGATGGCCCGGAGGCTCCTATCATGGATGGCAGTTCCATTCAGTTTGTAAATATTCTAAAAGAAGCTGAATCGGAAGAACAAAATGCGTTACGTGATTTCTATGAAGTGCAGGATAGCATTTTTTACCGTGAAGCTGCCCGAAATGTAGAAATAGCAGCATTGCCACTCGATGATTATCGGGTAACGGTAATGATCGACTACAATTCACCTGTATTGGGCAGCCAGCATGCGTCCATCACCAACATTCGGCAATTTGAAAAAGAAATTGCCTCTTGCCGCACTTTCTGTTTTTTGCACGAGCTGGAAATGCTTTACAAAAACAATCTGATCAAAGGTGGAGATCTGAACAATGCCATTGTGATTGTCGACCGCGTAGTGGAAACACATGAATTGGAAAACATTGCCAAGATGTTAGGCAAACCCAAAGTGGAAGTAAAGAAAGAAGGTATCCTGAACAACATCGAGCTACGTTATAACAATGAACCGGCTCGCCACAAGTTACTGGACATTATTGGAGATCTGGCCTTAGCTGGTCGCCCTTTAAAAGCACAGATCCTGGCAGCAAGACCAGGGCATGCCGCCAACGTTGCCTTTGCACGCAAATTGAAAAAGGCTATGCAGGAAGATGACAAGAAGGGAAGGCCAAAATACAACCCAAGTCTTCCTCCGGTGATGGACATCAACAAAATTACGGGAACCCTTCCCCATCGCTATCCTTTCCTGTTGATTGATAAAGTGATTTACCTGGACAGTGAGACGGTTGCTTGTGTTAAGAACGTAACGTATAACGAACCCTTCTTCCAGGGTCATTTTCCGGGCAACCCGGTGATGCCCGGGGTGCTGCAGGTAGAAGCCATGGTGCAAACCGGAGGCATTTTGGTATTGAATACAGTGCCCGACCCAGAAAATTATTGGACGTACTTCCTCGGCATCGAAAATTTCCGGTTCCGTAAAATGGTATTACCGGGCGATACCCTGGTTATTCAGTGCGATCTTATTGCTCCTATTAAACGAGGCATTGCCAAAATGTACGGGCGTGCCTATGTAGGGAATAGTTTGGTGTGCGAAGGTTCCATGACGGCCAGTATTGTGCGAAAAGATTCATGAGTTATCATCCGCTAGCCAACGTTCACCCAGAGGCGAAAATTGGCAACAATGTAATTATAGAACCGTTTGCCACCATAAAATCCGATGTGGTCATTGAAGACAATTGTTGGATTGGCCCCAATGCCATTATTTGGGAAGGGGCACGATTGGGCAAAGGTGTAAAAGTTTATCCGGGCGCTTCTGTATCCTCTATTCCGCAAGACTTAAAATTTGCAGGTGAAAAAACAGAAACCTTTATTGGAGACAACACGGTGATTCGCGAATGTGTAACCATCAGCCGTGGTACCACCGATAAATTCCGGACCCAGATCGGCAAAAATTGTTTGTTGATGGCCTATGTGCATGTAGCACACGATTGTCTGATCGGCAATCATTGCATTTTGGTAAACACCGTGCAAGTTGCCGGCCACGTAACCATTGAGGATTGGGCGATTATCGGTGGCGCCAGTGCGTTGCATCAATTTGTAAAGGTTGGAGCCCATGTCATGATCTCAGGAGGTTCCCTCGTGCGAAAGGATGTTCCCCCCTATACCAAGGCTGCCCGCGAACCGCTTTCCTATGCCGGGGTGAATACGGTAGGGTTAAGACGAAGAGGCTTTAGTGCCGAGAAAATCAGCGAAATTCAGGAAGTGTATCGATACATTTTCCTGAAAGGATTGAATAACTCGAAGGCGCTGGATCTTGTAGAAAGTGAACTGGCAGCCACAGAAGAGCGTGATTACATCGTACAATTTATACGCAGCAGTGAACGTGGCGTAATGAAGGGGTTTTCTGCCCACACCACCGCTTTTGAATGAAGATAAAGGTTGAAAATCTAAGCAAGCGATTCAATCGCGAATGGATTTTTAAAGACCTCTCGCTTCAATTTTCTCCCGAAAATAACTATGCGATTGTAGGCCCCAATGGGTCTGGCAAATCTACCTTATTGCAGATCCTTTGGGGGCAATTACTTCCCAGCCAAGGGAATTTGATTTACGAAACCAGCGGATCGGTTTTGCCACAAGAAGAAGTATTCAAACACATTTCGATTGCGACTCCGTACATGGATCTGATCGATGAGTTTACGCTGCTGGAAATGATCCACTTCCACTTCAAATTCAAACGCGTTCGAAAGAACCTATCAACCGTTGAATTGTTGGAGCTATTTGAGTTAACACACGCAAAAGGTAAAACCGTGGCTAATTTTTCTTCCGGTATGCGGCAGCGTTTAAAATTAGGATTAGCCTTTTATTCAGAAGGAAGTGCACTTTTTCTGGATGAGCCCACCACCAACCTTGATAAAAAATCAATTGCGTGGTATTGGCATCAACTTAATAATCTGCCAAAAGAAATCCTGGTTATCATTGCTTCAAATCAGGAGCAGGAATATCCGCAAACCGCTGAAAAAATCGACATTTTGAATTATAAATAGGGTTACAATTCAGTTAATCCAGACCATTAAGAGAACTTATGTTGGAAATGTAACGGGCTTTTTTTAGAACCTTGAATTGATTATGTTTAACAGGTTTTTGTTGAAAAATATGATGAAATCGTTTAGAATTCTTAGCCTATTAGCATTGGTTGGTGTATTGGTGACATTTTCCAATTGTGGAGATGACCCGCCACCAGCACCCCCCGTAACGGATGTTCAATTTGACAAACTGGCCAAGACCTGGAAAATCAATTCTGTTACGCTGGATGGCGTTGATAAAACAGCCGATTATACAGGTTTTCAGCTTGTATTATCTGGTACAAAAGGCTCGCCACCATTTAATTACACTACTTCCAGCCGACCTAGTCTCAGTCCGTGGAAGGCCAGTGGTACCTGGGATTTTGGTACTGCACCCGAGACCCAAATTATTCGGGATAAGGGTACTGCGGATGAGTTGCCGGTTACCTATGCCGTTACTGAGTCCACCCTCACCGTATCATTTACATTTAATGGAACGGGTTATACAGCTCGAACCGGGGTTGTAAAAGGGGCCTGGGTTTATACGTTCGGATTATAATTATAACCCACAAAAAAAAATTAAAGGTCTGCTGAATAAGCAGACCTTTTTACTTCAATACCACCACTGTTATTCCATCACCACCACGGTCTACGTGTTCATCCGCAAAGGATGCTACCCCTTTATTCAATCTTAATTGTTCCCGAACTACTTTTCGAAGCACACCTTCCCCTTTCCCATGCAAAATCCTAACCTCCGCCTGTCCCAGTAAAAGGGCATTATCTAAAAATTGATCAACCAGAGCATTCACCTCTTCCACGCGCTTACCCCGAATATCGAGTGTTCCAACAAAAGTTGTTTGCTTACTGATTACATCCACACCCAGCGATTTAACTCGGGAAATGGTTGGATTCGAAATCACCTGATCACTGCGAACTAGTTTCTTAAGTTTTATTTGAGATCGCAAATCTCCAAATTGAACGAGTGCTATTTCATCTTTAATCGAAATAACTTTACCGCTTACTTCCTGACCTAGCAAACGAACACTATCCCCTACCGCTATTTTCTCATTGGAAATAACTTCCTTGATTACCGGTTTTACTTTTTGTACCAGCCCCTGCAATCCTTCCCGTACGCGTTTAGTTTCCTTTTTTTCAGCTTTGTTCTCCCGAATATGGCGAATGGTCTTTTCAATTTCTCGGTTCGTTTCCTTTAACAAGAGTGAAGCTTCGTTTTTAGCTTTATCGATAATCTCCTTCTTTTTGGAACTTAATTCATCTGCCAACTTCTCATAGCGCTTCAATGACTCTGATACCTGTTTTTCTTTGGCCTGAATTTCCCTAAGTCGTGTTCCCAGAGCTTGCTTTTCATCAGCCACTGACTTCATCAACGATTCCAATCCAGTCAGTTCTTTTCCAATAATGGCCTCTGCATTCTTAATGGTATTGTCCGACAACCCGGTCTTCCGCGCGATCTCAATCGCAAACGAACTGCCCGGCTTTCCAATTTCCAATTGGAACAAGGGTTCTAATTTTTTACTATCAAATTGCATGGCCCCATTGCGAATGCGGCTGTGTTTTCCAGCAAACAATTTCAAATTGTAATAGTGGGTAGTGGCAACCCCCCATGTACCCTGCTTTAATAATTGATCCAAAATTGCTTCTGCAATTCCACCGCCAAAGTTGGGATCGGTTCCAGCACCAAGTTCATCCAGCAACACCAACGTTTGCTCATTGGCGTTCTCCAGAAAGTAGGCCATATTCTTAAGATGAGAACTGTACGTACTTAAATCATTTTCCAGCGATTGCTGATCGCCTATATCCAAAAAAATATTTTTAAAAATACCAACGGTGGAACGATCGTGCATGGGTACCAACAATCCACATTGTGCCATGTATTGAAGCAACCCTACCGTCTTGAGGCAGACTGATTTGCCACCCGCGTTAGGACCTGAGATCAGAAGAAATGGTTGCTCCCCGGGTAAATCAATGGTAAGCGGTACCACCTCGCGCTTGCCGCGTAAGCTCAAATAAAGGAGTGGGTGCCTGGCGTGCATCCAATTGAGGTAAGGATAGGGCTTCACTTCCGGAAACTCGGCTCCAATATCCAATGAGAACTTGGCCTTCGCCCGAGTAAAATCAATGACCGATAAAAAATCATAAGCAGGGATTAGAGCCGGTAAATGCTCGCGAACCAACCGTGTCAGATCTTGTAAAATTTTTACAATTTCTCTTCGCTCTGCATGATGCAAATCCCGGATTTCATTATTTGCCTCCAATACTTCGGCTGGTTCCATGTAGACCGTTTGTCCGGTCGAAGATTCGTCTACAATGAATCCTTGCAATTTTCGTTTGTGTTCCGCACTGATAGGAATTACCAAACGGCCATCGCGAATTGTTGTTGAAACCGCCTCCGGTACCCAGCCATGCTCTATCGCCTGTCGAAAGATTTGATCCACCAAGCGCTTCACCCGGCCTTGTTCTTCGCGCAGTCGCTTCCTAATCCTTCCCAAATCTGCACTAGCGCTATCACGAACTTGTCCTTTGTCATCAAATTTCGATTCAATGGCTTGAACCAAGTTCTTCGGGATGTTGACTACATGGGTGAGGGAAAATAGTTCCGGGTAAATTTCACTCCGGGTTGCCAAAAAATGTTTGCAGGCAAGAATCGCTTGTAACGAAAGTAAAATCTTATGGAATCCTTCTTCCTCCAGAAAACTATCTTCAATAGCAGCTGTTTTCAGGTAATCTTCTGGATCAAGAAAATTGATTGCAGGAAACTCTTCATCTTTCTCAAGGATCAGTTTAAATTCAAGGTTCTGCCGAAGCAGCTTTTGCACCTGATCAAAGTTTGTACAAAATTCAATCTCCTCCACCCTCCGCACACCAAGTGGGCACAAACAATAATTCAACAATCGCTGACGGATCTGATCAAATCCAATTTTACTTTCGAATTCAGCCGGATAAACCATGGTCAATTACTTACCCTCAACAGGCAGGGCACGGGCTTTTTGTTCCCGCAGGCTCAAAGTGTCGATAACAGAATCATAAATACTTTCAAATTCCGCAGGATGATCAACGTAATACTGGTAGGATTTCAAAATCACGGAATCCGGAAGACCGTATTTCTCTAATAATTTTTGCTCAAATGGAAAGAAATACTTTCTGGCCGAATCTTTCTCCATCATATGGTCAGTCAGGCGGGCTTCGGCAAGATATAGTTCCACCATAATCCTGGCCATTTCATCCGGGGGGAGGACGCCTGCGGGTTGGTTACCTTGCCGGCACATGACTAGCAAAATGCCGATCAACACAATCCAACAACCGGAAAACGATCTCATCGTATGCAACAAAGTCCAGTTTTTCATACAGGCTGCGAAATTAGTCATATTTCTTATTTTTAGGCCTCCAAAAAAGTGCCAGAGTGAAAGAGCTGCTGAAAAAGCTTAGGAAGTACGAAATCCAGATACGCAAGGCCATCAACAGCCAGATGCAAGGTGATTTCCACTCGATTTTCAAGGGTACTGGTCTTGAGTTTGATGATGTTCGCCCCTATCAATATGGGGATGACATACGCACCATCGATTGGAACGTTTCCGCTAAGGGGCATGGTACCTTTGTAAAAACATTTCGGGAAGAAAAGGAACAGACCATCTTTTTCATTCTCGATGTCAGTGCCTCGCAGTTTATTGGCACTCCGGGTAAAACCAAATTTGATATTGCGAAGGAGATCTGCGGAGTGTTGGCCCTCTCCGGTACAAAAGAGTCGAGCCAGGTAGGTTTAATCTGTTATTCGGATGAGCGTGAAAAGTTTATCAAGCCTAAAAAAGGCATGGCTCAGGCGTATGAGATCATTGCCAATCTGGAAAGACTTCAGCCCCGGTCGATCAAAACCAATCTGAACAAGGCCATTACATTTGCTCTGAATAGCATAAAACGAAGAAGTGTAATCATAATGATTTCTGATTTTATTGATGAAGGCTACCAACATCACTTAAAGTCATTGGCGCGGAAACACGACCTGGTCATGATTCAGGTGAGCGATAGGCGCGAAACTCAATTACCAAAACTGGGCATCATCCCGGTGCTGGACAAGGAATCGAACAAAACGCTTTGGGTGAACTCCTCGTTTGGAGATTTCAGGGAGAATCTGGTATCTCACCACTTCGCCCGTCAAAAGGAATTAATTGACTTCAGCCGCAAGCACCAGATTAATTTCCTCAGTCTTTCAACCGAGGAGGAGTATGTGCCCAAATTGCTGCGCTTGTTTAAGGTTAGGAATAAATCGGTGAAAAGTGTCTAAACGTCAATTGCTTTTAGTCCTGTTCATGGTATCCTTCCTTGTCACCAAGGCACAGGACGTATCCGTTACAGGGCGATTTGAAGGGGACACGGTTAAACTGGGTGAACCCATCCGGTATTTTCTTACAGCCCGTTATCCACAACAGTATCAATTGCTATTTCCTGATTCTACCTTCGCCTTCACACCTTTTGAATTTCTCAAAAAGCAGTTTGCAGTAACCAAAACACAAAATGGAATCAGCTACGACAGTGCCGTATATACACTGGCCACGTTTGAAATTGACAGCCTTCAGTTATTAACCTTACCGGTTTTCCGAGTCCAGGGGCAAGACTGCCTCACTTACTTAGCGACAACGGACACTGTCTTTTTTAAGGAGTTGGTGCAAACTGTACCTGATTCACTAGCGGCTAATGAATTGCCTCTAAAAACCAATACGGCTTATAGTCCGGTAAGCTGGATCCTGAATTATCCATTGCTTTTGATCATTGGCGGTGGATCCATTTTCCTGGCAACCATCGGTTGGATAGCCTTCGGAAAGAAAATCCGAAAATATTTTACCTTGAAACGTTTGAATCGAAGTCATCAGGCTTTCCTGAATCAGTTTGAAAAATCAGTGGAGGTACTAAAGAATCAATTCTCTCCGGAACGGGCCGAATCTTCTGTTACGCTCTGGAAACAATACATGGAAGAACTTTCCGCGCTACCTTACACAAAATTCACCTCACGCGAAATTCTCGAAAAGGACAGTTCGGATTTAAAGCAAGCGTTGCAGTCAGTGGACCGAATGGTGTATGGACGTATGAGCCCAACTACCCTGGATTCATTCCATCAGCTAAAAGACTTTACACAAAGTCGATTTAACAAAAAGATTGAGGAGGTAAAGCATGGATGAAATAATTGATCCTTGGTATTCCATGAGTTGGTTTTCGCCCGCCACCCTCCAGGGGTTTACCTGGGAAAATTTGATATTCCTGTATCTGCTGCTGGTCGTTCCGATCGTTTTCATTGTGCGGTGGGCTTTACGGCATTATTTTAATCAAAAGCTACCCGTTGCTTTGGTTAAAAGTGATTTGAAGGGCTCCCCCCTCACCTGGATACGGCTGTTGCCTGAACTTCTATTAACCCTTGTAATCGTTCTGGTATTACTGGCCCTGGCCCGACCCCAAAAAACAAATGAGAAAGTGGAGCAATGGACGGAGGGAATTGATATTATGCTGGCTGTGGATATTTCTCAATCCATGCAAATTGAAGACTTTGAACCCAACCGGTTGGAAGCAGCAAAAGATGTAGCCCGTGATTTTATCAAAGGTCGCCTGCAGGACCGGATTGGAATTGTAGTTTTTTCAGGCGATGCATTTTCCTTAGCTCCACTCACTACGGATTATGATCTTTTGAATGCCTACCTGAATGATATTTCATTTGATATGATTGAATCTCGGGGAACCGCCATAGGCTCCGCATTGGCGGTGGTTACCAACCGGATGCGGGAGTCAGAATCAAAATCCAAAGTTTGCATTTTACTTAGTGATGGTGACAATACAGCCGGCAACATTGATCCAATTACCTCAGCTGAATTGGCTGCCGCTTATGACATCCGAATTTATACAATTATCGTAGGCAAAGAAGGCATGGTGCCTTTTGGTAAAGATTATTTCGGCAGACCAAACATGGTTGAAAATACCATTGATGAGACCACGATGAGACAGATTGCCGAGATCGGATCGGGCGAGTTTTTCCGGGCTACCGATAACGAAGCACTGAAGAGCGTATTCGCCCGGATTGATCAATACGAAAAAGCGGAGATCAAGGAAACCCGGTTCAAGGATACCGCAGACTATTACTACATTTATCTGCAATGGGCATTGGCATGCTTTGTAGTTTGGCTGCTTCTAAAATCAACGTTTCTTACCAACGTGTTGCAGGACTGATTCAGACACCAAACGTGTTGGCCAGTACCAACAGCCGGATTCCAAAGACAATCAGGCAAATCCCAACAATTACGTTCATGATCATGAGTAGACGCTGTGTAATAAGTGTGCGAAGTTTATCTGCTAAAAACGCTTTAAGGATGTCCGTGGAAAGCACTGTACCCAGTACGATTGCAAAAAAGATAAAGAATTCCAACCCTCGTACATAACCAAAATCCAACGAAGCCACGCTGATGGTGCCCACCCAAAAAATCAGGACCATGGGGCTCATTCCATTGATGATGAATCCTTTAATAAAATAGCGATACCCTTTTTTCTCGCTGGCAACATCCAATGATGGATGCATGTTTCTGCGGCTTTTTATGAAGACGTTGTAGATTCCAAACAAGATCAGAATGGTGCCACCGGCATACGCCAGGTACAATCGAAAGGTTGGTTCATTGATAACTTGCACCAATCCAAAATAGCAGATGGTAACATACAGAACATCACTAAGCGAAACACCCAGCGAAACTAATACACCCTTCCAAAATCCCCGCTCAACACTCGTTTGTATAATGGTAAAAAAGACCGGGCCAATCAGGAAGGCCAATACAATGCCTACTTTCAGTCCATTGTACAGAATCTCCATCGTCAGGCGATGAACTTAATCCATTCGTCCAATTGAGTGTTTTTCATCACTCTGGGAAACTTGTTCTGACCCCCCACTTTCCCTTTTGACTCCATCCAGTCGTAAAACTTGTGCAAAGGCAACACATCGACCAAGACTTCCTTCAATGCTGCACTTCGTTCCACGGCATAATCGTCATTCAAAACTTTTAAGTGGAAATCAATGCGGTCTCTTAACTGGTTCGCATTCACCGGATCATCAGTGCCGATAAACCAATGGTGGGCAAAGAGGGATCCGTGTGGAATTCCAGCCACTGTATACTCGGGGATGGTGACATTCATTTCATTGGACACGAGTTCAATCGCTTTGTTCATGTTATCCACCGATAAGTGCTCACCACAAAGACTCAAAAAGTGTTTGGTTCTGCCGGTGATGATAATTTCGGATTCCTCAAGAGAGACAAATTTGATGACGTCCCCGATCAAATACCGCCAGGCACCCGCACAAGTCGATAAGAGTAGTGCATATTCCTTGCCTTCTTCCACTTCATCGATCAGCAGCGTTTCGGCTTCCGGTTTGATTTCGCCAGTGGGTAAAAAATTTTTTTCATCGAAAGGAACAAACTCATAAAAAATACCATTGTTTAATACCAGCCGCATGGTTTTGCGCTTGGGCATCGCCTGGTAGGCAATAAATCCTTCAGAGGCAAGGTACGTCTCAATGTAGTAAATCGGCCGGCCCAATAATTTCTCAAATCCTTTCCGATAGGGATCCATCGATACACCTCCATGAACATATATTAACAGGTTCGGCCAGATTTCATGAATGTTCTCAACCTGATGATAAGCAATGATCTTTTCCAACAGGATTTGAATCCAGGCGGGTACGCCCACCACAATGCCGATGTTCCAGTCTTTTGCCTGATGAACAATCTCATTGAGTTTGGTATCCCAGTTGCGGTTAGAGGCTATCTTTTTACCGGGTTTATAAAAATGCTGAAACCAAAAGGGCAGGCGGGCAGCCTGAATCCCACTCAAATCACCTTCAAAATAACTTCCCCGTCTGTTTAAATGGGTGCTGCCTCCGATCATGAGGATACCCGCTTCAAACACTTCGGGAGGCAAATCATATTTTGAAAGGCTCAGGATTTGGCGAATGCTGGTGCGTTGAATGGCTTTTGTCATTTCCTTGGTTACAGGAATATGTTTGGAGGACGCTTCCGAGGTTCCGGAGCTGAGGGCGAAATATTTGATTCGGCCAGGCCAGCAAATATTCTTTGCTCCTTTTAATGCCAATTGCCACCAGTCTTTATAAATTTTATTGTAGTCATGAATCGGAACTGAACTTTTAAACGCTTGGTAAAAATCATAGTGGCCTCTGCGGAACCGGGTGAGGATGTCCTGAAAATTATAATATTTCCCAAATTCGGTTTGACTGGCGGTGATCAGCAGTTCTTTTAACTCCCTCTTCTGCAATTCAAAGGGTGAAGTATACTCCTGCTCCAGGTTTTCGCGAAGTTTAATTCCTTTTTTGAGTAAGGTTCCGAGTAGTGCCATAACTTTGTAGCTGCGGATAAGTTAACTGTAAGAACGCGCGAAATTATTAAATGGGGATTAAAAATAATATAAAAGGGTTGGAGGCAGAATTAAGTGGCACCCCTTGCCGCCTGATTGCGGTGAGCAAGACCCAACCCATCGAAAAGCTGCTGGAAGCCTATGCTACAGGGCAACGACTGTTTGGAGAAAATAAGGCCCAGGAAATGGCTGCCAAACAGGGTGCGCTACCCAACGATATTGAATGGCACATGATCGGCCATTTACAGACCAATAAAGTGAAATACATCGCACCCTTTGTTGCCTTAATCCATTCGGTGGATTCACTTCGGTTGCTGGAAGAAGTCAACAAGCAAGGCAAAAAACTCAACCGTATCATTCCCTGCCTGTTGCAAGTGTACATTGCCCAGGAAGAAACCAAGCATGGATTTGACCCGAGTGAAGTACTTCAATTAGCTGAAAAAAATCTCGATCAATTGTATCCGCATGTGGAAATAAAAGGTTTAATGGGCATGGCAACACTCACGGATAATACTGATCAAATCCGAGCTGAGTTTCAAACGCTCAAGAATCTATTTGATCAACTAAAAAACAAGCCCTTACCCCCCAACATGCACATGCAGGAATTGTCCATGGGCATGAGTGCTGATTATAAGTTGGCTTTGGAAACGGGAAGTACCCTGATACGGGTGGGTACGGCTATTTTTGGGGAACGAATCATATCCCACCATGAATAAGTACCGCATAGCACTCATCATAACTGCCGTGGCAGGATTCCTGGCTGTTGCGATCGGTGCGTTTGGAGCACACGCACTTAAATCATGGCTGACTGAAAACAACAGGCAGGACACCTTTGAATTAGCCTCCCGATATCATTTCTATCATACGCTCGCCTTACTTGGAATTAGTTTGCTACTGAAACTAAACGATTCGAAGCGACTTTTTATGAGTCTGATGTTCATCCTCACAGGCATGATCATGTTCAGCGGCAGTTTGTATGTTCTGGCAATAACCAATTACACTCCCGTTGCCATGATTACCCCGATTGGCGGTGTATTGCTATTGGCGGGATGGGCAGTATTACTCTCCGCTGCATTTGAAAAGAGCTAATTAATCCGGAAGTTTATTCTCCAGAACATTAATGATAATCAGCACCTGATTAGTTGTGCCGGTTGAGTTAGAGGTTATCGTAACCACTTTATTTTGTCTGCCGATTTTGCCGGTGCTGTCAAAAGCAACCGTCAGTTCACCTTTTTGCCCCGGCATGATCGGATCCCGCGGCCAGCCTTTCGGTGTGGTACAACCACAGGTTACTTCCACATTGGTAATAACCAATGGTTGATCACCAGTATTGGTGAAGGTGAAGGTGTGTTCTACTTTTTCACCTTGAACAAGATCACCAAAGTCATGCCGGGCTGTTTCCCAACTGATAATAGCGCCCTGAGGTGCAGCCGGCTCTTGAGCAAGCACCGCTCCGGAAATCAAACAAACTAATCCAACCACCCACTTCATAGCATTCTGTATCTTTAAACTTAGTTACAAATGTAAACGTTTACCGATGGTTTATTATTCTAACAAGTTCGCAAAACTGAACAACCCGAAATGAACAACCTGGTTCACATGCATTTTGGAAATCAAGTGCGGGTTCGTGCCTGTGGTATTTGTTTACAGGCAGATGAAATTTTATTGGTAAACCACCAGGGCGTTGTACCCGGTAACTTTTGGGCCCCTCCGGGCGGTGGCATTCAATTCAATGAAACTGCCCAGCAATGCATAATTCGTGAATTTGAAGAGGAAACCGGATTGCAAGTAAGAGTCAAAGGCTTTTTGTTTTCTTGCGAACTGATCCGGAGCCCGCTCCATGCCATTGAACTCTTCTTTCAGGTTGAGATAGTTGGAGGCGCGTTAAAAATCGGGCGAGACCCGGAAATGGGCAACCATCAAATCATTTCGGGACTCAAATATTTCTCGTGGGCGGAAATTAAAGCAATGCACGAAGAGGAACTTCACGGCATTTTCAAAATAGCTCAAAATTCAGCTAAAATTGTCGATTTAAGGGGCTATTTTAAGTTATGATTGGTTGCTTTAAAAGCCATAAAATCTTTATAATTGCAGGCTAAACCTGTTAACCCGATGAACTTGACTAAAATCCTAACCGGAGTTCTTCTAATCGCCAGTATTTTTCTAGCCTATAAGCTTTACAGAAGCGTGCAGGGTACCATTGAAGAGCGTGAGGCTATTACAACCACGGAAGCTGCTATCATTGAAAAACTGAAATTGATCCGCGAGGCAGAAATTGTGTTTCAAAGCGTAAATAGAAGATATACAGCCAATTGGGATTCGTTGGCCGATTTTATCCAAAATGGCCAGGTACCGATCATTCAACGCAGAGAAGAAATTACCCAAAAATCATATGGTGTCGAAGAGGTTAAAGTGTTTATCGACACGTTGGGTTTCATTCCGGCCAAAGAACGGATCTTCAAGAAAACCTATACTGTAAATGCTCCAGACAATGGAATTTTTATGGGATTTAAGGTAAAAGAAGGCGACCAGGTAATAAAAAATCAAAAACCTTATTCAATCAAAGTAGGAGAGACTGTGAAGCAACCACCTTTGTCGGATCAGGGAACCATTACCAAACTTGAAGCAATCGCTACAGGCGAAGAAGTAAAGAAAGGTCAGGCATTGATGACACTTACGGATTATGTATTTAATCCAAACACCGATTTAAGTACACTGGGCGATGTACCCGGCCAGCCCGGATTAAAATTTGAAGTGTTTGTGGGTATGGTTGACAAGGCAGGATTAAAAGTTCAGGTGATAGAGGTCAGAGATCCAAAGCCGATCAACCCTATCCGCAAAGAAAGTAACGAGGCAAAAAACCGCAAGCCGCTTCATTTTGGTTCACGCATTGATGTTTCAACGTCTGGAAATTGGGAATAACAACTTGTTTTGCAATCCACCGCACAGGGCTTTAAGCTGATCAAGAAGATCAAGGATGATCGATTCGATGAGGAAAATCTTCATCAGTATCATCTCCTCGTACAGTTGGGTGTCAGAGACTTTCAGGTTGCGGTTATTGAATCCACAGATGACCGGATTTTATTTTTCGAAGACTATGTGCTGGGCGATCTGAACTCACACGAGGAATTATTAGCTCAGATCAAGGTTTTATTTGATTCCCATCCTGTATTACAGGCTGGTTTCTGGAAGGACGTCCGCGTTTCGATTAAAAACACAAAGTATGTTCAAGTGCCAGCCCCCTTGTTTGTTGCCGAGGCGGCTGCCGAGTATCTGCAATTCAATGCTCATCTAGACACCACCCGCGAAGATATTCTCATTTGTAAGCAAGCCAGCCTTCCCGTAATAACCGTTTTTGCTATACAAAAAGATTTGCATGCATGGCTGGTTGAGTTGTACAAGAACACGCACTTGTTCATAGTTCATCAGTCAGCCGCCTTAATTGAAGGTGTACTGGAGGCCGCCAAGAACAGCACCCGAAAACCACTTTACATCTATGTTGATCGGTTTAAGCTTCATATCCTCTGTGTGGAACAAGGCAAGCTGATCTACTATAACCAATTTCTAATCAAACAATTCTCCGATTATGTAAAGTACATCATGCTGGTTTTGAAAAGCCTCGCTATGGACCAAAATACCAGTGAGGTAATCCTTTGGGGATATATTGGAAAAAATTCACCCCATTATCAGGAATTTATCAAGTACGTGCGCAATGTAAAGTTCGGTGGCCGTCCATCGGTGATTAAGTTTGGATACCTCTTTGACGAAGTTCAGGAACATCATTTCCTGGATCTATACTCCATCCATCTCCTCCACCCCGATCCATGAAAAGAATTGCCATTTTTCCGGGCTCATTTGATCCTTTTACCAAAGGTCACGAAGATATCGTACTGCGAGGATTAACCCTCTTTGACGACATCATTGTGGCAATCGGATATAATAGCGGTAAAAGCCAACGCTATTTTCCAGTCGAATTCATGGTGGAAAAGATTAAGGAGACGTTCAAAAATCAGCCGAACATTTCTGTACAAACCTTCTCGGAACTGACCGCTGAGTTCGCAAAACGAAATCATGCCCGCTATCTATTGCGTGGGTTGCGCAATACCACTGACTTTGAATATGAAAACAGCATCTCGCAGGTAAACCGAAACCTGAACCCTGAGCTGGAATCTGTTTTTCTGATTACATCACCCGCCTTTGCTGCCATCAGTTCTTCGATCATTCGGGAAGTGCACCGCTATAAAGGTGATGTCTCCTCCATGATCCCGTATAAACTTTAATTACTTCAGGAAATTTTCTCTTTCCGGTTATAGTATTCTTCAAATACAAACCGGATGGACTTGTATGAATTCTCGAGGGCATGGTATACCTCCTTTTGTGTCATCCAACGAATTTCTTCGATATCTTCCTCCAGGCTCGGTTTTATGCGCGAATCATCGACTACCTCCATCTCATACCACCTCGTCTTCTTAAGCATACTGTTCTTATTCATCGTATACGTATGCCAGGTCGTGCAGATTTTTTTTCCAAGCTTAACCGAAATATTGCACTCTTCTTCAACCTCACGGACTGCAGTTTCTTTGTAGCGTTCCCCCGACTCCTTCTTGCCTTTGGGCAAGTCCCACTTCTTCATCCGGTAAATCATCAGGAATTTATCCTTCTTTTTTATCAATCCTCCGGCCGCTTTGATCACCTTGAACTTGCTCATCAAGAAAACCTTCAAAGCATCGTAATCCTTTACCGAAACATAGAGAGAAAAAAGGTTCGTAGGCACCTTTGAGTTGATCAGATCCAGGATCAAATCCATGTCCTGAACACCTACCTGGTGAATCCAAACGTGGTGGAAAAGCTTTGCTTTTGTAATCGCTTCAGCCGAGGCATCGATTTCAAAGTTTACATGCCCATGGGGTGGCATTTCGTCTGTGTGCAGAATCCGGATTGGAATGTCATTTACAAAGAGATTCATGTCCAACAGGCGAGGTTCATACCGCAAAAACATAAATTATTCGCAATCAATCAACCCCCGGCTAAATTAAAATGGGTCTTTCCCTTCGAAAGGGTCAGAAAAATCAGGGGATTATTCGGCTGATGATATTGGCTTGGGGTCTCATTCCTGATAAATTGCAGGTATGAGTTATGTGAAAGTTCTTCCTGCAACTGCTGCTTCCGTTGCATCGCGGTTGCTTGAAATCGGGGCAATCAAGTTGAATTACAAACAACCCTTTACCTGGAGTTCGGGCTGGAAGTCGCCCATCTATTGCGACAACCGTCTGGCACTCTCCTACCCGGCTATTCGAACTTTCATTAAAGAAAAACTGGCAGCGGGTATCCAAAGTAATTTCCCGGAAGTGGAGTGCATTGCGGGAGTCGCTACGGCCGGCATTCCGCAAGGAGCTCTGGTGGCTGATTTGTTGGGACTGCCCTTTGTGTACGTTAGACCGAAACCCAAGGACCACGGTATGGGAAACTTGATTGAAGGTAAAGTGGATAAGGGTACCAAGGTGGTTTTAGTCGAGGACCTGATTTCTACGGGGGGAAGTTCCTTGAAGGCAGCACAGGCAATGACTGAGGCCGGTGGAAAAGTAATTGGCATGGCTGCCATCTTTACGTATGGCTTTGAAACTGCTGCCAAAAATTTTGCCGAAGCCAAAATTCAGTTGTTCTGCTTAAGTGACTTCAATCACATGCTGGAGGTGGCACTGAAACAAAATTTTCTCGATGAAAATCAGTTGATTTATGTAAAGTCATGGCGATTGGATCCGGCCAACTGGAAGTAATAAACAACATAACCCTCAACCATCATGACAACCCGACAATACTCATTCCTGAACTCCATTGTTGCGGCCATGGCGGGCTTCCTGTTTGGCTTCGATACGGTTGTGATTTCAGGCGCTAACCTGCCCATTAAGCAATTATGGAATCTCTCGCCCTGGTTTCATGGCTTTTTCATTATGTCCATGGCGCTGTGGGGAACTGTAATAGGCGCCTTGTTTGGCGGAGCCCCTACTGAAAAATTAGGTCGAAAAAAGGTCTTATTTTGGATTGGCGTGTTATACACGGTAAGTGCCATTGGTTCAGCTGTGGCACCCGATCCTTACTCCTTTTCATTTTTTCGATTTATCGGTGGTCTTGGCGTGGGTGTATCCTCCGTGGTTGCGCCTACTTACATTGCTGAGATCTCAACAACTTCCATTCGTGGCCGGCTGGTAGCCATGTACCAGTTCAATGTCGTGTTTGGGATTCTCATCGCTTTTCTCTCCAACTACTTTTTAATAGGGGTAGGCGGATCGAATGACTGGCGTTGGATGTTGGGGGTGGAAGCCATCCCGGCAATCCTTTACACAATCATGGTGCTACGCATTCCGGAAAGTCCACGGTGGCTCATCACCCGAAAGAACGACCTTGTGCGTGCCCGGAAAATTCTGGCGGATTTAGGGGAGCCCAACCCTGAAGGCGAAGTGAACATCATCCTCGAAGCAAACAAGCATTCAGCCGAAAGCGATACCTTGAGCTCGTTCTTCAGCAAGAGGTTAATGAAACCCATATTGCTTGCTTTCTTTATCGCATTTTTCAATCAATTGTCGGGCATCAATTTTATTCTATACTACGCGCCCGAAATCCTGGAGCGTGCCGGCCTGGCAACGCAAGAATCGCTATTCAACTCCATTGCCATCGGTGGCATCAACCTCGTTTTTACCTTTGTAGGCTTGTACCTGATTGATCGTACCGGCCGTAAAAACCTACTGTTGTTCGGGGCCATTGGGTATATTGTTAGCTTATCGATGGTCGCCTATGCATTTTATGCCGGCTCCGGGGCCCTCTTTCTGATGACCTTCTTACTGATGTTCATTGCGGCCCATGCGGTCGGTCAAGGGGCCGTGATTTGGGTCTTCATTGCCGAAATCTTTCCCAATAAATCGCGGGCATTAGGGCAATCGTTTGGAGCCAGTGTGCATTGGGTATTTGCCGCCTTAATCACGCTGTTGATGCCGGTGTTCCTGGATGCGAAAGAAGGACTTTTGAAAGACACTCCGTGGATGATCTTCGCTTTCTTTGCCGCGATGATGACATTGGAACTGATCTGGATTCTCTCCAGTTTCCCAGAAACCAAAGGCGTATCCCTGGAGGACATTCAGAAAAAATTGGGTATAAAATAATTCTTACTACAAGTGCGTTTTTATGAAATGATGCTGCGATCTCTTCTGTTCTTATTTCTAATTCCTTGTATAGGCAAAGCCCAATCAGCAGAACCTGCTGTCTTATCCTTATTGAATCAAGTTCGTACGCGACCCCAACAGTTTTTGAAAGAGCAGGTTGAACCCTATCTGGACAAAAACCAACTGACAAGGAATAGTTATGCCAAATCCTTGGTGAAGGAGTTGAAGACTACGAAGAAGATGCAAGCACTTCAGCTCGCAAAACCATTGACTGAGGTAGCGCGTATCCATGCCATGGATATGGGAAAGAATGGTCAAACGGGTCACGACAGTTCCAACGGTACTCCTTTTCATGATCGGGTTCGTAACCATTCAAAAGCGAAAGGGATGATTGCCGAGAATTGTTCCTATGGATATGATCAGGCGTTGGACATTGTGATGTCGTTGCTGATAGACGATGGCATTAAATCTTTAGGGCATCGAAAGAATATCCTGGAACCCAGATACAAATGGGTGGGCATAGCGATTGAACCACACAAAACCTACCAAATCAATTGTGTCATGGATTTTGCCGAATCGTTTTAGCGATCCTTAACACGATAGACAAACTTCAAACCCGACCAGATTTCATTCACAGCACAAACTTTAACATCTACCATTCCAAGCGCCAATCCAAATGTCCGAATTCCATTTTCATTCAAATCGGTTGTAACATTTGAAGACTTTTTAGGCCAAGAAATCCAGATCATACCTGTCTTCTTCAGATAGGGCTTTAAGTGACGGAACTCCTTCTCAAATGTCTTGTTAACCGAAGCAAAAATATGAATGAAATCAAGCCCGCTCTTTGCTGATTTCACTACCATACTATCGTTTGGCAATGGGCTGATCCAATCCCAATACTCTTCTGGCTCTCCGGAAATCAGCATCTTGAATCCAGGCTTCATGCCAAGCTTCTTCTGAAGTGGGGTATTTGAATATCCCGCCATACATTAAATTTAGTAAGGGCAAAAAAAAATCCCGATCGAAGGATCGGGATTTTTATATTGATGTTGTCAGGGTCAATTGTTACCCATTTTTTCCATTTCCTTGTCGAAAGTTTCCTTGAACTTCTCATAATCGTAATCGATCTTGAGACGCTCGTCCTTGGAAAGACGCTCGTTGTATTTGGAAACTAACTCATCCGCAGAAAGTTCAATAGCAACGTAGGTCTTATAAGTACCTTGCTCGGTTTTTACCAGTTTTTCGCACAACGTGCGGATTCCGGATAAACTTTGATCCACTACTTCGCGGTTCAGACTCTCAAAACGTTCTTCTACTTCTTCCCGGTTATTCATTTCACGAGAATTAACGTAGTTGTCGGTCACTGTCTTCACCGTAGTATTGATCGCTTGTGCTAATTCGTTACGGGCATTGGTCAAGGCCTTCTTCTTTGAAGTCACCTGATCCTGGCTTTCACCAATGGAATTGGAGCGGAAGAATTTGGCGGTGGTAAAGTAATCCGGACCAGAGCAGGGTACAACCACTTCCTTTTCACCAGCAGGGACTTTTTCCTTACCCTTACAGCCAGCAATCAGGGCTGCAGCAACCAGTACAAGGAGAGAGACATAGTTTAACTTTTTCATATCAATTTCAAATTTGGTTATGCAATTTACAATAATGCAATTAACAGGCCACTTTAATGAGAAGACAATTTACTAAACAAAAACCCCTATTTATACTCAAATAAGGCATAATTTATTGCAAAATCGCGTTTAACAGTTCCGGCAATTTCTCTTTCTCCAGCACCTCCAGCGATTTGTTATAGGCTTCCTGACTGGAGCGTTCAAAGTCCAGACTGAACCCTTTTACCCGGTCAAGGGTAGTGGCATAGATTTCCTTGTTGTCCCTGGCCGTTGATACCCGAATCAAGGCAGTAACATACGTTATGTAAATGCTCCCCGAAACGGCACCCTTCTCCGAATTCGCATTAATGTCTAATGCAAGTTCTGCTTTGTTGATATCATCCGTAAATTCAAATCCCGAGTTCACCAGGTAATTTTTTATGCGGTTCGTGATTTGTTGATTGGATTTGTCAACGCCCAGGCTTTTTTCCACAGCTGTTACATACACCAACGGACGCTGTACTTTCATTAGAATAGTAGCTTTGGGAACCACCATTTTTTGGGCTACCAGTGTGTAGATGTCCGAACCATTGGTTCCTGAAAAACTCAGAATATCTACTTTCACCCCTACCGTTTGTTCCACATCGCGCGAGCTGATCTTGGTTAGGAGGATGCGCGCTTGGCCCGATCCATCCGTTTTGTAGGTGGGAAACACATCCCCCGCCCCTTTCTCAAAAGCGGCAACGAGGGGTAAATCTGTAATAGCCTTACGCGATGTCTTTTCTACCACTTTGGCCAATACAGTAAGATTATTTTGTGCCACCCTACGGTTGAGCATAATCTGATTCGGGTCAACGGTTAGCTCCATCTTATCGAGTAGCAACTGCATGTTGGCAATGATCTCATTGGTTAACAGAATTTCCTTGCCTTCAAACTCGAGGCGAATAGGTTCATCCAGGTACTTTTCAATTGCCCGGAATCCCTGGTAGTAAAAACCAAGAGACAGTACAGTCTCCCCTTTCCGCTCCGATTCTTTGGCCTTGGTAAAAAAATCCAGACCCAAGGCTACGGCATCCCGCTTTTGTTGATCCTTGATTTCCTTATACCGTTGTTTCGAGAGCCGATAGTAAACCCAGTAATTGCGGTCATCTTCCCAGGCGTCCACTTGCTCAAATTCTTCCAGTTCATCCGCCACGGTGGTCTGGATGATTTGCTCATATTTTTCTTGAAACTCCCTATTAATATCAATCTGACTTAAGACAGAAGTGGACGAGATGTTTACTTTTATTTCCGAAACAAGGTCCTCCAAGGCACTCTTCTTTGCCAACTGGATATAGTTATTGGATCCATCCTTAACACCATGCCCAATGCCGATATAATAAGAAGGCGATACCGGTTTGGCGGTGAGCCATTCGGGCCGGGGATTTTGCAAGTCCGTTTTCAGAGAGGAATTGGTAACCGAGGGGCTGCAGCCACCCAGGATTATCAAAAGAAATAAAAGCCGTTTCACAGAATTAAAATAAACATGGTTTCGTTACCACGAATATAAACCATATCTGTGCCAAATCGAGGAACTCGTGGATTTTATGGTATTTGACAGGGGTACTTTTGTAGAAATTGAATAAATTTAAACCGGATAACCACGTGGGCATGAAACGATTTTTGGGATTACTGATGATGGGTCTGGTGGTAGTGGCCTGCCAGGAAACGGAGACAACCAGCGAATTTACCGGGAATGAGGTAACGTACTATTTACAGCCTGGGTCGGCTTATGCCACTTCAGGAACGGTGGTGATTAAAGAAAGAAAGGATGGTCATTCTACTGTGCAAGTCACGTTATCCGGTACCAGTGGCGATGCTAAATTACCCGTACACCTGCACCTGGGAGATATTGCCACCCCGGGGGCTGAAGTTGCAGCGCTTCTCAACCCGGTTGATGCACGAACGGGTATCAGTGAAACAATCGTATCTCAATTAGCAGATGAAACAACGCTCACTTATTGGGATATGCTCGATCTGGAGGCGTGTATTAAAGTACACCTTTCCGCTGTAGGCCCTGAACAGGATATTATTTTAGCCGGTGGAAATATCGGGCGATCCGTCACGAAAGCATTGCAATCCGGCCGTGTGGGAGTCGGAACCTGCAAAAGCAATTAGGTAGCGTCTGAAAGACTTTAATATTAAACCTACTTCTTCTTAATCACCACCAGCCTTCGCCTCGATCTGGTACGAACTTAACATGGCGGTAAAATACTCACGGTTCATACGGGCAATGTGGGTAATCTTAATACCCTTAGGACACTCAGCTTCGCACGCATAGGTGTTGGTACAGGAACCAAATCCTTCAGCATCCATTTGGGCAACCATTTTTTCAACGCGTTCTTTTCGCTCTGGTTGGCCTTGGGGCAATAATGCCAACTGCGAAACTTTCGCACTGACAAATAACATGGCGGAAGCATTCTTGCACGCTGCAACACAAGCCCCACAACCGATGCATTGTGCTGCGTCCATGGCTTCATCGGCAATCTTCTTTGGTACGGGTATCTCATTGGCATCCGGAGCACCACCCGTGTTGATACTGATGAAACCACCAGCTTGCTGAATGCGGTCAAAAGCGGACCTGTCCACCATCAAATCTTTAATGATTGGAAATGCCTGCGCCCGCCAAGGCTCAATCGTGATGGTTTCACCATCTTTGAAGGTACGCATGTGTAATTGACAGGTTGTGGTTTGTAACGGCCCGTGCGGACGACCATTGATATACAGGCTGCACACTCCACAAATACCTTCGCGGCAATCGTGGTCAAAAGTAACTGGCTCCTCACCCTTCTTAATGAGGTCCTGATTCAACACATCGAGCATTTCCAGGAATGACATATCGGGAGAAACATGACCTAACTGATAGGTCTTGAATTCACCTTTCGTTGTCTTGCTTTTCTGCCTCCAGATTTTCAGCGTGATCTTCATAATTACTTATAGCTTCGTTGAGTTAACTTCACATTTTCGAAACGGAGTTCCTCCTTGTGCAGGTTCTCCGGCTGGTTGTCGCCCGTATATTCCCAGGCAGCCACATAGGCAAAGAGGTCATCATTGCGTTTTGCTTCACCGTCTTCCGTTGCTGATTCCTCGCGGAAGTGACCCCCACACGATTCGCTGCGGTTTAAGGCATCGTCAATCATCAATTCGCCCAATTCCAGAAAGTCGGCCACACGACCCGCTTTCTCCAATTCCTGGTTCAACTCTGTGTCCGAACCCAATACACTTACATTGGTCCAGAATTCGGCCCGCAGATCCTGAATTAATTTCTTCGCTTTTTTCAGGCCGGCTTCATTACGCGACATGCCGCAATACTCCCACATGATTAAACCCAACTGCCGGTGGAATTCATCCACGGTTTTCTTACCCTTAATATTTAGGAGGCGGTCAACACTGGCTTTCACTTTTTCCATTCCCTCTTTAAAAGCCGGGTGATCGGTGCCGATCTTTTCTTTCCAGCCCAGGGAGGCGAGATAATCGCCAATGGTATAAGGAATTACAAAATACCCATCGGCCAAGCCCTGCATGAGCGCACTGGCGCCAAGTCGGTTGGCCCCATGGTCAGAGAAATTAGCCTCGCCCAAACAATACAATCCAGGAACCGTGGTCATTAAATTATAGTCAACCCACAGTCCTCCCATGGTATAGTGTACAGCCGGGAAGATCATCATCGGCACTTCGTAAGGGTTGTCACCGGTAATCTGTTTGTACATGTCGAACAGGTTGCCATACTTGGATTCAATGACGGAACGACCATCGCGTTTAATCGCATCCGAGAAATCCATGAATACGGCCAGCCCGGTAGGGCCAACTCCACGGCCTTCATCACATACATTCTTGGCATTGCGTGAAGCCACATCGCGAGGCACCAGATTTCCGAAGGAAGGATATCTCCGCTCCAAAAAGTAATCGCGATCTTCCTCCTTAATATTGACTGCATCACTTGCCTTCAACCCTTTCATGGCGGTCTTAGGCACCCACACACGGCCATCGTTCCGCAAGGATTCCGACATCAGGGTAAGTTTTGATTGGTGATCGCCCGAAACCGGAATACAGGTCGGGTGAATCTGCGTGAAGCAAGGGTTGCCAAAGAAGGCTCCTTTTTTGTGGGCTCTCCAAACAGCCGAAGCATTACAGGCTTTCGCGCTCGTAGACAGGTAAAACACGTTGGAATAACCACCGGTACAGAGCAACACGGCATGAGCACTGTGGGCTTCAATCTTGCCTGTTACTAAGTCGCGGGTAATGATGCCGCGGGCCTTGCCATCCACAACGATCACATCGAGCATTTCCGTGCGGGTGTACATCTTTACTTTCCCGTTAGCAATTTGCCGGTTGAGCGCACTGTACGCGCCTAATAGCAATTGCTGTCCGGTTTGACCGCGCGCGTAAAAGGTGCGTGATACCTGGGCACCACCAAAGGATCGGTTCGCCAACAACCCTCCATACTCCCGGGCAAATGGAACCCCCTGGGCTACGCATTGATCAATGATGTTTACGCTCACCTCTGCCAGACGATGCACATTGCCCTCGCGGGCGCGGTAGTCACCGCCTTTGATGGTATCATAGAATAAGCGGTAAACGCTATCGCCATCGTTCTGATAGTTCTTGGCTGCGTTAATCCCTCCTTGTGCTGCAATGCTGTGCGCCCTGCGCGGACTATCATGATAGGTAAATACCTTTACGTTATACCCAAGCTCACCCAGTGATGCTGCGGCAGAAGCACCTGCCAGCCCCGTACCAACAATAATGATGTCGTACTTTCTCTTGTTAGACGGGTTGACCAGCTTCAGATTGAACTTATGCTTCGTCCATTTCTCTCCTATTGGGCCTTCCGGAATTTTCGAATCGAGCTTCATGATCTATGATTAAAGATTTTAATTCTTAACAAGAAAAGATTAAACAAGGAACATCCAGATCGGAATCAAAGCAAATGCTGCCGGTACGATAATGGCAAAAGCTTTTCCGACAAAGTTTATAACAGGATTGTACTTGAGATGGTTTAGGCCGAGCGTTTGAAAGGCGCTGGCAAATCCATGCCAAAGGTGAAACGCCAAACCGATCATACAAAACACATACAACCCAACATACCAGGCTTGTGAAAATGCAAGCGAGACTATGGTGTAAAGATCTTTCACTTCCACACCCTCATACGTGGCGGTAGGAATTCCACCCCAATGCATCTGCGCCCAAAAGTCTTTCATGTGAACAACAATAAAAACGAGCAGCAAAAACCCGAGGATACCCATGTTGCGTGAAGACCAGGTTGAAGATTTGCCGGAAACGGCATAACCCTGATTGCCGCGGGCGGCACGGTTCTTACGCGATAAGTAGATGGCCATGAACACGTGCAACAGAATAAATGTGTAGTTGACGTAGGAGATGGTTTTAATGAGGGGGTTGGTAGTCATGAACTTAGCGTATACATTGAAGGCCTCACCACCATCATCTTTAAGGAGTTGCAAGTTTCCGGCCAGGTGCACAACCAGGAACAGAATGAGAAACAAACCAGTTAAGGCCATCAAAACTTTTCTTCCCAGCGAACTGGAGAAGAGATCAAGAAACCATTTCATATTGTTAAGGTGTAAGCAGTGATTCAAAAATACTCCCGAAAGCTATACCAAACAATTGGTAGCCTAATTTTGATGGGTTCTAAATTGATGGGTTTTCAAATAATTGTCCCGTCAAAGACGATAGACATTTCGTCATCACTTCAATTTTACCCGCCTGCCCTCACGGGCTGATTGTTTGGCGGCTTCGAGTATCTCCATCACGATCATATTATTATCCAGGGAAGACAGATCCACCTTGGCTAGTACAATTTCCTTCCTCACAACCGCAGCGAACAATTCAAATGGATCGTGACGGGGGGCAGCGGGTGCAGTCGTACGGATAAACTGTACCCCTGCATTCGGATCGGACTTGACTTTAATACCTTCGCGATCAGCAAACACGGAACCGGTTGTAGCATACACTTCCATGTCCTTCCTGCTGTACGGCCAATTCCACGAAGCCTGAATGATCCCTTGTGCGTGCGTGTATTCAACTACAATAGTCGCTTCATCATCCACATTCGGGTATACCTCCGGCTTCAATTGTTGCGTCAGCGCCAGAACCGATAAAGGTCGTTCTCCATTCAATAACCAGGTGATCAGGTTAGCTCCATAACATCCAAAGTCCATGATGGCACCACCTCCGTTCTTTACCGGATCCGTGAGCCAATCGAG
Organism: uncultured Ohtaekwangia sp.; assembly: GCA_964488465.1. GTDB lineage: Bacteria > Bacteroidota > Bacteroidia > Cytophagales > Cyclobacteriaceae > ELB16-189. The sequence continues at coordinate 226,363 of CAZAUN010000001.1, read as the reverse complement.
GAATTCCACATTCACGCCAATCTCTTTCGGGCCCTGATGACCATCGTGCACAACTATTTTGCGTATAGGACCCATGCCTTTCAGTTTATCGACCGCTGCTTCATTGCTGCCATACCAGGTTGTTTCGTAATTCGTAAGTAGAAAAATACCATGTCTGATGGCAAGGGCCTCCATTTCTTTTGCATGTTCCAAGCTTACAGCCAACGGTTTCTCCACCATGACGTGGATTTTGCGGGGGGCACAAACGCGCACCACTTCGAGGTGCTCTTCAATACTGTTGAATGCCGTTACCGCTTCCGGTGAGGTCTTATTCAACATTTCCACCAACGAGGGATATATTAACGACATGGGAAGGTCGTATTGCTTCAAGAAGCGTTCAGCCAATGCCCGGTTTGGCTCGGCAATCCCAACAATTTCAAGATCTCCGGTTTTAGCCCGACCTAGAATCCAATGAACATGCGAATGCGTGAGGCCTGCTATGCCAATGCGAAAGGGTTTCTGTTGAGCGGTTCCGTTGAATGAAAGTAATAACAGGCAGACGATAATGATCCTATTCATGGCAATGTGTTTATCGCATCCAACCACGGGCCGCTGCCTTACGGGAAAACCATATGAGAAAGATGGCAAAGATCATGACCATAGCCGGCATAGCCATTCCTCCTGGACCGTAAACTTCAATCGAATTGGAAATAAAAAAGGCATGAATCATCTGAACGACAACGCCTATTAAAGAAATGATGAGGATAGGGGTAGCAAACGTTCTACGCAATAACAATAATATGGCTCCCAGTGTGCCACCCCAAACGGCTATGGCAAAAGCTCCGGTAGCCCAAGCGGGTGTCGCCTCAATTAGGGTGCGTTCATTTTCCGGTAACGCCTGCAAGGCTTCCGGACTCAGGGTTACCTGGGCCATGTAGGCCATTACGCCCAGGAGGTTCCAGAGAAGGGCTATTCCACTAACAATCCAGAACCAGGTAGCAGGCTTTGAGGTAGTCATAGTATTGGGGGTTAGGTGACAAATCTGAATTGAATTTACTAAAAAACCGGAGATACAGACTTGATTTGGGATGGACACCAAACCCACCAATCCGTGAATTGAAATGCCCGGGGATCACGATATTAAATTATACTCTTAGACTGATTTTTAACCTACTTTTGCAGGGCATTTAATAGGCAACGTATGGAAAAGAAATGTTTTATTATCCTGCCAGGTTCGGAACCTGAAGGATATGCAAAAGGTCACTTCGGTCGGGTTTATCAATACATTCTTGTACCCGCTTGCCGATTGGCAGGTGTTACTCCCATTCAGGTGGGTGATCCTACCATGGACGATACTCCTTTGGGAATTGTCCAAACGATGATAGAGAGTGACATCGTTCTGTGCGACTTAAGTTCGAACGACCCGCACGCCCTGTATGGGTTTGCCATCCGACATGCGCTGAATCTGCCCGTAACTTTAATTAAAGACATCAAAACAAACGCCACTGCCAATATACCGGAATTTGAGCTCGTAGAATACGATGAATCACTCCGTATTGATACCGTTCAAAACGAAGTAGAGGTATTGGGGGAAGCCTTGAAAAAAACACTGGCGACTAAACCAGCAGCGCATGAGTTGCTGAATCGATTGAATGTTTCATCCGCACAGGAAGCTCCTGCTCCGGAAATTGTATCGGTTCCTGCGGAGGAGCCGGAGAAGAAAAGTCATTTGCCTTTCATTTCACCGTTGCCTGACTATGTAGGTGAACCTCTGACCCAGGCTCAGATTGACAAACTGAAAGTGGGTGATTCTTTTTTCCATATGAACTATGGAAAGGGAGATATTCTCACCATCAATCACAAGACCAAAGATATTCTTGCCAAGATTCAATTTGAGTCAGGATCCAAGCTGTTGGTGCTGGTTCCCTCAGACATTTTTAGAAAAATAGAAAAGAGTTGATCGTATAAAGCTGTATCCATAAAGAGGGAGGTTGGCCTTGTTTTCGATGTCCAAAACTTTTCAATGACCTTGTTGGTTAAAGAAGTCAAACGTTTAGTATGAGCGCGATAAAGTCAATTAAACCACTCGGTTTTCCGTGGCAAACTCAAGACCCTTTTTTATTTTGTGTCCACCACGAAGATTTTTATCCTAAAGGAAACGAGAAAATGGGACCGGCTGCCTCCCTGGCAGGTCGTTCAATTGGTCAGGACTTTGCGCCCAATCAACCGTGGCGCATGTACCATGGCGAACACGTTCCGGGTTTTCCTGCACACCCCCATCGCGGATTTGAAACCGTGACGATTGTTACGAAGGGTCTGGTTGATCATTCCGATTCGCTCGGGGCCGCGGGCCGCTTTGGCTTTGGCGATGTACAGTGGATGACGGCCGGTAAAGGTGTACAACATTGCGAAATGTTTCCACTGATTAACCAGGAACAAGACAATCCATTAGAACTCTTCCAGATCTGGCTCAATTTGCCCCGTAATAAAAAAATGGCCAACCCACACTTCGCCATGCTTTGGGGTGATACCATTCCCATCTTTAACTATACTGATGCTAACCATAAAAAAACAACAGTCAATGTAGTAGCCGGTATCATTGACAACGTTCGCGCTCCACAACCTGCCCCGGATTCGTGGGCGGCCAATTCAGTAAATGAAGTGGCGATCTGGACCATCAAAATGGAACCTGGTGCATCCTGGACAATGCCCACAGCATCATCTACAATAAACAGGTCTTTCTATTTTTATGGTGGCACTTCCATTCAACTTGAAGACAAGACCTTCAATACGCACCAGGCATTTGAGCTGAAACCCGATGTTGCAATGACGCTAATTAATGGCGATGAACCGGGGTTCTTCCTGTTGCTTCAAGGTAAACCCATTGGCGAGCCGGTGGTGCAATACGGGCCCTTTGTGATGAACTCGCAAGCGGAAATACAACAAGCCTATGCCGAATACCAACAAACTGAATTTGGCGGCTGGCCCTGGCCGAGTTATGAACATGTGCACCCGCGTACGAAAAGTCGATTTGCCAAATACCCGGACGGTACGGAGGTGGTGAAGAATTAATTGGTTTTTTTCTTAGGCATTATCCATCCTTCGCCTGCTTGCATTCTTTGCCTTGTTTTATCAACTTGAGGAATGCATGCAATTTGTTATTACCAATACGGTACGCCCGATCAGCTGCAATGGAAAGAGGTACCTAAGCCTGTTCCAAAAAAAGGGCAGGTACTTGTAAAGGTGGAGGCTGCCTCGCTTAATTCCTGGGATATCGACATGCTGCTTGGCAATTCCTGGATTATTCGACTCCTCAACGGATTATTCAAACCCCGCAAAAACATTCTGGGCGCGGACATTGCGGGAGTGGTTGTTGAAACCGGATCACAAACCCGCGACTTTCAAGTTGGCGATGAGGTATTTGGTGACATTGCCGAAACGTTTGGTGGGTTGGCCGAATACGTGGCCGTACCTGAAAAGTTATTAGCCCGCAAGTCAGCCCACATGACATTTGAACAAGCCGCGGCCTTGCCGCAAGCCGGGTTACTGGCCATACAAGGCTTGCGTTATCAGGGAGAAGTGAAAGCCGGACAACACATACTGCTCAATGGTGCCGGAGGTGGTGTAGGCACCTTGGCACTGCAATATTTGAAATCTATACAGGCCCATGTAACGTGTGTTGATCGCAAAGAAAAATTAGAACACCTGCTAAAACTGGGAGCCGATGAGGTAATCGACTTTACAAACACCGATTATACCCGAACGGGCAAAACCTATGATAAAATTCTGGACGTAGTTGCACATCGCAGTGTGGCCGATTACAAACGGTCACTTAAACCGGATGGGGTTTTTGCCATGATTGGGGGCTCCATGGGAAGTTTGTTAGTAAACATGATGCTCATCGAGCCCTTCCTTTCCCGGTTTCGGTCAAAGAAACTGGGCATTATGGGGTACCGGCCCAATCGTACAGATTTGGAATTACTCGCCCACCTGGTTGAAACAAACAAAATTATTCCGGTCATTGACCGGATCTTCCCGCTGAAGAATACGGCTGATGCCTTCCGGTATTTTTTGGAAGGGAAGTTTGTTGGCAAGATTGTGGTTCGTTGTCAGTGAACAACCTTGACAAAGAGAAAAAGTTGAAATTGATCTGATTATCATGCGCAGACGAACGTTTATCGTGGGTGTTCTTTCATCCAGTTGTTTCATCACCGGAATTGTTTTTAAGTTTTTCCATCTATCCGGAGCGAACAACCTTATAATTATTGGGATTTTCATTTTCCTGATGGGTTTTGGGATCTCGTTCCTGATCGACCGTCTCTCGATTGAAACCCGAAAATCGTATCGCATTGCTTTGATCATTCTTTTTATTTCCATCAGTCTTATGCTAATCAGTTTTGTCCTGCGGACGTTGCATCTTCCGGGTGGAATTGAACTCGGTACCGCGGGCATTATCTCCTTCATCATTTTTGCTGTATACTTCAACCGCCAAATTGAAGGGCGCAACCTGCGTATCCGCAAAGACCGACAGCTGGCTGCCATTCTGTTTACCGATATCAAAGGCTTTACCAAAATGATGGGCGAAGATGAGTACAAAGGAATGGAGGCATTGGAGAAAAACCGTACCATCCAGAAGCGACTGGTGCGCAAATATTATGGTAAGTGGCTCAAGGAAATTGGTGATGGAACATTATCTATTTTTTATACCGCCAGTGAAGCCGTGCTGTGTGCATTGGAAATTCAGGAAGCAGTAAAAGCGCAGGGCCTAGCCGTACGGATGGGTATTCATATTTCAGAAATTGTTTTTTCCGACACAGATGTATTTGGCGATGGTGTTAATGTGGCCGCTCGCATTACTGACCTGGCCGATGCCGGAGAAATTTGTGTAACAGAGCCTGTCCTTCACAACATCCGAAATCGGGAGAACATTAAGTTCATCCCACTTGGAAAGAAGGAACTAAAGAATGTGGCGTATCCGGTTGAGTTGTATAAGCTGATCTGATCAGCGAGCAAAAGCAGAACCTAACTGCTACTCATCACATCGTTGATGTGACCAAGCCGAGTAATGCCTGACTTAATATCCTGCGTTTCACTTAAGGTTTCATATTGCACAAGATCTCCAAGTCTGATTTTATCGTAATCCTCCTTCGCGACAAACAAATCTTTCTTTCGGCTGAGTGTAATCAGATAGGATTTTCCAAACTGCCGGTTATACGTTTTCCGACCGGTAACTATACCGGTGATCACAAGTTTAAGCTTCGGTCCCTTTTGTTTACTCCCCCGATAGGATAATCCGATGGCGATTGCCGCAATCGCACCCAACAAAATTCCTAATCCAGGGATCAAAAAACGGTTCAACAACGCCCACACACCTCCTGCGATCGAAAGTACTCCCATCACCATGAAGAACGGGAATGTAATTCGCCTATTGAAACGCTCTGCCTTATTAACGAGTGCCATCTCTTCGGCATTCATGTCTACGGACTTAACTTCGAACACCTCGCCCTTCAGTGCCAGAAATTTTTCGTAGGCAGCTTTAATCTCTTCGAGGGACTGATTTGGTGCCATGCAGGTTCTATCTTGGAGTTCTCATTACAACCAGCCCGACTTCCTAAACCGGATATAAAGTACGATGCAGATTACCGTGGTTAGAACCAGCACCAGGGGATACCCCCATCGCCAGGTAAGTTCCGGCATAAACTGAAAATTCATTCCATAGATCCCAGCGATCATGGTCGGTATCCCAATCAGCGCAGCCCATCCGGCAAACCGTTTGGACACCTCACTTTGCGAGATGGAAATCATTGAAAGGTTTGCCTCTAATGCGGTGGAAAGCAATTCGCGCGAACTGTCCAACATTTCATTGATGCGGATGGTGTGATCATACACATCACGGAAGTAGGGCCGGGCCGCATCATCAATTACCTTCAGATCAAAACGCAACAACCGGTTGCACATATCGATCAGTGGCGACACCGCGCGTTTCACGTCCATTAACTGCCGCTTGAGTCTGTAAATCCTGGTCGTGACATCCCGCCTGTATTTCTCATGGAAGATTTTCTCCTCCATATCGGTCACTTCTTCTTGGAGAAACTCAATCACTGGAAAATATTGATCGACAATCGCATCCATGAGGGCATAAAGCGCGAAGGCGGGACCTTTGCGCAACATTTCCGGTGTGCTCTCGCACCGTGCACGTACTTCAGCATAACCACTGGAATGCCCATGTCGCACCGTCACGATAAAATTGCTGCCAAGAAAAATGTGACTCTCGCCAAACTCCACCCGGTTGTCCTGGAGGTGTACTGTTCGAAGCACAATAAACAGCGTATCGCCATACGCCTCAATTTTGGGGCGTTGATGTGCGCGCAGGGCATCCTCAATCGCTAGTTCGTGCAGGTTAAATTCATGTTGAATGGTTTTGAGCATGGCTTGATCTGGCTCGTGCAAGCCGATCCATATAAAACGGTCCGGGTTTTTGAGTACTTCACGAACGTTTTCGATCGCCACATTGGCCACGCGCTTGCCCTCGCAATATTCGGCACAATCAACCACCATGAAGTTGAAATTAATGATTCGAAGGTAGGAATAAAATTAATGGCTATCAGTAACGAAATGAGTCAATACTCAATTACGTCTACTCCATTTGGGATAGTATACGATGCCATGTTTCGCTACAGCCGGAGGCGGATGCACAACCCACTCCGTATTTTTCCCCTACTCGCTACGCAACGACTTGACCGGATTAGCCCGTGCAGCCAACAAAGCCTGGTAGCTGATCGTAAACGTTACAATCAACAGGATGGTAATTAAACTCATCGCATAGGTAAGCCAATCAATGGTTGTCTGGTAGGTAAAGTTTTCCAACCACTGTCCGGCCAGGTAATACGATGCAGGAATGGCCAACGCAAAGCCAATTACAATCAGTAAAGCAAAATCTTTGTAAATCAACAACAGGATGCTGCGCACATTGGCGCCTAACACCTTACGCACACCGATCTCCTTTACTTTCCGCTTCACGGTAAACAAGACCAATCCATATACTCCCAGGCAGGCGATTAGAATGGCGATGGCAGTAAACACCTGAATGATGTACCCGAAGTTTTGAAAGTTGGAGTACTGCTGATTCAACTGCTCATCCAAAAAAGTAAATTCAAATGCCTTTTCAGGGAAGATGGAATTCCATTGATGTTGCAATTTTTCGATCGTGGATTGAACATTCGCGTTTTCCATCCGGATGGATAAGGTGGTAAACAGCTGGGGGCTATAATCAATCACGAGGGCCGACATGGGTGTGGATAAATCGGTGAAGTTGAAATCGCTCACAACACCAATCACCTGGCCTTCCTTCCCTTCACGGTTAATGGTTTTACCCAACGCTTCTTCAACACTACCCCATTTAAATTCCTGCACGGCCGACTCATTGACAAGAAACGATGCCAGATCCGCCTGATTTTCGCGGCTGAAACCGCGTCCAGCCACCAATTTGATATCGTACGTCTTTAAAAAGTCAACGTCAATGGCCATGTTCGCAACAAACAGGTTGTCTTCACGCGAGAACCCTTCAGGAATAGTGCCCCGGAAAATGGCTCCGAGTCCGGGTGCACCGGACGATAGGGCAGAAATCTGAACGCCACTCTCCTGCGCAACAACTTCCCGGAAGGTTTGCAACCGCGATTGGAATGTGGAGTCGCCCTGGCGGAAGAAGCCATTCAGGTTTTGACTGAATAAAGGAATGGTGATGATTTGATCTTTCTGAAAACCCAACGGACGGTCACCCAGAAACCGCAGTTGCTTCACAATTACCAGCGAACCGGATAATAACAAACACGCTATGGAGAGTTGGAATACAACAAGCGCTTTGCGCAGCACCTGTCGGTTTCCAAGACCTCCACCCTCTCCTTTTATGGCGGTAATGGATTCAAACTGGGCAACAAAGTAGGCAGGATAGCCACCGGCCAATACGGTAATGAAGAACAACAAGGCTACTGAAGCCAGTAACAAGGGACCATCCACAACCTGCGTAAACTCTAAATTTTTGTTTGTAAGCACATTGAGCACCGGTAAGGCAAATTGAAATAACAGGTAGGCCAACACCATGGACACTAGCGTAAACAGAAAACTCTCCATTAAAAACTGCAGCATCAATTGCGCGCGCTGCGACCCTAGCACCTTGCGAATTCCAATCTCTTTGATGCGGGTGAGTGACTGTGCCGTGCTGAGGTTGATGTAGTTAATACAAGCGATAATCAGCGTCAGAAGTCCAACGCCAATAAAGATGTATAAGGTCGTCCATGAATTGGTGGCGGTGGGCTCTGCCAGCAGGGTGCTGCCGAGATGAATATCCAGTAACGGCATGAGGGTAAACACCTGCCCCACCTGTACCCGCGGCTCTGCGTACTTCTTGATAAAGTCACCCATTTTATTGTTGACCGATTCAGGATGGGCGCCCGGTTTCAACAATACATAGGTATAGGAATGACTGATCACAAAATTTCGGGCGAGGTTATTGCGCAGCACTTCCTCTGTACGAGGGTCCTCCAGTTCAAACATATCATCATACGGTACAAGCATATTGAACCGTAGGTGTGAATTATCTGGAAAGTCTTTCACTACGCCCACCACAGTAAAAGAGCGATCGCCAGACAACAATAAGGTCTCGCCAATGGGGTCTTCGGTTCCAAAATACTTTACCGCCATTGCTTCATTGATGAGGATGGTGTACTTATCGACCAAGGCACGATCCGCGCTGCCCTTTACAAATTCGAAGGTCATCATCTTCATGATAGCGGAATCGGCAAACATGATGCGGGGCTCTTCGAATGCCTCATTGGTTCCGGGTTTGGCAATACTCACGTTGCGTAGATAAAGACGCGCAACCTCCTCCACTTCAGGAAAGTACTCTTTCATTACCGGTGCGATGGGCGGTGGGGTGCTAGCTAATTCAAAGCCGTTGGGTGCTGTATAACGCAGGCGGTAGAGACGATCGGCCTGGGTATGAAAGCGGTCATAACTTACCTCGCTGCGCACGTAGGCGATGATGAGAAGAGCGAGGGTAAGGCCACAGGTCAAGCCGATGAAATTGATAAGCGAATACGCTTTGTTTTTGAGGATGAGCCTTGTAGCAGTTTTGAAGAAGTTTTTAAGCATAGTGCGGATATTACAGGTAAGAGGAATACGTAATTGGATCACAGATAGTTGTTGGTTTTTATCCGGATGTTTGATGGAAAGGGATGAAAGGTTCAAGATACATCTGCGCTTTTTTTCAATCTTATCAGGTAGGTTTTCTGCTAGTCTCACCCATCTTGTCCTGGGTTTTATTACCTTAGGGTCACCAAACCTTCAAATTACCCGCTATGCAAACCAGAAGATCGTTTATCAAGAAGTCCGGATTGATGTTAGTTGCCGGTGCATTGCCACTCTCCGCATTCTCTATTTCTCGCACGCGCCTGGGGCAGGCACAAAATATTATCGTAACCCTGTATGTTAACACAAGCCTGGTTGATAACCAGAATACTGCAACTTCGTGCAACTTTGGTCAACCCGAAGGCGTATCGAATGAAGAATTTACAATCGAAGCGAACGTGGGCGATACCGTTACCTGGCAAGGTGTTTCGACCAACGCACCCCAAACCGATCGTGTTCATATAAAATCAATCAACCATGAAGGCGGCAAGAATGTCTTTGGTCAGAATGTGCTAATCGGAGACCGCGGAACCTCCGAAAAAGTAGTCGGCAAAGTCGTGAACAAAACCGGAGATAAAAAAGAGGATCGGTTCAAATACAAAATCTCCTTTACCGTGCAGAACAATGGTCAAAACCGGAACGGTACCTTTCATATTGACCCTGTTATTAGGGTTCATTAATTCGCAGTGACATTTGCGTTCAGCAAACAATGTGCGTTGATGGATGTTCTGAAAGGCGCTTCTGTTATTGCAGTCTTGTTATTCAGTTGTCTGACTTGCCTAAGTCAGTCACCATCATCAATTGATAGTCTTGAAACACTGTATACGGAGGGCACCTATGCCTCGCAGCAAAAGCTTTTGTTACTGAAAGAGCTGGCCATCAACCATCCTGATGCCGAGCGTGCACTTTTCTACAGCGAACAACTCATTGAGGCTGCCCAGGCTGTTGATTCTATCGAGTATTTGTTTCAAGGGTACCTGGAGCAGGGGAATGCCTATCGCTTAAAGAGTGACTTGAGTCAGGCGATGGAAAGCTACTATCAAGGAGCCCGAATTGTTGACAATGAAAAATACCGACATCGGCTCGGAGCTGTGTATGTGGCCATTGCTGATGTCTATGCTATCATGGGTAACTATCCGAATGCACTGAGCTATCATCAGAAGGCAATTCAAATCCTGCGCGAAGCGAAAGACTCTGTCAATATTGCTTCGGCCCTCCTCAACGCAGGCGATGCCTTCATCACCCTCAACCAATTGGATACGGCTCTGCTGTACACACGCGAAGCGGAGGATATTTTCCAGAAGATTAACTCACAGTTGGGCCAGGCATACAGCCTGGGTAACCTGGGGATGATCTACGCAAAATTGGGCGACAATCTGCAGGCCTCCGAGAACATGAATGAGGCCATCTTGTTGTTGGAAGCCTTGCAGGAATATTATCCTATTGCAGTATACCTCAATTACATTGCCGATATCTACTTTGCCCAGGGAGATGAGGGTACAGCTCTGAAGTATGCCAACCGGAGTCTGGAATTGGCCGTGCGTCATAGTTTGAAAGAACAGATTAGCGATGCCTACTTAAAGTTGGCCGAGATCTATGAGCAGGCCGGCAAGTTGAAAGAATCCTATGGCTATTATAAGAATCACATTGCCTACAAGGACAGCGTAAAAGATATTACCGCGATTCAACAAATGGCGGACTTGCGCACCGATTTTGAAGTTTCAAAAAAACAAATTGAAGTAGATCTCGCCAATCAGCAGAAACGAAATCAACAGATCATCGCCATTGGTACCGGCATTGCACTTTTTCTGATCGGCTTACTGGCCATTGGTTTATTCAGACGATACCGCTACATCAAGAGTACCAACCAGATCATTGAACAGGAACGCAACCGGTCGGAAGCGTTGCTGTTGAATATTTTGCCGAAAGAAACCGCTCAGGAATTAAAACAACACGGTAAAGTTCAGGCAAAAAAGTTTGCTTCGGTGACGGTGCTGTTTGCCGACTTCAAGGGATTTACCCAGTATGCTGAAACCCTGACGCCTGAACAAGTGGTTGAAACGGTTGATTACTACTTTTCAAAATTTGATGCGATCATTCAAGAACACAGCCTCGAAAAAATCAAGACCATAGGCGATGCGTATATGTGTGCCGGTGGGCTCCCCTTTCCTAGTGAAGACCATGCCGGGAAGGTGGTGCGGGCAGCAAAGGCCATGGCTGAATTTGTGGCGGCTACCCGCAAGTCAGCTGAGGTGGCACATACCTTTGAAGTTCGTATCGGGATCCATACGGGGCCGGTAGTTGCCGGAGTGGTGGGCACACAAAAGTTTGCCTACGACATTTGGGGCGATACCGTAAACATTGCTGCCCGCATGGAGTCCGCTTCAGAACCCGGAAAAATCAACATCTCTGAAAGTACTTACCTGTTGGTAAAAGAAGTCATCGCCTGCACATATCGTGGTGAAATTGACGTTAAAAACAAGGGTACACTTAAAATGTATTTTGTCGAAACGACTTAGCGAGTTTGCCTTGTAACTCTGAACTTAAAAAAAGTATCTTGGCCCATTCAGGCGATGATAATCGATTATCAAAACAATTTTCTTAGGGTTCCCCTGCAGATGGGCTTTAAATTCTTTCTGCCTGGCCTTTTAGTGCTGTTCATGCTGGGTTGTGATAAACGTAGGGTCGATAAAAAACAAAACTCATTGACCGACAAAAAGATCAAAAGCATTTTGCTTTCGGTACATGATCCTGTTGAAAACACCGGGGGCCAGCAACATTATCCGGAAGTCGCCAAGCATTCCATTCTTGTTAAATCCATCTTCAATCGGCAGGGGGCATTGGTACTGCAGGAAAAGGTGAATGATCTGGGAAATCTGATCAGTCGGGATGTGTTCAAATACAATCCAAAAGGCCAGGTGCTAGAACAAATACAATATCAGTTCAATAAAATTGCGGAAAAACGCGTCTATGCTTACGAAGAAAATGAGTTTGTTGAAATGCACCAGTTCGATGCCAATGATCAAATTACGGGTAAAGAAACCGTGATCTTCGAACCCAATCAGCAAAAAAGGATAATTGCGTGGACGTTGTTGAAAACGATGTACTCCAAAAAGGAAGAACAGGTAGTGGATGCACGCGGCAACGTGCTGGAACTGCATCGCTACACACGCGAGGCGCCCACCTATTCGGAATATAATCGTTATGATGAGCAGGGTAATCGCATCACCTCCTTTCAACGCGATCCTACCGGAGAGAAGACCTTGCACTTCAAGTACGATGGGGCGAACAACAATATTGAAACTGTGGTTTTGAACAGCAGTCAGATGATTGAGTCGACCATCCGGAGTAAATTTGATTCGTATCACAATCCAATGGAAATAGCCACCGCGGGTATCAAAGGACCCGCCCGCACCGAAAAGCATCGCTACGAATACGATGCCTTTGGTCAATGGATAAAAGACATTGCCTACTTTCAGGGTAAGCCGGTATCCGTTACCGTGCGCAGGATTGAATACTATGAATAAGTCCAAAGAAAAATCCTACCCCGCCAAAGCAAAGTAGGATTTCAAAGCACGTTGGCGTGCTTGCCTAATTTTTATTTTGCCCGGCAGCAGTGCGATCTTCCTTGGCCGGAGGCGGTGTGCGCTTCAACGGATTGGTGTTGACAATCTTCATTACTTCGGTCACCACCTTTTCCATTTGCGGATCCCGACCTTGAACCAGCAGATTCGGATCGTCCCACACTTCATGATCGGGTTTCACTCCTACCCCTTCATCAAACCATCGTCCGGAATTATAATAGAGTCGTGCTTCCGGCACTGTAATGCCACCGCCATCTATCAATTGATGCCCGGTGGCCGGTCCAACCAAAATGCCAAGTGTCCTTTCCCCCACAATTGGTCCGGCATTCAACTCTCTAAAGGCCCAGGGCAACCCATCACCACCGGAACCGGCCCAACCATTGATCAGCATGCCCATGGGACCGGGGTTAGCCTTGATCGGAAAGCCATGATGCCGGCCATGCCGCCAGTACAGGTTGTAGACTATGGGCCTTCTCACCAATTCAAGAAACCGATCGGCTAATTGTCCGCCACCATTAAATCGTTCGTCAATAATGAATCCCTTCTTACTCAACTGTCCATAAAACATCCGGATCAATTCGCGCTGACCTTCACCCCCGGTATTAGACATGTAGATATACCCCAGGTTGCCGTTAGACAATTTATCTACTGTTACCCGATTTTGTTCAATCCATTCCAGGTAACGCAGGTTTTGATCTTCCCCTTGCGTGAGACATTTCACGATTACCGTTTTTGCATCGGTCGATTTGCCAGTCTTGCTTACGGAAAGTGAGACTGTTTTACCTGACAATCCATCGAACGCTGCATAGGGATCTTTCGTAGGATCCAATGCTACTCCATTCACTGATAGGATATAGTCACCGGTTTGTACCGTGGAGCCGGGGCGATCAAAGGGTGAGCGAACTTCCGTATCCCAGGCGGCCGGCTTCACAATACGTTTTATACGATAGGCATTGTTGGTCAACTCCCAATCAATCCCAAGATATCCCGTAAGGATGGGGGTTACCGATTCATTGTCGCCACCAAACGTATACGTATGGCCGGCACTCAACTCGGCATTGAGGTTCGATTGTAAGTAACTTACGTCCCACCGGGTGCGGGCATCTTCAATCAATGCACCATAGCGGGTGCGCAGCGCATTCCAATCCACTTGCTGCATGTCTTTATCGTAGAAGAAGTCGCGGTGCCTGCGCCAGGTGTCGTTAAAGATTTGGCGCCATTCTTCTTTGGGTACCCAGGTCATTACTAAATCACCGGTAGGTATGGGCTTATCAATTTTCTGATCTGCGTCCGGTTTAATAATACCGTACTTACCGGCACTCTTCACCAGGATGCTCTTACCATCGGCCGTGGTGATAGCCGTACCTTCCACCGCATCGATGATTTTCTTTTCTTCGCGCTTATCCAGATCATAGAAATACAGAGCCGGCTTGCCGTCCTGATCACCGGTGATGGGATAGCGATGGTAGACCACTTTACCTTCGAAGGCCATCACGTATCCCAGGTTGCCCGCCTTGGGCGGCAAGAGGGTAAGCCGGCTTTCAATGCCGTCCCAATCCACCCGTACTACTACTTCGGGCTTTTTCTCCGGCTCGGGTTGTGCCGGCTTCTTGGATTTATCATCCGGTTTCTTTTCAGGCTCAGCTTTCTTGGGAGCGGGTGCTTCCAATTCATCATTCTTCGCATTCAGCAAGTCAGGGGCATCCTTGGTAAGGCTGATCACCGCCAGACGGGAGTTGTTCGGATAGATCCAGGTACCATCATTCAAACCGCTGTAGGTTGGATTAAACTCACGATCGGTAACAAAGAATAGATATTTTCCATCGGCACTGAATACAGGATGGTAACTATGAAAAAAACTACTGGTAACGCGGTAAGCCTTTCCTTCTGTCACGCTGTACATATAAATCGCATCGTTGGCATTGTCATCTCCTTTTGTATAGGTGATCCACTTCGAGTCGGGCGACCATTGAATGGGATATCCATCGCGGCTGCCATGACCCAATTCCCAGCTGTAGTTGTCCGCTTTCTTCACCGCCCCGGTACTCACCTCGATCACGCTGATATCGTTCGTCTCATCGATGTAGGCGATGAGTTTGCTATCCGGAGACCAACTCGCCCCATAGCCGAAGCCAACTTTGCGGTCGGTGAGTTTGCGGGCCGGGGTTGATTGCTTCAGATCCTGAAGATAGAGTTCATATTCTCCGGATTTATCGCTCCAGTAGGCGAGGCTGTTCCCATCAGGCGACCACGCGGGGCTGTGGTCATTGGCTCCGCTGGATTGTGTCAGGTTCATAACAAAACCTTCTTTGACAGGAACATTAAACAACTCCCCACGCGCTTCAAACACCACACGCTTGCCGCCCGGGGATGCCGTGGCCGATTGGATCTGACGTTCTACATTTTTTTGTCTCGGCATTTCTAGGGAAAGATCACTCACTACCTCCACCTTCACGGGTTGGTACTTTTCAGTGGCCACATCCATCAGGTAAAGCACACCGCCATTTTCAAACACCAGTTCCCTTGCACTCGCGGAGAAATAGGTAATGTCAAAATCGGTGAAGGTAGTAATCTGTTTGGAGGCTTTTGATTGGGTGTCATAGGACCAAATGTTCAACCGCATGTTCTTATCCAGATCCGACAAGAAGTAAATCTTGTTCCCCACCCAGGCCGGCTTGCCATCATTGGCCAGGTTATTCGTGATGTTCTCCCCTTTGTTGGCAAGCAGATCATAGACAATCACATCCGAGGTTAACCCTCCGCGGTAGCGCTTGAAAGGATAGTTCTCGGTGATCTTGGTAATGTAGGCCAACTTGTTTCCATCGGGTGAAAAGCTGGCGAGTTCGCCATACGGCACCGACAATTTTTGCGGGAAGCCGCCCTTCTTATCCACCAGAAAAAACTGCATGATGCGTGGCGTACCGGCCTCACGCCTTGAAGCAAACAGGAGGCGCTTGCCATCGGGATGCCATTCAATCATGCGATCCAGATACGAGGCATAGGTTACACGCGTGGGTACTCCGCCTTTGCTCGACATCACATACACATCGCTATTGCCGTTGTAGCTGGCGGTGTAAGCAATCTCGGAACCATCGGGCGAGAATTTTGGAAATGATTCTTCGCCCGGGGAGTGTGTGATTTGCATGGCTTGACCTCCGGCTTTCGGCATAATCCACAAATCACCTCCATAAACAAAGGTGATTTGCGTATCGGAAACATCGAAGTAGCGCATCAACTTGGCGTTGATCTGGGCGTGGGAAGTGAATACAAAAAACATCAGCAACCCGGGTAGTAGGATTTTTTTCATAAATAGAATAAAGTGTTAAGGAGGTGAAGGGGAGTTTAGGGCAGGTTTACGAAGGTAAGAGTATTTTGCATTTTTAAAACTACCGGCCGGGGAAGTCAGAGACCGATTGGATTTGTGTCCTCTACTTTCCATACACCACCTCGATGGCCGCCCGTGCAATGCGCTCATCTTCTTCCTGCGAAAGACCGCTGACGCCAATACCGCCAATGACCTGGTTGTTTTGAACAATGGGTACCCCGCCTCCAAATCCAGTAATGTGTATATCACCCCAGAATGCGGGTGGAGAATTTTTCTCGCGCATGTACTGACCCATCTCACGGGTGGTCTTGCGATCACGCGCTGACGTGTAGGCCTTATTCTGGGCAATCACTCCGGAAGCAGCGTTGGCACCGTCCATGCGCAGGAAGGCCACGAGTTCGCCCTCAGGGCCAGCCACCGCCACAACTACCGGCTTGTTGATTTTATTGGCTTCCACAACGACTTGCTCAATCAGGCGCTGTGCTTCTGTTGAACTTACTTTTCCAAGGGTATACATAGGTTGGGGTTATTCAGTTAAAAATAAGAAAAGAACGTGATACACGGGCATACTCAGGAATAGTAGTCAATATCAACATTCATCGCTTTAAACTCTCGTTAATAGAATCTTTGCTCAGGATATGAAACCAAAATCGTATCTTATTACCTGTTCCTGTATTTTGAATACAGGCCATGCTCTCTCCTGCTATGAAACTGCGCCAGCTTTGGTCCATTGGGTTGATTTCTACGATGCTTTTGCTGAGCCAGCAAGTCGTTGCCATTCCCTACTATTGGGTCGGTCTCAGTTCCAGCGATTGGAGCGATGCCGGCAACTGGTCGCTAACCAGTGGTGGAGCCGGTGGAGCCGGAGTACCCGGCCCAGGCGATGAAGCGATTTTTGATGACCAGGGATTAGTGGTTTGCAAGCTGGATGCCAACATTACATTGGAGACCCTTACAATGAATGCCGGTTATACCGGCACCCTTGAGTTTGAAGCCTTCACCCTAACCACTACAAATTGGTACGCCAATCAGGCTACTCTGCAGAATGGAATCCTCACACTGGCGGGCGGCATAGTGGATGTGAAAGATGGTATTATGAATGTGGAACTCAGTGGCACCAGTGCTCATGCTACTGTGATTGCGACCGTGTTTTCCTTACCGGTAACACTCGTACTAGCTGATGCGATCAAAAGTCAATTTACCAGCAATCAGTTTCAGGCTGCAGTCAGCCTTGCACGCGAAGGGGTCGGTGATCTGATACTGGAATCCAATACGCTGAATGCAGCAACTGAACTGATCAACGATAACAATACAGGCCTGATCAGCAGCGAAGGTACGGAAGTGTATACGGGAGCGTTGGAACTTACCAACCTGGCCACCTCCACCATAGATATGAATTACACCGGTACGGCAACTTTCAGCAGCCAGGTGACTGTACACAATTCGACTTCCGGCACCATTCGCTTTGGGGCGGGCGGTGGAAGCTCCGAAGTAAGCTTCAGTGGCACGGTCGAATTCTTTGACTCCGGCATGGGAACCTATGCCTTCAATAACATGACCGTCAACGGAACCTTCGACAACAACAATGAAATGTTAACCGGATCCAGCATCCTCCACTTCACCCAATGCACTTTTAATAACTATGGCGTCTATCTTATTGTCGCACAAATTACCTGTGGCTCAGGAAACCAGTTTAATGCACCTTTCGGGATTCAGATTACCGGCACCGGGCCAAGTACCCTCTCCGGTACCTTTCAATTCAATGTCATGATCGATCACCCGGGAACCGGTACCCTCACCTTGCAAAACAATACTTTCAACAACTTTGCCAACCTCACCAATTGGCTCGGGGGCGGACCCATCATCGCTCAGGGAACTGAAGTATACAATTCAAACTTCTATGTGAACAACCAATCCATTGAACCCATCGACCTGGCCTACACCGGAACCACCACCTACACCAGCCTGGTCAACCTGCACAACGGCACCTCCGGCACCATCCGCTTTGGGGCGGGCGGTGGAAGCTCCGAAGTAAGCTTCAGTGGCACGGTCGAATTCTTTGACTCCGGCATGGGAACCTATGCCTTCAATAACATGACCGTCAACGGAACCTTCGACAACAACAATGAAATGTTAACCGGATCCAGCATCCTCCACTTCACCCAATGCACTTTTAATAACTATGGCGTCTATCTTATTGTCGCACAAATTACCTGTGGCTCAGGAAACCAGTTTAATGCACCTTTCGGGATTCAGATTACCGGCACCGGGCCAAGTACCCTCTCCGGTACCTTTCAATTCAATGTCATGATCGATCACCCGGGAACCGGTACCCTCACCTTGCAAAACAATACTTTCAACAACTTTGCCAACCTCACCAATTGGCTCGGGGGCGGACCCATCATCGCTCAGGGAACTGAAGTATACAATTCAAACTTCTATGTGAACAACCAATCCATTGAACCCATCGACCTGGCCTACACCGGAACCACCACCTACACCAGCCTGGTCAACCTGCACAACGGCACCTCCGGCACCATCCGCTTTGGGGCGGGCGGTGGAAGCTCCGAAGTAAGCTTCAGTGGCACGGTCGAATTCTTTGACTCCGGCATGGGAACCTATGCCTTCAATAACATGACCGTCAACGGAACCTTCGACAACAACGATACCGCGCTGACCGGAAGCAGCGTCTTGTCATTAACACAATGTACTATCAATAGTTACTTTGGAATGACCACCGCACACATTACCTGTGGCTCCGGAAATGTATTCACGGCTGCGTTTGCCCTGATGGTTACCGGAACCGGTGCCAGCAACCTGACCGGTACGTTTCAACAACAAGCCGTCATTCAACGCACGGGAAGTGGTACACTCACCCTGCAATCCAATACCTTCCACGATGAGGTCGATCTTACCAATTGGAATGGAACGGGCTCCATCATCACGCAAGGAAATGAAACCTACCATGGAATCTTTGATGTAGTGAACCTCGCCAGTGCCCCAATACAATTAGCAAATACAGGTACTACGACCTATGACGGAAATATTACGTTGAACAATGCAACATCCGGGAGCATACACCTTGGAACAGGGGGTGGACTGGCCACTCTTACTTCCGGAAACACCTTTGCCATTAATGATTCCGGAGCCGGGCTTTATTCGTTGCTTGGATTTACCCAGCAAGGTCCCACTCCCATTACCCTCGCATTGACGGGCACCGCACAACTGGCGCTACAACAATGCGAATTTGATGCACCCCTTACCATAAGCTCCGGTAGCAGCCACGCCAATGCGTTAGCGTTCACACAAAATATTTTTCACGAAACGGTGGGCCTCAGCTATACAGGCACTGGCAATGCAACCGGAGGAGGCAATTTGTTTGAAGATGTGGTGACTGTAAGCAATGGGGGCAGCGGTACCTTCACATTGGGAAGTGGTTCAGGCGACACCTATCAGCAAGCGGCCACCTTTACCCGCACGTTGGGAACGTTGCAGCCATGCCTCAACAACACCTGCACATTTGAAGATGATCTCACCATTCATACCGGTACCGGTGCCCAGTTGGTAGTCGGCACATCGGCTTCGCAGGGTATCGTTCGATTTACAGGCAGTACCCCCAGTTATACAACCACCGGTACCCTGCCCCCACACCTGTATGCTGTTGTGGTTGATCTCACGGCTGGTACGCTTCACCTCAACGGAACACTGGCAATCCTCGCAGATCTAACGTTAACGAACGGAACCATTACCGGCAGTCCGACTTCGCCTGTGCGCATCCTGAATGACGCCACCATTACCGGTGCGAATGCCACTCGCTTTGTAGATGGACCCGTAAGCAAAGTAGGCAATCAGGCATTTACGTTTCCAGTGGGGGCCGGATCGGTATATCGACCAATTGCCATCTCAGCACCCGGAGCCGTCACCGATGAATTCACAGCCCGCTTCTTTAACGTGGCTCAAGCCTATGGTACAGGCGCAACGTACACCGCCCCGCTTATGACAGTAAGCGCTTGTGAATATTGGACCCTCGACCGGACTGCGGGTACTGCCTCGGTGTTTGTTACTGTTGGCTGGACATCAGCCGATTGTCCGGGATCGTATGTAATGGACCCCACAACCCTGGTGGTAGCCCGCTGGAATGGAACCAACTGGGTAAGTCATGGACAGAACGGATATACCGGCACTGCGGTCAGCGGCACTGTTACATCACAAAATGCTCTTGCTGCTTTCAGCCCGATCGCAGTGGGTTCTACGACCCTTTCCAATCCACTCCCCATCGAGTTAGTGCACTTCCGTGTCCATACCCGCGAACTCGATGTGCTGTTGCAATGGGAAAGTTTAACGGAAGTGAACAGCGATTACTATGCCGTGCAACGCAGCGCGTCCGGTGATGAGTTTGAATCCCGTGGCCAGGTTTTGGCAGCAGGAACCTCGCTGGTACGGAAAGAGTATTCATATGTTGATCACGAACCACTTTCCTTGGCATACTATCGTCTGAAGATGGTAGACCGCGATGGAACTACGACCTATTCGAAGGTAGTGCGTGTGGAACGTACTCCTGTCTTTTCTGTTTATCCCAATCCCGTAAGTGAAACGATTTCCTTTACAGTCCCACGCAGGGTACGCATCTATTCCATTACCGGGACAATGGTGTTGGATTCGGAAGTGCCGGTGCGAACGCTAGAACTATCAGAATCTCTGGCAGCGGGGTCGTATTGGATTATTACTGAGCAAGGTGAACGGAAAGCAGTTATCGTGGTGCGATGAAATGACTTAGCTGATCATAGGTATCGTGGTTAATGAAGACAGAAGCGCAATTCAATGTAGCGAAAATCGGGTAAGCATGGAAGCGAATACCTTATAGACGGTTACGCTCCCTAGGTACCTCGAATTGATTTCGATTTCCCCTCATTGGTGGTATAGATACTTCCTCAACGTTGATTAGGTTTGGAAGCAACATCAACTCAACGCATCATGAAAAAATCAATTCTGCTCTGCACGTTCACCTTGTTAGGCTACACCGCTTTTACTCAACGGCTACCCGAACTAATAGCGGACTGGGAGCGCGCCAAAGCTTACACGAAAGAATACCTGGATGCTATGCCGGAAGAAGGAATCGCGTTGAAGCCCAACGCTGCGATGCGCACCTTTGCCGAGCAGATGCTGCACCTGGCCATGGGCAATGCCGGCATCGTGGCCACCGCTACCGGAAAGGAGCGTCTCTTCAAAGAAAACATCGAAAAGCTGGACCAATACAAAACAAAGACCGCTCTTACACAGGTGGTGCTGGAGAGTTATGACTTTGTTCTCACCACCCTCAAGAGCATGACGGAAGAGCAATTGAATGAAAAGGTGAAATTTTTTAACGGGCAAGAGTACACACGGGCCGTGGGCATTGGCAAAGCATTTGAACATCAAACACACCACCGCGGTCAAGCCACCGTATACTTGCGGTTGCAGGGAGTGACACCGCCCAACGAGAAATTGTTTTGAACGTGAACAGGCACGCTTCCAGTCACCGGGTACGAGGGCTTCTGTTGGCAGGAATAATGACAGCTTGCAGCCCGGCTCCCCGCGACCTGCCAATGAATGAGATCAATGCGATTCGCTCCACCCTGCAAGACTACCGGCAAGCGTGGTTAAACAACGACACCGCTACCGTATTGAATACCCTCAGCGAAGAGGTTGTGTTGTTGATGCCTGGAGCCTCGCCAAATGTGGTTGGAAAAAAGAACGTAAAAAATTTCTGGTTTCCACCCGCGGATTTGAAGTATCCGATCCGCGCCTATGAAATCAGTGATGAAGAAATTTTTGGAAGTGGCACCTACGCCACCGCCCGGGGTACCTCCTTGCTGATTTGGGAGACGGTGAAGGGCGACTCCATCATCGCTTCCGATACCAGTCGCACTGAATACATGACCGTGTTAAGAAAGGAAACTGCCTGGAAAATTTACAGGCAGATGTTTCATTCAAAAGAATAGCAAATTGAACTTTTACCTTCACGAAAAGGTAAGATCCGTCTTTTGCTTAACGACCGACATGACGATGGAACTGTTGATGTTGCCGATCCCGGTAACGCGCGTTAACTTGTTCAACACAAACTCTTCGTAGGCCTTCATGTCGGGAACTAACACTTTCATCAGGAAATCGGTTTCTCCCGTTACGTGATAGCACTCCATCACTTCGGGCAACTCATTCGCAGCGGCCATTAACCGTAAAATGCTATCGTGGTTATGCGCCTGCATCTTGATGTGCATGAACACCACCAGCCCGTGGTTTAATTTCTCATGATCGAGAACGGCTACGTAGCGTTTGATGTAGCCTTTGCGTTCCAGTTTGCGCACGCGCTCAAACACGGGGGTTACCGACAACCCCAACTCCTGCGCCAGGTGTTTGTTGGTCATGCGGGCATTGCTTTGAAGGTGGCGTAAAATATTCTTGTCAATGTCGTCCAATTCCTCCATAAATAGATATTTATTCTATATTATAACTAATATAAAGATTATATTTCTATAATATAAATTATTGGCAGAATAGAGTCGAACTTCATACTAAAATCCAAGGTTATGAAATTCAACCCGGCACAAAATATCCAGAACCTCCAGTTCTTTGGAGAATTTGGTGGTGTAAACCCATCCATTGAAGACTCGGCCACCTATACCTTTTTGAAGGCCGACAAGATGGAGGAAGTCTTCGAAAAAGAAATTGAAGGCTGTTACTTATACTCCCGCCATTGGAATCCTACCAACCGGTACCTGAGCGATGCGTTGGCAAAAATGGAGAATACCGAGTCAGCCCTGGTAACCGCTTCAGGCATGGGTGCGATCAGTTGCGCGCTATTGCAATTGTGCCAACAGGGTGATGAGATTGTTTGCAGTCGCATGGTGTATGGCGGCACCTACGCGTTTTTGAAAAACGTGGCCCCGCGGTATGGTATTAAGACCACCTTTGTGGACATCACCAACTTAAAAAAAGTGGAAGCGGCCATTACACCCGCTACGAAAGTGCTCTATTGCGAATCGATGAGCAACCCGTTGCTGGAGGTTGCCGATCTGCCGGCCCTGGGCGCGCTCAGCAAAAGATATCAATTGAATCTGGTGGTCGATAATACTTTCACACCCATGATCATAACACCCGCCAATTTTGGAGCGGATGTCGTTATTCATAGCATGACCAAATTCATCAACGGCATGAGCGATACCGTTGCCGGAGTGATCTGCGGCAGTCACGAGTTCATTCAAACATTGAGCGATGTCAACCACGGAACAGCCATGTTACTGGGACCGGTGATGGACAGCATGCGCGCAGCCTCGGTACTCAAGAATCTGCACACCCTGCACGTGCGCATGCGCAAACATGGCAACAATGCCTGGTTCCTCGCAGAAAAACTACGGGCAGCCGGATTGGATGTACGCTACCCAGGTCTTGAAACTCATCCGCAACATGACCTTCTAAAACAGTTGATGCATCCGGAATATGGTTTTGGCGGCATGTTGGTACTTAATGTGGGCACCAAGAAGAAAGCTTACCGCCTGATGGAAAAAATGCAGGAAGCGAATGTAGGATACCTGGCCGTGAGTTTAGGATTTTATAAAACGCTGTTCAGTGCTCCGGGCAGCAGCACCTCATCGGAGATACCCGATGCAGACCGGGCGGCTATGGGGTTAACAGACGGGTTGATTCGCATGAGCATTGGTCTGGATGAAAATATGGAAGAGACCTATTTAAAAATCATGAAGTGTTATGAGCGAGTGAATGAGGCCGTTGCGGTATAAAGTGTTTGCTCCGGTTGAAGGAACCCGTACCTTTAACCACACCGTAAAATCTGCATCCCATGCAAGACCTCCTCGACAAAGTAATCTCCAACCCGTTGCTGCTCACCATCGGGGTGATTCTGGTGATTGTTCTCCTCTACGCGATTTTTAAACGCATCGTGAAGTTGCTCCTCTTTTTGGTGCTTGCCATCATTCTATTTCTGGTGTATGTGCACTATACCGGCAATAGTGTGAAGGATAAGATTGAGAGAATGGTGAAATAATTGACAATTGTCAATTGTCAATTGTCAATTGTCAATTTCTTTAACGCCTGTCGTACTACGAATACAGCGGTAATGAAAAAGGGTAATACGGAGGCGAGCATGCGCATATTGAGTGACAGCGCTCCGGCCAGCAATACCATGATCAGGAGCAAACCGATGCAGCCCAGACCGATGAGGGTGATCCATTTGCCGGGTGTCTTTTGAAATACCGTAACCAGCAACAACACCTGCCCAACCATTGGTAGCAACACCAACGGATGCTGAAAATTTCCAGCCTCCCACGGCCCAGCCAGGATCTGATACTCAGCCTGGAATAAAAAACTATGCTGCTCGGTTCCCCACTCCAGGTAGCCAATGAGTGAAGTTATCAGCAACAGCAGATTTAAGAGCCGCATTTTATTCAAAATTGATGTTTTTCTATACTCACTTCAATCGGATAAACTAAGATCGTGATGAGTATACGATTGAGTTTCAAATAAGTTCATGTAAGATATTGTCAGTCTAATCCTGTCGAAGACTGACTTACATTTTCTCTAATTCGTAAACGAGGTCACCCTTCGACAAGCAGGATTCGCAAAAAATCGCGTTGCAAGCCACTGCCGGACGGGAAATTCACAACTAAACACTGCGGCAACCACCGATTTGCAATCCGTGCAATTCATGACGGGGCCAGGTTGCAATCATTAGAATTGAATCCATTCGTGCGCAATAGAATTTTAGGTCATCAAAAAAACACAACCAAAATTCACTGCCATGAAAACCTCCACCTTATTTGCAGCCAACCCCCGTAAAGCTTGGGGCCACTACCGGAGCCAGCCTTCCGCACCGGAGCCGGAAACTCCTAAACACCTCCGCCTGTTCGTACGACTCCTGATTACCGCACTTGTCGTGTTGGCCCTGGGGTTAGCAACCGAGAGTGTTGCGCAAGTGCAGGACAGTACCATTTACCGCGTTGAAACCAAAGATGGCAACGAGTACATGGGCAGGATTGTATTTGATGATCCGCAAAAAATAAAACTCATCACACAAAATCTGGGGGAGATCACCCTCCATAAAATTGACATCGTAAAGATTGAAGCCGTGCAGGTAAGCCAGATCAAAGATGGCGTGTTGTGGTTCAACAACCCGCAGGCCTCGCGGCATTTTTGGATGCCCAATGGCTATGGCATCAAGAAAGGAGAAGGGTATTATCAGAACGTGTGGATCTTTGTGAATCAATTTACAGTGGCAGCCAGCGACCATCTTTCCATTGGGGCCGGTATTGTGCCCACCTTTCTATTTGGAGCACCGAGTCCGGCCTGGGTAACGGCTAAGTTCTCCATCCCGGTAAAACCCGATGCACTTAACCTGGGCGCTGGTATTTTGGCAGGAACTGTGTTGGGCGATGAAGGTACCGGGTTTGGAATTGCTTATGGGATGTCCACCTTTGGTACGCGCGATAAAAACTGCACCATAGGAATGGGCTACGGGTTCTCCGATTACGGCTGGGCCGACCGACCTACGATCAGCTTCAGCGCACTCATCCGTACTTCCAACCGGGGTTACTTTCTAACTGAAAATTATTACATCGGCACCGGGGAAGACCCGCTGGTGCTGATATCAGTCGGTGGCCGCAGGATTGTAAAAAAGGTGGGCATTGACTTTGGATTGTTTATGCCCATTGCTGCTGACATTACCTTCATCGCCATACCCTGGCTCGGGTTAACTGTGCCGTTGGTACCGAAGGCGAAATAACGAAAGGATAATCGATAATGATCAATGGACAATTAGCCAATGTTTCAGGTTTCGGGATTTTAGATGTTTCCTATTTCAAAACTTGAAATTTGAAATCCTTAAAACAATGATCCTTGTTGTTCTTCCAACTCTGGGTAGCGCGTTGGGGTGATAGCGGCCGGGGTGTTGCCCACTGCCTCTTTGCCCCGCAGGCGTGGTACGGTAAAGGCTTCGAGTGCGTTTTCGTCATAACTGCGCACAAGGTCATTGATCAATTTCTTATCCGCCTCCGTACTGATCGGGCGCAGCCATTCCCTCTCCGCTTCCTTGGATAAGATCAACGGCATACGCGGACCTTCTTCGGCCTTCGGATTATTATGAATGCGGGCCATCAACGCGTTGGCACGGGTGGTTACTATCGTGTAGGTTTTACGCACAACGCCTGAGGCGGGATCATGCCATTCGTCCCACAACCCGGCCAAGGTCATGGGCGCATCATCCTTGAAGTGGATGTGGTACGGAAAGGTTTTGTTGTTCTTATGATGGTGTTCAAAAAAGCCATCCACCAACACCAGACACCTGCGGGTACGGGCGGCCTCGCGGAAGGCGGGCTTCTCCCACATGGTTTCGGCCCGTGCGTTGATGGTGCTGTTGCTGATCTTCACTGCTTCGGCCGGAGTCTTTATCCAATTCGGGATGAGGCCCCAGCTCATTTTTACAATTCGCTTCTTTGTATCCAGCAACACCGGCACAAAGGGGTGGTCGAAGCCGCTGGCATGGTAGGTGGGCGGCAGGTTGAGTTCTTCAATTTGTTTGCGGATGTACTCCGCTTCGGCCGGATCGTCCCCATAACGCTTCGCGTAGAATTCGAGCTTTTTGGTGAGGTAGCGTTTGTCGTAGCACATGGACGAAATTCAACATTCATGATTCAAAATTCAACTCCGACATTGAAACTTGTCCCGCTGTTCAAAGGACTCCTCTACGCACGATCCTTTCATCACCTTTCATGGTACCTTGCTCGTCCTTCATGAGTCCTTCCTCACCCACTCATGATCGCACCTTCACTTTTCACGGTCCTTCCCTCACGATTCACGATCCACCCCTCACTTCTCACGATGCCTTCCTCACCGCTCACGATGCTTCACTCACCTCTCACGATGCCTTCCTCACCGCTCACGATGCTTTCCTCACCTCTCACGATGCTTTCCTCACCTCTCACGATGCTTTCCTCACCTCTCACGATACGTTCTTAGGAGCGTGAGGAGCCTATTTTGCTTCTCACGATGGTCAAAGTAGGGGCTGCCGGTGCTCTCTTCACGGTTTACGGTACCCGGTTTGGGACTTTTAGAGGCCACTTCACTGTTCACAGCCCCTGATGCAGTTATTTCCGGTGGGTATTTTCGCTTTCACGAAGCTAACCTCACCTTTCACGATGCTCACTTCGGTGCTCATGGTGCAAACAACAGTCCGTGAAAAGGTCTGAAACGTCCAATGATGGCTTTTTTTTACTAAATAACTGAAACCCATTCTGAGGGGATCGTGAAATCGCATGGTAGTTGAAATCGTTCCTTATTGGATGTTTACCTTTGAATAAGGAAGGAAACTATGCGAAGAATCCCGCACACAAAATCAATTATGCGTGATTCTTACATTAAAGCAGATGATTAATTGATGAAAACACTGATGATTACCCCGGAAGGGTTGGAGAAGCTAAAGGCAGAGTTAGACCACCTGTGGCGGGTGGAGCGGCCCGACACCACCCAAAAAGTTTCCTGGGCGGCCAGCCTTGGCGATCGTTCTGAAAACGCAGACTATCATTACAATAAAAAGCGCCTGCGCGAAATTGACAAGCGCATCCTGTATTTGCGCAAATGCATTGACGACCTGAAAGTGGTACACTATTCTCCCCATCAGGAAGGCAAGGTGATGTTTGGGGCCTGGGTGGAAATTGAAAACGACAAAGGTTTCAAGAACCGCTTCCGAATCGTAGGCAGCGAAGAACTTATTGGTGCAAAAGATTATATCTCGATGGACTCGCCCATGGCCCAGGCGTTGCTGAAGAAATCAGTAGGCGATGAAGCGATTGTGAAAACCCCTGCCCAGCAGTTTGTTTGGCGGATTACGAAGATTGAATACCTGAAATAGTTGAAAGCTAAAAGCTTAAAGCTATCCGCTTTCCCGCCTGCCTCGAAGCTTTCTGGCAATTAATACCACTAATACTTGAATGGGTTGCATGAAATGCAACAGGAGTCATTGTTCAAAACTCCATATTCGAGTCTGAAATAAGAGAACGTAGCTAAAACATTGAGCTTATGAAATATCTAGTGCTTATAAACTGCCTGGTCTGGGCTGTTTCCTGCGCACCGAAATATACGGCCAGTTTTCATGAGTACAGTCATACACCTAGTTATGATCAACGTGCCATCAATAAACAACAAAAGGAAATAATTATACCTGGAACAACCATTGGTTCAACTAATTTACCAGAAGGTGTAACCGCCTCTGCAGAAAGCAGACCAATAAAAATTAAGCATGAAGCCATGCTGCACTTATATCAAGATACGATCATTGCAACAAAGCAAGATACAATCCTGATGAAAAATGGGGATGCGATTGTGGGTCAAATCACGCAAGTAACTTCTGTCAAACTGGTTTGTCGGGTGAGCGAGTGGAAGACGGTTCGTGCTATCAATTCAAAAAAGCATTTCGTGGGTACCAATCAGATCATATTATTAAAAGACGTCTTCCTGATTAAATATGCTAATGGAACCAATGAGTCTGTAAATTTCTCGGAGAAGCAAGACCCTGCAGTAAGTAAAGGCAATCCGAAAAAAAACGCATTCGCTGTCATGGGTATAATTTTCGGATTATTTTCCCTTTTTCCATTTATCGGAATTCTTTCTTCTCCGTTAGCAATCGTATTTAGTATCCTTGGATTGAAAAGTGAAAAAAGAAAATTGGCAAAACGGGGGCTGATTTATGGATGTATTGGGCTAGTTTTGGGTGTACTTTGGTACATTCTACTTTTTACAACCGGCTGGGCTTAACTACCCACTTTATTAAGAATAATACGGCTTGATGGTAGTGAGAAACATCGATCCCATTTACTTCGCACCAACCTGGAACTGTTCTTCTTCCCGAGACCAGATATAGCACATACTAATTTTCGACTTATTTTAAGGATGGTCAGCCTTTCCGCTTTTAACTTTCAGCTTTAAGCCTAAACTTTCAACTTTTCACTTTCTACTTTACCCTTACCTTACCTATTCTCCTATCTTTACACAACCACTACGCACATGTATTTAATCTTTGATACGGAAACCACGGGGATTCCGCATAATAAAACTGCCCCGCTCACCGACCTCGACAACTGGCCGCGGCTGGTACAACTGGCCTGGCAGGTGCATGATGGGCACGGCAAGCTACTGTCGCAACACAATTATATTGTCAAGCCCGAAGGGTTTGACATACCCTTTAAGGCCGAACAGGTACACGGCATCAGTACAAAGCGCGCGTTGGAAGAAGGCCACGAGCTGAAAGCAGTGCTCACCACCTTTTTGCAAGACCTGGCGCAAACCCAGTTATTGGTAGGCCATAATATTGAATTCGACATTAACATAATTGGGGCCGAGCTGATCCGGCAGGCGCTGGACACCACCGCGTTACTGGCCCTGGCGAAACTGGACACCGGCATAGCGGCCACGGAATTTTGTGCGTTACCGGGCGGTATCGGTGGCAAGCTCAAAATGCCCCGCCTTCATGAGTTGCACGAAAAACTCTTTGGCTACGACTTTGAAGATGCCCATGATGCGAGTTACGATGTGGCCGCCACCGCGCGGGCATTCTTTGGCTTGCTGACTCAAAAAGTGGTAAAGCCGTTCGATGCCACACCGCTGAACGAAATTGAATACGAAGAGCCCAACCTGGCCACGGGTAACTCGTCCAAACGTGAAAAGACGAAAGGCGTTGATTACACCAAAGCCGATTCCACAGCGGACCTAACGGACAAACCTTTCTGTCACCTGCATCTGCATTCACAATTCAGTGTGTTGCAAGCTGTGCCCGATGTAAATGAAATCATCGCGAAAGCGAAAGCACAAAACATGCCGGCCGTAGCCCTTACCGACTTCGGCAATTTGTACGGGGCCTTCAAGTTCGTGAGCGAGGCATTGAAGCACGGCATTAAACCCATTGTGGGCTGTGAGTTTTACATCAGCGAAGAGCGAAAGAAACTCAAATTCACCAAAGACAATCCAGACAAACGCTATCACCAGGTGCTGTTGGCAAAAAATAAAACGGGCTATCACAACCTGGCCAAGCTCAGCTCCATCGGCTTCATTGAAGGCCTCTATGGCATTTACCCGCGCATCGACAAGGCACTCATCAAAGAATACAAGGAAGGACTCATGGCCACTACGGGCAGCCTGAACAGCGAGATCCCCTACCTTATTTTGCATGTAGGTGAAAAGCAGGCCGAAGAAGTGTTCGTGTGGTGGCACCAGCTGCTGGGCGAAGATTTTTATGTGGAGCTGAACCGCCACAACACACGCGAAGAAGACCGCGTGAACGAGACGCTGCTGAAGTTCGCACACAAGTATAACGTAAAGTACATTGCTGCCAACGAGTGCTTTTACCTGGAACAGGAAGAATCAAATGCACACGATGTGTTGTTGTGCATTAAAGAAGGTGAGTTTCAATCCACACCCATCGGCTACGGTCGTGGTACGCGCTACGGCTTGCCCAACAATCAGTATTACTTCAAGTCGCAGGAAGAAATGAAGGTACTCTTCCGCGATTTGCCGGAGGCCATCGATACCATCAGCGAGCTCATTAACAAAGTGGAGACGTACGAACTGAAGCGCAACGTGTTGTTGCCCAAGTTCGACATTCCCAAAGAGTTTGCCACCGAAGATGATTATCTCAAATACCTTACCTACGAAGGCGCGAAGAAAAAATATCCTGAACTCACACCGGAGATCAAAGACCGTATTGATTTTGAACTGGAGACCATTAAGAAGACGGGCTATCCGGGCTACTTTTTGATTGTACAGGATTTTACGTCAAAGGCCCGGGCGATGGGCGTGAGTGTAGGACCGGGCCGGGGATCGGCAGCGGGATCGGCCGTAGCGTATTGCATTGGCATTACGAATGTGGATCCCATCGCCTACGATTTGCTGTTCGAACGTTTTCTGAATCCCGACCGGGTATCATTACCCGATATTGATATTGACTTTGACGATGAAGGACGCGACAAGGTGTTGCGGTATGTGATTGAAAAGTACGGTCATAGCCAGGTGGCGCAAATTATCACCTATGGAACCATGGCGGCCAAGTCGTCCATCCGCGATTGTGCGCGGGTAATGGAGTTGCCGCTGGCCGAAGCAAACAACCTGGCCAAACTGGTGCCCGAGCGGCCCGGTACCTCGCTGGAGAAAGCCTTTGACGAGGTGAAGGAGCTGAAGGAACTTAAGAATGGAGCCGATCTGAAAGCACAGGTACTGAAGCAAGCCATTGTGTTGGAAGGCTCGCTGCGCAACACGGGCACCCATGCCTGCGGGGTGATCATCACCCCGGATGACCTGACGCGTTTTGTACCGGTCTCCACCGCCAAGGATTCGGACATGCTCGTAACGCAGTTCGACAACAGTGTGGTGGAAAGTGCGGGCATGTTAAAGATGGACTTTCTAGGGCTTACCACGCTCACGATTATCAAGACGGCCATCCGCAACATCAAGAAGACCAAGGGCATCGAGATTGATATTGACAAAGTACCCCTCGATGATGCGAAGACCTACCAACTCTACCAGCGCGGAGACACTACGGGCACGTTTCAGTTTGAATCGGACGGGATGCAGAGTTACCTGCGCGGCCTGAAGCCAGACAAGTTTGAAGACCTAATTGCCATGAACGCCCTGTACCGGCCGGGGCCCATGGAATACATCCCCACCTTCATTGCGCGCAAGCATGGCCGCGAGCCCATCAAGTACGACCTGCCGGAGATGGAAGAGTATCTGAAAGACACGTACGGCATTACGGTATACCAGGAGCAGGTGATGTTGCTGTCGCAGAAGCTGGCCAACTTTTCGAAAGGCGATGCTGATGTGCTGCGCAAGGCGATGGGTAAGAAGCAGAAGGAAGTGCTCGACAAGATGAAGGACAAGTTCATTGCGGGGTGCAAAGCGAATGGCCACCAGGAACAGATTGCTGAGAAGGTATGGAAAGATTGGGAGGCCTTTGCCCAGTATGCTTTCAACAAGTCGCACTCTACATGTTATTCGTTGGTGGCCTATCACACGGCCTACTTAAAGGCGAACTATCCGGCCGAGTACATGGCCGCCATCCTCACCCACTCGCAAAGCAACCTGGATAACGTTACCTACTTTATTGAAGATTGCCGAAAGCAAGGCATACAAGTGCTGGGACCCCATGTGAACGAATCGGGTGTCCATTTTGAAGTGAACAAGCAAGGGCAGATTCGCTTTGGATTGGGTGCGATAAAAGGTGCCGGGGAGGCGGCCGTGGAAGCCATCATCCTGGAGCGTGATGCCCACGGAGCGTATAAAGACATCTTTGATTTTGCCAAGCGGCTCAGCAACCGGTCGGTAAATAAAAAAACATTTGAGTGCCTGGCCTTATCGGGAGCATTTGATTGCTTCCCGGAGTATCACCGCAGGCAATACATTACCGGCAAAGAGGGCGACTTATCACTGACGGAGAAAGTAATCCGTTATGCCAGCAAGATGCAGCAGGAAGCGCAGAGTGCACAGGCCAGCTTGTTTGGTGGCAGCAGCGGTACGCAGATGCCGCAACCAAAAATCGATCCGCTGGAGCCCTTCAGCGAAATTGAAAAACTTCATTTCGAGAAAGAGGTAGTGGGCGTGTACATCTCCGGGCACCCGCTCGACAACTTCCGGTTTGAGATGGAAACTTTTTGCAATGCCGGGGTAGCGGTGTTAACGGACCTGGATAGTTTGGAGGGCAAAGAGATTAAAGTAGGTGGAATCGTGTCGGCTGTGGAACATCGCATGACCAAGACCGGCCGGCCGTTTGGAAAACTTACGCTGGAAGATTACAGCGGCAAGTTTGAATTCATGTTGTGGAGCGATGAATATACAAAGTTCAAATCCTTTCTAACCCCGGGTTGGTTTCTGTTTGTGGAAGGGAACGTGCTGCGCAAGAACTGGGGCGACATGAACCTGGAGTTCAAGATCCGGAACATTGATTTGTTGAATGAGCTGGCTTCGAAACGGGTGCAAGGTCTTGCCTTGCGTTGCAGCGTGGATGACATATCGGCCTCGTTCATTGACCAGGTGGAAAAGCTCTGCAAAAAAAACAAGGGGCCTTCGGGTTTGAAGATTTACTTGAAAGATCCGGTGGAAGGGATTCAGGCCGAATTACTTTCACGTGCCTGCCAGGTAAAGGTGAGCAATGCGCTGATCAACGAGCTGAAACGGATCAGTGAAGTGGGTGTAATGACGGACAAATCGGAGACGCGGTGGTTAACGGAGGTGGTGAAACCGATTCTTGCTGAAAAGCCTGAACTTGGAACAATTTCTCCTACCTTTGTGTTGGAGTCTGTAGATTGACAAACACTTTAATCTTTATATCATGGGTAAAACATTGGAACTCAACGATTCAAACTTCGATTCAGTCATTAATTCTGAAAAACCTGTATTAGTAGACTTTTGGGCCGAGTGGTGCGGACCTTGTAAAATGATCGGGCCGGTTGTGGAAGAACTGGCGGGCGATTATGAAGGCAAGGCTGTGGTTGCCAAGCTGAACGTGGATGAAAATCCGCAGGTAACGGCCCGCTTTGGTGTGCGTTCCATCCCTACCCTGCTGGTGTTTAAGAATGGTCAGGTAGTTGACAAACAGGTGGGTGCGGTGCCCAAGTCGGTGCTGTCGCAGAAGCTGCAAGCACAAGTGCTGTAAAGCAACTATTACGAAAATAAAGAGAAGCCGGTTTTAGAACTGGCTTTTTTTGTTTCCGGTTGTAAAGAACAATCCAAAGCCTGGTGGTGTTGGGCATCGAAGGACCCTCTGATTAGGAATTGTGAACCACTTCGCTCTGGGGGATTCATCGCTCGGGTACCGTTCGCAGCTAATTCATTAAGCCTTCTTCACTTCCTTGCTACTGTCAACACATCAATCCATACGCTCTGAATTGCTCTTGCCGATAAATAAATTCAAAGTGCAATGAATGTTGTATCTTCATACCTCAACCCTATTTCTATGTTTAAAAAACTTGTTACGTCTGAGCCGTGGATGGCGCAGCAGGCGCTGGCGGTTGTGCGGATCGTGCTAGGTCTGTTGGTTATCTATCACGGACAAGAGGTGTTTAATCCGCAACTCATGAACGAGTATGCAGGCTGGGCCCCATTTCAAGGACCGGCTGGCAAGGTGATGGTATATGTTGGTAAGTCAACCGAATTGCTGGCCGGAGTGTCACTTTTTCTTGGCGCATTTACCCGGGCGGGCGCTCTATTATTAATAGGTGCCCTCACCTACATTACTTTTTTTGTCGGGCAGGGCCGCTTCTGGTATGAAGATCAGCATCCGTTTATGTTTGTGCTGCTAGGCGTAATTTACTTTTTCTATGGTCCCGGATCGTGGAGTGTGGATAGGTTATTCAAAGTTTAAAATTTGAAACTTAACGTTGGAAGGTCGGGTTTCGATAAGTAGCTAATGACAAGGAAGAAATATTCACCGCAATAGCGCTAAGACGCAAGGAGTATGTTTGTCTGTAAATCTTTGCGCCTTAGCGACTCTGCAGTGAAATAGATTGGCATGATTAATTATTCAACCTGTCAACCTCATAACAACTAACTCCTACCTTCTCTTTCAATACTCCCAAGCGGTGGCTTCGCAGAAGTCAGTGGGCTTACTATAATACGTGTCCCGCACGCGGTAGGTGAAGCGGATCTCATCGTAATAGACCGTTCCTACACCATCCACTTCGTAGCCATTGACCAACTGGCGCGAGATGTAGATCGTGCCATCCACTACCTGGGCCCGCACATCGATGTTGGCATTGTAAAAGTTCTCCACAATCACTTCATTAATATTGTTAAAGGATTTACGGATGTGGATGGTGAACGTGCCATAATCGTTATACGTTTGGCTAAATTCCTCCACGCGGTACGTACCCGTTACCCGATCGCGCTCGTCAAAGACGGGGTCCACAATCAGAATCTCACACGACATCAGGATCACTGCGGTCATCAGAAGGAAGGCTCTTGTTTTCATAATTAAAACAGTTATAGCCCTACTAATACAAGGCACAGGCCAAACCTGATACCAGCCGGGTGGTAGTTATGCCAACATTGAAAATTGAGGATTTCCTGGGGTTTTCCCGATCTGGAAATGAAAACGTCCCGCCAAGGCGGGACGTTTTGAGTTTAAAAAATGGGTAAACTCAGTTTAAAAAATAAGGCACTCCGGCACCGGCAAAAAATATTTACTACCAACAACCACTACGAATGGAGTAAAAACCAGTCGTGCCGGATATGCCATGTCGTTAAGGATTTAGGATTTTAGAATTTCGATTTCCGATTGCTCCGTGCAACCCGATATTCGTTAATCGCTTAATCCACATTGTCATGCAAAAACTTATTGTTGCCCAACAAATTGTTGTCATCATTGAGGTTATAGCGCGAGATGAACGATTCGGAGGAATGCGGCACGTTGTCCATCTTCACGCCTCTGCGTAAGTAAGCCGGCAACGTCCACTTCTCATTAAACTCTTCTTTCGTCATCTCCTGCTTCTTGGCCGACTTGAGTTTCTCTCTGCGCTGCTTGGCTTGTTCCTCCAGCCGCTTCTTCGTCTTGCGCACTTCCATCAGGCCTTCCTCATTGATTACCTGGTCGGCTGAGATTCCCTTGCCTACCTCAAATTCTTCTTCTTCGCTAAAGAGACTCTCTTCTCCGGCATCTTCAGGCTGATCTTCTACCGGCTCCTCTTTCTTATTCACCCACTCAAACGTGAAGGCTCGTTCTTCCTTCTTTTCCTCTCCTTTCTTTTCGTTGGGTTCCTGCTCTTTTGATTCCTCGTGACTCACCTCGGATTTCAAAACAGGTTTGTCGCCATCGGGTTTCCTCTTTAGCTGGAGATCCACGTTCTGCTGATTCACGGAATTGTCGACACCCCCAAACAAAGAGATCTGCGATTTATCAAGCTCGTGCACTTTCTTCTCATCGGTGCGCTTCTTCAGCTTCCCTTCGGCAATAAAGCCAGTAGCAATAACGGTTACCCGGATGCGGTCGCCCAGTGCGGAATCCACCCCGTGACCAAAGATTACTTCGGCTTCGTCTCCGGCCTGTTGCTGGATGTATTCGGTAATCGTGGTCAGCTCATCCATTTGCAATTCAGCTTCCTCGCCTGAGATAATGGAAAGCAGGATCTTCTTCGCGCCCATGACATCCTTATTATCGAGCAGCGGTGAAGCCAACGCCTGCTGGGCCGCCTTAAGGGCCCGGTTGTCGCCCCGTGTTTCAGCCGAACCCATCACGGCCGCTCCGGCATTCAACATCACGGTGCGCACATCCTGGAAGTCCACATTCACATACCCCGCCAGTGTAATAATTTCAGCAATGCCTTTGGCAGCGGTTGTCAACACTGTATCGGCTTCGGCAAACGCCTGCCCGATTGACAAGTTGCCATAGATCTCGCGCAGCTTGTCGTTCAGGATTACCAGCACCGTATCGCAGCTGGAGCGGAAAGCTTCGATCCCCAACTCGGCTTGTGACATTTTCTTTTTGCCTTCGAAGGAGAACGGAGCCGTAACAATGCCCACGGTAAGTATATCCATGTCCTTGGCAATCTTGGCAATGACAGGTGCTGCCCCGGTTCCGGTGCCACCGCCCATGCCAGCGGTTACGAATACCATCTTGGTGCCGGCCAACATCTCGCGAATCTGCTCCTTGCTTTCAATAGCCGCAGCACGACCTACTTCCGGATTGGCCCCACAACCAAGTCCTTCGGTAAGATTCACTCCAAGTTGAAGCTTGAAGGGCACCGGACTGCTGTTCAGTGCCTGCACATCGGTGTTGGCCACAACAAACTCGACATCCTTGATGCCTTGCCGGAACATGTGGTTCACCGCGTTGCTACCTCCGCCACCCACACCGATTACTTTGATAATCGATTTATGGTGTTTGGGGAGGTCAAATTTGTATCCTGTTACTGGTTCAAACATGACATTTATGATTTAGTGGTTGGTTCGCATTTAGTATTCATTTTTACCATCGAGGTCGTCAATCAACAAGCCCTTGGTCTTATGCAGAATGTTGGAGAAGAAGTCGGAGGCCGGATTGGCCTTCTCTTTCTTCATCTTTACGGTCTTTTGCAATCCTTTCGCTTCCTTGTAGCGCTCTTCGCGCTCATCCAACGAGCGGAAGCCGGAGAGCACAAGTCCTACTGCCGTGGCATACATCGGGCTCTTCACCACCTCCAGCTTGCTCTTGCCGAGGTGTTCGTTAGGATAGCCGATGCGGGTATCCATGCCGGTCATGTATTCCACCAGTTGTTTGAGGCAACTGAGCTGGGAGCCCCCACCGGTAATTACAATTCCACCCGCCAACCGGTTTTCAAAACCGGAGTTGATGATCTCCGTATGGGCCATCTCAATAATTTCTTCCATGCGGGCCTGAATGATGCTGGAGAGGTTCTTTACAGAAATCTCTTTCGCAGTGCGGTTGCGGATGCCAGGGATTGAAACGATTTCATTGGGGCTGGCTTCTTCGGCAATGGCTTTGCCAAAACGTGTCTTCAATTGCTCGGCTTGCTTCGCCATCACCATCAACCCGGTCTGGATGTCGTTGGTCAGGATATTGCCGCCAAAAGGAATAACGGCCGTGTGGCGGATGATGCTGTCGTGAAACACCGCAATGTCCGTAGTACCACCCCCGATGTCGATCAGACAAACACCGGCTTCTTTCTCCTCTTCACTGAGCACTGCCAGGCTGGATGCCAACGGCTCCAGAATGAGGTCTTCGATTTCAAGGCCGGCCCTGCGCACACATTTATTAATGTTGTTGATGGCGCTGGTCTGGGCCGTAATGATGTGAAAATCAGCTTCCAGCTTTACACCACTCATGCCCACGGGATCTTTGATGCCCTCCTCGTAGTCCACTATATAATCCTGCGGCATCACATGAATAATTTCGCTGCCGGGTGGAATAACGATGCGGTACATGTCCTCGGTAAGGCGATTAACATCTTCGATACTCACTTCATCCTCTTTCGAGGAGCGCGTGATGCTGCCATGGTGTATAGAGCTGCGGATGTGCTGACCCGCAATGCCTACGTTCACCACACCAATATCGATGCCCGACATGTCGCTGGCCTCTTTGATGGCCTTCTCAATGGCGAACACGGTTTTATCGATGTTGGTGACAATGCCTTTAATGACCCCCTCGGATTCGGCCTTGCCCATGCCCAACACTTCGAGTTTTCCAAACTCATTCTTGCGGCCTACAATGGCGCAGATCTTGGTTGTTCCGATATCCAGACCTACTACTATTTTCTCGTTTTCCATGATGTATACTTTATTAGTGGTTGTTTGATGTTATGGTGTTATATAGGTTAAAAAGTCATTCTGCGATTATTTGTCCTTCGTATTCCAGGTTCACCCGGTCGTAGCGGGTCCAGCCCCGCTGCGGCAGGATCTCCTTGTAGAAGATCATCAGCTTGCGAAACTTGTTTTCAAAGTCATGAGCCAGGCCAAACTCTACCCGCTGCCCGGTCACTTGCGGCAGGATCGTGATCTTGCCCTGGCTGTTGATATCCAGTTGCGCTACCTGGGCCTTCCAGAATCGGTCTTCATTTATAAATTCCAACATGGCCATAAGCTGTTGGCCTTCCTCGGTTTTGTTTAAGTCTTCGCTCTCCAGCAACCTTTTTACATACGGGCCACTGACGAGCACCACGCGTGACGAATACTTTTCCGATACCGGCATGATCACCCCATCTTCTGCGATGTAGGCATCGGGTGCATCAGGTTGTACAATGCGGGCCAAGGGTCGTCTCAATTCCACATTTGCCACCAGGTTGCCCTTCAGGTCGCCATACAAGTCGGCATCCAGAATATGCTTATCGAACTTCAACTTCGTTTCAATGGCGCGCAGGTTGATGTGATCCAGGGCCGTGCCTTTGATGGGTTGCCCGCTGCCTTCCACCAACTTCATCACATCGGCCTCGTCCAAAAAGTGATTCTCATTTTCATTGTCAAGTTCAATCACAATGTTTTTGCATACGAGCGCATCCAGTTTTCGTTCGCTAAAAGCAATCAGAAATGAAATGACCAGCAGAGCGGTCACCACTTTTATTTCTCTTCGTATGTTCAGCTTCCACTTCATCTTAGTTCGTTGTCAGCATTGCTTTGATCGGTTTAACAAACGTATCGATATCACCGGCTCCTACCGTAGCCAATACCTCGATGTCGAGGTCTTCGAGCTTTTGAAGCACATCCTTTTTGGTACACCGGATTTTAACCGGGCTGGTGATTTCTCTGAAAAGCATGTCGGAGGTTACCCCAGGAATCGGTTCTTCGCGGGCCGGGTAAATGTCCATCAGCAGCAACTCATCCGCCAGGCTCAGACTCTTCGAGAAGCCCGCGGCAAAATCGCGGGTGCGGGTAAAGAGGTGTGGCTGGAAGATGACCGTAATCTTTTTCCCCTTGTACATTTCCTTTAACGACTTCAGGAACGCTTCAATCTCGGTGGGATGATGCGCGTAATCATCGATGTACACAAGGTTATCCTTGCGGATGATGTACTCGAATCTCCGCTTCACCCCGCGGAAGGAGGCCAGCGCTTTTCGAATGGTATCTTCATCGACACCAAACTTGCGCGCCACGAGGGCGGCCGCGATGGCGTTCTCCATATTATGAAAACCGGGGACACCGAGCTTGATCTTCTCAATCTTCCGGTCGTTACCCAGAAGATCGAATTCAAAAAATCCATCCCGACTAATCGGGACAATGTTGCCGGCAAAAAACTGTCCCCGGCTCATGCCATAGGTCTCTTTATTTACATGCGGTGCTTCGTTTGCCAACAAAGCAATCGACTCATGAATGATCAGATTTCCCTTGCGAACAATCTGGCTGATGAATTCCTTATACGAACTCAGCATCTGCAAGTGATCGCCATAGATATCCAGGTGGTCCGCATCTGCGGAGGTAACGACCGCGGTGTGCGGGAATAGCCGCAGGAAAGAACGATCGAACTCATCGGCTTCGGCCACCACCACCGTATTCTCATTCACCTCGCCATGCATCACCAAATTTGAATCGTAGTTGGCGGTAATGCCCCCCAGAAAAGCTACCATGTCCTTCCCGGCTGTTTTCAAAATGTGTGCTATCAGGGAAGAGGTTGTAGTCTTACCATGGGTACCGGCCACTGCAATGGTTTTGTAATTTTTAGTGAGGAGACCCAACACTTCCGAACGCTTCAAAATGGTGAAGCCCTGCTCCTTCAGGTAATTGTGCTCCACATGATTTTTGGGGATGGCCGGTGTAAACACCACAAGCGTCTTTTCCTTGCTGATGTATCCAGGTATGAATTCAACCTTATCCTCAAAGTGAATTTCCATTCCCTCCTCCAGCAATTCATGTGTAAGGGGTGTGGGTGTACGATCGTAACCGGCAACCCGCAAGCCCTTGTGTTTAAACCAACGGGCCAGGGCACTCATACCGATTCCACCGATGCCGAGAAAATAAATGCTATCGTATTGCTCTAGTTTCACGATGCGTTTGCGATCAGTTTTTCAATTTCATTTACAATTTCCTGCGTTGCCTGCGGGCGACCCAGCTTTCCAATATTTTGTCGCAACGTTTCGCTGCGTTGTTGATCGTAGATCAATTTCAGGGATTCGCTGACAAGCGTTGACTTTGCCTCCGCATCTTTTATCATGAAAGCAGCTCCTGCCTGCACCAACGTCATCGCGTTTTTTGTCTGATGATCTTCGGCCACATTGGGTGATGGGACGAGGATCGCTGGCCGTTTGGCCAAACACAATTCTGAAATTGCCAGCGCACCGGCTCTGGAAATCACGGCATCGGAGGCCGCATAGGCCAGGTCCATCTGCTTTAGAAAGTCATAGATCCGGATCCTGCGTAAATCCTTATCCTGCACTTGCGCTTTTACGCTTTCATAATAGGCCTTACCGGTTTGCCAAATCACTTGCACGTGTGAATCAATCAACTGATCAATTCCCGCCATTACACTTTCATTGATGGTGCGGGCCCCTAAACTGCCACCCACAATCAACAACGTCTTCTCATTTGCCGAAAATCCGAAGTGACTTAAGGCGTGATCGCGTTTCGCTTCCATGCCGATGATGTCCTTGCGCACGGGATTGCCGGTAACCACAATTTTATCTTTGGGAAAATACTTCTCCATTCCCGAATATGCCACACACACACGTTGTACTTTACTACCCACCTGCTTATTGGTTAAACCAGCATAGGAATTTTGTTCTTGAATCAACGAAGGGATGTGGTTCCGGGTGGCGGCTAGCAACATGGGGCCGCTCGCAAACCCACCGGTACCAATTACGGCATGCGGTTTAAAGTTTTTTATAATGCTCCGGGCCTTGAAATAACTGGCGATCAACTTAAATGGAAACGCCAGGTTGGACAAAGTAATCTTCCGTTGCAGTCCACT
The DNA here is from genome assembly GCA_964488465.1 of uncultured Ohtaekwangia sp. Taxonomy (GTDB): domain Bacteria; phylum Bacteroidota; class Bacteroidia; order Cytophagales; family Cyclobacteriaceae; genus ELB16-189. The sequence goes on along the minus strand of CAZAUN010000001.1, from coordinate 184,875 downwards.
GATCCAGAGTCCGATAATTTTATAACCCGCTTCGGGCACTCGCGTCATTTCCATCTTGCCTTTCGCACCAACAAAAAGAATTTCAGCATTCGTATAGCGACTTTTAAATTCATTCGCAATCGCGAGTGCGGGAAAGATGTGCCCACCCGTTCCTCCGCCCGTGATGATTAATCGATATGGTTGCTTCGTTGTCACTTATGCTGCTTTCGCATCCAAATTCTTTTCCTTTATCCGTTGTTCTTTGTCGGCCGGCTTTTCCTGGCCCCAGTTTTCCTCCTGTTCGCCACGGCTCACGCTCAAAATGATTCCTACCGACAATCCGGTGAACACCATGGCCGTTCCGCCCATGCTGATCAACGGCAACGGCTGACCGGTAATAGGTCCTAATCCTACCACCACGCCCATGTTTACCATCGCCTGACATACCAGGTCGAAGGCAAGCCCTGCTGATAGCAAGCCACCAAAGGCGCGCTCACTGTTGTAGGCGGCTTTCATGCCGCGGTGTAAGAGAACCAGATAGAGAATCAACACAACCGCGCCACCCACCAAACCATATTCTTCGATGAGGATCGCATAAATGAAGTCAGAGTATGGGTGCGGTAAAATATTTCGTTGCTCGCTGTTCCCCGGTCCTTTTCCAAATATTCCACCTGTAGCAACTGCAATCATTCCGTGTTTTGCCTGGAACGGAAGTTCGGTGCCGTTCACAAAACTCATAATCCGGTTTTTAGCAGTTTCGCCACGCACTCCAAACTTCAAGGCGACCGCTCCGGCTAACAGTCCTACCAATACCAACATGGCCAGGTACTTTACCGGCACGCGACCGATGAACATCACCAACATGCACGTAGCGAACAGCAGTATGGCGGTGGATAAATTGGTTAATGCGATGAGCCCACAGATCACCCCGCACCAGATCAGCATGGGGATCAGTGATTCTTTGATATCATCAATATTCTGCTGCTTCTTGGACAGCATACTGGCGAGGTTAATGATCAATGCCAGACTCGCAAAATCGGAAGGCTGAAAGGACGTGTTGATGATCGGCAAAGTAATCCACCGGGCTGCATCGTTGATGGTGGTACCGTTGGTGAAGGTATAAATCAACAGGGGGACACTCACCCACAACGCCAGGCGTGAAAGTTTCGAGTAGTACCGATAGTCAATTTTGTGTGCAAACCACATGGCCGCCAGCCCTAAAAACACCATGAAGGTATGCTTTATTAAAATCGATTCAGGACTGGAAGAACGCTTGTAGGCTAAGGTTCCTATGGAACTATACACCACCAGGATACTGATGAGCGAAAGCGCAAATACCACCGCCCAGATTACACGATCGCCCTGGAGGTTTTTGTCAGCCCATGTCTTAATTTTTTCCATTCACTTTTCTATTAAAAAGATTTTGCTGGCTCCTTCATTCTATATTCTATATTCTATATTCTATATTCTATATTCTATATTCTATATTCTATATTCTA
>CAZAUN010000001.1:1998-183297 GCA_964488465.1 uncultured Ohtaekwangia sp. | reverse complement strand
TATTCTTTACTCTGAATTCCTTCTACTTCCATCTTCAACTCCCTCACCGCCTCCCGAAATTGATTGCCGCGGTCTTCATAGTTTTTGAATAAGTCAAAGCTGGCGCAGGCAGGGGACAACAATACGACATCCCCTTGCTTCGCAGCGTTCAATGCCATTCGTACCAACTCTTTTACGGTCAGGGTTTCCATGATTTCGGGTACGATGTTGCCAAAAAAATTTTTCAACTTATTATTATCCTTACCCAGGCAGATGAGGGTCTTAACTTTGCGGGCAACCTCATCCTTAATGAGGTTGTAGTCATTACCTTTATCGATTCCACCGGCAATCCAAATTAAGGGCTGGGTATAGCTGCCCAACGCATAGACCACCGAATCAACATTGGTTGCCTTGGAGTCATTGACAAACTCCACGCCTTTAATCATGCCTACCGATTCCAATCGGTGCGGTGCATTTTTAAAAGTCTTCAATCCGGCTTTGATAGCCTCCACTTTTCCACCGGCCAAACAAACCGCAGAGACTGCGGCCATGGTATTGATCAGATTGTGTGGACCTTTCAAGGTGGTTTCAGCTTGAGCTACCGAAAACGATGCATTGCCGATATTAAAGACCATCTTCTCACGGTCATAACGGGCAGGTGCAGCCTGGTCCTTGAGTGAGACTTTCAGGGTGGCCACATTTATCGTGCGTTTATTTACTTCCGGGCCAGTAACCGCATCATCCGCGTAGTAGATGAAATGGTTATTAGGCCGCATATTCTGGATGAGCCGGAACTTGGAGTTGATGTAGTTCTCCATTTTATACTCGTATCGATCGAGGTGATCAGGCGTGATGTTCAACAGGATGCCAATCTCCGGGCAGAACGTGGTCGTGCCATCCAATTGGAAACTGCTGATTTCAATGACATACCAATCATGCTTTTCCATGGCCACCTTTCGAGCCAGACTTTCGCCCACATTGCCGGCCAGGGCCACGTTAAATCCACACGCTTTCATGAGGTGGTATGTCAACAAGGTGGTGGTCGTTTTTCCGTTCGTGCCGGTGATGGCGATTACTTTACCTTGGGCATACCGGTAACCAAATTCCAACTCATCAATGATTTCAATGGCGCGGGCTTTGGCTTGTTTTATTATTTCAGCCTTGTCGGGAATCCCCGGGCTTTTGATGATAAGATCGGCTTTAAGAATTTTATCGACTGAGTGAGTCCTTTCTTCAAAAGGGATCAGCGCGGCTGTCAAATCAGCCTTGTACTTTTCTTTCAACGTACCCTGATCGGAAACAAAAACCTCAAACCCCTTCGCCTTCGCAAGCAGGGCTGCTCCGGTTCCACTTTCACCTCCACCCAAGATGACAACTTTCTTGCTCATCGTAACTTAAGCATTGCTAATGAAAGAATCGCCAACAAGATTCCGACAATCCAAAACCGGGTTACGATTTTAGATTCGTGAATATTTTTCTTTTGGTAGTGATGGTGCAGAGGAGACATGAGAAAAATTCTCCGCCCTTCACCATATTTCTTTTTCGTGTACTTGAAATACGACACCTGCATAATCACGGAAAGGTTTTCAACCAGGAATATTCCGCACAGCAAGGGAATCATCAACTCCTTGCGAACCGCCAAGGCCAGCACAGCGATAATCCCACCGAGGGAAAGACTGCCGGTATCGCCCATGAATACCTGTGCAGGAAATGCATTGTACCAAAGAAATCCTAAACAGGCACCCACAAACGCAGTGCAGAAAATTACCAATTCACCCAGGTTCGGGATGTACATGATATTCAGGTAGGAACTGAAGTCAACACGGCCCGAGAGATAGGCAAAGATCGCCAGCGTCAATCCTATGATCGCAGACGTACCAGCCGCTAACCCATCAATCCCATCGGTGATGTTGGCTCCGTTTGAAACCGCGGTAATGATCAAGATCACAATCAGGGTAAATAGTATCCACGTGTAGTTGTGATCAATGAAGGGTAGGATGTCGCTGTAATCAAACTCATTATTCTTAATAAACGGAACGGTGGTCTTGGTTGATTTCACATCGTGATACTCCACACGAATCCCTTGCTCGGGTTGAATGACTTCGATACTCGATGTGTTTGAAGGCTTAACTTCACGAATCACTACGCTGTCATTGAAGTAGAGGGTGAGCCCAACGATCAGACCAATGGTTACCTGACCCACAATTTTGAAACGACCTGCCAACCCTTCTTTATTCTTCTTAAATACCTTAATATAATCATCCAAAAACCCGATGAACCCCAGCCATACCGTGGTGGCGATGAGCAAGATGATATAGACGTTGTCGAGCCGGGCCATTAACAAGGTGGGAATCAGGATGGCGGCAATGATGATCAACCCGCCCATGGTGGGTGTTCCTCTTTTTTGAAGCTGACCCTCCAGGCCCAGATCGCGGATATCTTCGCCTACTTGTTTTCTACGTAGGTAGTTGATCAGATTCTTTCCAAACGTGATGGTAATGATTAATGACAAGACCGCTGCCGCTCCCGCACGAAAAGAGATATATTGAAACAAACCTGCTCCCGGCAAGTCAAAGTTCCTTTCAATATAGTCGAACAAATAGTAGAGCATTTCTTTTTAATTATCGATTAGCCAATTATCAATTAGCCAATTCATCTTTTCCACTTTTAGAGGTTGAAACGATTTTATTCAATACCTTGAGTATACTCTCAATGTCATTTAGCAACTTTCCAGGTTTGGGATATTTTGATGAAAAGTCGCACAACTCAAGCCAATACTCTGATTCTTCTGCCTCCTTTAAAGCTAATTTCATTTTATGGATGAAATCTGCTTTGCTCTCGGCTCCCTGTGCTTCCTTTACATTCGCTCCGATTGAACACCCGGATCGAAGTACCTGATCAGAGAAAACATACCGCTTCTGATCCCTAAGTATCTCTGAAAACTCTAAAATATCTGAAGCGTATTGAAAGGTCATCTTTACAATTACATTATCATTATAATTCCTCATTGGCTAATTGATCCATTGAGTATTGTTAATTAGAAAACAGTTTAATCATCCGTGTCAATACTTCTTTATCGTCAAAGGGATGCTTCACCCCCTTTATTTCCTGATAATTTTCGTGGCCTTTCCCTGCTACCAGGATGATGTCCTTTTCCTTCGCCATCATACAAGCAGTTTTAATAGCTTCCTCCCGGTCCACCATCACCAATGTCTTCCGTGCTTCTGTGGGTCCCACACCTTTCTGCATTTCCCGAATGATCTCCATGGGATCTTCGCTCCGTGGATTATCGGAAGTAAAAATCACTTTGTTGGAATATTTACACGCGATTGCTGCCATTAGCGGTCGCTTGGTGCGATCGCGATCACCACCACAACCCACTACGGAAATAACTTGCTCGGTACCCGTACGGAAATGTTCAATAGTTTCCAAAACATTCTTCAACGCATCCGGGGTATGGGCATAATCCACAATGGCGGTAAACCTGGATCCGGGTAACACCAATTCAAATCTTCCGGAGGCTCCGGTCAATGCTGAAAGTTTCATCAATACCAACTCCATATCCTCGCCCAACAGCATGGCCGCTCCGTACACTGCGAGCAGATTATATGCATTGAAGTCGCCAATCAGTTTAAACCAAACATTTCGCTCGGCAATTTCCAATTCAAGTCCTTCAATGGAGTTGGTGATGATCTTTCCTTTGAAGTCGGCCATTTTTTTAAGGCCATAGGTTTGTTTACGGGCTTTGGTATTTTGTAACATCACCAGGCCCCGCTTGTCATCTACATTCACCAACGCAAAGGCTTCGGCAGGCAATGCATCGAAGAAGCCCTTCTTGGCTCGGATGTAACTTTCAAAAGTGTGGTGATAATCAAGATGATCGTGTGTGATGTTGGTAAAAAGGGCACCCGTAAAATTCAATCCTGCAATGCGGCCCTGATCTACCGCATGCGAACTTACTTCCATGAAGCAATGTGTGCATTTCTCAGCCAGCATCTGCACCAGCAACTCATTGATTTGAATCGGATCGGGCGTGGTGTGTGTAGCTTGAATTTCTTTATCCACAATTTTATTCACAACTGTGGATAACATTCCGCATCGATATCCTAACGAAGTAAAAAGCTTGAACAACAACGTAACCACGGTGGTCTTCCCGTTGGTGCCTGTTACTCCAATCAGTTTTAATTTAGAAGAGGGATTGCCATAATAATTACCAACAATAACTCCCAAGGCTTTCGCACTATCCTTCACAGCAACGTAGGTAATATTTTCTGACAGCGTATCCGGAAGTTTTTCAGCCACCACCGCGATTGCACCTCCGCTGATTGCTTTATCAATAAAGGCATGCCCATCCGATTGCGTTCCCTTCACGGCTATGAACAACGATCCAGGGTGGGCCTTGCGGGAATCAAAGCACACACCCTTCACCTCCACATTCATACTACCCGATGTTGACGTGATGTGTACCTTATATAATATGTCTTTCAACTCGGCCATTATCCCAACCGTAAATTGATGATGGATCCTTTCGAAATTCTTGTGCCTGGAGGAAGTGATTGATTGGTGACCCGGCCTTTGCCCTCGAAGGAAACTCGCAATCCCGACTTCTCCAGCAAATAGACGGCATCACGAAATGTCATGCCCAGTACATCGGGTACATGGTCTTTCACAACCGCATTCTTTTTCCAAACCACTGAACTTCCATTTTTAGCTGCCTTAATCCATTCTTCTTCGGTGGCAGAGTGATTGGATACGCCTAACTCATTACTCAACATCGTTAGTTCATCTTGTTTGCCGGCCCGGATGATTGGAAACACACCGGGTTCCAGACTTTGCTTCTTCTCCATGGCCAGGTGGAGGTTGATATCGCGGGAATAAATGTTATCCGCAATGTCCTTGAATACCGGACCCGCCACGTTGTTTCCATACTGATAAAAGCCGCGCGGATTTTTGATTAATACGATAGCCGAATACTTGGGAGCATGCGCAGGAAAGTAACCAACAAACGAAGTGATGTAGCGTTTTTCATAGCGGCCATTCTGGAGGATCTGGGCCGTTCCTGTTTTACCAGCAATGCGGTAATGCGCATTTTTTAAATTCATGGCAGTACCGTTTTCGACAACACCTTCCAACAGCAGCCGGAGTTGATTCAATGTTTTGTTGGAGCAGATTTTGCCCGTGATAGGTTCCGTTTCAAAATCCTGTTTTACTTTATCGGCTTTGCTTACCGCTGTAACAAAAACAGGCTTGATCATTTTTCCATCATTGGCGACTGCATTGAATAAGGTAAGTGTGTGAAGCGGAGTGATTTCCAACCCATACCCGTAGGCCATCCAGGGCAACGTGATACCACTCCAATTCTTATCGGTGGGGCGTGTAATTTTAGGATAGGCTTCTCCGGTAATTTGCAGGCCCAAGGGCTTTGATAACTTTAAACGATCGACATGTTCAATAAATTTTGAAGGCTTTGTTCCAAAGTATTTATCGGTGAGTTTCGCCATGGCTACGTTAGAAGATAACTCAAAGGCTTGCTGCACCGAAATCTTTCCAAATCCTCCTTCGTGATGATCTTTTACTTTTCGGTTATAGAATGTGTATTCTCCGTTACCTGTATTAATGCTATCGCTCAACTGCAGGTTGGTATCTTCCAACAAGGCGATCATCGTTACCAGTTTGAATGTGGATCCAGGTTCAATGGAACCGCCCACAGCATGATTAAACTTTTCGTAAAATTCTCCATGGCCATCGCTGCTTAGGTTGGAGATGGCTTTGATGTGACCTGTTTTCACCTCCATCACCACTACCGTGCCCTCATCGGCATTGTGTAGCTTCATGGCCCGGTACAAGGAAGTTTCGGCAACATCCTGGAGGTTAATGTCGATGGTGGTGTGAATGTCCAACCCATCAACCGCCTTGGTGTTGTTGCCATCAAAGACCGGCTTCCAGGTTCCCCCGGCAATTTTCTGAAATAAAGCTTCTCCATCCTGACCACCGAGTACATCATCAAAACTGTACTCAAGGCCGGCTCCTTTTCCATCTTCATTAACAAACCCGACTGTTCTGCGGCTAAGGTTAGAGAACGGGCGATAGCGAACATCCATCTTTTCAAAAATTACGCCCCCCTTATACCGACCTTCCCGGAAGATGGGCCAGGTCATCATTTCCTTTTTTGTCTGATAGTTGATTTGTTTTCGGTTAAGCACGATGTATTGCTTGCCTGCAGCCCGGGCATCTTTCAGCATCTGCTTGTACTCGGATGACGGGCGATCTTTATAATAGCGAGCCAGTAGATAACTCAACGAATCAACGCCTGCCTTGAATGTTTCTGATTTTGCCAGGGTAGGGTCAATCGCCACTTTATAAAATGGCAGACTGGTGGCCAACAGGCTTCCGTTATCCGAATAGATGTTTCCCCGGGTGGCTTTCACTTTCTTGTAGTCAAAGTTGATCTCCTCACTCAGCTTCGCCCACTTGTCCCCCTCCACCAATTGAATGTGGCCGATTTTCGCTGCCACGCAAACAGCAAAAATCAGGACGCATAGAAAGGCGACCCGCACCCGTACTAATATGGATTTCTTAATATTCACCTTCGTCAACAACTACTTTAAATGGTGGATTCAAACTTTCTTTCAATCCCAGTTCCTTTACTCTGCGCGCTACTTCGCTTTGTTTGCTAGAGTACATAATATCTGCTTTCAGGGTGGTGTAGTCCGCACGCAAGTCCTCTACCTCGCTTTGCATTTTGTCAATCTTCCGGGTGGTTTTTTCGGCATAGTGTGTATTGCTGATGTACAGCATGCTTAACAGAACTGCAAACAGAATTTTTGGAAGGTACTGAACGGGAAATCCTTCTTCGAAGTACGATTCGAGTTTCAGCTTCTTTTCCAGCCCCGAAAAAATACTGGGACCCGCAGCTGTGGATTTCACCCGGGATTCATTGCCCTTGCCTGGTTCTGCTATTCTGAATTTATTCTCACTCATATCTTTTCGGCCACCCTTAGTTTAGCGCTGCGGGCCCGTTTGTTTTCGTTTACTTCTTTCTCCGATGCCTCGATCGGCTTCCGGTTTATTGCCTGAAAAGGTTTGATCGGGTTGCCAAAGAAATCCTTCTCCAACTCACCAAACACTTTTCCTGTGTTGATGTAGTTCTTTACCATCCTGTCTTCAAGCGAGTGATAGCTCATGATTACCAGTCGGCCACCCGGTTTCATCACTTCGCCACATTGGTGCAAAAAGTCTTCAAGGGCCTTCATCTCTTCATTTACTTCGATGCGCAGCGCTTGAAACACCTGGGCGAAATACTTGTTCTCCTTTCCACGAGGAGCAATGCTCTGCAATGCATTTTTTAGATCCAGGGTGGTGGCGAATGGCTTTTGAGTTCGGGCAACGACAACCGCTTTGGCGGCTGTGCGGGCATTTTTTAATTCTCCATACATCCCCAATATCTTGTGCAGTTCTTGCTCTTCATATTCGTTCAGGATTCTGGCTGCCGTTTGTTTTCCCTTCTGATCCATGCGCATGTCCAACGGTCCTTCAAACCGCGTAGAAAATCCCCGTTCCGGAGAATCAATCTGATGCGATGAAATGCCCAGGTCTGCGAGAATTCCATCCACCTTACTAACGCCATGTAGTTTCAGGTACTGCTTCAGGTACCTGAAATTCGCTTGACAAAATGTAAAAGAACGACTTTGAATATTTTCCGCTTGTCGCTTTGCGTCTTCATCCTGATCGAAGGCGATTAAACGGCCCTCTTTCAGGTTTTCAAGGATCACTAAACTATGGCCACCCCCACCAAACGTTGCATCTACATAAATGCTATTCGGTTGAATGCTCAACGCCTGGATGCATTCCTCCAACATCACCGGCTTGTGATACCTGTTCGAGGCGGGAGGCTGGATGCTGGATGATTTTTTCATAATGGCTTGTCCAGTATCAAGACATCCGTATCTACTCGTTCAGATACTTCTCGGCCAACTTCGACAACTCACCCGGGTCCTGGATCAGGTTCTTCTCGTAGACGGATGGATTCCAGATCTCAACTTTGCTCCCCGTACCTACCAACATCGCATCCTTATCGACCTGGGCATAGGTGAGCATGTTTTTGGGAATCAGGAACCGGCCGTTGCTGTCCAACTCAACTGTTACAACTCCCGACAAAAAGCTCCGCTGGAGTTCGCGGTACTCTTTGTTGAATTCACTGAGACCTGAAATTTTTGAGAAGACCTTTTTAAACTCCACCATGGGGTACATAATGAGGCAGGGCTCAAAGCCGCGTCTGATCACAAGCTCCTGCACCCCACCTTCCGGTTCGGGGAGCTGAGCCTTGATCCGCGCTGGCAGCACCAATCTGCCTTTCGCATCAAGCTTACACTCATATTCACTGGTGAAGAAAGTCATGACGGTAGTGGTTGTCTATTTCTCCTTAAGCAAACATAAGTAACTTTCTACCACTTTCTACCACTTTTACCCACTTTTTTACCAAAAATCCTCATAAATGCACTCCAAAACCACTTCTTACCACTGGTGAGGCAGATGAACTTATCCTTTCCAGATAGGTCGAAAGAATATTAATTATCTGATTATCAAACTTTTGAAATGAAAAATCCTCTCGTGATGAGAGGATTTACACCCAGAAAGGCTCCTTCTCTATATTACTAGGGTTCTAATCGACTATTTCGCGAACGGGTTGGCCTGTGCAACCACTTGGAAACTTGATTTTTAGTAGTGAGGAAATTGTTGGTGCGATGTCTGTTATAGTATGATAGGTGGACGTGCTGCCATGTTTAATACCAGCACCAAAGAACAAGATCGGGATATGTGTATCATAGGAATAGCCCGAGCCATGCGTTGACCCGGTAACCCCGCCCCATGCCATCCAGCCTGGTTCCAGAACCACTGCGATATCACCTGATCGCTTCGGATGAAAACCCCGCACCACCCGGCCACGGATTCCTTGTTCGTCTGAATTGGCTTGGCGTAAGGTAGTGGCCGGGAAAACCTGGGCTACTCCTTCTGTAGAAAGCATGAATCTTGTTATTAATTCAGTAGCCACAAACAAATCAATGCCCGAAGCCCGAAGGTCACCATCAAAAGCACTTTGATTGATATAAATCTGATCGGACGTAAATTCTTCAATTACCTTTTTTCCCGGGAAATGCTTTTGCAGATGTTCATTTAAGGCTGATTCAACATACCCGGTACGAAAGTATCCTGCCGGCACCTTTGAGTCAATCAGATATTGGGGAACATCGGCTACCCCGTGATCGGACGTGAGGAAAACCGTGTAACTTCCTTTGCCGACCTCTTTATCCAGATAGGTGAACAAATCCTCGAGGGTTTTATCCAGTCGCAAATAGGTATCTTCTAACTCTACCGCATTCGCCCCCATCGTATGGCCAATAATATCCGTACTTGAAAAAGAAACTGATAAGAAATCAGTAACCCCATCTTTTCCCAAACTCTCGCCTTTTATTGCAGCTTTTGCGAACTCTGCCACGAGGGTATTGCCCCAGGGCGTTGAGATTAAAAAGTTATACACGCCCATTGTGTTACGCAACTCTGCGAGGTTATAGGGAAAGGTGGGGTTTTCTTTGCCTCGCCATTTTCCTTCGTAGGGTGAATCATCCGGGCCGGATTCGGTATAAGCAGAAAGAGGTAACAGTGGATTCCAGGTTTGATTCAGATAGGTATCGGGCAACTTTTGCTGATTGAACTTAGTAACCCAATCCGGTAGGGTTTGCTTATAGTAGGTGCTGGTGATCATGGAACCTGTTTTGCCGTCATACCAATAGGCGCCATCCGCCATATGCCCTGCCGGTAACACGGCCCCACGATCCTTGATTGAAACTCCTACCACCTTCGCGTTTTTTTGTGTGGCCAACTTTAGTTCATCGCTGAGTGTGGTGCTTAGCATTCGCCACGGTGATACTGCACCCAGCGCATCGGTACCTACCGCTTTCTGGGTTGTATCATTTACACAATTCACATTCTTTTTAAGGGTACGGTCATACCAATCATTGGCAATGATGCCATGCACAGAAGGAGTTGCACCCGTAAAAATCGAAGCATGCCCGGGACCCGTTTCTGTAGGCACATAATTATAATGTGCATTCTTCAACATAAAGCCCTCGTTGATCATTCGCTTAAAGCCCTGCTGGCCAAATTTCTTATCATACCGGTAGAGATATTCCTGCCGCATTTGATCCACCACAATTCCCACCACCAGTTTAGGCTCCAGCTTTGGGGAAGGTTGTGTTTGCGCAGGCAACGAACCAATCCCTCCTGCAATAAGGGCTACCATCAAAATCGTTTTCATCTGCAATTATTTTCGGGTTAAAAACACAATGGCTTCCAAATTATAAACAAATCCTATAGATACGATTGAAACTTATGTGAAAGGTTTGTCATCATTCATCACAATAAATACGATCGTATTCTTCCTCCTCCAGCGCCTGCCGTCTAACTAGTTTTCCAGCGCGATTGTAATAGATAACAACATAGATGCCAGCTTCTTCCACCCTTTTTTCGGTAAAATAAAGGGGTATTTCCGGTGTGCCCAGGTTAACAATGTCATGAAAGGTAGGCTGAATGACAACGTGATGCCGGCTGCTGACAATACCATAATAATTGCCCTGATGAATCCGGACAATTTTCTCTTCCTGGCTGTTGCGGATCCAGCTAAAGTCCCGGATTTGCTCTAATTGAGTTGCCCCGGTTTTATAATTATAGAGCTGCCATTGAAAATTTCGTTTCACCCAAATCAGAGAATCGGACCAGGGTACAATCTCAGAAAATTCAAAGTTGGTGAAGGCTTTGGAATCCCAACCCACTATTCCATACTGTCCACTCTTGAAGGCAATCAGGTGGTCCTTGTCAAGCAAAACTATGTTTCGCTCAAAAACCGGTTTCACTAATTTTCGGGTGATCGGGTCAAACAATCCAAACTGCCGATTTTTTAACAAGGAAAGCTGTCCATCCGGATTTATGATAATGGCATCCATTTCCACACGGATGACTTCTTTACCATTGCGGCCCAACACACCCTTCAGGTTTCCCTTCGAGACAAGAAATAATTCGGTTCCGATCGATTCGACCAGTTCGTACTCCGTAGTGAATTGCTGATCCCCGTTCAAATTAAATACGGTACGCTTCCCTTTGTTTTCTGTGTACCAAAACTGAATGGAGTCCCGGGCTGTAACAAATTTTACTTTTGAATCCGGCAACAACTCGATCGATCGGTTGGCCGAAAGATAAACGAGGGTGGTACTGCCGGTCTGTGCCAGGGCGAGCGAACGATCAAACCAAATGCTGTCCGCCAGAATAGTGGTCATCTTTTTACTGGCTACATGATACAATTGCAATTTGCCTTCTGACTCCAACACCAACCATTCGCCTTGAAACGTTACTGCGCTCCAGATTTTATTTTCCAAATCAGCGGAAAGACCCTGCACCACAGACCCCGTTGGTTGACGGACGATCAATCCGAAAGGAGTTAACGTAAGGGATTGTCGATACAACGGGACTACATAGTTCAGATCACGATCCAATATTCCCTCCATCGAACCATTGCGAACCAATACCTGACCGGCCCGAACAGGCCTTACCTCGTCAAACACAAGTTCATCATGCAAATCTCCACCTTGCACAATTTCAGTCAGATTTTGAAGGGTAGTTAAAATCTTCTTGCCACTTCTGGTCACTTCAATCAATCCCTCCACTTCGCGCACCTGCTCGATTCCCTTAAGGGGTAAGGGCCGACCCGTTAATGTAAATAACGTCCATTCCTTGCCTTTTTCTCCGGCCAAAAAATTGGTGCCCACCATCTTAAACTCCGAATAACAACCGGGCACAAGAACAAGTCCTGACTTATGAATCAGCTGAATACATTCTTTGGATTTTGACTTTAGAAACCCATATCCTATTGACATTAATTCGGTCTCCGGCTCTGCCAATTTTTTACCGCTGCGACTGTAAGAACCTGAATTCAACTTTAAAATATCACTCCGGATCGGATAACACTTATACTCATCCTCCACTTCCTGAAACTGGGCTGACAGCACTTCTGCCCCTTCTGAATTCATAAAGCCAAACAAGCCATCTTTAAAAAATGGAATCCAATAATGAGCATTGAGTTGGGTTACCCTTCTTAATGAATCGGTTAAGAGCTGTTCTGGCAATTCCTCATCCAGCTCCGGTACAAGATGAAAAAGCAGGTTACGGGCGAATGTTGCATAATGCCCCTGCGGATATTGATGCAAGTAATTCAAAAACCCTTCGGGATTCCCCGAAGCGGTGCTCAGTTCAAAAATCTGTTGTTCAGCTTGCAGCGCGTATGGACTGCCCGGGTAGTTCTGAAAAAACGCTTTGTAGCTCTCCATCTTCTTATCCCGGGTTTTGTCTTCAAACAATAATCGCTCATACCTTTCCTTTGCTTCAGCGGCCCGGTGCGAGTCAGGGTATCGGGTCAGATACTCCTGAAAACTTTGATAGGTATTCCCCTTCAGTGCTTCCAAAAAACTTACTTCATCCCGTAATTCAATAGCATTTCCTATTTCCGCTGCGTTGGGGTAATGCTCTATAAAAAATAAATAGGCTCCTTCCGTATTAAAACTCTTCGCACGGGAAAATGCGGTACTGTCAATGCGCCCATGGAGCTGCGATAATACAATGCTGTCAATCGGAAACCGCTGTACCCGCTCCCGGTCGCGGACAGATAACGCTTGAAACAATTTTTCCGTTTGAAGAATGTAGTGATGCGCAGAATCAACCTGCCTTTCGGGATTGCCGGGCGATAAAAACCATGCAGCCAATACATAGTTAGCTTCTATTTGGGCAGTGTCTTTTCCAAGTTCTTTTTTCAACGCCCGGAAACTACGTTCCCACTGCTTGTCCTGCAGCCGGTTCCACGCAGTACGCACCGGGTTCAATTGCCCATAGGTGGCTGTTGACAACGTCAGCCAGCCAACAAGCAAGCACCCAAGTAATCGACCCGAATTCATCTTTAACTTTTGAGCCACAAAGGTAACACAGAATGGCTGCTTCCCGGCATGTTCGTAACACCGGTGATTAGAAGTAAATTAAAGATTCAAATAAAATCAGTATTGATGAAATGCCTGTGAGACAAACTGTAAAACCTCGGGTAAGGCGGTACGCCAATACGTCCAGGTGTGGCCACCATCGCGAACTCTGAACTCATGCGGTATCTCCTTTTTCTTCATGGCAATGTGTACCAACGAGTTTCCTTCATACAAAAAGTCATCATCGCCACAATCAATGTACCAGCGCACCGCTTTTTTCTGATCGTCTTTTATGTCATTCACCAGGTTGATGGCGCTGTGCGTTTTGAAATACGTTTCCAATTCTGCATCTGTGGCCGTTTGATTAGTGCGGGCCAGGAAATTTTTTAAATCATCGGTTGATAAAGGACCCACATAGGCACTCAATGGACAAGCAGAAGAAAATAACTCAGGATGATGAAGGGCATACATAAACGAACCTCCACCGCCCATCGAAAGACCGGCCACCGCCCGGTAGCGCTTTTCACTTTTTATCCGATAAGTCTTTTCTATATAAGGCATAAATTCCTGAAAAAAGAAATCCTCATAGCGCCAGTCGCCTTTGATGCTGTTGAAGTAGCCCATCTGCCCGGTTTTGGCATCGGGCATGACAATAATCATCGGTGTGGCAATCCCCTCGGCAATAGCCTTATTGGTGATATGCAACACTTCGCCAAACTGCACCCAGCCGGTTTGATCATCTCCGCCTCCGTGCAACAGATACAGCACCGGATAGCTGCGTTGACTGGTCTCATAATCCGGTGGCAGGTAAATGGCATACTTACGATCCATTTTTAAAATCTTGCTGGGCAGGGAGAGGTTGTCTTGTACTTTACCACTTTGTGCACGTATTGAAGTTGAGATCAACAATACACAACCGAAAATCATCCACCTTTTCATTACCTTATTTTTTAGTATGAACGAAAATGACAAATAATGTTAATAGGAACAAATAGTATTATGTTTATGGTATACTTTCAATTGTGAGATTCTTCTTTCATGCGGCCTTTTTGGGTACTCATTACCGAGGCTGGCAGCGTCAAGCCAATGCCGGCAGTGTACAGGAGGTTGTTGAAAAGGTGTTTGGCGAGATTCTGAAAGAGCCCATTTCCGTTATGGGCTGCGGCCGCACCGATGCCCAGGTACATGCCAGTCAATTCTTTTTTCATCTGGAAGTAAAAGAAGCTTGGGATTTCGATCTCCTGTTCCGGGCCAACAAAATGCTTCCTAACGATATTGCGATTTTTGAAATAATTCCCGTACAAGACGATCAGCATGCGCGCTTTGATGCCACCCAACGCAGATACGATTATTTCATTCATTCTGAGAAGGATCCGTTTCTTAATCCCATCAGCACCTGGTACCCCGAAAAAAAGTGGAACGTGGAAAAGATGAAACAGGCTATTGCACTATTGCCAACGTACAAAGACTACCGAGCATTTTGTAAATCTCCGGACCTTTACCAACATACCCTTTGCCACGTTTCCTCAGCCCAGTTGTTTACCAATCAACAGGAAGACAGGCTGCGGTTTCAGATTTCGGCCGACCGCTTTCTGGGCCGTATGGTGCGCCTGCTGGTAGGAAAATTTTTGCAGATTGGCAGAAATGAATTAAGCATCGATGAATTTGAAAGTTACTTCATCACCAGAAAAACTCCGGAGGTGTGGGATCCCGCCTACCCGCAAGGTTTATTCCTTTCGAAGGTCACTTATCCCTACCTGGATTTACCACCCCGAACAACATTCGCAGCAACAGAGAATTCAGAAGCCTGGATAAAAATCTGAGGTCTACTGCTCTACCAATTTCTTCAACGTATTCAGGATACTCTCCCAGTTACTTTCAGAATGTTGCTGAGCTTCCGCTGTGGCGATTCCATCCTGGGTGATGGAAAGCAACGTTCCCTTTTGATCCGGGAAAAGTCGGTATGCTACTATTGCATAATTTTCCGGCTTATCCTCCGTGCCGGAAAAGCTACTCCAATAGGAGTACCGGAATACCTTATTCGGAACTGTCTCCAATATAATTCCCTTATCCTGATAGGGTTTTCCCTCCCACTCGCCTCTAAAAACGATCGGGCTCCCCTGCTTCCAGTCCGTTACCGTTTCTGTCCCAAATAAATATTCTCTAATTAATGCAGGTGTGGTCAGTGCTGCCCACACACGATCAGGCGGAACGAGTAGATGAATTGATTTGCTGGCAATAAACTTGTTCATATAGATTGATTTTCTCAAATCAACGAGGTGGTTATGACAACCGTATGTCAGCAGCGATGCTAGCGGGCTGACTTATTTCCGGGTACGTAGTCTTTTGCCCGTTTCTTCAAGACACCTTTTTCGTGAAAACGATAGCCCACCAGAAACTTCAAGGTGGAGCTGTTTTTTGTAAACTCGATATTTTCAAACCGGATGTTGCGGCTTTGGATAATATAACTTACGCCCCCAAAGATCCGGTTGCTGTTATAGCCAAGCGCCAGGCGGATATCCATATAGGTGTTGATGGACATGTCATAATCGACTTCGTCCTGGGCAGAATAATTGATCCAATAATGGGCCGGACCGACAGAGAATGCTCCATTTAGAAAGAATGACCTATAAATTAAACTATGGGCATATCCTGGGGCCAAACCAAAGGCTGCATATTGGAGTTTCCGGAAGGAAGAAACCGAATATTGATCGGGGGAATAAATCTGGTCTACCACCGAAGAGTCGGCCTGCAGGCGGGCAGTATTCACAGAGCCTGCAATAATAAACGATCCGGCACTTTTTAGCTGTTTTTCCGAATAGTTGAATGCCGCTTTGAGTGAATACTTGCTGCGGTTGAATGCGTAGATAAAATTAGTACCCGTATTAAGTACCTTGATATCCGAACGTTTGATAAAGGGATCGGGTGAAGTAGGTCCCTGGTTTTGATTCGCAACATAAAATCCGGAATAATTTTGCCGGTACAGATCAACACCCCAAAACTTTCCTAAGAAGTTAGCCTGTAAATCGCGGATATCAGAAGCGCCATAGGTATTTCGACTCCGCTCATCCAGGGGAATAGCGGCTGAGAATTCAAAGGCAACTTCAAAAAGGTATACCCCCAGCCCGATGCTATATGAGTTATTGGGCTTGTAACTTAACTTTTGACTTCCATCGTACCGGTTCTGAATGTCAAAGGATAGTTCCCGTTGCTTGAGCACTGGCCAGATAAAGAATTTATCCGGGAATTCTTCTACATACCGCCCACGCAAAGAATCGTGTTGAGCAGCCGCAGAATGAAGACTAAAAACACAACTTGTCAGGACAATTAGAAAACGAAACATCGTTAAAGAATGTATTCGCTCAAATCCTTGTTCTTGATAAGACTGCTCAGTTTATCTTTCACCAGTTGTTGCGTTATCCTGATTTGAGAGTCTGCGCTTATTTTATCTGGAACATCGAAGAGGAATTCATTCAGCAATCGGCTCATCACCGTATGGAGTCTGCGGGCACCGATATTTTCTACATCTGCATTAATCTCAAAAGCCGTACTGGCTATTTCATCAATAGCATCATCATCGAATTGAACAGAAACTCCTTCCGCTTCAAATAAAGCCTGGTACTGTTTGGTTAAAGCATTCTTGGGCTCCTTCAAGATTCGCACAAAGTCCTCTTTGGTAAGGTTCGTTAACTCAACCCGAATCGGAAACCGACCTTGCAATTCAGGAATCAGGTCGGACGGTTTGGCGATGTGAAAAGCTCCGGCTGCTACGAATAATACATGATCCGTTTTAATAACTCCATACTTGGTATTGACGGTACTGCCTTCTACAATGGGCAATAAATCGCGTTGCACCCCTTCCCTGCTTACGTCAGGTCCGCTGCCGCCTTTTTTACCTGCGCCAGAAGCAATCTTATCGATCTCATCGATGAAGATGATTCCGGTATCTTCTGCTCTTCGTATGGCTTCTTCTTTCACTTCATCCATATCAATGAGTTTGGAGGCTTCTTCCTCTAACAAGATTTTGCGGGCTTCCCCTACTGTAACTCTACGCTTCCTGGGCTTTTTCGGCAGCATGCCGCTCAGCATGTCTTGCAGGTTCATCATGGAAACTTCATCCATCATGCCCGCCCCAATCATGCCAACACCAGGATTGCCACTGCCTTTGATATTTATTTCGATCTTCCGATCCTCCAATTCTCCGTTCCGGATTTTATCGCGAAAGAGACTGCGGGTTCTTTCATTCAACTCTACATCCGTGGTGGGCTCACCTTCTTGTTCAGATGTAACCGTAAACCCTGCTGACTTTGACCGCATCGGGGGGATTAACGCATCCAAAATAATTTCCTCTACTGACTGGGCCGCCCGTTCCTTCACCTCGTCCTTCTTTCTGGCCTTCACCATATTCACCGATTGCTCTACCAGATCGCGGACCATACTTTCCACATCACGACCTACGTAACCAACTTCTGTAAATTTTGAAGCTTCGACTTTTACAAAGGGAGCATCGGCAACCTTCGCTAACCTTCGGGCAATCTCTGTCTTCCCGACACCGGTCGTTCCAATCATCAGAATGTTATTCGGAACAATATCATCATGAATTTCGGACTTCACATTCATTCTGCGCCAGCGATTGCGTAAGGCAATGGCTACATTTCGCTTAGCATCGTACTGTCCAACAATGTACTTATCCAGTTCTTGTACGATCTGCTGGGGAGTTAAATGGGTAGAGGATAACATGGTTCTTGGTTAACCGTCAACAATTATTTTTCAGGGCGGGCATTCTCCAGTATTAAATCTACCGGCTTCGCCACCTTCTCTTTTAACAAGGCAATTTTCAATACTTCGTCAACGGTATTTACGTAATGAAATACAAGTCCTTTGATGTACTGCTTTTCGATTTCTTCGATATCGCGTTTATTCTTTGCACTTAAGATGATCTCCTTAATCCCGCTTCGCTTCGCTGCCAGGATCTTTTCCTTAATGCCACCCACCGGTAACACCTTTCCGCGCAAGGTAATCTCACCGGTCATGGCCAATTTATTTTTAATTTTCCGTTGCGTATAAATGGATGCCAGTGAGGTTAACATGGTAATGCCAGCCGATGGTCCATCTTTGGGCACCGCTCCAGCCGGTACGTGAATGTGCAAATCGTATTGCTGGAAAACGCGATGATCTATACCCAATACTTGTGCATTCGATTTTAAATACGACAATGCTGCCATGGCTGATTCTTTCATCACATCGCCTAACTGGCCAGATATAGTTAGCTGCCCTTTGCCTTTGCTTAAGCTCGACTCAACGAACAAAATATCACCACCCACTTGCGTCCAGGCCAACCCTGTTACCACGCCTGCCAAATCATTGCCCTGGTATAGTTCTTCGTCAAAAATCTCAACACCCAGCACCTTGCCAACAAATTCAGGTGTAATGTTCGTTTCGACTGCTTCCTCCATGGCGATGGACTTGGCCACACTTCGCACAACGCTCCCAATTTTCCGCTCCAGATTGCGTACACCCGATTCACGTGTATAGCTCTCAATGATTTTCAACAACGCCTCTTTGCTAAATTTAATTTTATGCGCTTTCAATCCATGCTCAGCAAGTTGTTTGGGCACCAGGTGTTTAATCGCAATCTGAAGTTTCTCCTCCACTGTATACCCTGTAATCTCGATAATTTCCATCCGGTCACGCAAGGCCGGGTGTATGGTATCGAGTGAATTGGCAGTGGCAATGAACAACACTTTAGAAAGATCGTACTCAACTTCCAGGTAATTGTCACCAAAAGAATTATTCTGTTCGGGATCTAACACTTCCAATAAGGCTGAAGAAGGGTCGCCCCGAAAATCAGATCGAACCTTATCGATCTCATCTAAAATAAAAACCGGATTGGAGGATTTCGCTTTCTTTATGTTCTGCAAAATTTTTCCAGGCATGGCCCCAACATACGTCTTGCGGTGACCGCGAATTTCCGCTTCGTCATGAACTCCGCCCAACGACATGCGTACATAATTTCGTTGTAACGATTTGGCAATCGATTTTCCCAAGGAAGTTTTTCCAACACCAGGAGGCCCGTATAAGCACAAAATCGGCCCTTTCATGTCCTGCTTCAGTTTGAGGACAGCCAGGTATTCGAGGATTCGGGTCTTTACTTTCTCCAACCCAAAATGATCTTTGTCCAAAATTTTCCGGGCTCGCTTCAGATCGAAATCGTCCACGGTATGTTCATCCCAGGGTAAATCCAACATGAACTCCACATAATTCATCGCAACCGGAAATTCCGCTGCCTGTGGATTGATGCGCTGAAGCTTATCGAGTTCTTTATTAAAGTGTTCCGCGGCAACTTTGGACCATTTTTTCTCTGCTCCACGCTTGCGTAGTTTTTCAATTTCCTTATCCGGACCATCGTACCCCAATTCATCCTGCAGTACCCGTATTTGCTGGCGCAGAAAATAATCGCGTTGCTGCTGATCAATATCGGTATGCACCTTTTTCTGGATCTCGTTTTTGATCTCCAGCATTTGGATCTCCTTAAGCATGTATTGCAATAAAAGGGTACCGCGGTCAATGATGTTATTCGTTTCAAGTATCTTTTGCTTGTCCGCTACATCCACATTCAGGTTGGAAGAAAGAAAGTGAATCAGAAAACCCGTACTTTGTATGTTATCCAACGCTACCTGTGCCTCTTGCGGAATTTCCGGATTCAACTTCAGAATTTTGGAGGCTGCATCTTTCAACGATTGAACCAATGCCTTAACCTCCTTGCTCTGTAAATTCAATGCCAGCTCCGGTTGCAGATCAATGTGTGCGGTCATGAAGGGTTCATCCTGCACAAACTCTCGGATTAAGAATCTGTTTTTACCCTGAATGATAATGGTTGTGTTACCATCCGGAAGCACCAACATCTTGATAATTCTAGCCACGGTACCAAACCGGTATAAATCTTCCATCCCCGGTTCTTCGGCTTGCTTATTTTTCTGAGCAATGACACCAATGATCCGGTTTCCCTGATAGGCCTTCTTGATCAGACGAATGGATTTCTGCCGGGCGACTGTAATTGGAATTACTACCCCTGGAAACAATACAGTATTTTTTATCGGTAATATCGAAAGCTCTTCGGGAAGATCTTCTGGTTTCAGGTCCGACTCTTGCTCCGGGTTTATCAGTTGGATCAACTCCTCTGAATCTTCCTGAACCATGGGTGTTATTGCAAGTGATTTAAACATAATCTTAACGTGCCAATTTGACACAAAAAAAGGGTGTCTCCAATTAATATTTGATCAAGGCCATATGGGTCAATCCGTATGCCAGCGTTTTGGTTATGAGTCAAATTTGTTCGATTTTTCGATAGGCTAGCGACATGTTCAAGTCAACCATTTTACTTACAAAACCTTGTTTATTAGTGCTTTTTGCACTGCTTCTGAGCAATGCCTATCCTGTAAACGCTCAACGGGAGAAAAAGGGTTTCAAAAAAGGGGGGGTGGTAAAATTGAATGATTCCGTAAGCACGTACAGCCAGTCTGACATATTTCAGTTTCCCAACATCAACAAAATCGCCAACTACCGAAATGAATCAAAACTGGAATCAATTCAAGCACTTGACAATGCCGGGCAAGAACAAGCCATGTATGTGGAGTTGAAAGCCTATGTGAAAAATTTCGGCATTGAAAACTTTAGTAAAAATGTGGCCATGATTTGGCGCCTTGCCAAGTTAAGCGAAGTGTATGGACCGCCTGGCGAGGCCCTTCTCCTTTACAAACTTGTATTGAAACACCACCAGCAAGGTCTTGACATTACAGACATTTATAAACGATATCAGATGTTGGATCCGGATCGAAAAGAAAATTATGTACCCCTGGATTTCTATTATAAACTGGTTGACTATCGCAAGGACATTGATACCCTGCGACCACCGCAGTCGGTTTTAGTTAACATGGGTGGATACATCAACTCGGATAAAGAGGATTATGGCCCCACGGCAGGCAATACCGATGATCTGATTCTCTTTACATCGAAACGTAACGAGCGTTTTGATCGCAGCTACAATGAAGATTTATTCTTCAGTAAAAAAGTGAACGACTACTGGGATAGTGCTCAACCCTTTACCAGCATTAACAGCGATTTCAACGAAGGGTCAGCCTGCTTAAGCATGGATGGTAAGTTTCTGTACTTCTCACGCTGCAATGCTCCCGATGGCTTCGGAAACTGCGATTTGTATGTAGCCACCTTATCAGCCGACAGCACGTGGAGTGCGGTGAAAAACCTGGGGCAGCTCATTAATAGTAGCGGCTGGGATTCGCACCCTTCCCTTACCCATTCCGGTGATACGTTATTTTTCGCATCGAACCGGGCCGGTAGTTTTGGTTTATCCGATATTTATTATTCTGTCAAAGACAAAAAAGGAAACTGGGTAAAAGCACTCAATGCAGGTCCAATTGTCAATACGGTGCAAAGTGAAGTCAGCCCGTTTTTTCATCATACCTACAATGTTCTTTATTTTAGTTCCAATGGCCATCCGCTTAACTTCGGAGAATTTGATATCTATAAGTCAAACCGGGTACCGAATGGCTGGACTGAACCAAAGAACACGGGACCCCTGGTAAACGGAGTTGGGAGTGAATATTACTTCACGATCGATTCAAGATCAAAAAATCTTTATTATGCACGGTCTGTAGAAGATGACCTGAAAAACCTGGACCTGCACTCCTTTCCGGTGCCCATGGAGGCCCAGCCGCTCGCCATCACGCAGTTAAAGGGCAGCTTGCAAAATCCGGATGGAAAGCCCCTGAAAGGAATCGTTTCCATCATTGACCTGGATGAAAGCGTTGAAGTGGCGCCAAAATTCATCCGGGACGATGGCACTTTTGATTTCAGCCTGATTAACAAGCGAAACTATCTGTTAATTATCCAAGGCGATGAGTTCTTTCGAATTGAAGAGATCTTTTTCATGGATGGCGATCGGGAAATCAATAAAATCGGAGAACCCATTGAAAGTAAAATTGCATTCGAATCGCTGGAGTTTGAAAATGGCAAGGCTAATATTCTTCCGGAAATGCACAAAGACCTGGATAAGATTGCTAATTTCTTGATTGACCACCCTAATCTTCATTTGAAAATCTCCGGACACACGGACTCAGATGGAAGAGAAGAGTCTAATCTCAAATTATCACAAGCCCGTGCGGATGCCATCCGGAATTATTTGATCTTCGAATTTCGAATTGATGACAGTCGCATTGAAGCGATTGGTTATGGAAGCTCCCGCCCCATCACACAGGAATTGACGGATGATCACAAACAGTTGAACAGGCGGGTTGAATTTGAAATCTCCAAACAAAATTAAATCAGCCGGTCCCATAAGTTTGATTTAACTTTCAGTCAATTTTGATTTTATTACCGATAACCTAATTCTACTCTATGAAAATTTTCGTTCTCTTTTTCATCACCATTGGGTATTGCACCTTTGCCCAGACCGAGATCAATCCAAAAGTAAAGCCGGACCGCGATAAGGAATTTGTTACCACGGAATTGAATAAAAAATTCCCGGTTTATAAAAAAGTTGCACAAGACATCTGGTCGTATGCTGAGCTGGGGTTTCTTGAAGCACAAAGTACCGAAAGGCTTCAAGCTGTGCTGCGCGAAGCAGGATTTACTGTAACAACGAGTGTCTCTGAAATGCCAACAGCCTTTTTGGCAACGTACGGAAATGGAGGTCCCGTGATTGGTATCCTGGCAGAATTTGATGCCTTACCGGGATTGTCACAAGATTCCATAGCCGAACGAAAAATAATTACTGAAGGAGGTCCTGGTCATGCCTGTGGACATCACTTGTTTGGCACAGCATCGGTTGCGGCTGCGGTCACTTTAAAAGAGTGGTTAATCAAGTCGAAGAAACCCGGAACCATAAAGTTATTTGGTACGCCTGCAGAAGAAGGTGGATCCGCGAAAGTTTACATGGTACGCGATGGATTATTTGATGACGTTGATGCCGTATTGCATTGGCATCCTTCCAGCGAAAATGACGCCAGTCCGGAATCTTGCTTATCAATCAAACAAACCATTTTCAGGTTTTATGGTCGCTCTGCCCATGCTGCCGCGGCTCCGTTCGCGGGTCGTTCGGCCCTGGATGGATTAGAGGCGATGAATTACATGGTAAACTTGATGCGGGAGCACGTGCCTCAGGAAACCCGAATCCACTATGTGATCAACAAGGGGGGACTTGCCGCGAATGTAGTTCCCGACTATGCCGAAGCAGAGTACATGGTGCGCCACCCCGATGCCCGGATGGTAGAAGAAATCTGGAACCGAATTGTAAAAGCAGCCGAAGGCGCAGCCAGTGGAACCGAAACAACTATGAAGTATGAGGTGATCTCAGGTTCGTACAACCTGGTGCCTAATGAAACATTGTCGAGACTGATGTACAACAACTTGAAAATAGTTGGCGGGGTAATGTATACTCCGGAAGAAGTGGCATTTGGAAAAAAGATTCAGGGTACATTGACAACAAAGTATCCTCCGCTGGAGTCGGCCGCACAGGTACAACCATTTAAAACGGGTGGGTTCTTTCCGGCCTCCACCGATGTGGGCGACATCACGTGGGTTGTTCCTACTGCCGGGCTGGGCACTGCTACGTGGGTACCAGGTGTACCGGCTCATTCATGGCAAGCGGTGGCAACGGGTGGTATGACCATCGGTTACAAAGCCATGAACAACGCTGCCAAAATCATTGCTATGACAGGCATTGACTTATTCAATAATCCTTCCCTTCTCGATAAAGCTCAAAAAGAATTGGATACCTATGTCGGGCCGGGTTTTACATATCAGTCCATGATTGGTGACCGTAAACCTCCGCTTGATTTCAGGAAAGGCAAGCAGTAAAAAAAACGGGCATCGAAAGATGCCCGTTTGATTTTTATACCGTTCTGGCTCTAACCACCAGTAACTAGTTTGGCAATATCGTTATAGAAAACAAATACCATTAATACGAGCAAGATGGCCATACCAACTTTGATGGCATTCTCAAAGAATTTCTCTGAGGGTTCTCGCCCGCTTACCATTTCATACAGTAAAAACATCACATACCCACCGTCTAATGCAGGAATGGGTAAGAAGTTCATAAAGGCCAGTACCATTGAAAGTAACCCGGTCATGCGCCAGAAGCGCTCCCAATCCCATTGGCCACCGTATGCCTTCGCCATGCCTATGGGTCCACTCAGTGATTTTTGAAAGGATATCTGACCCGTAAATATTTTTCGGAACGCCTTTAACTGAACCAGGATGACATCAAAAGCCCGGCCGGGACCTAACAGCGTTGCCTGGCCTAACGAATAAGCAACTTCTTTCTGTCCTTCGATGGGTACTATTTGATTAGGCACATAGAATCCGATGCCCGGTTGATCCTTGAAATACTCGGTATACGATAAAATCTGTTCGCCCCGCTTCACAGAAAACTGAAGTGAATCTCCCTTAAAATTCTGCGTGACAGCCTTCAACTCATCATGATATGTAATGGGTTGGTTTTGCACCGCTACAATAAGATCGCCCTTTTGTAAGCCAATTCGCTCCGCGATGGTACCCGGGGAAACCTCATCAACAAGCGGAGGTCTGCGGGGAATTAAAAAATTAGCGACCGCTTCTTTCTTGTCAAACTGCTCGATAAAGTTAGATGGAATTGGAATTTCAACCACCTGATTTCCTCTCAACACAGTATAAGAAGAATTGTGCGACAGCAACACATCGGGTTTGGCGACATCATCAAAATACTCAAACTCCTGGCCATTGATTTTAATAATCTGATCTCCGGTTTGAATTCCAATCTGTTGGGCAAGATCCAGTGCCTGCACACCACCATTTTTATTGACATAATCGTTCAAAATGAAACGGTCGCCAATGAAATAGGTGAGGCCAATAAAAATCAGGATGCCGACAATCACATTCACGATAATTCCACCCATCATAACGATCAGGCGTTGCCAGGCGGGTTTGGACCGAAATTCCCAGGGTTGAGCGGGAGTCTTCATCTGCTCCTTATCCATGCTTTCATCCACCATACCGGCAATTTTTACATACCCGCCCAGCGGAAACCAACCCACACCATATTCGGTATCTCCTTTCTTGTACTTAATCAAAGAGAAGTTGAGCACGTTGGCCATCGGAAATAAAAAATCGAAGAAGAGATAAAATTTCTCAACCCGTATATTGAACATCCGGGCGGTGATAAAATGGCCCCACTCGTGCACTGCAATCAAAATTGAAAGGCTCAGCAGGAGCTGGGCCGTCATAATCATTCCTTCCATCAGTTAATCAGTTCTTTTGCTTTAATCCTGGCTTCTTTATCCGTATTCACATAATCCTCCAGGGCCGGACTAGCGATATAATTCATTTTGGCCAAACATTGTTCCACAATGTCAGACATTTGCAAAAATCCGATACGATCCTGCAAAAATTCCTGTACAGCTACTTCGTTGGCCGCATTTAACACACAGGGCATGTTTCCACCCCGTACTAATGCCTCAAATGCGAGTGCAAGATTACGAAAAGTTTCCGTATCGGGTTTTTCAAAGGTGAGGGCCGGGTACTTGGCAAAATCAAACCTCGGAAAGGTGCTTTTTATCCGCTGCGGATACGATATCGCAAACTGAATAGGTAAACGCATATCGGGCAGGCCGAGTTGCGCTTTCATTGAACCGTCTTCAAACTGAACCAGCGAGTGAATAATTGATTGTGGATGGACAACCACCTCAACCTGATCCGGTTTTAAGCCAAAAAGCCATTTGGCCTCAATAACTTCCAACCCTTTATTCATGAGGGTAGCCGAGTCGATAGTAACTTTTGCGCCCATGGACCAATTCGGATGCTTTAACGCCTGGGCCTTGGTTACCTGCACCAACTCATTCTTTTTCTTTCCACGAAACGGTCCGCCTGAAGCTGTCAGAATTATTTTTTCAATAGGATTGTGAAATTCACCCACCATGCATTGAAAAATTGCTGAATGCTCTGAGTCTACCGGGTAAATATTCACGCCTTTCTCGTGCGCTAATCGGGTTACTAACTCTCCGGCTACTACCAGGGTTTCCTTATTCGCCAGGGCGATATTTTTACCGGCTTCAATTGCTTTGATCGTGGGCTTCAGGCCCGAATACCCAACCAATGCGGTAAGCACCAGATCGATTGAATCCATCTGTACCACCGAACTCAGGGAATTTTCTCCCGTAAAAACTTTTATGTTCAACGGTGATAAGGCCTCCTTTACCATGGGATAATTCGCCTCCTGCACAATGACGACTGCATTGGGTGAGAATTTTTTCGCTTGCTCAATCAATAAGGCTGCATTGTTCTGAGCCGTTAGCACCTCTACTTCAAAAAAGTCAGGATTGGCTGCAATTACTTCAAGTGCTTGTGTGCCAATAGAGCCGGTGGAACCGAGGATAGCGATTTTTTTCTTACCTGTATTCAATTGATTTTAGATTAGCGATTGAGGACTATTGATCAGCGATTAAATCTTAAACTTACCAATCTCATCCGCGATCTTTCTGTCGTTGCTAAGCCGGGGTACTTTATTCTGCCCCCCCAACTTTCCCATCGACTTCATGTATTCAATAAACGCATTTTTTTTGAGCGAAGTGATTTTTAGGGTTTGCAGGATGTTGCCTGAAATCAAATCATCATAATAAACATTTAAGGCCCGCAATTGGTTATCGAGTTCCTGAATAAACGTTTCCGTGACTTTGGGCGGATTGGCAAATTCGATCAACCACTCATGATGTGGCATTCCTTCGGCAGGCGCAACGTTAGGAGCTACGGTAAACTCCACCAACTCCACTTCAGGGAATTTCTGAATTGTATATTTCATCGCCTTCTCCACTTCTTCACCAATTACATGCTCGCCAAATGCTGAAATAAAGTGCTTAATCCTCCCGCTCACGATCACACGATAAGGATTTTTTGAAACAAACTTTACGGTATCGCCTATGGAGTAGCCCCACAATCCGGCATTGCTATTGATGATTACCGCGTAATTTTTTCCAAGTTCTACTTCATCAATCGTAAGACGTCTTGGATTTTCATTAAAGTATTCATCGGCCGGAACAAATTCAAAAAAGATACCCGCGTTCAATAACAGCAACAGGCCTTCTTCATGCTGCGAATCCTGGTAGGCAATAAATCCTTCAGAGGCAGGATAGGTCTCAATCGAGTCAACCTTTCGGCCAATGGTTTCAACCAATTTTGCCCTGTAGGGTTCAAAGTTAACGCCTCCATAAACGAACATTGAAAAATTCGGAAACACGTCTTTGATTTTCTTACCGGTTCGAGCAACGATCCGGTCGAAATACATTTGAACCCAGGGCGGTATACCCGAGATCAGGGTCATATCACTGGTAATGGTCTCATCGATAATCCGGTCCAATTTTTCCTCCCAGTCTTCGATACAATTGGTGTTGTAACTCGGCTTTTGATTCGTTCGTAAATAACCCGGTACATGATGGTTAACGATACCTGACAATCGACCTGTTTTAATTCCTGCTTTCTCATCTAATTCCGGGCTACCGGAAAGAAAAATCAATCCGCCATCCAGGAAGGAAGCATTGCCGGTTTCGTGCACGTAGCTCAGCAAAGCGTTACGTGCTCCATGAATATGGTTTGGAATCGATTCCTTTGAAATCGGAATGTATTTGGTACCCGATGTGGTTCCGGAAGTTTTGGCAAAGTAGGTTGGTTTACCAGACCATAACACATCCTTTTCGCCATGGAGTACCTTTTCGATATAAGGTTTCAACGCTTCGTAATCCCGAATAGGAACCTGCTTTATAAAATCCTGATGCGATTGAATCGACTCAAAGCCGTGATCATGCCCAAATTGGGTGTGTCGTGCGTCCGCAATCAGCTTTTTAAATACATGGGTCTGAAAATACCCTGGATTGGAAGCCCATTTCTTAGTTTGTCCCGCAATGTAAGCTGCAAATGGCTTGGCTAGTACAGCACGAATACCCATAGCGTGCAAAAATACGGGTCTGGAAAGCAGGGTCCAAGTTGCCTACCCTGACAAACCTGCCGTTTTTTCTTTTTGGGATAATTTTTGTCATATGAATTCCAAACTTTATCCCCAAATCAAAACATCTTACTGATTCGATCGTTCGACCTATCAAAACTGGATTATGAGCACACTTAAAATAATTGTTATTGGATTCATCTCCGGACTGGCTGGTGCCTATGCCTTTTATGCCTACCAGGAAGAGAAAACCTCACGCGAACAAAAGCAAAATCAATATCAGGTAACGGACTACCAGCCAACTGAAACGTATCGACCCAACATCATTCAGGCATCCGAATCGGTAAATCTTGCCGAAACAACAGATTTCAGCCTGGCCGCTACGAAGGCAACCCCCAGTGTAGTTTATATCAACAGTATTTCGCAGGGTACTTCGGCCTATTCGTATTGGGACTTACTCTTTGGCGGGGGTGGATCGCAAACACAGGTAAGCAGTGGATCAGGCGTTATCTTTTCTGCGGATGGTTATATCGTTACGAATAATCACGTGATCGAATCGGCAGAAAAAATTCAGGTTCTTTATAATAAAAAATCATATGAGGCGGAGTTGATCGGTACGGATCCTTCCACCGACCTGGCGGTTCTGAAAATCAATGAAACTAATTTGCCGGCCATCACTTTGGGGAGTTCAAAAAATTTGGCGGTTGGAGAGTGGGTTGTTGCAGTCGGCAATCCGTTATCGCTTTCCTCCACGGTAACCGTTGGGATCGTTAGCGCGAAAGGTCGAAAAATTAACATTGTTGACGATCGCTTTCCCCTCGAATCATTTATCCAAACAGATGCCGCCATTAATCCGGGAAATAGTGGGGGAGCTCTTGTGAACAAGAACGGAGAATTGGTGGGAATTAATACGGCTATCGTTTCAAGAACAGGTTCCTACACGGGATACGCCTTTGCCGTTCCTATTGACATCGTGAAAAAAGCAGTGAATGACCTGATTAAATATGGCACACCGCAAAAAGCATTTTTTGGTGGCAGTGTGATTGAGTACGACTATTTGAATGCCAGAAAATATGGTCTCGATGAAAATGTAAAAGAATTTAAAGGGGTTTTGATTGAAAAGGTTGACCGTTCGGGCGCTGCTGCCAACGCTGGGCTTTTGGAAGGCGATATCATTACCAGACTCAATAATGTTGAAGTTAACAGTGAAAGTGCCTTTGAAGAAGAATTGGGATATCGGTATCCAGGTGATAAAATCAGCATCACGTATATACGTAACAACAAGAGCAATACCGTATCGCTTACGCTCCTTAATAAGAATGGCGACACCGGCATTATTAAACGGGTTATCTATACTGATGACGCCACATTGGGTGCAAGTTTGGAAGCCGTTGACTATGGGGTAAAAGTTTTCAAAATCAAAAAAGAAGGGCTCTTCAAACAAATCGGGCTGCCCGAAAATTACACCATCATTCAAATCAACCGCAGGCAGGTGAAAAACCCAGCTGATGTGATTGAGTTTTTCAATAGTTATAAAGGGCGCGTCTATCTGTACGGAATCAATGGTTCCAAACAGCAAATGCCGCTCTCCTTTTATCTTCAGTAAAGGATGGGTAATTAGGCTGTCATGCGTGACTTGAACTTTTTGGTCAGGTCATCCACGCTGTTCTTGAAATTCACATCAGTCTTCATCATGTCCTCTACGGATTCGAGTGCATGTATTACTGTACTGTGATCACGGCCCCCGAAATTTTCGCCAATGAGGGCTAATGTAAGTTGTGTATACCGCTTGCAAAAATACATGGCCACCTGACGCGGGATAACAATTTCCCGCTTTTTCACCTTGCTTTTCATTTGCTCCAGGCTCACCTTAAAATAATCCGCTACAGTTTTCTGGATGTAGTCCACGCTTACATCGGATTGAATTTCCTTAACGATGTTTTTGAGCACTTCCTTCGCTAATTCCAGATCGATGTCCTTCTTCAATAACGTGGCATGGAACAGCAGCGAATTAAGAACCCCTTCCATGTCCCGTAAGTTGGTATCCACACTGTAGGCCAGGTATTCGGCTACTTCGGTGGGGATCTCGATCCCATCCGACTGCATCTTATTGTGGATGATGGCAAGTTTTGTCTCAAAGTCCGGCTCTTGCAGATCGGCTGTTAGCCCCCACTTAAACCGGGATAGTAAACGTTCCTGGAAACCTTTCAAATCACGCGGTGGGCAATCACTCGTCATGATGATCTGCTTGCCCGATTGATGCAACTGATTGAAGATGTGAAAAAACATCTCCTGTGTTTTCTCCCGACCTGCTAAAAACTGAACATCATCCAGGATCAGCAAATCTACCTGCAGGTAATAATTCTGGAACTCCTGAATCTTATGATTTTGAAGTGCATTCAGAAACTGACTGGTGAAATCGTTCTGATCAACATATAAAACAATTTTTTCGGGCAGGTTCTTCTTAATTTCATTTCCGATAGCCTGAACCAAATGAGTCTTCCCTACGCCAACGCCACCATACAGCATCAAGGGGTTAAACGATGTGGTGCCCGGCTTTTTTGCAACGGCCACACCGGCTGAGCGCGCCAGTCGATTACAATCACCCTCTACAAAATTATCAAACGAATAGTTGGGATTCAGCCGGGAGTTAACCGTTTGGGGATTCAGCGCCTTGAAACTGAACGGAGAATAATCCTCCATGGCGCCATTTCCATTGGGAGTCTGCGATTGATGGCGTTTAATTCCATTGCCATTGGGGTAATTCACCATCAAGGGTGGATTTTTTTGATTGCCACTATCCACCACTACGGAATACTCGAGTCTGGCAGCAGGGCCCAGTACCTGATGAATCGCTTTCTTCAATACCGGAACATAATGCTCTTCGAGCCACTCATAGAAAAACTGCGAGGGAACTTGAATCGTCAGTACATCCTCTTCCGTTTTCAGCGGATTGATGGGCTTAAACCAGGTGTTGAAATTTTGTTCGTCAACTTCTTTCCGAATGATTTCGAGGCAGTCACTCCAAACGGTTGTACAATCTATGACCATCTAAATTGAGCTATCGGTTTGATGAATCTTCCCCAATTTTTTTTGGGGTGGGGAGACAAAGGTGTAAAAAAACGAAGAACAAAAAAAACAAAAAACATGCTTGATTTTCCGGAAATTTTTATCGTAATGAAATGTGATGAAAATCATAAAAAAATTGCTTTCCTCACAACTAAGCATCAACTTGAATGGCATTTCCAATCGAAGTCATGGATCAAAAAATTCCAGAAACTTTTCCAGCTATTAATTTTCATACGCCAACCCGATCGGACTGGCAACAAGCAGCGCAACGGGAGTTGGATGGTGCTGATCCAGACGAAAAACTGACCCGGACTATCGGGAAGTTGAGAATTAAACCTTATTACGATCATTCTGATGCCGTTAATCTGACCGACTTCGCACTAGTTCCATCGCTAAATCCTTACTTCGGGCCCCGCAGTTGGATGAATTTAAGCCGGGTTGTTGTCTTAGACGAAAATCAAGGAAATAAAGCGGCATTGCATGCACTTCAAACCGGGGCGGATGGAGTTCTGTTCGAGCTTACTCAGCCTCTATCAAGGTATGAACCCTTGTTGGCAACGATCAAACCTGAGTTTTGTCACATTTCCTTTGTTACACGCCACGATTATTTTAATGTAACCGAATTCCAAAAGTGGGCAGCACACCAACCTTTGACCGGTTGCATTTTTTGGAGCGATCCGAAAGTATCACTTCCCAACCTCTCTCCTAACTTTTTTCCACAGGGGCTACTTGTTCCATCGGCAGCCACCGTTGAAGAAGAAATTTCCGGAGCTTTGCTATTGGCTGTACAACAACTCGATCGCAACAATCCGAAAGATTCTATTCATCAAATTGCATTCTCCGTTTCATTGGGTACTCAACTTTTTTTGGATATCGCTAAACTCAAAGCACTTCGTAATCTCTGGTATCAGGTACAAGGCGCTTATGGCGTAGCCTTGAAATCGGTACACATTCATGCTTGTTCTCCGGCCTGGGTTCACCCAAACTACCAACCACACGGTAATATGATTAAGGCAACCACTGCAGCCTTGGCAGCCATCCTAGGTGGTTGCGATAGTCTTACCGTGGATGCAGAAGATGCGGCAGGCCCGATGGCGAATCGAATTGCACGCAACGTATCTTCTATTTTGCGTGAAGAATCCTATTTGAATAAGGTGGCCGACCCGATCGCTGGCTCGTATTACCTCGATCACCTCGTTGCTGAAATCTCACAAAAAGCGTGGGAACTATTTAAATCAAAAATTGGATGACGAGGCCAGACTTTACTCGGATTGAATACAATCAGTTTGCACCTACCCAAAAAGGGGCCGATCATCCCAGCTGGTATTTTCCGGAAAAAATTGAAGTCAAACCAGCGATAACCGGATCGGATCTTCAGCACAACATCTCTTCCTTTGGCGCTGGCATTCCGCCCTTTTTAAGAGGGCCGTATGCAACGATGTATACCGTCAGGCCTTGGACGATCCGGCAGTATGCAGGATTTTCAACGGCCCAGGAATCGAATGCGTTTTACAGGCGTAATCTCGCTGCCGGACAAAAAGGATTGTCGGTTGCGTTTGACCTTGCCACACACCGAGGCTATGACTCCGATCATCCACGGGTAGCAGGTGATGTTGGCAAAGCGGGTGTAGCGATTGACTCGGTTCTGGATATGAAAATTCTGTTTGACCAGATTCCGCTCGATAAAATGTCTGTATCCATGACCATGAATGGAGCGGTGATTCCCATCATGGCGTTTTACATTGTTGCAGCGGAAGAACAGGGGGTTAAACCACAGCAACTGAATGGCACGATCCAAAATGATATTCTCAAAGAGTTTATGGTGCGGAATACCTACATCTATCCTCCTGCACCCTCCATGCGCATTGTTGCAGACATTTTTTCCTATTGCTCGAAATGGATGCCCAAATTCAACAGCATCAGCATCAGCGGCTACCATATGCACGAAGCGGGGGCGCCTGCGCACATTGAGTTGGCCTATACCCTGGCGGATGGACTTGAATACATCCGGGCGGGACTGAAGGCTGGCATCGCTATTGACGATTTTGCGCCCCGGCTTTCATTTTTCTGGGGCATTGGCATGAACTTCTTCATGGAAATTGCCAAGATGCGGGCAGGCCGTGTCTTATGGGCCAAATTGATTGAGCAATTCAATCCAAAGAATTCTAAGTCGCTGGCCTTGCGCACCCATAGTCAGACATCCGGCTGGAGTTTAACGGCTCAAGATCCCTATAACAATGTTACCCGTACTACCCTGGAGGCCCTGGTAGCTGTATTGGGAGGTACCCAATCGTTGCATACCAATTCGCTCGATGAAGCCATTGCGTTGCCCACCGATTTCTCGGCACGGATTGCACGGAATACACAATTGTACCTTCAGCAGGAAACGGGAATCACCCACGTGGTTGACCCCTTGGGCGGATCCTATTATCTGGAATACCTAACCGAGCAACTCATTGAGAAAGCCTGGACCCTCATCGTAGAAGTGGAAGCTTTGGGTGGGATGACACGCGCCATTGAAAGTGGTATTCCTAAAATGCGGATTGAAGAAGCTGCCGCTGCCAAACAAGCGCGGATTGATTCTGGGCAGGATGTTATCGTAGGCATGAATCGGTATCAAACCAGCGAAACTCCCGACTTCGAAATTCTGGAAGTCGACAATACGGCTGTTCGCAACGAGCAGATTGAAAAGTTAATTAAACTAAAAAAAGAAAGGAATCACGAAGAAGTTGAAAATGCCTTGACGAAGCTAACACAAGTTGCAGCTTCGGGAACCGGAAACCTGTTGGAATATGCAGTAGTTGCTGCACGCGCGAGGGCCACCTTGGGAGAAATTTCTCTTGCCATGGAAAAGTCATTTGGACGATATAAGGCTACCATTAAATCCATATCAGGTGTATATTCGACTTCGATGAGAAATCAGGACGAAATAGAAGCGGTGAGAAAGCTGTCTGATCGATTTGCCAAGTTGGAGGGGCGAAGGCCGCGAATTTTAATTGCAAAAATGGGACAGGATGGACACGATCGGGGCGCCAAGGTTATTGCAACGGGTTTTGCCGATCTGGGTTTTGATGTAGATATCGGTCCGCTATTTCAAACACCGGAAGAAGTAGCCAAGCAGGCCACCGAAAACGATGTGCACGTAATTGGTGCCAGTAGTTTGGCAGCCGGGCACAAGACATTAATTCCGCAACTATTGGCCGCCTTAAAAAAACTTGGGCGTCCGGATATTCGGGTGGTGGCAGGAGGCGTAATTCCACCACAGGATTATGATTTTCTTCGTCAATCCGGAGTCGCTGGAATTTTTGGTCCTGGTACTCCGGTTACAGAATCCGCTCGCGAAATCCTAAATCAGCTCCTCGCCTAGTTTTAGTTCTTTTACTCTAGCCATCCAACTGGTAAAGGATTCTCTGGTACCAGCCAAAAGAAATATGTACTTTTAGTTTGGAAAATTTTTCGGATATGAAATTCGTCAGATATGCGTTTTTAGTCCTACTAACCGGTCTGGTTGCTTCTACCAGTTGGGGTCAGGCCAAATACGAAAAAATGCTTAAGGCGGCAGAAGTAAGCTACGAAGCCGGAAATTATAGCAAAGCTTTTACCTCGTTAGAGAAGTTCAAAAAAAAGGCCTTCAAAAAACTGGGCACACAAAACATTTACACATCCACCTATTTCATGCGGCTCGCGAAATACAATCTGGCCGCTGGATATATTTCTGAATTTGAACTCAACCTCCAACAAGCCATCAATGCCAGCAAAAGCATCAACAAAGAAGGCAGCGAGTCGCATGGGCTCATCCTGCTGGAGGCTGCAGAACTGAACAACTTAAATGGAACTTATAAAATTGCGAGAACCTTCCTCGATGAGGCAAAAGCTGTTTTGGAGCCGGGTGGATTTATGAAAGATGCCGTGCAGGCACGCTATCAGGTAGCCTTAGCACACGCGTTAGGGGGGCAAGGGTACTTTAACCAGGCCATAGAAATCTTAACCGAACAAGAGAAATATTATGTTGGCCGGGCGGTGAAGCAAGAAACTTTTGTTGATGAAAAAGGTAATTTAAAGAGCAGGCGTTTGTCGGATGAAGAAATTATCGAGCGATCAAACGAATATGCCAACGTGATCACCTTGCTGGCTAATACCTATGGCAAAAAAGGAAGTTTGATCAGTGCCGACTCTGTTTTTCAATATGCCGCTGGCTGGATCAGGCGCAATCTTGGAGAACCCAGTTTTGCCTATGTGAAAAACCAATTTTACAATGCGAACATCCTGGTAGAAAACGGAAACGAAAACCTGCCCAAAGACCTGGATTATGGTCGAACACTCAATAATTTAAAGATCAAACACAATGGGGCTCACTATTTGGGGATGTCCATCTATGAAAAATACCTCAAGCAATTACAAACGGACAACAGCTCATCGCGGTATTTGAATACCAAATTAGAGTATGAAAAGCTAATCAATAAAACGTATAAACCGACCAGCGTTTATAAAGCGCGGCTGCGGGCCGTTGAATTTGATGCCCGGTTGGATAAGGCAAAAGTCAAGAATCTTGAAACAGACGCCAATAACTTACTAACCACTAACGCCACGATGCGGAGCACTACAGTTTCCATTGATGTGAATGAATTTTTATATGGCCTGGCAATTTATAAAAAGGAATATGCGGCTGCTGAAAAGTATCTTCAAGAGATCATTCGAATAAAGAATGAGTTATTTGGAACAGAAGCACCGGAAACTCACCTGGCCAATTTGCATTTGGCCAATTTCTACCTTGACAATACCAATAAAATACCAGAAGCCGACCGGATTTATGATGACAGCTATGTTAAAGTGGTCTCCAAAGAAATTGGTCCCTGGCATAAAGACAATCTGGAAATACTCAATCATCTGGCAACATTGTATGAGTTAACCGATAAATATTCGCAAGCTGCCATCATTCTGGAAAGAGCTGCCTATGTTGCCGCCTCCAAATATGACAAAGGTGATTATCAATACGCAGCAGAATTAACCAACATTGCCCGGCTTCAAATTAAGCTTGGGTTGTATGAGCAAGCTGAAAAAAATATTATCACCTCCCTAAGCGTACTGAATGAATACCGGAAGGACGACACGAAAAAGGTGTATCTGGTTCAAGCTATTGAAACGCAAGCCAATTTGTTTGGCATCAAGGGAATGTTTGATGAGGCTGAAGATGCATTAGATCGCTCCTCAAAAATCATTAGCCGATCGCGCAGCAACCTCGGATTAAATGAATTGAATACCGCCCGGGAGTTGTCATCCCTGTTCATACAGTTGGGCAGATATACGATTACGGAAGACATTCTGACTGAATTACTGGCTGAATCAGAAAAGTTGTATGGAGTTAACTCCATTCGGCTCATTGATCCTTTGGTTGATATGGGCCGACTGGCATTGGCGAAAGGTGACTACACGGAAGCAGAACGCGTGGCCCAACGGGTAAACAAAATTGCTACTGAAGTGTATGGTGAAATCTCTACAAAGACAGCCCCCACCCAAAAGCTTCTGGCTGAAATCGATTATGCGATTGGTGACTATGACAATGCCGAAGAGATGATAAATAAGGCCCTGGTCAGTCAACAAAAGCAATTTGGGCGCAATCACGTTGAGGTAGCTAAGTCACTTTCACAACTTGCCGTGATTAAGTTTCACAAAGGTGACCGGGCTTCGGATGTTGAAAAGATTTTAACAGAGGCCCAAACCATCATTGGAAACAAATTAGGAACTACCAACCCACAATATGCCGACATTCTGAAAAATGTGGCCACCCTCAAAATCTCAGAAAAAAAATATCCCGATGCATTTAGTGTACTGACGCAAGCAGAATCTATCTGGCGCTCGAAAACAGGTACCAAGAACAACATCAATCTAGCAGCCATCTACACCCTAACCGGGGACGTATTTTATCAGGTTAAAAACTATGCAAAGGCTGAAGAGTTTTATATCAGCGCCCGTAAAATTTATGAGGATTACTTTAATCGTACACACCCGGAATACGTAAAGATTCTTTCCAAGCAGTCGCGGGTGTATTACATGGAGAAAAATTATAAACGCGCAAAAAGTAATATTGAGGAAGCTCTCAATAATTACGATGTGTTCATCAAAACCTATTTTCCGGCTTTAAGTGAACGGGAAAAGGCCAAATACTGGAACACGATGAAAGGCGACTTCGAGTTTTACAATACCCTAGCCTTCAGTCAACTCGAAGACTTTCGCGACCTGAGCGGAAAAGTATTTGACTATCAATTGCTGACGAAAGCGCTCCTATTGAATTCTTCCATCAAAATCAGGGAACGGATCTTGACCAGTACAGACGAAACGCTAAAGGCTACTTATAATCTGTGGGTGGAGAAAAAGGAATATCTAACGAATGCGCTTTCGATGAGCACCCAACAATTGGCCGCCAATGGAATAGACCTTGGCCAGCTCACATCCGAAGTTGAACGCTTAGAAAAAGAAATCAGTCAAAAATCTGAACTATTCAGTCAGAGTTTTGAAAATCGGAAAATCCGATACCTGGACGTACAAAAATCACTGGCAAAAAATGATGTGGCCATTGAGATGGTCCGGTACCGGCACTTTGATCAAAACTTCACCGATTCGATTGTGTATGTTGCCTTGTACGTAAGAAATGATAACGCCCGACCCAAGGCCATCATTTTACCGGAAGGACACCGGATGGAATCGCGCTATTTCAATTACTATCGTAATGCTATCTCCACAAAATCCGAAGATCGGTATTCCTATAAAGTATTTTGGGAACCGATCCAAAAGGAAATCGGAACGGCCGCTACCATTTATCTCTCTGCGGATGGTGTATACAATCAAATCAATCTGGAAGCAGTTCCTACTCCAGACGGAAAATACATTATCGACAATGCCAATATTGTACTGGTGAGCAATACCAAAGACTTATACCTGCGCAAAGTGAAGGCTAAATCGGTCAGTACTTCGAACACGGCAACCATGTTTGGAAATCCTACTTTTTATTTGACCTCTACTAATAAGAGTTACCCACAATTGCCGGGAACAGAAATAGAGGTTAATGAACTTCAAAACTTATTAAAAAATAAAGGCTGGTCAACTACTGAATATCTTGAAAAACATGCCAGCGAGGAACAAGTAAAAAGTCAAAGCAGTCCAAAAATATTTCATATTGCAACGCATGGATTTTATTCCCCGGCTACTACAACGGACAGCGAAAGTCTGACAGAAAGTGATGCTACCATTACTGAAAATCCGCTTCTGAAAACCGGCCTCTTGCTTACCGGTGGCGGAGATGTATTAAACAAAACAAGTTACAATTTCAATATTGAAAGTGGCGTACTCACTGCGTACGAAGCCATGAACCTGAACCTCGATCAAACGGATCTGGTGGTGTTGAGTGCCTGTGAAACGGGGTTAGGCCAGATTGAAAATGGTGAAGGTGTCTACGGACTGCAGCGGGCTTTCTTTGTTGCGGGTGCAAAAGTGTTGATCATGAGTATGTTTAAAGTAGATGATGAAGCCACCCAAAAACTCATCATCAATTTTTACCGCAAATGGTTAAACACGAATAACCTTCGACAAAGCTTTATCGATGCCAAGAAAGAATTGCGGGTAGAGTATCCGGAACCCTTTTACTGGGGTGCCTTTATGATGATTGGTCTGGATTAAACAATGGTTCCTGTTCGGGCTACCAACTCGCAATCCAATACCACGTCATCATCAGGCAGGTGATAAACTTTAGTAAGGTACCTACCAAAAAGCCAAAGAAAGACCCCAGAGCGGCTTGGAACGCATTTTCGGACTTTTTATTGGCCAGCATTTCGCCAGCAAATGCCCCAAGGAATGGGCCCACGATAATTCCGAATGGACCCATCCAAATCCCAATCAATAGACCGATCGTGCAACCCCAGATTCCATACTTACTCCCGCCAAATTTCCTGGTTCCGTATATGGGAACCCAAAAGTCAATGGCCGTTACTGCCAGCGCGATTCCGGCCCAAATCCATAAAAATTTATCGCTAAATGGGGATTGTGCTTTTGCCTGCTGAACCCACAATCCAATGAAAGCAAGAGGTGGTCCGGGCAATATCGGTAGGAAACATCCGAGTAGGCCCAATGCCAATAACAGGCCCCCGAGTACGATCCATAGAATATCCATTCTTTAAATTTAACAGGAATTCAGGAGGGCTTTGAATCCTTCTTCGGCCTGCGCTTGTCTTCAAACAGCATTCGTACCGAAGGGCCATAGGTGTCATCAAACTGTCCGCTCTTCATGCTCCAAATAAAGGCCAACAGAAAAATGATGGCAATGGTAAGTGAAATGGCAATTAAGAGAATGATGATTAGCATGAATAGGTCAATTGATAAATGATTTGCG
Source organism: uncultured Ohtaekwangia sp. (assembly GCA_964488465.1). Classification (GTDB taxonomy): domain Bacteria; phylum Bacteroidota; class Bacteroidia; order Cytophagales; family Cyclobacteriaceae; genus ELB16-189. Next base: position 143,864 of record CAZAUN010000001.1, on the reverse strand, counting down.
AGCCACCCAATTTACTGCCAGTGTACTAAACAAAACAACACTGATGCTGCTGATTGGCATTAAAATAGCCGCAATTAAGGGCGTGAGATAGCCCCCCACTGCAAAACTTAAAGCAATAGCATTGTAGAAAAATGAAATTACAAATCCGGTCTTGAGAATTGTTGTTGCAGAACGGCTCAGCTTTATGAAGGTAGTCAATTGACCCATCTGCTGACCTGCCAAAATACCATCACAGGCTGGTATAAACACCCCCGTATCATCCGTTACCGCAACACCAACATCGCTTTGCTGCAATGCGCCCGAATCGTTTAATCCATCGCCCAACATCATCACCTTAGCTCCGCTTTTTTGTAACCCGGAGATATAGTTCAATTTATCATGAGGCGATTGGTTAAAGAGTAATTTGGTGTGAGTCGGAAAAATCATCCGCATTCGATCTGCTTCCACTTCATGATCTCCGGATAGCAACGCAACACATCGGTCGCCCAATTTTTTTACCACGGTATCGATCTGGCTCCGAATTGAAGTCTCTACCTTAAAATAGCCCCGCACCTGGTTATTAATTGTAACAAAAACCCTCGAGGCTGGATCCATAGGCACATCATCAACTTCAGTAAAGGAGGCGGATCCAACTTTAATTTCAGAATTCACTATTTTTCCTTGAATGCCTTTTCCTGGTCGCTCAATAAAATCTTCTACCGGTGAAGTAGAAGTTTGCTCAATGCTCCTGGAAATTAAATTGCTCAAGGGGTGCGTAGAGGAAGAGGTCAGGGACTTCACCCAACCCATTTCCTGATCATCCAAGACCCCCATAAAACTTACCTGCTCAGCACCTTGTGTGATGGTTCCGGTTTTATCAAACACCACAGAATCAATGGTGGCTATCCGTTCAATTACCTCAGCACTCTTCAGATAGAAACCATGCCGACCATAAACCCGCAACATATTTCCATACGTAAAAGGGGCTGCCAGTGCCAAGGCACAGGGGCAGGCCACCATGAGTACCGAAGTAATTACCAACCACATCCGCGCAGGGTCATAGAAATACCAAATCACCGCAGTAATTAATGCGATGGCAAGGACTACCCAGGTAAATCTGCGTGCCGCCAGATCGATGATCCTTCGGTACTTACTTTCCTCTGGTTTTTGAAAAGCAGCCTCATTCCATAAACTTGTGAGGTGGCTTTGTGAGGTTCGCTTCTCTACGCTTAAAATCACGGGTTTACCAACAAGCCGTCCCCCCGCATAAATTCCCGCCCCTTTTAGAACGTGAACGGGCTTTGATTCTCCGGTAACAAAGCTATAATCCACATAGGCTTCATCACTTTCAAGAATGCTGTCAGCCGGGATGATTTCCATGTTGCGGATGCGGATTTGATCGCCCGGCTGGAGTTCATAAACGATAACCGGCCTCCAACTTTCATTCTCCCATTTGTGTACGGCCAGTGGGAAGTACGATTTGTAATCTCTGTCAAAAGCGAGGCTGTCATAGGTTTTGCTTTGAAACCATCGGCCGATCAACAGAAAGAAAACCAGGCCGGCTAAGGAATCCAGGTAACCCGGACCAATCTGGAATAGGATATCAAAGACACTCCGTAGAAATAACGCCAACAGCCCAACAGCGATGGGGACGTCAATATTGATTTGTCGTTGCGTAAAGCTTTTCCATGCATTGACGAAATAATCACGACCGCTATAAAATGTAACCGGTATGGCCAAGGCCATGTTGATAAAGGAAAAAATCCGTTGCAGTGCCTGATCCTGCTGATCCAACCCCAGGTATTCAGGAAAACTTAGCAGCATGATATTGCCGAATACAAAACCCGCCAAAGCCAGCTTAATCACCAGTGACTTTGTTGTTTCGCTTGCATTAATTACACCCTCCGGCTTCAGGTTTATTTTAGGTGCGTAGCCCAACGAGGTTATCAACCGTGCAATGCGGCTTAGTGCAACTTCCTGAGGGTTAAAGTCAATGCGTACGGTTTTACCGGCAAAGTTTACTTCCGATTTAACAACCCCTTTCTGCAGCCGCTGAAGATTTTCCAACAACCAAATGCAAGAGATGCAGTGTATAGCAGGAACATAAAACCGCACTCTGGCAAACGAAGTTGAGTTGAACTCGAGTACTTTCTTCTGGATGGCAGGCTCATCCAGGTACGCAAAGGACTCATCATTTACATGTCGTAGGCTTACCCCTGGATTTTTATCAAAGGAATAATACTCACAGAGATCATTTTCATGCAAGATCTCATAAACGGTCTTACATCCGTAGCAACAAAAGTGTTTATCCGCCAGTTGGAACCGGTCGCCCTCGCAAGATAAACCGCAGTGATAACATTTTACTTCCTCCTGAACGAGTTGCTCCATTAAACATTTGAATAAAAAATAGACATGTGATGACTGGCGAGTTGGGTTGCCAGTTGACTGTCCTTCAATAAATTTAAGGCAGCACGGCCCATTATCAAAACAGGTTTATTCAATTTTGAAGCAAAATTCACCAATTGGCCAGATAAATCACGGTTGCTCATCGGCACAATGCCCACATCCGCAAAAATCTTCTGGAGGTAGCTAACCAGGTATTTTTCCAAATGAATTTCCGGTGCATCGTCCGGGCTTACCGTTAGGATGGTGACCTTCTTTGTATTGGATATCTTACCAAAAAAAGATAGGAATGACTTTAGCGCAGCCAACCCAGATTGATCGTAATCAAACAGAACCAAAATCTCATGGTAGGGATCCAATAAGTCCTCTGATAAAAAGATCGGACACCCGATTTCCTCAAAGAAATGATCGGGGAACGACTGTGCTAATTTATTGACGTTGTCGTTGGTAATTGGATTGATCAACACCAGGTCAGCAAACTTACTTTGATTAAGTAAGGTATTGCCATTTGGCTGACTCTTAATAAAGTTGATATCAAGATTTAAACTCTTAGCTTCTTCTTCGAGGGAAGCCTGGATGACTGATTTGTCGCCATCAGTTGTTCCGGATCCTTTCCCCTTTTGCTGTTTCACAAAGTCTTTTAGAAAAAAGCCGGTAAAACTTTTATCAACATGAGAAAAGAACCGGGCATAATCAACGAGGTGAATGGGTGACGATTGAAAATCAACCGGAAATAGTATTTGCTTTTTCACGATAGTAGCGATTAGTGGATCTTATACGTCCAGATTGGGCATTTTAAATGGTTTACAACATCTTCGGCAATACTGCCACTCATAAGGTGGTTGATGCCCCTGCGGCCATGCGTAGCCATGGCTACCATATCGGATTTTGTTTCGTTGACAAAATTCCGTAGCCCTTCTTCCTCGCTGTAGTCATTGTAAATGGTGAGTGTATAATCCTTGAGCATGAATCGCTTCACAAACTCTTTCATCTCCTTCTTCACCTCAATATCACGTCTAAAGGTTGAAGGTGTATTGACATAAAGAATATGCAATGTGGCTTTAAAGAAATTCTGCAGTGCCTTTACTTTCAGCGTCAGTTCTTCCTGATCGGTGGTAAAGGTGTTAGGGAATACAATATTTTTGATGGATGAAACTTTAATCGAACCCTTTACTGCAATTACAGGAACACCCGAAGTGCGTACGATCTTTTCTGTGTTGGAACCAACAAAAAATTCTTTTAGTCCACTGGCCCCGTGGGTACCCATTATGATCAGGTCTATGTTGTTTTCCTTTACAAAGTCGCGGATGGTAGGCGTTGCTCCGCCAAATTCAATGAAGGAGGATACCTTTGGCCCTTCTTTGGCCCACTTATCCTTCATTTTTGTAAAATTCTTTTCTGCATGGGCCTTCATGTCTTTGATAAAGGCCTCTTCAAAGGAAAGGGTTGGCATTAAAACGCTTTCATGCATGACCGGTAGTTCTACCACGTTGAGTAGAATTACCTCACCCCGACTTTCCTTCGCTACATCAACGGCAAATTTGAATGCCTGTATCGCTGGATCGGAAAAATCGCAGGGAACCAAGATCCGTTTCATAATGCTAGTGGTTTGTTTACATACCAAAAGTATTATAAACCCTAGCGCACCTTAATGATGTGTATCAAAGGAAAAGATGACTTTTGTCAGTTTGTAGGCCTGAAAAAGGCCATCGAAAAATATGACGATTGTCTAATTTCTGAAATGCGAATCGCAAGTACCTGGGGCTGGTCAGGCAACAATCAGGTCAGCTTGTTTGGCAAGTTTCTTGGCATCAATCACGCGAATCTTCTTTCCTTCAAAGGCAATAAGACCATCGTTCTTAAACTCGGAAAGTAACCGGATTACGGTTTCGGTAGCGGTGCCTACGATACTCGCCAGATCTTCACGGGATAGCGCCAATTCGATGAGCGAACTCCCCTCGCCTTCCATTCCATAGGTTTCCTTGAGCATCAATAGATTAGCCGCCAGACGCTCGCGAACCGACTTGTGGGCCAGTTCGGCCAATTTCTCTTCCATCAGGCCCATTTCATGACAGACTGCCTGTACAACACGCCTCATGAAAGTTGGATTCTTTTGCAGTACCTCAAAGAAACTCTCTTTGGGTATGAAGCAGATTTTGGCGTCTTCGAGTACCGTGGCTGTGGCCTGATAAAACTCTTCGCTTAACAAAGCGCGGTATCCTAAAAAATCCCCGGGTTTGGCAATGTAAATGATAAATTCTTTACCCTGAACATTGTTCTTATACACTTTTACTTTCCCACCATTCATGCAATACAAACCTGTAGGACGGGTACCCTCATAGAATATGTTCTGACCCTTCTTATACTGTATACAAGTCTTGTGATTGTTAATTCTGCTTAAATCTTCAGGATTAAGTCCATTAAAAAGGGAGTCCTTCAAATGATCACATAACGTACATGCTATGTTAAATTCTACTTTAGCCATCGTTCGAAATTGATAAAAAAGGTGATCTAAATCAAGTTTTTAGAGTATTAAGCCCAGTCCGAATAAAAGAACAAATAAAAGTGTAGAAAGTGCCATTTGTTTCAAGAAAGGGTCTAACTCTTCGGATGGGCGGTTATTAACCGAGATCCCATTTCTTATTAAGAGCGGTACGGAAAGTATAAACAACCATTGCCAGGGAGAACGATACTGTAATACCAGGTAGCCGCATGCACTCAAAATACCACCGGCCAATAAAAACCAATGGTACCGAACCGCTTTGGCTTTACCAATTCGAACCGGAATGGAGAATTTCCCCGCCTGGCGATCCGAGTCGATATCCCGGATGTTGTTGATGTTTAATACGGCAATAGAAAAAAACCCACAACTCAGGGCAGGCAGAATTTCCTTGGGTGTAAGGGTATGTGTAAACAGGTAGTACGATCCAAGAACTCCCACAAAACCGAAGAATATCAACACGGAAAGATCGCCAAGCCCCAGGTACCCATAAGGTTTTTTGCCAATGGTATACCCAATGGCAGCAGCAATACTCAACATGCCCAACCCTAAGAATAAAATCAGTTTATCCCAATGAGTACCAAATGAAACCCAAAGGAGCAGCAATCCACATCCTAAACTTAACACCGCAAATATGATCACTGCATTGCGCATTTGAGATGCCGAAATAATTCCGGATTGAACGGCTCGAGTTGGTCCTTTACGACCTTCATGATCCGCTCCATGCATCGAATCTCCATAATCGTTGGCGAGATTTGAAAGCACCTGCAAAAAAATGGTGGTGAGGCAGCAGAGGCCAAACAAGACGGCATTAAACTTACCAGCCGCAGCCGCCAAAAATCCACCCATGCCAATACAGGCCAGAGCCAATGGCAAGGTTCTCAATCGAAATGCATGAATCCAGGCCTTCGTCATACAGTACTAAACGCGGTAAAGGTAACGATGTTAAAACCGATTTCAATCAATGAATTGCCAGGATTGTAAACGATTTGTTTTGAAACTGTACGCGATCGCCCATTTTGCGATTCATAAGTTTTTGACCCAGTGGGGAAGCTGGTGACAAGGTTTGGTAGTCGATTCCATCAACCCTCAGCTTGCCGGCACCTATTGCCAAATAATAACAGGTATTGTCGGTCACCACAATGCTTCCTAACCCAACGAAAGCTGAAATCGGTTGACGTGCTACTTTTTCCAGATCAGCTCTCAACCGGTTCGCTTCATGCCATTGCAGCATCGCTTTTTCCGTTTCCAGATGGGCCATCGATCGACCCGTTTCATACTTATCCCCGGCACTGCTCTTTTCTTCTGCCTGTGCCGATTCTTGTGCGGCATGAATAGCTTCTTGAGCCGCCAGGATGCGTTGATTTACATACGTTGAACACAAGTTGAGCAAGGCTGTGCGGATGTGAGACATCACTAAATACCAAGGATTGATTTAAGCTTTCCATAACCGGTTTTACTGACCGGTATCTTTTGCCCTCCCCGAAGCACAGCCAGATGAGTTTCCTTTTGATACGGCTCAATCTTTGTAATCTGTCCGATGTGTACTAAATAAGACCGATGCACCCGCACAAATAAATTCGGATCCAATGATTGTTCGTAAAAAGCCATGGTCTTATTTTTCAGAAACGACCCTTCCGCTGTCACAATCTTTACAAAATCATCCTCTGCTTCCAAATAGTGAATCTCATGTACGGGAATGATTTTAACCTTGTTTCCGGTTTTAACAACAATGCGATTGTTTTGAGAAGGCGACTGGCCCATGGTCTCCAACAACGCTTGTGTTTTTGCTGCCGAAGCAACTACCCGCTCTGAAAATTTTTGCATAGCCTTGACAAACCGGTCCTCTGAAACTGGTTTTAACAGGTAGTCGATTGCATTCGTTTCAAATGCCTTCAATGCATATTCGTCAAAAGCGGTAATAAAAATCACTGCGGGCATCGGATTTACCAATTCCAACATTTCAAAGCCGGAGATTTTAGGCATTTGAATATCCAGAAAAACAAGATCGGGTTGGTGTTGCTGAATCGCCTTTACTCCCTCAAATCCATCGTTGCATTCCTCCATCACCTCCACGTCTGGGACTTTCCGTAGGTATTTCTTCAGAATCTCACGACTCAGTGGTTCATCATCGATCAAAACAACTTTTATCATGGCTTCCGAGGAATTATCAGGTGGACCGTAAATTTATTCTCATAACTACGGGTTGTCATCAAGTCATTGCGCGCATAGAGTAAATACAATCTGCGCTGCAAGCCGGTTAAACCAAATCCGCTTCCGGCAGGCGGTTGCATATCGGAGTCGTAGGGGTTGGTGATTTCGATTTGCAATTGATTTTGCAATTCCAAGGCAATCAATTCAATGGTAATTTTACCGGTGGTACCATACAACCCGAATTTAATGGCATTCTCCAACAAAGGCTGCAATATCAAAGTTGGAATTGTAAATGTCCTTGCCGAGTCGGACACCTGAAGTGATACGGTCAACCGGTGACCAAACCGGACTCTCTCAATCGACAAATAACTCTCCAGATAGTCAAGCTCCTGACCCAACGTTACCCAAGGCTCATCGGCTCGCTTTAAAGTCAGTCTTAAAAAATCTGACAACTGCTGCACCATATGTTGTGCTTGATCGGGTTGTACGAGGATCAAACCATTAATAGAATTGAGGCTGTTGAATAAAAAGTGTGGCTGTAATTGCTGCTGAAGTTTTTGAAGTTCTGCTTCCCGGGCCAAAACCTGTGTATCCGTATTGCGGGCCTCAACTTCGGCAAGATCGCGCCAACGCAAATAAAATACCTGAGTTGCCCCGGTTGCAGTGATAATCACAAAACCAATTACCCAGCGAATAGGTGTAGACTTAGTGAGAAACGCTATATAGTCGACTTCGTTGGGCAAAATTCGAATCAATGCCTGATGGGAAATCCATTGTGCAGCAAAAGCAAGCAACAAACCCAGGCCAATTACCATTTGGAATGCTCCGGCCTTTGGCAAATAAGTGATGATCATGCCAACCAATAGAGCTGCACTTAATATCCACAAGTTAAATAGGAAAGCATCCCATGCAGCCTGTACCCAGCTTAACTCAAAGTAAACATACAGCCCCCAGGCATGCAGGATTGTCCAGGCTATACCTGCACCCAACCAGGGTAAACGCGTGATTGAAATAGGTGATTTGCTGTTCAAGATTCAAATGGATCAGAACAGCAAGTTAAGCCAGATTACATTATTTTTATACAAAGTAATTAAAATGAAGGCCAACCGGTGGGCAACCGATCTTGATTCCATTACTGAATCGTTCAGGAAGGATTTTGGAGAGCTTACCCCTGATGAACTAAACTGGAAACCCAATACGAAAGCCTGGAGTATCGCTCAAATCATTCATCATTTGATTGTGGTGAACGAAAGTTACTATCCAATCTTAAATCAAATTCGAAACAATAGTTACTATACACCCCGGTACGGACAAATTGGGTTCATTAACCGGTTTTTCGGAAACCTTGTGTTGAATGCTGTTAAACCTTCTCAAAAAAGAAAAACAAAAACTTTTCCCATCTGGGAACCTGACCTCAGTACTATACGAGGTGATATTGTGTCTCACTTTGAAAAGCATCAACAAGAGTTGAAGCAAATAATAGAGGAAAGTGATGGGTTAATTCAAAAAGGGGTAGTGATTTCCTCACCTGCCAATCGAATGATCGTTTACAAATTGGAAACCGCTTTCGATATTATGGTAGCGCACGAAAGACGACATCTCCAGCAAGCCCAACTTGTTAACCAGATTCGGATAACCAAATCTAAACCTTGGTAATTATCGTATATTTGTACATTGCGTTGGAGCCAAGCTAAAAATATTCTCAGGGGCTTGATCATATTGATTTTGCTTCTCGGTCCGGCAGGCATAAGCCTGGCAACAGCTCCGGTACATCATAAAACTCAAACCGAATGGGTTGCCGGTGGAAAAAAGCAGGAGGCTCAACAATTTTTTCTTACCAGATCCTATCCAAAAAACCGGCTCACTAATAATTGGCAGAATGCACTCCCCTCTATAAATCGCTCCGTTCAAGTACAATTTACTTCCTGGTTACAAAAGGAGTTCAGCATTAAACGAAGTCCTCTTTTTCCATCCAGAATTATCCCACAGACTGACGAACCCAATCTGTCTACTTACATTCTCTAACCTCCAGATTGTGGTGCGGGAATTCCCGCGTTTCTTTTCGTTCATCTATTAATTAATGTATGATCAAATTCAAAAAAGCCTTGCGCATGGCAGGGTTAATTCTATTGCTTATGCTGGCACTCATCGGCATTGGGTTGGGAGCCCCTTATCTGCCCCGCAATCGTGAAGAATTCTCGGATAAGGAAGTAACGATTGAAATGGTTGATGACCGTGAAGCCGATGAAAAAGATTGACAGGCGTAAACGCGTACAGAATATTTATCCAGTAGGTTAAACCTTTTTCATTGGGGTTGATCTAAACGGGTCCTGTTCTCGGAATAAAGAGCAAAGTTGAAGATTTAACCTGGCCATACGTTAAACTTATTCGGTTGATCAGTCTCTAATCAGCACAACAAAACAAACGAGACCATGAAAACAATCAACCTTAACGAATGGAAGAGTCGATTTGCTCTTTTGTTCATCAGTGTGTCGCTGACCCTTGTTACATCGTGTAACAACGATGATGCCACTCCGGATTTTTCTTCGGAAGAAATTGAAGATGCCAATGTGGATGCCATCGAAGACTCCTACTTTGATGAAGGCGATGATCTGGTAACGGAAGCCTTCGCCAGCACCGATTCTGAACTTGGTGGCCGCACCAGCTCCGATGAACGCCTGGCCTGCGCTTCGCTAACCCGTGAAGGCACGAAAGAAGCCGGTAGCTTGCGCGTTGACTTTGGCAGTGGCTGTACAGATCCGCGGGGCAACCTGCGTACCGGGGCGATTGTGGTAACCCATTCCGGACGTTGGAACGTTGCCGGCTCGCAGTGGAGTATTGAATTTGAAGATTACTCGGTTAATGGGATTCAAATTGAAGGAACCCGACAGGTAACGGTTGAAAGTGTTACCGATTCTTTAACGGTTTATCAGATCGTGCTTACCGGTGGCAGAATTACATGGCCAGACGGTCGCGTGGCCACCCGCGAGGTAAACCGCAGACGTGAGCATGAGCGCAATGAAAACAATCTGCTCGATCGTCTGATCATCTATGGAAATGCACAAGGTGTCTTCCGTAATGGTCGTGGTTACTCAATCGAAATCCTCGAGCGGTTGATCTACCGGAGAGCCTGTGCACAAGAAGGTGTGATCATTCCGGTGAGTGGTGTCAAGCTGATCAAACACGGAGATCGTGAACTGACCGTAGACTATGGTGATGGTACCTGCGATAATTTCGTGACCTTAACCAATAAGAACGGGCGCACAGTAAGGTATGAGGTAAAAAAACCGAATTGATGGATTTGAATAAGATAATGAGTCCGCCTTTGGAGCGGACTCTTATTTTTTTTGCACACTCTATTCGTTCGAAGGTCTAATGCCGTAAATCAATAAATAGCCAACTATCCAAAATTCTCCTATTGTTGCAGGAATAACCAATACATCAACAAGGGGACTTGCAAACCCTGCGTATTTGAGAAACGTGCTGAGAAGATAGCCAGTACCTCCGATAATTAGGGTACGGCCTAACCACCGAGGCATCCTGTTCGATGTTACAATTATGTAACCCATAGGAATGAGCCAAAGGCCAAAGAATAAACTGCCTACACCCCAGGCATTGGTCATGAGAAAATTTAAAAGCTGAACCAAAGCCACTTTTTCCTCCATAGACTGGACAGAGTTGGCTACATCAAGGGCAGCGCCCATTGAAATTGCACTCACCATGATTACTGCTGAATTCATCATTCCCCAAATGCCCAGTGTCCAGGCGCCCCAGGTATTGATGTCTTTAAACAGTTTGTAAAACCAAACTGCTGCCAACGCCTGCGACACAACAATTGCCAGTTCGGCAAGAATTCGCGCGCGTGCTAGTATCTCCTTTGAAGTTAAATTCGCGAGTGTTGCTTCAGGATCAGCAACGATAAATACCTGCGGGTGGAGTACCATGACCCCTAAAACTCCGGTAATAGCTAAACATAAATACCAGATTCCAGTTAGGCGTGCCGTTCTCACCAGAGTAATGTGTGATGTTTCTTTCATGTGGTTTGGTCGTTCTAATAGTATGAGACGTCTCAATCGCAATGATGTTACAATTCCTATTTTTGTAAACCATAGTACATTTAAAACCGATACCCTAAGCCAAGTCGTAAAGTATTTCGTTTTCCATCATATATATCCAACGCGAAGTCATTAATCTGTGGCAATAAACCAACTGAATATCGAAATTCAGAGATTATTCTCTTGGTTAGTTCGTATTGCATCCCCATTTCAATTGAAACACCAAAATTGTTGAAGTCATAGATTTCATCATCATTATTTAAAACAAAATCCATTTTAGGTCCGGCTGTAAGAAGTATCCTTTTATAGACTTGATACTTCAAGCGAATTGGAATTTCGATGAAATGATAGTCATCCGTGAACGAGAAAAGGATTTCATTTTCTAATCTCCATTTTTCATTTAATTCGTTATCAATAAAAAATGATGCGTATAATTCAACTCCAACGAACCCTGTCTCAGTTCCATCTAATTCCTTTCCGTTTATTACACTTCTGTTCAATCCGGTTTTAAGCCCAAAAGGTGTCAACTTTTTGTCATGTTGCGCAGTCACGGTTAAGGGAATAGAAACCAGGAGAAAGAAAGTCGAACACATTTTTATCATCGGAAAATGGCCTCAAGTTATTAGGAATTAATAGTTTCAATTAAAATCACTTTGTACACGGAACAGCCCAATTAGTCTATAACATCCGAATATATGCATTTCCAATAGCCAGTTAATGGCTACTTAGCATAAAAAAATCCCGCAGCACCATGCTGCGGGATTGCTCTCTAATTGCAAGCAGAGAGAACCTCACCCCTAACCCTTCTCAAAATGAGTGGGAAATGAGTTCGGTAAATTTTTAATAGCGATAATAATCGGGTTTGAACGGACCTTTTGTTTCTACACCAATATATTTTGCCTGTTCTGGTGAGAGCGATTCCAGTTCCACACCAATCTTCTTTAAGTGCAAACGCGCCACTTTCTCATCCAAATGCTTCGGCAGCATGTACACTTTATTTTCGTACTTGTCTGTGTTTGTCCAGAGTTCAATCTGGGCAAGCGTTTGATTGGTGAAGGAATTGGACATCACGAAGGAAGGATGGCCTGTGGCACAACCCAAATTCACCAACCGGCCCTCTGCCAAAAGAATTACCTGACGGCCATTCTTCAACGTGTATAAATCAACCTGGGGCTTTACTTCATCGCGGGTTGCATTCTTCTTCAACCAGGCAACATCAATTTCATTGTCGAAGTGGCCGATGTTACAAACTATGGCTTTGTCCTTCATGCTTTCGAAATGACGGGCCTGTACAATGCCGAAGTTTCCGGTAGCGGTAACCACAATATCCGCTTCTTTCACGGCATCATCCATTTTCTTAACAGCAAATCCATCCATGGCAGCCTGCAGTGCACAGATGGGGTCGATCTCAGTAACAATAACGCGGGCACCGGCTCCTCGTAATGAAGCAGCCGAACCCTTACCAACATCACCATACCCTGCTACCACTGCCACTTTACCGGCCATCATCACATCCGTTGCTCTGCGAATCGCATCCACCAACGACTCCTTGCATCCATATTTGTTATCAAACTTTGACTTGGTAACCGAATCATTGATGTTGATAGCCGGCAAGGGAAGTTTACCGTTGTGTTGGCGTTCAATCAACCGGTGAACACCGGTCGTAGTTTCTTCCGAAATTCCACGAATACCTTTTACCAATTCCGGATAACGATCCAACACCATATTGGTTAGGTCACCGCCATCGTCCAGAATCATGTTCAAAGGCTTGCCATCTTTAAAAGCAAACAAGGTTTGCTCAATGCACCAGTCAAATTCCTGCTCATTCATGCCCTTCCAGGCGAACACGGGAATGCCTGCTTTGGCGATGGCCGCTGCAGCATGGTCCTGTGTTGAGAAAATGTTACAGGAAGACCAGGTAACCTCGGCACCCAGCTCAATCAGGGTCTCAATCAGTACAGCGGTTTGAATGGTCATATGAAGACAGCCAGCAATGCGGGCGTCTTTTAAAGGCTTTTGCTTTCCAAACTCTTCGCGCAAGGCCATCAGCCCTGGCATTTCTGCCTCCGCCAATTTGATTTCCTTACGGCCCCAATCGGCAAGGGTCAGGTCTTTTACTTTAAACTTTGCTTTTTCAGATACTGCAGTTGACATAAATTTTGCTGTTTTTGCGGGTTTTTATACTACGAAGCGGCAAAGGTAAAATATTCATCTTAGAATTGCTATTGTAAAATAGACCGGTAAGGGTACACAGCAGGAACTTTTATTCAACTAGTCTGTTTTAAATCAAAACTCAAATAATGCAAAAAATCAAAATTGATATCGTCTCTGATGTTGTATGTCCGTGGTGTTATATCGGCAAGCGCAGAATTGAAAAGGCCATGGATCAACTTAAGGATCAATTTGAGTTTGATGTTACCTACCTACCCTTTGAGTTAAATCCACAAACACCCAAATCCGGTTTCAACCAACAAGAATACTTGAATAAAAAGTTCGGTGGTGCTGAAAAGTATGAGCAAATTACTCACCATGTTACCACTATTGCTGCCGGAGAAGGGTTACGGTTTAATTTCCAAAAACAGTCAGTAACACCAAACACCCGCGATATGCATCGAATTATTTGGTTAGCTAAACAAGAAGGAAAGCAAGATCCAATGAAAGAAGCATTCTTGAAAGCCTATTTTGAAGAGGGAGTCGATCTATCTAAAAACGAAAATCTTACTTCTATTGCTGATGGTGTCGGGTTGCCCGTTAATCGCGTACTTAGTCTCTTGAATTCTGACGAAGGATTAAACGAAGTGATTGCTGCTGAACAACAAAATTATCAGCGGGGTGTAAGTGGAGTTCCTTTTTACATTGTCAACAACCAGTACGGTATCTCTGGTGCTCAGCCAACAGAAGTGTTCATACGAGCCTTCGCTGAAATTGGAAATAAACCTACCTTGGAAGGTGAGGCTTGCGAGGTTGACAGTCAAGCGTGCTAACCCTGGGTAATCGTCATTGATTATTTATCAAATCCGTATCCTTAATCACCGTAGTTAACACACTGGTGCGCCCATCGTCCATGCGCGTCCAGATAGGTGTTATAACTCCCTTGTGCGCATCAATATTGGTATAGTCTCCAAAGAATTTTGTATCTGTGGGAATGAAAGGCTTCTCACTGATTTTTACTTCTTTGAACGAGGAGCCACCATCAAAGGAATAGGCCAGGTATACATCGGTTTGCCAATCATCATAGGCCCTGCGGTCATAATACACCATATAAATATAGCCAGTCGCCTGATCGATGGCCATCCAGGGCAAAAACTGATGCTTGCCCGGTGCATCCTGATTGATGCGCATAGGTGGTGACCAAAAGTCGCCTCCGTTGGTAGATCGGGAAAACCAGATATCGGTATCCTCGGGACCGTTTTGCTGATCGGCCCACACCAAATACAAACTTCCGCGCAAGCGACCTTTGCTGTTGTCGATCATAAGCACCGGCATCCCATTACTACGACTTAACCCGGGTATGTCCATGGCCCACCCGCCATGATGCTTGGCAATCAGTAAATCATTTGTGAGCCAGGTTTTACCGCCATCGTATGATCGGTCGAAATAAATATTTCCCTGGTTTGACCAGGCCACAAACACCCGGCCTTCTTCATCCACGGCCGGTACGGCACCTTCAGTTGTATTATCATCATCAATACAATCTCCGGGATTTTGGTTGATCTGAATTGCATCCGACCATTTTTTTCCCGCATTTGTTGATTTACTGAACATAATGTTGGAATGACAATTCGGATCATCCAGACCATATTTGTCAAACTGTGTCCAGGTCGTGTAAATGTATTGCTTACGCGGATGGACAGCCGGCCATTCTTTGTCCTGGTCTTTTGGTGGATTGTGCCCGATCGATGCCCCCGCACTCCACGTCTCACCCCCATCGGTTGACTTTTGAACCACAATCCGGTCCAGCCACTGATCGTTGCTTCTGCCTTGCTTGCTTGGATCGGCCAAGTGGAAATAATAAAAATGACCTTTCGAATCAGAGATCACAGCAGGATCGCCAAATACCCCGTATGGAGAAGTTAGCGTAGTGGTTTGCCAGGTTTCACCGGCATCCTTCGTATAGATGGCCCGGTCCAACACCACTCCAGCCACAATGTTGTCCGGGTTTTTTTTATTGATGGCGATGCTGGGCTCTACCGGAGGATAAACACCCTCCACCTGAGTTGCCAAAACAATGTTCTTAAATTGTGCCTGGGCGTTAAATCCAAAAACACACAATACCAACAGGAAGCGAATCATGGTAGCTACTATTTGGGGACAAAATTATAAGTGCTTCAAACTTTTCAAAACCTCCACCCAGCGCTGATAACCTGCGGCATTGAGGTGAAGGCCATCCCAGGTGTAGGTCTTATTTAAGCGACCCTGATCATCCAACAACTTACTATACACGTCCACATAGGTATAGCGCAACCGCTCCCCGTAGCGAGATAGCTGATCGTTAATGATCAGAATATTGCTGCCATTGTTGAACTGGGTGGGAAATTTTTCTACCGTTTCATTTACAGGAAATATACTTTGAACAAAAATCTTGGTTTTCGGTGAACCTGCCTTTATCTGGGATACAATGGCAAAAATATTCTCAATGATAGCTTCCACCGGAATCCTCTTTGACAGATCATTGGTCCCAATCAGGATAAAAAGAGACGAAGGCTTTAAGGCCACCACCTCATCAATACGGGCCAACATTCCAAAGGTATTATCACCTGAAATTCCCCGGTTAATTACCGTTGAATCCTTGAGCAACCGCCTCCAGTTGCCTCCTTCGGTGATGCTGTTACCAAGAAATACAATTTTGCCTGGAAGGACAGTTTCCTTCTTAAATTTTTCGAGGCGGACCCAATAATGCTCCGGCAAATTGGGTACGGTATCGTAGGGTCGCTTTTGTGCGTAGCCGGTTACCGAAACCAAAAGAGTCAGTGCAAACAGGTATTTTCTCATTTCTTAAAGGTATCGATTTTTGTGTTCAGTTTTTCACCGCCACCAATCTCCACTACTGAAGAACCATATACTTTGATGGCTGCCTTGGTAAAATCTTCTGCATTGGCTTTGTAAATATTGTCAACATATTTCTGCGGGTTTCGATCGATATAAGGAAACCAAGTGCTATGAATCTGAACCATGATCCTATGACCTTTTTTGAACGTGTGAAGGATGTCCTGTAGCGTAATGTTTACGTCCGTTATCGCACCGGGCGTAAAGGGCTCCGGCTTTTCAAAGCTGTTACGCCACCTACCACGAAACACTTCGTGACGAACTAATTGCTGATAGCCACCCATAATGATATTGTTTGGGTTGTGCTTATAACTGGGGTGATCATTGGGATACACATCAATCAACTTCACAATGAAGTCGGCATCGGTCGATGACAGCGACACTTTCAACCGCGCCATAATCTCTCCAGCCAGCGTCACCTCATCGGTAAGGGGATCAGTTTCAAATGTAATCACATCCGGCCGGGTGGAGGCCTGTCGCTGATCATCCGTCATAAACCTGCGCGGTGTAAAGGTAAGCCCCTCCGTTTGCGAAGTGTAGGGTACGGGTTTGGCCGGATCGCTGATGTACTCAAACTCAGCCTCGGGTCGGGTTGGCTGATTTACAAACAGTTTGCCGTTTTCGGCAAAGTATAATTTCACTGCCGGGATTCCCTTGGGCGGCCATTCGGTAAATTGCTTCCATACCTTTAACCCACAATCATACATCATCGCTTCGGGTAAATCGGGCTTCACATTATCCTTCAGGATCGAATTGAAAAACTTGCGTTCCACTTCACGTTGATAAAAGGTGGAAATGCTGTCACCAAAATAGATATGATTCACCGCTTGAAATCCATTTTCGCGGGCCCAGTCACCATGGCTCCACGGTCCCATCACAATCGTATTGTGGGTAGCCGGGCTGGTAGATTCAATCCGCTTATAAATATTAAGTGGACCGTACAAATCCTCGGCATCGTACCACCCGCCTACCGTCATCACCGAGTGCTTTACGTCTTTCAGGTGTGGTAATAAATTTCGTTTTTGCCAGAACTCATCATAATTCGGATGATCGATGATCTGCTGCCAAAAGAAATTGTCGTGATGGAATTTATCAGTAGCATTTTTCAGTGGCCCCAATTCCAGATGAAAGTCATAGCCATCGCGCGGCCGGGAGGCACCTGAACTGAAGCGTTGATTTTTATCGCTGTACCAGCTCTTATCTGTTGGTTTCTCATGCTGATACCCGAAGGTGGCAAACGCAGCCAGGTAGCTTTGCAGGAATACCCCGTTGTGGTGAAAGTCATCAAACCAAAAATCAGAGATGGGCGCCTGGGGTGAGGAGGCCTTTAGTGCAGGGTGCGCATCGGGAATACCCGCAGCAGCATAGAACCCGGGATACGATATTCCCCATTGTCCTACCCGGCCATTGTTCCCCTTCACATTTTTAATCAGCCAATCAATGGTATCCCAGGTATCCGAAGCTTCATCGATGGCTGCCTTATTTTTTCGGTCATTGCCCGGAATGTTGGGCCGCATGTTGTCAAACGTTCCTTCCGACATCCACCGGCCACGTACATCCTGATAAACAAAAATATATCCATCGCGCATCAGGAATTTGGAAGGCCCCAGATTACGTCTGAATTTGTTGGGTCCATAAGGTGCCACGCTATAGCAGGTGCGCTGCATTAAGATGGGATAGGTTTTGCTCTTGTCCTTTGGTAGATAGATGGAAGTGAACAGTTTGATTCCATCGCGCATGGGGATCTGAACCTCCAGCTTTTCGTAGTACTCTTTTATATAGAGAGAGTCTGGAATCTGGGCCCAGGCTGGAACCGCTAGGATCATGACCGCGATGGCTAACAGAATTTTTTTCATAGGTAAGTCGATTAATAGTGTAAAATAAGAAGTTAAGAAGCCAAACCCAATCGCTTTGATGGGATCTGATTGTACCGGTTGAGAAACGGTGTAATTTCATTGCGAAATACCATCCCCACTCACGCTCTGTATGAATTTTGCTTTTTCAATCTCAATGCAGATCTTCTCGGCATATTCAAATGACCGCCCCTAAAAACTACACACTGTCCGTAGCCATCATGCTGGTGATCGCCAATATGATCGGAACCGGAGTGTTTACTTCGCTTGGGTACCAGGTCGGGCCACTCCCTTCAGGATTTGTCATCCTGATGCTCTGGCTGTTAGGAGGAATTGTTGCGATATCAGGGGCCTTTACCTACGCAGAAATAGCCACTGTTTTAAAACGCTCCGGTGGAGAATATTTGTACTTGCAAAAAATTTTCCATCCGGCCCTGGGCTTTCTTAGTGGTTGGATGAGTGTGTTGGTAGGATTTGCCGGAGCCATCTCTGCGGTGGCGATCGCAATCGGTGAATATGCAACGGAGGCAACCGGGTTACCCACCAAAGGAATTGCCCTTGTGGCGATTGTGGGGGTTTCTGGCATTCATTGGTTTGGGGTAAGAACAGGTGGTTGGGCGCAAACTATTCTTACCTCAATAAAACTAAGTTTGATCGTTTTCTTCTGCATTGCACCTTTCTTTGTAGCCTCGGTTAACAAGACCAACATTCATTTTCTACCGCAACCCGGAGACTGGGAGTTAATGATGAGCCCTGGTTTTGCCGTCTCGTTGGTTTTTGTGGTGTATGCATACACCGGCTGGAATGCCTCCGCCTACATTGCCGGTAACCTCGATGATCCCAAACGAAATCTGCCTCGCTCATTGATAACAGGAACCTTGATTGTTACGGCTGTCTATCTCGGCTTAAATTCAATGTTTCTTTATACCGCTACCTTTCAAGAGTTGCAAGGCCAAAATGACATCGGTAACATCGTAGCCCAAAAACTTTTTGGCGAGCGTGCCGGCCTCATCTTCTCAGGCATTTTCAGTATGGCATTGCTATCCACCCTCAGTGCCATGACCATTGCGGGTCCAAGGGTTACAGAAGCCATGGGTGAAGACTACCCTCTTTTGCGTTCTCTCTCATTAAAGAATCGATTTAACATGCCTTACCTGGCCATCCTGGTGCAGGCAGGATGGTCTATCTTTCTGGTTTTAGTAAGTTCCTTCAAGGAAATCATTCAATACATTTCTGTTAGCCTTTCCTTTTTCTCCATGATCACTGTTTTTGGAATATTCTTTCTGCGAAAGCAAGTGGCAAGCGAACCACCCTTTAGAACACCACTCTATCCGCTGCCCCCTCTGATTTTTATTGTTTGTACG
Source organism: uncultured Ohtaekwangia sp. (assembly GCA_964488465.1). Lineage (GTDB taxonomy): Bacteria > Bacteroidota > Bacteroidia > Cytophagales > Cyclobacteriaceae > ELB16-189. The sequence continues at coordinate 124,510 of CAZAUN010000001.1, read as the reverse complement.
CTATGGATGATTTACTATGTTGCAGCCGAAGATATGAAGATCATACTGTACTCCCTTGGAACGATGATTCCCGGCTATATACTGTACGTATTTGCAGCCCGAACTCAAAACGGTAATTCTCCCGCTTCATGAAATATTTTCTGGCACTCCTTTTTTCAGGTCTCGTGCTGGGCTGTGCATCGCCTCATCATGATCAGGGCCCAGATACAATCGAAGTTAAACCCGTGGATACTTTACTTTCGGAAGAAGTCATTCCTATTAGGCAACCCATTCAAAAAGACACGTTGTTGGACAATCTGGCTCGATTTATTGCGGGCCTTCCGCAGTTGGACTCTAACTCATTTACCGCCCTCGAAGCCGATGCCTATTGGGAGCAGTTCAAAATCTCGATGGACTTCAACTGGGAAAAAATGTATACAAATCGCTTAGGGAAAATTGAACACTGGCAGGATAGTGTCTTTTCTCCGCTACAAAATGATTCGCTTGTTCTATTCTATCCTTTTTCAGGGCCGGACTTTTTACATGCATACTATTTATATCCAGATGCTCCAGTTTATGTTCTGGCTGCCCTTGAGCCCATTATTGAAGTTCCGGCTCTGGATACTGTTTGGGTTCCTAAACGCGACCATTTTTTAGATAGCCTGGGAAGGTCATTGCGCGACATCTTTCAAAAGAGCTATTTCATTACCAATCACATGCAGAAAGACCTGAAGGCCATCAGCGGGGTACTTCCGCCTCTCTATTTTTTCCTTGAACGTACAGGGCATGAGTTACTCCGTCAACAATACATAACGCTTGATTCGGCAGGGCAGGAATCCATTGTTGAGTATAAAAAACTTCATTGGCAAACGACACAGGGAGTCAAGCTGATATTCCGGAATCTGGAATCAAAAAAAGTGAAAACCCTTTATTATTTTTCTGCCAGTATTTCCAATGGTGGGTTGCGGGACCGCCCTGAATTTGTCAGGTTTATTTCTGAGCAAGCTCCGTTCAATACATTTGTTAAGTCGGCTTCGTACCTCTTGCACAATTCTCAATTCACCGAAATTAAGGGTATGATCCTTACCCATTCTGAAAACATTTTTCAGGACGATACCGGAATTCCATTCAAGGATTTCAAAAAACAGTTGAACCGGACTGTGCATTTATACGGAACGTATGCAAAACCAATTAAAGACTTTGGTGAAGTCCGGTATCAACCCGATCTTGATTCAGCCTATAAAGTTTCTGCCAATCGAACGCCATTACCCTTTTCGCTGGGGTATCATTGGGGTACCGCGCAACAACATTACATACTGGTGAGAAAAACCAGGATGGAAACCCGATAAATTAACCGCTCAAAAAATAGTTATAGGTTCCGCTAAAAGTTTTGGTTTCTTCAGGCAAAAATCCAGTGTCATGAAGAACTTGTTTTTGTTACTTGTAATTCCAGTTGCCACCTACTCCCAAAATCTTACCGGATTCTCCAGTCAACAGGAAGCCAACCAAAAAACTGTTGAAAGCATTTTCCTGCAGCAACAGCAAAGCGAATCGTATAAAAACCATTTAAAAAAACTGACGCAGGAGCCCCATGTTGCGGGCACGAAAGCCAACGAACGCGTACGCGATTACATGGCCGATGTTATGCGCAAAGCTGGTTTGCAAGTAGAAATTTTTCCCTACGATATTTACCTGCCGGTCATGCCCGGGTTGGCCACAGCTGAAATTGTAGAGCCCATTCGCGTTCCCCTCAACAACAAAGAGTACATTCACAAAGAAGATCCCTTTTCCTCTGATGCCAACCTGGTTTTTGGCTACAACGCATACACGGGTTCTGGCGATGTAACTGCGGAAGTAGTTTATGCTAACTATGGACGCAGAGAAGATTTTGAAAAACTTAAATCCCTGGGTATTTCGGTTAAAGGAAAAATAGTACTGGCCCGCTATGGCGGAAACTTCCGCGGCTATAAAGCCAAATATGCACAAGCCTATGGGGCCGTTGGCTTAATCATTTTCACCGATCCGGGTGACAGTGGCTATATGAAAGGATTGGTTTATCCGGAAGGACCCTATTTTAATGAAAGCAGCATTCAACGCGGCTCGCTATTAACATTGGATTGGACGGGCGATCCACTCACCCCGTTTGAACCCGCATTACCCGTTGATGGTAAAAAGAAAATTGTGCGCAAAAAACCGGAAGAAGTTAGTGGTATGCATTCCATTCCGGTATTACCACTGCCTTACGGTGCCGCTAAGGAAATTATTGGTCGGATGAATGGCAAACCCGTTCCCTCTGGCTGGCAGGGCGGATTGCCCTTTACTTACCGGCTGGATGGTGGATCTGAATTGAAAGTGCGGGTGAATGTGCAACAGAAAAGAGAAATCCAACGGGTGTATAATGTTGTGGGTACCCTGGCTGGATCTGAGTTTCCCAATGAATGGATTATTGCCGGTGCCCATTACGATGCCTGGGGCTTTGGTGCCACCGATCCGAACAGCGGCACGGCCATGCTGTTAACCCTTAGTGAATCGTTGGGAAAACTTGCACAGGCGGGTTATAAACCCAAACGAACCATAAAGATTGCCCACTGGGATGCTGAGGAACAAGGTGTTATTGGTTCAACGGAGTGGGTAGAACAATTTCGCGATGAGTTGAATGCAAAGGGCATCGCCTACTTCAATGCCGATGGAGCTGTTTCCGGAAGAAGTTTTGGCGGAGCTTCAAGCCCGTCATTAAAAGAATTGATCATTGACGTTTCCAAAGCGGTACCCTATCCGGATTCTGCAAAGTCGGTTTTTGAACACTGGCAAGGGAAGCGACTTGCACCACCCATCGGTAACTTAGGGGGTGGTTCGGATCACATCGCCTTTTATACGCACGTTGGAATTCCATCCTGGAGTGGCGGTACCGGAGGCCCCACCATGTATCACTCCAATCATGATAGCTACACGTATTACGAGCGATTTGTAGACCCCTCATTCACGATGGGTCCAATGGTGGAACGCGTGTTTGGTTTAGCCGCCTTGCGGTTGGCCAATGCCGATGTGATTCCCTACTCACTAAGTCGCTATGGTACTGATTTAAGAACCCACTTCGAAAGTTTGCAAAAGTCGGTCCATAGCTATGATAAATCCGATACCAAATTTTCGTTTGATGCCCTGATGAAAGCAGCCGATGACTTAAAAAAGACGGGAGAAACCTGTGAGGCCGCGTTGAAGACCATGCAAGAAGCAAATAAAAAAGCCATCAATGCAGAATTGTTGTTGCTGGAGCGGCAGTGGATTGACAAAGAAGGAATGCCATACGGTAATTGGTATAAATCGTTGTATGCTTCACCCGATCCGTATAGCGGATATGCTTCTGCTATCTTACCGGGTTTTCAGTATGAGGTAGCCAACAAGTCCGCAGCGAACCTAAAAATGTGGGAGCAGAAATACCTGGATGCCATGGCAAGGTTGAAATTCAAAATGGAAGCCATTACGAAATTAACAAAGTGATGAGGCCTTATGTAATCTGCCACATGTTCGGGTCGGTGGATGGCCGGATCATACAAACGATCTGGGGATTGAAAGATCACCATAAATATTTTGAAGAGCCGGCAGCTAAAATCAAAGCCGATGCGTGGCTGGTAGGACGGGTTACCATGCAGGAATTTTGCAGTAAAAAGAAATTTAAGTTGTCAGGAAAAAAATCAACGCTTTCAAAAAGGGACTTTGTGGCTCTCCAACCAGTAAAAAAATTTGCCGTAGTAATCGATCCAAAAGGCAAATGCTTTTGGGATAGTAATATGGTTTCTACAGAGCATGTAATTGAAGTACTCACCGAGCAAGTTTCGAAAAAGTACCTCGAACACCTCCGGGCTAAAAATGTCTCCTATCTATTTGCCGGAAAAAAAGTACTGGACCTCAACGTTGTGTTGAATAAACTAAATCGGTTATTTGGTATCAAACGAGTTCGTATTGACGGTGGGGGTCAAGTGAATGGTTCCTTTCTTAAAGCCGGATTGATTGATGAATTCAGCCTTGTATTGGCACCCATAGCTGATGGCACCATTGGCGCTCCCACCGTTTTTGAAGCGGAACAAGGTTACGGTAAACGGCTCGCTACCCATTTCAAATTGCTGTCAGTAAAAAGAATGTACAAGGATTTCCTTTGGATCCGGTACAAGACCGTACACGGTAAAACAAATCGTTGATAAAGTAACCTATTTTTTCTCAAATCATCAAAAATTGATTCAATTTGAGGCTTTTTGTATGGAATTATTTAGATTAATCTAAATATTTTTTTTTGATATTCTAATTATTTAAATTTGTAGCTCTAAAAATCATGAGACTACAATTTACCCTGTTGGTATGCTTTTACTCCCTCTTTAGCTTCGGTCAAAAGGGGTCCCTTTCAGGTACCGTCAAAAGTAAGGGTGAGTTTGTTGAATTTGTCAACGTAGTTATTTCAGGCTCGCACCTGGGGGCGAGTACGAATGAGCAAGGGGCCTTCATCATCGAAAATATTCCGGCAGGTAAACATCGTGTGGTTGTGTCTGGTATTGGGTATCAATCCTGGAGTCGTGAGGTTACTATTCTGGAGAATACGACCGGGTCCATCGAAGTTGAATTGTTCGAAGATGTGTCGCAGTTGGAAGCCGTGGTGGTAACGGGTACCATGAAGGAAGTGACAAAAATGAATTCACCGATTCCGATTGAGGTGTACGCACCTTCCTTCTTCCTAAAAAATCCAACGCCCAATATATTCGAAGCACTTTCGCTCGTCAATGGAGTTCAGCCACAAATCAATTGCAATGTTTGCAACACAGGCGACATTCACATTAACGGACTGGAAGGCCCTTACACCATGATCCTTATTGACGGGATGCCCATCGTCAGCAGTCTGTCAACAGTGTACGGGTTGGCGGGTATCCCCAACAGTTTAGTGAAGCGTATGGAAATTGTTAAAGGACCGGCTTCCACCTTATACGGTTCCGAAGCAGTAGGCGGGGTCATTAACATTATTACCAAAGAGCCCGGGTATTTGCCCCTATTCAAACTCGATGCCTTTGCCACCACGGTGGGCGAATACAATGTTGATCTTTTGTCCGGTGTAAAAGTAGGTAAAGCTTCCACCCTGTTTGGTGTTAATTACTTCAACTACCAACAGAAACGGGATATCAATGATGATAATTTCACCGATGTTCCCTTGCAAAACAGAATCTCACTCTTCAACAAGTGGAGTTTCCATCGGCCTTCCGGTAAAAACTTTACCCTGGCAGGACGATATGTGCATGAAAACCGATGGGGTGGTGAGCTGTCATGGACTCCGGCTTTCCGGGGCGGTGACCAAATTTATGGGGAATCAATTTACACCAACCGGGCTGAATTGATCGGTAACTATCAATTGAATACCGAGGTCCCTGTATTTTTAGACTACTCGTACAACGTTCATCTGCAGGATTCTTACTATGGTATAGTTAAATATCTGGCTTCGCAACAGGTTGCCTTCGCACAGGTTCGGTTCAACAAAAAATTCGGCAAGCACGATCTGCTGGCGGGAATTCCAGTTCGTTATATCCACTATGATGATAACACAATCGGTACTGCGCAGGGTGATGGCACCAACCAACCGGATATCACTTTGCTCCCGGGTATATTCCTTCAGGATGAGTGGCAACTATCGCCCACGCTTACTTCCCTGGCCGGTCTGCGCTACGATTCACACAATGTGCATGGCAGCATCTGGACCCCGCGGCTGAGTTTCAAATTTTCACCGGACAAAAACAATACGTTGAGATTGACAGGCGGAAGCGGATATCGGGTGGTCAACCTCTTTACGGAAGATCATGCTGCTTTAACCGGATCGCGGGAAGTAGTCATTGAAAGTGATCTGGCTCCGGAGCAATCCTGGAATGTGAACATCAATTATGCCCGGAATTTTTTATTGAATAACGGGTTCATTAACCTCGATGCCAGTCTCTTCTATACGTACTTCACCAATAAAATTGTTGGTGATTTCCTAACGGATCCGAACAAAATTATTTACAACAACCTGGAGGGGCATGCCATTTCCCGCGGCCTCACCGTCAATGCCGATGTATCGCTCGCCAACAGTTTGAAAATTATTTCCGGCATTACCTGGATGGATGTGTATCAGATGCAGGACTCCGAACTGGGAACGACAAAAATTCCTCAGGTGCAAGCTCCCGGCTTTTCGGGCACATTCACCATCAGCTACACCCTTGAAAAATCAAATCTCACTTTTGATTTATCGGGGCGTGTAACCGGACCGATGTATTTGCCTGTGGTAGAAAATGATTTTCGACCTGCGGAGTCGCCCTGGTTCGCGTTGCTCAACTTTCAACTCACGAAAACGATTAATTCACAACTTGAAATTTATGCCGGTGTAAAGAATCTGCTCAACTTCATCCCCGAAAATCCATTGCTGCATCCGGATGATCCTTTCGATCGCCCGGGTGGAAAATATTTTGATGAAAACGGAAATGCACGCCCGGATACCAATCCGAATGGTTATACGTTTGATACAACATACAATTATGCACCCATCCAGGGTGCACGGGGTCAGCTGGGTTTACGCTGGACGATCCAATAATTCCCTACTTCGTAATGTATTTTTCGGGAACGGAATGAAGGGCGATTCGATTTCCTTCGGTATCCTCAAAGATGGCCATGAATCCATACTCGGGAGAAATTTCTGTTTTTGGTACCATGATTTTTCCACCTGCACCAGCAACCCGATTCAAGACAATATTCACATCCGGATTTCCATTTAAATAAATCAACGGTCCCTCGGTTAAAGAGGGCTTGTGGAACCCACCCGAATCGATGAGTGTACCGCCTACTCCATCCATCGGATCATCCAGTGGAAACATTCTCATCTTTGTGCCTCCGAAATCCATGGGTTGCATCTGGATTTCAAAGATGGCCTCATAAAATTTCTGAGCCCGGTCAATATCCTTTGCCGGGATCTCAAACCAACTGATCGCGTGTTTCATAAGCAGGTAATCTGGTTGTTTCCAATGTTATTTAACCAACACCGCCTCTTCCACAATAAAATTCCCATGCTCAAGGTCGGAGTCGTTCAGCTTTAATTTGCCTTTGATGCGGATAAACTGATCAGGTTCAAATTGGGGCGCCTTGGTTTTAAAATACACTTCGGCAATCGATTCGGGTCCGGCTCCTCCACAGAAAAAGCACTGACTGTACGGAAACTTGGAAAGTATGATGTACGCATTTCCATCTACGTCAATGGGCAAGTAATACCCTTCCAACTCAAATTCCTTCCCTACCAATGCCTTCAGGTCAGCCGGAAAGGTGGGGTACAAAAAATATTCCCCGGCCTTTTCGTTATACTTCGCATCAAACTTTGTTTTCGCCAAAGCAGACCAACCATCAGACTGGGCAAGTACGGAAGCGGATATTAATAAAGTCAATAGCGATAAGACGGATCTTTTCATACACCAATTCATATTCAAAAATAGGAAATTAACCTCGCATAAAATCCAAAACTATGCCAACGGAAATTCAATTACCGGCCAGAATCTTATGGATATCGGTACGATAGGCTTGAAAGGAAGGAATCAGTGAACAAAGGATGCCCAACACAAAACTTCCAGCCAACAAGTACCCTTCCTCCGGATAGAATACTGCTGCACTGATGCCTGCCTTTTGGCTTTCTTCCACCCACACAGAAAATAAATACAATACACCATGGCCCAACCCAATTCCAAACAGACTGCCCATGACAGTCAACGTTACACCTTCCAGTTGTGTGGCCATCACCAGTTTCAGTCGGCTGGCACCCATTGAGCGCATGATGGCTAAATCATATTTCCGCTCTTTCAACGAATTATATAAGGCAAGAAAAATACTGAGTGCAGAAATAAAGATTAACACATAGGCAAAGGCAGTCAGGGCTTCCATACCTGCACCCAAAATGGAAAACAACCGGGCCGCCTCGAACGAAGGTGATGCTGCCTGCATATTGGTTTGTGTGTTAATAAAGCGGGGCAACTGGATGGCTGCTATTGGATTTCGATACTTAATCAATAAAGAGGTGATTTCACGGGTGGAATCCGAAAGCGAAATAGACGGCACTAATACCGAAGCTTGATGATCGGAATCACCCATTACTCTCTCTACGCCAGGCTCTTCATGTACTTTCCAGATACTGGACACGTTGGTTAAAATCAGGTTATCCAATACGCTGTTGGTGCGTTTTAAAATACCTTTTACAACAAAAGGAGATTCTTCATGGGCATGCCCATCGGCACTCAAGCCATGGGCGCTTTCAAATGTACTGCCCAAAGTAAGAGTTAGCGATTCCGCTACGCGAGAACCAATCACCACTTCAAAATCGGCTGACCACCATTCGCCTGCAGCAATTTCTGCTTTATACAATTCCGCATAGGCATGGCTTGTACCAACTATTCTAAAATTCTGATAACTATCGCCCAAGGCCATTGGAATTGCGCTCTTCACTAACCGGTGCTTTGCCAGCTTGTCAGCAGCAGTGAGTTTGATATTTCCTGTGGGAAAATCGATATGAAAAATGTTACACAAAATCAATTGCAAGGGGCTTCCCTTTGCCCCCACCACCAAGTCAATCCCCTTGGTATTGTCTGAAATTTTCTGTTGAAGCTGCTTATTAAATAAAAGCAGAATGGTAATCATAGCGATGCCCAACGCCAACAAAAGAATGTTCAACAGGGTATTGAGCGGCCGTGATCGCAAATAGCTGAACACGAGTTTAATCAGGTTCATCAGAGTTGAATCAGGTTATGAATCTTACTTTTTAGTCGCTGGTCGTGCGTGGCAATAATCAAGGTGGCCTCATTTTCAGAAGCTGCAGTCAGCAACAAGTCACTAACCCGGTCGCAATTCTTATCGTCCAAAGCAGAAGTAGGTTCATCCGCCAGAAGAACGGATGGTTTGTTGAGCACTGCGCGCGCGATGGCTACGCGTTGGGCCTGCCCCAAACTGAGGTCTTGAATTCTGCTTTTTCGCTTTTCAATTACACCTAGGTGTACAAGCACTTCCTCCACCCGTTCCTGGCTTTGTCTCAATCCAGCCAGAAAAGGGGCCATCAATAAATTCTGCTCCACCGTAAGTGCAGCCATTAAATGATTGCGCTGAAAAATAAACCCATAGTGCTTACCGCGAAACCGGTCTAATGCTGATTCACTCAACTTCGTAAGGTCAATGCCGTTCACTTCAATACTGCCCCGTTGAGATTTCAACAACCCCCCCAATAAATGAAGCAACGTAGTCTTACCACTACCCGATTCGCCCAGTAATAAAATTTGTTCTCCGGTAGCTACATCCAAATCATTGAAGAAAATCTCCTTTTCAGCAGGGTAAGCATAGGTAAGTGACTGCGTTCGGATCATTTGGCTCGCAAAGTAAAGGGTATGGGTAAAAATAAAAAGTCGCCTCAATTAGATTGAGACGACTTCTAAAAGACTACTGCTAATTAATCTAATTTTAGTGGTTCATAGTTCTTAAACGGGGAGATGCTCACTTTCTCCATCACCGCTTTATATTCAGGCCAGGTAGTTTGATAAAACTTGTTCACCCGATCTGCCACGGTTGCTACCTCATCCTGGGCTTGTTTGAATACCCGTCTGTCGGTATCGGAAATAGGATCCTTTGAAGTAGCAATGTAGCGTTGGGCGGTAAACACATAGGACACAGGGGTTGGGATTGGTGACCGGATTATACCTTGACGCTTGTCCTCCTTGCCTACAATGAAGTCCATGATGGCGTTAATGCTGTCCTTTACTATTTTTGTTTTTGCAAGTGGATCTTTCAGGTCATCGCGTTTTGCATCCTTCATTTTCTTTTCATATTCCTCTGCGATCTCTTTCGATTCCCGCAATTGATCCATGGCCGTTGCTGCCAGGCTGGTTAGTTTCTGCAAATCCTTAGTCATTGTATACCGGGCCGTTATTACGCTTTCTGGGGTGCTGAAGCGAGGGTCAGATTTTACCTGGACCATTGTTGAATCTTTCTGATCACCAAATGTTAACCTGACTTTATACGTGCCTGGTAAAACCTGGGTACCTGAGGGCTCGGGAGCATTGGCACGGGGCTTTTCCCGCGAAGGACCGCGTACTCCTTTCTCATTCATGGCCCACGTAGTCCGGTTAATTCCATTGTGCTCCGGTGCCTTCTGCTTCACAGTCCGGATCTTCTCCCCCTTCGCATTAAATACCTCCATAACGATGGAGTCGTATTTAACTTTAGAGGCTGGTTTCTCCTCTTTCTTTACTTCAACCGGCTTTACATCCTTCTTGGTTGCTCCCTTCTTCGTTTCCGTCTTAGGAACTTCGGTCGCCTTCTCCTCTTGTGGCTTATTTACTACATACGTAATCATGGCTCCGGCTGGTTTATTCTCTCCGATAAACATTGCATTCCCCGGAAACAAAATTCCTGCGGGATCCTGATAAGTTACCTGATAAGCATCAGGAGCACTAAAAACGTGAAGCGGTTTTGTTAAAATTTGAGCTCCTTCTCTGGCCATCTCGCGCAAAGGCCGGATATCATCCAACACATAGATGGCCCGCCCGAACGTTCCGATCACCAGATCATGCTCCCGCGGATGGATTACCAAATCCATGGTTGGAACGCTGGCCGGAAACTCATTAGTCCACTTCGTAAAAGTCTTGCCTTCATCCAGGCTAAAAAACAACCCATTCTCAGCCCCGACAAAAATCAATTTTGGTTCCACAGGATCCTGCACAACGGCCAGTGTATAATTGTTCTCTCCGAGTTGAGTGGATATTGCAAGGCTCTCCCAGGTTTGACCAAAATCACGCGAACGGAACAAGTAGGGTTTATAATCAAATTGCCGGTAATTATTCACCACCACATACACCTCACCCCCTTTAAATGTGGAGGCTTTGATTTGTGGAATCCAAGCGCCTTTTGGCATACCTGCGATTTTAGAAGTTACATCGGCCCAGGATTTACCACCATCGCGCGTTAGCTGCACTTTCCCGTCATCGGTACCAACCCAAATCACACCTTTCTCGACCGGACTGGGGGCAATTGCCAGAATTGTACAATGATTCTCCGCCCCGGTGGCATCCATCGTAATCCCTCCACTCTCATGTTGTTTTTGCTTTTCCGGATCGTTGGTGGTCAAATCCGGGGAAATTACTTCCCACGTATCTCCTTTATTGGTGGACTTATGTACAAACTGACTACCATAATAAATAGTCGCATTGTCAAAGGGATCTAATGCAAGGGCTGAGTTCCAATTATAGCGCAATCGCATTTTCGGATCCGGATGGGTAGGCCGAATCGTTTTAACAAATCCGGTTTCACGATCCCACCTTCCTAAATTACCTTGTTGCGACATGGCATATCCATAACGATTGTTGTCCGGATCAGCGACTACATCAAAACCATCACCAAACATCACCGGCTGCCAATAATAGTTGCGGATGCCGTCATCTTTCCACACATACCCCGGACCTGTCCACGATCCATTGTCCTGCAATCCGCCATATACGTTATAAGGATGGGCCATGTCTACATTGATGTGATAAAACTGACCGGCCGGAATGTTATCAATGAAATGCCAACTTTTGCCCATATCGCGCGAGATGTTAAGCCCCCCATCATTTCCTTCAATGATTAACGAAGGGTCTTCCGGATGAATCCACCAGGCGTGATGATCGGGGTGTACACCAGAATAGGGCAACAGTTCGCGAAACGACTTGCCACCATCTTCACTTACATTTACACGAGAGAAAATAGTGTAGACCCGGTTTTCATTCTTCGTGTCCACATAAATCTCACAATAATAGAATGGGCGGTCACCAATTTCACTCATCTTGTCATTTACCATTTGCCACTTAGTGCCACCATCTGTTGACCGATACAATGCATTCTTTTTATTTTCTATCCAAGCATATATGATTTCGGGTTTACTCCGCGCGATGGCTAAACCGATACGACCGAGTTCACCTTCCGGTAATCCTTCCTTGTTGGTAAGCTTCGTCCAGGTTTCGCCACCATCGAGTGTTACATGCAACCCGGAACCAGGTCCTCCGGAGGTGAATGTCCAGGGCTGTCTGCGATGCTGCCACATAGAGGCAAATAATTTATTCGGATTGGAGGGATCCATCACCAGATCGGCACACCCTGTCTTCTCATCTACAAACAAAATGCGTTTCCAGGTTGCGCCCCCATCCGTGGTTTTATAAACTCCGCGCTCCGGATGCTCACCCCAGGGAGAACCAATGGCTCCCACATAAACCGTATTTGGGTTTTTCGGATCAATGATAATCCGATGAATATGACGGGTTTTTTCCAGACCCATCAACTTCCAGGTTTTTCCTGCATCCAGACTTTTGTATATTCCAAAGCCTCCATTTAAACTGTTGCGTGGATTGCCTTCCCCCGTTCCAACCCACACTATCGATGGGTTATCTTGTTGAATGGCAATGGCGCCTATCCCTAACGTGGCTTCCTTATCAAAGATGGGTTCCCAACTGATACCTGCGCTGGTAGTTTTCCAAACTCCGCCCGAAGCCGCCCCGGCATAAATAATATCAGGATTACTGATCACCGCATCGATGGCGGTGATGCGGCCGCTCATTCCGGCCGGACCAATCGATCGCGGTTTCATTCCTTTTAATTTCTCCATGTCAAGCTTTTGGCCAACTGCACTAGCACCTGACAATAACAAAAACAAAACAACCACTACGCCATGTTTCATAGATAAGGGCATTTAAAAAAATTTAACACCGAAAGTTAGAATATCGACTTGCTAGGTAGGTGGGTGACGGCCATGACTGCCATCAATTTAGGATAGGAAGCACGGGTCTTATGTGAATGGTCAAATCGACCTATCCACGAAGGTGATTTCTTTCAAGTCAAAGGAAAGTGTGCCGGCATCGGATTGTACCACCAGCTTACCAGCTTCATCAACTCCTTCAATCCTTCCTCGGAAACTACCTTGTGCAGTTTTGAAATCATGCCACTCACCCAGTCGATACAGGTTACTTATATAATCCGACTTAAGTTTGTTGACTTTGCCCTCACGCAACTGCAGATAGCGAATTTCAACTGCTTGCAGCAACCCAGGAAGTTCCTTCTCCAAGTCGAACGAATTCCCGGATACACACCCGAGCGAAGTTGCGAGCGAATTTTCGAAGGATTGCTGATTCATATTCAATCCGATTCCGGCAACAATAAACTGAACTGATGATCCGGAAAGCGAACTTTCTATCAGAATGCCACAAACCTTTTGCCCCGACACCAGAATATCATTGGGCCACTTAATCTTCACGAGATCAGGCGGCACCTGTTTTTTCACATAATCAGCCACACCCAGGGCAATAACCTGGGTTAAAAGAAATTGCCGTTCGGGCGGCAGGGTTGGCTTCAGAATGATGGAAAGTGTAAAATTCTTGCCGGGTTCCGAAATCCATCGGTTGCCGCGCTGTCCACGTCCACTAAATTGATTATCCGTAATGATAACCGTACCCTCCGTGCTATTAGCCCGCTGCCCAAGCTCCATAGCAAGCGAATTTGTGGAATGCCATTCTGGCACAAAAACTATGTTTTTGCCTACGAAAAGGGTATTGGCAGGGATTTTATACAAGGTATTTTAGTTAGCTTTGTAGATTGTGCCAGTTAAAAATCGAAGATAGTTAATGCCTAAAAAAAAGAAGGGGATAAATTCTGAAAAACTCAGTGATACCATCGTAAAAGGAATGCAAGAAAAAAAAGCCTCCGACATTGTCGTGATGGACTTGAGAAAGGTAAAAAATGCAGTGGCGGACTTTTTTGTGATTTGTTCTGGTAATTCGGATAAGCAATTGGAGGCCATTGCCGACTCCATTGATGAAGAGGTTTACAAAATCATGAAAGAAAAGCCCTGGCACACGGAAGGTAAAAACAATAAAGAATGGATGATTCTCGACTATATCAGTGTGGTGACCCATGTTTTCAGAAAAGACCGCAGGGAATTTTATTCATTGGAGAAACTATGGGGTGATGCTGAAATCACCGAGATAAAAGATTAACCGAACTAATTCAGTATAAAGACGTTATTCAATTGTAATTTATCGTAAGGATGGATAAGGAAAGAGAAAAGAAAATATTGCCACCCAAAGTACCTCGGCCCAATTACCAGATGTGGATCATTTTAGCCCTCGTGGCGGTAATCCTTGGGATCAGTTTTTTTAATCGCAGTGGGGATTTGGTCGAAATTCAAAGCAACCGGTTTGAAGACATGGTGCAGGCGCGAGACATCAAACGCTTGGTGCTGATTAAAAACGAAGAGTTGATTGAAATTACCCTCAAGCCGGAGGCGCTTCAAAATGCCAAATACAAGCAGGAAATTGAACGCAGCAGTCCGTTTGGTGTAAATGCCAATGGTCCTCATTACAAGCTGAAGATTGGCTCCATTGATAAATTTTTAGATAAGTATGATCAACTGACGAAGAACATTCCGCGCGAGCAGCAGGTGGATCTTCAAGTGGAAGAACGTCAGGACTATACAAACATGTTCTTTAACATCGGTTTCCTGGTGTTGCTCGTATTTGGTTTCTGGATGCTAATGCGAAGAATGACCGGTGGTGGTGGCCCCGGTGGTCAAATCTTTAATATCGGAAAGTCGAAGGCCGCCTTGTTTGATGCTGAGAATAAAGTAAGAATCACTTTTGCCGATGTGGCCGGCCTGGAAGAAGCCAAAGAAGAAGTAAAAGAAATTGTTGATTTTTTGAAAACCCCCCAGAAGTTTACCAAACTGGGTGGAAAAATTCCAAAAGGCGCCCTTCTTGTAGGTCCTCCAGGTACCGGCAAAACCTTATTGGCAAAAGCCGTAGCCGGTGAAGCCGGTGTACCCTTCTTCTCCTTATCCGGATCTGATTTTGTTGAAATGTTTGTGGGCGTAGGCGCAGCCCGTGTACGCGACTTATTTAAACAAGCAAAAGAAAAAGCACCTTGTATTGTCTTTATTGATGAGATTGATGCCATTGGCCGTTCGCGTGGCCGGGGTCAATTGCCGGGTGCGAATGATGAACGCGAGAACACCCTGAACTCGTTGCTGGTTGAAATGGATGGATTTGCTACCGACAGCGGAGTAATCATTCTCGCAGCCACCAACCGTCCCGATGTGTTGGATTCCGCCCTGATGCGCCCGGGTCGCTTCGATCGCCAGATCAGCATTGACAAACCGGATATTGCCGGTCGTGAACAAATTTTCAAAGTTCACCTGAAGCCGATCAAGCTTTCCAAGGATATTGATATCAAGAAATTGGCAGCACAAACACCCGGCTTTGCCGGTGCTGAAATCGCGAACGTCTGCAACGAAGCAGCTTTGATTGCTGCCCGCAGTGACAAGACGGAGGTTGACATGGAAGACTTTCAGGATGCCATCGATCGCGTGATTGGTGGGTTGGAAAAGAAAACAAAAATAATCTCGCCCGAAGAAAAGAGAATTGTTGCTTACCACGAAGCTGGACATGCAGTGGCCGGGTGGTTTTTGGAACATGCCGATCCGTTGGTTAAAGTAAGCATTGTACCCCGTGGTGTAGCTGCCCTTGGCTATGCACAATATTTGCCAAAGGAACAATTCCTCTACCAGACCGAACAGTTGATTGACGAGATGTGCATGACCTTTGGCGGCCGTGCAGCAGAAGAAATTGTATTCAATAAGATTTCCACAGGTGCGCTTAGTGACCTTGAACGGATTACCAAAATGGCGTATAGCATGGTTACCGTCTATGGTATGAACAAGGAGATCGGGAACATGTCCTACTACGATTCAAAACAGTCGGACTATACGTTCAATAAGCCTTATTCCGAAGCCACTGCGGAAAAAATTGATAAGGAAGTCAAGAAAATAATTGACGATGCATTTGACCGCACGAAGCGACTGCTGATTCAGCACCGTGATTATTTGGAAATTATCGCCAAAGAATTGCTGGAAAAAGAAATCTTATTCCAGTCGGATCTGGAGCGCTTAATCGGCAAGCGACCCTTTGCACATCAAACAACATACGAGAAGTTTACCAATGGGCCAAAAGAAGAACCCAAAACTGAGGTAAATGGAACCACTACGGAAAACAAAGCAGAAGAGCCTGCCAAAGAAGTCAGCGATGAACTTACGAAGTAATCCGTTAGATTACTTCGTAAATTTTCTTTCCTAATTTTTACTTAGCGTTAGTTTCAACTTTACCGGGCAAGGTCTATCTTGCAATCGATGGACAATTTTGTTGTTTCGGCACGGAAATACAGACCGTTGGGGTTTGAAGAAGTGGTGGGCCAGGAGCACATCACCACCACGCTGAAAAATGCCATCGATAATAACAAACTAGCACAGGCACTCTTGTTTTGCGGACCGCGTGGTGTTGGTAAAACCACTTGTGCCCGCATTGTGGCCCGAATGATCAATGGGTTTGAGGAGAAGGCCGAAGTTAATTCGCTCAATATCTTTGAGCTGGATGCAGCCTCTAATAACTCAGTCGATGATATCCGTAGTCTGATTGACCAGGTGCGCTACCCACCGCAGTTCGGCAAATTTAAAGTCTATATTATTGACGAGGTGCACATGCTCTCGAACCAGGCCTTCAATGCTTTTTTGAAGACGCTGGAAGAGCCGCCATCCTATGCCATTTTTATTCTGGCGACAACCGAAAAACACAAAGTGATTCCCACCATTTTGTCGCGGTGCCAGATTTTCGATTTTAACCGGATTCAGGTCTCCGATATTGCCCGGCAATTGAAGCGTGTGGCTGACCGTGAAAAGATCAAGGTGGAAGAAGAAGCCCTTCACCTGATCGCACAAAAAGCGGATGGTGCTCTGCGCGATGGCCTTTCCATTTTTGATTTGATGGTAACCTTTTCATCCGGGAAGGAAGTTACTTTCAAAGATGTTCTCAGTAACCTGCACATTCTGGACTACGATTACTACTTTAAAGTAGTGGATGGATTGTTAGCCGAAAATCATACTCAGCCGCTCCTTTTATTGGATGAAATCATGCGCAAAGGATTTGATGCGCACAACTTCATTGTTGGGCTCAGTGAACACCTTCGCAACTTGCTCGTATCTCAAGATGCCCGGACCATTGACTTGATGGAAGTGCCCGAAAGCACCCGAAAAAAATACCTGGAACAATCCCAGGCCATATCCCCTTCGCTCTTGTTATCATGGCTTACCATCACCAATCAATGCGATATCAACTATAAGAGTAGTAAAAACCAGCGACTCCTGGTAGAGTTGGCGTTGATGAAGATGGCCCACGTCAATGCTGTCATCTCCGGCAATGGTGCCGCTCCTGTCGCGGAGGGATTAAAAAAAAAATTGAATTAAAATCAGAAGTACTTCCTCCGCCTGCGGAACCAGTAAATGAAGAAGCAGCAACTCCGGAGCCTGTCCTTCCTAAATCTGTTGAGGTGGTTGGTGGCACCAAATCCAAGACCAAGACAACCTTGAATCTGGGCAACATCCTGAAGGGTCCATCCAAAGAGGAGCAAAAAAAAGAAGATAAAAACGGCATCACAACCAAAAAAGATGTGCCTGTCAGCGAAGAAAAACTTCGCATGTTTTGGTCTGAATTTGCAGAGTCGCGCAAGAGTCAAATGGCCGAATACCATTTATTAAAACAGGAATTTTCCTTTGAGAACAACATCGTCTCCCTGATGCTAACCAATCCCATTGAAGAACCGCTGCTTGCTTCGATCAAGCCTGACTTGATGACGTATTTGCGCGAAAAACTCAATAATAATTCTCTTCAGGTTCAGGGCATTCTGCAAGAAGTGCAAACCAGACGCATCGTGTATACGAACAAGGAAAAATTCGAACACCTCGCAGAAAAGAATCCATTGATAAAAGAACTCCGAGACCGGTTGGGGCTTGATCCGGATTTTTGAATCAGACCTTTACATAAATCTTCTTCTTATCCATCCAATAGCCAACGCCCCAACATGTAAGCATTACCCAAAGGGCAAAAAGCACGGAACCATTATACTCCCCGGCCCAGGATTGGAAAACGTTTTGGTATATCCAACGGTACAAGGATTGATCTCCAACCGAAAAAGTCCACATCAAGATGACAAAAACTTCCGACAGCAGGTAAATGAACAATGTATTCTTTCCAAACACCTCAAAGAAGTAGGTCCATTTGTTGCGTTGGGCAATTTCTATAATGAAAACAAGCACCGATAGAATCATTAAATCCAATCCAACCGTATGCAACACATAACTGCTGGTCCACAATTTTTTATTAATCGGAAACATTAAATCCCACCAGGCAGCCATTAGCAGCATGGCCGCGCCAATCATCATCAATTTGGCAATGGTCTCATAATTCTTACCACTGCGTTGCAAAAACAAGCCAGCAGCATAACCAGCGATGACGTTAACAATAGCCGGCAACGTGCTTAACAACCCTTCGGGATCAAAAGGAATTCCGTCTCCCGTATACATGTGTTTTTCGCCAATCAACCAGGCATCCAATTTTAATACGGCATTACCCTCCAGCGTTAGATCACCAAACACTTGTAATAATACGCGATAAAGTACCAGGGCAATCACACTAAAAATAAGGGCCCCTTGAATTTTGAAATAGTGGATCACCAACGAGGCAAACAAATAGCACAAGGCGATTCGTTGTAACACACCGAAGATCCTCGTTTCGCTGATCGGTTTTAAGAACCACTCTCCCGCTTCATTAATACCAACGAATGGAAACCAATACATTAAATACCCCAGCAGAAAGATGATGAGGGTTCGTTTAAATACCTTCTTTAAGAAGCTGCTTGTGCCCTGGGCCTCGTACCGGGGTTGACTAAAACTCATTGCATTACCCACCACGAACAGGAAAGTTGGAAATACAAGGTCGGTGAGGGTAAAGCCATGCCATTGAGCGTGTAGCAAGGGAGAATATGTATTCGAACTCCCCAGAGAATTCACCAAAATCATCAAGGCAACATCCAGCCCCCGAAAGGTGTCGAGGGAAAGGAAACGATCTTTCAGGTCGCTCATGGCAAAGGCGGTTAAGAACAGGCTAAATATAGCCTTTAAAGCGTATTCTTAATTATTTATAATTATTCTAAATAATTTGGATAACTCAGAGCCGTCCTGCATTTTTGCCTCTCTTTAGAATGATTCTAAATAATGGAAAAGAATTTTGTCGCCATCAACTACATTCATTGCGAACCTCATTATCGTGATCGGTTCGAGCAACTTTTTGCCACCCGTGCCCACGCTATTGACCGGATGCCTGGTTTCATTGATATGCAGGTACTTAAACCAAACGGTGAAGGGGAATACCTGATCGTAAGTCACTGGAGTTCAGAAGAAGCCTTTAAGACCTGGACCTCCTCTCCTGAATTTTTGGAAGGCCACAAGCGTGGTTTTGAAGATGTGAAGAAAGCGCGAGAACAGGGAATCAAATCTCCTATGCAATCCACTTTTAAAACATATGTTGTAATCTCCAAATAGTCAGAATTACCATATTTCAGGTACAATGTTCATTGTATGTGACAAGCATGATGTACACTTTCGTGCAGGGCATGTACGCTGGTGGATACTTTTTATATCTCCTGGCTGCGAAAGCGCCTCAAAATACCCCAACTAACAAGTGGTAAGATTTTTGTAAAGTGAGTTCTCTATAAAGTCCATATTCAATTAATGAGAACATTTATTGCCCTCGCCCTCTGGCTCATTCTCTTCGTCATCTGTTGGCCGCTCGCCTGGATCATGATTTTTCTTTTTCCGTTGGTTTGGTTAATCCTTCTACCCTTTCGGATTGTTGGGCTTACCGTGGAAGTTGTCTTCAGTCTGATTAAGGGTATCTTGTTATTCCCATTCAAACTGATGAAAGCCATTTAGAATCAATGTGAATCGCCCACTTCAAGGTCCAGGATTCTTCTTTGCAGCGATCGATCCAATACAAAAGTGCCGGCAGGAATTAAAGAAGATCCCAGCGCAACCAGTACACCAAACCAATTCCACTTCATAGCCTCTATGGCAAACAACACGGCCAGAATATAAAGGATGAACAGTATACCGTGAACCCAACCCACAATCGTTACGGCAGCAGAAATTCCCAACGCATATTTCATGGGCATGGCTACCAGCAGTAAAATCAGAAAGGAAATCCCTTCGACAAAGCCAATGAGCCGCAATCTATTAATCCGGTTTTTCATCCTGTTGGCCGTATGTTAGTTTCCCTTTTTAATGAGTAAATACTCCAACTTGGGCTTTCCCCGTTCACCATTGGTTGTCAGCGCAGTGAATCTCAACTTATAGTAATTGTTGTCGCTATCTTTAATGATATAGAACCGATCCGTTCGCACGGCAGGCGAAACCCCAGGCCCACCGCCCGATCTCCAATTTGCCCCAATTTTCACTTGCGACTGGGTTCCAAAATCCAATGACACCAGGTCTGTTTCACCAAACGATTCGTACGCTTTTGTACTGGTCAGGATCTGTGCCGTTTGAATGCCCGTAGTATTTTGCAAGATGATGTCCTGGAAATAATACGGCACCGGTCCCGAACCAAAATTGGTAGAATTGGTAAACCCTGTCCAGGCTAAATCCCAGCGTTCCACGGTCGGCTCAATCTCCACTACACCCGTGGTAAAACTTACATATTGAAAAGCATAGGCTGTGTTTTTGGTGATTTGAATTTCTGAAAAAGTTGTTGCGCTGATATCCGCATGCTGCAGGGTATAACCATTTCCATTGCGAACAATCCGTATTTTCTTCCACCCTAATTTGGTTGCAGGTGTACCGGGCCCATCACCGCGATTAATAATATATACTTTGTTTTCAGAAGAAGTGGCTGAAATAGCTGCGATGGAAGTCTTGCTCAAATCACCGGAAGGATCATCAATCCAGGTAATTGCTGAAGGTACCCAATCCGCTACAGGGGATGAAGTGATGGCAGCAAACACGGCCCCAAGCGAAAGTTGTGTACCCCAACCCACAGTGTCCGCTGCGGTCACTGAATTAAGATCTGTTTTATCCAAGGCTCTGGCCAGCATTCCATTGGATGCGTTGAGAATAACCCGAAAGTCGCTGCCGGAACTGAAACCCAGGTCCCAGGTAGTTCGCGCTACGGCAGTTTGGCGGTTGGCACTTAAATCAATATATACTTTGTTGGGATAGGCAGGTCCGCCTCCATTCAACTCCATCGCCCCTGTGGTCGCTACGATTTCAGCAAACGTCAATGTCAGTTGGGTTTTTTCTCCGACCACCAACGATTCGGGTGCTGATGCAATCGTGAAGGTGATTTTTTCATCTCCATCAAACAAAGCTCCGTCTGATTTCTTGACAACGAAGGATGCCGTAGTGGCCGATACTGCTACCGGAATGGAAATTGAATTTGAAATGGTTGCGGGTTCGGTAGTAAAGTCTGTATCATAAACAAGCCCAACGGGCTCTACGTTTACGATCAAACTTGCCTGTGCAGTTGCCTCCCGCGACAGCTTTATGGTAATGGTAAGCTCGGTTTCGCTGGATGAGATGCCTAACTCATCCGACTCAAACTCAACTAAAGTGTCGGGTAATTCCGGATCTTCCTGACAGGAAGATAAGATCACGAAACCAACAAGCATAAGTAGAGGCAAGGTGTAGGAGATAATTCTATTCATAGTTATTTAGTTAAAGAATAAGTGATACTCAGGAAAAAAGACCGGCCGTAACCCACGGGCCGTGAACCGTTGCCGGTATGCACACCGGTTGAAGCTGTCGCTGTATTGTTGACGTTGGTTACATTAAACAGATTTCGAACACCACCGGATAGTGAAAAATGCGCTCCAAAATATTTCTGTATGCTTATGTCAGCCCAATGAAAAGCTCCGATCTCAGCAAGTTGCGCGATCGTACTTCCATTTTCAGTTACTAGTTCATAGTTTGGTGTTTTGCCGGTGTACTTGTAGTACAGCGAAAATGATAAATCTGCCTTTGGGATACGGTAGGTTGCGGAAGTTGTAACTTCTGGAGACCATACAAATTCATCCAGTTCTGTGAAACTTTCATCAAGCTGGTTGTATCTACCCGTGTAGGCCAGGCCAGCACTAACATCCCATCGTGGACTTTTCCAGGTGTTATTCCAGGTAATCCCTTTTGTTTTATAGTTATCGATATTAAGATACGTGGTAATGAGTATGTTTCCGGGTTTTTGACCATATCCAATCATATTATCAACCGTGTTGTAGAAGGTTCCGATCACGGTTGTCATGGTCTTTCGATCATGATCAAACAAATGCCAGTTCCAGGAACCATTTATGCTATGCGACAATTCAGCCTCCAGGTTGGTATTCCCTTCAATGGCATGACTTGCATCAAAGAAATCAAAGTACAATTCCCGCAAGGAAGGGGCTCGAAAACCACGACCGTAGGAAAGCCGAACATCATGATTTTCGTTTATGACCAGTTTGGTATTAACGGAAGGAATTATGGGTGGTGCCGGATAAATCGAATTGTATACCATTCTAATTCCAGGTCGAACTTGAAGCCAATCCACTGCATTCCATTCAGCTGAAACAAATGCTGCATAGTCACCCAGTGTTTGTGTTCCTTCTTTGATACGTCCGCCACTCCCGCTTTCATGATTCAAATCGAAACCAGGCTGAATCGAGATGTGATTGTTCAACTTATACTGAAATGTTCCGCGTACCGTAAGCCCATTAAAATCGGTAAGATCCTGCAACCCGGCTCCCAGGGCCAGCCTGATCTCTCCATTGTTTTCGTTCACCGTGGTTGTCTGAGTTTCGCGCTGGTAGTCCGTAAAGGCAAGTGCCCCGTTGAATTGAAGTTTATCCGTAAATGCATGAGCCCCCTGAACCTGATGCATGAAACGGTTGGTGAAGTAGTGTTGGTCCAGTGCTTCGCCACCTTGAAATAAACCAGGGTTATAAATATCTTCGTAGAGATAATCCAACCGATAATAAACATCGGAGGAATCGGCTTCATAACCTACCAGGCCACTGGCGAGGTACTGTGTTTTCGGGTGCCATTGTTTATCGCGGTCTTCTGCATTTCCCTGCCAACCCCCAAAGAAATTCCTACTTAAATCAATGCGTGTACGAATCCTGCCTTTTGAATAGCCGAGTCCCAGAGTCTCATTGTGAATCCCCTTTTGAACACCATATTCTGATCCCGCACTTTCCTCATGAATCCGAACCGACAAATCGAGTTTATCCACCACCGATTTTTTTGTAATAATGTTAATCACACCCGCCAGGGCATCTGCACCATAAACTACCGACATCGGTCCTTCAATAATTTCAATCCGATCGATTGAATTGACATTGATCTGATTAATGTTAATCTCATTACTTGTGCCCTGGCGGCCAACCATGGGCACACCATCAATCAATACCTTCACATTCTGACCCGCCAACCCTTGCATGGTAAGATTAGAGCCACCCAACGCCAGATCCTGTGAGAATCGGATATTCAGTTCGGTGTTAAGCACATCCTGCAACCGAACAGCTCCTTTGGCGGCTATCTTCTCAAAGGAGATGGTCTTTACCTGATAGAGCGACTTCTTAGCCGACTGGGGTTCATACTGTCCGGTAACAACAACTGCATCGAGATAAGCTGTATGTAATGTATCCTGAGCAGATGCCAGGATAGAAACAAATAGGAAAGCCAGAGAGGCCATTTTATTCATGGGCACAAATGTTAGAATCATTCTAAATTAAAAATGCCCCTGAAAGTATAATTTCCGCCTCCTTTTAAATATAAATTCGGTCTGGCAAAAAAATGGTATTTTTGAACCTCTTAGGCCAAAATCCGTTAATCAAGCAATCATTTAATGTTAATTTTTTATGGAAGCCTCAATGCCTGAAGAAGTTGTGATTGATAAAAGTATCGCTAAAAGTGGATACCGGGTGCTGCTGGAGAAAGAGGATGTAACATTGCAAACGGTTGAAAACAACGGTATAGAACCAATCGCTTTTGGGACCCAGGTAACCCGGAATATCATCCACTTTTACTTCTGCCTGGAGGGATCAGCCACCTTTGCCTTTGGACCTCATTACAGTCGGCAAATTGAACGGCAACGGAATTATTTCTTTTATAATCCCGATACTGATCTTCCATTTGAGTTACGCTTGACGCCCGGATCGAAGCTCGTTTCCTTGAATATAATGCTTGACAGTTTGCACAAACTATTTACGCATGATGCATTGCCTTTTTTAAAACCTGAAAACGTAAAGACTAAGTTTTATGATGAAAAGGAAATTCCATCGCACTTGTATGTGGTGTTAAATCAGCTCTTTACTGTCACGCTAAGTGAGCAAGCCGAAAAACTTTACTATCAAGGCAAGGTGTTGGAGATCCTGGGCCTTTATTTTTCGGAGCGCAAAACAAATACCGAAAGTTGCCCCTTCCTGAATGATCAGGAAACAGTTAGAAAAATCAAACATGCCAAAGAATACGTGCTTAAACACATGGAAGCTCCACCCAGCCTGAAGGAATTGGCAAAAATTGCCGGGTTAAATGAGTATCAATTGAAAGTTGGGTTTAAGGAAATTTACGGCAATACGGTATTTGGATTTTTATTGGACCATAAGCTGGATCACGCCCGCGTTATGCTCGACACCTCAAAATATCAGGTGAGTGAAGTGGCCTACCAGGTGGGTTACACCAACCCCAGTCATTTTATTGCTGCATTCAAAAAGAAGTTTGGGATTACTCCCAAGAAGTATTTAATGAATAAGCATTAGTACCTTCTCCGGGAAGTTCTTCGAGGCGTTGTTCCAAACAACATTCCGAATACACCCCGAACCAACTCCCGCCCGATTTGCTTTGTTACCGGTGATGACATAACTTCATCAAACGTGCTTTTTTCTTTTCTGGTCGAAGCTCTGGTTGATGTACGTTCTTGCTCTTTCTGCGACTTTATTTCTTCCTGCTCCTGGTGTGCTGCCTTCATTTTCTCGCCCAAGATTTCGAAAGCGCTCATGGGATCGATCGCTTCCTTGTATTTTTTATTCAATTCAGAATGGTCAAGCAACGACTGGTATTCCTGTGATGAAAGCGGTCCCATCAACGAGGTTGGCGGTGCCAGGTGGGTTACAACGGTTTCTGTCGGTATCCCTTTTTCATTCAACACCGTGATGAATGCCTGCCCGGTACCAAGTTGTGTGAATTGTTGCTCCATGTCGTAGAACTCCGAGCGAGGAAAAGTTTTGATAGTCTCTTTCAAGGCCTTCACATCATTGGGGGTAAAGGCGCGAATCACGTGCTGCACCCGGTTACCCAACTGTGCCAATACCGATGGAGGCACATCTTGTGTAACCTGCGTGCAAAAAAACACGCCCACTCCTTTTGACCGAATCAAGCGAATAACCTGATCAATCTGATCCATAAAGGCTTTCGGTGCATCTTTGAAGAGCAGATGGGCTTCATCGAGGAAGAAAACCAGCTTGGGTTTGTCAAGATCCCCCGCCTCCGGTAAATTCTGATATAATTCTGCGAGCAAAGCCAGCATAAACGTGGAGAAGATGGCCGGTTGATTCTGAATATCGGATACGTTCAACAAGCTGATGACCCCTCTCCCATCAACTTTTTCAAACAAGTCATTAATGTCAAAAGATGGTTCACCAAACAAATGATTAACGCCTTGTTGCTCGAGGGCTACGATCTTTCGCAAAATGGTACTGGCTGTGGCCGGAGAGATTTTACCATAATTATTTTTAATTTCTGCGGCTCCGGCACCTTCAGAAAGATAGTTCAACACCTTTTTTAAATCATTGAGGTCAACAATGGGAAGATCCTTGTCATCAGCATACTTGAACAGAATCATGAGCACGCCCCCTTGCACCTCATTTAACTCAAGCACTTTGCCCAGGAGTACTGGCCCAAATTCCGTTACGGTGGCGCGCATCTGCGCTCCAAGTTTACCACTTAATGAATACAACTCGACCGGATATCCAGATGGTTGATAAGAAATGCCAAGGGCCGATGCCCGTTCATTGATTTTATCATTAACAACTCCCTCTTTCGCCATTCCGGAAATATCTCCTTTCATGTCGGGCATAAACACGGGAACACCCGCAGCTGAAAGTTGCTCTGCCAATACTTGCAAGGTTCGCGTCTTGCCCGATCCCGTAGCCCCGGTTACCAATCCATGCCGGTTCATCATTCTCAATGGCAAATTCACTTTTGCTTCACCCAAAATTTCACCTTGATATACTCCGGCTCCCAACTGGATAAATGCGCCTGCGTTGGAATAGGATTTCTGAATGGATTCTATGAACTTTTCCTTTGACATAAGGTGCAGCTTTAGCCAGGAAAGATTGGAAAATTAAGAGAGAAAGGAAAAGAAGTTAATGAGTAAGTTTTTTTCTCAACAACCAGTCGATTTGCGGATCCGCTCCCATCATGAAGGTATGTTCTGAAAACTTTTCAAACCCCCACTGTTGGTAGAACTTCTGAGCTTTGAAATTGCGCTCCCATACGCCCAGCCAAAGCCAATCATATTTTCTATCGGTGGCGTAGGTGATGGCTGCTTCCATCAGCTTACGACCTACGGATTTACCTTGGGCCGTGGTCAATACATACAACCGTTGTAATTCCACAGTATTGCTTCCCAACTTCGCTTCAACTTCATTATTTTCCCGGAGTCGAACAAAACCTACCTGCTGTAATCCCTCCCAGGCGAGCAGAATTTTTGATGTTGGTTCATTGAATTCTTCAACCAGTTTCTCAAGTGCGTAGGCATCGTTCAAAAATGCCTCCATATTTTCGGGACTGTTGGAGTCAGAAAAGGTATCCCGATAGGAGGAGATCGCCACTTGCCGCATGGCTGGAATATCCTCCAGGTGGGCCGTTTTAATTTCAATCATTACACAAATACAAAACCCCGCAGTGAGTGGGGCTTTGTGTTATAACCGATGATTACTTCTTTTCTTCAAAATTCTGGAAGGAGTAAGCAATTCCCAATGCAAAAGCTTGTCCGAACTGTACATCCACATCCTGATCATTATCGTAGATCAGGATACCCCCCAGTGTAACGGAAATGAAACTATTCACTTTTGCATTAATGCTTATGTCCAAACGATGATCAATCGTTTCCAGGTTTAAGGTTTCATAGTTGGCAAACATCACATAGCGCCATTTTAGATTTAGGTTCTTTGCAATGTCCTTATTGAAGTCAGCTTGCAATTGAAAAGCCAGCCACTCAAACCGGGTAGCCTCTCCCACCGGTACACCATAGGGTTTTACAGCATCAATATGATCAAAGCGTCCATTATTATCCGCAACGATGGTAACCCGAGGTGAAAATGGGGATAACCGAAGTTTGAAGTAATCTACCGGGTGATATTCAACGCCCCACGCTGACGTAATAAAGGCGGGTGCGAAGAAATCGGAAATAAGCTTGCCTTCTTCCACTCCATTAACAACCTTTACATAATCATATCCCTTGGCAAACTGAGAAAAGAAATTCAGGGACGAGGTAAAACTCCATTTGGCATTAATATCATAGCCATACTTGGTCTCCATATAAATCCGGTCCAATGTTTTCCGATAGCCCTGACCCGCATTGTTTACCATTCCGTATAAAAAATCAAATTCATTGTCCCAACTGGTTCGATCCTTTTTGAAATTGGCTTTATAGTTCATTAATGCCGTGAATCCAATGGAATTGACCCCACCCGCTTTCCAATTGGAGCTGAAAGAGGCCTGATTTACATTGAGTCCGGTACGGAATGCTTTTTTCCAATGAGTGGTCGAATCAACCCGGATTACCTGGGCGGACGAGATAGAGTAGACCAGTAAACCTATCAGGAAAAGAGTACCTCTTAGTGCATAAACGAATTTCATAGGGTGTTTTTCTAACGCCCCAAAAATAAGAAATATCTAAGATCCTGTTAGATGTTATTAACTCGGATTTCGTCCAGGGCCACCTCGGTCAAGGGTTTGGTGATAAACTTAATAACGTGATTGTTATTTACAATTTTATCAATATCACGCTTGTTATCCGAACTGGATAGAATAATAACCTTACACTTGCTTCGCACAAGTTCATTGAATTTTTCAAATTCGTATAAAAAGACAAATCCATCAACGATGGGCATGTTGATGTCCAGAAAAATAAGATTCGGAATGTTGTCAGGATTGCTTTGATGCTCTTTAAGGTAGTCCAAGGCGCCTTTCCCCGAACTCTTCACTTCAACACGCCTGGCGAACCTGGTAATTTCGATAATCCTTTTGCTAATAAAATTATCGGTGTCGTTGTCATCTACCAATAATACAAGATCAATGGTCTTTGTAGTGGCTTGCATTTCCATTCACTTAACTCTCCGCCTGTTGTAGTAAGCGCAATATTCTCCTTTTTCGGCAAAAACTAAACTTTTGGTATTCCCGGACAGGTTGGAAGTAAGTATTTGATAAAAAAAGTAAAATATTGGAAATCACTTCGGCCAAATCGTTAGTTTTTCCCCCAGGGCCAGGCTGAAATCTTCCTTTTTATTCCAGTCCATCAGATCCTTAATGGTTACATTATATTGCCGGGCAACACTATACAATGTATCGGAACCCTTAACCTCATGGATGATTACTTGAGGCTCTCGTTCTGAATCTTGGGCAACTGCTGCCAAGGCCTTTACCGGAATTTTAACCAGCAGCCTTTGGTCGATCTTTAAACCTTCCGTAATGGTCAGGTTGTTCCAGGCTAACAAATCGGTGACCGCCACCCCATACATCTTCGAGATGGTGTATAAATTCTCCTTTGGTTTAACCTGATGGATGCTATCCCGGGTCGGTAATGCCAGCACCTCCTCGCGTACCTCTGTTTTGGTTACCGGCAAAACAGGTTCCGGAGTGGAAATTACATTTTTGGTGGCCGGCTTCACCTCCCAGTTAAAAAATCGATCATCATCTACTTCAACAACCTCGGTCTCTATCGCCACCGGTGTTAACGAAGTAGCCTGCATCTGCTCTGCCGACAACCAAACAAGGTCTCCTTCAGTCGGTTCGTTGGCCACTTTCTTATTTAACTTTTTTACCTGCTTCAGCTGAATACCATAGTGTTGACTAATGGACCACAGCGTCTCGCCCTGGCGAACCGTATGCTGGGCCACCTCCGCCCGGTTTCTTTTCTTCTTTATAAAATAATAAGACCCCGGTTGAATGGTTGCATCGATCGATATATCATTAAAGCGCAGGAAATTTGATAAAGAAACCCCTGCTCGGCTGGCTAGGCTGGTTACCGTTTCACCGGGCAAGGCTTCGATGGCTTTAACTCCATTAATGTGAGTTTTTTTGGATTGAACTTCAGGTTTTACCGAAGACACCGGTTGTTTTACATTCTTGGTTGACGCTAATACCAGGGAATTAAAATCTTCATTAAGATGGCCGGCAGGGACTAGCAATGCATACGTGCGATCGGCCGGGATGTGGTTGCCCCTGATCCACTTGTTGTACTCGCGAAGGGTAGCTTCATCCATCGCTAAGTCTTTGGCAAGTTCAGGGAATGACTTGGGAGAAAGAATCGGATAGGGCATTACCTTTACTTGCGGCTCCCCCTTCACGGCATCTTCAAAAGCTATTTTGTAAGCCAGAAATTTCTTCACATACCAATAGGTATCACTGGTGATTTCCATATGGCGGGCACCATTATACTGATCGCCTATGGCGCGTTGCACACCTCCACCCCCCATCTGATAAGATTGCAGCGCCAGTAACCAATTGTTAAAAAGATAATTGTTCTTTTTCAGGTATTGGGCGGCTCCCCGGGTGGAAGAATAGATATTCATACGTTCATCGATTTCTTTATCAACCCGCAAGCCCATTTCCATGGCTGTAAAATCTTTAAACTGCCAGAACCCAACGGCATTTGATACCGAAACGGCATCGGCAATTAAGGCGCTTTCCTGTAATACCAGGTATTTGAAATCGAGTGGTAACCGTTCTTCTTCAAAGATTTTTTCGATGATGGGGAAATACGTCTTTGCCCGTTCAACCTTCACTCCAAAGTAACGGGGGTACTTGGTCAGTGCATCAACATCCTTCTGAATCTCCCGCCTGGCATCATCACGAATAGTGAGTGTCAGGTCTGCGAAATGCATCTTGTGAGGCACTTCCGGAGTTTGGGCGTATGAGGCAGCAACTCCAAAAAATGTGAGTGCAACTGCAAAAAATCTCATTGGTTGCAAAGGTAATGAAAAGAAACAAAATTATGAGTGAAGGCCTGGTCGAACGCTATTTTTTCCGGGCCATCATGATGCCATCCCGCATCGGCAACAACAGACATTCTACTCGCGGATCATTTACTACCATCGTGTTAAACTCCTGAATTGCCCGGGTGTCTTTGTCCGGCTTCGGCTGGGTCACCTTGCCACTCCATAATACATTATCGGCCAAGATAAGTCCCCCTGAATTCATCTTATCAAGAACAAGTTGGTAGTAGTTCGAATAGTTTTCCTTATCGGCATCAATAAATACTAAATCCATATTTCCAGGTAAGGTAGGAATCAGTTGGGCTGCGTCTCCAATTCGATAATCGATTTTATCATCCACGCCCGATTCCTTAAAATAAGCGCGAACCCGTGATTCAAGTTCTTCATTCACATCCACGGTAATCAACTTCCCATCCGTAGCTAACCCTTCAGCCATGCAGAGTGCTGAGTACCCGGTGTAGGTGCCAATCTCAAGAATGTATCGCGGCCGCATCAAGTGACTTATCATCGATAAAAATCGTCCTTGGAGCTGACCTGATAACATCCGGGGCATTAAGATGTGCGCATGGGTATCCCGATTGATTTTTTTCAAGAGTGCTGATTCCGGGGAGGTATGAGTTTCGGCATACCGGGCAATATCGTCTGGTAAAAAGTCCATTATCGGGTGGGCTCCATAATCAGGTAACTTAACTGTTTCTCATTAAACATTTCGTTGGCGAGTTCTTGCAGCTTTTGTGAGGACGTTGCTTTTACCCGATCAAAAATTTCCTCCTGCGAAGTTACCCGACCCTGATCCAATAAATTACGCCCCATCATCATCATGAAACTCAGGTTATTTTCTTCGGCCATCGCAATTTGCCCCAAGATCTGCTCTTTGGAGGAAGCCAACTGTTTTATGCCAAGAGGTTCATCACATAATTTTTTTAGCTCCTGTTTAACAAGCGCAATTCCCTTTTTCATTTGGGAGGGTTCGGTGCCAAACGTAATGACAAATAAACCCGTATCCGTGTAGGGCACATATTGCGCACCGATCGAATAAACAAACCCATGCTTCTCGCGCAATACCAGATTGAGTCGTGAGTTCATCCCCGGACCGCCCAGGATGCTGGTCAACATATAAAACGGACTCCGTTTTTCATTGGTAAATGAATAAGCCGCTCTTCCAATAGCGCATCGCGCTTGCTTTACTGGTCGCTTCAAAACAACACTCTTTGGTTTGTACCCCGTAAATCGTGCACGCTTCTTCACCGAAACAGAGGCGGGAATCGAGCCCAGGTATTTCTCTGCCAACCGCACAACCTGGTCCATTGAAATATTTCCGACACTGGAGAATACAATTCTTTTTGTATCCAGGTGCTCCTTCACAAAAGCCCGAAAATCTCTCCGCTTAAAACCACGTACGGTCTTCTCCGTTCCCAGAATGTTCATGCCCAGCGGATGTCCGGCAAAAACCACCCCATCAAATTCATCCTGCAAAGAATCTTCAGGATCATCGTGATACATGGACATTTCCTCTAAAATCACCTGTCGTTCCTTTTCGATTTGAGGATCTGGAAAGATTGAATCAAACGTGATGTCGGTGAGCAACTCCAATGCCCGTTCAAAATATTCATCGCGCAGTGAAGCATAAAAAAGAATCTTCTCTTTATCCGTGTAAGCGTTTAACTCGCCCCCGAGCGATTCCAGCCGGTTTAAAATATGAAATGCCTTGCGCTTCCGGGTTCCCTTAAAGGCCATGTGTTCCCAGAAATGAGCGATTCCCTGATTGGCGATGGACTCATCCCGGCTTCCGATATCCAGCATGATCCCGCAATGAACGATTTTGGTGGTAGTTACACGGTTATGGATCACCCGGATTCCATTCTTTAGCGTATATAGTTCGTAGTCTCTCATAGCGGACCACAAAATTAACCTTTCAGCACGATGTTCCACACCCGAACAAAAATGCCCGACTGCGGGCACAGGCCTTGCCAGGAACTATTCATTTTTCGTAAAATCGTGCTATTGATACGGCATAAAATTTGAAATAACCTGTTAAAGTTCAACCCTATGGATACCCAAAAAGTAAAAACCTGTTTTACCATTACGTTTTCGGATGACCAATTCAACCATGCCAAGGCCTATGTGGACGATATGAAAAAACATCCGCAGCGGGTTTTCTGGAGAGGCAAGGAAGGAAAATCGGATGCTGAACTTATCGTTGAGCAAATTGCCCACCGAATCCTTTCCGGATTCTACAATACCGATCCCTACAATGCCAGCAAACACATTGTACGCATGGAAAGCATGACCAGCACCCATTAGGGCATTAATCGAAACGAATAGCGTGAATGGGGTTGATTCGCGTTATAAATCGGGTAGGAAGTAATAATACCACTAATACGGTGATAAATACCAAACCGTTCAAAAAAACAACGGTACCCCAATCCCATTGAATGGGTACATAATTCATATAGTAATCGTGTGGATTTAACGTGATGAGTTTGAACCGGTCTTGAATGAAACACAACCCCAACCCCACTCCATTCCCAAACAAAAGACCTTTTGCAATCAGGCTCATGCCGTTGTATAAAAACACGGAGCGTATAAAATGATCCTGAGCACCCATCGCTTTTAGTATGCCCACCATGGGGGTACGTTCCATGACTAAAATCAAAATCACGGAAATCATGTTTACGCAAACCACCACCAAAATAACAACCAACAGAATTTTTACCTGACGCTTAATCAGATCCAGCCATTCAAATACCTGAATGTATTTGTCGCGCACCGTTTCAAGGTACAGATCATAGTCCATTGATTCGCCAATTTGGCGGGCCGATTCCTCGAGTGCGGCCTTGTCATAATCAAATGTGTAACTCAATAAGGAGGTAGTAGCCGCCCAATACCTGTTTTCAACTTCTGGATTATCCAGGATCTGCTCCTGAATCCTGGCCAGATGTTGGTCGAAATCAACTCTTAAAAGTTGAACATACGAATACGAATCCAAATCGAGTTGAACCTCTAATCCCCCTGCCTGTTGGTCAGACCAATCATTGAGGCGTTGCACCAGGCGCAGATCCCCGATAATAACTTTGCTATCAAAATAGTCCGACAAATTCGTCTCGTAAATTCCACTCACCAGTAACCTTCGGAACCGGGGTGGGTTTTGAAAAAAATGTACAATCAGTTCATCACCGGTCTTGGCATTGATCTTATCGGCTATAATCCGACTGATCACAACCTGATTGGAATAGGTTGAATCCGGAAATTGAAGGAACTGGCCTTCCAATAAATTCTCTTTAAATCCTTCCAGATCAAAACCGGCACCAACCCCTTTAAATACAATCCCCAATACCTCCTCTTCAGCCTTTATCAACCCTGCTTTATGACTGAATTCCTGCACGTGGTTTACAAATGGAAACTGATCCGGATTGTTGTACAGATCGATTTGAAAATCGAAGGGTTGTTCTTCCACTGCATTGCTCATCGTAAACTTGGTAATGAGCAAGTGATTACTGAACCCATATATTCTATTCTTTACAGCAGATTGAAAGCCTTGCATAATAAGAAAGGATACGATGGCTGCGGCTAAGCCGATAGCAATGCTGGCAATGGCAATTTTGTGAATGATGGAAGAAAAGCTGTTGCTTTCTGCATTTCGGATTCTTTTTGATATGAAATACGAAAGGTTCAAGGATTGCTTATTTTTGAAGATATTCTGCCAAAATAAAAAGAAATGATCAGGATTTGGTTCATCGCGTTGATTTTGTTGAGTACCTCGTGTTCGGCACAAGTAACAAAATCCAGCCTTATTCTGGGTGCCGAACAATTGGATGTATTATTGCCCAAGGTGCAAGGCAAGAAAGTTGGGTTGGTGGTTAACAACACGGCTCTTGTTGGCAAAACGCATTTGGCAGACACACTTCTGAGCCGCGGGGTACAAGTAAAAAAAATTTTTGGACCTGAGCATGGCTTTCGGGGCGATGCTGCCGATGGTCAACATATTGATGATACCATTGATAAAAAAACAGGTGTTACGGTCATCTCCTTGTACGGTAAGAACAGCAAGCCAACAGCCGAGCAACTCCAGGATCTCGATGTATTGATCTTCGATATTCAGGATGTGGGGGCACGGTTTTATACTTACATCAGCACGATGACCTACCTGATGGAAGCCTGTGCCGAAAATGGAAAGAAGCTCATCATTCTGGACAGGCCCAACCCCAACGGAAGCTATGTTGATGGGCCGGTTATGCAACCGGAACTAAAATCATTTGTAGGTATGCACCCGATGCCCATAACCCACGGAATGACCGTTGGTGAACTGGCCCTGATGCTGAATGGTGAGGGTTGGCTTAACGGAGGTGTCACATGTGAGGTAGAAGTTATTAAACTCAAAAACTGGAAGCACGATGATGATTATTCACTCCCGGTCAGGCCTTCTCCCAATTTACCGAATGATCAGGCCGTGCGGTTGTACCCTTCCATTTGTTTGTTTGAGGGAACCGTAATAAGTGTTGGACGAGGTACGTCTACACCTTTTCAAGTACTGGGAAATCCGGATTTGAAATCGCTGTCGTATTCATTCACTCCCGTGCCTTTAAAGGGCTACTCCCTCGAGCCACCCCATAAGGATAAACTTTGCTACGGTCTTGATTTGCGTACCGTTACCCCCGCTAGAAAAGTTGACTTATCCTTTCTCTTACAACTTTATCAACTTTATCCGGAGAAAGAGAAATTTTTCACCTCCTACTTCGATAAACTGGCGGGTACGCCCTTGTTAAAGCAGCAAATAAAAGAAGGGTTTACAGAAGAACAGATTCGGGCCAGTTGGCAACCTGGTTTAGATGCGTTTAAGGCTAAGCGAAAAAACTATTTGTTATACCCCTAGGCCAAAACGGCTGAATCTGGTTTGCTACGAATCGAGGACTCCGCATTCAAGTACATGACCAAGCAAGAGAAAGTAAAGGACATCTTAAAAATCCTGGATACCTATTATCCAAATCCATCCGTACCCTTGCATCATAAAGACGCCTATACACTTTTAATTTCGGTCCTGCTCTCCGCTCAATGCACGGATGAGCGAGTCAATAAAACGACACCTTCACTTTTCAAACTGGCAGACAATCCCTATGACATGGTGAAACTTTCGGTCGATGAAATCCGCGAGATTATCAAGCCATGCGGACTATCGCCTATGAAATCCAAAGGGATCTATGGTTTGTCAAAAATTCTGATTGAAAAGTATCAGGGCAATGTGCCTGATACCTTTGAAGAATTGGAGGAACTTCCTGCAGTAGGTCATAAAACGGCTTCGGTGGTCATGACACAATGGTTTGATAAGGCTGCATTTCCGGTGGATACTCACATTCATCGCTTGGCATATCGTTGGGGACTTTCGAATGGAAAAAGTGTGGAGCAAACCGAACGTGATTTAAAGCGACTAATTCCTGAATCCATGTGGAACAAAGTTCATCTGCAAATGATTTATTTTGGCCGAGAGTATTGTCCGGCTCGGGGTCATGTGTGGACCGAATGTCCCATTTGTAAAAAGTACCTACGGAAAGCCTTAAAAGATTGAGATGAATCGGTTACGAATTATATTCATGGGCACACCTGAATTTGCTGTTCCAAGCCTGGAAATTCTGATTCAGAATCAGCTGAATGTGGTTGCCGTCATAACTGCACCCGATAGGCCCCAGGGGCGTGGCCATAAACTGGTGCCTTCTCCCATAAAGCAATGTGCGCTCCACCATCAACTCCCGGTATTGCAACCCACCAACCTAAAATCACCCCAATTTTTGGAGGAGTTGAAAAGTTATCAAGCCAACCTTCAAATCGTAGTGGCATTTAGGATGTTACCCGAAGCGGTTTGGTCGATGCCGGCCCTGGGAACTTTTAATTTACATGCGTCTCTTCTGCCCCACTACCGTGGTGCGGCTCCGATCAATTGGGCCATCATCAACGGTGAAAAGGAAACTGGTGTTACTACTTTTTTTCTGAAGCATGAAATTGACACCGGCAGTATCATCTTTCAGGAGCGGGAACCCATTCTCGAATCGGATGATGCAGGAACACTCTATGATCGCTTGATGAAGAAAGGTGCCAGCCTGGTACTTAAAACAGTTCGAGCCATTGAATCGGGAAATTATCCCAACGAGCCTCAACCGGCTTTTGCTCAAGTCAACCACGCACCGAAAATTTTCAAGGAAACTTGCGAGATCAACTGGACTCAATCCGTCACTCAGATTATCAATTTTGTTCGCGGTTTAAGTCCGTACCCGGGAGCGTGGACCCGGCTTCAGGATAAAATCTATAAAATTTACAAGGTGAGTCCGGTTCCTGAAGCGAGTCAATCCATACCAATCAGCCAATGGAAAACGGACTATAAGACTTTTCTGCATGTACGAGCAACTAACGGCTGGGTTTCCATTGATGAATTCCAACCCGAAGGCAAAAAACGCATGACTCTTGCTGAATTCTTTCGGGGTAATAAACTTTAATGAGAACAATTTACAGACGGTAAATAGCCATCAAATTGTCTAATTTGCATCCTGAAAAACCTTTCATGATCATCTCACTGATTGCAGCCCTGGCAAAAAATCGCACAATTGGAAAGAACAACGATCTGCCGTGGCATTTGCCGGATGATATGAAATATTTTATGCAGACTACCAGCCAGCATGTGGTAATCATGGGGCGTAAAAATTATCAATCCATTCCTGAAAAGTTCAGGCCCTTGCCAAATCGTACCAATGTGGTCGTCACTCGTAGTCAAGGCTTTCACGCTCCCAATTGCATTGTGGTGAATTCACTTGAAGCAGCCTTGGCGATCGGGGAAGAAAAAAAGCAACATGAAGTCTTCATCATCGGGGGTGCTGAAATTTACAAGCTTGGTCTAACCCTGGCAAACCGGTTGTACCTTACTGAAATTGATGCTGAAATTGAAGGAGATACCTTCTTTCCTGAGATTGATAAAAACCAATGGCAGGAAATTGCACGCAAGCACCACGATCAGGACGCTCGGCATCAA
This sequence comes from uncultured Ohtaekwangia sp., assembly GCA_964488465.1. Taxonomy (GTDB): domain Bacteria; phylum Bacteroidota; class Bacteroidia; order Cytophagales; family Cyclobacteriaceae; genus ELB16-189. Next base: position 87,345 of record CAZAUN010000001.1, on the reverse strand, counting down.
TATGCTTTTGATTTTGTTATCTATGAACGACTATAAACTCATTTAATATGGACATCCACAAACGAATTCTTGCCATCGTCTATATCATCTCCGGGGCCGTACAGATCTTGGCCATGATCATTCTGAGCTCCATCATTACATTAATCATCCCGTTCATCATGGACGAAGCCGGCCCAGAAGGTCAATGGGTGTTTATTTGGATTGTTCCATTTATCAGAATCATTGCAGCTTTTATTATTTTATTTTTTGCTGTTCCCTCCATTGTTGGCGGAGTTGCGTTGCTAAATGAAAAAAAATGGGCACTTACACTGCTGCTGATTCTCGGATGCTTTAAACTATTTTCATTTCCCATTGGTACTGCGATTGGAATTTACACCATCTGGGTGTATGCCGAACAACACAAACAGCAACCCGAATGAGTAAACTTGCAGGCAAAGTAATTTGGATTACGGGAGCATCTTCGGGCATAGGCGAAGCCCTTGCATATGAATTGACCCGTCATGGCGCTAAACTCATTTTATCCGCCCGTAGAAAAGAAGAACTGGAAAGGGTGAAGGGAAATTGCCCGGCAGTGGCTCAGAATTTTATTAAAATTCTTCCGCTTGACTTAAGTCAGCCCGCCACATTAAAGCTTTGCACCGAAGCTGCGATCCAGTTGTTTGGGCACATCGATATCCTGGTCAACAACGGAGGAATCAGCCAGCGCAGCCTGGCAAAAGATACTGCCCTGGACGTTGACCGCAGAATTATGGAAGTGGATTACTTTGGCTCCATTTCGCTAACCAAATATCTGCTGCCTCATTTCCTGAAGCGGAATGCAGGTCATTTTGTAACGATTACCAGTGTTATGGGAATGATTGGTACGCCTTACCGTTCAGGGTATGCTGCAGCCAAACATGCCTTGCATGGTTTTTATGATTCCCTAAGGGCCGAACTTTGGAAAGACAGTAGAAATATTTTTGTTACGCTGGTTTGCCCAGGATGGATCAATACCAACTTAAGTATAACGGCACTAACCGGAGATGGCAGTCCGCAAAACAAAAAGGACGATACGCACAAAAAAGGGATGACCCCTGCAGTCTTTGCAAGAAAAATGGTACGCGTAATTATGAAACGAAAAGAAGAGGTGTATATCGGAGGGGCTAAAGAAGTGCTGGCCATTTATCTGAAACGATTTGTACCGGATTTATTTTCAAAGATTGTGCGCAACGCCAAGGTGAAGTGAGCTGGTACGAATATCCTTTAATCATTCTGGTGGGTTTTATTGCCGCCTTTTTAAACACGGTGGGTGGCGGTGGGTCCTTGTTTTCTGTACCGATTCTTACCTTCATTGGTCTCCCCATTACCATGGCAAATGCTACGAGCCGTGTGGCAATCCTATTTCAAAATATTTTTGCAGTAGGTGGTTTCAGAAGCAAAGGTGTTGAACTTCCCTGGCCATATGCGATATACCTGGGCCTCGCTTCACTAGGGGGCGGAGTGCTAGGTTCGTTCTTAGCCTCCACCATGTCAGATGATGTATTCAAGAAAATTTTTGTGGTAGTCATGATTTTTTCTGTGGGCCTGGTTCTCTTTGATCCGTTCAAATCCAAAGGCGATGAGAAACTATCGGGTAAACACCAGATGATAGGAGCTTTTTTATTTCTATTCATTGGGGTGTACGGAGGTTTTGTACAGGCCGGCATTGGCTTTTTGGTAATAGCCGTACTAAGCCTGGTCAATAATCTGAGCCTGGTAAAAAGCAATTATGTAAAAGTTTTTGCAGCGATTGTATACACCGGAGTTTCCGTAATTGTCTTTGCCTGGCAAGACAAGATCGATTGGTTCATAGGCCTTATTTTGGCCATTGGCCACGCCTTGGGTGGATGGTATGCAAGCCGATGGTCGGTAAAAGCAGGTGAAGTCTGGATAAAGCGGGTGATGGTATTTTCCGTAATTGCGATGGCCATCGCGCTTTGGTATTCGTAGTAAGACGCTTAACTTTTCAAAGATGAAAACCCACATGCCCCTTCTCATCCTCGTTATATTGCTAATTCAGTGCTCCCCTCCGGCATCCGAAGCGCCACCCATTGAACGATATCGACCCCTCGCGCACTTCACTCCCCAAAAAAACTGGATCAACGATCCCAACGGACTGGTTTATTATGAAGGTGAATACCATCTCTTCTATCAATACAATCCTTATGCAACAACCTGGGGGCATATGAGTTGGGGTCATGCGGTTAGTACCGATTTGATTCATTGGGAACATCTTCCAATAGCGTTGGAGGAATACCTGGACCCAATGACCCGCGACAGTACGATGATCTTTTCAGGGACGGCCGTTGTGGATGTTAACAACACCAGTGGATTGTGCCAAAGCAACGATTGTTTGATCGCCATCTATACTTCCAACCTTCATCGCGACAACCAAGGATTACGGCAACATCAAAGCCTTGCCTATAGTAATGACAAAGGAAGAAGCTGGAAACGGTATGATAAGAATCCAATCCTGGACATTCAACGGAAAGACTTTCGTGATCCTAAAGTCTTTTGGTATGAGCCGCAGCAAAAATGGGTGCTTGCCTTGGTGGTTCCCGATCTGTTCACCGTTCAACTTTATGAATCAAAAAATCTATTGAACTGGGAGTTGATGAGCGAGTTTGGTAAAGTGGGCGATACATTGCGCATCTGGGAGTGCCCGGACTTGTTTGAGTTACCCATCCAGGGTCAACCCGGAAAATCAAAATGGGTGCTGTCGCTTTCAGGAGGTCACCCTGCCGGGCCCACCTTTGTAGGGATGCAATATTTTGTTGGCGATTTTGATGGAAAGAATTTCATCTCCGATCAAACAACCCCGCTTTATCTTGATTATGGAAAAGATTTCTATGCCGGCATCATCTTCAATAATGTAAAAGACCGGGCCGTTATGATGGGTTGGATCAACAACTGGACATATGCCAACCAGCTTCCGACTGAATCCTGGCGGGGTGCATTTAGCTTACCGCGCGAACTTGCTTTATTAGAAACACCGGACGGATGGCGGTTAACTCAAGAGCCGGTTGCAGAATACACCGCACTTCGTGGCGATAAAATCTCAGAATTGAATTCACGAAACACCAACTCTTTTGAACTGGAACTGGAGATCCCCGAAGGCAGCGGCATTCACCTTTTCAAGTCCGAAAGGGAGCAAACCACGATTGGGTATCAGGATGGAAACCTTTACCTCGATCGTACAAAATCGGGCCGCGTTGACTTTCAAAAAGATTTTGCAAGCAGAGAGTCGGTTGGGGTTAAACCCCGGACACCATCAATCACAGTGCGGGTAATTGTTGATCAATCCATTATTGAATTGATTTCAATAGATGGTTTATATTCCATTACCGATCAGGTATTCCCAACGCAGGAGAATTCACGTGTTGAATTTTTCGGAACGGTTAAGGTACGTAACGCCTGGAGTTTGAACCCGATTATTCGGTAGGCTCCGTTTTCTTCTTACCAAACCGGGTATTGAATATCGGCAATACCCGCAGGCCTTTGGGGTTATCTTTCACAATATTGATCAATCCTATCTGAATACCCTTAATTCCATGCGTATGATTTACTACTCCAATGGTAACCCCTTTTTGGTCACCTTTAATATGATTGAAAGCACTGAAAGAAATTCCTTTGAAGGTGCCTTCGATATCTTCACTTACTTCCCCCGATTCATTGGTCGTTTTCCGGGTATAACCCACTTTCATGTACGCTGGAGAAATAATGAACCCCCGCATTTCCTGACCTCCCGAAACAGGAGCAATGACCAGCGCACTTACCTTGGGGCTGCCGGCTGCCAACAATGAAATCGCAATTCCCTTTAGCTCCTCACCAGCGCCCACTCCCAAGCCACCAAAGACTAATCCTTTCAAGGTTCCACCTGCACCAACGCCCAATCCCCCAATGCTAATCCCGGAAAGATTTTGGCCAGCCCCAACTCCTAGCCCCCCAACGGTAATCCCAGTAACATCCTGACCAGAACCAACACCCAGTATTGCAAAACTAAATCCTTTCAAATCACCACCTGCACCAACACCTAAACCTCCCAGGTTAATTCCTTTAACGCTTCCACCCGAACCCACACCCAGACCACCAAGATTGAATCCGGCCAAATTGCCACCAGCCCCAACTCCAAGTCCTCCAATATTTATTCCAATTACATTTCCACCTGCACCAATTCCCAGCCCACCCACGTTAATTCCAGTAATATTGTGGGTTGCTCCTACTCCCAGCAAACCCACACCAAGCCCATTGCGATTTTCTGTGCCCATCGCCAACGGCAACCCGATGGAGAGCCCGTTAACAGTACCCGTTTGAACGGCTTCATCCTTCGGTTGCCAGATTGTTACGTTAATGCCATTGATCTTTTCAATGTTCTTATCCCGATAGTTAAACCGAACCCCGGTGAACACCGGAAAATTGCCAAATCCAAGACCCCACTTTTTAGACGGGATTCCTAACCCCTGTGAAAATGAATTACCGGTAACAAGCAAGAGAATTGAAAGAAGGAAGAGTTTACGCATAAAAACGAAAGCGATTTACCACCTTAAGACTCACAAACAACAAAAAAGGTTGCGTTATCTATCGCAACCTCTTAAAGAATTCTGACTTCTTTCGTTATGCTTTCACCGGCTCCCGATGACCTACCCAGGTAAATCGTCTGGTTACATATTCCGGATTGGTAAACGAGGCATTGCCGGAAGGATTACCGCCCGTTACATGAAAATCTGAGAACGCTGCATTTTGATTCATGTAGATACCACCTGTTAAATTGAAAGACACAGGCGTAGCTGCTAAGGACATGGCGTCTGCGATTTTATCCTTAACCTCCGGATCCGTTGTGTAGGCACCACACGAAATTGCCCCATGTTGAATTGCCATTTCCTGGGCCAACGCAATTGACTGCTCAGTATTCTTTGTTTTAATCAGGAGCGCAATCGGACCAAACAACTCTTTACTGAAGATTTCTTTCTTTGAGGCATCTACCTCCACCACCACCGGTGTGATAACACGTGCTTTTTTAAACATCGGGTTTTCAAAGGATCGTGACTTCAACCAAACTTTACCGGGTAGTTTCTCAGCCTCCACTACCCGATCGCAGGTTTTCTTATTTTGAACAGCCCCCAGTACAAATGGGCCTGCTTTAGGATTATCGATCAGGCTGTTCAGGTTGGTTACAAATTTCTCAGCAAACTGATCGAAGGTGGCTACTCCTGCCGAGGTTTTAATTCCGGATTCAGGAATGAAAAAGTTCTGCGGAGCTGTACACATTTGTCCGCTATACAAGTTTACCGAGAATGCCAGGTTAGCAGCCACTTTATCAAGATCGTCTGCAGAATCCAGAATGACTGAATTGACCCCCGTCTTTTCGGTAAACACGGTTTTGCCCTGAAGTGCTTCCAGGTAACTGCCAAAAAGCGAGTTTCCGGTAAAGTCGATCAGCTTTACCTCAGGATGTTCAGCCAGCTCTTTCGTAATCATCTTGTCGAACGTATCCACCGCCAGTTGGCAAACATGCGGATCGATGTTGTTCTCCGCCAACACATTCTGAATCTCGGCTACAAAAATTGCAATCGGTAAAATTGCTCCCGGATGGGGTTTAACTAATACCGTGTTGCCTGTCATAAGGCTTCCATAAATACCGGTTACTGAATTCCAGGTAGGGAAGGTAGAACACCCAATCACCAACGAAATCCCTTTTGGTACTGACCGCCACTCCTTATTGATCTGGAGATTGAATTTGCCCATCGGCTTATCCCACAAAGCCGCTTTTGGAAACCGTGACAGTTCTTCATATCCGGCAGCAATTGCTTCCAAAGCCCGATCGGCCGCATGCGGGCCGGAAGCCTGAAAGGCCATCATGTATCCCTGACCCGTAGTGTGCATAGTGGCATACGCGATTTCAAAAAATCGCTTCTTCAACCTATCCAATGACTCCAATAATATCCCTGCCCGGTCCTCCTTGCTTACTTTCCTCCAAACCTGAAATGCAGATTTTGATTTGGTAATCAAAGTATCGGTTGAAAAAATCGGATACCGTACGTTCAAAGGCTCCTGCAGGTAAGGGGACTCCTCTTGCCCTGCCCATCCCGACTCACCTGTTTGCTTTAACTCTCCAAATTCTTTTCCCAGTGTGTTTTTAAATTTTGCCTGACCGTCCGCATCGGCTGTCTCACCATAAACAGTTGGTGCCGGATGTTCGGGAAAGGCAGCATAAAAAGTTCGTGCATGCAAGGCCTCGATGGCCTTGGTTAACGTAGGTTGATGTTTCTCAAATAAGCTCATTCTAATTACTTTGCTTGTGATCCAAATACTCTTTTTAATAATTCAGTTGTGCGTGCCACGGGATTTTCCCGAATGTTTCTTTCCTCTTTTGCAATCATGGTAAACAAACCCTGGATGGCCATGTCGGTTGCATATTCATTTAAATCCGGATTCACCTTTTGAACCATGGGAATGCTGTTGTAGCGGGTGATGATCTCTCCATAATATTTTGTTGCATTCACTTTATCAAGCGAGGTCTGTATCACCGGTTTAAATTTCTCCTTCAATTGTGAAGTAGTGGTACGCTTAAGATATTGAGTAGCGGCATCGGGATTTCCCTTCAGAATACCCCAGGCATCATCAATAGTCATTTGCTTGATGGCTGAAATGAAAATTGGTTTCGCTTCACGCGCTGCATCCTCTGCACCCCGGTTTAAGGTCACAATGAATTTATCCACTTCACCCCCCAATCCTATCTGACGTAACCGGTCCTCAACTTTCTTTACATCCGGGGGAAAGGGGATTTTAATCTCTGGATTCTTAAAATACCCATCAAGTTGAGAAACCTGATCTGACCCTTTTGAAATCCCATTGATTAGGGCCTCCTTCAAGCCTTCGCTTACTTCTGCGGTGGTCAATGGCTTCTCCCCATTCACGGCTTTAGAGGCATCCGACAGGGCCTGGTTGATCTGCGCGGAGGTGCAGGCACCCAAAATCAACGAAAGCCCTAAAATTGCTTGCTTCATACGATTGAAATTCGGGGCTAAGGTAGGAAAAAGTATGTGTTGACTACCTACTTAATAATTTGGAATCTGAGAGGAGGAAGCTATTTTGCATGACTATTTTTACTGAACCTGAATGCACCTAGTCAGGCATTGATGTAAGCCTGAGAAACTTCAAACTACCTACCTCTTGAAAAAGATTCTTGCTGAACTGCTTACCATCGGTGATGAAATCCTATATGGCCAAATTGTTGATACAAACTCACAATGGATGTCGGTGGAGTTAGACAAAATGGGCATCAAGGTAATTCGCAAAACCACAGTGGGCGATGTTGAATCTGAAATCCTGACTGCTTTCGCGGAAGCAGAACAACGGGCCGATGTGATTTTAATTACAGGTGGTCTTGGCCCAACCAGCGATGACCTCACTAAGCCGGTGCTGGCCAACTATTTCAATTGCGAATTAAAAATTAATGAAGAGGCATTAGCAGAGGTAACCGAGTTCTTCAAAAGTCGGGGCCGGGAATTAACCGAACTTAACCGGCAACAAGCAGCGCTGCCAACGGCTTGTATAAAAATAACCAATCCGGTTGGTACCGCACCGGGCATGTGGTTCGATAAGGGCGACAAAATTTTCATGTCGATGCCTGGCGTACCGCACGAGATGAAAAAGATGATGACGGAACAAGTGTTGCCACGGATAAGGAAAAAATACCAACTCCCGGTCATTCATCATAAATTGATTCGCACCATTGGAATCGGTGAGTCATTCCTGGCCGAAAAGATTGCCAAATGGGAAAAAGCGTTGCCTTCCCATATTAAGTTGGCTTACTTGCCAAGTTTGGGTGAGGTGAAATTACGGCTCACTGGTTTTGGAAATTCCCTGCACGAACTTGAGCATGATACGAATGAACAGATTGAATCTCTAAAACCACTGATCAATCCGTTCATTTACGGATACGGTGAGGATCCCATCGAAGTCGTGATCGGAAAAACCTTGCGCGAAAAGAAACTCACCCTCTCCATTGCCGAAAGTTGCACCGGAGGTTATCTCTCGCACCTGATTACGAGCGTACCTGGCAGCTCCGAATATTTTCTGGGCACGATGATTCCCTACGCGTATGAAATAAAAATGCGCCAATTGGGGGTAAAGCCAGAGACGTTGGAGAAATATGGTGCCGTTAGCGAACCTACCATTATTGAAATGGCCAACATCGTGCGGGCCAAGTTCAGCACCGACATTGGGGTAGCCACCAGCGGTATTGCTGGACCCGGTGGGGCAACCCCCGATAAGCCGGTGGGTACGGTATGGATCGCTTACTCCGATAAGCACCACACGGTAACCCGAAAGCTGCAACTCTCAAAAGACCGGATGATCAACATTCGCATGGCAAGTGTTGCAGTTCTCAATCTGATCCGGCAGAGCTTACCAGAGATGAGATGATCTGGTATTAAAGTGGTTTTGAGAGGATGCAAAGCACGATTATCAGGCATCTCATTCCATCGGTGCTCAGGCTCTGGTAGATGTAAGCACATTGAATAGAAAAATAAATTGAAATCGCTGGTTTACAAATTACGAAGCGCATTTACCGATTCATTTCAGCAAGTCCCAATCATTGTACGCTCACCCGGTCGGGTAAACATTATTGGTGAGCATACCGATTATAATGAGGGCTTTGTGTTACCCGCTGCCATTGACAAGGCTGCCTACATGGCTATGTCACTCCGCCAGGATGACGAAATACATCTGCGTGCACCCGATCTTAATGAGTCATTCTCCATGAAGCTTGCTGATTTAAACCCGGTTGGGGATATCAGTTGGCCTAATTATATTTTAGGCTCGGTTGCTCAACTTGCTAAAAGAGGTGTAAAGGTTCCCGGCTTTAATGCCATCCTCACCAGCGATGTGCCAATAGGCGCGGGCTTGTCTTCTTCTGCAGCGGTGGAATGCGCCACCGTTTTTGCATTAAATGAATTATTGCATACGCAACTCGATCGACTCACGATGGTGCAAATGGCACAGAAAGCCGAACATGAATTTGCCGGAGTGATGTGCGGCATCATGGATCAGTTTGCTTCCATGATGGGTAAGAAAGATCATGTTATTAAACTGGATTGCCGCTCGTTGGAGTTTGAATATATCCCTTTTAGGTTGGAGGGCATAAAGGTGTTGCTGCTGAATACAAACGTCAAGCATTCACTTGCCACATCGGAATATAACACCCGAAGAAGAGAGTGCGAAACCGCGGTGAAATGGGTTAACGGCTTTCTTCCTACGGTCAAGTCACTTCGTGACATCACAGAAAATATGCTGGACCAATTTGTAATGCCAAAAGACAAATTGATCGATAAGCGCAGTCGGTTTGTGGTGCAGGAAATTGAGCGTTTGTTGGCTGGCTGTGAAGATTTAAAGCTTGGAAATTTACATGCGTTGGGCCGAAAGATGTTTGCCACCCATGATGGCTTGAGTAAAATGTATGGCGTGAGTTGCAAAGAACTGGATTGGCTCGTTGATCATGTGCGCAATAATAGATCGGTGATTGGCGCCAGAATGATGGGTGGCGGATTTGGTGGCTGCACGATTAACCTGGTGAAAGAAGAAGCCATCGATGAGTTGGTAGCATCACTAAAGCCTGCTTATGAAAAACAGATGAACATGCCACTCACCTATTACATCGCGTCCATTGAAAACGGAACAGAAATAATTCAGTGATTAACTCACCTTCGGGTGGCTTCTGCGATGACCTGCTATAACCGATTTTTGTGTTGGGATAAAAGCCTTTGATAATCAGGCAGTTCAGAGATGATCCAGTGTGGAATTAAAATCTTAGATACGGGTTATCAGAATTGGTTTCAATACTCTCCAGCCGCGTTCGATTCCGCTTGTTTCACAAGCCTTTAGCATCCAAATTATTCACTCGAATAATATTACTTTAAGGCAATCGGTTGCATGACTTTTATCATTCTTATTCCGGAAACATAGCGTCAACTTGATGGCTACTTAATACGGCCATCATGAGCACCCACTCCAAAAAGCTCTTTCCAGTGGAGCCTCCCCGTTCCGGATTACTCGCTGAATTGTGGCAGGAACAACTCCAAAACAAACACATCTCAAAACAAGCTCTTAAAAAGCTGGCTGAGAACCACCAGCTGTCGGATATTGAAACGGAAGGTGTTGCTTCCTTTTATCACTTCTTTCATCAGCAACCTGCCGGCAAGCATACGATCTATTTGAATAATAGTATCATCAGTGAACTTCGGGGGTATGAACGGATCCGTGAAACCGTTGAACGTGAAACAGGTGCCCATCTGAACAACGTTGACCCCACCGGTTCTTTTGGTCTCTTCCAAACACCGTGCATCGGCCTCAGTGATCAGGAGCCTGCCGCGCTCATCGATTTTTTACCATTCACGAATCTCAATGCTTTAAAGGTTAAAGAAATCATTCAAAAACTAAAGCAAGGGAAAACAGCGGCCGAAATTTGCGATACCCCGTTAGACAATATCCGGTTTACGCCAGCCAATGATCGCTCGATTTTTTTTGCCCCCTACCCAGCTGGTGAAGCCATTAAAAAACTTAGCAACGTATCTGCAGAAGGAGTAATAGAACAACTCCGGATCTCCGGATTAGCAGGTCGCGGGGGTGCCTTTTTCCCTACCTGGAAAAAATGGGACACCTGTCGCCAGTATGAAAGTCCGGTCAAGTTCATTATTTGTAATGCCGATGAGGGTGAGCCGGGCACTTTTAAAGATCGGGTTCTGCTAAACAACCAACCCGGTTCGGTGCTCGAGGGGATGATCCTGGCCGGGTATACAGTCGGTGCAGAATATGGCATCCTCTATTTACGGGGTGAGTACCGGTGGCTTGCACCTAAACTCGAAACGGAAATTGAACTGTTTCATTCGCTGGGATTGTTGGGAAAAAACGTTGGCGGTATCAGCGGCTTCAATTTTGATATCCGAGTGGAAATCGGAGCGGGAGCTTACGTTTGTGGCGAGGAGACTGCCTTACTCGAATCTCTGGAAGGAAAACGAGGCGAACCCCGCACTAAATGGTTCTACCCCGTTGAGCGAGGATATTTGCAACTGCCTACGGTTGTTAATAATGTAGAAACCTTTGCTGCCGTAGCCCGCCTGATTCAAATGGGATCCTTTGATTACCTGAAACGGGGCATTCCGGGTTCGGCAGGAACCAAACTGATCAGCATTTCAGGGGATTGCCAACGACCGGGTATCTACGAAATAGAATGGGGCATGACCGTGGCCGAGTTATTGGACTTATGCGGTGCGGAAGATCCGTACTTCATACAGGTGAGCGGGCCTTCCGGTGAATGCATTTCTGTCAGAGAAAAATACAGACGTATATCCATGCTCGACCTGTTGGCCCAAAAGGATATCCGGTGCGGTGGTTCATTTATGATCTTCAACAGCAAACGTGATCTGGTGCACATCCTGATGAATTTCTCTGAGTTCTTCAAGCATGAATCGTGTGGAGTATGCACTCCCTGCCGGGCAGGTAATTTCATAATTCAGCGCAAGCTGGAACGACTTCAAAATGGACTGGCAGATCTGAATGATTTGAAAGAATTGAGAAACTGGGGCACCATTATGAAAACAACCAGTCGGTGCGGATTGGGCAAAACCGCCAGCAACAGCATCCTTCAGTCGCTTGAAAAATTTCAGGATTACTTTACAGCACGCTTTGCCGGAACCGACAACAGTACGTATCGTAAGTTTGATCATCATGCGGCCGTAGAAGAATATGAACGTTATAAACCCTGAGCGCTTATGGCAACCTGCACATTCTGGATTGACGGAAAACAATATCAGGCTGAGGAAGGAACGAATCTTGTGGATGCAGCCAAAGAAAACGGAGTCTTCATTCCTTCGCTCTGTTATTTTAAACACATTGACCCCCCACTCGGCACTTGTCGCACATGTACCTGCAAAATCAACGGCCGACACGATCCTGCCTGTACCGCGTTTGTAAAAGAAGGATTAAAAGTAGAGGTAAATACCCCCGAACTTTTAGACATGCGTAAGGCGCTGATCGAAATGATGTTTGCTGAAGGCAACCACTTTTGTCCCGCTTGTGAAAAGAGCGGCAACTGCGACCTGCAGCACATGGGTTATGAACTGGGAATTTCAACCTCTCGTTTCCCACACCTCTTCAAAGATCGCCTGATTGACTACCAGCCCAAACGGATGATTATGGAACACAACCGTTGCATCAAATGCCGCAGGTGTGTGGAGGAGGTTTTCACAAGCGATGGCAAGCGTGTGTTTATGTACATCAACCGGGGCAATGAAACCAGGGTGGGGATTGATTATGAACAAGAATTGAAGTTAAGCGAAATTGAAGCCGAGAAAGCGATGAAGATGTGCCCTACTGGTGCGATCATTGTACGCGGAAAGAGTCTTTCAAAACCTTTTGGTGATCGGTCGTTCGATATGGAATCTTCACAAAAACATTTTCGGCATACCATTACCGAAAAACCCAAGGTGGCCAACTTTGAAAAGAAGACTATCGCCACGGTTTCGTTAGCCGGATGCTTTGGTTGCCACATGTCGTTGCTGGATATTGATACGGATCTGTTGGACATTGTGGAATTGGTTTCCTTTAATAAATCACCCCTAACAGACATCAAGAACTTTACGCAACGCTGCCACCTGGGGTTGGTAGAGGGCGGTTGTTGCAATGATGAAAATATTGAAACCCTTAAGAAATTTCGTGAGATGTGCGACATTCTGGTGGTGATGGGTGAATGTGCAGTATGGGGTGGATTACCCGCGATGCGCAACACCATTCCGCTTGGCGAATGTCTGGAAGAAGCCTATCTCAACAGTGTTACCAGTGAGAAAGGAGAGAATACGGTTCCCTATCATGAAGACCTACCCAAAATTCTGGACCGGGTGTATGCTTGCAATGAAATAGTGAAAGTAGACTATACGATTCCGGGTTGTCCGCCTTCGCCCAATCACCTCTGGAAGGTAGTGAAGAGTTTATTGTGGGGCGAAGATTATTCCTTGTTGTATTCAGAGTTTAAGTATGACTGAGCTATGAAAAAGAAAATCACCATCGACCCGGTAACCCGTGTGGAAGGGCACGGACGGGTAACCATACACCTGGACGAATACGGCAAGGTAGAAGACTCCTTCTTTCACATTGTTGAGTTCCGCGGGTTTGAGCGTTTTATTCAGGGGCACCCGTATTGGGAAGCGCCAGTGCTCGTGCAACGCCTCTGTGGCATTTGCCCGGTCAGTCACCACCTCGCTGCCGCAAAGGCGATTGATCAACTGGTAGGCATCGACCCACAGGACTTAACACTGGCTGCTCATAAGTTGCGTAAACTCATGCACTATGGGCAAATCTTTCAATCGCATGCTTTGCATTTTTTCTACCTGGCCTCACCCGATTTGCTCTTTGGGCTTGATGCCCCCGTAGAAAAAAGAAATGTAATTGCCGTAGCAATTGAGAACAAAGAACTCGCACGCAAGGGAATTCTGATGCGCAAGTTTGGTCAGGAGATAATCCGCGCTATTGCAGGTAAAAAAATTCATGGAATAGCTGCTGTGCCGGGTGGCATGCACAAGACCTTCGATCCGCACGAGCGCGACTACTTTCTAAACGGAAAAGATATTCCCGACATTAAAACCATGATCGAGTGGTCACAAGAGATCATTGAATTCATGAAAGCCTACCACGACAAGAACCGCACCTTGCTCGATACCTTTGCCGCATTCCCTTCCGGTCATTTAGGCATGGTGGATGATCACGGAAATCTGGAACTGTACCATGGAAAACTCCGGGCCATTGATGCCGAGGGAAAAATCACATTACCCGATGTTTCGACTGACGACTACCAAACGTATTTTCTGGAAGGTGTGGAACGGTGGTCCTACATGAAGTTTCCGTACCTGAAAGAATTGGGACGTGAAAATGGGTGGAACCGGGTAGGCCCGTTAGCCCGAATCAACCTCTGCAACGCTATCCCAACTCCACTCGCTGAAAAAGAACGACAGGAATTTATTGGCTTTACCGGCAAAAAAGTAAATAACAGCACCCTCTACTCACATTGGGCACGGCTTATCGAAATTTTGCATTGTGCCGAAATAATGAATGACCTCTTGCACGATGATGACATTCTAAGTTCAGATTTGGTGCGCGAAGGAAAACCCAGACTGGAGGGCATTGGCATCATTGAAGCTCCGCGCGGTACACTCACCCATCATTATCAGGTCGATGACAAGGGTATGATTACCCGGTGCAACCTGATTGTTTCAACCACCCATAACAACGAGGCCATGAACCGTGCCGTGCGGTGGGTAGCCAATCATGTGATCAGTCAAAAAGGTACGATCACCGATGGCATGTTGAACCAGGTGGAAGTAGCTATTCGCGCCTATGACCCTTGCCTGAGCTGTGCAACCCAGGCGCTTGGTCAAATGCCTTTGCATGTAGAACTGTTGAACCACAAAGGAGAGCTGATTGATGAACGCTATAAAAATGGATAAGAAAGTATTGATGATTGGTATCGGCAACAGTGGCCGTGGCGATGACGCCCTGGGGTGGAAATTTATTGATGAAGTGGCTGATCAAACCGGATTCGAGGTGGACTACCGCTACCAATTGCAGATTGAAGATGCCGCGTTGATTAAGGACTATGACCAGATCATTTTCATTGATGCCAGCGTTCAGCCATTGGAAGGTGGGTTTTCCTTTCAGCCTTGTGAAATAAAAAACACAATTACATTTTCATCGCACCGCATCGATCCATGTTCTATTCTATGGCTTTGCCGCGAACTGTATGGTACCACTCCAGAAGCGTATGTGATGGTGATTGAAGGCAAATACTGGGAGCTGCACCAGGGTCTTAGTAAAGTGGCGGAAGCAAATTTTGCTCGGGCCGTGGACCATTTTCAGAAATGGTGGGGTCAGCATCAACAAGTTGATAAAACTCAGTTGGCTTAACGCTTTGCTGCGGTAAGAAACAAAAAAGGGAGCTTTTATGCTCCCTTTTTCTATTCATGATAAGTGAAATTACCCGATCGCCACCCGCTTAAACTCCGCTACCGTTAACCCTTTGGTAACGCTATCCAGGTACTGAGCAACAGTCTTCGAATTATCCTTCACGAACGTTTGCGGCAATAAGGTACTCTCCTTGAAGAATTTGTTCAGCTTGCCTTGTGCAATTTTCTCAACCATGTTCTCTGGTTTTCCTTCAGCGAGTATTTGCGCCTTGGCAATCTCCAGCTCCTTTTCAATCAATGTTTTGTCCACCTGTTTCTCATCCACAGCAACCGGATTCATGGCCGCAATCTGCATACCTACATCTTTACCCGCTTCGGTAACATCTTTGCCGTTCACCCCTTTCAAGGATACCAACACACCCAACTTGCTGCCGGCATGGATATACGGAACAACAGCCTCACCTTTCATATGTACGAACGCACTGACTTCCAGTTTTTCACCAATCTTTCCTACCAGTTCAGTGATTTTATCGCTGATGGTTAAACCGCCCACCACTTCTGCCAATAAGGCTTCTCTGGTTGCCGGCTTTTTCGAAAATGCCGTTTCCGCAATCAACTTGCCCAGGTTCTGAAACTCTTCATTCTTCGCAACGAAATCCGTTTCACAATTCAAAGCAATCAAGACTGCTTCTTTTTTATCGTCAGAGGTCTTTACAAATACGGACCCTTCCTTCGCATCTTTATCTGAACGGCTGGCCGAAACTTTCTGTCCCTTCTTTCTCAGGATTTCAATCGCTTTCTCAAAGTCACCGTTTGCTTCGGTAAGCGCCTTCTTACAATCCATCATTCCGGCACCGGTCATGGTGCGGAGTTTATTTACATCTTGTGCAGTTATTGCTGACATATACTTAAAGGTTAATATTCAATGTGTTATAAAAAACAAGAACATCGGGTATGAGCCGATGTTCTTTCTATATAAATCGGCAATTGACAATGGCAGTTGACAAAATTTTGTCAATCGAATGTCAATTGACTTACTCTTGTTCTACTGCCTCGTCTACTTTCCGCTTTTCTTCCTCATCCTTCTTGTGGCCCGCTTCTTCCTTGTCCTTCTTGCGCTCCATCAACGCCTCTTCAATGGCCTTTCCAATTTGGGCGGTGATCAACGAGATCGACTTAAACGCATCGTCATTGGCCGGTATCGGGAAATCAATATCCGAAGGATCAGAGTTGGTATCCACCATCGCAAACACCGGAATATTCAACTTCTGCGCTTCGGCAACGGCAATGTGCTCGCGCTTAACATCAATTACAAATAATGCGGCCGGAAGACGATTGAGATCGGTGATTCCTCCCAACAACTTTTCCAACTTTGCCTTCTCGCGGGTAACCATCAATCGCTCACGCTTCGCCAGGTTGTTGAAAGCATCATCCTTCATCAACTTGTCAATTTGTGCCAGTTTCTTCAACGATTTGCGGATGGTGGCGAAATTAGTGAGCATACCTCCTAACCAACGTTCCGTTACAAACGGCATGTTAAGCCGGGTTGCTTCCTGTGTGATGATGTCCTTTGCCTGCTTCTTTGTTGCAACAAACATGATCTTGCGGCCAGAACGAACAATGTTCTTCATGGCATAGGTAGCTTCTTCCAGGCACTTCAGCGTTTTATTCAAATCGATGATGTGGATCCCGTTATTCTCCATGAAAATAAACTCGGACATCTTCGGGTTCCACTTGCGGGTGAGGTGTCCGAAGTGAACACCAGCATCCATTAAAACTTCGGTTGTCAATTTTTCTGCCATGCTATCTCGATTAACGCTTGCTGAACTGGAATCTTCTTCTTGCTTTTCTACGACCGGGTTTCTTCCGCTCTACCATACGCGAGTCGCGGGTTAATAAACCTTCCTTCTTGAGGGGAGGACGGTTTTCAGTATTAATAGTAACCAGTGCCCGGGCAATACCCAATCGGATGGCCTCGGCCTGTCCTTTATTACCACCACCTTCTACATTCACGGTAACATCGTATTGTCCGTCTGCCTTCACGATACTCAGTGCCTGCTTGACTGTAGTCTGCAGAATTTCAGACTTAAAGTAATCATTCAGTGCGCGATCGTTTACGATGATCTGACCTTTTCCAGGCTTAACATACACCCGGGCAATTGAGGTCTTTCTTCTACCGATGGTATTAATAATCTCCATTTATCAGAACTTTATTTCTTTTGGTTGTTGTGCGGTGTGAGGATGCTCGCTGCCGGAATAGACATGCAGGCTTCTGAAAACTTCGCGGCCCATACTGTTTTTAGGAAGCATTCCGCGAACAGAGTGCTCAACCAAACGCTCCGGATGCTTTCCGGTGCCAATCATCTTCGGTGTTAACACCCGCTGACCGCCCGGATATCCTGAATAGGTAAAGTAAACGCGATCGGTCCACTTCTTACCAGTCATTTTTATTTTGTCGGCATTAATAACCACTACATGATCACCCGTATCAACATTGGGTGTATAGTTAGCCTTATGCTTACCACGCAATACCCTGGCTACCTGGCTGGCAACCCGGCCCAATACCTGATCTTTTGCGTCTACCAATACCCAACCCTTCTCTACGGTTGCTTTGTTGGCATTGATTGTTTTGTAACTGTTGTGATCCACTTTTTTAGCGTTAAAAACCCTGTTAAATACACATACCCCTTCAAAAAGGGACACAAAAGTAGATTCAAGAAACTGAATATGCAAGCGGGCCTTGATATTTAGGCTCATTATCTGAATGCCCGTATAATGCTGTTTAGCGCCTGTTTTCGGCCAGTTGGTAGATAAGCGCCTGAAAATCTTTCGGGTACGGGGCCTCTGTCACATGCTTTGGCCCATTCATCAACGCAAATTCCAGCGAAAATGCATGTAAAGCCATTCTTCTGATTAATGGCAGTTCTTCGCTTTCCTTCTTCAGATTAAAACCCCGCTTGACGGAAGAAACAAAGAACGGTTTTCCGCCATAGAGGTCATCGCCTGTTATGGGGGCCTTCAGCCAGGCCAGGTGGATTCTTATCTGGTGCATTCGCCCCGTCACCGGTCGGCATTCGAGCAGGGTATGATTTTTAAACGCCTCCAGGGTTGTAAAATAGGTTTGTGCCTCCTTCCCCTCACGGGTAATTTTTACCATCCCATCGTTTTGCTTGAGGATAGCCCGATCCACCTGGAGGTGGTCAAAATTGTGGATGCCATCCACCACAGCATGATAGATCTTAGTTACCGTTCGATTTTCAAATTGCATGCTCAGGTGCCTATAAGCTTCCGGATGACGTGCCAACGCCAGAACACCAGAAGTTTCCTTATCCAACCGGTGGCAAACCTGGGCCCCTGGCTCATACAAACGGGCCGCTGCTAAAATGTTGATGGGGTCCTGCCGATCCTCCAGTGTCGCAACAAAAGGTGGCTTGTTGATCAGGATGAAATCGGAATCCTCATACAGGATAGCATCCTGAAATCTGAACTTGGGAATTTTCACGTTGCAAGGTACTATGCCTCACTTGAATCTGAACTATCATGTCGCGATCGGGGAAGCCTGAAACTAAAGGTTGAGCCTTCGCCCATAACACTTTGTACTTCTGCTTTGCTGTTATGCCCTTCTAAAATGTGCTTAACGATTGCCAGCCCTAATCCCGTGCCGCCCTTCTCACGGCTTCGGCTTTTATCCACCCTGTAAAAGCGCTCGAAGATCCGGTTGAGGTGTTGGGAAGGAATTCCCTCGCCCGTATCGGAAACAAACGTGGTTACATTCTTCTTGCCAACATCAAAGGTAATGGTAACCGCACCGCCCTCGGGGGTGTAACTGATAGCATTCGAAACCAGGTTCGTTACCACCTGCGTGATTCGCTGCCAGTCGGCATACACCTGAATTTTATGATGATCGGCAATCAGTTTCAACTTGATATCTTTCTTCTCTGCCTTCTCCTCAAACTGATCAACAACCTCGGCACACAACTTATACAAATCGATGGATTCAAAGTGCATCTTAATATCACCTGTCTCAATTTGTGATAGCGTAAGTAAATCCTGTACGAGCACATCCAATCCATCTAAACTTTTAGCAGCTTTCTTCAAAAACTTATTGCGAACATTTTTGTCATTAACGGCTCCGTCCAGCAACGTGTGGACAAATCCCTGAGCTGCAAAAATGGGGGTCTTCAGTTCATGCGAAACATCAGCTATAAACTCTTTCCGAAAAGCTTCCAGCTTCTTTAATTCATCAATCTCTTTTTGCTTGAGGGTGGCGAACTGGTGAATTTCTTCATTGATTTTTTGAAGCGGATTCAGCGCACCTGATTTTTCTTTCGTAATGTTGGAGAGCTCCTTCTTGCGGAGTTTCTCCATCATTTTATAGATTTTGTTGATTTCGCGGAAAACGAGAAACTCTAAAACGATAAAGATCAACAGATAGGAGGCCGAAAAACTGATCACGGTCGCAACGATCACCGCTTCCCGGCTCACGCTCTCCACGAGAGAAATAAATAACGCGGTTACACTCGCGACAGACACTGCCAGCAAGAGGGCCAGCGTACGGGCACTATATACCATGCATTAACTGAGATTGAACTTATATCCCACCCCTTTTACGGTTGAAATATAATCATCTCCGATCTTTTCCCGCACTTTGCGAATGTGCACATCGACCGTGCGGGCCAGCACATACACGTCCGAACCCCAGATATTCTGCAACAAATCATCGCGGCTAAATACTTTATTCGGATTTTGAGCCAAAAAAAACAATAACTCAAATTCCTTTTTGGGAAGGTTGATCTCTTTGCCTTTAACCTGTACTGTGTAACTGGTACGATCAATAACCAGGTCGCCAATCTTAATTTGACTCGAAGTATTTTTTTTCTTTGAATCTCTCCGAAATAAGGCACTGATGCGGCTCATCAATGCGCGTGGCTTGATGGGTTTAAGAATATAGTCATCGGCACCCACATCGAAGGCTGCTACTTCCGAATATTCCTCCGCCCGGGCCGTTAAGAATACAATAAATGTATTTACCAACTCCGGCATGGCCCGGATCTGACGGCAGGCTTCTACCCCGTCCATTTTTGGCATCATTATATCAAGCAAAACCAAATCAGGATGAAACTTACGGGCCACCTCCACCGCCTGATAGCCATCAGACGCTGTCTTTACATCATACCCTTGCTTTTCCAGGTTATATTTCAACAACTCTAAAATGGGTTCTTCATCGTCTACGACCAGCACTTTTTGCGTTGGCTTACCCATGTTTTTAAAACTTTATTTCGCGATAAAAGTAGAGACAAATTAAGCTAATTAAAAACCAGTATGAACACCTTAACAATTCCTTAATGAGGCCGATTATAAATAGGGATACTTCTCCTTCAAGTGCACAATGTATTGTTTAAGATCTCCGTTGAACGTATCCTCTAATTCTTGCTTGAACTGATTCTGCTTTGCCTGATATAAATGATACGACATAAAGTAGGTGTTATTCGGAAGCCTTCGGTTGTTGGAGGAAGGGCGGGGTGTGTGCAAGGTTAATGTATCCGCAGATGTCATGATATGTCGAATCAGATTCTGCTTCCGCTTCTTTTTACTTTCCAAAGGTTCGTCCGGTTGGAGAACTTGATACAAACTGTCCAACGCTTTTGTGCCTTGTAAAATATGCCGGCTATACTTTCGGTAATCCTGATCTTCGTGCAGATACTGCTCTAATTGATGGGAAGTTTTTCCAAAGTGCGCTGCCAGAAAATAATAGGCAGCAGTATCTCCAATAAAGGAGGCGAGATTTTCATTGAAATCGACATCGTCTTTTACAAATATGGTCGCATGCACCATTTCATGTATGATCAGACTGGCCAGGTCGCCTTCATTGCGCTTCAACATGCCGCTCAGGATTGGATCATTAAACCAACCGAGCGTAGACCAGCCACCGGGGTTTCGGATGCTCACATCATATCCTTCCGCCTCCAACCGGGCACCTTCATCCAGTGCCAGTTGCTTCTTGAAATAGCCTTTATAGGGAACGATGCCCACAATCGGAAAATCCCAGGTCTTAGGCTTTAACTGAAAGGGCTCACACGCCTGCACCACCCACAGGATCTCCTCCCCTTTTTGATCATATAACTTTTGATAATTCTTCGTATCCGTTAAACCTAAGGAGTCGATGGCAAACCTTCGAATCTCTTCAATAAGATGCAACTTGCTTTTGAGTGAATCAGGAAATGCGGGATCCTGGATGAATTTTTCAATGGGCTGAGCATTCCAGACAATTTTTAATTGTCCATAGCCCTGCCGGGCCGCGTAGAGCACCAACGACCAATTCCAAATGAGCAGTACTAACAATGCGACTCCGAAAACAAAAAGAATCCTTTTTATCATAAAATGATGGCAAATTAACCCCACCGGACTTAATTCAATTAGTTTTAAGAAACAATAGGAGTCTACTGTAGCATACTAAATTAATTAGTATTTTTTGTTCTTAGATCCTTGTGATTGCTATAATTAATAGTAATTTCAGGCCCGGAATTGTGACTAGAAAAATAAACAACTGATAATATGAGTGAAGTAAAAAGCGATGCGAAAGAGAAGCTGAAAGCACTGCAGCTAACCATCGACAAACTGGAAAAAACCTACGGAAAGGGCACCGTAATGAAATTGAACGACACCAAGGTGATGGATGTACCCGCCATCTCCACTGGATCCCTCGGTCTGGATATCGCCTTGGGCATTGGGGGTATTCCAAGAGGTCGGGTAACAGAGATCTACGGCCCGGAATCTTCAGGAAAGACCACCTTAACCATGCACTGTATTGCAGAAGCCCAAAAAAAAGGTGGACTAGCAGCTTTTATCGATGCCGAACACGCCTTTGATAAAAGCTATGCTGAAAAGTTGGGCATCGATACCGAGAACTTGTTGATTTCCCAGCCGGACAACGGGGAACAAGCTCTTGAAATAGCTGAGCACCTGATTCGATCAGGCGCTATCGACATCATCGTTATTGATTCGGTAGCGGCCCTGGTTCCTAAAGGTGAATTGGAAGGCGAGATGGGCGAAAGCAAAATGGGTTTACAGGCACGCCTCATGAGCCAGGCGTTGCGAAAACTAACCGGCACCATCAGCAAGACTGGTTGTGCTTGTGTTTTCATTAACCAGTTGCGCGAAAAGATAGGTGTTATGTTCGGCAATCCCGAAACAACCACGGGCGGCAATGCCTTAAAGTTTTATGCTTCCGTACGTCTTGATATTCGCAGAATCGGTCAGATCAAAGAAGCGGCCGATGACATTACCGGAAACCGTGTAAAGGTGAAGGTGGTTAAAAACAAAGTAGCACCACCCTTTAAAGTCGTTGAATTTGATATTATGTATGGCCGGGGAATTTCCAAGTCCGGTGAAATAGTAGACCTGGGTGTTGAGCTCAACGTAATTCAAAAGTCGGGAAGCTGGTTCTCTTACAACGGGAACAAACTGGGGCAGGGCCGTGATGCCGTTAAACAGCTGATCGAAGACAATCCCGAACTATCGGACGAACTGGAAAAGAAAATTAAAGAGAAGATTGGCAGCGGAGCCGAAGTGAAAGAAGAAAAAGAGAAAGAATAAAACTTAAAATGTGCATCGGGTATATTCAAAAACCCGATGCACAATTTTTTTAGGTGGCCCGGATGGCAATTACCGGATCCAAACGAGCAGCCATAGCAGCCGGAACAATACCTGCTACCAATCCAATAGTAGATGAAACTCCCAGCCCAAGAATAATATTCTTTAAGGATAATACTACTTGTAAACTTCCAAACGGTGCGAGCGTAAGCAACCAAACCAAAAACAACCCGGCCAAGCCACCAATTAAGCTAAGAAACACCGACTCGAAGAGGAATTGAAAGAGAATAAAATAGTTCTTGGCGCCCAATGATTTTTGCAACCCAATAATGCTGGTACGCTCCTTCACAGAAACAAACATGATGTTCGCAATTCCAAATCCACCCACCAGCATCGAGAACCCACCGATAATCCAACCCGCAATACTTAACACATCAAATACCCCGCTGATGGCATTGGCAATGGCTTCGGGTCGGTTCAAAGCAAAGGTGTCTTTTTGAATCGGTTTTAACCCACGCTTTACCCGCAAAAGCCCACGGGCTTCATTCTCCAACTCGACCAAACCAATATCGGTGGCCATCCCCCTCAGTCCAATATCAGAACCAAGTTCATTCCATCGGCCCGTTCCGGTTTGGTACAATTTTCTAAATGCATCGTAAGGAATGATGACACTATAATCATTGCTCGGTGTGCCCAGGAAACTTTCGCCTTCGCGTTTAGTAACCCCCACCACATTAAATTTCAGGTTCTTGATTTTAACGATTTCGCCCATGGGTTCGGGCTGATTGGGAAAAAGCGCTTTCGCTACTTCATACCCGATAATCACCACATTGCGACCACCTTCAATTTCATCATTGGTCAGGTATCGGCCATTTTCAACGTTGATTTCAAAAACCTTGTCATAATCCAAATCGGCACCCTTCAATGTAATCTGGCTTATTCCACTGCTTCCAGCTTTCACAGTAATGCCGCCAACATCCGCGAAAATGGACACGGTTTCGGCAGTTTTCATATTGGCCTTTAGGAAACGATACTCCGCATAACTCACGTTGGGGCGCGTAATATATTCCTTCCACCAATCGCGACCACCGCCACCTGTAAAGGGCCATTTGCCTACGTAAATCACATTGCTCCCTAAAAAATCAAAACTGTCGCGAATGTTTTTCTCCAGTGAATCCACCAGCGTAAGCACCGCAATGATGGAAAAGATACCGATGGTAACACCCAGCAGGGAAAGGACAGTCCGTAAAATGTTTGATTTCAAGGCGCGCCAGGCAAAGCCCAGACTTTCAAAAATCAATCGTAATGCTAGCATGGGGTTTTAACGCGTTTTAGGGAATTTCAGGTTGCAATTATCCATGTTTTTTACATAAACCTTACTGATTTTGTGCTAAAAGGAGAGCTACAAGGGTCGTAATTGGTAAACAGACGCTAAAACCACCAAATTGTTTCTAAAAACAGGACTTGAAATTTCCTTTTGCCACCCAACATGTCCTATTTTTGCGACCTTATAAAAATTCACCCCCATCGTAAGGGGTAAGCCCGTAAGCTTATGAAATGGCCCCGCCCAAACCACAAACCAGGCATTATATTAAAAAAACGGCCATTCCCTGTCTGCCGCCAGGCAGGCATGTGTCCAAAAAAATAAAATTAACACATGAAACTTTCTGAATTCAAGTTTGACATCCCCAACAGTTTAATTGCCTCCCACCCTGCCGAAAACCGGGATGACGCCCGGATGATGGTGATTCATCGCGATACTGGTAAAATCGAGCACAAAGTCTTTAAAGACATCGTCTCCTATTTTAGTGAAGGAGACGTGATGGTGGCGAATGATACCATGGTTTTTCCTGCCCGTTTGTATGGACGCAAAGAAAAAACTGGGGCCAAGATTGAAGTATTCCTTCTGCGCGAACTGAATGCCGAAATGCATTTATGGGATGTGTTGGTTGATCCCGCTCGTAAAATTCGGGTTGGCAACAAATTGTACTTTGGCGATGGCGACCTGGTAGCCGAAGTAATTGACAACACCACTTCACGCGGAAGAACAATCCGGTTCCTGTTTGATGGTGATTCCACTGCCTTCGACAAAATCGTGGAAACCCTGGGTGAGACACCCCTCCCGAAATACATCAAACGAAAAGTTGAACCGGCAGACAAGGACCGCTTTCAGACCATCTTTGCCAAGCATAAGGGTGCAGTATCAGCTCCCACAGCTGGGATGCACTTTACAAAACAACTGGTAAAGCGACTCCAAATTAAGGGTGTGGATTTAGCCTTCATCACCTTGCATATTGGGTTAGGCACTTTCCGCGCAGTGGATGTGGAAGACCTTACTAAGCACAAGATGGACTCCGAAAATTTTATTGTAGGTCCGGAGGCTGTAAAAATTGTAAATCGCGCATTGGACGAGAAACGGAAGGTGTGTGCCATCGGTACCACCACTATGCGTGCCCTGGAGACAGCTGTTTCAGCTACGAACCGGTTGAAAGAACGCGAAGGCTGGACAGACAAATTCATTTTTCCACCGTACGATTTCAAGATCTGTAGTGCCATGGTCACCAACTTTCATCAACCAGAGTCGACCTTACTAATGATGGCCTGTGCCTTTGGCGGCTTTGATCTGGTGATGAAAGCTTATGAAGTAGCTAAAAAAGAGAAGTATAAGTTCTTAACCTATGGCGATGCCATGTTGATCATATAAATCGCATCTCCTGTGATAAATGAAAAATGCCTGGGCAAACTCAGGCATTTTCTATTTAGGACCGTTACGAATTTCGAATCAGGTAAAGGTGTAGTGAGATCGCTATTGGGTAAACAAACAAATAAACAGGCGAGGGTTTTATAAAGCCCATTAGCATGGTAGCGGGAATCAATAACAGGAGAATACTGATCACGATAATCCACTTCTTATTTGGGTTATCCGATTTTTGAATCTGAAGGATTCGGTAAATCAAATAGGTGACCACGGCTACATTAAAAGCCAAGAGAAAAATCCGAATCAGTATCATGGCAAAAAGGTATTTTTACAAAGCTATGCATAATAAAGAATTTGCACTGATCGTAGCCGGAGGAAAGGGTACCCGCATTAAAAGCAGGTTGCCGAAGCAGTTTCTTGAATTGCACGGCAAGCCGATTCTGATGCATACCCTGGATGCATTTTTCCGGTATTCTGAGAAAATACAAATCGTGTTGGTACTGCCAGAAGATGACTTTCAAACCTGGCGCGACTTGTGCGATCGATACCGTTATCAACAGCCGGTCATTTTACAAAAGGGAGGTGAGACCCGGTTTCAGTCTGTAAAAAACGGTCTTGAAAAAATTGAAGGCCCGGGCCTGGTTGCCATTCACGATGGTGTACGGCCACTGGTAAGCGAAGATATCATTGGAGCCTCTTTCCGGTTGGCCGCGGTGCATCAATCGGCTGTGGCAGCGGTACGGTTGAAAGAATCCATCCGGATGACGGATCAGGATAATACCAAAGCAGTAGATCGTTCGCGTTTTCGGTTAATTCAAACTCCACAAACTTTTTCCATCGAGCTCATTAAACAAGCGTATCAACTCAAAGAAGATACAACCCTGACCGATGATGCCAGTGTTGCGGAAAGGTTAGGGCATACCATTTCTCTTTTTGAAGGAAGTTATTTAAATATTAAAATCACGACTCCTGAAGATTTAATTGTTGCGGAGGCGCTTATGAGCCGGGTAGGAGAAAAATAAAGGGCCTTGCGGCCCTCCTTCAATAATACTGTTTACGAATTCTGTTTTCCTGTTTCAATACTCATCTTCGTTAAAGAAGAAATCTTCCTTAGTAGGATAATCGGGCCAGATCTCTTCGATGCTTTCATACGGCTGACCATCGTCTTCCAATTCCTGCAAGTTCTCAACCACTTCCAAAGGCGCTCCGGAGCGGATGGAGAAGTCAATCAACTCATCTTTGGTAGCCGGCCAGGGAGCATCTTCAAGGTACGAGGCTAATTCCAGTGTCCAATACATAGTGTTTGTCCTCCTGTTAAATTTTCCGCAAAAATAAAATTAAATCACCCATAGTCAATAGATGGCAGTCGATAGTTCAGGATTAAAAAAAGTAACCCAATTCCTCTGAATTTGACCCCTGGCGATAACTGTGGATATTAACCCAAAAACGCCATATTTGCGTCCTAATTAATGAAATACCGCAATGGCTGACGAAAAAATTATTTTCTCAATGACGGGTGTTAACAAGATCTACCCGCCCCAAAAACAAGTTTTGAAGAACATCTACTTGTCTTTTTTCTATGGAGCCAAAATAGGCGTGTTGGGTCTCAATGGTTCGGGTAAATCCTCACTCTTGCGCATCATAGCAGGTATTGATAAAGAGTATCAGGGTGAAGTAGTTTCGGATTTGGGGTATTCGGTAGGCTACCTTGAGCAAGAACCGCAATTGGATAAAACGAAGACGGTAAAAGAGATTGTTGAGGAAGGAGTCAAAGACGTTGTAGCCTTGCTTAAAGAATTTGAAACCATTAACGAAAAGTTTGCCGACCCAACCGTGTTGGAAGATCCGGACGCCATGGATAAACTGATTGCACGCCAGGGTGAAGTTCAGGAAAAACTGGATGCCGTAAATGCCTGGGAACTGGATCATAAACTGGAACGAGCCATGGACGCCTTGCGTTGCCCGCCTCCCGAAGCGAAAGTGGAATTTCTATCCGGTGGTGAAAAGAGAAGGGTTGCATTATGTCGCCTGCTCCTGCAAACTCCGGATGTGTTGTTGTTGGATGAACCTACCAACCACCTCGATGCAGAATCCGTACAATGGCTGGAAGAACACCTTCGTCAATACAAAGGCACAATCATCGCGGTTACGCACGATCGTTATTTTTTAGATAATGTAGCCGGTTGGATTCTCGAACTCGACCGTGGGGAAGGCATTCCCTGGAAAGGAAATTACTCGAGTTGGCTTGATCAAAAACAAAAACGGTTAGCACAGGAAGAAAAAACTGAATCGAAGCGGCAAAAAGCGCTGGAGCGCGAATTGGAGTGGGTGCGCATGAGCCCGAAAGGACGCCATGCCAAAGGAAAAGCCCGCTTAAGTGCTTACGAAAAATTGATCAGCCAGGAAAATCGCGAGAAAGAAGAGAAGTTGGAATTATTCATTCCACCCGGTCCGCGTTTGGGTAACAAGGTTATTGAAGCCAATGGCGTATCAAAAGCCTATGGGGATAAATTGCTATACGAAAACCTGACATTCTCCTTACCACCAGCCGGCATTGTTGGAATTATTGGGCCTAACGGAGCGGGTAAGACCACACTCTTTAAGATGATTACTGGCCAGGAGAAACCTGATAGTGGAACCTTCTCCGTTGGTGAAACCGTGAAAATTGCCTACGTAGATCAGGAGCATGATGATCTGAAACCCGAGGATACGGTTTTTCAGGCGATTACCGGTGGCCACGATTTGATTATGGTGGGGGGAAAAGAAATCAACTCCCGCGCGTATGTCAGCAAGTTTAACTTCAGTGGTACCGATCAACAAAAAAAAGTAAAAGAACTTTCTGGTGGTATGCGCAATCGCGCTCACCTGGCCATTGCGTTAAAACAAGGCGGCAACTTGTTGCTGTTGGATGAACCCACCAACGACCTGGATGTAAACACCCTGCGATCGCTGGAAGAAGCCTTGGAAAATTTTGGTGGCTGTGCTGTTATCATCTCGCACGATCGTTGGTTCCTGGATCGGGTGTGTACGCACATTCTTGCCTTTGAAGGAGACTCCCAGGTGTTTTGGTTCGAAGGAACCTTCAGCGAATATGAAGAGAACAAGAAGAAACGATTGGGCGATGACCAACCACACCGGATTAAGTATAAGAAACTGGTTAAATAGACTTTAGTGTCAAAACACAGGACAATGGACAACACTGTCTGAAGTCTTGTATCTTATGTCTTGCTGCTGATGAGAGCTTTCTTCACCATCCTCTTACTGGTACTCTCCAATACCTTCATGACGTTCGCCTGGTACGGACACCTGAAGTTTAAGGATATGAACTGGAGCAAAAGTTTACCCCTGGTCACCATCATTCTGATCAGTTGGGGCATTGCCTTATTCGAATACATCCTACAGGTGCCCGCCAACCGGATCGGGTTCAAAAATTATGGCGGACCGTTTTCCTTAGTGGAGCTAAAAGTGATTCAAGAGGTGATTACACTGGTGGTGTTTGTTCTTTTTTCGTTGCTGTTTTTCAAAACCGAAACCTTCCGTTGGAATCACCTGATCGGTTTCATCTTTCTGATCTTGGCTGTATACTTCGTATTCAAGAAATAAATCCTGGCTGGAATTGAATCGGCTTACCGGATCTCCTCACCGGGTCGTGTTTTCCAACGTTCGTGCATCCACACCCACTGCTCCGGATGCTTACGCACAATTTCTTCTGTGATGGTGGTAAAGTTTTGGGTATTGACGATTAAGTCGGTTTCTTCATCACCTGTGATAACGAGGGGAATCTCCGGTAAGATGTGCATATGTTGTTTACCATCCTCGGCTAAATAAATATAAGTAGGTACAACCGCAGCCCCGGTACGCAAGGCCAGCACGGTGGCTCCAATGGGCGTGGCAGCCTTCATCCCAAAAAAGTTAACAAAGCGACTTTTTACTTTTGTATCCTGATCGATCAGGATGGCAATTGAGCCACCGGACTTCAACGCTTTGAATAACCGTACACTTTCTTTACCTCGCTCAATGGCAACAGCACCATAGGCGTTTCGGTATTGCCAGAGTAGTTCATTGAGGCGCTCATCCTTTAAGGCCGTTCCAACAATATTGGGATTCAATCCTCGCAAGGCCATGTTTGTGATTTGCAGATCGAAAGCGCCCAGGTGACACGTCAGAAACATAACCCCTTTGCCTTTTGCATAAGCCTGCTCATAGTGTTCAAGTCCATGGGTTACCAGGAACCGATCCAAATCTGAAAGGCTTCTTACTTTCAAGGATCGCAGAATATCACCTCCATTTTTACCGAGCATCACAAATACTCGTTTACTTAAATCGACAATCTCCTGAGTTGACATCTCCTTTCCGAATGCCAAACCAAGGTGATAAATCGCACGCTTGCGGGGTTTTGGAGAAACTACATAAGCAAGCTTACCCAGCCAACCACAAAATGCCAACCAAACCTTTCGGGGCAAAAGGTTGGCGATAAAAATTAAGAACCGGACAAAATAGTAGAGGGCTGTGTATTTGATGCGCTTTTTAAGTGGTCGGTTCCCCATACTATATTTAACAAAGATACGGCTAGCTTTGATTAATTTTAATTGTCAGAACAGCCTATGAAGATCCTGTACATTGTGCGCCACGCAAAATCCAGCTGGGATGATCCCGAGCTAAGTGATTTTGATCGGCCTCTTAACGAGCGCGGGAAAAAAAGTGCCCCCCGCATGGCCAAGCGACTGAAGGAAAAGCGAGTAACCCCGGATGTGATGTTGAGCAGTCCGGCTGAACGGGCCTTAGCCACCTGCAAAGAGTTTGCACGGATTCTTGGATTTCCGGAAGATAAGATTAAAACCGATCGAAGGTTATACCATGCGGATGAAGACCAATTACTGAAGGTGATTCAGGAACTGAAAGATGCTCCACGGGATAGTGAAGAGGTGGTCTTTCTATTCGGTCATAACCCCGGATTGACAGAGTTTACAAACTCCTTGTTAAAAGAAGACCTGGAGAACATACCTACCTGCGGGGTTGTGGCCGCAACCCTCCAAATAAATCACTGGAAAGACGCCCGGTTTGGATGTGGTGAGATGGAATTTTTTGATTATCCGAAAAGTGATAAAGAATAGTTCTTTGTCACTAAAATATGTTCTTGCTGAAGCGGGACGACCTCCACGTCCCTAATCACGCCTGAGGCGTGACGCTATCCGGGCTTCTCACCGCGACAAGTCCTCGAGAAATCGCTTGGCCCCTCGCTTCTTAATTTTCTTTTCAAGAGCCATTGCCTCCTTTCGGGTTTGAACTTGCTGACTCCAGATGACCTGCCACGGCTGATCACTTTTTGTATACCCTGCCAGTTCACTATTGTGCTCTGCCAGTCGTTTCTCAAGATCATAAGTCTGACCTACATAAAATCGATGTGTAACTAAACTTTGTAATATGTAAACGATAAAGTTCATGATCCCGGAAGAAAAAAGCCTCTCCATAATAGGAAAGGCTTAATCAGTTTGTCGGGGTGAGACGATTCGAACGTCCGACCTCCACGTCCCTAACGTGATGCGCTAACCGGGCTGCGCTACACCCCGAGCCGGTTAAATTTGAGGCTGCAATATTAGTAAAATTTGCCTAATCAAAAGCTCAAACCTGCTGAGTTCTACTTATTATTTGCTTTTAAATCGCGAATGAATTTAGCCCAGTTAAAGGGGTTCAAATAAGGGTTGGTACGGGGTTGAAATTTATCGGAAGCGGAGGTAGACCATTGGTCCATATAATATTTGTAGTTCGCAGCACCATCCATGGGGGTCGTTCGCAACATTAAGGCCAGTAACTCAGCATTCAGGTTTTTCGAGTCGATGCCCTGGTCCATGGGAATATTCAACGCCAACACCGCTTCCTTAAAAACTTCTTCGGTTGGGAAAGGCATAATCTGAACTTCCTTCAAATAGGTTACATCCGACACCATTTCAATGACAATCGTCAGATTATCAGGTGCTCCTTGGGGGATGATATAATGTTGCCGATGGTATCCAATCGAACTGATCACAATACTGTCGCCTTCCAACACCGGCATGGAAAAGAATCCAGCCGGGCTGGTACTGGTGCCGCGGCCTGCCTTTGGTACGTATACATGGACCCCCGGTAATACATTCACACTGTCGCTAACAAAGCCGGAGAGCTGGATAATTCGCTTTTTATTTTGTGCTTGTACCTGGGTGCTGGTGCCTGCCCACAAAACCCCCATACAAAGGATAAAGCCAACGAAATTCTTCACGATACAAACATTAATTTTCAAAGATAGAGATTCAGGGGATTTATGCCTAATGATGGTAGCCTTCCTCCACCAGTGGTTTTTACTATCTTCGCGCTGGTTGTCATGCGTTTAAAACATTTCAATATTGACTTAGGTGCCCAAATTTTCCTGGCCTGCTCCGATTCCTCACGGCTGCGAATTTTAAATCTGATTTTGACCAACGGTGAAATGTGCATTACTGATCTCGAACATATTCTTGAGTTCACACAAACCAAAACTTCGCGACATCTGTTGTATCTCAAGAATTCCGGTATTCTGACTTCCCGAAAAATTAACCAGTGGGTTTTTTATCAACTGAAAGAAGAAGTACTCGACATTACCCGGCAAATTTTTCAATTTCTAAGCCGGGATCCGATACTTCAAAAAGATCAGCAGGTATTTCAAACGCTGTACAGCAATCGCGAATTGTCACTCAATAAACTTCAAATCAAGCCTACCAGTAATCCATGAACTATCGTTGCATTCTTTTTGACCTTGATCATACGCTCTGGGATTATGAAACCAATTCGACTGAAACATTGAAGGAACTCTATCACGAATACAATCTTCAACAGGCTGGAATTGCTTCGTTTACCGATTTCTCGAAAGCGTTTGTAACCATCAATACAGCGTTGTGGGTTCAATATGACCTGGGACAATTACACCGCGATGTCATTCGATTTGAAAGGTTCCATAAAATAATGTTGCACTTGGGCGTAGATAATTACCCGTTGTCGTTAAAACTTTCTGATGATTATGTAAACCTTTCGCCCCGGAAATCAACCTTAATGCCGAATGCGATTGACACGTTGGAATATCTATACGAGCGGTACCCGATGATTATCGTGACCAATGGTTTCGAAGAAATTCAGAGTACCAAATTAGCCTCCTCCGGCATTACCGGTTATTTCAAAAGTGTAGTTACTTCCGCCCGTGCGGGATATAAAAAACCTGCGCCCGAAATTTTCGAATTTGCCCTATCTGAAAGCGGATTTGAAAAACACGAAGCGGTAATGATTGGAGATAATCTTTTAACAGACATTGGAGGAGCCAGAAACGCACAGGTGGACACAATCTTTTTCAATCCAAACAGAATCTCTCACCAGGAAGAAGTACGCTACGAAATCAGCGACCTTAAGGAGTTGAAGGAGATTCTTTAAAACCCAACTTTATCAAGTAACTTTGCCGCCAACTTCAATCGCATCACAAAATTAATTTCGCTATGTCAACTGGATTTTTTCATGTTCCGCTACCTAAAAATGAACCCGTATTATCGTATGCTCCGGCTTCGAAAGAACGTGCAGCGTTAAAGAAAGCATTGGCGGATGCCCGCTCCACTCAGTTGGATATCCCCATGTACATTGGGGCAGAAGAAGTTCGCTCCGGTAAAAAGAAAGCACTTTCACCGCCCCACGATCATCAACATATTTTAGGATACTTTCATGAAGGCGATAAATCGCATGTGGAGCAGGCCATCCAGGCAGCGCTGGCAGCGAAAGAACTTTGGTCCTCGTTAAGCTGGGAAAATCGAGCCAGTATCTTTTTAAAAGCGGCCGATCTGCTTGCCGGACCGTATCGTTATAAAATCAACGCGGCTACCATGTTGGGTCAATCCAAAAATGCCTTTCAGGCAGAAATTGACGCTGCCTGTGAATTGATTGACTTTTTACGGTTCAATGTTTATTTCATGAGTGAGATTTACAATGAACAACCACAATCCTCCCCAGGAGTTTGGAACCGCATGGAATACCGTCCGCTGGAAGGTTTTGTATTTGCATTGACACCGTTCAACTTTACTGCCATTGCCGGCAATCTGCCTACCAGCGCAGCCATGATGGGAAACACCGTTGTTTGGAAACCAGCGAATACGCAGATTTATGCTGCACAGGTAATCATGCAGGTGTTGAAGGAAGCGGGTTTACCCGATGGTGTTATAAATCTGATTTATGTAAGTGGACCCAATGCCGGAGAAGTTATTTTTAATCATAAGGATTTTGCAGGAATCCATTTTACTGGCAGCACTGGAGTTTTTCAAAATATCTGGAAAACCGTAGGCAATAACATTCACCTGTATCGATCCTATCCTCGCATTGTAGGGGAAACCGGAGGTAAAGATTTTATCATGGTGCATAAAAGCGCCCATCCAAAAGAGGTTTCTACAGCCATTGCCCGTGGAGCATTTGAATACCAAGGCCAAAAATGTTCGGCTGCATCTCGGTGTTACATTCCGTCCAACTTATGGGAAGAAGTAAAAAAGCTATTGCTCGATGACCTGAAGAGTTTTAAAATGGGGCCGACTGAAGACTTCGGTAATTTTATCAATGCTGTAATTGATGAAAAAGCATTTACTTCCATTACCGGATACATTGAGAAGGCCCGGCAAAACCCCATGAATGAAATAATTGCCGGTGGCAAGTATGATAAATCAAAGGGTTACTTCATTGAACCTACCGTTATTGTCACCAAAGACGCTTCCTCCTTAACCATGTGCGAGGAAATCTTCGGCCCGGTATTAACGATCTATGTATATCATGCTGAAAATTTTGAACAGACGTTGGAATTGGTAGACAGTACTTCACCGTATGCATTGACCGGTTCCATTCTGGCGAAAGATCGGTTTGCAATTGAGATGGCAACCCGGAAATTAGTGAATGCTGCAGGAAATTTTTACATCAATGATAAACCTACTGGGGCAGTGGTTGGTCAACAACCCTTTGGTGGTGCCCGGGGTTCGGGAACCAATGATAAAGCTGGTGCGAAAGTTAACTTGCTGCGCTGGGTTTCCTTGCGAACCATTAAGGAAACCTTTGTAACCCCGACCGATTACCGATATCCATTTCTAGACAAAGAGTAAGGAGATTCTCCTTACTCCACAACGATTACATTCGACCCGGATTTCAGTTCAACCACTTTTCCATTCCACTCCAGTCGTCCGGTGATGGTGGGTGGTAACGTTACGTTCCCCGTCAATTGATTTCCCTTCTTTTCAAACTCAACAGAAAGCTCCCCGGCCCAATGCGGAATTTTTCCGGTGACACGTTGCAGTGCCTGTAGCTGGGGTCGGACTATTACCTTTTTGAATCCCGGTGTTTGCGGTTGGATACCGGCAAAGGTGGCCAGCATTTCAAAGTTAGGACTTGCACTCCAGGCATGGCATTCACTGCGCGATACCCCCTCCGGAAAAGTGGTTAACCCCAGGTCCAATAATTCCTTCCATTGATTTAACAACTGAAAATACTGGTCCCCCGCCTGAGCCAAATTCATAGCTCGCCCCAAATAAAAATCGAAATACAGGGTGGTGCGCGTAATGCTCTTATTTTCTACTATTCGTTTTACAAACTCAGCTTGTTCCTCTCGTGGCACCATACCACAAAGCAGTGCGAGAATATTACTATGCATACTAAAATGTTTCTTATCAGGGGTATCTGAATACAGTTGACGATTGGCTTCCCAACACTGGCGCTTCACGCTGGCCTTTAATTGCTGACTACGCATGGAATACTTTTGTGCAAGCTCTGGTTTATTGAAATTGTTAAACAATTCTGCTGCCAGGCTTAAGGTGTACGCATAAAATAATGAATTGCTGGTGAGCTTTTTGAAATAGCTTTCTTCTACAATCTTATGAGTTGGGAATGTATGATCCAGAAAATCCCAATACGGTTGTTCCTTCATCATATTATCAGGTGTCATGTATTGCTCAAAATGATCAAGCACGCGTTGAATACCGGGTAAAAAGTTCTCAACAAACTCCGGATCGTTGCGATACATAAAGTAATCATGAATCATGGTGATCCATACAAGTGAATAGTTCGGAATATATTGGGCTAAGGAAGAGGGATACCGGCTGTAGGTAAGACCATCGTAAGTTAACGACCAATAGAACTGCTCCAACGAATTTCTGGCCAGACGATCATCACCGGAAACATAGTAAGAAACAAGGGCTTGAATGCGGGTATCGCCTATGTATTGCAATCGCTCCCAGTAGGGGCAGTCCATATAAGTTTCATAGGCACAAAGCCTTGCAGTGTGCCACCCGATATCGAAAATCTTAGATAAGCTCTTGTCATTTGAACCAAAGGCAGCTTGCTTCTCAAAAGGGTACGCGGTAAACCAACTGCCCAGCTTTTCAATCACCAAAGGGTCACGGGTAGTTGTTATATCCAGTTGAACATACCGGAAAGTACGATATGTAAGCGTTGTGAATGCTCTCGCCTGTCCTCCATCAGGAATAAACCAATCGAATACCCCATGGATGGTACGATTATGAATGGAATCACGATGGCCTTTATTTCGAATGTCTTCAAAGAGCGCCTCTGCGTACGTCACCTTAATCTTACTGCCGCTTCCTCCTGAGACAATAAGTTCCGGAAATGCAGAAGTCAATTGTTGTTGATCCAATAACAGAGAGCAAGTAGTATTAGCCGGAATGGTGACGGGAATACGGCTCATCGATTTTGATAATCCAATGCTCCTTCTAATGATTCCAAAAGATTGATAGGTACGCTCCATCAATGGGATTGAGCGTGGAATCAATTCCCATGTTGCATCACCATACCCTACCACACCAAATGGTGCTCCGGTCTCAGAAGGGGAAGCGGATGTCCACGAGCTATCGTTGTAGCCAGGCTTCTCCCAATCCCAGGGAATTTGAGTGCCATCAACTTTATCCAGTGGGCCTGCAGCATAATACTGATAAAATAAATTTGGATCTCCGGGTTTGAAAATGAAAGGCTCAATCCCCTTGTTTAAAAAATATTTCCACGTCTGATTCGTATTTATCTGAGCAGCTAATGAATCTTCACCCTGTACAATCAGAGCTGTTCGTTTTCCCATCATGTACACCGGGGCGGCTTCACCAAAGTTCACAACCTGAACGGCAACAAGATTCTCACCCGGTTTCAGTAGGGAAGCTATGTCCAGGGATTCAAATCGCCAATGCCGGCTGTCACTGATCTGCGGACCATCCGTTATATACGTGCCATTAACAAACAAGCGATATCGATTATCGGCTGAGAGGTGGATCACAAATTGATGCGGCTTTGATTGGAGTGTAAAGCTTTTTCTGAAGTGGTGAACCCCAAATTGAAACGATCCCTCCTTCGGACCGATCCAACGGGCTTCCCAACGGTTTTTTACATACGTATCGGTGGGAGTAACCAGGTGCTGACTCAACCCCGCCATGGGCAATAATAACAGTAAGATTCTAAGCATGAAGAAAGTTAAATAAAAAAAGGTCTCGCCTCGAGACCTTTTGCTATTTAAAAGTCAATCATTTAATTCCTTGTCCCGTACCAGTTGATGTTTCGTGAGAAATACATCAATAATCCAATGATCATAAACAGACCAATGCTTCCGATCAGTAATGAAAAATCTTCGGCTTGAATAATGATAAAGATGAATATATAAAAACAAACCATGAGGCCCGAAAACAAGGCGATGATGGATTTCTGTTTTAGAAAACTGGATGCATACAAGGTTACCAAAACCGTTGTGGCAATGGACGCAATCATATAGGCTGTATTGTAGCCCACTTGTTCCGAAATGGAAAGAAGCAATGTATAATAAATAATCAATGCGGCACCTATCAAAATGTATTGAAAGGGGTGAATCCTGATTTTGGTTGTTACTTCCAATAAAAATAATACAGTAAAAGCTAGTAGGATAATCAGCTGACCATATTTAGCGGTGCGTGTACTTTTTTGATACTGATCTGCCGGGATCAACAACCGAACGCCAAACTCTGATCCGGCCAGGGACTGCTCCTTGTCAATCCACTGGGGTGCAAATGGCCGATTGAAGGAAAGTACTTTCCAGGTAGCTGTAAACCCAGAATCATGGATGGTTCGCGATTCTGGTAAAAACTTACCTTCAAAGCTGGGAGAAGGCCATTGCCCCTCCGTTTGGATACTTGTTGATTTCCCCATAGGCAGAAAGTACAGTCGTTCACTCCCCTTTAAACTCATTTGAATAGAAAAATCAGAAACTGCATCTGTGCGTGTTGACCACCCCAATGTTGTGACAACGCCACTCTGAGCTAATCTCGGGTTGGCATCATCTACTGGTGAGAGTACTAAACCAATGTCGCTGGTTGCATTGGAGGGCAGTGGGTTCTCACCCGTCTTAATAACCGGGTTTTCACTGATCCCGCGCAGGTCGGTGATTCCATTAATCAATGCAGCCTCATTCCAATGAACTTGCGAATCGGGAATATTCCAGGTAGAAAAATCGGGGAGCGCAAAGGTCGCCAGCATGGAAATCTCACTTTTATAAACGGCTACATCAAAGATACCCCGGTGCAATACTTCGGGTGATACTTTGCTTTTCACCTGATAGTCATCGGGAAGGAAGTACGCTTGGTGAACTGACTCGATCAGTTCCTCAAGCTGTTTCCCATCACTCCACCTGCGTGATTTCTCGATTTTAGTGAATGGGATCATGAGCACTGGCCCGGTGATGGTCTGCTGCCCCGACCACTTGTCGGAGACCTCAAGGATTGCTTCGTTGGCTCTGCTCTGACGCTCCTGAATCAATTCCTCAATCCACGAAGCGGGTATCAGCAGAATCAGCGTCAGAAAACCAATTGAAAATAGTTTCACCATGATGGACTCGGTGATCCATTGGTTGAATCGTTCAAACAGATTTAAAGATTGAGTTTCCATAATTTTAAAAGTACTTTGTATTTAAAAGTTTAGTGGCAAATTTTTTACTTCCGTTGCTGGCGGATTAATTCTTCCATGGCCTCAAGATGTTTTTTGAATGCGTTTCGTCCCCGTTCGGTGATTTTGTATCGGGTGTTCGGCTTTCGCTCAACAAATGATTTGTACACCGAGATGTATTTCTCCCGCTCCAACGCCTTCAAATGAGTCGCCAAATTCCCATCCGTTGCATCCAACAATTCTTTCAAAGAATTAAAATCGTAGGAGTCATTGGCTACTAACACTGATACAATCTGAAGTCGTAACCGGTGCTCGAGAATCCGGTCCAGGTTGTCAAAAGGGTTTTTCATCGATCGTACCGCTTATACATCATGGTACCATAAATAATATGAAGTACCCCAAACCCGGTAGCCCACAAGTACAGGCCCAACGCGGGAAAGCTGGCTGCAATCAAGCCTACGATAATTTCGCAATACCCGAGGTAGCGCACTTCTTCTACCACATTCGGGCTGGCGTTAATGAGTGCCAGTCCATAAAAAATCAAACAAGCAGGCGCTGCTATTCCGTAGTATCCATTCATTAATGAGATCAATATAAAAGCTCCTCCGGCTGCCAGG
The DNA here is from genome assembly GCA_964488465.1 of uncultured Ohtaekwangia sp. GTDB lineage: Bacteria > Bacteroidota > Bacteroidia > Cytophagales > Cyclobacteriaceae > ELB16-189. Next base: position 48,535 of record CAZAUN010000001.1, on the reverse strand, counting down.
GGGATTGTCAAATTGATAATAAATCGCTTACTGGTTGTGTCCCAGATGTTGGCATTTAATCGCTTTGCTTTTTTAGATGACAACCAGTAGCCAGTTGCCAATGAGAGGATAAGCACAACTAATGCAATCGCCATCAGCTTAACAGTGATGCCAATTTCCTTTGCAGCCGGATCGTGGTAATCAAAAGGAGTTTTCTGTCCGTAAAGAACTCCATACGCCAGGCCCGAACCTACCAGGGCGTACACACCTGCCAGGATACCAGAAAGACCGCTGAGTGATAGAAACTTTACGGATCGTTCCATCAGGTTGCGGATGGATTCAATGTCCTTTTGGAGGGTTTCGTGTTGGCTCATAACAAAGTACTTTGCATGTCAAAGTTAATGAACGATCATAACAATCAAAGGTTTTGGCAAATTTTTCTGCCTGATTTGGATAATTGCAGGGCAATCCAGTAATATTGCACTCCCTTTTTAAACATTCCTCCTTAGCTCAGCTGGTTAGAGCATCTGACTGTTAATCAGAGGGTCCTTGGTTCAAGTCCAAGAGGAGGAGCAAAAAGCCATCATGCCACAATGCGGATGGCTTTTTTATTTCCACGTATTCAAAATAAAACAGTCTCGGCTCCGTCCATTCAGTGTATTCCTCTCCTAACGTATGTCAAAAGTCAAAACTAAAGTCTCCCTGCGCTCAGTCTTCAAAACCATCATCTGGCCGCGGAGAAAGTTGATTTTGATTGGTCTGGTTTTAATTGTCATTAGCCGGCTGGCGAGTCTGGTATTGCCCGGAGCAACCAAATTTCTGATCGATGATGTCATTGCCAAAGGGGATCTGGAAATGCTCAAAATATTATTGCTTGCTGTAACAGGTTCAATCCTTTTACAGGCCATCACCTCGTTTCTCCTTACCAAAATATTAAGTGTTGAAGCTCAACATTTGATTTCTGAACTAAGAGTAAAAGTGCAAAAACAACTCTTGCGGCTTCCGGTCCGGTTCTTCGATAACAATAAATCCGGAGCCTTGGTATCGCGCGTGATGACGGATGTGGAAGGCGTACGCAACCTGGTAGGTACCGGATTGGTTCAGTTAGTGGGTGGCTTTTTAAGTGCCGCCATTTCCCTTGTTTTATTAATTCGCATTAGCCCGATGATGACCCTTTACGTACTGGTACCGGTCCTCATTTTTGGATTGATTTCACTCAAGGCGTTCGCTTACATCCGGCCCATCTTTCGCGAACGGGGTGTACTCAATGCCGAAGTAACGGGTCGCCTCACTGAAACCTTGAATGGTGTCAGGGTAATTAAAGGATTTAATGCCGAAGCCCAGGAAATCAAAACCTTTGAACAAGGTGTTGAGAAACTATTCCTTAATGTGAAGAAAAGCCTGACCTCTACCAGTCTGGTTACCAGTTCCGCTACCTTTCTGTTGGGATTGGCCAGCGTGGGCATCATGGGGATTGGTGGGTACATGATCATGCAACAACAACTTACCCTGGGCGATTTTCTTTCGTTCACACTCTACCTGGGATTCATGATTGCTCCCATTGTGCAAATGAGTAATATCGGAAGTCAGCTTACCGAGGCCTTTGCCGGGCTTGATCGTACCGAAGAATTAATGAATATGCCCATCGAGGATGATGGAACTACCCGCACCCTGCATCTCGGAAAAATTCAAGGTGACATCGAATTCAAAAATATCTCCTTTGCTTACGAAGAAGGAAAACCGGTGCTAAAAAACATAAGCTTTCAAGCGCCTGCAGGAAGTGTGACGGCCTTGGTAGGCACATCAGGTTCGGGGAAGACAACCATTGCCGGCCTGGCCGCGTCCTTTCTTAATCCCGAGAGTGGAACGATTACGCTGGACGGCATCGATCTGGCGACTGTTTCATTATCCAGTTATCGAAGCCAGTTGGGTGTGGTCTTGCAAGATGATTTCCTCTTTGAAGGAACGATTCGCGAAAACATATTATTTCCGAGGCCTCAAGCTTCGGAACAAGACTTGCAGCAAGCCGTGAAAGCTGCCTTTGTTAATGAATTTACAGATCGCTTTGAAAAAGGATTGGATACGGTGATCGGAGAGCGTGGTGTGAAACTTTCGGGGGGCCAGCGACAGCGCATTGCCATTGCCCGGGCCATCCTTGCCAACCCAAAAATTTTAATCCTGGATGAAGCTACTTCCAACCTGGACACGGAAAGTGAAAGTTACATACAGGAAAGTTTGAAAACACTGATGCACGGTCGAACAACATTTGTTATCGCACACCGGTTAAGCACCATCCGCCAGGCCAATCAAATTCTGGTAATTGAAAATGGGCAGATTCAGGAACAGGGTACCCATGAAACGCTGATCGAAAAGCGAGGGCGGTACTTCCAGTTGTATACGTATCAGGCCAGGATATAGGCCATTTTACAGCCATAGTGTCATAATTTCTAACCGGAATTGGTATTATCAAGACATAATGTCTTCATTTTGGGTGGTTTTTTCCATCGGCATGCTTTTCCCTATTGGATCGATGACGTTAAAAAATTTATGTCCAACCATTAAAACACTACTACTATGAGCATCATCCGTTATAATGCCAATGACTTTGTACCAACCACCTTCAGCGCGTTGGTCGATCGCTTTTTCAATGATTCCATCACCCGCAGTGGTGGTTCCTCGTTCGTTCCGAAAGTTGATATTATTGAAACCAACAACGCTTTTGAAATTCACCTGGCCGCTCCTGGTTTGAGTAAAGAAGACTTTAACATTGAGTTGAACGACAACTACCTTACGATCAGCGGAGAACGTAAGTTCTCCGATGAGAAGAAAGACAAAAACTATCATGCGATTGAAACCCATTATGGGTCGTTCAGCCGTTCTTTCTCGCTGCCGGAGAATGTTGATCCTTCCAAAATCAACGCGAAGTATAATAATGGAATATTGGAACTTACCCTTCCAAAAGACGAGAAGAAAGCCTTAAAGCAAACGATCAAAGTTAGCTAAGCTTGATTTAGTGGGGTAAGGTTTAGGTAGCGCGCCTGTTTCGGAAACGGACAGGCGCTTTTTTATTGTGGTTTTAACCCCTGCTCAAAAAATTCCATTTATAGTTACTCCATTTATATTCAGAAACCGTATCTTACCTATAAAGAGACGGTTATGAAGCGTTCGTTGTTGATTTTGTTGGTAGCTTGCTCGGCTTTTATCGGAGCGATAGTGGGTTCGATTTTTACACTAAACTATTTTGATGTAGGTCCGTCCTACAACTCCATTGAAGAAAGACAAAATCTAAAGCTTGCCAACTTTTCTCCGGATTCATCGAGATATAATCTCCCCACCGCGCCCATCAATTTTGAAGTTGCCGCGAATGCTGTAACCCCTGCTGTCGTTCATATCCGCACCATCTATGGAGGTGGGAAATTCAGCATTAATGCACTCGATCAATACCTCAATCCCCATGCGGTATCCTCGGGGTCGGGCGTAATTCTTTCCGATGATGGATACATCGTCACCAACTACCATGTCATTGAAGAGGCCAACACCATTGAGGTGGTGCTGCATAACAATCAGCGATTCTTTGCCAAGGTAATCGGGCAAGATCCCAGCACGGACCTGGCCTTACTTAAAATCAAAGCCAAAAACCTTCCCTTTGTTAGGTATGGAGATTCTGATAAAATCATAACAGGCGAATGGGTGCTCGCCATTGGAAATCCCTTCGATTTGAATTCTACCGTAACGGCAGGTATCGTGAGCGCCAAAGCCCGTAACATCGGCATTTTGGGTGATAAGAATAATCTTCAGGTGGAGTCCTTCATTCAAACGGATGCCGCGGTGAACCCTGGCAACAGTGGCGGGGCCCTCGTAAATCTGCGCGGAGAATTGATAGGCATCAACTCAGCAATTGCCACCGCTACCGGAAACTACAGCGGATATTCCTTCGCAATTCCCGTTAGTCTGGTTAAAAAGATTATGGATGACTTGCTGGAGTTTGGCATGGTGCAGCGCGGTTTGTTAGGTGTTCAGATTGCCGATGTCAATGCGGACTTGGCGGAAAATCAGGATTTGAAAGTTGTTCAAGGTGTATTCGTACGGTACGTAAACAAAGGCAGCGCTGCCGAAGCATCTGGATTGGAAACCGGAGATGTAATTACTGCCATTGACAATCATGCTGTGAAAGGTGTTTCTGAATTACAGGAATGGGTAGCCCGAAAGCGTCCCGGACAAACGGTGTTAGTAAAGTATCTGCGCCAAGGCGAAGAGCGGGAAGTTGTAGCCAAGCTTAAAAACTTTGAAGGCTCGGAAGAAGTAAAGAAGAAACCGGTGAACTACGAAATTGAAGGCGCTTACTTTGAAGAGGTACCCTACTCGAAACTAAACGAACTAAATCTGGACGGTGGCGTTCTGGTAAAGAAACTTTCCTTTGGAAAATGGAAGAAAGCCGGTGTTAAAGAATCGTTTATCATTACCCACATCGATAAAGTAGCCATTGACAATGTGGGTGACCTCAATCGCGCACTTGAAATGAAAAAGGGAGGCGTCCTGATTGAAGGACTGATGATGAATGGCGAGAAGCAAACGATTGGGATGGATTGGTAATTTAGTAGCTTTACGCGATTCAATTCTACCCATGAAAAATTTTGGTCTCGCGGAGGCGCTTGCTAAACTCGGAATAAAAAAATCAAACCTCGGAACCTCCACCGGTCAAAGATGGATCCGGTCAAAAGCAAAAAGTTTTCCTTCCTTTTCGCCAGTGGATGGCAAGCAGATTGGAACTGTACAAGCCACCGATGATGCCGCCTTTGATAAGGTGGTGAAACAGGCGCATCAGGCATTTCTACAATGGCGGTTGGTGCCGGCACCAAAACGCGGTGAAGTGGTGCGTCAGGTAGGGGAAGCGCTGCGAAAATATAAAGAACCCCTTGGGAAGCTCGTTTCATACGAAATGGGCAAATCTTATCAGGAAGGGCTGGGTGAAGTGCAGGAGATGATCGACATCTGTGATTTCGCTGTTGGCCTGTCAAGACAATTGCATGGGCTTACCATGCACTCCGAGCGACCGCAGCACCGCATGTACGAGCAGTATCACCCTTTGGGTGTAGTGGGTATCATTTCAGCATTCAATTTTCCCGTAGCCGTTTGGTCATGGAATGCCATGATCGCCTGGGTGTGTGGCGATACCTGCATCTGGAAGCCTTCGGAAAAAACTCCCCTTTGTAGCATAGCTTGTCAAAACATTGTTAATCGGGTGTTTAAAAAGAATGGTGTACCCGAAGGGGTTTCTTGCATCGTTAATGGTGACGCTAAAATCGGTCAACGTATGTCGGCCAATGAAAATATTCCGTTGGTATCCGCAACCGGCAGTGTTCGCATGGGTAAAGCGGTTGGAAAGACAGTAGCCGAACGGTTGGGTCGGGCCTTACTCGAACTGGGTGGAAACAATGCCATCATTATCAGTGAACATGCTAACCTTGAGATGGCAATCCGGGGCGCTTTGTTTGGAGCGGTGGGTACTGCGGGCCAACGCTGTACCACTACCCGCAGGTTGATAGTGCATGAACGCGTGTACGAAACCGTTAAAGAAAAATTGCGTAGCGCGTACCGCCAGTTGCAAATAGGAAATCCCCTGGATGAAACTAACCATGTAGGGCCGTTGATTGATGCCCTGGCCGTCAAGGCTTACCGGAATGCGATTCAAAAAGTTAAATCAGAAGGTGGAACATGGTTGGTGCCTGGTGGCGTATTAAAGGGCAAAGGATATGAATCGGGTTGCTACGTAAAGCCAGCTATTGCCGAGGTGAAAAACAATTTTGAAATCGTTCAACAAGAAACCTTCGTTCCCATTTTATACCTGATCAAATACAAGACCCTTGAAGAAGCAATTGCTTATCAGAATGGAGTGAAGCAAGGGTTGTCCTCCGCCCTCATGACCTCCCAACTGCAGGAGATGGAGAAGTTTCTGTCGGCTGCTGGATCCGATTGTGGGATTGCCAACGTTAATATTGGTACTTCCGGAGCTGAAATTGGCGGAGCGTTTGGCGGTGAAAAGGAAACCGGTGGCGGTCGGGAATCAGGTTCTGACGCCTGGAAGATTTATATGCGGAGGCAAACGAACACCATTAATTTTGGTGACACCCTGCCCTTGGCTCAGGGGATCAAGTTTGAACTCTAGCAAGGTTTGCAAATCACTCCTGTTACGACTATTTTAGGGAATGAATAATTAGTATGGCCGATCCAAAGTACCGTTCTGTAATGCTCATTGATGATAATGAGATTGATAATCTAATCAATCAGAAAATGATTGAGTCGGCTAATATCACCAAACACATTTATACCCACACGGGAGCCAAAAGTGCGATTGAGTTTTTGCGGAATATTGAAAAATTGGAAGTTGCGGACGTGGTGTTGCCCGATGTTATCTTTCTTGACATTGACATGCCCCTGATGGACGGGTTTCAGTTTTTGGATGAATTCGAAAAATTCGGAAATCTGGTGAAGAAAAAGTGTAAGATCGTCATGCTTACCTCCTCCATCAATCCACAGGATTTTAACAAATCGAAAAAATATCTGAACGTAAAGTTGTATATAAACAAGCCTCTTTCGCACGAAAGCATTGCCGCATTAAGTCTTTAATCTTAGTCGTTCGGGGCATCGATGGCCGTCAGATTCTCAACAAACTGTTCGTCCATCCGTACAAAACAGGTTGGAGCAAAGTAGGACACGGTAATGGCTTTGAACTTTGGAATGACGGCTGTAATCTTCTTCGCCTTTTCGCGCTTGGCTTCGCTGGTAGCAATTTTTAGAATCTTTAAAAAAAGCAAGACATTCTCGCAATCATCCTTTCCAAACAACCGGATTTGCCGTTGAATACTGCTTGTCAACTGATTAAATAATTCAAAATCCCGAAGCATGCAATATTGTAAAGCCAGTATGGCTTTCACCTCCATTTGCACAAAGGGGTACTTCTTAAGACTCACTTCATTCAGCAGGTTATTGATCAGCTTGGCGGCCTCTTCATACTTACCGGCATAATAACAGCCGAGCGCACGGTAAATCGTGTATATGGCATGCCGGGACACGTCCTGAATATCCGGTTCAATGTCTTCGAATAAACTCTCGTTCTCCGCGTAGATTTCCTTTTCGGTGCCCAACCGTAAATGGCGATCCAATTTGGTAATCAGAAAGCGCGCTGAAAATGTATAAAAAGGATAGTTTACCAGCAGCGTGGCAGCGGCATCGTTCACCTCCTCGAAATATTTCTCCACCTGCCGGTATACTTTGTAGTAATTGTAATACTCCAGTTTCAGGTATTCAAAAATCAGATTGAGGTGGTAATAAAGCGGATCGAGGTTATAGGTGTCAAAGATTTTCTGAACGTGTGCAAAAATGTCTTCGATGGACTCTCCTTCTGAATTCAGACTGTCATCGGGCTCAACAAAAAGTCGGTGAAATACCAACATGCAGCTTTGATAAACATACAAGCGGTGAGACTCGTAAATGCGGGCCACATTCTGCATTTCTTTCATTAACAAAGAAAGTCCTAGCTTCTCGGTTTCATCATTCGATAGGTAATAGTTTCCGTATTTGCGAAAATACTCGGCCAGTAAATCCTCTGCTTTATCTACCGCCAACATATAGGCAACGTGGCGGTTGTACAATTGTGAGTATTGAAAATGATCGGGCGAATTAATATGCATTTTCTTTAACGACTTGTAGATCACCGTCAACTCGTTAGCCAGGTCATAGTCAATTAACTCCTTTTCCAACTTCTTGAGTGTCGCGATGGTAATCGTCCGTTTCTTGGTAAAGAGCACTTCATTTAGGTTGGCCACTTTCCGCAAAATATCCGTTCGCGGGCTCTCCATTTGCTGCAAAAGGTGCTCTTCTATTTTTTGATTGAGGCGTGAACGCAGCGTATAGTAGGCGTTTGCATTGACCTCTAACTCCACCATGATTTTGCTATCCGAAAGCTGCCGTTCACGCAAGGCTTTAAGCAGGTGAGCCGATTTTTCGGCATTGCTCTCGATGAGTGAATCATATATTGACTTATAGTCATTATCCGAAAGTTGCTTGACTATATTTTTAAGTTTCGCCATTCCAATAAGGACATTTAACCCCTGAAAAGATACAAATTTAACAGGACTGAACAATGTTTTAAGAACCGGCCTGTCATTTTAGCAGGGGACTAATACTGGGCAGCTTTTTGCAGATACTGTTCAACTTTTAAATCAAAGCGTATGGATTCCTTCTCCCAAATGATCATTGACGCAGTTGCCCAGGTCAAGAATGCAGTGGTTAAGATTGATGTGTACAAAAAGAGCAGTGCAGCCATGCGAAGCGCAGGATCCGGATCCGGTTTTATCTTCTCATCAGACGGGCTCATCTTTACCAATCATCATGTGATCGATAAGGCCGACAAGATCATGGTAAGCCTTATGAATGAGAATGAAATTGATGCCCAGGTGGTGGGCAAAGATCCGGATACGGATTTGGCCATTCTCAAGATCAATTCCGAAGGATACTCGGTTGCAAAACTAGGCGATGCCGAATCTTTACAAATCGGACAGTTTGTAATCGCCATTGGTAATCCGTTAGGGTATCAACATACGGTAACAACCGGGGTGGTCAGCGCGCTGGGTCGATCGTTACCCTCACAACGGGGCGGTCTGGTTGACAATGTGATACAGACCGATGTAGCCCTCAATCCCGGTAACTCCGGAGGCCCATTAATTAATACGGAAGGGATGGTGATTGGGGTGAACACCGCCATTATTCAAGGGGCTCAAGGCCTCAGTTTTTCGGTAAACATTACAACGGCAAAAGAAATAGCAGAGCAGCTGATTCAAACGGGGCGGGTATTCAAAGGGTATCTCGGATTCGCGTTGCAAGAGGTTCCGCTTAATGCAAAGGTCAAACAACACCACCACCTCCCGAATCAAAAAGGATTATTCATCAGTCGTATAAATCCAGCTTCACCAGGTTCCCGTTCTCAAATCAAAGAGGGTGACATTATCGTTTCCTTTAACGGCCGAGAGATCAATACCATTCATCAACTTTTCAAAGAACTTACCCGTAAAGAGATTCTTACCATGACTGATATTTCCGTAATTCGTCATACCGATTTGTTACATTTTGTAATTGCTCCCACTGAAAAAACTAATGCTTAAACTGTCATGAGAAAAGTCCTTATCCTCCTCCTATTGGTGATCACCGTCATCACATCTGCACAAACACGGTGGACACCAGATGGCAATTCATATTTGAAAATTGAGGGTGGAGAGATCAATCGGTACACCCTGCCGGCTAATACAAAAACTAGATTGGTGTCTGCCAAAGAGATAACGCCAACCGGAGCCGAAAAAAGTTTGGTCATTCGGAATTTTGCTTTGTCCAACGATCAAAGTAAACTTTTGATTTTCACCAACACCAAAAAGGTGTGGCGGCTGGATACCCGCGGAGATTACTGGGTACTTGATCTTCGAACTAAATCGTTGAAGCAGTTAGGCATCGGCAGACCGACCTCCTCCTTACTGTTTGCGAAACTGTCGCCTGATGGTACCAAGGCAGCCTATGTCAGTGAACAGAATCTATATATTGAAGACCTGGACAAGGGAACCATCAAGCCGCTAACCACCGATGGAAATCGCAAACTCATTAACGGTACCTTTGATTGGGCCTATGAAGAAGAATTTGCATGCCGTGATGGGTTTCAATGGAGCCCGGATAGTAAACAAATTTCATTTTGGCAGATCGATGCCCGGCAAATCCGAGATTTTTATATGATCAATAATACTGATTCTGTTTACTCTCAGGTAATTCCTGTGGAGTATCCTACGGCTGGTCAAAGCCCCTCCCCTGCCCGCATTGGAATTGTCAATGTAAATTCAGGTGCAACTCAATGGCTTTCGATTCCTGGTGATCCCAAAGAACATTACCTGCCCCGCATGGAATGGAATACCGCAGAAGAAATTCTGGTTCAGCAACTCAACCGGAAACAAAATGAAAGCAGGATTTACTCCTGTCAGGTTACCTCAGGAAATACCACGCTGATTTACAGTGATAAAGATGAAGCCTGGATTGATTTATACAGTCCATGGGAAAATGTTTATTCGTTAGACTTCCGGCATTATTTTAAGTGGCTCAATGGCGGAAAGGAGTTCTTGTGGTTTAGTGAAAAAGATGGCTGGCGGCATGTATATCGCATTACGAAAGATGGAAAGAAAGAGACCTTGATCACCAAAGGTGAATACGATGTGATGGACATCCGGTTAATCGATGAAAAAAATAATCTTCTTTATTTTTTAGCGTCTCCCGCTAATGCAACGCAAAAATATCTTTTTAAAATCAGATTGGATGGCAAGGGAAACGCTGAGCGAGTAACGCCTACTACGCTTAGCGGAACTCACGATTATTCTATTTCCCCAACCGGAAAATTCGCTACTCACAGCTTTAGCAACAGTTACACGAAATCGATTAATGAAATTATTGCGCTGCCCAAACATGTTGCCGTGAGTGAAAAAGAAAGTATCCAAAGTAAGCTGGAAGCTGCCACCCAAGAAAAAACCGTAGAGTTCTTCAAGGTTAAAACAGAGGAAGGAGTAGAAATGGACGGGTGGGTTGTGAAGCCGAAAAATTTCGATCCCGCCAAAAAGTATCCGGTCTTGTTTTACGTGTATACCGAACCCTGGGGTGCCAATGTACACGATACGTGGGGCGTAGCCGATAATTATTTATTCACAGGCGATCTGGCAGAAGAAGGGTATCTATACATTTCTATTGATAACCGGGGCACACCTGCCCCCAAGGGCCGCGCCTGGCGAAAAAGTGTATACCGTAAAATTGGATTGCTGAACATTCGCGATCAGGCCTTAGCCACCAGGGAAATTCTGAAATGGCCCTATGTGGATGCCGATCGGATTGCCGTGTGGGGTTGGAGCGGGGGTGGTTCAGCAACATTGAATCTGATGTTTCAATATCCGGAAATTTATAAAACCGGAATTGCCGTTGCGGCTGTAGCCAATCAACTTACCTATGACAATATCTATCAGGAGCGGTACATGGGTTTGCCACAGGAAAATCTGGAAGATTTTATGAAGGGATCTCCTATTACCTATGCAAAAAATCTGCAAGGCAACTTACTGTACATCCATGGCACCGGAGATGATAATGTGCATTATGCCAATGCCGAAATGCTAGTTAACGAACTGGTAAAGCATGGCAAGCAGTTCCAATTTATGGCCTACCCTAACCGTACCCACAGCATCTCGGAAGGCGAAGGAACCTATGAACACCTGGCAACGCTGTATTCTGATTACCTACGTAAACACTGCCCACCCGGACCTAGATGATAGAACCGATAAGAACACTACATCTGTTTGAGCCGCTGGAGCAAAAGCTGGTTGAGCTACTCCGCTCGCTTTCATCGGATGATTGGAAAAAACCGACCGTAGCAAAACAGTGGACTGTAAAGGATGTGGCTGCACATCTGCTCGATACCAGCATCCGCACAATTGCCCAATCGAAAGAGTTTGTTGGTGATCCACCAGAGGCAATTGATTCCTATGCAGACTTGGTGAGCTACTTAAACCGTTTGAATGCAGATTGGGTGAAAGCGATGAAGCGGGTTAGCCCAGAAACGTTAATTGAATTACTGACGATCACTCAAAAACCGATGATCGAGTATTATCATTCATTGGAGTTGTGGGCTCCCGCCCGTTTTCCGGTTAGCTGGGCTGGTGAACGGGAATCCAAAAACTGGTTTCACATTGCCCGCGAGTATACGGAACGCTGGCACCACCAACAACAAATTCGCGATGCCGTAAGAAAGGAAGGAATTATGGGTCGGGAATTTTTCTTTCCTATGATCGACACCTTCATGCAAGCCTTGCCATACACCTATCGCCAGGTACAGGCAAGCGAGGGTACGGTTGTGAGGATAAGTATTCCAGGCGATGCGGGGGGCGTGTGGAATCTTCAACGCGAATCCAGTGGCTGGAAATTTACAGAAAATGCCCTCAGCACAACGACTACTATTGAGTTGGGTCCGGATACTGCCTGGAAACTCTTCACCAAAGTGTTTACGAGACGGGAAGCGGAGTCGCTGGTGAAAATGATGGGGAACCGGGGACTAGGAGTACCCCTGTTGGGAATGGTTTCTGTTATGGCCTGATTCCCAAGTATTGCTTCAAATTTCTATTCGGAGAAGGCGGAGAACTTATAAGTGAAAAAACCACGGTAGGGTGGTTTTGTGAAGAATATCGGAGTCCGCCAACTGGCGGATGACCTCTTCCACCCATGGAAGGAATTTTTGTGGAGAATATCGCAGTCCGCCAACTGGCGGATGACCTCCTCCACCCATGGAAGGAATTTTTGTGGAGAATATCGGAGTCGAACCGATGACCTCTTCCATGCCATGGAAGCGCTCTAGCCAGCTGAGCTAATCCCCCGAATAATAAGAGCGCAAATATATCTGTTTTTCATATTCTGTCAACCCTACTGCGGTTGTTTGTCGTCCATCACAACTTTTTTCCTTGCCCCTCTTTTCCCGTTATTTGCAGCCGTATGGAGCATCCCCTCAATCTCAAACCGGGCAAGAAAATTTACTTCGCGTCCGATTTTCATTTGGGTGTGCCCAACCCTGCTTCCAGTCTTGCCCGCGAAAAAAGGATTGTCGCCTGGTTATCGTCCATTCAGCACGATGCGGGAGCGATTTATTTGTTAGGCGATCTTTTTGATTTCTGGTTCGAATACCGGTATGCCATTCCAAAAGGTTTTATTCGCTTGCAAGGCAAGTTGGCCGAGCTCAGAGATACTGGCATGCCGATTTACTTTTTTACCGGGAATCATGATATGTGGCTCTTTGACTACTTCGAAAAAGAATTAGGTATTATTATTTACCGCGAACCCCAGGTGCTGCTACACAACAATCAACGGCTATTGATCGGTCATGGGGATGGATTGGGACCGGGCGATCAAACCTATAAAATTCTGAAACGGTTCTTTGCAAGCAAGATTTGTCAATGGCTCTTTGCCAGAATACATCCGAACCTGGGAATCCGACTGGCCAACTTTTGGAGCCGACAAAGCCGAATCAGTAATATAAAATTGGAAGAAAAATTCACCGATGAGGAAAATGAATTTTTACTGACGTATTGCCGTGAACTGGAAAAAAAGCATCACCACGATTTTTATATTTTTGGCCATCGACACTTACCGCTTGATTTGCCCGTAGCGAAAAATAGCCGGTATATTAATTTAGGTGAATGGGTACACTTTGACACCTATGCCGTCTACGATGGTCAACAAGTAATGCTCAAGAAGTTTGAACCCGATGCCCGTTAAACGACTTCCATTTCTTTTTCTTTGGATCCCGCTAGGGCTGCTGCTGGCAGAAGTTGCCAATGCACAACCCGATATGAAAAAGGTAAAGGCCTGGAAAATGAAAAATCTGACAGGGGTTAGCTTGGATCGCCTTGGCAATTTTTTCGTCACTGCAAAGAATGGCAAGATTATTAAATACGACCCTGATGGCAACGTGTTGGCTCGGCTCTCTACGACTCAACCTACTTTACTTGAACCCTGGTATCATCCATCCATTTTTATCTACAACCGCAGTCAGCAACAATACAGCTTGTTTGACAGGAATTTTGAAAACCAAAAAGATTATCCCATTGAGCCTTCGCTGGCAATCGAGCCGCATTTGGTGTGCCCTACACACGATAATAAACTATGGATTCTGGACAAAGCGGACTGGTCGGCTAAAAAAGTGAACCCCCTCACCCAGGAGGTGATACTCGAATTTGAAATTGATCAACCGGAATTTACCGATTGCATCTACCTTCGCGAGTACTTGAATTTGTTAATCGTGCTCGATAGAAAAGCGGGTATCCTGATTCTCAATCACCTCGGAAAAACGATTGAAACCATTCCGGTTGAAACCCCAGGCGCGCTCTACTTCTATGGAGAAGATCTTTATTACCTGGAAAATAATTCGTTGAAATTCTTTAACCTGGTAACGGAAGAACGTCATGAGATGAACCTACCTCCCGATACCCAATTGGCAGTACTAACCGATGAACGCTTATTAGCCGTCAGTTCAACTCGAAGGATTACCCTTTATTCCTATCGCTCGCCAGGCGAATAGTTTTCTTTTAACTGTGTTCATTTTTGAACATCTTTGTACGAATAGGCACAAACTGATTTGGAAAAACAGCATTTTCGGACAGTTCCTGCACTGGCACAATTTTTCTACTCACAAGCATCTATTTAAACCTATTGACTGTGAATGATGGCGGTAAAATCCTGATGATTGATGACGATGAGGATGTTTTGTTGGCAGCCAAAATGCTGCTGAAAAAATCCAATCATCAGGTAATCATAGAAAAGAATCCGAATAAGATTCCCTTTTTACTCAACAACGATAGCTACGATGTGATTCTGCTGGACATGAACTTCAGCAAAGACACGACCAGTGGTAAAGAAGGATTTGAATGGCTCAAGCAAATTAAGGAACGCGATCCGGATGCGGTGGTGATTATGATTACCGCCTTTGGGGATGTGGAGATGGCCGTACGGGCACTGAAGGAAGGAGCCACGGATTTTATTTTGAAGCCCTGGCAGAATGAAAAATTGGTGGCCACTATTTCCACGGCCATCAAGTTGAAAAAATCATACAACGAGGTTGACAAACTGCGCAAAGCCAAACAGATGTTGGAGGAACAAATCAGTCAACCGTTCCGCGACATCATTGGGCAAAGTACGGCCATAAAAGAAGTATTCGCTCTGATTGATAAAGTTGCCAAAACGGATGCCAACGTATTGATCCTGGGGGAAAATGGAACCGGTAAAGAATTGGTAGCGCGGGCCATTCATCAAAAGTCAATGCGGAAAGACAATTCGTTTGTAGCCGTAGACATGGGGGCCATTACCGAGACCTTATTTGAAAGTGAATTGTTCGGTCATAAAAAGGGCGCCTTTACCGATGCCCGCGAAGATCGCCCCGGACGATTTGAGTTGGCCAATGGTGGTACGCTGTTCCTCGATGAAATCGGTAACCTGAGTCTAAACCTTCAAAGTAAGCTATTGAGTGCACTCCAATCGCGACAGATCACGCGCGTTGGCTCAAATCAATCCCTGGAGGTAGACATCCGGTTGATTTGTGCTACCAATATGCCGTTGGCCCAAATGGTGAAAGAAGGGAAATTCCGTCAGGATCTTTTATACCGTATCAATACGGTAGAAATAACCATTCCTCCACTAGGCGACCGTGTGGACGACATCCCGATGCTTGCCAATCACTTCTTAAATCATTACGCCAAGAAATACCGGAAGGAAGTGCTGAACATCTCAGCAGAGGCCATGAACAAACTAAAGAAATATCCCTGGCCGGGAAACGTTCGGGAATTACAACACGCCATTGAACGGGCGGTAATCATGGCCGATTCGGCAACCTTGCAGGAAAGTGATTTTCTCTTTAGCCGGAAAGGCACGGATGCCAACACAACCGATTCGCTGAACCTGGATGAAGTGGAAAAGGCAGCCGTTGTGAAAGCCATTCAATTGCACAATGGCAATATCTCCAAAGCGGCTGAGGAGCTGGGCTTAACGCGAGCTTCCTTGTATCGCAGGATGGAAAAATATGGACTTTAATTGGCGATCGCCTCTGGTTACGCGGGTGGGCATTTTACTGGCCACCTTGATTGTGTTTGCCTTTATGATGGCTTCCACCGATCGCAATTACATTGCCCTTGTTGCCTTGCTGGGCGCCATCGGCTTTCAACTCATGCAACTGATGAAAGTGGTGGAGTCGTCAAATGAAAACATGGCGTCCTTTCTCGATTCGATCCGGTTTGATGATTTGTCGCAAAGTTTTAAAACCGACAGCACCGACCCCAGCATTCAAAAATTACACAAAGAACTGAACGAGGCCCTTGCGAAATTGCGCATTACCAGACGCGAAAAGGATTCGGAGTATCAATTTTTTAAGAACATTGTTCAGCATGTCGCCATAGGGCTTTTAACATTCAAGCGTGATGGTACCATTCAAATCATGAACAGTGCGGCCAAGCGACTGTTGCGCATCAACAAAGCCGACCGGATTGAAGATTTGAAAGATGTAAGCGAGTCGCTGGTGGAGACCTTCCTAAAACTAAAAACTGGTGGACGTGAACTGCTGCGACTGAAATTTGGCGATGAGACCGTACAACTCTCTGTCTTTGCCATCGAACTTACCTTGCGGGATGAAGAAGTGAAGCTCATTTCGATGAGTAATATCCAAAGCGAGTTGGAAGAAAAGGAAATGGAAGCCTGGCAAAACCTGGTGCGCGTGCTCACCCATGAAATCATGAATTCAGTTACGCCCATTTCATCACTGGCCGGCATCGTAGAAGAAGACTTGAAACATCGGATCGACCGGCCTACCGACACGTCACTTAAAAAAGAAGATCTGGAGGATATGTACCTCTCCTTGCAAACCATCAGCAAGCGAAGTGCCGGGCTGATCAAATTTGTTAAAGAATTCAGAAATCTGACGCACATCCCGAAACCCAAGCTGGCCGAAGTGCCGGTAAAAGAACTGCTGGATGAATTGGCGCTGCTGCACAAAAAGGAACTAGCTGACAACGGTATTGCCATTGTTGTGGAGGTAACTCCACCCAATCTTTTCATTCTGGCAGATAAAACAATGATTGAACAGGTGCTCATCAACCTGATCAAGAATGCCATTCAGGCTTT
Source organism: uncultured Ohtaekwangia sp. (assembly GCA_964488465.1). Lineage (GTDB taxonomy): Bacteria > Bacteroidota > Bacteroidia > Cytophagales > Cyclobacteriaceae > ELB16-189. Next base: position 31,831 of record CAZAUN010000001.1, on the reverse strand, counting down.
TGACGAGCACACCGAGAAACGAATCGAACTGAAAGCCTACGCAAATGAAAAGGGACGCACTGTAATCTCAGTGAAAGACAACGGGGCAGGCATTGATGCAGAAGCGCTGGAGAAAATTTTTATTCCCTTCTTTTCTACGAAAAAGACCGGCTCCGGTATTGGCCTTAGTTTGTCCAAACAAATCATGCGCCAGCATGAAGGAAACATCACCGTAAAGTCCACCCTGGGTGAAGGAACAGAATTTCTGTTGCGGTTTTAAACTTGAACCGGCAAAGGGTTTTAATTCCGAAAGATTCTTAGCTTTGAAGCACGATCTAAGCCTATGCAGGACGTTCAAAAAAAGGTTCATGCCATCCTTAAAGAAAAATTAGGCATCCCCGACTCCGAAATAACCCCCGATGCAAGTTTTGTTAAAGATTTAGGCATAGATTCGTTGGACTATGCCGAACTGGTGATGGAGTTTGAGCAAACCTTCGATATTAAAATCCCTGATGACGATGCCGAAAAAATGCAAACCATCGGCCAGGCAGTCAGTTACATCCAGGGTAAACTTGCTAAATAGTTTGTAGTTCAAAATAACTGCAGAACCGTTTCATTCGTTCTGCTTCCATCGCCTGAAAAGGTCTTTGCCCCAGGTCATCTTTGATGGGAGTGTAGTACCATCCGTTGTTCGACTCATTCCAAAAAACAACAAATTTTTCAAGGGAAATCATCAACACATCCATTTCATAGATTTCCTCCCCTTCCCGATCGTACAACCCGGTGAATTGAAGCAACACATGATCCTTTTTCATTAATTCCCCTTTGTTGCAATCGATGCTGTTCAGTCGCATTAATAACCGGCTTTCCTGATCCCAGGCTTTAAACTTAATCTTGCGTTTCCTGAATTCCATTCCAGAGTACTTACCTTTGCGGATTGCTTAAACCATGGACGAAAATAAGAAGGTCCTCTTCATTATCAATAAATTTTCCGGGCAGGGATTTAACAAAAAAATTGAAGGCCGGATCCTCACGCGCTGTGCCGAGTTAGGGTTTGAGCCCACGCTTGAATTTACGCAAGGTCGGGGTCATGCAACGGAGTTGTCGAAAGCCGCTGCCGAATCGAATCACTATGAAATCGTTTTTGCCGTGGGGGGTGATGGCACCGTAAACGAGGTAGCGCAAGGGGTTGTACACACCTCACAAGCGATGGGTATCCTGCCGGCTGGTTCTGGTAATGGACTGGCCCGGCATCTAGGAATCCCGGTTCCTTTCAAAAAGTCACTTGCCTACCTAAATTCAAGTACCATCCTTTCGATGGACTCTTTTACCATCAACAACCGGCTTTCCTTGAATGTCTCAGGGATTGGATTTGATGGGTATGTGGCCAACTTGTTTGGTAAAAATGGCAGGCGCGGATTGCTGGGGTATAGCCGATTGGTCTTGCAGGAATTCCTAAGCTATCCGGAGTTTGAAGCTGAAGGTTGGATTGATCAAATCAAGGTTAAGCAACCGGTATTTGTCTTGGCGCTTTCAAACTCATCGCAATTTGGCAACAACGCGCGCATTGCGCCCCATGCTTCCGTATGCGATGGGTGGTTGGATGTCAGTCTGGTGCGTAAAGTCCCGCTCCTCCGGGCCATTGATTTTGCCAGGAAAATGTTCTCCGGCCGATTGGAAACCTCTCCGTATGCCATGATTCGGCAAGGCAAAATTATTTTATTGACCTTGAGTCGTGCAATACCCTTTCACGTGGATGGTGAAGGAATGCCCCCAGCGCAGGAATTCAAGATTCAGATCCACCCAAGTTCAATTCGGATGTTGGTACCCGAAAATGTTCAATCTAAAATCTGATAAAAATACCCCACCTTGCATTAGCCGAACCTCATCAAAAGTCGTTTAACTGATGTTTATAACCCCTGAAATAAATAATCACACTATGAAAAGACTATCTACACTTGTAACGTTCATTCTCTTCTCAGCTATTGCCTGGTCGCAGACGTTAAGTACTCCACCCAGTGGTGGAAATCAAAAATCGAAAGTAACCCAATACATTGGACCCGTTGAGGTGACCATTGCGTACAGCAGTCCGGATGTGCATGGCCCCAGTGGTGAAGATCGCACAGGAAAAATCTGGGGTGAGGTTGTACACTATGGTTTTATTGATCAGGGTTTCGGCCCTTCCAAAGCGGCCCCCTGGCGTGCCGGTGCGAATGAAAACACGACCATTACCGTTTCGCACGATGTAAAGATTGAAGGTAAAGATCTGAAGGCCGGCACCTATGGCCTTTTTCTGGCAGTAACAAAAGAAGGACCTTATACCTGGATATTCTCCAAGAACTCATCCAGTTGGGGTAGTTATTTCTATGATCCAAAGGAAGACGCGCTGCGTGTGGATGTCATGCCGGTGGAAGCACCGTATAAAGAGTGGTTGACCTATGGCTTTGAAGATCGCCTTCCCACTTCCACCAAAGCGTACTTGCGTTGGGAGAAGAAGAGAATCCCGTTCACCATTGAGGTGCCTACCGTAAACGAAATCTATGTTGCTAAAATGCGAGAAGAACTGAGGGGTTCCATTGGCTTTCGGCAAGAGAACTGGATTACCGCAGCTCAGTTCTGTGCGCAGAATAAAATAAATCTGGAAGAAGCTCTTACCTGGGTGGATATGTCGGTAAGCAATCCATTTATTGGTGTTGAAAATTTTACGACCCTTCAAACACGCTCCTCTATTCTACAAGCACTTGGTCGCACAACGGAAGCCAATGCAGAAATGGATAAAGCTATTAAACACCCCACGGCTACCGTACAAAATGTACACATGTATGGACGAAGCTTATTGAATGCCGGTCAGAAAGAAAAAGCCATGGAAATATTCAGGTACAATGCACAGAAAAATCCCCAGGAGAAATTTACTCCCAACGTGGGGTTAGCGCGTGGCTATACCGCCCTGGGCGATACCAAGAATGCCATCAAATATTGGGAACTGGCCATTAAAAACATCCCGGAAGATCAAAAACAATTCTTACCACAATATCAGGCTGAACTGACCAAGTTGAAGGAAGGAAAATAATTATACCGACTCTCTTAATTATAAAGAGCTCACCTTTGGTGGCTCTTTTTATTTAATGAAGTGTACGAATCAATTCGCCCAACGTCTTCAATCCCTTTTCCACTTTGTCGCTCCAGGGAGTTCCATAACTCAAGCGGAAGTAATTTTGAAATTGTCCGGTGGAAGAAAAGATCTGACCGGGAGCAATGCCGATGCCTGATTTCAACGCTCTTTTATGGAGTTTATAGCCATCCGCTTTTTTATTCATTTCAATCCATAGAACAAAACCGCCTTTGGGCTGCGTGATTTTTATGTCCGATGGAAAAAAGTCTGTAATGGCCTGGGTATACCGAAGACATTGTGTGTGTAGTGCTTTCCGTAAGTTCCGCAAGTGCAATTCGTACCGGCCATTCTGCAGAAAATGGGCAATGGCTGCCTGCGCCAACGTATTGGTGGCAACATTATTCATGCGTTTCAACCCAATCACTGAATCCTTGAACTTTCCCGGCACCGCCCACCCGATGCGATAGCCCGGTGCCAACGACTTTGAGAAGGAACCACAATGCAACACCAATCCCTTCTTGTCAAAAGACTTACAGGTTTTCGGGCGGGCTTTTCCAAAATACAACTCGCCATAAATGTCATCTTCAATCAGGGGTATCTCTTTCTTGGCCAGCATCTCCACCAACCGCTTCTTGCGATCATCCGGCATGCAATTGCCAAGTGGATTATTGAAGTTGCACACAAACAAGCACGCCTTAATCTTGAATTTGGGAATGGCCTTATCCAGGTAATCAATGTCAATACCGGTAGATGGATCGGTAGGCACCTCCACCACTTTCAAGCCTAAACTCTGTATGACTCTGAAAATTCCATAAAACGTTGGGCACTCAATGGCAATGGCATCCCCTGGTTTTGTCACCGCTTTCAGGCAAAAAGACAAAGCTTCCATGCAGCCGGCAGTCACCACCACATCGTCTTCACTTAAGCTACCGCCCCAGTTAAAACTCAACCGGGCAATCTGTTTGCGTAAGAGTTCATTGCCCTGGATATGTTCATAGGCAAGACAATGATCGGGCGAAGAACGCAGTGCATGCACCACCGATTTCGATATTTTAGCAGCCGGCAACAGGCTGGGATCCGGTGCGCTGAGCGAGAAGGAAGTAAGCTTGGGTGAGCGCAAATCAAAGTAGACACTGCTGATCATCTCGTCAAGGCTCACTGGCCTCGCTTCGTCCGAAGGTTCGCTGCGGGCTGGAATGCTGAACACGGTTGACGGAGAAAATTTTACATAATACCCCGACTGGGGTCTTGCTTCAATCAGCCCTTTGCTTTCCAGATAATAATACGCCTGAAAGGCTGTGCTTAAACTGATCCCTTGCTCCTTGCTCAGCATGCGCACAGACAACAACCGGTCGCCAATCTTCAACGCTCCTTTTTCAATCAGCGATTCAATGCGGCTGGCTACATCCACATAAAGGTGTTCGCTCTCCATGCAGCAAACTAAACTGATATGGTTAAAATAAACAAAACTGAAACTGTTATTTTTTCGTTGTAACACCAAAATTTGTGACATGAATTCCCGTCCACACGAAAATCAACTTCTCGCCTACCTGGCCCTGGCCGCAGTTTGCATCATCTGGGGAACCACTTACCTGGCCTTGCGCATTGGGGTTACGCAATTTCCGCCTTTTCTCTTTTCGCTGATTCGCTTTTCCGTAGCTGGACCCCTGTTGGTACTTTTTATGTTGACCCTCGGCAAACAATCGTGGCCCGACCGTAAGACCTTATTCAATCAGGCGGTGAGTGGCATTTTAATGACCACACTGGGCACCAGCATGGTTGGTTGGGGCGAGGTGTATATCTCCAGTGGATTAGCAGCCGTGATTTGCTCGGTCATGCCGGTATGGACGATTCTGATTAATGTCATTGTTTTGAAAGATGAAAAACCCAATTGGATAATCCTTTCGGGGTTGGCGATCGGACTGACCGGGATCATTTTGATTTTCAGCGAACACTTGAGTGAATTCACGAATCCCCTTTACATCTTTGGCATCGTAATCACCTTTGCGGGAAACATATCGTGGGCGCTTGGAAGCATCTGGATCAAAAAGAAAAATCAGAACACCGATCCCTTTCTGGGTGCCGGTTTGCAAATGAGTTTTGGTGCTGTAGCACTCCTTCCGCTCAGCCTTGCATTTGATAATTACGCAAGCATACGTTGGACTGCCGAGGTAGGCTATGCATTGCTCTACATCATTGTGATCGGTTCGATGGCAGCGTATGTTTGTTATTCATATGCGATTAAGAAATTACCGATGACGGTGGTGTCGCTGTATGCGTATATCAACCCGATCGTGGCGGTGGTGTTGGGCTGGTTGATCCTCCAGGAAAAATTGAATCTTCAGATTGGTATCGCTATTCTGATTACGATTGCCGGAATCTACATCGTTAACCGTGGGTATCACCTGAAAAGCAGTGGACCCACCTGGCTGATGACCGTTGTAAAAGGGTTGAAATTTTCGCGGTAGCATGACTGTCAAGATTATTGACTACGAGCCATCCCATCAGGTTCATTTTGAACGGCTGAACCGCCAGTGGATTGAAAAATATTTTTGGATGGAAGCGGTGGACATCGCTGTCTTGCAAAATCCGCAGGATCATATCCTGGCGCCCGGAGGAAGAATTATCATGGCCGAATACGAGGGGCACATCGTGGGTACAGTTGCATTAAAATGGGTTGAACCCGGTATCTACGAGTTTACCAAAATGGCGGTGGATGAATCGTACCATGGACTATCGATCGGAAAACAATTGGCTGTAGCCGCCATTGAGCAGTGCAGGCAACTCCAGGCCCGGACTATTATTCTCTACTCCAACACCAAACTCGTACCGGCCATTACGCTTTATCGTAAATTAGGATTCTACGAAGTACCCCTGGACGGACCTTATAAACGTAGCGATATAAAAATGCAACTGGATTTATCATGACGCAAATACCCTGGTTTGAACGCTCGCTGAAGTTTGGTTATGCCCCTGATCTATTGCCTTACTTCTTAATTCGGTTGGAGGGCACCCTGGTGCGCATTCAACATCATATTCAAGGGATGGAGGATTCAGTCCTATCGTACAAACTGAACGGAAAATGGAGCATCAAAGAAAACATTGGACATCTGGCCGAGGTGGATGCCATCGCCAACAAGCGCCTCGATGAAATGGTAGCAGGAGTGCCGGTGATGTCACCGGCTGTTTTTGAACCCCAGAATTACAATCCCTGGTCAATTGACACCGTGTTGGCGCTCTTTGAAAAAAACCGGTCGGTCAACCTGAAAAAATATCAACACCTGAGCCCCTCCGATTTAACCAAAGCGTCCATCCATCCCCGCTTAAAGGTGCCCATGACACCGGTGGACCTTGCCTGGTTTGATGCTGAGCATGACGATCATCACCTTGTTAAAATTGTTGAAATCATTCGATCCATTAAATCGTAACCCATGGTTCCTCCTGTATTAACTACCCTCATCACGCGCGACCTCCAAAAGTTAAATTCCGAATTGGAACTGTATCAGCAGGAAGCATCCATTTGGAAAGTGGAAAAGAACATTGCCAACTCCGCTGGCAATCTTTGTTTACACCTGGTTGGTAACTTAAATGCCTATGTGGGTGCCATCCTTGGAAAAACGGGGTATGTCCGCGACCGTGATGCAGAGTTTGCCCTCAAGAACATTCCCAGAAAGGAGTTGATTCAGAAAATTGAGGCCACCATTGAGATGATCCAAAACGTATTGCCCACGGTACATGCGGATGCCTTGGCGGCTGAATACCCGGTGCTCGTGTTAAAGGAAAAGACCACCACCGAATACTTCTTAATTCACTTGGCCGTACACCTGGGGTATCACCTCGGTCAGGTCAACTATCACCGCAGGTTAATCGATGCCCCCTGAAATTGGTTTCATTATTACCGCGTAAAAGAAAATATTAATACCTTCCACCCAAATCAAAAAAGAATGAATGTGATGACTGAAATCCCTGTAGAACGCATCTCAAAATCGCGCCTCGCCTCGGTCGATTTCAACAACCTGGGTTTTGGAACCTATCTTTCCGATCATATGCTGGTGGCCGACTACCAGGATGGAAAATGGAAACAACCTTCGATCGTTCCCTTCGGTGAACTCCCCATGACTCCGGCCATCCTGGCGCTGCATTATGGGCAATCAATCTTTGAAGGAATGAAGGCCTTTAAAAATAAACAAGGCGACATTGTGATCTTTCGTATTCAGCGCCACCATCAACGGCTGAACCGCTCGTTGGAACGCATGTGCATGCCTGCCATCAGCGAAGAAATGTTTACCGAAAGCCTGGCGGCCATCGTTGCTACCGATGCCAAGTGGGTACCCTCCTCCGAAGGATCCGCTTTGTATTTGAGACCGGTCGTATTTGCTACGGAGTCCAGGCTCGGTGTCAAGATCTCTGATGAATATAAGTTTGTCGTGTTGACGAGTCCGGTCGGTCCTTATTTTTCTAAACCGGTTCGGGTAAAAGTGGAATCACATTATGTACGGGCTGCTGAAGGCGGAACCGGATTTGCCAAGTGTGCCGGCAATTATGGCGGTGCATTTTATCCCACCCAGTTAGCCAAACAGGAAGGCTTTGATCAAATCATTTGGACGGACGCTTGTGATCACCAATACATCGATGAATCAGGGGCCATGAATATCATGTTTGTGCTGGATGGAAAATTGGTTACGCCACAACTCACTTCCGCCATTTTGGATGGCGTTACCCGCGATTCGATATTAACCCTGGCCGATGACCTGGGCATGCCCAAAGAAGTCCGTAAAATAAGCGTGGCTGAATTAAAAGCCGGATTTGAAAAAGGTACGCTAACTGAGGCATTTGGTGTGGGTACGGCCGCAGTTATTTCAACGATAGCCGCCATTAACATCGGAGGGAAAGATTATTCTCTCCCGCCCGATAGCAGTTCCAGTTTTCAGCAGCGGGTGAAGAAACGATTGCATGATATTCGCACGGGCAATGAACCTGATAAATACAACTGGAACTTTCACGTTCCTGTAAAGTAATTCGAATGGCTTCATGAGGGGTGCGTTCTTTACCCGGCAAAACCAACCGCTGGAAATTCGGGCAATAAAAAAACCGAAACCGGTCAAAGATCAGGTATTGGTGCGGCTTCACTACGCTGGGTTAAATCATCGTGACCTCTGGATTCTGAAAGAACAGACAACACCTACGCAGGGCATCATTCTGGGTTCGGATGGCTGCGGTGTGATCGAGGATGTGGGTGAAGATGCGGACCCTCTGTTGGTGGGGCTCGAAGTAATTATCAACCCCAGCTTGAATTGGGGCAATAATCCGATCGTACAAGGCGACTCATTCAAAATCCTCGGCTTCCCGGATAACGGTACTTTCAGCGATTATGTGGTGATCTCAAAAAACTATGTGTTTGAAAAACCGGAACACCTCTCGCTCCTGGAGTCCGCGGCTGTACCCCTTTCAGGCTTAACTGCCTACCGCGCCTTATTTTCCAAAGCGCGACTGCGGGCAAAAGAAAAAGTATTGATCACCGGAATTGGCGGTGGCGCAGCGCTGTGGGCATTTCAATTTGCACTCGCGTATCAGGCCCGGGTTTACATTACGTCCGGCTCCGATGAAAAGTTGAAACGGGCAAAAGAACTTGGCGCCATCCAGGGATTTAATTACAAAGATCCTGAATGGACCCAGCAAGCATTAAAAGAAGGAGGCGGCTTTGATATCGTGATCGACAGTGCCGGTGGACCGACATTTTCACAACTGCCGGAAATCATGGCCCCCGGAGGCCGCATAGCGGTGTTTGGCAGAACGGCCGGGAACATTCCTGATCTATCCACGCGCGCGCTTTATTGGAAGCAACTCTCGATCCATGGCACCACCATGGGCACCCGCGATGAATTTTTATCCATGCTGGATTTACTCGAGAGCCGGAATATAAAACCGATCGTAGATCAGGTATTTCCGCTGGAACAAATCAACGAAGCGTTTCAACGCATGGAAGCGGCCACTCAGTTTGGTAAACTGATTATCAAAATAAAATAATATGAGTTCCTTTCCCATCACTGATAAAACCAAAATCACCCGGCTTGCCAAACGCGGTAGCTACGATCAGGACACCATTTATTCGATTTTGGATGAGGCCCTCGTGTGCACGGTCGCATTCATCAAAGACAATCAACCTTTTCAACTACCAACCGGATTTTGCCGCATTGACAGCAAGCTTTATATCCATGGTTCTGTTGGAAGTAGTTACATGCGCGAACTGCAACAAAAACGATTACCAGTTTGCATTAGTGCAACCCTGATCGATGGATTGGTGCTGGCGCGTTCTGCGTTTCATCACTCCGTGAATTACCGGTCGGTGGTGCTCTTTAGCACAGCAGAACCGGTGACCGACAAAGAAGAACTCTACCGCGCCCTGGAAGTATTCACCAATAAAATGTGCCCCGGCCGTTGGGCGGATGTGCGCAAGCCAACGGATAATGAGTGGAAGGCTACCCTGGTTCTTGCTTTCGAAATCAAAGAAGTATCGGCTAAAGTGCGGGTGGGCCCACCCAAAGATGATGAAGAAGACTATGCTTTGGATGTATGGGCAGGAGTGCAGCCCCTGCACCTGCAGCGAGAGGCGGTAGTACCCGATCCATTGTTAAAGGCGGGAGTTCCAGTTCCGGACTATCTCCGCTAGGCAGCTTTGCCCTTCACGTGGAGATTTGGCACAAATTTGGTACCTTTGCGACTTCTGAACCAAAACACCCAAAGTTTGGTTAGAAGAGTAGTCAAAAAAGCTCATTTTAACGCTAAAACACAATAAATCATGGGAAGACCTCCTGTATTACCTAAAAAGAAAAAAGACGGATTTTGGCTGGAAGTGCGTAACAAAGGTGCAAAGACCGGTACCATTTTGATCCGCGATAGCTACCAGGCTATGATGCAAGCTGCCAAGCAATATGAAATGACCAAAGACGTGATCATTTTGGGCGAGCATAAAAACGGTAAAAAAGTGGACGACAAGGCTGCCAAGGCCAAAAAGGCAAAGGAAGCCTGATCAGAACTAAATGAAATTTGAAAAGCTACCCGACCGGTAGCTTTTTTTATTGGCACTCCATGACGGTGCATCAACCCGTTCGATGAGGTTTTACGTTCTTAGTTTTTTAAAAAACTCCTGCAACAATACTTTGCTCTCTGCCTCGCCTACACCTCTCTTCACCTCCGTGCGTGGGTGTAGTAACGGGCTTGCCACCAACGAGTAGCCGCGCTGCACATCGGCCGCACCAAAAATCAATTGTTGTAATTGCACCCAATGCAAAGCTCCGGCACACATGACACAAGGTTCGAGCGTTACATACAAGGTGCATTCATTCAGGTATTTGGAGCCCAAATAGTGTGCAGCAGCTGTGATGGCCAGCATTTCAGCATGGGCGGTCGAGTCGGTGAGTTGCTCGGTTTGGTTGTGCGCCCGGCCGATGATTTTGTTTTGACAAACCACCACGGCCCCCACTGGCACCTCTCCTAACGTTAAGGCTTTGCGGGCTTCCTTCAACGCTTCACGCATGAAGTACTCATCGGTAAACAACTCCATACCTACCGGATTCGGATGGATTTCATCATCGCGCGGGCGGTTGCCTGCCAATCTTCGCGTACACCCTTCGGGCAGTTGAACGAAAAAACCAGGGTTCGCTCCGGCTCCACCAGGTATTGGATGTAGGTGTATCGGTATACCGGCTGTTGTTCCCCCAACGTCATCTTATTGCCATTCACGCGCGATTCGAACTCCAGAAACACCAACTTCTTTTTATGAACTTCATGAACCCCTTCGTCAATCATATCCACCCGATCATAAAAGCTGTAGATGCTGGACTTGAAGAATTGCTGTGCCATTTCCAAATTACCATCCGGCCAATGGGTAGCCGAAATATTGACACTGAAGTCGAGGGTGCGGTTCACATCGGTATACGCTGCCAGGGGTGCGCGTACCGAAGGATAACGTTGCACGATATCTTCCACCGTCATGGGTGAAAGCTCCTTAGGTAAGGATACGGTTATTCCCTCAGCCACTTTTGTTTTAATGAGTTTGGTGGGCGTAAAACCAAAAAGGCTGACGATCGACAGGAAAAGGAGGGTCTTGCTCATAGCGTTTCAAAAACGAAAATAGCCAAAGGCACACTATATAACGTGTAACCTTTATTAATTTGCACGCCCAAATTTAAGGATTTTACCATGTTAAGAACTCATACTTGCGGTGAACTGCGCCTGAGCGATGTCAATAAATCGGTGACGCTTACCGGTTGGGCACAACGTACCCGCGATAAGGGCAGTTTGTTGTGGATTGATCTGCGCGACCGGTATGGCATAACACAACTCTTTTTGGAAGAAGGTAAAACAGACGCCCCTACCCTGCAAGTGGCCCGCAGCATCGGACGCGAGTACGTATTGAAAGTACAGGGTACCGTGGTGGAACGGCTTTCCAAAAATGATAAAATGCCTACCGGGGACATTGAAATTAAAGTGCACAGCCTGGAAGTTCTGAACCCTTCCAAGGTTCCTCCTTTTACCATTGAAGACAACACCGATGGCGGTGACGACCTGCGCATGAAATACCGGTACCTGGACTTACGCAGAAACCCCGTCCGCGAGAATTTACAGTTGCGTCATAAAATGGCGCAGCAAACCCGTGTCTACCTGGATGGCCTGAACTTCATTGAAGTTGAAACTCCTGTTCTGATAAAGTCCACCCCCGAAGGGGCCCGCGACTTCGTGGTGCCTTCGCGCATGAACCCGGGCGAGTTCTATGCACTTCCACAGTCGCCTCAAACGTTCAAACAGCTGCTGATGGTTTCGGGCTTTGACCGGTATTATCAAATCGTAAAATGCTTTCGCGATGAAGACTTGCGGGCCGACCGCCAGCCGGAGTTTACACAAATCGACTGTGAGATGGCGTTCATTACCCAAGAAGACATTCTCTCAACATTCGAAGGATTGGTGCGCCACTTATTTAAAACGGTAAAGGGGATTGACATGCCTTCCGTGCCTCACATGAGTTATGCGGAGGCCATGAAATACTTTGGTTCCGATAAACCGGATACCCGCTTTGACATGAAGTTTGAAGAACTCAATGACGTAGCGCAGGGCAAAGGCTTTCAGGTATTTGACAGTGCAGAGTTAGTGGTGGGCATTTGTGCAAAGGGCTGTGCCGAATACACCCGCAAGCAGCTGGATGAATTGACTGAGTTTGTGAAGAAACCCCAGATCGGTGCGAAGGGGTTGGTGTATGTTCAGTACAAAGCAGACGGTTCGTTCAAATCATCGGTTGACAAATTCTATACGGTCGAGGACCTGAAGAAGTGGGCCGGGAAATTCAACGCCCAACCGGGTGACTTGTTGTTGATCCTTTCCGGTGAACCCACAAAAACACAAAAGGCATTGAGTGAGTTGCGCCTGAAGATGGGTGACCTGTTGGGCTTGCGTGACAAGAATAAATTTGCAGCTCTGTGGGTGATTGACTTTCCGTTGCTGGAGTGGAACGAAGAAACCAACCGCTGGCATGCCATGCATCACCCGTTTACATCGCCCAAGCGCGAAGACTTACATTTGCTTGACAGCAACCCGGGCCAGGTACGGGCCAATGCCTACGACATGGTGATTAACGGCACCGAAGTAGGCGGGGGTTCCATCCGGATTCACGATCGCCCCACGCAACAATTGATGTTCACGAAGCTCGGCTTCAGTGATGCCGAAGCGAAAAAACAGTTTGGCTTTTTGATGGATGCCTTTGAGTTCGGAGCACCCCCACACGGAGGGATTGCGTTCGGCTTCGACCGGCTTTGTTCGTTGTTTGGTGGAGCCGACTCCATTCGCGATTTCATTGCCTTCCCTAAAAACAATGCCGGCCGCGACATGATGATTGATACACCATCTACTATTTCACAAGACCAATTGAAGGAGTTAAATATTGCGGTGCAGGAAGTCAAAAAGTAGGCTTTCGACTGGTGTCAATTTATTTTGCCAAGGTCAGGTTTTCAACCTGTCTATTAATTAGTACAATTTTTTTCATCAGTCAGGTCGAAAGACCTGACTGCGTTGAAGCATTAAAAGAAATGATTAGTCGCGTTTCCGCAACTGCCTCATTTCATCGGAGGTGATGACGCTGCCTTTCATCACAATCATATGGGGCGTACGCAGGACTTGTAAGTCTGCCAAAGGATTCTTTTCAAACAAGAGAAAGGAAGCCGGAGAACCCACGGCAATACTTCCCAACTCCGGGTGGAAAGCCGCCTGTGACGAAGTTACCGTGGCGGCCTTCAACACTTCCTGCGGTGGCATGCCAATACTTTCCAACAGCAGCAACTCCTCAATCAACATTTCACCATGTTTTGCTAATACATCGGTACCTGTAATGATGGGTACACCGGCCTGGTACGCTTTGGCGGTTATGCGTTTCATTTTCTGAAATGCGCTCTTTCTCCGTTCAGCAACTTCAGGTGCTACCGATGCAAAACTCTCCTGATATCCGATCAACGTTGGATCAAAATATGTTTGCTGCTCCTTCAGTACAGAAAAAATTGAATCCCCGAGTGCTTCCTCCAGTCGTTGGCTCATCCGAATGAATTCGAGTGGTACCTTACTCGGATCCGGAATCAGATTTTCATAGATCGTTTGAATGTGTTCGATGGTGTGCATCCCCATTTGGGAGGCTTCTATCCAACTGATCACCAGCGGCACATGACCTGAGAAAGTCAAGCCTTGCTTTTTTGTTTCATCGGCTATTGCATAAAATGCCTCGCGATTGACAGCGCGATGAATTTTAATAAAATCAACTCCGGCTGCTTTTAATTCCCGCACTGCCTGCCGGGCTTCGGCATCGGTGGTCACCAGGCGGTGAAAATCGGCTGGTTTCTCGCTATTTAATGTTGGGCCGGCCATCACAATCGTGGGTCCGATGCGTAAGCCCTGGCGTATCGAATCCCGCAACGGCAACAACTCGTTGAGGTGGCCACCCATATCCCGAACATGCAAGACACCATGACCTATATAATTTTCAGGGGCCGTACCGATTGGAGTGAGCGCAGCCAGGTGCGCGTGCATATCCCAAAGTCCCGGCAAGGCAAACTTTCCGGTTCCATCGACCTTCATGACTTTTTTAGGAACCTTATTTTTACCCGAGATCTTCTTGATGACTCCGTTCTCAATGTAAATGGATGTCTGCAGCAATGGATTTTTAGCAGCTGGATCAACGATTGTTACGTTTTCAATCAGCAGACTTTGTGCCCACGCGAAACGGATCGATAGCGCCAAACAGAGTGAAAGGGTAAGGCCAATTAACCGGGGCTTCATTGAAGATAAGGTACAAAAAAATACAAAAGCCCTTTTAAATAAAGGACAACAAAAAATGCCGGTCTTTCGATCCGGCATTTTACCCAAACACCCTAACCCAAAATCTTACTTTCTATTGCGCACGCTTGGCCGTCATCGGGAAGGAACCAAACTGCATGGTAGTAGTTCCTGCAAACTGATCGCCCGTGATAATTCCCTTCACTTGAATTTCGCTGGTGTTGCCACCGAAGCTCACTTCGTATGAAAAGCTCAATTCGTTGCCGGTCACTTTCACATTCTTCAACGGGGTTTCGCGGTTGAAACGAGCATTGATAATTACACCGCTATAGGTTTCACCCTCTTTGGTGATCTTAATTGTTCCGCCATTCGCTCCTTGTGGTGACTCCACAGTATACTCCCAATTACCGTCTGCCTTAACAGTAGCATTCGGATCAACGGCTGCGACCGCTGCTGCAGGCGCCACCACAGCTGCCGGGGCTGCATTGCGTTGGTTGCCGCGTTGCTGATTCTGGCCACCATTGTTACCGCCCATGCCACCGCCCATATTACCACCACCATTATCCATGCCACCGCCATCACCGCCTTCTTTCAAATCATCGTTGTTCACCGAGCGGCCTCTCCGGGGCTGATCAAAACTCATCTTGCCAATGCGGTAACTGAAGTTGATCCGGAAGCTGAAGTTTCTCATTTCCGTAACACTGTTCTGGCTTATGGTGATGGTTTCTGTTGCGTTGCGGATCTTCATGGACGGAGCGAGGAAGTTCTCCAGCCCGGCACCGATGCTTCCCTTCTTATTCTTAAATTCCTTTCTCGCGCCCAGGCTGTAGATTCCAAAGCCACCCTGGTAGCCTTGCAGTTGTACCCTTCGGCCGCGGTAGAATCCAAAGGCCTGCAACGCCCAACCTTTACCCAGATCATAACCACCAAACAACCGGCCGCTGTATACCCAGCCGGTATTGCTCGCATTTTGTTCTGGGTTGGGATCGTTGTTCGACAAGTCTGCATAAAACACATCGCCACCACCGTTGATCGACAACTTGCCCAGACTCACATTGGCGAAGAAACTTCCCCCGTACGCATTCTCTTTACCGATGTTGGCATAGGTTGTTACGATGGTGTCGCCCGCTACATTACGCAAACTCTGAATGGAGTTGTTGCTGTTGCGCACAAACCCGGTAAAGTTCAGCGAAGTACCTTTGATAAACGTACTGTAGCCCACTTCATAATTGTTGGTAAACTCCGGATCCAGTTCCGGATTTCCTACCGTGCGGTTGTAGGGGTTGGAGGCCTGAATGTTTGGATTCAAAAACTGGATGGACGGCCGTTGAATGCGTCTGTTGAACGAAGCTTTCACGGTACCCTTCTTGAGTTTTTTAGATGCGTTGATGCTGGGCACCAGCACACCATATTCAGGAATATCAATATCCTCTTCGGTTCGGGTGAATGCATTAATGATGGTGTACTCGTAGCGGGCACCGGCCTTCAGGCTGTAGCCATTCTTGGCGCTGTACGTGTACGACATGTAGCTGGCCAGCACATCCTGGTTATAATTCAACTGGTTGGAAAGATTCTGATTGGGTTGCAATACAAATTCGCCATCCGATCCTGCCGCTGTAAAGTAGGCGAAGTCGCTGAGCACCTTCCGGGTGATGCTTTTACCGCCCATCTCAAACATTTGATTATCGGCAATAGGTGTTTGGTAATCCAACTGAACCGTGTATTCTTCATTCAACCCATCGTTTTCATTTTTGAATCGCTGGGTAATATCATTCGTGGTGTAGTCGAAAAGGGTATTGGTAAAATCATTATTACGGTCGTTGCGGCTGTACATCGCCAGAAAACTCAGTTCCTGTTGCGGTTTTGCAAAGAGGCGGGTGTAGTTGAAGTTGGCATCCATTGTTCCGGACAGGTCCTTGGTGGTTACATCGCGCAAGCTGGCGGCACCCAAGGTTCCATTCAAATACGGGAGTGTCACGAGTTGATCCTGAAAGGAATTACCGTTGCGAACACCATACCGCAAGGAAGCCGTCATCGAGTTGTTTTTGTTGATGTCGTAATCCCACCCGAGACTATAGTTGCCAAAGATCCCATTGCTACGGTTCTCTGCCTTTTGAATGGTTTCGTATACATCCGTTCCATCCAGGGTAGTTTGTGTATTTTCAAACGCGCCCTCAATATTATAATTGGAACGACCGAAGCCGCCCAGTGAGAATCCCATTTTGCCTGTACGGTAGTTGCCGCGCAACCCCAGGTTGGAACCGCGATAGCCTACCCCGGCATCCACGTTCAGAGTCAGGCCCTCCAGGGTATTCTTTTTGGTGATGATGTTGATGATGCCGGCAGAACCTTCGGCATCGTATTTTGCCGAAGGCGAAGTAATCACCTCTACGGTCTTGATCATATCTGAAGGAATCTGCTTCAACGCATCGGCTACGGAGTTGGCCATGATGGTGGAAGGTTTATTGTTAATCAACACCATGATGTTGGAACTTCCGCGCAAGCTTACATTTCCGTCCAGGTCAACCGAAAGCATGGGCACCCGCTTCAGCACATCGGTGGCATCACCGCCCCGGGTGGTGGCATCCTGCTCGGCATTGTAAATGGTGCGGTCCACGCGCTCTTCCACCAGGTCTTTCTGACCTTCCACCACCACTTCACTTAACTGGGTGGCTTCTTCACTGATTTTGATTGTACCTAAATTGAGATCTTTCTTGCCATCCAATTCAATATTGCTTTTGGTTATGGTTTCGTAACCAATGAAAGAAATCACCACGTTGTAGGTGCCGGCCGCGATTTTCTCAATGACAAATTTTCCTTTAGCATCGGCAATGGTACCATTGATCGTCTTGCCGGTATTATCCGTTAAGGCAATGGTCGCAAACTCAACCGGCAGGTTGGATTTCGCATCCGCGATGATGCCGCTGACTTTGCTGTTATCCTGGGCCATTAAGCTGGTGGACAAGCTGACCGTAAGTAGTACAAGGAGTAATTTTTTCATTTCAATGGTTGCTAATTAGAGTGTTTTATGCCCGTATTTATTCCCGACACTGTATTAAACTGCAAAGGAAATTTTTTGTTCACTCCAAACAGCGGCTATTAGACCATCGGGGCGTTTGGTTCGACTAACCCAGCGGGTATTCGACATACCCGAATCCGATCAAATCGGGGCCATCGGTCGATCTTTTGTGATGAATGGTAGAATATCCCAACTATTGTTAATGCCTTGTTAACCCCGGCCTTACTTTTGGCGTTACGTTGCAAGACGAACAAGTCAATGCAGTCATTTTTCAATAAAAACAGGGTCACCCTCCTTCACGTATCGTTCTGGTTTGTGTACCTGTCTTTTAACCTATATCAGGCCTCTGTATTTCAACGGGGGCGCGGGTATGACTGGGAGCGTATGCTTACGTCTCTCTCGTTGCAGCTGATCTTTACGATGCTGATTGCCTACCTGAATTACTTCTTTACCTGGCCCCGCTTTCTTAAAAGTAAAAACCTTTGGCGGTACCTGCTCGAGTTCTCGGTACCCTTTGCCGCATTGCTTACCGTGCGGGTGCACCTGCAGCGTTATCTGGTTGACGGATACACGCATCGGGTTGAATTTTTCTACTCCAGCTTCTTTATTGTGCAGATTGTAGCCATCACGTTATTCATTGTACTTTTTGTTGGAATGTTACGCTTTGCCGTGGATTGGTTTGAACTGGAAGCCAAACGCAAGGAAATTGAAAATGAAAAGCTGATCTCGGAACTCAACTTTCTCAAAGCCCAGATCAATCCGCACTTTCTGTTCAATACCTTAAATAATCTGTATTACCTGGCCTACACCAAGTCGGAAAACACCACGGAGGTGATCGCAAAGCTATCGCAGATGATGCGGTATATGATTTACGACTCCAACCATCCGAAGGTACTGCTCAGCAAAGAGCTGGAGTACATGCAAAACTACGTGAGCCTGGAGCGGTTGCGGTTGAACAACCAAATCCCGATCACCTTTGAAGTGACAGGTGATGTTGATAACAAGTGGATCGCGCCCCTGATCTTTATCACGTTTCTGGAAAACGCATTCAAGCATGGAGTGAGCAACAATAACCCGAAAGCCTGGGTAAAGGTGTCGATCCAGTTGAAAGACAAGGAATGCATTTACACCGTTGAAAACAGTAAACCTGAAAAACCGGATACCAACGAAAAATCCGGAATTGGTTTACAAAATGTGAAGCGCAGGCTGGAGTTGAGCTATCCGAATCAATATAAACTGACTACCGAGGACAAAAAGGATGTATATTACATCCAATTGACCCTCACGTTGTCGTGAAACTGAATTGCGTCATCATTGAAGACGAGCCGCTGGCCCGCAACCTGATGGTGGAGTATGTAAAGAAAGTACCCACCCTCCACCTCCTCAATGCTTTCTCCAATCCCCTCGAAGCTTTAGAAGCCTTGCGCACCTTATCGGTGGACGTCTTGTTTTTAGATGTTCAGATGCCGGAGCTGACCGGAATCTCACTTCTCAAGGTGCTCAAAAATAAACCGTTGGTGGTACTAACGACTGCCTACTCGGAATATGCGCTCGAAGGCTATGAACTGGATGTGGCCGATTACCTGCTGAAGCCGATCACCTTCGAACGGTTTCTGAAGTGTGTGGACAAGATCACCCAACGGCTCGATGCAGAAAGCAAGCCGGTATCCAATGGCGAACCGGCAACACCCTCAACACCTCCTTTTGTATTTGTTAAAGACGGCACCAAACTGGTGAAGGTGCGGTTGGATGAAATCCGGTATGTGGAGGGATTAAAAGATTATGTCACCATCCACACGCCCACTCAAAAAATCATTACGCTGCAGCGGATGAAGGCTCTGGAAGAACAATTGCCGGCCGACAAATTCATCCGCATCCATAACTCGTACATCGTAGCGCTCGATGCCATTGATGTGATTCAAAAAAACGAAGTGCAGATCGGCCCGGTCTCCCTGCCTATTGGCGATACCTATCGCAAATCATTCAAAGAGTTCATCGATAAAAATCACATTCAGTGAATCAGAGTTTCTCTTGCAGGATGGCCACAAAGGTTTTCACAGCATCGATGTAATTGCCCACGCGGATGTTTTCATTTTCAGCATGCTGATTGTTATCGGCATTGACGGTGGGTACGGCCACCGCAGGTATTCCCAACGTAGTGACGAAGGGTGAGATGGGAATGGAACCTCCTGCCGTGCGCACCTTAATCGGTTCCTTACCAAAGGCCCGCACCATCGCCTTGCTTAACCAGATTCCTGTCTCAGACTGGAAGGGGGTTTGAAACGCGGCATACGAAAAGCTGGATTGAAACGCGGCAATGCGTGGATGCTGCATGCGCTCTTCTTCCGTTGGGATTTGATCAACCAGATAATAACCCTGATCCTGAATGTGTTTTTTTACCAATCCAATCAAACGGTCCGGATCGCTGCTGGGCACCAGGCGAATATCTATTTCTGCCGTGGCGGTTGCCGGAATGAGCGTGCGCGCCTCTTTGCCAATAAACAACGCATCCATGCCCCGGATGTTCAAGGTCGGATATTGCAATGACTCCTGAAAGTTATCACCGATCTTATCGGGTGCCGCAATGCCCAGGAATTTACGAATCTCCGTTTCATCATCGGGCACTTGTTTGAGAATGGCTTTCTCTTCTTCCGTTAAGGTTATGCCGTCATAGAATCCGGGGATGGTAACGCGACCGTCATCGTCCTTCATCGAGGCTAATAATTTTGCGAGTCGCAAGGCAGGGTTGGGTGTATAGTTGCCATAGTTGCCACTGTGTACCGGCACCCGCGGGCCAAACGTGGTGAGTGTAATCTCGCAAATGCCGCGGGCTCCGAAACTCAGCGTGGGTTGATTGCTTACATGCCTCGGACCATCATAAATGATAAGCCGGTCCGCGGCCAATTCTGTTTTATACGTGGTTACCGCGGCCGGCAGGTTGGGTGACCCCAACTCCTCCTCAAAATCCATAATCACTTTTATGTTGTAGTTCGGCACCACCTTTAATTCGGTGGCGGCATCCATGGCAGCGAGGAAAGCCATCGCGGGTCCTTTCGCATCGGAGGTTGAGCGGGCAAAAATGCGCCAGTCGGGATTCAGGTCTTCATACAACCGTTCATAGGCAATCGCATGCCATTGACCGGTACCGTCCTTTTCTTTCAGGGTAGGTTTCCACGGACTCTCCTGGTCCCACTGCGCAGGGTTCACCGGTTGGCCATCGATTTGTAAATAAATCAAAACCGTTTTTTGTGCAGCTTTTACTTTCCGTTCGGCCAGCAGCAATGGTACGGTGGGCGTATTCAAACGCTTTGTTGTAAACCCGCGCCTGGCAAACGCCTGCTCGCACCATTGCACGTTCTTCTCAATATCAGCCGGAAAATGCGCATCGTTTGAGAGGCTAAGTAATTCATAGAATTCCTTGAAGGACTGGATGGCGTACTTTGTGGAAACAGTTGTAAGATTCTGATTCTTTTGAGCCGGAGCTGAAATGGCCAGGCCCATGAACAATGCGTAGAAGTACTTCATTGCGGTTTTAATTTTGAATTCCTACCAGAATACTTTTTTCAAACACGGAGCCGATAATCAGCCGGTTTTTATAGACGGCCCCGACAGACGAACCGGAATAGAGTGTACCATCATTGAGATAAACTTCTTCTACCGTGAACTCACCCGATCCGGTGGGGGTGAGTTTGATCACCTGCGAAGGAGAAACCTCCGCGGCATCGCTTGCGTGGGCTACAAACTTCAACATCTGCGGATGACACCCTACCCACAAGGCACCGGCTTCGTCTACCTCGATGTTATCCACTCCGGTGTTTACGTTCACTTCCTGCTCTGGTACCAGGTTTCCGGTTTCCGGATCGCGGTCATAGACGATGATTTTCCTTCCGGTGGTTGAGGCGACATAAATTTTATTTTCATCGAGCGACCGGTTGATGCCATTCGCATAAGCAATGCCCCCGGCTACTTTGCGAAACGCCTGACCATCGAAGTAATTTACGTATGCAATGGAGCGTTGCAAATATTCTTCCAGGGTCCGGCTCAGGCCCTTCTCGCCATACCCATGATCATTCGTTACATAGAATGTTCGCTCGCCCACGGCTACCACATCGTTGGGGCTGGTCATTAGCTGCGGATCTTGAATTGTTTCCAGGTGCACGAGGCTGTCACCGCGCCACTGAAAGCGCTCGATGGTATGGCGGGTGTACCGTTGCTGATGATTGACCACGAAGAGAAATTGTTCACCCGCTTCATTGGTCCACAGCGAAATACCATGCGGATGAAAATCCGTGAGCTGCGGAGGCGTAACGTTGCGAAGCGTTAAGGTTGTATCCTGCAGATTCATCATCAGAATAGCACCCGGTATGAGGTCGGGTTCTTTTTGATTGTTTCTACGGTCATCGGAAGAAATGAAAGCAAGGCCTTGCGCAGTAATGGTAATGTCTTCCGGGCCAGCCACCGGCAGTTCCGTCTTCAAAACCTGACCCTGATAATGCGGTTCGATGGTTTTAAACATCCCGGAAGGGACCAAAACACCAAAGATCACAAAGAGCATCAGCGTGATCAGGGTTCCGGAAATAATGAGCAGTTTTTTATTCATCTTCAGCGCAGGTATTTCTCCGGAAGTGTAAAGCCCATACTTTCTGCACACCAGAAAATGGACAGGATGTAATACCGGTCTTTATCCTTAAATAATTGAATGCTGTTGATGCCGCGATTCGTGACCGGGCCATCTTTTCTTTCCTTCGTTTCATACGTGCTAAACACGTGGGTCACGGTGCCATACTCTTCCACGGTGCGGCTCAGTTCGCGTTCATAAAAACCGGTGGCGATGCGGGCGGAAAACAGGTTCACATATTCATCGGGTGTGAGGGCCTGGTACGTGAGGTTGCCGGCTGCATCCTTGCGTGTAGGGATCAGGCGCGCATCAGCTGCGAACAGATTTTTAAACCGGTTCCAATCGCGGGTACTGCCCGGCTCGCCTGAGATAACCGCATACAGGGTTTCTATTGTACTGTCAAGAGTAGCCACATCCGAAGTGGTTTGACTGAAGGCGGTGCCCGACACCAGTATCACCGCAAGGGTCCAGAAAATTTTCATGTACTTACTTTTTAATGTCAATAAAGAACGTTCCCCGAACCGGATCTCCATAATCCGTAACCCCGATCACCTCTACCTGATAGGTGGTTTCCACATCGGCAGCATAAAAGGAACAGGAAATCGTTTTGAATACCTCATCCATCCTTACGGTGGGTTCCCAATGAATAGTTACCCGGTTGTCGAAACCCGGATCGGACTTTACCGAATAATCGGGCGCATCAAAGGTGGAACGCGCTGCATACCCTGGAATGACTACGGTCTGGAAGAAGGAGGACTCTGTATTTGCTTTTTGATCAATGCCCGTTTTGGTGGTGACCACAATCACGCCATTGGAACCACGCGATCCATAGATGGCGGCCCCTCCATATTTGATTACGTCCACACGTTCCACGATCTCCGGATTTATTTGCAACAGCCGGTTGTAGTTTGAGTCGCCACCCGCTGTGATCTGCACGCCATCAATGATAAGCATGGGTTCTGTAGAAGCCGGACCCATAAAGTTGGAAGCACTTCCAAAGCGCAGCACGTTGCCCACCACCACCAAGCCCGGAACGCGCCCCACTAACACATCCACCAAGGACGTGCGGCTGGAGGCAACAATCTCGGCATTGGTGATCGTGAAGTCAGCCCGGCCATAGGCTTTGGGAATCTGCTCTTTGTTTTTGACTTCGGCCGGCAAGGCCGTCTCTTCCACAATCACTTCCTTCAACAGGCGCGAGTCGGTAGGCTTACTGTTTTTCCGCACAATGTAGGGTGTTGATTTTTTCGTCTGCAAAGGCAAGGCTGACTTCAGGTATTCCGTTTTGGGAACCTCCCGTGCGCGGAAGGTGAGCGCACCTTCCTGCTTTTTTGTTCCTACCAACTGGAACCCCAACTCGGCCGAATCATAGAAGTGCAACCCACTTACCCAAAACTGACCCTGCGCATCGGTCTCAAACGGAACGAGGCGTTCAAATTTATTTTGCGCCAAGGTAATGGTCTTGCGGGCCGGCTTTCCTTTTCCATTGACATACGTACCCGCCAGACTGATTCCCGATTCAATAGGATACCGAATGGCTGTTAACCAGGCGGCCGTGGTTGGCTCGGACATCGGAAACTGATCGATGATGCCGGGTGCCGGTACCCTTACTGCCTGGTTCACATCCGTTACCGAAACTGTAAACTCACCGGGAATAGGAACTCCCTCCGAATCGCGCAATTCAAATTCCAACTTCACTTTTTCGCGCGGCTGGTAGGTGGTGCGTTTGGTGCGCAGTTTTAATTCGGGCGTGATCAACTGCACCGTGCTGTCACCGGGTGCTGGCTTTTCATCCAGGTTCAATAGCGGAATCGAGCGATTGAAGATTGCAGCCGCTCCATAGTTTAACATCCACTGCGTATACGCCCGCAGGGTATACATGCCTGCCGGAACGTGGGCCGGCAACTCCATCGCGCCATCGCCTGATCCCCCATCGATAAAAAGTGTCTTTGACTGAAGGATCTTTTTGTTCGGGTCCACCAGTTCAACATACATTACGTGGCTGAGGGTATCCATCCGTTGCGGATCGCGGTAATTCAAGAACGCTTTTAACCAAATGATTTCACCGGGATAATAATAGCCCTTATCTGTGTGTACATACACTTTCTCTTCCAGGGGCTTGAGCTTCACCACAGTGGGCGACTCGATGCTGACTTGAGGTGGGGCTCCCGGTGTATAGTTGTAGGGCAGCATCTCCGCCAGGCGGGCTTCGTTCATGGCACCGGATAACACCACGTTTACCGGATTCAGTACGATGCCTGTTTGCGAGGTGCGAATAACACCACCATTCACCTGAATCCACGAAACCGGATAATCCACATCGCTGTAGGTTTTGGTGTTGGTGCGGGCGCGGGTGTAGTGCACTTCCCACCGTTGCTTTACCGGGATCGTCCACTCGTTTGTACCCTTGCCGGCTGTGACTGTATTTTTCGTGGAGTATAAATCCACCGTTTTGTCAATTTGTGATTTGAAGTTGGAGGCACGGTACGGGGTGTTTTCATACCCGCTCTTATCGACATATATATAGAATCCTTCTTCCGCCACGCGGTCGGTTACAATCGCGGTAAGCAAATGCCGGAACGACCCGTAATACGCATTGACCCGGTTGTCGCTCCAGAGCTTCGCCTGTTTGGCATCCTGCGGGTTCAACTCTTCAAAGCGAACCTGCCCCACGATGTTATAGCCCGAGGCCGTGGTGGCGAAGGTCTTTAAATGGTAGTCGATGCGATACCCTAGTGCGTTGTTCTCGATTTCAATAGGTTGTGAAGCGGTGGCGGTGAACAAGTCCACATTGTTTACCTGCGACTCTTTGAATTCCAATGCCCACGGGTTTTTGATTTTAGTCGCGCTGGCCGAACGGGTTGCGCCCAGAAAGATCTTTTCAAACTTTTTAAGTTGCTTTTCCCATTCCTTATCGCGCGAGCCGCTCACCACTACGGTTTCCAGTTGCGTCTCCAACGGCAGCAAGCGAATGTCGAGGGTGGTGCTTTCGCCTGCCTTCACCGTTACTTTCGTTTGATAGCTCGTATAGCCAATGAAGGAAAAGACCACCTCATGCACTCCGGCCGGCAGGTTTTTGAGCACATAGTTTCCCTGGGCATCCGAAGTGGTACCCAGGGTGGTGAGGTTGATGAAGATATGAGCAAACGGCAAGGCTTCGCTAGTTTTCGAATCCAATACTTTGCCCCGCAGCTCACCGGTTTGTGCGGTTGCGCGTGCAGACAAGCACCCGATCAACGCTACCAAAAAGAAACACTTCATTCGCATCATCCTATACTTTGTGAGTAGATTTCACCGCAAAGGCGCTAAGTCGCAAAGATTCTCAGAGAGACACTATTTGGCAATCGTTGCGCCTTTGCGGTTAACTATTCTGTTTGTTACCACACAGGCTTGTATGAGAAAGGTATAAAAAGAATGGGGATACCGGAAACGGGATGCGGAGCAACGGTAGTGGGGATTGACTATTTTTACACACATGCTTCCCCGTTATTCCGTTATCATTCCCGTTTACAACCGGCCCCAGGAGGTGCAGGAACTGCTGGAAAGTTTAGTGGCGCAAACGTACCAACACTTTGAAGTGATTCTGGTGGAAGATGGATCGACCCAGACTTGCCGGCATGTGTACGAACAATTTGCCGACCGGCTGACCATCGCCTACTACTTTAAACCCAACAGCGGCCCCGGGCCCAGCAGGAACTTTGGATTTGCACATGCCCGCGGTGAATATTTTGTTGTGTTCGACAGCGACTGCCTGATCCCCGCGCATTATTTTGAAGCCGTTGAAAAATTTCTGAGTCACCATCCGGTGGATGCCTGGGGCGGACCTGACCGTGGCCGGGCCGACTTTACCTTGCTGCAACAGGCGATGGGGTTTACCATGGCCTCTTTATTTACGACCGGAGGAATCCGGGGTGGCCAGGCCAGCGGCTTTCAGCCGCGCAGTTTTAACATGGGCATGCACCGCACCGTATTTGAAAAGACGGGCGGCTTTAAATTTGACCGGTTGGCGGAAGACATTGAGTTAAGTGTACGCATTCGCAAGTCCGGCTTTCGTACGGGGTTGATCGAAGATGCCTTTGTGTATCACAAAAGGAGAACGACCCTGCGGCAATTTTTTGATCAGGTGTCCAACTTTGGGCGCGGGCGGGTGCTGGTGGGGCTGGCGCATCCCGGTGAGATAAAGGTGACCCACTGGTTTCCGGCCTTCTTTCTGATCGGGTTGATCAGCCTCCCTTTTCTGTTTCTGTTTGCCACTCTATTATATAAGGTGGCGCTCGCCCTGTACAGCATCCATCTATTGTTGGTTTTTATTGACGGTTTGCGCAGCACGGGGTCCCTTCCGGTTGCGTTGCTCAGCGTTCCGGCTGCCCTGGTACAACTTACCGGCTATGGGTACGGGTTTCTGAGAACGATACTCCGAAACGGTTAACCGACCGCTCATCATTGCAAAACTCCCTTTTTTCCGCAATCTTTAGTTAACCAAACACCCTACACCCATGAAAAGCTATGCACCTGCTTCGGCATTTGTGCTGCTCTTTATTGTATTGCTTTCTACCAATTCCCTTGCCGGGGCCGAACCCACCCCCAAAGGCGAGTACCTCAACAAAGGCTATTACATCGTAGTGGCCGCCTACCGGTTGGGGCAGGAAAAATACATGGAGACCTATACAGAACGGTTAAATAAAACCGGCCTTCACACCCGCTACGGCTATGACCTGGGCCGCAAATTTTATTACATCTACCTGGATTACTACACCAACTTTGATGAGTCCATTCAAAAAATGCTGGAAGCGCGCAAGGCGGGGGGCTTTTCTGATGCCTGGGTGCGGATCATGAAAGAAGGTTATACTCCGCCTCCGGCCGAGGTGAAGGCAGAGGTCATCCTCGAGGAAAAGAACCCTGAGCCGGAAGCAGAAAAGAAAACCGAAACGGTGGTGCAGCCCGAACAACAGCAAGTTGTTTCCGAACGGGTAGAAGTAACGGTGGAAGAAAAAAAGGCGGAGGAAAAGTCAACGGCACCGCCCCCCATGAAAGAAGCGATGGTGCTTTTCTATTTATATAATCCCACCAACAGCGAGCCGATTGAAGGCGAAGTGGATGTGATTGATGGGGATGTAGGCCGGCTGATCAAAAAAGTAAAAGCCCACGAGGTGGCCGCCATGATTGACCCAAAAAACAAGACCGGTAAAGTCTCCTTACTCGGCACGTCCTTCGGCTTCCGCAAAGTACAACATGACTTTAACCTGACCACGATCAAGCCCGACTCGCTGCCACCGTATATGGAGTGGCGTGGAGATCACTATATCGTCAAGTTTGACCTGGCCCGTCTGCACAAGGGGGACATTGAAACCCTTTACAATGTGTACTTTTTCAACGATGCAGCCATCATGCTGCCGGAGTCGAAGTATGAACTGGGGCGGTTGCTGGAGTTCATGAACTCCAGTCCGGAGTATAAGATCATGTTGCACGGCCACACCAACGGCAACAGCCGGGGCAAAATCATCACCATGGGTCCGAGCAAAAGCTTTTTTGAACTGACCTCCGATGTGGTGGAGGGCAGCGGCAGCGCCAAGGAACTCTCCTACCAACGGGCGCTGGTAATCAAAGACTGGCTGATTGCCAATGACATCGCTCCCGATCGCATCGATATCCGGGCGTGGGGCGGCAGCCGCATGATCCACGACAAAGACAGCCACCAGGCGCGCAGGAATGTGCGCGTGGAAGTGGAAGTGCTGGAAGATTGATCGACCTCTGCTTGCACCTGGTTTTTATATTCTGTTAACAATTTGGTAATCTCATTCCTTTTTGGAAATTTTCAGGAGCATAACTTCTATGAAAAAGCTCTTTCGCAGTTTCTCGCTCATCATTAATTACAAGACGTTCATCATCACCGCCCTGGCGGTGATCTCCACATACTTGTGCTACCACTACGGTTTCATTGCCAAGTTTCCCGACATGCTGGTGGGGGTTGCTATTGTCTTTCCGGTGGTGTTTTCCATCGGCTCGGCATATACCCGTAGAGAAACGGCCCTGCAACGCTTTGCCGACTTTAAAGGACATGCCGTGGCCGTGTATTATGCCACCCGCGATTGGACCAACAGCAAAGACAATGACCTGCCCGACCGTGTGAAAGTGATCATTTTTGATATGATGAAACTGATGCGCGACATGTTCAAGACCACACACGACCCGGAGTGGAAGAAAAATGAAACCCAGATGTATCAACTGTTTTCCAAACTATCGCTCCTCACCATGGAGCTGCGGAACCAGGGCGTGCAAAGCGGGGAGGTTTCCCGGATCAGTCAGTATGTGAGCAAGATCATCATCGCCTTTGACAACATGAAGATCATTCACAATTACCGCACCCCGGTAACCTTGCGCGCCTATTCCAAGGTGTTCATCTATGTGTTTCCAATCATCTACGGACCGTACTTTGCCAGTACCGTGGGTGATTACTCGGCTTCGCTGGAGTATGTGATGCCGATTTTGTACAGTTTCATTCTGGTCAGTTTGGATAACATCCAGGACCACCTGGAGAACCCGTTTGATGAAGTGGGCGAAGACGACATCACCATCGATGCGGAGGAGACGAACAAGCTGCTGGTGTGATAGACGTAAGACATAAGACACAAGACATAAGACATTTGATGAAATGAAAAACCCCGGTCTTGCGGCCGGGGTTTTTACTGTTCTTTCAGCTTCGTCATCACAAATAGGATTTAGTAAACTGAATTTTTCGTACCTGGCTGTACTCATCACTGTTCAGCCCGAACACCGAGCGCAGGTACTTTTTTGCGGCCCGGGCTGTTGCCACGACCGAGTGGGCGTCACCATAAAACACCTGGTGTAACGCTACCCGTGCGTGGCTGAAGGCTGCCCGCGCTTCCCGCACCGCCAGATTGTGGCCGTGAAGCTGCTTGACCATTTCCTGCAAGCCCGCTTTCGACAAGTGGGCTTCATTGGGCTGGTAGTTCGGCTGACGGTTCACCGTTTGCACCAACTCGGCAAACTGGTTGGCCATCGCTTCATACCCGCGTTGCGAGAATGGCCTGTTTGGCTTCACAGGCTCTGTCGATTGATCCGATGGAATCGGATCCCGGCCTTTTCTCCGGCTCGACATCTGGCGAAGGAACACACGGATGTCCTTCATGGTTTGTTCACTGGCGCCTGAGGCGGCCAGGGCAAAGGAAATTCCCGATACCAGTTTTGGTAAACCGGCAAAGGTTATCTCCCGTTGATTCGTGGCTTCTTTCATTGCTGACTTAGCCACGTACGCGGCCTGCAACGCATCGCGGGATTTGCCCGCCAATTCGTATAAGGCACTTAACGTGAGGTTGGGCGATCCGGGGTTGTATCCTCCATACCCGGAGCAGAGCTGTACGAATCCATCGTAACTGTCTGCGGTCTTGCTGTAAGACATAACATGTATTTAGTTATGTCTTTAATACGCAACCGGGGGTGATGTTTGTTTTACTTTTTTCAACTATTTGTAAAACTATATTTATGCTTCCTGCTGAAACACAAAATCGATTGGCACGTTTGTAGGACTTTTTTTGAGTGAATGCGGATTAAATTTTTATTAGAGTTGATGTTGGCTGCTAGTAGCTGGTTACTGGTCTCTAGTTACTTGTTACCGGTTGCTCTGCTAGAGATCAAGCCACCATTTTCCGGGCAGGTTCCGCACTTGAATTGCCAAGTTCCTGAATCGTATTAGGTACTCTCCTGCATTTGTGTTGTTATGTTCCCGCATCGTAGTTGGTACTCTCCCGCATCGTGTTAGGTACTACCCCGC
>CAZAUN010000001.1:0-1898 GCA_964488465.1 uncultured Ohtaekwangia sp. | reverse complement strand
CCCCGCATCGTAGTTGGTACTCTCCCGCATCGTGTTAGGTACTACCCCGCATCGTGTTAGGTACTACCCCGCATCGTAGTTGGTACTCTCCCGCATCGTGTTAGGTACTACCCCGCATCGTAGTTGGTACTCTCCCGAATCGTGTTAGGTACTTCCGTGCATCGTAGTGGGTACGTGCGCGGGCCTGTTTTGGCCCTTTTTACTTTTTTATGGGATTGGGAGTGAACGGGCCGCGTAGCTCCAGCCCGGGTTGGGGAACCTGTCGGTAGCAAACTGCAGCCGGATTTCGCTTTTTCGTGATATCCGATTACAAACGGATCTAAAGGGCTATACTTAAAACAGGAAGTCAGGCTGGAGATCACAAAGTAAAAAACAGGTCGAAATCCTATGATTTCAGTTATGGTGCGCCTATTGGTTAATTCAGCTCAGGCGCTTATTTTAGGAGTATCTAATAGGGAAATATAGGAAATTGCATATACACAATCGTTGTGGGCAAGCCTTTGGGGTAGATTACAGAACATGGGACCATTCGACTATATATATTACAGAATCTATAAATTCTATTTGAGTTTTGGAGAAAGTGGACCGTGGGCGTTTGGGATTCCTGCAATGGCAATGAGTCAGTATTTCATTTTAGTGACGTTGGACAAAATATTTTTAAAGTTAGGCGGACAACAGGAATACATGACGGGGACGACAGAGTATATAATCATGGGACTAATACTAACTTTCAATTTCCTGAGATATAAGTGGCTAGTCAAGTACGACAGCTTGCAATTAAAGTGGGACAATGAAAAGAGGAAAATAAAAATAATACGTGGGACAATGGTTTCAATATACCTATTCGGTTCACTAATAAGTATGCTTTACATAACTGGGTTTTTCAATAGAGAATAAATTGGGGACTTTGGACTAAAGGCCAGCCCACAACAAAAGCTATTTGCAATGGCTGGGTGACGTGTAAGCAAAAAGTTTTATCTTCGTTATTACGTTTGGTCACGGTGGACAATAACGATTTCAAAAGCCAGCCACTGCAAATAGCCCAACGTTGGGCGTAATTATTTTCAAAGTATGACAGCAGAACAAATATTAGAACACGAAGCGGACGATTTCTGCAAATACATGCGGGACTACTTTCGCGAAGTAAATGGACACGAAAGCTTCAAGAATGACGTTCAATCGAAATTATATAACTTTTATGAAAATGTTGACAAACTAATCTTTCTCTATCGCTTACATAAAAATATATCTAGAGATTACGACAAGCATTTAGAGAAGTGTAGGTTCAAAGACCAACCGACTAAATGCACTGAAAATGTATTTTATAGTAAGGCAAAGTATTTTTTGGAGCAGGAAATAAAAGAGTTAAATCCAAGTTTTGATTACACGATACTTAGACCGAATATTAACTCAGACTTAGTTAAAAAGAACCTAATCCAATTAAAGGACTTTCCAGAATCTGGCCGACTCTTTCAAAGTGCGTTGGACAAATTAAATGAAGGGAAACACGAAAGAAACTTAATTGACGACTTGAGACTATCACTCGAATGTTTGCTCAAACAGAAATTCAATAACGACAAATCACTTGAGAATCAAATAGACAATCTTGGTAGCTATCTAAAGGACGCGAATACCTCAAAGGAAATATCCAATATGATTGTTAAATTGATTGACTACTATTCCAAGTATCAAAATACTTATATTAAGCATAATGACGGAGTAAAAAGTGATGAACTCGACCTCTTGGTTAACTTGACATCTTCTTTTACGAATTTTATTATTAACAAGTGACAGAAAAGTGAGTGGAAGAAAATAACTACGCCCAACAAAATGTATAGTAAATTGTAAGCTCCCCTGAAGTTCGGCCATTTGAAAGTTGAGAAAATAAGTTCAACTTT